>CAWGSV010000025.1:0-17962 GCA_963825365.1 uncultured Acidobacteriota bacterium | reverse complement strand
TGCGAGGCGATGCAGGGGTTCGCGGCGAGCCCTCTGCATCACCCGCCGGGCCCGCGGGACGCGTGAGAACGACGGTCCCCGGGAGATTCACCGTTTACTGTCAATCAAGGGAGGAGAATTCCATGCAGAAGATCACGCCGTTTTTGTGGTTCGATGGCAAGGCCGAAGAGGCAGCGAAATTCTACGTCTCTATTTTCAAGAACTCCAAGATCGGAAAGTTGAACCGCTATGGTGACCATGGGCCGGGACCGAAGGGAACCGTAATGATCGCGACGTTTCAGATCGATGGGCAGGATTTCATCGCGCTGAACGGCGGACCGCAATTCAAATTCTCGCCAGCCATTTCATTCGTCGCGAATTGCGAAACGCAGCAGGAAGTAGATGACCTATGGGAAAAACTCTCCGAAGGCGGTGAAAAACGGCAGTGCGGATGGCTGCAGGACCAATTCGGAATTTCCTGGCAAATCGTTCCCACGGCGCTCCCCAGGCTGATGAGTGATCCGGACCGGGAAAAGACCGGCCGGGTGATGCAGGCGATGATGCAGATGACCAAGATCGATATCAAACAATTGGAAGACGCGTTTCAAGGGAAGTGAATCCAGTAGCACAGGCTTCAGCCTGCGGAATTTCGGTCTGGTAAGGACTAAAGGCCACAGGCTGAAGCCTGTGCTACTTAAAAACAGGAGACGGACACATGCGATTCATGATGATGGTTAAGGCCAACAAGGATAGCGAAGCAGGGAAAATGCCCAGCGAGGAACTGCTGATGGCGATGGGAAAATATAACGAAGAATTGGTGAAGGCCGGCGTGCTGGTCGATCTCTCGGGGCTGCAGGCAAGTTCGAAAGGCGCGCGCATCAAATTTTCCGGGGGGAAAGCGACGGTGATTGACGGGCCGTTCGCCGAGACCAAGGAGCTGATCGCCGGCTACTGGGTCATTAATGTGAAATCGAAGGCGGAGGCTATCGAATGGGGCAAGCGCGTGCCGCCTCCGCACGGCGAGAACCAGGAAGGCGAGATTGAAATTCGCCAATTTTTCGAGATGGAGGATTTTGCACCGAGCGAGGCGATTGACCTGCACAAAGTGGTGGGGGAAGAACTGGAAAAAACAAAAAAGCAATCGCGATAAACATGTGGAATTTTAGGACAACCACGTGATTTACGCTGGAGGAGAAATATAATTTATGCAATCCACTAGTCAGCCCGATTCCATATCAGGCGAAAGCATTGTGGAGCGGGCGCATCATCAGCGGCCTGGTTACGGCATTCATGATTTTCGATGGCACCCTCCACATCATGAAGCCGCCGCCGGTCGTGCAGGCATTTTCCCAACTCGGTTTTCCGATTCGTCTGGCTGTTCCGCTTGGGCATGGTGTCACTTACTTGCGCTTTGCTTTACGCGATTCCGCAAACTTCGATCCTTGGGGCGATTCTGTTGACCGGGTATCTGGGCGGCGCGGTTGCCATCCAAGTGCCCACCGGACATTCTTTTTTTGGCGAAGTGATTTTTCCTGTTTATGTCGGGTTTTTTGTTTGGGGAGGGATTTACTTGCGCGATGAACGGGTGCGCAAGCTCATTCCTCTTCGCGGTTAATTTTCGGCGGTATGGAACCACGTAGTGCATTGCCCGAAGATGAATTTGATGCATAATTACAAAAATTTCTATAAGGAGCGCAAGCCATGAGCAAGGTGCGAGTACTGGTTGGCACAAAGAAAGGCGCATTCATTTTGTCCTCGGACGGCAAACGGGATAAATGGGAAATCAGCGGGCCGCACTTTGCCGGCTGGGAGATTTACCACATGAAAGGCTCGCCCGTTGATCCGAACCGGTTGTATGCCTCGCAAACTTCGGGCTGGTTTGGGCAAATCATTCAGCGCTCGGACGATGGCGGAAAGACCTGGCATCAGCCGGGAGCGCCCGAAGGTAAGCCAATCGCTGCCGGCGGAGGGCCGCCTGCGGGCGTGAGCAATATGTTCGTTTATGATTCATCGGATTCCACGGGCAAGCCGCTCACCACGCACCAATGGTATGACGGGACGCAGCATCCCTGGGAATTCAAACGCGTGTGGCATATCGAGCCGTCACTGAGCGAAGCGGAAACGGTCTATGCTGGAGTTGAAGATGCCGCGCTGTTCCGCTCGACCGATGGCGGGATTTCCTGGAAGGAACTGCCGGGGCTTCGCGGCAACGATACCGGGCCGCGCTGGCAGCCTGGCGCGGGCGGCATGTGCCTGCACACGGTAATTCTGGATCCGAGCAATCCCCGGCGAATGTACATCGCCATCTCCGCGGCGGGCGCGTTTCGCACGGATGACGGCGGCGCGAACTGGAAGCCCATCAATCGCGGCCTTAAATCGCAATACATACCTGACCCGAACGCCGAAGTGGGGCACTGCGTTCACCATGTGGCCATGCACCCGGCGCGCCCCAATACGTTATTTATGCAGAAACATTGGGACGTGATGCGCAGCGACGATGCCGGCGACAACTGGCACGAAGTCAGCGGCAATTTGCCCACCGACTTCGGTTTTGTGATCGATGTGCACGCGCACGAACCGGAAACTGTTTTCGTGGTTCCCATCAAGAGCGACTCGGAACATTTTCCGATCGACGGGCAATTGCGCGTGTATCGCAGCCGCAGCGGCGGAAACGAGTGGGAGCCGCTGACGAAAGGTCTGCCGCAAGACAATTGCTACGTCAACGTGTTGCGCGACGCCATGGCCGTGGACTCTCTGGACTCCTGCGGCGTTTATTTTGGCACCACCGGCGGACAGGTGTATGCCTCGCCCGACGCCGGAAACAGCTGGGCGCCCATCGTGCACGATCTTCCAGCCGTGCTTTCCGTGGAAGTGCAGACGCTGCCATGATCCGCGTCGTGCTTCCGCAGCACTTGCGCACGCTGGCGCGCGTGGGCGGCGAAGTGACGGTAGAAGTCAGCGACGTTGTTACCCAGCGCTCGATCCTCGATGCGCTGGAAAATTCCTACCCGATGCTGCGTGGCACAATCCGCGACCACGTCACGCAGGAGCGCCGCGCGTTCCTGCGTTTCTTCGTTTGCGGCGAAGATTGGTCGCACGAATCGCCCGACAAACCTTTGCCCGAGCAGATTTCCTCGGGCAAGGAGCAGTTTCTAATCATCGGGGCCATCGCGGGAGGCTAAGGGCGCACCGCGGTGCGCCCTTGCCCTGCCTGTTTTGATTTAGTTGATGGTGATGGTCACCGGGGCGGACTGAGTGATTGCGCCGGACGTACCGGTCACCGTCAAAGTGACCTGAGATCCGGCAGCTGGGCGTTTGAGCGTTTGAATTCCCACCGCCCCCGCATCCGACGGCCATCAGTGAGAATAGAGAGATGACCAGCAGAAACCCGAAGATTCTCGCCGACAGACCCCTCTTGCGTGTAAGCGGTTTCCGTTTACTAGTCGTGAAAACAGCTGCCGAACAGTCCCAGACCTGGCAGCAGTCCACCGAATATCGCCGCTGATAGCCGCATCGGCGGCGGGGTCGAGGCGGCAGAGATGGTCAAGGTGGATGTCGTGCTCGACCCGGGAGTGATCGTCGTAGGACTGAAAGCACAAGTCAGACCCGCAAATCGAGGAGCAGCTCAGCGAAATCGGACTGTCGAAGCCTCCAACCCCGGCGGCGCTGATCGTGAGATTGGCCGAACCGCCTGGAGCGACGGATTACGCTTTGGGCCGAGAGATTCAGAGAAAAATTCTGGCTGCTAACCGCGGCCGAAGGGACAACGCTAGCGAAACACGCTGGTTGTGCTGCCTCCCGCCGGGAAATTGGGCTGGTTGCTGCCTCCCGCCGTCAAATAAAGAGTGCCTGGAGCACCGGAGACGCCGCCCCCGCCGAACGCCATATCCCACAAGCCGGGATTCACCAGCACCTTGTTCGACGAATCGGTGAGCTGGCCGAGAAACTTCCCGGTTGTGTCGAAGGCATTGATGGTGCCATCGCCGAAATTTCCCACCAGGATAGCGTTCGGGAACGCACCGAACGTAGCCGGAGTCGCCACAACGCCCCAGGGCGCGTTGAGTTGTGCCCCCGGCAGCGACGAACGTGCTCACGAAATTGCCGTTCATGTCGAAGATATCCACCTGTCCCAGGCCTGCGCCGGGCATGGCGTCGTGCTTGGCGCCATCTTGCTTGGCGTAAGCGACATAGACTTGATTATTGATGACCTGGATGCCGTGGGGAGCGTAGCCCGCGGGAAGTTTTGGATCGGTAAACGAACCGCTCAACGGAGCGAGGTTGAAGTTGATATTGAGAGACGTCGACTTTGCCGCTATTGAAATTCGCCGCCAAAAGGGATGTGCCGTTGAGCAACGCGAGACCTTTGTAAACCGCGCCGCTGGCGGAGTTGTCGAAAGCGACTGTTGCTGTGTTGCTGGCGCCGGTCCAGTTGGCGATCAGGCCATCTTCGGTGTCAAAAATGAACTGTCCGCCGCCGAAGTAAGTGCCGTTGGCGTTTGACACGTTTCCCGTTGGGCAGCCGGGACTACAATTACCGTTTGGATTCTTTGTGGCGCCGGGTATGGTCACCACCAGCGCTGTATCTTTGTTGCCGCTTGAGTCGTAAAGTGTGGAGGTGCCGCTGTTATTGTTGGCGATCCAGAAATCCTGCCCGGAAATAAAGGAGATTCCCCAGGGGTTTAAAAGTTGAGGGTCTGTAGTTGTGGCTACGCCGGCAGTATTGGAGACCAGGTTGGTCTGGAAATATCCGCCTTGCTGAGCCCAGAGCCCGGATGGAATTAGCTAATGATCGCGAATAGCCTGAATAGAAATAATTTCCTTTTCAAGTAGTCCTCCATGCTTATTTTGTAATTTCACCGAGGTTCAATCTCGACATCGTATTCGATTCCGTCGCGATGCGATTGAGTTGCTAGAAGGTAAATGAATTTACATATTGAGTACAATCTTGTGACATCTTCGATATAAGTGTTCGCGAGCTTCCGGAATCTGCATGTGCCTTCGAGTCGTTGCATCCGAAATCAACATGTCCGACACATCGTTTCCTCTCCCGAGCGGTCGGATCCTTCCATTGGCGGCTTACTCCCTCCAGACCCGTTTTATTCAGGCTTTGGCACACTGGAATCTGGGCCTTGATGTTCCGGAACAGGCAATCGGCGGGCTGCTCGGCGCTTCTCCCGCGCACGACTGCGAAGCGCTTCCTGCAACAGCTCACGAAGCCGGACGCGCGCCTTGTACACCTGGGACTTGGAATTTCCGGTCGAGCATCCCAGAATCCTGGCAATCTCGTGGTGTTCGTATCCTTCGACATCGTGAAGAATGAACATTTCTTTGTATCCATCCGGCAACTGCTCAATGGCCCTGGTCAGATTCACGTGGTCAATCACTCCGCTGAGCCGAAGGTCAGGTCCGCCAAGTTCCGTGTGGGGCATAGAGTCTTCCTCGTCGAATTCAAGCGTCGCGTCGAGCGACACTTCCGGATACCGTTTCTTGCGAAATCCCATAAGCACAAGGTTGAATGTCAGCCGGTGCAGCCAGGTGGAAAA
The DNA here is from genome assembly GCA_963825365.1 of uncultured Acidobacteriota bacterium. GTDB lineage: Bacteria > Acidobacteriota > Terriglobia > Acidiferrales > UBA7541 > Palsa-360. The sequence goes on along the minus strand of CAWGSV010000025.1, from coordinate 12,440 downwards.
TCTCGCTTCTCCACGAAACGTGTGAATCTTGCGGAATAACAGTAAGAAAGCCTCCTGAGTCAGTGTCTTCGGCCTCGCTGTCATTCTTAACGCATCTGAAAGCACAGGGAGTAGACACGCCGGCTGTACCGGCGATAGAGTTGCTCGAAGGCTGCAGCGTCGCCTTGCTGGGCCTGTCGAATGATTTCCTGTTCAGGAATGTCGCTATTTTTGTTTTCTTTCTCACGGTTGACCGCATGCCATTTCCTCCTTTCAAATCTGTTCTATGGAACGTTGCAGGGACTACGCCGGGACCGTTGACCCCGCTGACGAATCCACCGACGTGACCGGTCAGCAGAGTCAGAGCAACCGCCACAAATTCAACCGTTAATCGGAGAGCCTGGTGAACTGGCCCGCGGTTTGCGATGTTCCTTGATGTGCAAGCCAACAAACGAGCCAAATCAGTACACTGGAAAACAAGCGCCAGGATCATGTGCAGCTTCAGATTTCCCTGTGGCCTCTTGCCCTCAAATTGCAATTGCCAGGCTAGAATGCCGGTTGCAATCGTTGGCACTGCCGAGATCGCCGCAACAATCGACCGTGTAATACGCCGCGCGAAGCAGAGCGAGGCTCTGCTTGCGCAGCGATAGCAGATCGAACGCCGCGGCTGACGAAAATCAGCGCGATGGGAAAGTGCACCAACGCCACATGCTGTGCATGCTTGGCGAGGAGCACTGACTTGAGATCAAACGGATTCATTGTGGCTCCTCGACATCACTGCACGACGACCTTGGCGATCATCTTGGGTGAATCGCGCAGTAGTAGATGTAAGTGCCGGGTTTGGTGAAAGTAAATGAGAAGTGGTCGTCGGTATCGAGCGCCTTCGATTTGAATATCTTGTTGTCATCGCTGGCTACGACATGCGGAACGTCGTCATTGTTCGTCCACGTGACTGTGGTTCCCGCGGGAATGGTGACGTCCGGGCCGAAGCTGAAGTTGTCGATCTTGACTTCGGTGCGGGCTTGCGGGTTTTTCGCCGGCGTTCCCAGCCAAGCTGGGCCTGGCCGCTGGCGCCCAATGCAAGCGCCGTGGTCAGGATTGCCTGCAATTGCGCAAATCCATTTGATTCTTTTCATTTTCTTTCTCCCTTTGAAATTTTTTTAACTGAGAATTCCTGGAAATTACGCCAGCGTTGAATCAACGACCGCAAGCGAATGGTTGCCTTGCACGAAGTTCACATGCGAGATGCCCAGCACGCTGCGCAATTGATCCGCCGGCACTTTCATCGGACCGGGCGAAGGCGCCGTGCCGGGCGCGGGTTGCGGGAACGCGGTGGACAGCGCCGTGTGGAACGTGACGTTGCCTTCCACCTTCTGCATGATCTGATGGATGTGGCCGTTCAACACGGAGACCGAGCCGAAGCGCTTCAAGTATCCCAGTGCCTGCTCGCTGTCATCGGTGCCCCAGCCCCAATCGGGATAGACCGTCCACAGCGGAATGTGCGCAAACACAATGATCGGCGTGCTGCTTTTCAGGTCCTTCACATCATCTTCAAGCCACTTCGAGCTGGTCGGAACCGAGTGATCCGAGGCCGCCGGCTTTGAGATCCAGCACGTTGACCAGGCCGATGAAGTGCGCGCCCTTGTGATCGAAGCTGTACCAGCCTTTTCCCTTGGTATCTTTGCCGAAGCGATCGAGGTATTGCTGGCCGTCGTCGGTGAGCACGTCGTGTTCGCCAGGGACGTAAAAGATTTTCCCCGCCTTGGCGCCCTTGAGCACTTGCTCGGCCGTGTCAAATTCGGATGGTTTCGAGAGCTGCGAAATATCGCCGGTGTGCAACAGGAAGTCCGGGGGCGCCGCCGCGCTGTTGATGCGATCGACGGCGACCTGCAGCGTCGCGGTGACGTCTGGATTGGCTTCTTTGTTGAATCCGATGTGCGAGTCGCTGATCTGGATGAAGCTGAAATCCACGCCTTTCATCTTGGACATGTCCTTCCCGCCCATGGCGCCCTGCATCAACGGCAACGATTTTAGAATGCCGCCATGAACCGTATAGAGCATTCCGGTGCCGGCCCAGGCCATGCACTGCAGAAATCCCCGGCGGTCGATGCCGTCTTTGTTGACATTGTTCTCGAATAAAGTCAGCCATTGTGTTTTCTCCTTTGGCGGGCGCAGGCTTTAGAATGCTTGCCACACGCGGCCTTCGGGATGTAAGACTGGTGCGGGCGGCGCTTATTCCCCCAAAATGGCCGATTTCATGGCCGGGAATAAAATAGCGGCGGCGGCAGTCTTACAGTGCGTGATTAGAAAACCGATTAGAAAACGTGGAACACACAGGAGTGCAAGACACAGCAACACGCGAACGATTCGAGCAAGCCGTCCTGCCTCATCTGGACGCGGCGTACAACCTCGCGCGCTGGCTGACGCGAAACGATCAGGATGCACAGGACGTGACGCAGGAAGCTTTTCTGCGCGCCTTTCGTTTTTTTGACGGATATCAGGGCGGGAACATGCGGGCCTGGCTGCTGACCATCGTGCGGAATACCTGCTACACGTGGCTGCACCAGAATCGGCCGCCGGAATCGGCTGTGGAATTTGACGAAGAAATTCACAGCGAGGAATTTTCCGGCGGACGCCAACCCTGAACTTCAGGTTCTGGCAAGCGCCGACAAGGACACTTTGCAGCGCGCACTGGAGGAGTTGCCGGAAATGTTTCGCGAAGTATCTGGTGCTGCGCGAGATTGAAGGAATGTCTTACAAGGAGATTGCCGATGTCGCGTCGGTATCCATTGGCACGGTAATGTCGCGACTGGCACGTGCGCGAACAGATTGCGGCAGGCGTTGCTCGCCATGCCCGGAAAGGAGTTCTGAATTGAGTTGTAAGCTGACAAACGCTTTGTTCCCGGCTATCTCGATGGCGAGCTTGATCTGTCGCATTCCATCGAGATGGAAACGCACTTGCAAGTTTGTGCGGAATGCGCCGGTGAACTCCAGAGACTGCAGGCATTGCGTGCCGCGATGCAGCGCAATTCGCTGGCGTACGCTGCACCGCAAGAGTTGCGCGAACGCATTCAAGCCGCGCTGCGCGCTTCCGCTCCAGCCGCTGTCCGCACTCCGGTAGTGGCGCCCGAACGTGCTGGCGCATGGAATGCGTTTCAATTCTTGCGTTGGGCCGGTGCGTTTGCGGTGCTTGCACTTTGCACGGTGATTGCCTGGCAGTTGCTGCCTGGCCTGCGCGCGCCCTCAAATGAGCAGCGGCTTGCGGCGGAAGTGCTCACCAGCCACGTGCGCTCGCTCGAAGCCAACCACTTAATGGATGTAGTTTCCACCGACCAGCACACCGTGAAACCCTGGTTTGACGGCAAGCTGGATTTTTCGCCGCCCGTCGAAGACCTGGCGAGCGACGGTTTCCCCTTGGTTGGCGGGCGTCTCGATTACCTCGAAGGGCGTCAGGTCGCCGCGCTGGTCTACCAGCGTCGAAAACATTTCATCAACGTGTTTGTGTGGCCTGAAGCGGCTGGCTCGAGCTCGACGCAAGTTCTTACGCCGCAGCAGGGATACAACATGATGCGCTGGTCGCGCGGAGGGTTCCAGTTCTGGGCCGTCTCCGATGTAGGCGTCGGCTGACCTCGCGGAATTTGTCCGCCTCCTCGAAACTCGCACGGCCCCCGAGTCGAAATAGCGTTGAAGGAGGGTTGATGATCGTTCATTCAGGACCTAACAAGCGGCAACGTATGGCACTGACCTAATTTAAAATATCTTGGAGCAGTCGGAGGTCCGAGCTTCAGCTCGGACATTTACGTTTGCTTTGAACTGGGCTTCAGCCCCTGAAGCCTCAGGGGTTAAAACCCCTTGCCAGCCGATACTCTTCGTCGGGGCTGAAGCCCCGACCTCCGAACGCCGAACATACTTCAAATGGGACAGCGCCCAATCTCTAGCCACCTTGCGTCCTTACTCCCATTGGCTGTAGCATGGCCGAATCAGGCTTACGGTTCTCGCTTCCGATGAAACTGCGGCGGCTGGCGGGCCGTCTATCAGGGGGCAACCTCTATGAGGCTCCTCGCACCTATTTCGGCGCTCCTGTTGATCGCGGGAGCGAGTACGGGCCTGCTGGCCTTTCAACGCGGCGGGTATGGCGATGACGGATATGGCAATGCCCGAGAAGCGTTTTCTTCCTCTGACAGCAATAACGGAAAAAATGAATATTCGTGGTCGCGGCTCCGCTATTCGATGGCGGGTGGTGGCGGAGGAGGATACGGCTTTGGTTACGGCCGTGGAGGCACCTGGTCGCGCGATTACCCTAAGGCCGACCGGCAATTTCTGATTGCCCTGAAGCGGCTGACGCGTATCAATGCCAAATCCGTGGAGCAGGTGGTCGACCTGGACAGCGAAGGGCCGGACGCCATCGAAAATTTTCCCTGGGTGTATGCCGTGCAGGTGCAGACTTGGACATTCTCCGAGCCGGAAGCAAAACGCCTGCGCGAATATCTGCTCAAGGGCGGATTCATTATGGTGGACGATTTCCACGGCGCGACTGACTGGGAACACTTCATGAACGGCATGCTTATGGTGTTCCCGGACCGCCCCATTGAAGACCTGACCGATAAGGACGAAATTTTTCATGTGCTGTACGATTTGACCGAGCGTTTTCAGGTGCCGGGCGAACAATACGTGGGCACGGGCAGAACGTATGAGAAGGACGGCTACATTCCGGAATGGCGCGCCATCAAGGACGACCGCGGGCGCGTGATGGTGGCCATCTGCCACAACATGCACCTTGGCGACGCCTGGGAATGGGCCGACGATCCTCGCTATCCGGAGAAGTTCGCGTCACTGGCGTTTCGTATGGGCATCAATTACGTGATGTACGGAATGACGCACTAACGGCGGACTTCGGCCGCGAATCTGAGTTTTTAATTTTTACAGTACCGTCATAAGTAGCACAGGCTTCAGCCTGTGGGTTTTAGTTGCAGCAACGGTGATTGCGCTTCGACGAAAATCCACAGGCTGAAGCCTGTGCTACTGATTTTTTGGAACGTTCGCGACTTGGAGAAATTGCATCCTAAGAAACTGATATGTTCGAGCTTCTGTTCAAATATCCGCGGGCCGTATTTTCCAAGGGCACATTGGTGCTGCTTAGCGCCTGGCCGTCGTGGGCGCTCGCGCTCCTGGTGTTGGCAGCGGGCGCGGGGCTGGCCTGGCTGATCCGCGCGAGACTGAAGCAAGCCACCACACAAGTGAAAGGCTGGAGATTTGGCGTCATCTGGGTGCTGCAAATTGCTCTGGCGGCGCTGCTGCTGCTTTTGCTGTGGCAGCCGGCGCTGCTGGTGGCGGAGTTGCGGCCTCAGCAAAATATTATCGCGGTGGTGGTGGACGATTCGCGCAGCATGGTCATCGCGGATGGCGGCACGACTCGTGAAGCACAGGCTATCAAGGCGCTGGAAGGCGGCGTGCTCGACCAGCTGCAAAAGAAATTTCAGATTCGCATTTATCGCCTGGACCGGCAAATCTCGCGCGTCGCAAAGCTGGACGATCTGAAAACGGCGCAACCGGCCCCGGCCACGCGCATCGGCGACGGCCTGAAGCAGCTTGCAGGCGAAGCGGCCGATTTGCCGATCGGCGCGGTGGTGCTGCTGAGCGACGGCGCGGACAATTCCGGCGGAATCGATCTGGAGACAATTTCCACGTTTCGCAGCCGAAGAATTCCGGTGCACACGGTGGGCTTCGGCGCCGAGCAAGTGGCGCACGACGTGGAGATTAACGATGCTGTGGTCGCGGCGCGCGCCCTTGCCGATTCGCGCCTGGCCGCCAAAGTAACACTGCATCAGCGCGGCTACGCCGGGCAGAAGGCCATGCTGACGGTGCGCGATGGGGCCAAGGTTCTGGCAGGGCGGCAAATTACTCTGGCCGCCGATGGCGTAACGCAGAATGAGTCTGTGCTGTTCAATGCGGGCGACGCCGGAGCGAAGACGCTGCAATTTTCCGTCGATCCGCTGCCGGGCGAGGAAAATCGCGACAACAATTCCGTGGCGCGCCTCGTGAACGTTGAGTCCGCTAAGCGCCGCGTGCTGTACGTGGAGGGCGAGCCGCGCTGGGAATATAAATTCATCCGCCGCGCGGAACAGGATGACCGGCTGCTGACCATCGTCTCCATGTTGCGCACCAGCGAAAATAAAATTTACCGCCAGGGCATCGAAGATCCCAAAGAACTTGCAGATGGATTTCCTTCGCGCGCTGAGGATTTATTTCCGTACCAGGCAATCATCATCGGTTCGGTGGAGGCCAATTACTTCACCGCGGCGCAGAAGGAATTGCTGCAGCAATTTGTGGATCGCCGCGGAGGCGGATTGCTATTTCTGGGAGGGCGCGCATCGCTGGGCGATGGCGGCTGGGCGGCGTCAAGCCTGGCTGATCTGCTGCCTGTGACACTGCCCGCCAGAAAAGGAACATTTCATCGCGACGCGGCCACCGTCTCTCTGACGTCGGCGGGCGCGGACAACATCATCACGCGGCTGGTGGAAGACCCAGCGGCCAACGTGGAGCGCTGGAAAAAACTTCCCTACTTGATGGACTATCAGGAAGCGGGCACGCCCAAGCCGGGCGCCGTGGTGCTGGCGGAAATGACTGCCGGTGGCCGGAAAATGCCGCTGCTGATCACTGAAAATTATGGGCGCGGGCGCACCGCCGTGCTGGCCACGGGCGGCACCTGGCGCTGGCAGATGAGCCAGCCGCTCGAGGATCAGACGCACGAGGAATTTTGGCAGCAGTTGCTGCGCTGGATGGTGATGGACACGCCGGGGCGCGTGGTGGCCGCAGTGCCCAGCCAAATGCTGCAGGACGATGGACGAGTGCAATTTTCCGCTGACGTGCGCGACAAAAACTTTTCGCCTGCAGCGGACGCTCACGTCGAAGCGCACATTCTGGGACCGGGCGGGTCGGCGGCGCAAATCGAAATGACGCCGGACCCCAACACGCCCGGCACATTTCACGCAGAGTGGACTGCGGACCAGCCGGGCTCCTACCTCACCGAAGTGGTTGCCACGCGAGATAAAGATGAGCTAGGCCGCGACGTGTTGACTTTCGCGCGCATGGATGGCGTCGCCGAGAATTTCCATACCGAGCAGCATCGCGATCTGCTGGAAAAACTTTCCGCCGAAACGGGCGGGCGCTATTGGACTGCGCAGAATGTTTCCAAACTGCCCGGTGAAATTTCGTATTCCGAGGCGGGCATCACGGTGCGCGATGCCAAAGAGCTGTGGAATATGCCGATTGTTTTTCTGCTTCTGCTGCTGTTGCCGTCGGCGGAATGGCTGCTGCGGCGAAAGTGGGGCGTGGTTTGAGTAGCACAGGCTTCAGCCTGTGGGTTTTAGTCGGGGCACGACTGGTCTTGCTGCAACGAAAAGCCACAGGCTGAAGCCTTTGCTACTTGTGCGCGACACTCATTGAGGGTTGTTGTCATGGGACGAAGAATGCAAGGTAAAGGCAGAACTTGGCGAATGGCCGCGCTGCTTGCGATGTTCTGCGCGGTGTGCGCCGGATTTGGCGCGCGCGCGGCGCAGGCCGCGCCGTACTACGTGACCGTCGCGGGGCTGGGCGGCGAGCCTGACTACGAGCAGCGCTTCACCGCACTCGCCAAAGACCTCGACAAACTTTTCAAGGCGGCGTCGAACGATGCGCATGTCTACACCTTCACCGGAAGCGACGCGACCAAGGCGCGCTTGACCGACACGCTGGGCCAAATCGCGCGCGAAGCCAAAGCGGAAGATGAATTTACGCTGATCCTTATCGGCCACGGCTCCTACGACGGCGAAGTTTACAAATTCAATTTGCCTGGGCCGGACATTTCCGGCGAAGACCTGGCCATCCTGTGCGACCGCATTCCCGCCAAGCGTCAGTTGATTGTGAACACCACCAGCGCAAGCGGCGGCTCGATCGGCGCGCTGCAAAAGGCCGGGCGCATCGTGATCGCCGCGACAAAGACCGGCACGGAAAAAAACGCCACCGTATTTGCGCGCTATTGGGTAGACGCGCTGCGCGACGGCTCTGCGGATGTGGACAAGAATGAGGCGATCAGCGCGATGGAAGCGTTTCAATTCGCCGATCGCAAGACCGCAGCGTTCTACGAATCGCAAAAGCGGCTGGCCACTGAGCATGCCGTCTTCGAGGACACCGGAAAGAAGGAAGGCGTTCGCGCCGCCTCGACGGAAAACGGAGAGGGTTTGCTGGCCGTGAATTTCGTCTTGCTTCGCATTGGCGCGGCGCAAAAAGCGGCCAACGATCCGGCCAAACGCGCGCTGCTCGACCAAAAGGAAGAACTGGAGCGCAAGATCGATTTGTTGAAATACCAGAAAGCGGCGATGTCCGCGGACGATTACAAGAAGCAGCTTTCCGATGCGCTGCTGCAGCTGGCGCGCGTGCAGGGGGACCTCGATAAATGAAAGCGCGAAACACGCGGCGCGGCGGGCGTACATTATTGCGCGCCGTGGTGTGTTTCGCGTGCCTTTCATGCGTGGGTTTTGCGTTGGGTGCGACTCCGGAAGATTGCCAGGCCTTGCGCAAGCACGGCCACCGGCCCGAAGCGCAAAAATGCTACGAATCGCTCAGCACTTCGCGCGATCCTTATCTCCGCGCCGAAGGATTCTGGGGCATGGAGTTGTATCAGGACGCCAACAACCAGTTCAAAATCGCATCGGATGAATCGCCCAAGAACGCCATGATTCGCGTGCGCTGGGGCCGCCTGATGCACGAGCGATTCAACAATACCGAGGCTGACAATCTTTTTGGCGAGGCGCTGCAACGCGATCCCAAAAATGCCCAGGCTTACTACGGGCTCGCGCTGGTCAGCGCGGACGGCTTCGACAGCAAGGCCATCGAATACACCCAAAAAGCAATCGAACTCGATCCGAAATTATACGAAGCGCACGAGTTGATGGCCAGTCTGCTGCTTGAAGATTCCGACCAGGAAAAAGCGTTTGCCGAGGCGGACGCCGCGTTAAGTATTTCTGCCGAAGCGCTGGATGCCATGGCTATCCACGCGGCAATCGAAATACTTGCCGATCGCTCGCCCGACACCTGGCTCGAAAAAATACGCCAGGTCAATCCCGCCTACGGCGAAGGCTACGCGCTTGTAGCCAATCAACTCGTGATGAACCGGCGCTATGTGGACGGCATCGCCTATTACCGCAAGGCGATTGACGCGGACCCGCGGCTTTGGTCCGCGCGCTCGCAGCTGGGCATCAACCTGATGCGCCTCGGCCAGGAAGACGAGCCGCGCAAGCAGCTGGAAATGTGCTACGAAAACGGATTCCGCAACGAGGAAACCGTCAACAGCCTGCGCCTGCTGGACAGCTACAAAAATTTCGTCACCTTCAAGGACGGCAACACCATCCTCAGGCTCAACAAGAAGGAAGCGGAGCTGCTGCATCCCTACTTCGAAGCCGAGATGAAGCGCATCATGGCCGCCTACGACAAGAAATATAAAATGACGCTGCCGGCGCCCGTGCAGGTGGAAGTTTATCCGGACCACGAGGATTTTGCGGTGCGCACCATGGGTATGCCGGGCCTGGGCGCGCTGGGCGTCACCTTTGGCCTGGTGATCGCCATGGACAGCCCGTCAGGGCGTCCGCCGGGAGAATTCCACTGGGCCAGCACGCTGTGGCATGAGATGAGCCACGTGTACATTCTCACGGCCACGAATTTTCGCGTGCCGCGCTGGTTTACGGAAGGACTGGCGGTGCACGAAGAAACCGAAGTTTCGCCCGAGTGGGGAGACCGCATCACGCCCGATGTGGTCGCTGCCATCCACGAGAAAAAACTTCTGCCCGTTGCGGAAATGGATCGCGGATTCATTCGTCCTGAATATCCAGGTCAAGTGATCGTGTCCTATTATCAGGCGGGCCGCATCTGCGATTACATCAAGGAGCGCTGGGGCGCGGACAAACTGCTGGACATGGTGCACTCCTTCGCCTCGCATAAAAGCACTCCTGACGTGATTCGCGCGGACCTGGGCATGGAGCCCGAGGAATTCGACAAGCAATTTATGGAGTGGCTGGATAAGGATGTGGGCAAGACGGTGGCGAACTTTGACAACTGGCGCATCGCGCTCAAGGATCTTGCGCAGCAGGCCAAAAATAAGAATTACGACGTTGTACTTAAGGAAGGCGAAATCGTACGCGCCTTGTATCCGGACTACGTCTACCCCGCGAATCCATACGAATTTATGGCCGAAGCCGACCTCGCCAAAAATGACAAGCCTGCGGCCGCCGCGATCCTGACGGCTTACGAAAAAATCGGCGGGCACAATCCACCCGCGCTGAAACAACTGGCCTCGCTGGAGGAAGAACTTGGAAAACCTGCCGATGCGGCGGCCACGCTGGAGCGCCTCAACTACGTTTATCCCGTGGACGAAGACTTGCACCGGCGCCTCGGCGACTTGTGGTTTGCTCAAAATAATTTCCCCGGGGCCATTCGCGAATACAATGCCGTGATCGCCATGGGACCCATCGACAAGGCTGCCGCGCAATTCAACGCGGCGCGCGCCTATTTCGCGGCGGGACAAAAGGACAAGGCCGAGGACCACGTGCTTGCCTCTCTTGAAATCGCGCCGGATTATCGCCCGGCGCAGAAATTGCTCTTGCAGTTGAAGGACTCCAACGAAGGGAAATGAACAATGGCCTCCATTGCACAACTCGATCCAGATTCCGCGGAGCTGAAAAAGCGCATTGAGCGTTTTCAGACCGTGCGCGACAACATCCTCGCCCAGGTCCGCCAGGTAATCGTCGGGCAGGAGGAAGTGCTGGACCAGATTTTGATCTCGCTGTTTGTCGGCGGCCATTGCCTGATCACCGGTTTGCCGGGCACGGCGAAAACGCTGATGGTGCGCACCATCGCGCAGACGCTGGGCCTGGAGTTCAAGCGCATCCAGTTCACGCCGGACCTGATGCCCTCGGACATCACCGGCACGGACATCATCGAGGAAGACCCCACCACCGGGCACCGGCGATGGACCTTCGTGCCCGGGCCGATCTTCGGCAACATCGTGCTGGCCGACGAAATCAACCGCACGCCGCCGAAAACGCAATCGGCGCTGCTGGAAGCCATGCAGGAACTTTCCTGCACGGTGCGCGGCAATCACTACAAATTGCCCGCTCCGTTCTTTGTGCTGGCCACGCAAAATCCCATCGAGCTGGAAGGAACCTATCCGCTGCCCGAGGCGCAACTCGACCGCTTCCTTTTCAACACGGTTCTCGACTATTTGAGCGCGGCCGACGAAATCAAAGTGGTGGACTTGACCACTACCACGCGCGTGGCCAAGGTGGAAACCGTTACGTCCGCTGAGGAAATCCTGGATTTCCAGCAGCTGGTGCGCATGGTGCCGATCGGAGAATCGCTGGCGCAGTACGTTGTCAACCTTGTGCGTGCCACGCGCCACAACAGCGGCTCCGCGCCGGACTTCGTCAAGAAATATGTCAATTACGGAGGCAGCGTGCGCGCCGCGCAGTTCATCGTGCTGGCCTCCAAGGCGCGCGCTCTCGCGCACCGGCGCTACCACGTGGCGTATGAAGACATTCTGGCGGTGACAATTCCGGTGCTGCGCCACCGCATCCTGCTTAATTTTCATGCCGAATCGGATCGCATCGATTCGGATGAGATTTTGCGGCGGCTCCTGGAACACATGCCGCCACCATCGAAGGCTTGAACCGAATTCGCGTGGGTGCCGCACCCTTTGTGTCTTTCAAAGGGTGCGGGTTTAGATTCAACCACTACCGCAAACGTATGAATGGGCGGCGGAAAATCCCGCACCCTTGCATAACCCGCAAGGATGCGGCACCCAACGATCACACGCCGAGCAACAAGAATTAGTCAGGAGATAGTTCTTAAATGCTGCAACGATTCCTCGATCCTTCAGTGCTCGCCGGAATTTCCGGTTTGGATTTGGTGGCGAAGACTGTCGTGGATGGGTTCGTCAACGGCCTGCATCGCTCGCCGGATTTCGGATTCAGCCAGGAGTTCGCCGAATACCGCGCCTATTCCCCGGGCGACGATCTGCGCCACGTGGACTGGAACGTTTACGCGCGCACCGAGCGCGCCTACCTGAAACGCTATCGCGGCGAAACCAACAGCATGCTCACCGTGCTGCTGGATGCCAGCAACTCCATGAAATTTTCATCCCACGCGGTGAGCAAGATGGACTATGCGCGCTTCACCGCTGCGTCGCTCTTCTATCTGGCGATTCACAATCAGCGCGACGCAGCAGGATTAATTGTGTTCGACGATGAAATTCGCAACTACGTGCGCCCATCCATGCGGCAGGGGCAGCTTCACCGCCTGCTGAGCGGCCTGGAACAGGCCGAGCCGCACGCGCGCACCGATTTCGCCAAACCGCTCAATCATTTTCAGCAGTTCCTGCGCCGCCGCGGAATTGTGGTTTTCATTTCCGATTTTTACGAATCGCCTGAACA
>CAWGSV010000024.1:0-18685 GCA_963825365.1 uncultured Acidobacteriota bacterium | reverse complement strand
TTCTTGCAGTACAGCCGGGATGGGTCGTCTTGGTATTGCTAACCTTCAGATTATGTGCGTAGCGCCAGGAATTTGGTGTCGCTTCGGTCTGGAGTTGGTTTTGCCTGAAGTCCCGGAGGGACGGCATATCGTAGCCCACCACGCAAGTGGTGGGAGCGCGCACCCGGCGGATAAGAGCCCCAGAGGGGCGACACACGCTGGAGCATGTGCCACCCCTCTGGGGCTCAGACTCGCTTAGCACCTTGCTCCCACCGTTTCACAGTGGGCTACGATGTATCGTCCCTACCGGGACTGGCGGAAAAATTAGGTCAATTTGCCGTAGAGCCACAGAAGTTCCCTTTTGTAGCGACTCCGTCACCACACGTATCATCGCTTTACGCGCCGTGCAGGGTCCGATAGAATGTCGAGCCTTCCATGATTCGCTTTGTCACAGCGGGGGAATCACACGGCCAGGCGCTGATCGCCTGGATCAGCGGCGTGCCTGCGGGTGTGCCCATCGACTTCGAATTCGTGCAGCGGGAACTGCACCGGCGGCAGTTGGGTTACGGCCGAGGCGGGCGGCAGAAGATCGAAAAGGATCGCGTGGAATTTCTTGTCCGGAGTGCGGCACGGGCAAACTATTGGGGCGCCCATCGCCTTGCGCATTGAGAATCGCGACTGGACCAATTGGGAAAAGGCGCTCCCCGTTGAAAAACTTCCTGAATCCGAGAGCGCCGAGCGGCACCTGACCGCGCCTCGCCCGGGGCACGCCGATCTTGCCGGCTCCATGAAATTCAATTTGCACGATGCGCGATATATTCTGGAGCGCGCATCGGCGCGCGAGACCGCCGCGCGCGTGGCCGCCGGCGCGATTGCAAAGATGCTGCTGCGCCAGCTGGAATGCGAAGTGCTGAGCCATGTGATTTCCGTGGGCAAGGCTCGCCTTGCGCGGGCCGTTTCCTGGAGTGAAATACAGGCCATCTGCGAAAATTTGGATTCGCCCGCTGCGCTGCGTGGATGCCGGGACTGAAGCGCTGATGAAGAGTGAAGTGGACGTGGTGCACCGAGCCGGAAACACGGTGGGCGGAATTTTTGAAGTTGTGGCGCACAACGTGGTGACTGGCTTAGGTTCGCACGCGCAGTGGGATGAAAAGCTAGACGCGCGTTTGGCGCAGGCCGTAATGTCGATTCAAGCGGTGAAGGGCGTGGAGATCGGCGCGGGAATCGCGGCCGCCACTTCTTACGGTTCCGAAGTGATGGACGAGATCGGCTCACGATGCCGCCAGCAAAAAATTTACGCGCGCATCCAATCGCGCGGGAGGCCTTGAGGGCGGCATCACCAACGGTGAAGACGTAATTGTACGCGGCTACCTGAAGCCCATTTCCACGCTGCGAACGCCGCTTGGCACAGTGGACATGGTAACCAAGCAGCCCATCTCCGCCGCCTACGAACGCTCCGACGTGTGTGTGGTTCCGGCCGGCGGAGTGGTCGGCGAAGCCATGGTTTCACTGGTGCTGGCGCAAGCCATGATGGAAAAATTCGGCGGCGATTCGCTGCTGGAATTGCGCCGCAATTTCGATGGTTACGTGAAGCAGTTGCTGGAGTTCTGATCCACAGATAAACACTGATGAAAACCGATGAACACAGATAAAGACAAAAGAACAAATCGATTGCTTCTCTCACTTTGTCAGTTCTGGGTTGTTCTCGCCAGTTTTTGCCTGTATTTATCTGGGTTCATCAATCTTTATCTGTGTTCATCTGTGGATTCAACGAATCGAGTGAGTGGCTGAGATGATTTATCCCATTACGAAGTACGGCGCGGCGGTGCTGGAATCGCCCACCAAGCCTGTTGAAAAATTTGACGACGATCTGGCCAAGCTTTGCGAGGACATGTTCGAGTCCATGTACGTGGCGCAGGGCGTGGGCCTGGCCGCCACGCAGATTGGCATGTCCAAGCGCCTGGCAGTGATTGACGTAAGCGTCGGAAAAACTCCCGAGGCCCGTCTGGTGCTCGCTAATCCGGAAATCATTCACGTGGAGGGAGACCAGCGCGAAGAGGAAGGATGCCTTTCGCTGCCCAGCTTCCGGGGAAACGTGCTGCGCCCCGCCTATGTGACCGTGCGCGCGCAAAACGTGAAGGGCGAAGTTTACGAAATGCGCGGCGAGGGGCTCCTGGCCCGCGCTTTTTGCCACGAGATCGACCATCTCGACGGCATTCTTTTTCTGCAACACCTCAGTATGCTCAAGAGAGATTTGATTAAGCGCCGGATCCGCAAGTTGCGGAAGACCGGCGACTGGTAGATTCCGATCGCCTCGATGACCGCACTGCGCATTGTGTTTTGTGGTACGCCGGAATTCGCAGTTCTCTCCCTCCGGCGGCTCGCGGAGCGTCCCGAATTTTCCGTGGAAGCGGTCATCACCCAGCCGGACCGTCCGCGCGGCCGTGGCCAACAAGTCAGCGCCTCGCCCATAAAAGAAGCCGCCCTCGAACTCGGCTTGCATGTCTATCAGCCGGAAAATATTAAATCCGAATCGTCGCTGGAATTCCTGAAACGCCTCGCGCCGGACGCCATCGTGATCATCGCCTACGGGCAAATTATTCCCGCGCGCCTCTTAACGATTCCACGGCTTGGCTGGATCAACGTACACGGCTCATTGTTGCCGCGCTACAGAGGCGCCGCGCCCATCCACTGGGCCATCGCCAATGGAGAGACCGTCACAGGCCTCACCACTATGCAAATCGACGCGGGTATGGATACCGGGCCAACACTCTTGCGGCGCGAAGTGGCCATCGGGCCGGACGAAACCTCGCCTGACCTTTACGCGCGCATGAGCATCATTGGCGCGGAGTTGATCGCCGAAACGCTCCTGCGATTCGATCGCGGCGAAATTTCACCGCTTCCGCAAGTAGAAAAGGACGCCACCTACGCTCCAATTCTAGAAAAGGGAAACGGACGAATCGACTGGACACAATCGGCGCAGCAAATTTACAACCGCATGCGCGGCTTCACTCCCTGGCCTGGCTCCTTCAGCACATTTCGAGGGCAGACTTGCAATTTGTGCGGGACCCTGGAAATAAGCGCAATTGCCAGTGGGCGCAATTCGCCGGGTGAAATTATTTCAGCCTTAGGGGAAATTCATGTGGTGTGTGGCGAGGGGACTCATTTGCGGCTGGAATCTGTTCAACTCGAGGGGCGCAAGAAAATATCCGCGCGCGAATTTGCAAATGGCGCACACCTGGTTCCGGCCGATCGATTTGTTTAGATGGAACTCGACTTGAATTGGTATCTCAATCGCGAATGCTGCCGGCCAAAATTGGCAGGATCAAGCACCCGCCTTGTCGATCTTCAAACCACGTCGCAAGCCGCCTTCAAAGACGCCCGCAGGCAAAAGCCACCGCAGGAATGGGAATAGCTTGGCCTAGGCGGTCAAAGTGTTGCGGAGCGGCGGATTTTTGCTGTTGACGATTCGAGTGAATACTTCGGCCACGACCTCTGGTCCTAGCGCCTTTTCCTCAAAGACTTCGCCGCGGGATCGTGACTGTTGGATCTTTTGCCTAATAGGGGGATTGATTGTGCCGGACGCCGCTAAGGGGTACCATGCTCGGCCAAGGATAGGAAATAACAGGTGGGCGGAAAGAGGAGGGCGACATGGTTCGGATTTTTGTAAGACACACAGTGAAGGATTATCGGAAGTGGAGGAAGGCTTACGACGCTTTTGAAACAGAGCGGGCCACAATGGGTGTAACCGGTCACGTGGTGTATCGTTCACTAACTAAGCCCAACGACATAACCGTGTCGCATGACTTTCCTAATCTCAACAAGGCAAAATCATTTGTCAGCTCACCTCGACTCAAAGAAGTCATGAAGGGCGGCGGTGTTACGAGCGTCCCAACGATCTGGTTCGTCAAAGCGGTTTAACCAATCGACTCCAGCGGATTTTTCAGTTCAAATATTTGGCGAAGCGATTTACGCAAACCGAAACCAAGTTGAGACGATCTACTACGGCGTATTGAAAAACTCCCACATGGGTGGTGCGGTCGCGGCGTCTCCGGGCAGTTTCGTCACGCCGAGACCTTCGAGCATCAGGCGAAGTACGCTTTGATGCTGATAGAAAGCGACGGACTTGTACCCACGCTTCGCAAACGGACTGACGATGACGGCGGCGACGTGGCCTCCCCCAGCACTTAAATCCGTAGGATCCCCCTCATCAAAGACGATGATGAGGAGGCCGTCCTTCTGGAACATGGTGCTCTGAACGACCGGGTCGAGATTGCTCTTCAGCCAATCGTCAGCCGTGGTCAGAGCGCAGTCATGCGCATCGTTGCAGAGGTTCGGAACGATGAAAGAATACTCGGGCAGGTTTGCCGTCGGAACGTCCGCGGCAAATTGGCTAAAGGGAACGAGATTTGTTGTTTGCGCAGGGTCGTTCTGCACATCGGTCATGTAGGCAGCCGGATTATGGCGCACGGCGTAGTTGCCGCTGCCCCCCCCGGTATAACCAACTGTGGGAAGATCTTCAGCGTAGGATTTCCAGGTTTTGCCGCCGGCGATAAGCTCACGGATGGCATTGTCTCCGGAAACGGGAAACGACTGCGGTGTCGAAGAGTCGTCGAACGTGAGAATCTGCCCGGTGGTGAGCTCAAAATAGTTTGGGATGGAGGGATGCGCGTTGGCGAAGTAATTTGTCGCCAGGCCGTACTGATTGGCAAGGTTGTTCAGGTAAGGCATGGAAGGGCTGGCGACGACGTTTGCGTAACTTTGGTTCTCCTCAACGACAATGAAAACGTGGCCAAAGCGCACACTCTGAGCGGGCGGGGGCGGAGTATTTGCTACCAGTCCTGCGCAACCAGCCAGAGCGGAGACGCAGCAAGCAAGCGCGAGCAAACGAAACCGGGCGGCAGACAGAATGGGCAGGCGGTACGTATACATTTGTTTAGACCTAAGCCTTGATACTTTTTCCGGAGAATCCGGCAAATGGGCCTCTCCGAATTGCGCGAAGCACTACTGAGTGCCTCTTAAGGGTTACTGATACGCCGTCCTCCGTCTGTCCACATTGGGACACTCGCGCCGGAAGAAAGCATATTGTTGACCAATCTTCCCAATCAGTGAATCAGTCTGAAAATGTATTTCCAAAATGAAATGCCTGTACAAAGCAGCTTGATCGAGATTTGATCGGTCGCTCCAAGCCCTGGTAAGTCCGGCAGACTGTGAACAAAAGTAGACTATTCGAGCTGACCAATATCCATTTCAATAAACATGTCATACAGCTCTTTTTAGGTATCTCTATTGCAATCAAGCGCTTTGCTTTGGATGAGTAATTGCAAAACAAAATCGAGGATGCCACTTCTATAGGAGTGTGTAATGCAAAGATATATCATCAGAGGGAGTTTTTGGTTGGGCAGTGTTTGCGCGGCACTCGCGCTCATCGCACGCGCACTCGATATTTTCGGCATTAACACTCTGAATTTTAGTACTAAAGGAAGCGAGATCGGGTATCACACCTTCATGGACGGCTCATTTCTCTTCTATCTAATCTCGATTGCCTTGACGGCGTATGCCGGGTTCAATACACAAAGTTGTCCACTCGGTTCAGGGAAAGAATCTGAATAGATTCGTTATTCGCTAACTCGCCGCAGGTATTGGGAATCCAAAAGTCAAATTGTTGAATCCGGTATAGCTCGGACATCCTGCATGAAATCCATCAAGACACTTTTCAACTGGGTTTGATTGTGATGACGTAGCATAATCAGCCGTTCCATTAAGGAGGGACGATGCGTGTCGTAGCTGCGGTGCTGATCTGCCTCGCAATGACTCTTTGCGACCTATCCTCTTTTGCTCAGACTTCCCCGAGCGTGCCCAGCGCGCCCGCTTCGAAGGCTGGCGGGGCGCTACGCGCGCCTGAGTTCGAATACCTTGGCACCCTGCGCGCCGAAACGGGCGCCCGCACAGTTGCCAAAAACGGACCGCAAGGGACGCGCACCATCGTGCAGATCGTCAGCGGCCGTTTCGAAGGCCCGCGTGTCAAGGCATCTGTGCAGATACCGTCCGGGGACTGGATCACCAATCGGGCCGACGGCAGCTACCGGCTGGATGTTCGGCTCACACTCAAAACGGATGATGGTGCGGTAATTCTAGTGACGTACAACGGAATCGGCCAGACGACCGATGCGGGCGCTTCCCTGCGCGCCGCACCCCTCTTTGAGACAGGCGATTCGCGCTACACGTGGCTCTCTCGACTGCAAGCAGTCGCCGTAGGTGAGCGCGTTGGCACTAAGATTACATACGACATCTACGCGCTAAAATAATGCCCGTTGCCCCACGCATCGCGATCTTTAAAGGTTGGCGATTTAGATTCCTGAAACGGCGCGACGCGAAGATTGGAGCGGGAATTCATAACCGCAGCTGGCCTTTTCCTCTAAAGCTCCGCCAGGGCACGATGTACAAGACTAATGGCGATCGATCCTTCACCCACTGCGGCGGCCACGCGCTTTACGTTACCCGAACGAACGTCACCGACTGCAAAAACTCCAGGCAGGCTCGTTTCCAGCATTTGTGGAGGGCGCGCCAGTGGCCAAACCGGAGTTTCCGTTGCAGCATCCAGGTCCCGCCCCGTGAGGATGAAGCCCTTATTATCCAGCGCAAGGCAACCACTCAGCCAATCAGTTCTGGGCGAGGCGCCCGCCATTATGAAAACGTGGCGGATTGCATTGGTAGTAGTCTCTCCAGTGGCGTTGGAACGCCAAGTGACACGCTCCAAGTGCGTATCGCCTTGGAGATCCACGATTTCTGTTTTGAAGTGCATTTCGATTGCGGGGTTCTCTTCTATGCGCTGGATCAGGTAGCGGGACATTGTGTCTGACAACTGACCTGACCGCACCAGCATGTGTACCTTGCTTGCGGTCTGCGAGAGAAACACTGCAGCTTGTCCCGCAGAATTTCCCCCGCCAACCACAACGATATCCTCGCGCTCGCACAACTGAGACTCCATGTACGTCGCGCCATAGTAGATTCCCTGCCCCTCGAACTTTTCGAGATTGGCGATTCGTGGTTTGTTGTACTGTGCCCCGGTTGATATGACAATAGCGCGTGCCGCGAGCTTGTTGCCGTTCTCCAGCACCACCTTGTAGGGACGCCTGGCGCAATCGAGCCGAGCTACGCCATGCGCCAGCATCATTTTTGCTCCGAATTTCTCCGCTTGAGTAATAGCCCGCGTCGCCAGTTCCAGCCCGGAAACTCCAGTCGGAAAACCAAGATAATTTTCAATTTTCGAGCTTGATCCTGCCTGCCCGCCGGGAGCGGCAATCTCGATGACCAGCGTATCCAAGCCTTCCGACGCAGCGTAAACCGCCGCTGCCAAACCCGATGGTCCGGCACCCACAATAATCAAATCGCGAAGTTGCGACTCGTCAATACCCCTGTTGAATCCCAGACCGTCCGCCAACTTCTGGATGGTCGGGTTGCGCAATACGCCGTGCTGATTACAAATGACCACAGGGATTTCATCGAGCTTTATCTCAAAACGATCCAGGAGTTCCTGCGATGTTTTGTCAGTATCGAGATCCACATACGTATAAGGTTGTCCATTCCTGCTCAGAAATTCGCGCAGCTCCAGAGTTTTGGCCGAGTGACGCGACCCCATAAGGATGATGTTGCCCAACCCGCCCCTGATCAGCTCGAGCCGCCTCAGTATGAAGGCCCTCATGAAGATCTC
This sequence comes from uncultured Acidobacteriota bacterium, assembly GCA_963825365.1. GTDB lineage: Bacteria > Acidobacteriota > Terriglobia > Acidiferrales > UBA7541 > Palsa-360. Next base: position 10,992 of record CAWGSV010000024.1, on the reverse strand, counting down.
ACTCAGTTCGGCGTCCCTGGCGATGAGTGAGCGCAATCCATCGCCAGTAAATTCCAGGAATTCGCCGGGTTCTGTGGTCCGGCCGAGAACAAGGCAGCGGTGACCGGAGATCATAGTCATCTCGCCGGTAAACTCGCCCTTGCTGTGGGTTGCAATGGGGCGCTCGCCCGTAAGATCAGGCTGCACAATCTCCATACTCCCCGAAAGCAGCACGAAAAAGGGGACGTCGGTGTCACCGGGCGCAAACAAGATCTCGCCCGCGCGCACTTGTCGGACTTTGCCAAGTGGCATAACGCGGTTGATTTGCGATGTGGTCAACACAGGAAAGGCTTGAGTCCGTGCATCAGGTGCGCTCGGTACCGGTGAAGAAGACATTGTGCCCCCTAGCTTCAATGGGCGATGGGAGTATTACAACATGCCTGTGAGCTGCCCCCAGCCCCCAAACTTCATATTACGACATTTGAGGTTGGAGGTTGCGGGAATCGGAACATCGCAATCGAACAACGATTTGCTCTAGCCGCGAATCACGGATAGCCGGCAACGATTGGCGCCCCGTGCTTCCACTCCAGTGGCAATGCGCCGTGATCGTGATTCGGCATTTTCACCTTCGGCAAGCTCTGTTTGTCGAGCACCAGGTCTTCGGGGATAACGCCGTTATTGTAAAGAAGAAACGCTACCAGCGAGTAGACCTCATCCGGCTTTAGCGTGCCTTCTTTATTGAGCGGCATGGCGCGGTTGATGTAATCCCACATGGTCGTGGCGTACATTGCGTGGAGGGACATTACATTGAGATCGTTCACGCATGGCACGAGGCACGGATAGGGAGATTTCGTCTTGCCATCGCTCTTAATCAGAGTCGGGGCCGGACCGTTCGAACCTTTGCTCCCGTGACACACAACACACTGTTTCGCACGGAATAGCTTTGCGCCTTCCACAGCGGTGCCATGGCCCACCGGGAGTTCTTTCCCATCCGGCCCGATGGAGATGTCCCACTTTTGAATTTCCTCCGGAGTGGGGGTTCGCCCCACGCGGTACGTGGGAGATTGCGCCTTCGCCAATTGGGCCAGGCTCATGACCGCGACGAGTAAAAGAATTTTACGCCATTCCATTGTGAACGCTCCCATCGCCGGCGATTCTCCACGGGAACACCGAATTGTCCGCACCGGGTGTGCGAAAATCCTTGTCGTCTGGCACATTCCAATATTTTGCGGCTTCTGCGCGAGTTGGCTGCCGTTGCCCAGCTTCGTCCGTACAGCGCGAAAGGATCACGCATTCCTTGCCGTCCCACATCCAGGGGAAAGCAAACCGCACATGGGCCATGGGGTGCGCTGGCGTGCGGAATTCCGCTGCTTTCCAACTTTGCCCGCCGTCGACCGAGATTTCCACGCTGCGAATCGCGGCAGTGCCCGACCAGGCCAGGCCAGTGATTTCGAAAAAGCCGGGGCCCGGAAGCTTTTGTTCACCGGAGGGAAAAGTAATCACCGATTTCGGCCCGATCACGCGCGTGAGAGAGGCGACACGGGCATCGGTAACAAGATGTCCGTAATCGTTGTAGGTCATGTAGTCCTTCTCAACAATCTTGAGACGCCGCAAATATTTGACGTTGTGCATTCCTTCAAACCCGGGAACCAGCAGGCGAATCGGATAGCCCTGATGAGGACGCAGCGCCTCTCCATTTTGGCCATACACGATCAAACAATCGTCCATGGCCTTTGCGATTGGAATGCTCGTGGCGCCCTTTACGGTCTCAGCGCCCTCGGCCACCATAAATGCCGCGCCGCTTTGCACGCCGGCCTCTTTCAACAACAGCGACAGAGGCACGCCAGTCCACTCCGAGCAACTGGTTAATCCGTGCGATTCCTGCACATTCTTGTGCGAAGCCTTTGCGCGATTTCCAAGGCACTCCAGAAAATGCACGCGGGTTACAAAAGGCAGGCGCTTCAATTCGTCCACCGTGAACATGAGCGGCCGGTCCACCATGCCGTGAATCATCAGCTGGTGTTCCGCGGGATTGATATTCGGAACATAAGAGCCGCGGTGCGTGGATATGTAATGCAGCGACGACGGAGTGATGATTCCAACAGCATCCTGCAGGGGAGACGTTACATGAAACGTCATTCCGAAATCGTCCGGCGACATTCTCTCGAGCACTGGAATTCGTTTTGATTTTACGTAGGGTGAGCGCTGGCCATAGGCAATCGCAGCGGCGAGGTCGGGCATTTCCATCTCGGACATGGGAGTTTCCCCAGTCACTGGCTGCCCCGCCGCAGCAGCGGCAGCTGCAGCGGCCGCACCGACCAGCGCGGCGGTGCTCTTCAGAAATTTTCTGCGATTTGGCGATTTGGATTCCATGGGCGCTCCTTCATGGATGAAGTTACCGAAAACCGATGTTTTAAACTGATTGGTCGTTGAGAGTATACATCCGTTCGGATTCCAACCGGAATCTCCATTTTTGGATACCTTCTTATTGTGGGCCTTCAGGCGGTGCCGGAGCCAGGCAGCAGCCGATGCGAACGCTTTTCAGCCCGACGCCGTTTCTCAGTTAAATGATTACAACAGTGTCTAAGTATCTTAATTTATTGACCCAAATTTCTTACCAACGTTCCTTAGACCCCTGGATCAAGCTTTAAATAACTGCACGCTTGCAGGCGTCTCGGTTGTAGGGGCACGGCATTGCCGTGCCCCTACGGTGTACACACGAACTAGCAGAGCCTCCACTGGATGCACGTCAAAAATAAATTGCGCGCAGGTCGCTTGTGAGAAGGGCCTGTTAGAGGGCTATACGTAATGGAACTGCGAATACATCGCCCCTTCGTACAGGTAGCAATTTCGTTGCGTGAATTACGAAGGAAGCGTAGGATGCCAATTCCAGATGTCACAATTAGTAATCCTGATATTTACAGGGGCGAGTGATGCGACAAAAACACTTCTTGGGATTCGTTGCGCTTATTTCTCTCACAATTCTCGCGTCAATGCCTCTGACAGTTCCGGCGCAGGCGCAAGTCGGCGCTGCCCGCCGTGTCATCACGCAGGGAATCGATGAAGGAAATCTCATAACGCTGCGCGGAGGCACTCGCCCCGAAGCCACGCCGGCCAACGATCGTGGCGCGCTCCCCAACGGTTTCCAGATGGAGCACATGTTGCTGCAATTGCAGCGTACCCCCGAACAGGAGTTGGCGCTGCGGCAATTCCTCGACCAGCTTCAGACGCCCGGTTCGCCAAATTTTCACAAGTGGCTCACCGCTCAGGAATTTGGCGACCAGTTCGGCCTGGCGCAGCAAGACCTCGACACGATTTCCGGCTGGCTGGGCGGACATGGCCTGACGGTCAATCTCATTTACCCCAGCCGCATGGTCGTCGATTTCTCCGGCACCGCGAGCCAGGTGCGCGAAGCGTTTCACACTGAAATGCACGCCCTCGACGTGAACGGCGCGAGGCACATCGCCAACATGGGCGATCCGCAGATTCCCGCGGCGCTCGCTCCGGCGGTAGTGGGCGTCGTATCGCTCCATGATTTCGTGCCGCGCCCGCTGTACCAGATGAAACCCGCCTATACGTTTACCTCGGGTGGCGCAACGTATCAGGCAGTTGTGCCCGCGGACGTTGCCAAGATTTACAACCTTAACTCGCTGTTTAGCGCCGGAACATCCGGGCAGGGACAGACCATCGTGGTGATCGAAGACACCAACGTGTTTTCGACCTCTGACTGGACGACGTTCCGCTCGACCTTCGGCCTTTCCAGCTATACGTCAGGCTCATTCACCCAAGCGCATCCCGCGCCGCCCAGCGGCACCAATAATTGCAGCAATCCCGGCGTGAATGCAGACGATATCGAAGCGATTCTCGACGCTGAATATGCCAGCGCGGCGGCGCCCAGCGCGACGATCGAACTTGCTTCCTGCTCCGATACATTCACCACGTTTGGGGGCCTGATCGCCCTGCAGAACCTGCTCAATGAAAGCAGCACTCCTCCATCAATCGTCAGTATCAGCTACGGCGAATGCGAAGCCGAAAACGGCGCTTCGGCGAATGCCGCGTATAATTCTGCGTATCAACTGGCCGTGGCCGAGGGCGTTTCCGTTTTCGTCTCTTCCGGCGACGAAGGGGCCGCAAGCTGCGATGCGAATAAATCGAATGCCACCCACGGCATCGGCGTCAGCGGATTTTCCTCGACTCCCTATAACGTGTCTGTAGGCGGCACCGATTACGGAGACACACAAGCAGGTACCGCCAGCACTTACTGGAATTCGACAAACGCTTCCACTTATGGCTCAGCAAAATCTTACATCCCGGAAATCCCGTGGAACGATTCCTGCGCTAGCCAATTGATTGCAACATATCTCAGCTACTCCACGACCTACGGCACAAGCGGCTTTTGTAACAGCAGTACAGCGAGCGCGGATGGAATGCACACCACCGCTTCCGGCAGCGGCGGCCCAAGCGGATGTGCCACGGGCAGTCCGGCGACCACCGGGGTGGTGAGCGGAAGTTGCGCTGGATACGCCAAGCCATCCTGGCAATCGATCGTCGGTGTTCCCTCCGATGGCGTGCGCGATATTCCGGACGTCTCCCTGTTTGCCGCGAACGGAGTCTGGGGCCATTACTACATTTTCTGCGACTCTGACACGGCCAATGGAGGCACAGCTTGCACAGGCGCGCCGAGCGCGTGGTCCGGCGCTGGCGGAACGTCATTCGCCTCCCCCATCTGGGCAGGCTTTCAGGCATTGATTAACCAAAAGACCGGGTCGCGCCAGGGCAATCCAAATCCCACCTATTACAGCCTGGCCGCGACCGAATACGGTCCAAGCGGAAGCAGTACCTGCAATTCGACGCTGGGCAATGGCGTTGCGAGTTCCTGCATTTTCTACGACGTCACTCAGGGCGACATAGACGTCAACTGCACGGGCTCTAACAACTGCTACCGACCGTCCGGCACCTATGGAGTGCTCTCTACTTCTAATAGCGCATATTCGCCGGCATACGGGACACTGACCGGCTGGGACTTTGCGACCGGCATCGGTACGGTGAACGTAGCGAATCTGGTGAACAGCTGGCCGGTCTCTACTACGCCGAACTTCAGCTTATCTTCTTCGCCGGGAAGCTTGACCATCACGCAAGGCGCGGCGGGAGGCACAAGCACAATTGCGATCACTCCGACCAACGGCTTTACCGGGAGCGTGACTCTTTCAGCTTCTGGCTTGCCGTCGGGCGTGACCGCGGCGTTCGCAACAAATCCGGCGACGTCTTCGAGCATTCTCACGCTAACGGCTGGAAGCACGGCCGCGACGGGCGCGGTTACCGTGACGATCACGGGTACTTCTGGCAGCCTGACGCAGACAACCAACGTCTCGTTGACCGTAAACGCGGCGAGCACGCCGAACTTCAGCTTATCTTCTTCCCCGGGAAGTGTGACGATCACGCAAGGCGCGGCGGGAGGCACGAGCACAATTGCGATCACTCCGACCAACGGCTTCACAGGGAGCGTAACGCTTTCCGCTTCCGGCTTGCCCTCCGGCGTGACCGCAGCATTCGCAACGAATCCGGCGACCGCTTCCAGCGTCTTGACGCTGACGGCCAGCAGCACCGCTGCCACGGGAACGGTTACCGTAACGATTACGGGAACGTCTGGAAGCCTGACGCACACAACCACAGTCTCGTTGACCGTAAAAGCGGCGGCCACGGGGAACTTCACAATCTCGGCTTCGCCCACGAGTCTGAGCATCACGCGCAGCTCTCACGGCACCAGCACAATTACGATTCATCCGGCCAACGGCTTTACCGGAAGTGTGACGCTGTCGGCTACTGGGATGGGATCGGGCACTACCGCGGCGTTCGGAACGAATCCGGCAACCGGGACGAGCATCCTCACGCTGACCGCCAGCAGCAATGCCAGGACAGGAACCTACACGATAACGGTGCACGGTGTTTCGGGCACTTTGACCCAGACCACAACGATCAGTCTCAGAGTGCGTTTCTAATCGTCAGGCATTCAGGCGGCGCACATGGGCCTTCAGAATTTCAAGGGCTTCGCAGGGTGCGGAAAATGTTGTGTAGCACAGGCACTCTTGCCTGTCCGCTTTTCTGAACTTTGGGCGCATCCGCAAAGTGATCAATCGCGAAAACCGCACAGGCAAGAGTGCCTGTGCTACTTTTTCCGAAACCTGTTAATCGCACTAAATGGTTTGGCCGAATATTTCCATTGCGCCGGATGCACCTCGCCCATCCTGCCAACACGAATCATCTTGATTCTATTTGGAAAAGGAATACTATTCGCAGGAAGAATAGGAAGATAAACCGCGGTCGGGCGGCAACTTCCTCGTCAGATAAACTCATGCACAAATTGAACAGCCGCAGGCCAAGAGCAGGTCGCCGGAAATTTGCGCTCATTGAAAGCTGCATGCTGGTGGCTCTTTTTGCATTGGCGCTGGCTTTGTCGGCCCCCCCGCTGCGTGCGCAAATAAAAAACAGACAGGATGTTGCTATAAACGTTGGTGCAAACTGCACGAACTCGGGACCTTGTCAGAGTTATGCCCCGATTATTGATACACCACCGCTTGCAAAACCCGTTGTTGTTCCCGACGAGAAATGTCTTCCCTGGAACCTTTCTGGAATGCAGGCTTCCACTTCGACGGTTAAGACGCTGAAAGTTCCTGCCAAGGCGCGGGACGAATTTAGCAAGGGCTGTATTTCCTCTCAAAAAATGAAGCTGGAGGAGTCCGAGCAACACTTACGCCGCGCAATCGATAAGTTCAAAGACTATCCGGCGGCGTGGGTGATGTTAGGCGTGGTACTGGATGAGCAGCATAAGGAGCAAGAAGCCCGTGATGCTTGTTCGCAAGTCCCGACTATCGATGCCAAGTACTTTCCGGCATACCTTTGCCTGGCGGAGTTTTCAGCGCGCAACCAGGAATGGCAGCGGCTTTTAGACCTTGCCAATGTCGCCCTCAGCATCAATCCGGAGAATGATGGATACGCGCGTTACTACCGGGCCATGGCCTCCTTCTATCTGAACAATCTTGTGGATGCGCAGAAGGATGCTTTGCAAGCCTCGGAGATCGATCTGAATCATAATTACTTGCCGCTTTATTTCCTGCTGGCTCAAATCTATGCTGCGCAGGGTGACAAAGTTGCCGCGGCGGCTCAGCTTCGGTTAGCCCTGAAAAACCACAACGATCCGAAACTGGAAGAGATAGCCAAAAACTATCTGGCCAAGCTCGAAGCGCCGGATACCACCATGATCGCTCAGAATTCCGGCGATGCTCAGCGCAACCCGGCTTCCATCGCGCTCACGGACACACCCGACGAGGCCATCGCGTACATGTCTGAACTCCGAACGCCGAATGATAGCTGGATTCCGGAAGACATTGATCATGCCGTGCCGCCCGTCGCTTCCGGAGCGGCGTGTTCGCTGCCGACCGTGCTCGACGGAGCAGGTCAAAGAATCGTGGAACTTGTTCACAACGTGGATCGATTTACGGCGACAGAAATCCTCATGCACCAGCCGGTCGATCATCTGGGCCATCATGGGGCCTGTCATGGCTTCGGCCAATTCAGTTATTTGGTATCCTACACCGAAGATCCCACCGGCACGTTGCATGTGGACGAATTCCGCAACGGTAGTATTTCCCTCGATCCATTTCCAAACCACATCGCGACGGTTGGCACGCCCAGCCTGGTCTTAATTTTTCACCCGCGATACGTCAACAATTTCAAGATGGTGTGCGAAGGCCTGGGGCAGTGGCACGGACAGCCGGCGTGGCAAGTTCGCTTTGAGCAGCGCGCGGACCGCCCCAATCTTACCTATTCGTTTTCCGTGAATCGAGCGACCTACGACGTGAACCTGCGGGGCAGGGCCTGGATTCTCGCTGATTCCTATCAGGTGGCGCGCCTGGAGATGGACCTGGTGCAATCCATCCCAAAGATTCGACTCCGTTTGGATCACCAAAGCGTTGAATATCGTCCCATCAAAACGTCCACGAAAAATCTACAACTCTGGCTCCCTTCGAGTACCGAAGTCTACATGGATTTTCAAGGCCGCCGCTTCTACAGAAAACACTCCTTCACCGATTTCAAAATATTCTCCGTGGACTCGCAATTTAAGGTTACCGAGCCCAAGGGAAACCCCGCAGGCGAGTAGATCCGCGGAACGCGCATTGCGACAACTCCCCATGATTGTGGATTGTGCTGAAGATCAGCCTATCACTACCTGGCAAATCAACACGTTTGTGCCAGATTGATCAAACTTTTCTTGCGCCTCGCGCCGCCAGGTCCTGACAAGTCTTAACCGGAATTTACCTGCGGCATTTCTCAATCGTCATTTCCCTTCCATGGCGGAGTGTGGTTTTATGTTTGCTCATGCCAATTTCGCAGGGACGAACGATTGCATTCGATGTATTGCTGCGCGTGGTGAAACAGAACGCTTACGCGAACGATGCGCTGCGCGGCGAACTCGATAAAACGGTGAAGGCCGAGGATGCTGGCCTGGCCACCGAACTCGTGCTGGGCGCGTTGCGCTGGCAAAGGCCGGCTGGATTTTTTCATTGACCGCAATTTGAAAAAACCGACGGACGTGGCCGACGCCGAGGTTCGTATCGCGCTTCGAATGGGTATTTACCAACTCATGTTTCTGGACCGCGTGCCGGCGCACGCCGCTGTCCACGAATCGGTGGAACTGGTTAAGCGCGGTAGAAAACGTTCGGCGGCCAATCTGGTGAATGCCATCCTGCGCAAGGCCGCCAAAGAACCGCGCTCCGCAAATTCGGCGGCTGAGGCTGTCGCGCGCCTCCTCCCAGCTGAATTATCTCTTGCGGAGCGAATGGGAATTCAATATTCGCATCCCACATGGCTCGTTGAGCGCTGGCTTGGAAATTATGGGGAGGAGCGCACGCGCGGCTTGCTTCAGGCCAACAATCGCGTCCCTGCCCTTTCCGGGTATCTATTCGAAACGTCACGGCGCGATGAGGGCATGTCGTCGCTTTCGAAAGCTGGTTGCAGCATCCAGCCGGGACGTTTGTTGAGCGAGGCATGGGTTTTGCAGGGGGGAAATCCATCCGCGAGCGAAGCCGTGCGCGAAGGGTGGGTGGTCATCCAGGACGAGGCTTCGCAGGCCGTAGCGCGGCTTCTGGCGGGCGATCCCGGCAACTCTGTACTCGACCTATGCGCGGCGCCCGGCGGCCGACGCTGCTGTTGGCGCGGGCTGTCGGGCCGCAGGGCCATGTGGTCGCTGCGGACCTGCACGAAAACCGTGTGCGCGCCATGAAGGAACGTTTCGAACATGGCGGCGTTCGAAATGTGCAGACGGCCGTTGTGGATGGAGTGCAGCCGCTTCCCTCCGAGCGGCCATTCGACAGCGCTTTCGATCGCATTCTGGTCGACGTGCCCTGCTCGGGGACGGGCACTCTGGCACGGCATCCGGAAATTCGCTGGAAACTCCGCCCGGACGACCTGCGCGATTTACATGAAAGGCAATCGCGCATGCTTCGAAACGCTCTGCCGCATCTCGCGCCCGGAGGGCGGCTTGTGTATTCCACTTGCTCGCTCGAGCCGGAGGAAAACGAGTTCGTTGTCCGCGAAGCCCTTGCATCGCTGGGAGACACATTTCAGATCTCCGATCCGCGGGGCGCTTTCGAGGATTGCTTGTTGGAATCGCTGCGCGTGGAAAGTGTGATCGGGTCTGACGGCTTCTTCCGGACATTTCCTGGCGAGCACGGGACGGACGGGTTCTATGCAGCAGCCATCGAACGTCGGAAGGCGAAGGCTTAACACAGAGGACACAGAGAAAGGCCATAGAGGTACACAGAGAAATACAAAACAACCAAAAGAAGAATTCGCGATGCCAAACTAAGAAGCTCTAGACGTTATTCGATTTTCTCTGTGGATCTCTGTGGCCTTTCTCTGTGTCCTCTGTGTTAAAAGTTTTTAGGCTTTTCGCGCGGCGACGCTGGAAGCACCAGCCACAGCATGTTAGATTCAAAGCCGGTGAACGGATGAGCTTTCGCGAGCGGATCGAATGGGTGTTTCGCATGGGGCTGCTGGTTTTCATACTGGCAGCGGCAGCGTTTCTGAGCGCCGTGACGGCCATGCGTTTCGCGGTGCAGGGCCGCGAAGTGGCCATGCCCAACCTGGTCGGAAAAAGTTCCGCCGAAGCAATGGCCATACTGCAGGGGCGCGGGCTCCAATTAAAGGTCGTCGACCGCGCGTACAGCAGCCTGCCCGCCAATGCAGTGGTGCGCCAAAGCCCTCCGGAAGGCGAGGGCATGAAAAGCGCGCAGAATGCACATGTGGTGCTCAGCCTTGGACCGCAGAACGTGACCACGCCTTCGCTGGCGGGAGAATCTCTGCGCGTCGCGCGCATCCAGCTTCTGCAAGTGGGATTGCAGCTGGGCGAAGTAACGGCATACGCATCGCCGGCAGCCTTGTCCGACACTGTTTTGCAGCAGACGCCGCAACCGGGATCGAAGGCAAGCAGTCCTCGGGTCGATCTGCTGGTAGCGCAAGAAGCCAACGCACCCTCTTATGTGATGCCGTGGCTTGTGGGCTTGGACCTGCCGGACGCAGACCGGTTGCTTTCATCCTCAGGCCTCAAGCTGGCAAAGACCACCTTGATTCCGGCAAGCCAGTGGCCCAAGGGCGCCATCACTGAGCAAACACCTGCGGCTGGAACCAAAATTACAAGCGAATCGAACATCGAGCTGAGTCGTGGCCCAATAGGAATGGCAGCGGAGGCTTGGGTTGAACCATTCCATTGTGAGGTGCCGTTCGATTTTGAAGAATGCTTGGATTTCGGAGGTCGGGGCTTCAGCCCCGACGAAAGGATCGACTGGTACGGGGTTTTAACCCCTGAAGCTACAGGGGCTAGAGCCCATATCAAAGCAATCGTGAATGTCCGAACTGAAGCTCGGACCTCCGACCGCTAGAAGGAATTTTGAATCAGGACAGTGCCAATTGCCGGCACCCTGTGCAAGCCAAAGCGCGAATCTGATAAGATGTGGA
>CAWGSV010000023.1:0-166585 GCA_963825365.1 uncultured Acidobacteriota bacterium | reverse complement strand
CAAACAAACTTCTGCGTTTCCGGCGGCTTGCAGGGTCGCTTTCACTGCCAGATTTAACGGATTCAAATTTAGGTGTAGTGGTTCAAATCTCCAGAGTGTGAACTCGCAGACAAATCCGCCTTCGATCCAAATCTGACAGGCGACGTATTCGCCCGCCGGTTACCAAACCTTCATTCCCCCATCGACGACGATATCGACTCCAGTGATGTACGAACTGTCATCGGAGGACAGGAACAAAGCGACGTTCGCCACTTCCTCGGGCCGGCCGAGGCGTCCGAGCAGCGTCTTGCCGAGCATCGCGCTCGCCCATTCAGGGTCCTTCAACTGTTCCCGCGTCTGATTGGTTTCAATCAAGCCAGGTGAAATGGAATTCGCGCGAATGCCGTGTTCTCGCCCCTCCATCGCAAGCTGCCGCGTCATCCCGATGATCCCTGCCTTGGCCGTGGTATGCGCCAGTGAGCCCAGCGTCTTGAAACTCATGAGGCCGTTGAGCGACGCCGTGTTCACGACGACGCCGTGGCTGGCCTTCAGATGCGGCCACGCCGCGCGGGTGAGAAAAAAAACCAGATCGATTTCTTCCCGCAGATCGCGCTTCCATTCCTCGTCGGTGATGTCTTCGAGCCAGTTGAAGTACGCCATCGCGGCGTTGTTGAACAGCACGTCGACCCGCCCGTGTTCACGCACGGCCAGATCGACCAGCACCTTACACTCGGACGGTTCGGTCAGACGGCAAGGCTGAAGCGAGATCATCGTTCCGCCCTGGACGCGAACCATTGCAACAGTTGCTTCAGCCGCGGCGACATTCACGTCGCAACCGACAACCGACGCACCCTCTCGAGCGAATGCCAAGGCGGCCCCACGGCCCACACTTCCGCCTGTCCCCGTGATGACGCACACCTTGCCCGATAGCCTGCCTGACATCATGGATCCTCCCCCGTCACTCATTGGAGATGTCTATGCCACACGAAGCACGATCTTACCGTGTAACCTGCGTTTTGCCGCTCCCGGCCGAATGAGCAACGCGAGACTCTCGTCGTGTGATTGAGACCGACCACGGGTTCTCCCACTTCAGCTCCCACTTGATCGCGCGTAGCGGCGTGCCCAATCGGGAGCTTTCGTGAGCGCGCGGCCGAACTCTCTTTCGAGGCCAGCGATGTCGACGCTGTAGCCGACACGGTCGAACCATTCCAGCATCAATGCCATTTCTTTGCTGTACTGCCGGACCTGTTCGATTGGCGTCTGCTCGAACGCAATCGGCCGACCGAGCGATTCCCCCAAGATCTCCGCCGCCTCCGGCATTGTGCGTAGGTCGCCGGCGAGATCGATTTCGCGGCCGTTCAAGGCGGCCGCGTCGGTGAATGCGCGCGCGCCGAACCAGCCGATGTCGTCCACCGCAATCATCTGTAGCTTCGTGTCTGGCCCAAGCGCCCAGGCCAGCGTCGAGCCCTGGAGACTGAAGGGCGCTACGAGGTTTTCCATGAAGAACACCGGACGCAGGATTACATGCGAGGGGAAGCGGAGGCCGCGCACGGTTTCCTCGATGCGCCACTTGTTGTCGAAGTGCGGGATGCCCGTCCGCTTGTTCGCCGATCCCACGGATGTGTAGACGTAGTGTTCGACGCCGGCCTCGCGCGCCAGCGTCGCAAGACGCTTGCCCTGCGCCTCTTCCCGCTCGACGCCCGCCTCACCCGCATTCTGCACACCGAAGACGCCCCACACACCAGCCAACGCATGGCGAAGCGTCTCCACATCATCGAGATCGCCCTTGTACGACGTCGACGCCTTGGCGCGCCAGCGCCGTCGCCCCCTCGCTGTCTGGCTTGCGCGTCAGGCCGCGCAGATGGAACCCAGTGCCCTGCAGCGCTTTGGCGACCGCGCCGCCTTGTTTGCCTGTCACTCCGGTGATGAGAATCGTTCGATCGCTCGTCATGATGTATTCCTTTCTATGAATTTGCGTTAGCTGGCTCTCACGGGGACTTTCGTCAAATCCCTCGAACTATTACTTGATCGATCCACGCGCGACTGGAACAACCCGCTGAAGGCTGGTCGAACATCGACGAAGATCAGTGCCCACAATACAGCCACGACGAGGGCCAGCGGAAGCCCGCTCGGGGCCATCAAAGCGTGGAAAGAAAGAATGTTGACGATCACTGGCGCAAGCATGGCCACCGCCAACGGTACGTAACGGTTGGCCAGCAGCAGCACAGCTGCGATGACTTGAAATGCGAAGATCACCCACAGATAATGCGAGGCGTAGAGGACAGCAAAGAACTGTCCCGCGATGCCGGCCGGAGGTGGTAGTGGAATGAAGTTCAGGAAGCCGTTCAGGCCGAAAACAAGGAAGATCACACCTGCCAGGTATTGTGCGATTACAGAAGCGGTTCTCATAATCAAGTTCTCCTTTTCGATCGGCGCCATTGCAAGATGCCAATCATATTGATGTCAATATAATTGATGATGGTATACTACCGGGAGATTCAGGTTTTTATTAATTTATGACCCAACGCTTTCAAGGGACTGACCACGTCTGGCTGGTAATGATGAAGGCGATGCGCGCCCTGACAAGGTACGCAGCCGCTGATATTGAAGGGACCGGACTGGGTCTCTCGGATTTCGGCGTGCTGGAACTCCTGCTGCACAAAGGGCCTATGCCCGTCAATACCATAGGCCCAATCGTCGATCTGACCCCAGGCTCGATCAGTATCGCTGTCGAGCGCCTCGTCGCGAAGAGCCTGGTCACCCGGGTCGAGAGCGCCGAAGACCGGCGCGTTCGGATCGTTGCCCTCACGGCACGCGGCAAGAATCTCATTGCTTCCATCTTTCGAAAGCATTCCGAGCAGATGAAGAGAGTGTTCTCGGAACTAAGCCCGCAGGAGCTTCGCGGCCTTGAAGGGATGCTCAAGAAAGTCGGCAAGCGTGCTGCCGCGCTGATAAAGCAGAAGTGAACACCGCTCGGCTCGGCTTTGGTTACGCGGACGCTCGCGATGGGCAGGGCTTGAGCGGTCGTTATCGAAAAGCACAAGAACCCCTTGCGCCAAGGCACAAGACATCGACTTCGCGACGGAAAAGGTCGGTGTGAAGGCAGGGTTTATCTGCTGCCTTGCAACTCGCGTTACGATCGCCAATTTCAAACTGGCATGCGAAGGCGGGTTATATGAACAGAAGCGAAGATGCTGAGCGCATCGCCAAGGTTATCGCCCGCGCGGGACTATGCTCGCGGCGCGATGCCGAGCGATGGATCGCTGACGGGCGCGTGAGCGGTGACCGGTAAACGCTGGAGGGGCCATATTCCGAGTCATGCGATTCGATCCGGAGAGAAGCAATTCTAATTTGTTTCTACGCGGAAGCTAGTCCGAAAAACGTTCTTGCAAGAAGGCAGGTACATCGCGTGCGCCCTGCGTCACGCCCACAATCTCCACGGGCCGTGATGTGGCCCGATAGACGATAAGGTAAGCACCAACCGGCCAAAACAGGACCGGGTAAGCAGTCAGGTCCTGACGCTTATGGCCTATGCCGGGCGAGTCTCCAATGGCTGCAAACGCTTCGAACAGCCGAGCTATCCACTGGTCCGCGGCGTCGATGTTATCTTCCGCAATATAGTCCCAGATGCCGTCCAGGTCCCGGTCGGCGTCAAAGCTAAGGATATACTGCGTCACGCATTGGCTTTCCGGCGCTGCTCGGATTTACGTTTGAGCCGGGCGCGGGAATCCGTTGGAGAGATGTGCTGGCCACGGTCAAGCGTGTCCAAACGTCGCCCCAACTCTTGGTTGAATCCGGCAAGTTGGACGGATCGCGCCTGATCATGCTCTTCCAGCAGTCGGAGCGCTTCCCTGACCACTTCGCTTGCGGAGTTGTAGCGGCCCGATTCGACTTTGGCGCTCACGAATTTCTCGAGCTTGGTGGTGAGAGATACGTTCATGGATTTTATTCTCCTGTTTTTCCCACCGTAACACTGATAACAAAGCTTGTCAATCTCTGTTATCTGCTGTTATCGTTAGAATCCAAAAGGAGCGCATGAACAGAAGCGAAGAAGCTGAGCGCATCGCCAAGGTTATCGCCCGCGCCGGGCTGTGTTCGCGGCGCGATGCCGAGCGATGGATTGCGGACGGGCGTGTGAGCGTCAACGGAGAAACATTGAGTTCGCCGGCATTTACGGTTGTGCCGGAGGACAAGATCGTCGTGGACGGCAAGCCGTTGCCGACGTCTGAAGCAACGCGCCTCTTTCTGTACCACAAGCCTGTGGGCCTCGTGACCACGGCGCGCGACGAAAAAAATCGCGCCACTGTTTTCGAAAGTTTACCGCCCGGCCTTCCGCGCGTGGTCAGCGTCGGCCGGCTGCGACATCAACAGCGAGGGCCTGCTGCTGCTCACCAACGATGGCGGACTTGCGCGGTATCTGGAATTGCCGGCGAATGCCATGAAGCGTTGCTACCGAGTGCGCGTGAATGGCGTTGTAAAACCCGCCGATCTCGCCAGACTTGCAAAAGGAGTTACGGTCGAGGGCATGAATTACGGGCCAATTGACGCGAAGCTAGACCGCGCGCAGACGGGCGCCAATGTGTGGGTCACCGTCACGCTTAAAGAGGGAAAAAATCGCGAAATTCGCAAAGTCATGACGCATCTCAGCTTGCAAGTCAGCCGCCTGATCCGCACGTCCTACGGTCCATTTGAATTGGGCGATCTGCCAGCCGGGTCGACACGGGAAGTTGCACCGGAAATCCTCAAGAAGAAGGTCGCAAGTTATTTCGCCCAAAAATAGCAGCCGCGATGCTTGACACAGTCGCGAGCCACGGATAGGTTTCCAGGAATGCTCACACCCACACTCCAGGAACAATTTGGACAGATCGACATTTATTTATTCGACCAGCTTCTGAAAGGCCGTATCACGCACGGGATGCGAATTGTGGACGCCGGATGCGGTTCCGGCCGCAACCTAATATATCTCCTGCGGGAGGGATACGAAGTTTACGGCGCGGACATGGACGCACAGTCCGTGGATAGCGTTCGCTCGCTCGCGAGGAAGTTCGCGCCCACGCTTCCACCTTCAAATTTTCGAGTCGAACCTGTCGAGCATATGTCTTTCAGCGATGCCTTCGCTGACGTGGTCATCAGCAACACCGTCCTGCATCTGGCCAGCGACGATGCGCAATTCGAGTCCATGCTGCAGGGAACGTGGCGCGTTCTCAAACCCGACGGGCTATTTTTCTGCCGCGTGGCATCCACAATCGGAATGGAAGAGCCAGTTCGTGACGAATTCAGGGACGCCGCTTCCGATCACCGGACGGCGCGGAGCGTTATCTGCTGGACGAAGCGCTGCTTAACTCAATCACCGAACGCCTGGGCGGCGAACTGGCCGAGCCGCTGAAAACCACGGTTGTGCAAAATCAACGCGCAATGACCACATGGGTAGTGCGGAAGAAACCGCTGTAAGAGAAGCAAAACTATTTCATCGCCGGACTTGATGCAATCAAGGGAAACCAAATGGAGAACTCGGTCTCATCGCGCTGGAGAAGCGCCTGAATCGGGTGGGATCATGGGGATCTGACTTTCCATCGAGCAAACCTTTCAGTTTCTCAATATACATCCGCCCAACTGGGTGAAGCCGCAAACGCCGCGCGGATCATGCCAATATGAGAATAGGCTTGCGGGAAATTTCCCCACATCTGAAGATTTGACGTATCGTAGTCCTCAGAGAGCAGCCCGAGAGGAGAGAGTGCGGAACTTATTCGGTCCATGACAATCTTTGCTTCGGCTTTCCGCCCGGTGTCAGTGAGTGCTTCAACCAGCCAAAAAGTGCAGATAATGAACGCTACTGCAGGAGGTCCAAAGCCATCGTCCAAACGATATCGAAAAAGCCAGCCATTGTTCGATAGTCCATCGCGGATTGCGTCGATGGTTCCACGCAGCCGGGCGTCCTCTAAGGGAAGAAACCGCAGGTGGGCCATTTGAAGCAGTGAAGCGTCGAGATCACGGCTGCCGAACGAAGCGGCGAAGCTGCCGAGGTCCGGGGACCACGCCTTGGCAATGATCTCCTCCTGAATGTGATTGGCGGCCGAGCGGAACTCCTGCTCCAAACCGGTATCATGCTGGGAAGCCACTCGGGCCATGCGATCTGCCGCGGCCCAGCACATGAGGCTTGAAAAGGTTTGCGGCTTCCACTCGGTGCGATATTCCCAGATTCCCGCATCCGGCTGTCCCGCTACGGATATGGCCTTTCGGGCAAGTCCCTCTAGTAACTTCATGGTGGCCTTGGAACGATCGAGCCTGAATCGGTCATCGAGGAAGATCGGAATCAGTGAAAGCACCATTTCGCCGAACACATCGTTTTGAGTATGCAGGGCCGCGCCATTGCCAAGGCGCACCGGGCCGTTGCCTTCGAATCCCGGCCAAGCGTCGAGGATTTGTTCGACGGGAGCAGGCGAACCATCAATGCGGTAGAGAGGAGCCAGATTTAAGCCGGAGGCGCTTCCGGCAACGTTGAGTAGATAGTGGCTAAAACTCTCTCGTTCCTCGAATTGCCCCAGGAGGCGGAAGGCTCCCAAACAGTAGTAAGCGTCCCGCAGCCAGCAGTAGCGATAGTCCCATGTCCTGCCGCTTCCGGGCGCTTCGGGGATGGAGGTGGTCATGGCGGCGATAATCGCGCCTGTATCCTCAAAGCAGTGAAGCTTAAGGGCGAGGGCGGAGCGTATGACAGCATCCTGATACACAGGGGGAATGCTGCAGTGCTTCACCCATCTTTGCCAATAGCGCTGCGTTTGACTCAAAAACCTCTCGGACAGCGGCTGTAGCGGTTCCTCGACGGGGGCGCCCCAGGTCAGCACAAGATGACGCTTTCCAGTGAGTGTAAATGGCTGACCGTTCAGGTAAGACAGCGGGATATCCGTTGTGAGCCGTAGCGGGCTTTCAAAACCTTCGAACCGAACATGGTTCGATCCGGCAAGGGAAACAGGAAGCGCCTTGGACCAGCCGAGTCGTGGCTCGCAGGCCACGCGAATCCTGGGCGTCCCCTCAATCGGCTCGACAATTCGGATGAGTTGTGTCGGCCGGAATATTCGATCGTACAATACGAAGCGCGGCGCGAAATCTGTAACCTGAAAGGTTCCGGAAGGAGTTTTAAATGTCGTCCTCAGGATGTTGGTGTTGTCTATGTACGACTGTTCCCCAGGCTCTCCATCCGCCGGGCCGACGAGAAATTTTCCGCCCGCCCCCGCATCGAGAAGCGTTGAAAATACGGGCTCGGAATCGAATCGCGGCAGACAACACCAGACGACCTCCCCGGTACGTTCGATGAGGGCTGAAAACTGGCAGTTGCCGATGACGCCAAGATGTTCCAGTAACATAAATTAGAAGGTAGCAGATTTGGGTTGGTGTATAAACGCCGCCATGCTTAGATAGTTTCCATCATGCGTCAGACAATCAACTTCCTCATCGGCCTGATACTCAGTCTGGCAATCCTGACGGGGGTAACCGCTGTGATAGTGCAGCGCACAACCCGCAGATGGTTCGAAAACGATGAGCGTCTCCGAGCGGAACTCGTTGTAAGTGGAGCGCGCGAGGCGTTGAGCGCCCATTGGTCCGACAATGACCAATCTGAATTGCAGAGGATACTGGAGCAGATCACGCGGCACGATCCCATCATGGCCGCAGCTGCATGCACAACGAACTTGACTTTGCTCACAAGTACGACGGGCTTCCCACCTCAAATCTCGTGCGTGGACATTGGCGTCCACGTACGGCATTCCGATGGTGAAATGGCCGAAAATTGGTCGCGATGGGATGAGTCCACTACTCTGCCGGGGAGATCAATATTTGTCAGCGCCATTCCCGTCGAAAATGAGGACCAGGACCTCGGGTTCGTTATCCTGATCCACGATTTAAGTTACGCGGAACAGCGCGAGACTCGAACAACGCGATTCGTTCTCCTCCGTA
Source organism: uncultured Acidobacteriota bacterium (assembly GCA_963825365.1). GTDB lineage: Bacteria > Acidobacteriota > Terriglobia > Acidiferrales > UBA7541 > Palsa-360. The sequence continues at coordinate 158,656 of CAWGSV010000023.1, read as the reverse complement.
TGGATTTCTTGCTTTCGTAGCTTCTGTCACTACCATATCGTTGCCCGCTTTACCTGGCGAGGTTGGAGTGATGAAATCCACCGAATCGCCCGTGGGCGACGCCCCAACGACCCTGAATTCCAGCCGATCTTGAGAGACGTACGTGACTTGGTCGACCGAATCATGGTGGAAAGGGAAACGGAACTCGAAGGCGGTGCATGGACTGCGCAACGGCTCAAGCTGACTCTGAATCGTCATCTGCAAGGGGAGAGAGTTGTCATCGTAGCGAATCGCGAGCCTTATATCCACGAACGTCAGAGCGATGGGGAATTCGAAATTCGACACCCTGCGAGCGGCCTTGTCACCGCCCTTGAACCGGTAATGCATGCGTGCTCGGGCGTGTGGGTTTCCCATGGAAGCGGTTCCGCGCGATCGGGAGTGGTCGACCCGAAGGGACACATCGGCGTTCCTCCAGGAGATGAGTCCTATTTGCTGCGCCGATTGTGGCTTTCGAAGGAAGAGGAACAAGGCTACTACTACGGATTAGCCAACGAAGGACTATGGCCGCTCTGCCACATGGCCCATGCCCGCCCAGCTTTTCGAACCGAGGACTGGCATTACTATCAGACGGTCAATCAGAAGTTTGCAGATGCGGCCTGCGAAGAAGTGGATTCCGAAGATCCAATCATACTCATCCAGGACTACCATTTCGCGCTTGTGCCTCAACTAATTCGGGAGCGCCTGCCGAATGCCACGTTGCTGATGTTTTGGCACATTCCCTGGCCCAATTATGAGCATTTTGCGATTTGTCCCTGGAGTCGAGAAGATTCTGCAAGGAATGTTGGGAAACAGCATCATGGGTTTCCATACGCAATTTCACTGCAATAATTTCATGGAGTGCGTCGATAGATTTCTCGAATGCCGCATCGATCGTGAACAAAACGCCGTCATTCATCACGGCCGCGCCACTCTGGTCCGTCCCTACCCGATCTCCCTGGAATGGCCGGTACACTGGCTGAAGACAGCTTCCGTCTGCCAGGAATGCCGTGCCAGCGTGATCGCGTGAGCACGGATTGAAGGACGATGCGCTACTGGGAGTAGGAGTCGACCGCCTCGACTACACGAAAGGCATCGAAGAGCGCTTCCTGGCCGTGGAGCGACTGCTGGAACAGCATCCCGAATATCGCGGACGATTCACATTCGTTCAACTCGCCGCGCCGAGCCGTACGCTGATCGAACGCTACCGTCAACTGGGCGAGCAACGTCGAGCAATGTCGCGGAGCGCATTAACGAGCGGTTCGCTCAAGGTTCCTATCGGCCCATCATTTTGCACGAGACCCACCATGAACCCCCCACGGTGTTTCGGTACTACCGGGCGGCGGATCTCTGTTATGTCTCCAGCCTGCATGACGGGATGAATCTGGTGGCAAAGGAGTTCGTGGCAGCCCGCGAAGATGAACGCGGTGTGCTCATTCTAAGCCAATTTACAGGCGCCGCGCGCGAATTGACCGAAGCGCTGATCGTCAATCCGTACGACACGGACGAAGCCGCAGCGGCGCTGGCCACTGCGCTAAGCATGTCGCCCGACGAACAGAGGGAACGCATCCGCTCGATGCGCGCGTTCCTGGCCGAGTTCAACGTGTACCGATGGGCGGGGCGCATGTTGGTGGACGCCGCGCGTCTGCGGCGCCGCGGAAGATTAAGTGGCCGTTTGGCCGAGCATTGGTTAGGAGTAAATTCGGCTTGATGCGGCCCATCCTGTCAGCTACAAATCGCCCGATCCTTAAGAAGTTCGCTTCGGGAAATGTGCTCGTCGCCTTTGATTTTGACGGGACACTTTCCCCTATTGTTTCCAATCCGCATAAGGCCGCCATTCGTCCCGCAACGCGGAAACTGCTGAAAAGTTTGACCTCACTTTACCCCTGTATCGTGGTGTCGGGCCGCGGCCGTGACGACGTGCGCCGGAAACTCGCTGGACTGCAGTTCAGGGAAGTCATCGGAAACCACGGCATCGAGCCTTGGAATTCTTCAGGCAAGATGGCGCGCGTAGTGCAATCCTGGCTCCCTATTTTGAAGAAGGGACTTGGGCATCTTCATGGCGTCCTCCTGGAGAACAAGCGATTCTCGGTATCCATCCACTATAGGCATGCGCGCGATAAGAAAAATGCGATCAAGACCATTACTGGAGTTGCCCGCTCCTTGCCCGGTGCAAGGCTGGTGGGTGGGAAACAGGTGATCAACGTTATTCCCGAAGGTGCGCGGGATAAGGGACTGGCGGTCAAGCGAGCGCGCCAGGAAATTCATTGCCAGACGGTGATCTACGTGGGCGATGACCAGACGGACGAAGATGCCTTCGCTCTAGCCCGGCTTGAGCGATTCCTGACTATTCGAGTCGGAAAGACAAAGTCTTCCTTTGCGCATTTCTATCTTCGCAATCAACTGGAAATCGACCGACTGCTGAAGGTATTACTGGAATTGCGCAGCGATCTCGCAAATCGCTGAACATATTTCGCATATGCGTCGAGTCCTCTGACTTGCATTCCTGCCCCAGGACGCACTTCCAAAGCCGGCATTTCACGAGCCACTGAGAATCGCTGTAGATTTGTTGACACGCATGATCGCGTGGAATAGACTCCGCGCCAACGGTTGCAAGGACCCACGTTTACTTGATGGAAGGACGGCATCCATGAAAAACAAAAACGATCGAAGTGTTTGGGCGCGTGCATTCACAATATTCGGCGGAATTAGTTTGTTGGCATTCGGCGTGGGGCTGGGAGCGCAACAGCCGGCCGCGCCTAAATATAAATTCGATCCTGAATGGCCGAAACCCCTGCCCAACAACTGGAAAATGGGCGGCGTCACGGGACTGGCCGTGGATAAGGACGATAACGTCTGGGTGTTGGACCGCCCAAATGACATGAGAGATATGGAGTTGAAGGCGGAGATCACGCCCAAGATCGCCGACTGCTGCACGCGTCCTCCCTCCATGATTCATATCGACAAGGGCGGCAACGTGATCGGTTCCTTCGATCCCCCGCAAGGCCACGGCATGGCCGTGGACAACAAGGGATTCGTATACGTTGGCAACGCTGTGCACGGGTTGAACACTGTCCGCAAGTACGATCCGAATACCGGCAAGCTCCTGGCCGAAATTCCTCGCGCTCCGGAGACGCAAGGTGGCGGCGGTGGCGAGTTCGGCGCGGGTGATGAGCAACCTGTCAACCGCGCTCCCGGAAAGGGCGGACCCGGCGCGGGCGGAACTTATCCTGTAGGCCCGCGCGCGCGTGGAGCAGCAGCGGATCCGGCAGCCGCCGCGGCGGCTAACGCGGCCTTCATTGCCAAATATCCGCCAACGACGCCAATGATCGTGGGCCAGATCGAAGAGGTTCGAATCGACGACGCAGCCCACGAGTTGTATTGCTCGGATAGCTATCTGGGCGGGCGCGTGATGGTATTTGACCTGGACACTTTCGCATTCAAACGCGGTTGGGGCGCATATGGCCACAAACTAACGGAAATAACGACCGACCCGAGAGATCGCGATTACACTCCAAATGGGCCAGAGCCGAAGGAGTTTAAGGGACACCTTACGCTGAATTTTTCGAAGGATGGCCTGGTGTATGCCGCGGACCGCGCCGCCAACCGCATCATTGTCACCAAGAAAGACGGCACCTATGTGAGAGAGATTCAGGTGGCCTCATTTACCGCCGGAGGTTCCGCAGGGGGCGTGATGTTCTCGCCGGACAAGGGGCAGCAGTTTCTGTTCATTTCCGATATCAACAATAATCATGTGTGGTTCCTCAACCGCGAAGACGGCAAGCTGGTCGGCCAGCTAGGAAACATGGGCCAAAACGGCGGCCTGTTTTTCGGGCTGCACATGATTGCCACAGATTCCAAAGGCAACCTGTACACCGGCGAAGTATTTAACGGAGAGCGGGTGCAAAGGTTCGTCCCGGTAAAGTAGAAATCTGCTTGAAAATAATGTGGTCGTCCAGCACGAGATTGAATATATGAAACCGGGAGAGAACGAAGCTCAATATCTCTGAGGAGCACTGCGGGCATTCCGGTTTCTATCTTGTTGGGCGGGCTTATTTTTCTGGGTGGGATTGTCAATGCGCAGGTTCCAGCGGCGCACAATTCCGCGCAGTCCGCGCCTTATGATCGTCTAGCAAATCTATCCCTCGCAAACATGACGATCGCTTCCGCATAAGTAGTCGTCGCGGGGCAATTCAAAGGGACCGGCAGCAGCGATCAGGCCGAGAATTTCGCGTGCCGGGTGCCCTAAAAATGAGCTTCATCCGGAGACGGGAAACCGCTCGATACCTCTCTGACCGCAACCGAAAAATGAAAACACACCGATAGCAAAGGTGTGGCCGGCTACCTCTGAATTGCGCAAATCATGATGGCCACAAACTCGTGGACGAATGCAAACCACTGTACCTGCAGACTGTCCGTATATTGTCCGAGAGACCAGTAGTGGCCCGCCATCCGCAGCGGGTAGTTTGGTTACAGAGAACAAAGCGGATGGGAGAAACAAAATGAAACGCTTCATTGTGAATTCGGTGCTGGCAGCTTCATTTTTGGCGCTGCTAGTGACTTTTCTCGCTGCAAACGCATCCGCAACAACCTACTACGTTTCGACGAGCGGCGCCGACAGCAACAATGGAACGAGTAAAACGACTCCTTGGGCGCATCTTCCAGGAATGCCATCTGCAACCGGCACTGCAGCAAGTCATTCATCCGTGGCCGGGGACACCTTTATTCTCAGGGGATGCGACGTTTGGTATAACAGCGGCAATTTCCCTCTGGTATTAAGCCACGGAGGAGCCAGCGGAAATCCCGTAACCATCACCGTGGACCAAACCTGGTACGACACGACCGCTTGCCCGTCTGCATGGAACCGGCCGGTTTTTGACGGACATACCTCAAGCGGCTCCAGCACACCCACTCAAATCGGCGGATCGCTTTCCGGATGCCTCGGCGGGAACGGAAACTTTTTTGTGACATTTCAGGGTTCGTATATCACGCTGGATTGGGTGGAACTGAGAAATCTGTATTACGCAAATGATGCTGAAGGCTCCTGCTATGACAATAACGGATGGTTTCACGTCAGCAACGCCGACTTTGTTACGGTGAGCAACAGCTATGAGCACGATTGGAAGATGGGAACTTATAACGCGAATTCGGTGAATGACGCCGATGAACTGGTAGCGATCGACGGCAGTCCGGCATGCCCGCACTGCCTGCTCACCCACAACGTGGGAAACAATTGCGCATCGACTTCAGGAAGCGGGACGCAGCCGGGAGGCGCGCTGTCTTTCGTGAATGTGACCTATAGTATTTTCAAGTGCTTCTCCAATGCCTATAAGCCAACCCAGGCCGGGGAGTTTGGATGGAATGAGATCACCCTGAACGGCGAATCTCCTGACCCCACCATTCACGCCAACTGTATTGAGACTTTGGAAGCCCAGGGCAATGGCGGCGTTTATCACATTCATGACAATCGGGTCCACGACAACTATGATTGCGAAGAAATGCAGATCGGCAATCCCGGCGAAACGGATTACGTCTGGAATAATATTTTCTACAGCCCGGGTCCCGGGGCAAATGGGCCCGAGGTGCCGCAGTCCGAAACGCCTGTGGCTATATATGTATTGAATAATACCTTTGTTGATTCGAGCGATTGTATCAATGACGCGGCGCATGGGTACTCATGGTCCAAGGCCTTTTATTCGCAAAATAATCTTTGCATCAATTCCAGTGGCAGCAATTCATCGGGAAGCCCCTCGGCAAGTCCTGTAGTCATTTCCAACAACATCGGACTCACCGACTCTCAAGCAACGTCGGATGGCTACACGAAAACGGAAGCGACACCCTTTTCTCCAACGAGCAGTTCGTCTCCAAGCGTGGGAGTGGGAGCGAACCTGGCATCGGTCTGGCCTGCCGGGTACGCCATGCAAGACGCTAGCATGTTTTGCACGCAGCAAACGGTGAACACCGTTGTCCAGTCGGTTTGCACCGGAACCTCGAATACGCGGCCGGCAGCCGGCGCGTGGGATGTGGGAGCATACCAATTCGGCGGAGTTTCAGTGAGCAAGCCGAATCCTCCGACAAATCTCAAAGTGACCGTCCAATAAGCTTGCCAGGCTGCAAGAATAATGTTGCTAGCTGCTCCGGCCGACTCCTGCTTTGCAGCCCATGAATCCGGCTAACTGAGGTGTGCAGCCTTAGTGAATTGCAATACGCGGGCGCCGCGCAGCCTCCCTCGCGCAGTCGATCATTCCAGTATTCCCAATCCAAATCTCAGACAATTGACTCGCGGACGATCACGTCTCTTGCAGGAAAGATTTGATGCTTGTCAATGATTTGGCCGAAAATGGGTGTATATTCGCACTCAGGTTCCGAACGAAAATAGACTTTCCCGCTTAATCAAGGAGATCTCCGATGCGACGATTTTGCTTACCGGCTGTTCTCATTGCAGCAATCGCGATGCTCGCGTCCCTGGGCCTCGCACAGCAGGCTCCCACTGCGGGACCATATAAAGTGTTGAAGACTGCCAAGGTCGGCGGCGACGGTGGCTTCGATTACGTGAACGCTGACGTCGAAGGCCGCAGGTTGTACGTTCCGCGCAGCGGCCCCACGGCCCACATCACCGTATTTAATCTGGATACTTTAGAGCCCACCGGAGAAATCCCCGGCGTCAACGGCCACGGAGCCGTTGTGGACCCCAAGACCAATCACGGCTTCGTCACCAGCAAGCCCGTCGTCATGTTCGATTCGAAAACGCTTGCGGTCATCAAGACCATCGAAGTGCAGGGCAATCCGGACGGCATTTTGTTCGACGCGTTTAACGAACGCGTTTATGACCTCAGCCATTCCGCGCCCAACGCAACCGTGATCGATGCAAAGGATGGCTCCATCGTCGGCACCATCGACCTGGGCGGAGCGCCGGAACAGGCCGTCAGCGATGGCAAGGGTCATCTCTATGTTGATATTGAAGACAAAGGTAACATCGCGGTGGTGGACACCAAGACTCTTGCCGTAACCGCCCACTACGATGTTTCTGGAAAAGCCGGCACGTGCGCCGGACTGGCCATGGACGCCAAGAATCGTGTCCTGTTTGTGGCTTGCCGAGACCCGCACGTCATGGTGATCCTCAATGCCGATGACGGCAACATTATCACCACGCTGCCGCTGGCCGGAGTCACCGACGGCGCTGTCTTCAACCCAGCCACGATGGAAGCGTTCAGTTCGCACGCTGAAGGCACGCTGACGGTGATCAAGGAAAACAGCCCCACCAGCTTCGAGGTGGAACAGAACCTGACCACCATGCCCAGCGCAAAAACGCTCACGCTGGACACCAAGACGAACCACATTCTTTCGATTGCCGCAATGTTCGATCCGCCACCGGCTGGAACTCCGCCACCTACAAACGGGCGTGTGGCTCGCGGGCCCATGGTAGCGGGGTCGTTCTCCATTCTGGTGGTTGGCAAGTAGTAGCGGATCGTCTTCGGAACTTTTGCACTCGGCAGTGACGGCAACGTTCTCCAGCGCGTCTGGAGAATCTCCGTCACTGCCGAAGCCTGCAAGAATACGCGCAATTTCTAACTCGTAAGAAATAAAGGATTAGGAGGAAGCCCAATGAAAGTGGCTGGTCGAAAAATTGTCGTAGGAGCAATGGTCTGCGCCGTGATCGGCGCGACGACATTGCTGAGCTGGTTGAGCGTTGAAAAGGCGAGTGCCGCGCAACGCAAAACTGAGCAAGGCCAATGGGTCGATCCCGCGAACCCCAGCGACGAACTGGTGGACGGACCGTATCGAGTAGATCCCAACTGGCCCAAGCCCTTGGCCACATTATTTCCCGAAGAGAAGGGCTGGACATGGGGCGCGGTGCAGGGCGTATTCGCTCAGAATCCCGATCGCATCTTCGTGGCCATGCGCGGCGAGCTGCCCGATTTGACGGGTCTAAAGAAATCGTACGCTGGAGATCGAAACCGCTTTCGGGATCAAGACGCATCTGGAGGTCCCTGGGCGCGGCATGTACGGACGAAATGCATCCGTAGGCCCTTACGCCAGCCCGGGCGAAGCCTCCGACGATTACATGGGCCAGGAAAACAAAGACTACCGCTGGAAGCACATCATCACGGTTTATGACAGCAAGGGTGATGTGAAAGAAGCATGGACGCAGTGGGATTCGCTCTTCAAACCGGACAATCCGAATAAGTTGTCGCAGGGCCGCGTTCACAAAATTTTGATCAATCCTTATGATCCGGAAAAGCGCGTGTGGGCCATCGACGACGGCCACGAAGTGATCCGCATATTCAGCAACGACGGCAAGAAACTGCTGCAGACCATTGGCACGCTGAATACGACCACCGAGCGAAACGCCAAGATGACCGGCAATACCGCGCGCCCGTCGTATATCCAGAAGACCGGGCCTTCAAGCGAAACCTTTGGCCGCCAGACGGACATTGCCTGGCTGCCGGACGGCACTTTCTTCGTCACCGACGGCTATGAGGAAACGCGCGTCGTGAAATTCGACAAGAACGGCAAATTCCTGATGGCGTGGGGCGAGAGGGGCGAAGCCGGCGGGCACGAGAAGCGGCCAAATTATTTCAATACCGTGCACGGCATCGCCATCGACAACCAGCGCCGCCTGTACATCAATGACCGCAGCAACCGGCGCATTCAGATCTTCGACGAGAATGGAAAATTCCTCAACCAGTGGAACCTCGGCGACGGTCCCACCGCCACGTATCACATCGTCATGACAGCGGATCAGCACCTGTGGATGTCCGACGGCCACGGGAATTTCAAGTTCTACAAATACGACTTGAACGGAAAACTGCTCTACACCTGGGGCACCATGACGCCCGAGCCGGGCGGATTGTGGGGCACGCACCAGTTCGGCGTGGATCAGGAAGGCAACCTGTACACGGCGGAAGTTTGGGGCGGCCGTCCTCAGAAGTTCGTCCCGCGAAAAGGCGCCGACCCATCGCTGCTGATCGGCCAGCCGATTCGCGTGGCTTGGACCAAGTAAAGCTGCGCGGCACATTCGTTGGCCGGGAGAGAACAGCTTCTCCCGGTCATTTTTTGTGCAAGGTGGCCGCAATATAATTTGATAGTTACTCAATTTGAATTACTGCAAGACAAAGACTGCCCGCCCGAAAAGCGGGCGGCCGCCACAAAATCATCCGTCCCAAGGTGTTGCGTTTCGCAGCGGCCACTCCGTACCGTGCTCTTCGGGACGGAGTGGGCACGTTCTACCGCAAAGTGAATCGATAGCAATGTGTTGATGTGCAGCGCGACCGCCCCACGCGGGTGTATAGTACCTTCCGGAAATTCGACGATTCACAATTCCAGTTGTTTCTTCTTGGAGATGACATTCATGACCAGACGCACATTGACGCTCATCCTTGTGGCCGTGACTTCGATGGGGTTTGTTGCAGGCGCGATCGTCACCAGCAAAATGATTTCGGTGCAGGCACAGACCAAGCCGGGATATGGTTTCGCGGCGCTAGCCGGCCAGCCCGTCGGACAGGATGTAGACGGCCCATACAATGTCGATCCCAACTGGCCAAAACCGATCAGCGCATTGCCCGGCCACGAGAAGTGGACTTATGGCGCGGTGGAGAGCGTTTTCGCCGAAAGCCCCAATCGCGTTTTTATTTTGGAGCGCGGCGAAATTCCCAATCTTAAGCGGCCCGACGAAATTCCCTACCCTTCCGTTGGACCGAGCATTTCATTTCCGGTGGCGCAGGTGCCGTGGCGCAACGCCTCGGTGGGACCGGTGACGGCCGCTGGAAATCCGGTATGGAGTGGAAAACTCGGAGTGGATGCGCGCTGGGAGCATTGCGTCGTGGTGGTCGACTCCAATGGCAACATCATCGAGGACTGGACCAAGTGGGACAAGATGCTGCGCCGCCCGCACTCCGTAACCATGAACCCTTACGATCCGGAAAAGCACATCTGGGTGGTGGACGATCAGGGCCACGCCGTCTACGAATTCACGCATGACGGAAAAGAACTGGTGAAAACGCTGGGCACGCCCTATGAATCCGGCAACGACGAAAAACATTTCAATCGGCCCACTTTCATCAATTGGCTGCCCGACGGAACCATGTACGTGACGGATGGCTACGGCAACACGCGCGTCGTGAAATTCGACAAGGACGGCAAATACTTGATGGCCTGGGGGCAACCCTCAAGCCCGCCGGACGACATGCGCCCGGGAACTTTCCACGACGTGCACGGCGTAGTGTTTGACGTTCCGCGCCATCGCGTTTTCGTCACTGATCGCTCCGACCATCGCATCCAGATTTTCGACGAGAACGGAAAGTTCCTCGATCAGTGGACAACGGGAAAGCCATCCACGCCGCAGTTCCTGTATAAAGCAGCCGACGGCTATATCTGGATCGCTGACGGTTCCACCGCAAAAATCATCAAGTTCGATTTGGAAGGCCATCTTCTTTATGAATGGGGCAGCGGAGGCGACTGGCCCGGCGCGCTGTGGAATGTGCACGGAATGAGCGTCGACCAGGAAGGAAATCTTTATCTGGCTGAAGTTAACAACGGCCGAGCGGAGAAATTTAAGCCGCGTGCTGGCGCAAACCCGGCCCTGATGGTTGGCAAGCCGGTCTATTCCGCCTGGAAATAGATGGAAAGTAGCACAGCCTTCAGTAGCACAGGCTTCAGCCTGTGGGGTTTTGTTCCTGCAAAGACTAAAATCCACAGGCTGAAGCCTGTGCTACCAAAAACCTTTATACAGATTTTCTCGACGGGTGCCCATGCGAACCATAACGCTCGAAGAACACATTACAACGCCGGAAATGCTCAAGGCCGCGCAGATGCCCGTAACGGGCGCGTCTGCCGCTTTCATGCAGGCTATGAACGCCAAACTTCTCGATCTCGGCGAGGGCCGCATTGCCGATATGGATGCCGCGGGGATCGACATGCAGGTTCTTTCGGTGTCGGCGAACACCGTGGAAAAACTCGATTCAGCCGCCGCGAATGCCGTGGCACGCGACGCAAATGACAGGATGGCAGCGGCCGTTCGCGCGCACCCCACGCGCTTTGCGGCTTTCGCGACTCTTGCGCTGCATGAGCCGGACAAAGCGGCCGTGGAACTCGAGCGATGCGTGCGCGAATTGGGATTCAAAGGGGCCATGCTGAGCGGCATTTGCAACGGAAATTTTCTCGACCATCCGCGATTCACTGTGCTTTTCGAAGCCGCGACTTCGCTAGACGTGCCGATTTATCTGCATCCCGCGCCCCCGCCCAAGTCGGTCATGGAAGCGTATTACAGCGGCCTGCCCGGCTCGCTGGGCTTCATGCTCTCAACCGCCGGATGGGGCTGGCACGTGGAAACGGGCATGCACGCCCTGCGGCTGATTCTCAGCGGATTGTTCGATCGCTTTCCAAGATTGAAAATCATCATTGGCCACATGGGCGAAAATCTGCCCTTTTCGATTGCCCGCGCGGAAATGGTGCTGGGGCGCGGAGCGTCCGACCTGAAGCGCCCCATCGGCAAATATTTTTGCGAAAACTTTTATCTCACCACCAGCGGGTATTTCACCATGCCGCCCTTCCTTTGCATGCAACAAGTGGTGGGCATCGACCGCATCCTGTTTTCCGTGGACTACCCATTTAGTTCCAACATCGATGGAAGAAACATTTCTCGACAAGCTGACCCTCAGCCCGGAAGACATGGAGAAATTCACGCATCGCAACGCGGAAAAACTCCTCAAACTGTAAATCGCTGTAGCGGGTAGGGTACCGCGCGATTATGCAAACGCGTCACATTCTGCTGGCGTCTCGGTTGTAGGGGCACGGCACTGCCGTGCCCCTACAGCGTGTACATGAACCAGATGTTTCTTCGGGATGTACGTCAATACTAATTTGCGTGCACGTCGCTTGTAAGAAGAGCGTGTTAAGCCCGCCCGATAAATGGCATTTTTGTGGCCATGACGGTCATGAATTGGACATTGGCGTCCAGGGGGAGAGATGCCATGTACACGATCGCCCTTGCCACATCCGCGGGATCCATAGTGGCCTCGGGAACAATCTCGCCGTTCGGCTGCAAAGCGCCTTTCTTCATTTTTTCGCCCATTTCGGTCAAGGCATTCCCAATGTCGATCTGCCCGCAGGCGATATCGTACTTTCGGCCATCGATCGAAGTCGCCTTGGTAAGCCCTGTAACTCCATGTTTTGTTGAAGTGTAGGGCGCGGAGTTCGGCCGTGGGCTGTGCGCCGCAATCGAACCGTTATTGATGATGCGTCCGCCGCGCGGCTCCTGGCTCTTCATGATCTTGAACGCTTCCTGCGTGCAAAGAAATGTGCCGGTGAGATTGGTATCGACTACGGCCTTCCACTCTTCGAAGGGCAGGTCTTCGAGCTGCACGCCAGGGGCAGAAATGCCGGCGTTGTTGAACAGCAGGTCCAGCCGGCCAAAATTGTGTTTTGATTTCGCAAAAAGTTCACGCACCGAAATGGGATCGCCGACATCTGTGGCTACCACCAGCGTTTGAGATTTATCCGACCCTACTTCAAGCGCAGTCGCTTCCAACAGCTCCTTTCGTCGCCCGGCAAGGACTACAGCGTAGCCGTTTCGAGCAAGAGCAATGGCAACATGTCTGCCAATTCCGGTGCCTGCCCCGGTGACCATGGCAATTTTTGAAAATGAACCCATAAAAATCCTCCAAGTTGAGCGACAAAACGCTTCACAACACTAGCGGGGGAATCTGCACGAGTCAAAGTCAAATCCACACTTAGCCTGCCGCAGACTATTCTGCGAATCGTGCCTAGTCGTGGTAAATTGCCATGTCAGTGCGGTGCCAACGCGCGCCGGCAGTCATCTCACATAAGAGTGAATTCGAAGGAGACAGGAATGAAAAAGATTCAGCCGATTTTTGCCGCAATCGTATTGTCGATTGCGGGCTCGTATTTACTGCTCGCGCAGCAGCCCGCGCAGGCGCCTCCCCAGCCCATGAGTTTCTTCATCACCAGCGCTGGTTCCGGACATGGAGCCAATCTTGGCGGGCTCGCGGGAGCCGACAAGATCTGCCAGACGCTCGCGACGGCAGTGGGCAGCACCAAGACCTGGCACGCATACATGAGCACCAACTCACCCGTCGTCAATGCGCGAGATCGCATTGGCAATGGTCCCTGGTACAACGCCAAAGGCGAAAAGATTGCCAACGGCCTGGCCGATTTGCACGGAGACACGGCGGAGCAGGCACGCCTTGGCAATAACCTGGTGAAGTTGTCTGCGCTGACCGAAAAAGGAACCATCGTCAATGGCCGGGGCGACACACCCACCACACACGACATGCTGACCGGCTCACAGACCGATGGCAGGGTCTACACGGATGGAATGGACCACACCTGCAAAGATTGGACCAGCGAAACCACCGGCACTGCGCAGCTCGGACACTCCGACCGCAATGGCGCCAACAATACTTCATGGAACTCCGCGCACCCCAGCCGCGGCTGCAGCCAGGACAATCTGGTGAGCACCGGCGGCGCGGGCTTGTTCTACTGCTTCGCGATTAATTAGCTGTTAGCAATAGCGAGCACGGCAATGCCGTGCCCCTACTATCTGCGACGCTTTCAAGATGCATCGTTATTTGAGGAATTTGAAGTTGACCAAGAGCATCGGTCAGCACCGTCCGGCGCGAGCGAGCCTCGAAGGAGTCGAACTGGCACGTGCCGCCATCATGCCCATCCAGTGATGAGTTCGACAGCAATTGTTCGCGGGCTCAGCAAGCACGCATCCCTCCCACGCTCAGAACTGGAATCGAAGTTGAGCGAATAATTGCGTAGGCATGCGTGCGCAGGGACACGCCGTAAGGACGGCTCCCAATCACGAGCAAGTCCGCTTTCGTTTGCTTCGCTGCCTTGTTTAGCACCTCGCCCACGTCACCGCTGCCAATAATCACCTCTGCCTTGATGTCCATGTCGCGTTTGATATCCGCGATTTGATTACCGGCATCGCTTACAAGCGCTGCCTTCCACTTTGGATTTACGTAGCTCCCACCTGGTCCCCAAAACTCGACGTTGGCAGTGGCATCGGCAAGCGTAAGGCTGGCGTCAAATTCTGCCGCCATTTCTTTGGCCCACGATACCGTGTTTCGAACTTGTGGTCTGTAATCGACCGCGCAAAGCACGTTGCGGATCGCAAAATTCCTGAGCGGCGATTCTTCGATATAGCCGCAGGTCCACAGCGGGCACTCGTTTCCACTTGGAACTTTCGTCCCCACAGAGCCCAAGAGAAACTGGTCGAACGTGAAGCCGTAGGACGGCATCATGATCAGGTTTGCTTTTTCCCGCTCAGCCATTTGCATAATGGCCTGCGCCACGCCGCCCTTCGCCAGCACACGCCGAATCGTCAGGCCGTCGAGTTCCGCGCGGAGACTCTGTTCCTTGTCTTCCGGCGCTCTTTTCATGATCTCCACAAGCAAATCCCAACCAGCCAGAGCGGCGCCGCCTTCCGGCACACCGGCGGCATGGCTTCTGGGGGAGGCAACATGCAGCATCACAATTTCCGCGCCGAAATGCCGAGCCAGCGTGGTCGCTTGATGAATCACGCGAAGTGACGCATTGGGGAAATCAACGGGAAGAAGAATTTTCTTAATGCTTAGCATCCGGCTCCAGTCGAAAAATCAAAGCGGCTAAGGCCATCGACCGAGGGGCGATCGCGATTGAATCTGGGAAAGATGGAATCCTACCACGCAATGGAGGCAGGGTCGCCTCGCCCTACGGAGGCACAGTCTTAGTACACCAAAACTGTAATCGCAGTGCGGCAAAATCTGGACGATTCAATTTTTTACGGCGCCTTGCTGATCAGTTGAGCCGGCGATGGTAGCTGCGATGCGTTCCAACCCCCGCCAAGCGTTTGGATTAAGCCTTCGCTTGCCGTCATCTGCTGAATTCGAAGAGTGACGGCCGTTTGCTGATTGGAAAACAAAGTGGTCTGCGCGCTGAGCACATCCAGGTAGGGATCGAGGCCCAATTGGTAGCGATCCGTGGCCGTCGCGAGAGTTTTTTTCGCAGATTCGACTGCCGCGTCCTGTAATTGAATTTCCTGAGAAAGGATTCGAAGCGAAGCGAGGTTGTCCTCCACTTGCTGAAAAGCGGTAAGTACCGCCTGGCGATAATTGGCCACTGTCTCATCGTACTGGGCCCTGAATTGCCCGACCGTGGCCCGCCGCAATCCCGCATCAAAAATGGTTTCCGCGCCCGCCGCTCCGATCGAGTAAAAGCGGCTTGGCCAGGTGAACCAAGTCGTGAAGGAAGAGCTTTCCAGGCCCGCCGCCGCGCTCAGCGTAACCGTGGGGAAATATGCCGCTCTGGCGATGCCAATCTGTGCGTTGGCCTGCGCAACCAGACGCTCCGCCGAGGCGATGTCGGGCCGCCGTTCCAGCAGTTGAGACGGAACGCCAATGGGAATGGCCGGAGGATTGGCATGAAGAGGTTCAAAGGGAATTGAAAATGTCGAAGCCGGTTGGCCGGTCAGCATGGCAATGGCGTGTTCGAACTTCGCCCGGTCGATGCCCAGAGCAACATCCTGCGCTTGCGTGGATTCAAGTTGCGTTTCGGCCTGTTGCACGGCCTCTATATTGTCAAGGCCGGTGTCATACAAAGTTTTGGTGAGATCGAGAGAACTCTGATAGGCGACCACTGTCGAATCCAGTAATTGCTTCAGTGCATCCTGTCCGCGCAGTTGAAAATAATCCGCGGCGAGATCGGCCTGAATAGTGAGCCGGGTATTTTCCAGATCCGCCGCACTGGCCTGCGCTCCGTAGGCAGCCGCCTTGACCGTGTTTCGTATTCGGCCAAACAAGTCGGGCTGCCAGGTCGCATCGAACGGGAGCGAGTAGTCGGTAAATGATGACTTCGCGGAAGAAGTGGAACCTGTGGCTGACCCGGAATTGACAGACGGAGATCGTTGCCTGGTAATAGATGGGTTGGTCGTCACCGTAGGAAAAAGCTGCGATCGAGCTTCCTTGACCAGGGCGCGCGCCGCAAAAAAACTTGCCGCGGCGGACGCAATGGTTTGGTTTGAAACATTCACTTTTTCTTCCAGTGCATTCAATTCGGCGTCGTTGAAAATCTCCCACCATTTGCCGCGTATGGTATCGTCTTGCGGCTGCGCCACTTTCCAGCCGTCCGTATTCTGGTAGTCGGCAGGTGTAAGTTCCTTGTATGCCGCGGGAGCGTCCGCCGTCGGCACATGGTATTTGGGGCCGACCGAGCACCCTGCCAGGAAACAAGACGCCGCAGCCAGGCACACTAGGGTTTTTCGAATAAAGGGAGTCATAATTTTGCACACTTCATTCATGATGAGTTCATCTAGTCCGCGGCGCTGGGGCTTGGCCCGGTCCCATGGTCGAGGACGATTTGGTGCTTCCTTTGCATGCGCAGCCGCAAACGGTCAAACGTCAAATAAACGACCGGAGTCGTGTAAAGCGTGAGCATCTGACTCAAGATTAATCCTCCCACAATGGTGATGCCCAGGGGCCGGCGCAGCTCGTAGCCAGTGCCCGTCCCCAGGGCAAGCGGCAGAGCGCCCAACAGTGCGGCCATGGTGGTCATCAAGATGGGGCGAAAGCGCAGCATGCAGGCTTCAAAAATGGAATCGTGCGGACTCTTCCCTTCCTGGCGCTCCTCCTCAAGGGCGAAATCGATCATCATGATGGCATTTTTTTTCACGATTCCGATCAGAAGCACGATGCCGATGATGGAGATGACGTTCAGGTCTTCTTTGAAAAGCATCAAGGCAAGCATCGCGCCCACGCTCGCCGAGGGTAGAGTGGAGATGATGGTCAGCGGATGAACCATGCTTTCGTACAAAATTCCGAGAACGATGTAAACCGCCAGCAGCGCCGTAAGAATCAGCAGGGGTTCTGTTCCAAGAGATTGCTGGTAGGCCAGCAGCGTGCCGGCAAAGAAACCTTGCATGGTCGAGGGCGTGCCGAGCCGCTTTTGCATCTGGTCGATGCTCAATGTGGCCTGGCTCAAAGATACGTTCGGCGAGAGGTTGAAAGCGAAAGTGACTGAAGGAAATAATCCCGTATGGTTAATGGCCAGCGGGGTTGTGTTGGCCTGAGCCTTGGCCACGGTCAGAAGCGGAATCCCGCTCTTGCTTGCCGCACGTATGAAGGTAAATATCTTTCAGTCCGTCCGGACTTTGCCAATACTGCGGAGCAACTTCCAGCACCACGTAATACTGATTTAGCTGGGTGTAGATGATGGACACTTCCGATTGGCCGAATGCGCCGTACAACGTCGAATCCAGCGACTGCGCGGTAATGCCCAGCTTTGCCGCGGTGAGTCGATCGTAGTTCAGCAGTTCATTAAGGCCGCCATTCTGCTGGTCCGAGCTAACGTCCTGAAGGCCGGGCAAGTGCTTCATTTGATCCAGTATTTTCGGTCCCCAGGTCGAAAGATCCTGCACGTTGTCGGACTGAATGGTGTACTGATACATGGCGTTTGCGGACCGGCCGCCGATGCGCAGATCCTGCACAGCCTGTAGAAATGCGGAAGCCACCGGCAGGCGGTTCAATTGAGGGCGCAGACGGTCGATGATTTGATCGGCGCTGACCTTGCGGTCAGTCAGTGGTTTGAGCGCAATATAAAGATTTCCAGTATTTGTGGCCCCGTTCCCGCCGGTAAATGCAATCACATTGGCGACGGCGGGATCTTTCTTGATTACAGCGCCGATTTGCTGAATGGAGTCATCCATCGCAGGGAAAGAGGAATCCTGCGGCCCGCGTACAGAGCCGGTGATCGATCCGGTATCCTCCTCCGGGAAAAAGCCTTTGGGGATCTTGACGATCAACACCACATTGAGCGCTATGGTGATGAAAAGAACGACGAGCGTGGGGGTCGGATGGTCCAGCACCCAGCGCAGGCTGCTGCGATACAAAGACAGCACCCAATCAAAAAACTTTTCGCTGGCCGTGTAGATGCGGCCGTGCTTTTCCTGGCGCTCATCTTTTAACAGGTAGGCGCACATCATCGGCGTGGTGGTCAGCGAGATGATCATGGACACAACGATGGACGTCGAGAGCGTGACGGCAAACTCGCGAAACAGACGCCCCACGATTCCGCCCATCAAAAGCAGGGAATAAATACGGCAATCAGCGAAATGCTGATCGTGAAAACGGTGAAGCCGATTTCCTCCGCGCCTTTCAGCGCCGCGGCAAATGGCTTCATGCCGTTTTCGAGATGGCGCGTGATATTTTCCATCACCACGATGGCATCGTCGACCACAAACCCGGTTGAAATGGTCATGGCCATCAGCGAAAGATTGTCGATGCTATATCCGAACAGATACATCACGGCGAACGTGCCAACCAGCGAGACCGGCACGGCGACGGCGGGAATAAGCGTGGCGCGGCCGTTGCGCAGGAAGACGAACACCACCAATGATGACCAGGACGATGGAAATAAGCAGCGTCCTCTCAACATCGCTCACCGAGGCGCGAATGGTTGTGGTGCGGTCAAGAACGATGGTCGTATCGATGCCGAGCGGAACGGTGGCCTGGATCGACGGGAAGTTGCTGCGCGTATGCGGTCGACCGTTTGAATGATGTTGGCGCCGGGCTGGCGAAAGATGATGACCGTGACCGAGCGCTTGCCGTTCAAATAGCCGGCAGCGCGCACGTTCTGCACCGAGTCCGTCACCTGGGCGACATCGGACAGGTGGACCGCCGCGCCGTTGTTATAGCCGACGATGAGCGGCTTGTAGTCGGCCGCGTGAGAGATCTGGTCGTTGGCAATGATGTCCGCGGTCACAATGCCATTTGTGATTTGGCCTTTGGCCAGGTCGGAGTTCTGCAGGCTTAGCACCGACTGCAAGTTCGCAATGGTAAGTCCATAACTGGCCAGTTGCGTGGGATTCGCGTCCACGCGCACGGACGGCAGCGCGCCGCCTCCGACGGTGACCTGGCCGACGCCCTGTATCTGCGACAGCTTCTGCTCGATGACGGTGGAGGCTTCGTCATACAGTTTATCGGGACCGTATTTGTCCGAGGTGAGACCCAGGATCATGATCGGCGCATCGGCCGGATTGACTTTGCGATAGGTTGGATTGCCGGGCAGGTTGGCGGGCAGATAGGTTCGCGCCGCATTGATGGCGGCTTCCACGTCGCGCGCCGCGCCATCGATGTCTCGGCTGAGATCGAATTGGATGGTGATGGATGTACTGCCGAGCGTGCTTGCGGAGGTCATCTCCGTCACGCCTGCAATGTGGCCGAACTGCCGCTCCAGCGGAGTGGCGACGGAGGACGCCATAATATCGGCGCTGGCTCCCGGCAAGCCCGCGCCGACTGAAATGGTCGGAAAGTCAACCTCCGGCAGCGGCGACACGGGCAGCACCTCAAACGCGATCGCTCCGGCAAGCGCAATCGCCACCGTGAGCAGCGTGGTTGCCACGGGCCGGCGAATAAATGGTTCGGAAATGTTCATGCCGGCTCCGGCCGTTCCGAGGCTCCCGTTTCCGGCTGCTTCTGATTTGTGCGAAAAGCGATGCGCCAGATTGTCAAAGAAAATGTAAATGACCGGCGTGGTGTAAAGCGTAAGCGCCTGGCTCAGCAGCAGTCCGCCAACCATGGCGATGCCCAGCGGCCTGCGCAGTTCAGAACCGAAACCGGTTCCGAGAGCCAGCGGCAGTCCAGCCAGCAGCGCGGCCATGGTGGTCATCATGATCGGGCGGAAACGCAGCAGGCAGGCCTCGTAAATCGCATCGGTCGCGCTCTTTCCGTGATTGCGCTCGGCCTCCAGCGCGAAGTCGACCATCATGATGCCGTTCTTTTTCACGATGCCGATCAGCAGGACGATGCCGATGATGGCCACCACGCTTAAATCCTGATGAAACAGAATCAGCGCCAGGAACGCGCCAACGCCCGCGGATGGCAGCGTGGAAAGAATCGTAATCGGGTGGATGAAGCTCTCATACAAAACGCCCAGCACGATGTACACGGTGACCAGAGCGGCAAGGATGAGCAGCGGCTCATTGGAGAGCGAATTCGTGAAAGATGCCGCGGTGCCTTGAAAACTTGCCTGCAGGCTGGCAGGCATGTGCATATCCTTCTGCACTTTGTCGACAGCGGTGATGGCGTTGCCCAGTGCGGCGTTCGGCGCGAGATTGAACGACACGGTGATGGCCGGGAATTGACCCTGGTGGTTAATGGAGAGCGGTTCGGTCGTATTCTCAAAGTGCGAGAACGCGCTCAGCGGCACGGCGTTGCTCATGGCGGAACTGGTAGTCCCGGCCGAGGCCGCTCCCGTACTGGATGGCGTGGTGGCGCTTCGCGAAAGCGCATTCGTGGGGGGAGCAAGGGTATTCGCCGACGGAGTGTAGAGTGCCGAGGATGTCAGCGCATTGGATCCTGCGGAGGACGATCCGGAAGATGCGAACGAGGTAGAGGCTCCGGTACCGGTCGCGCCGGAAGAGGCATTCGACTGGATGTAGAGATGATTCAGCTTGTTGGGATCCAGCTGAAACTGCGGCTGGCTCTCGAGAACAACGTGGTACTGATTCACCTGCGTGTACATCGTGCTGATCTGGCGCTGGCCGAAGGCGTCATACAAGGTGTTGTCGATGGTCGAAGGCGCGATGCCCAGGCGCGAAGCGGTGACCCGGTCAATCACCAGAGACACGGCAAGCCCTCCCGTTTGTTGATCGGTGGCGACGTCTTCCAGTTCCGGCAATTTCTTCAGCTGGGTCGACGAAACGGTTGGTCCAGTCATTCAGTTCATTGGCATCGGGATCTTCGAGCGTGTACTGGTATTGCGTGCGGCTCACGCGATCGTCCACGGTAATGTTCTGCACCGGCTCCATGAACAGCTGGATTCCCTGCACCTGATCCACTTTGGACTTGAGCCTGCGGATTACGTCCGACGCACTGATCTTGCGTTGGTCGAGCGGCTTTAAGATTGATCGACATCCTGCCGCTGTTGGTCGTCGTATTCGTTCCATCCGCGCCGATAAACGACGAAAGGCTTTCGACCGCCGGATCGGCCAGAACTGCCTTTGCAAGTTCCTGCTGTTTCTGCGCCATGGCCTTTGAGCCAATCGTCCTGCGGCGCCTGCGATATGCCCTGGATGACGCCCGTATCCTGCACCGGGAAAAAACCTTTGGGAATGATGATGTAGAGGAAAATCGTAAGCATCAGCGTGGCCAGTGCGACGAGCAGCGTGATGGTCTGGTAGTCGAAGACAAACTTCAGCGTGCGGCCGTAGAACGCGATCATGCGCTCGAAGGCGCGCTCGGAGGCTTGGTAGATGCGCCCCTGCTGCTCCTTCGGTTCGTGCCGCAGGATGCGCGCGCTCATCATGGGCGTGAGCGTCAGCGAGACCACCGCCGAAACGACGATCGTGACCGCAAGCGTCACGGCAAATTCGCGGAACAGGCGCCCGACCACGTCGCCCATGAATAGCAGCGGAATCAGCACGGCGATGAGCGACACCGTCAGCGAGAGAATCGTGAAGCCAATTTGCTCCGCGCCCTTGAGCGCCGCTTCCATGGGCGGATCGCCGTCTTCGATGTATCGCGAGATGTTTTCAATCATCACGATGGCATCGTCCACCACGAAACCGGTGGAGATGGTCAGCGCCATCAGCGACAAGTTATCCAGGCTGTAGCCAAGAACGTACATCGCCGCGAAAGTGCCGACCAGCGACAGCGGCACGGCCACGCTGGGAATAATGGTGGCGTAGAGACTTCGCAAGAAAAGAAAGATGACCAGCACCACCAGTCCGACCGTCAACATCAATTCAAACTCAACGTCGGAAACCGACGCTTCGATGGAGGTCGTGAGATCGGTGAGCGTGGTCACCTGAATGCCCGTGGGCAGATTGGCCTCCAGCTGCGGCATAAGCTTCTTGATGCTCTTGACCACGCTGATGGTGTTGGCTCCGGGCTGGCGTTGCACGTTCAAGATGACCGCGGGAGTCTGATTCATCCACGCGGCCTGATTATTGTTTTCCACGCCATTCACGATATTCGCCACGTCGGTCAGCATCACGGGCGCGCCGTTGCGGTAGGCGACGACGACTTTTCGATAATCGTCGCTGGTGACCAGCTGATCGTTGGCATCGATCTGGTAATCCTGGCGAGGCCCGTCGAAATTTCCTTTGGCGGCGTTCACGCTGGCCTGGGTCAGCGCCGTGCGCAGGTCTTCCATGTTGATGCCGTAGGATGACAGCGCCGCGGGATTGGCTTGAATGCGCACCGCGGGCTTTTGGCCGCCGCTGATGGTGACCAGACCAACGCCGTTGAGTTGCGAAATCTTCGGCGCAAGGCGCGTGTCCACAAGGTCCTCGACCTGAGAAAGCGGCATCGAATTTGAAGTGATCGCCAGCGTGAGCACGGGAGCGTCGGCTGGATTCGTCTTGCTGTAGATCGGCGGCGCGGGCAGGATGGACGGCAAAAGACTCTGCGACGCGTTGATGGCGGACTGCACCTCTTCCTCGGCGACATCAATGGACAGAGATAAGATTAAACTGCAGCACGATGACGGAAGTGCCACCGGAACTGGTGGAGGTCATCTGGCTCAAGCCCTGCAGTTCGCCGAACTGGCGCTCCAGCGGCGCGGTCACCGTCGTCGCCATCACGTCGGGGCTGGCGCCGGGATAAAACGTGAGCACCTGAATGGTCGGGTAATCCACTTCCGGCAATGCGGAAACAGGCAGTTGCGTATAGCCGACAAGACCAACCAGGAGAATTGCGGCCATCAGCAAAGAGGTGGCCACCGGCCGCAAAATAAATGGACGAGACGGATTCACGGAGCGCTGCTCCTGCTGGAATTGCTCCCACCTGCGCCGTTAGCGGAGGCCGGCGCATTTGAAATAACGACTTTGATGTTGTCCTGCAACTTATCGAAGCTGCTGTTGGCGACGACGTCTCCCGGGTTGATGCCGTCCACCTGAGTCACACCACCGTTTGTAACTCCCGGCTTTACGCTGCGCATATGCGCGACATTGTTTTGAATCACATAGACAAACGACGCTTGTCCATTTTGCTGAATAGCGGACGACGGAATCAGCGTCACACCCTGCAACGTATTCACCAGCAGCCGCGTATTTACGAACTGGTTTGGGAAGAGCGCGTCATTCTTATTGTCGAAGATCGCTCGCCCCTTTACTGTTCCGGTCGTGGTGTCAATCTGGTTGTCGAGCGCCAGCAAGCTCCCGCTTGCGATTTTCGTCTGCGCAGTGCGATCAAAGGCATCGACAGTGAGCTTGGCCTTTTGTTTCAAGCGGCCGGCAACCGGACCCAGACTGTCTTCCGGTATCGTGAAAATTACGGTGATGGGTTCGATCTGCGTAATGACGGCGAGAGTTGCGGTTCCAGCGGATTGCACCACGTTGCCCGGATCCACCAGCCGTAGGCCAACCTGACCCGAGATTGGTGCGACGATATGGCAGTAGTCGACCTGAACCTGGTCAAACTGCACCGTCCCCTGATCGTTTTTTACTGTGCCCTCATCCTGCAGTACCAGTTTTTCCTGGTCATCGAGGATTTGTTTTGCGATGGCGTTGCGTTGCCAGGCGGCGTTGTAGCGCTTCAAGGTCCATCTGCGCTTGGGCGAGCAAATTTTGGTCTCGTTCGAGCGCTCCCTGCGCCTGCAAGAGCGTTGCACGGTACGGACGCGAATCGATGTCAATGAGCGGATCGCCTTTGTTCACCCGTTGACCCTCCGTAAAGTGAACGGCGACGACGAGGCCAGTCACTTGGCTGGTGATGGAATCGGTATAGACCGGAGTGACGGTGCCGATGGAGTCAAGATAAACACCGATGTTGCCTTTTTGAGCTGTCGCGGTTGTGATGTTGATTCCCGGGGTGGGTACTGTCGCGGCTGCTTTCTTAAGGTCGGCCTCACGGTGGCTGTAGATCAATACGGCTACAAGGACAATGGCCAGCAGCACCAGACTCCAAATGAAAATTCGTAAACCCTTATGCCGGGGAGGCGTGTCGACGTACGGTGGAATTCGATCGGCGGGGGGATCGACTGGATGATCGTTGATATCCTGTGTCAATCGGAGTCTCCTGTCTAATACTGAACTCTCGCATTGCACGGCTCAACAACCATAGATTCAAGGTACCGATTATCGGGTTGTCCAGTCAAGGATCGCTGACAGGTGAAGAACTTGCGTTTTATTTGCAACTGCCAGCCACATAGCGGCTACACACAGAAGACTGGAACGCGTGTTCATTGCCCCTACCGGATTTTGTCGTTACTGAGTTGGCCACCGTTCCGAAGAGGAGCCAGCGATGCTATTTCTGGACGAGTAAGGGTAAGCTTCAGACGGCAGTAGCAGATTGAAAGGGGCGACAGAGGTACGCGGAAAAACCGTGAGGCCAAACTATGTGAAAACAAGAACGATTTTTTGGTGCGGAAGGGGGGATTCGAACCCCCACGCCTTACGGCGCCACCCCCTCAAGATGGTGCGTCTGCCAGTTCCGCCACTTCCGCACGGGGTGAGGTGAAAAAATTTTCTAGTGCGCGGCAACAAAGCATGCCAGCCGCCTGCTTCTGAAACAATAGCTTAGCTTCGACGTGCGCCGGAGCAGCTGGAGTTGCCGGAGCAGCTGGAGCCGGAGCCGGTGCTGGCAGCCGCTGGAGCTGGGGCTGCAGGAGCCGACTGCTTGACGTCTTTGAGAATTGCTGCAGCACGGAACTGCCAGTGGACGCCGACGGTCGAATTCTGGTGCATGGTCAGCGCCATGGACGTCAGCATGAACATGATGGCGCACCACGTGGTGGCCTTGGAAAGAAACGTGGCCGCTCCGCGCGGGCCGAAACGCCGTCTGGCTGCCCGCGCCGCCGAAGGCGCCTGCCAGGTCCGCGGCCTCGCCGCTCTGCAGCAGGATGACGATAATCAACAGCGCCGCAGATGACCACGTGCAGCGTGACCAGCACAAAATAAACTTTCCAGCCGAGCGCCAGCAGACCCAAGCCCACCGCGATCGAAATTGCCCACTTCACTTCTTTTGGCATTTCTTGTCCCTTACCCTTCAGAAATTCACGATGGAGGCAAACGCCTCCGCATTCAGACTTGCGCCGCCGACCAGCGCTCCGTCAATTTCCACTTGCGCCATCAATCCCTTGATATTGTCGGGTTTGACGCTGCCGCCGTAGAGGATTCTCAATCCGGCAGCGCGTTCCGGAGTAAAACTCGCCGCCGCCTGCTGCCGCAGAAACCGGTGCGCCTCGGCTGCCATTTCCGGCGTCGCCGTGCGGCCCGTGCCAATCGCCCAGACCGGCTCGTAAGCAAGAATGATACGCGAGAACTCGGCACCGGTCAACGCGGCCACGCCGCCGCGGAACTGGCGCTCGAGGACTTCCTCGGTCTTGCCGCCTTCGCGCTCGGCCAGCAGTTCGCCGACGCACAGGATCGGCGTCAGGCCCGCCGCCAGCGCTGCCTTGACCTTCTTGTTGGCGCGTCTCATCGGTCTCGCCGAAGAATTGCCGCCGCTCGGAATGCGCGATGATCACGGCGCGGCATCCCGCTTCCACCAGCATCGCGGCGGAAACTTCGCCGGTAAAGGCGCCTTCGGGTTCCCAGTGCATATCTTGCGCGGCGATCGAAATCGCAGTTCCCTTCGTACGGCTTCCACCGAGGCTGCAAGCGCCGTGAATGGCGGCGCAACGATGATGTCGCAGTGCGTCGACTCTGCGCACCAGCGGCGCGAGCGCCGCAAAGTAGGCGCGCGCCTCCGCCTGCGTCTTGTAC
The DNA here is from genome assembly GCA_963825365.1 of uncultured Acidobacteriota bacterium. Classification (GTDB taxonomy): domain Bacteria; phylum Acidobacteriota; class Terriglobia; order Acidiferrales; family UBA7541; genus Palsa-360. The sequence continues at coordinate 132,933 of CAWGSV010000023.1, read as the reverse complement.
ATCTTCCAATTTCCCGCGATCACCGGTCGTCGCATCTGCGACCTCTTCTCGGCTAAAGAACCAAAATCGTTACACAGAGGACACAGAGATGCACAGAGGCAACGGAAAATCCGGTCATTCCGCTTTTTGACTTTTCCTCTGTGCCCTCTGTGTTCAATGCTTTCTACGCCGCAACTCAGCTCTTGTCCGTCAGCGCCTCGACGCCCGGCAATTTTCTGCCGCCCAAAAATTCGAGTGACGCGCCGCCGCCGGTCGAAATGTGCGAAACCTTGTCCGCAAGCCCCGCCGCGTGGATCGCGGCGACGGAATCTCCGCCGCCGACAATCGAAGTTGCGCCCTTGGCGGTCGCCGCCGCGACGGCGCGCGCAATTTCGAGCGTGCCCTTGGCGAACGCGGGCATCTCAAACACGCCCATCGGCCCGTTCCACACAATTGTTTTGGCGCGCGCGAGCTCCGCGCTGAATATTCGCGATGGTATCCGGACCGATGTCGAGCCCCATCCAGCCGTCGGGCGTGGCGTTCACGCTGGTCGTTTGCGTTTTCGTGTCCGGCTTGAATTCCGCGCCCAGCACGTGATCGGTCGGCAGCAGCAGGCGGAAATTTCGCTGCTTGGCTTCGGCGAGCAGCTTTCGCGCCAGGTCCAGCTTGTCCGCCTCCACCAGCGAATTCCCGATCGGCAGGCCCTGCGATTTCAGAAATGTGTACGCCATTCCGCCGCCGATCAGCATGGCGTCGGCGACGCGCATCAGATTTTCGACCACTTCGATTTTGTCGGAAACTTTCGCGCCGCCCAGCACGGCCACGAATGGCCGCTCGGGATTCGACAGCGCCTTGCCCAGATAGGCCAGTTCGCGCTCCATCAGCAGTCCGGCCGCGGCCTGCTTCACGAAGCGCGTAATTCCCACGACCGAAGCGTGCGCGCGATGTGCCGAGCCGAACGCGTCGCACACAAACAAGCCGTCGCACAGCGCCGCGAGTTGGCGCGAAAAATTCTCGTCGTTGGCTTCTTCCTCGGCGTGGTAGCGCACATTTTCGAGCAGCAGAACGCCGCCATTCGCGAGCGCGCGGCTCTTGGCTTCGGCGTCCGCGCCAACGCAATCCGCCGCAAACTCCACCGGACGCGCCGAGCAATTCCGCGAGTTTCGCCGCCACCGGCTTCAGGCTGTATTTCGGATCGGGCTTGCCCTTGGGCCGGCCCAGATGCGAAGCCAGCACAAGCCGCGCGCCGCGTTTGCGCGCAAATTCAATCGTCGGCAGCGTTTCGCGGATGCGCGTATCGTCGGTGACGCGCGCGCCGTCGAGCGGAACGTTGAAATCCACGCGCATGAATACGCGCTTCCCGCTCATTTCCAGATCGCGGATCGAAAGTTTGTTCATGATTTATGAAGTCTCAGGCAGAGCTGCCCGTTGCATTCAGCGAAGCGAGACTTCTTCGTCGGACCTACAAGTCCTCGCGCTCGGACACAACATTCCCGCACTGCAAAACGCCGTACTGCAGGCGCTCGCACGAATCACAATTCATACATCGCGATCACGCCTACAGCTTCGACGCCAACAACTTGATCAAGTCCCGGCAGCGGCTGGAATATCCCCACTCGTTGTCATACCACGCCAGAACTTTGGCGCAATTCGTTCCCACAACGCGCGTGTAGCCGGAATCCACGATCGAGGAATGCGGATTGCCGCGGAAATCGATGGAAACCAGTTCCTCTTCCGTGTATTCGAGAATGTTCTTCATGGGCCCGTCGGCGGCGCTTTGAATGCCGCGTTCACGGTAGCGACTGTCACGGGCTTCTCCGTCATGACGGTCAGGTCCACCACGCTCACGTTCGGCGTGGGCACGCGGATGGAATAGCCGTCAAGCTTTCCCTTTCAGTTCCGGGAATCACCAGGTGCAGCGCCTTGGCCGCTCCGGTGGAAGTCGGAATCATGGAAAGCGCGGCGGCGCGCGCGCGCCGCAAATCCTTGTGCGGCAGATCGAGCAGCTTCTGGTCGTTCGTGTAGGAGTGAATCGTGGTCATCGTGCCGCAGTTAATTCCGAACGTGTCCTGAATCACTTTCGCGACGGGCGCGAGGCAATTGGTCGTGCAGGATGCATTGGAAATGATGTGGTGCTTCGCCGGATCGTACGATCTTGTCGTTCACGCCCAGCACGACCGTCAGGTCCTCGTCCGTGGCGGGCGCCGAGATGATTACTTTTTTCACCGTGCCGCGCTTGTGCTTGGCGGCGTCGGAAGCCTTGGTGAACAGCCCGGTGGATTCAATCACGATTTCCGCGCCGACCGACGTCCAATCGATCTCCGCCGGGATCTTTGGTCTTGAACACGCGGAAACTCTTCCCGTCCACCGCGATGGAATCGTCGGTGTGCGTCACCTTCTGGTGCAGATTTCCCAGGACGGAATCGTACTTCAGCAGATGCGCCAGGGTCTTCGAGTCGGTGACGTCATTGACGGCCACGAATTCAATCGCCGCATTTCCCAGCGACGCGCGCACAATGTTCCGCCCGATGCGGCCAAAACCGTTGATTCCCACTTTAATCGGCATGAATCCTCCGGAAGAATGAATTGCACAATCACCGTTCAATCCCAATCCGTTTCAGGGGCCCGTTAGCACACGCGAATCGATTGCGGCATTCGGTGAATCAACGCTTATGTTCAGTGGATAATTGCCGCGATCTTTGTTGACCTCGCCTCGAGGGCTGGACGATTTCCTCTCGTCCCGTCTTCCCATTTCACTCGGAATGCAATCTCAAGATGCTAGGGTGGCCACAAGGAAAAGTCAAACCAGTTCGCCCAGGTATTGTGTCAAATAGGTGATCGCTTTGATTCGTTTTTTGGAGGTGTGCTTGCGCCTTTGCCGTTCCGCAAGTCGCGCAGAGACTAGCGTGGAAACTGTTGCACCTGGGTCACTTTGTCCCCTTCAAAACTCACGAAGATGGTTTTGGCGGGCGGTTTTCCGTAGATCCAATCCTCAATTTCGTTTCCGTCGGGATTCTTTTCGCGAATTTTGCGATCGGGGCGGCCCAGTGCCGCTAGGACCATTTCATGATCCATTCCCACTACAGGCTGCTTGTCCTGAATGGCTTTCTGAATATCCGGAGGCAAAGTCTCCACCCATTGCACGGCCGCGGAGTGGCGCTTGGAAAAATCGAGCACGCCAGAAAGTAACTTTTCCAAATCATCTGCTGTCATTTCCGGCAGCGGCCTGTCAAAATCGAGGAAAAGCGTGGCACCCGCGCTGGTATTCACGGGCGTTTCCGGTGTGGTTGACATTGTGGGAAGACCGCCAACATCCAAGTGGATGCGATCGCGCAGCCTGGTTCTGCCGTGGCCCCCGCCGTTAATGTCCAAAATAATTTCCTTGTCCTTGAATTCCAGGTTAGTGATCTGAGCGCGATCCCCTGGATTAATCGCGGACCCGGCCGAGGTGACCGCCATGCGAAGCGCGTTGTCATTGAGAGGTGCGCCCGCCTTCAGATGAAAACCTTTTTTTCCGGCAGGAATTGATTTGGTTACCTGAACGATTTCCCCGTCGACAAAACGAACTAGAGACAAGCGGGACATGGGTTGCAGGGGGCCAACTTGAGACTTTGCCTGCTGATCGGACTTGACCTTGGAATCGGTCGGCGCGGGCTGCGCTTGATCGTTTTTCTGCTGCGTTCCCTGCATTGCGGGCGGATTTTCACTGGGTGGAAAACCTGCCGGCCCGCCGGGGGCAGCCATGCGGAGCACACCAGAGGAGTCCGCACTCAACAGGAGCGCCACAGTCGCCATCATGGAGGCTAGCCGGTACATGCAGCACCTTCCGGCGGCATTTTACCACCAAATAGGGTCTAAGCGCGCAACAAGGAATTGAAGCGCCTTACGCACCCGTTTTTACGGAAACTCCGGTGCGATCGATCTGAAACGGCAGCAGCTTAGCTCCCGCGGCAACGACGGCGGCTTCGACACGTGCGCGCGCTTCGGGATCGATCAGCAGCGTTACGCAACCGCCGCCTCCCGCGCCGCACACTTTTCCGGCGGGTGCGCCGTGCCGCCGCGTTGAGGAAATTACTTTGTCGATCAAGGGAGTTGAAATGGTGCGCAGGTTGCGCCGCCGAAAATTCCATTCTTCGCGCATTAGTCGGCCCACTTCATTCCAATCGCTGCGCTCAATGGCAGCGCGCACGGCTTGCGCCACGATTGAAATTTTCTCCAGGTTGCGCGAAACGCGCTTGTCGCCATCGATATGCCGCTTGAATACTTCCCAATTGTTGATGCCGTGTTGCCGGGGTTTTCCCGTGTAGCACAGGACCAGTCGCCGCTGGAGTTCGCCAAGATCGCAAGCCAGGGCTTCGCGGCGTTCGCCGCCCGGCGCAAGCACGATTGCCGACGCGCCCCCAAACGCGGGTGGGTAATGGTCCTGCGTCCCGGTGGGTACTCGGATGACGATGGCCTCCACATCGCGACTGATGTGAATCCAATCCTCACGGCGAAGCCCCGCACCGGTCAGTTGATCCAGTGCCGCACAGATGGCCACGGCCAGCGCGGACGAGCCGCCTATTCCCGCTCCGGCAGGCGCTTCGGAATCCGTGGTCAGGGTGAATCCCCCTGTTGGACGGAACACACGCACCAGTTCAGCGAGCAACGGCAGCTTGTAGCGGCGCGCCCGCAGCAAAGCATCGAACGAGACGAACGACTCGCTGCGCGCAATATCGCGCGAAGCCAAAATGATGCGGCGGGAATTTTCCGGCGCGGTCTCGATCACGCACGATGCGTGGCGAGTGATGGCGCAATTCACGGTCAGCGATCCTTCGTGAAACAGATACAGCGGCCAGATGTCCAGCGTTCCTCCGGCCAGGTCGATGCGCGTCGGTGCTTTCGATTCGATTCTCACTTTGGCTTGTTCCCTTCCTGTTCTTAGAACGTTTTCCCACCCGCAGTTTGGAGCCGAAAAAGTGGCACATGCACTCTTGCATGTGAGGGTTTTGTTGAAGCTATCAAAAGCGCACAGGCAAGAGTGCCTGTGCTACTTGAGCCTCCCGCACTCGCACAAACCCTTGCTGTTTTCAATTACGCGGACTAGCCTCATGCTTCACATGGATTCTTGGGGCACGCGCGAATCATACCAGATGAAAACAGAGAGCCAATCCAAAACGCAGCCGCGAGATTCCGTACTTTCACGATTCATGCTGGGTTTCCAGGGTGATTCCCTTCCCGGCCAGCTCACGGAATATCTCGCTCGGGGCCTTGCGGGAGTTGTTCTCTACCAGCGAAATTTTGCAAGCGCGCAGGGCTTACTGAAACTCACGGCGGCAATCCGCGAGGCCGCGGGGCGTTCCGTGCTGATCGGAATCGATCAGGAGGGCGGAACGCGATTTGCGCTTGGCGAGCCGTTCACGGCGTGGCCATCGGCCGCGGAACTGGGAAAATTGGGAGACGCGCAATCCGTGGAGCAGGTCGCACGCGCCATGGCTCGGGAATTGCGCGCCGTGGGATGCAATCTTAATTTCGCTCCGATGCTGGACCTGCATGCCAATCCGGATAGCCCCGTGACCACGGATCGAAGCTATGGCGATGATGCTGTGCTCGTTGCCCAAATGGGCGTTGCCTTCGATCGCGGATTGCGCAGTGGGGGCGTGCTTTCTTGCGCCAAACATTTTCCCGGGCATGGTGACGCCGCGGTCGACCCACACTTGGACTTACCCGTTTTCGCGGGAACCATGGAGCGTTTGCAAACGACTGAACTTGTTCCCTTCGCCGCGGCGATTGCGGCCGGCACATCGCTGGTGATGACCGCGCACATCCTGCTGCCTCAAATCGATTCGCAAAATCCGGCCTCACTTTCGCGCACCATGTTGGATGGCGTGCTGCGGCGGCGCTTGCGGTTTGACGGAGTGATCCTCGCCGACGACCTGGGCATGGGAGCCATCGCCAAGCGATATGGCCCGGGTGAGGCCGCATTGCGAACGCTTCTCGCGGGGACGGATGTTGCCATGCTGTGCCATGACTGGTCGGCAGTTGCGCCCGCAATCGACGCCGTCAGGAAAGCGCGACTGGAAGGACGTTTCGACGAAAGTGAATGGAACGCTTCTCTGAATCGAATCGATCGCGTATGCGCGCAGGCGGAAGCGCCAGGCCCTCAGCCTTCCATCGATATTTTGGGATGCGAGGAAAATCAGCGGCTGGCGAAGGCAATTCGTGCACGATTGCCGTGAATTCTCTGTGCCCTTTGTGTCCTCTGTGTTAAAGCAATTCCGAAAACTTTTTAACACAGAGTACACAGAGTGCACAGAGAAAGGCTAAAGCGTTGAGGAAAAATCGAGAAAAATTAAAATGTGATATTACGGAGTAACCGGGCGCTTGACTGTAGGATTGGCCGACGATGCGCTCTTATTTGCTTCGACGCGATCGTGCGCCAGATGCGGTTCAAAGCATCGGCGGCAGCGCGGTTCGTACATGCCCGCCGCGCCCACGACAATCAAGTCCTCGGAAGCGACCAGCCGCTGAGTGTGTACCGCGGGATTGCCGCACTGTACGCAAATGGCCAGTAGCTTGATGATTTCTTCGGACACGGCCAGAAGGCGCGGCATGGGATCAAAGGGGCGCCCGAGATAGTCGGTGTCCAGGCCAGTGACGATCACGCGCTTGCCGGCATCGGCCATGCGCATGCAAATATCCACAAGCCCTTCGCCCAGAAATTGGCCTTCATCAATGCCCACCACTTCCGTCCTTGGCTGCACCAATTCGAAGACTTCCATTGCATTAGTGACCACCTGCGACGGCAGTTCGAACCCGGAATGCGAAACGATGTCCGAGTGCGCATAGCGCTGATCGATCACAGGCTTGAAGATTTGCACGCGCTGCTTGGCGATTTCGGCGCGCTTCAGCCGCCGGATCAATTCCTCGCTCTTGCCCGAAAACATGGGGCCCACGATCACTTCGATCCAGCCCATGTTCCCTTTTACAATGTCCACTTGGCCTTCTCCCCTGAAAATATCTTGCCGAAGAGTAGCATATCGCGCCGCAATTCCCTCACGCACGATTGGCAAATGAATGCCATCATCACGCAGCGCAGTTAACGTCGCCCGGTCAGAACTTATCCGTGTCGATCCATGCGCATGCGTGGTTGCAGGATTCCTACACGCGCCAAAGCGGCGCCTGCTTTTCTTTTCCGTAGCGGTCCAGAAGAAACTTTTTCAGGTCATCCACGTTGGCAAACACGCGATCGGCGCATGCCAGCACCCAGCCGCTGATTTCCGCGACGGGCATATCCGTCACAAGATATACGGGAATTCCACGGCGATGGGCGAAAGTTAATTCGGAGGAGGTTCCGCCGGAGGACAGTGCAGCGCCTTGGCCGCTCAAGGAACAGATCACGTAGTCGGCCCTGTTCTCCACAATGTCTAGATCGAATTGGATGATCTTGCGGACCACGCGGCGGAATCGTTCCACGTCCGTTACTTTCCATTCCCTGAAGTGCGCCACTTCTTCGTCCGTAAGACTTTTCTTTTCATCCTCGGCGGGATCATAAACGCGGTGGCCCAGTTCGTTATGCAGAAATGGCATGAGCTTGCGGCGCCATAGCTTGCCGCCATCAGGCGCGAACTCAATCGGGCCGCACAGGTAAGCCAGCATGAAGTTTAGTAAAGGACCAGTTCAAGCAGGAATGGAGCGGCCTATGGGAATCGAACCCATGCCTGGACCTTGGCAAGGTCCCGTACTACCGTTATACTAAGGCCGCTCAAAGCAACGAAACTTTAACACGCCAGTCATTCAGCGACAAGATGCCAGCAAGCTGAAATTCACAGGCCCGAATAATTTTGAGCTTGAAAATCTGCCCCGACTGCCCTGGCTTGCGCTGGGACACTACCTTACGAATCTATCAGCCGACCTGCAGTACCCGCGCTGTCTTTACGACAGGAGACTTTCGCTGCCGTTCGGCAAATTTCGAGGCCTTTACCTTGTCTGTGTATACACGGGCAAAGCGTTCGCCGTCCTTGTAAAACACAGTCACCTGAAAGTGCTTGTGCTTGCGCCTGCGGTCTTTCCCGAGCTTGGTGCGTTTTCGTGTGGTCTTTGTTGTTTTTGGCATTGTTTGACTATCTCAATCGCAATTTGCGAGCGCAAGTACCTATTCGGTCAATACTTTGAACGCAATCGAATTATACTGCATTAGCAGTCTGATTGTAACGCGGAAAGGCACGGTACCAGGATGAACTACGGTTCTGGAAACGTTGGGGATTTTTAACCAAGCATTCATGCAACGTCCTGCCGCTTCGATCATCATATAGTGGACAGATAAAAGAGCGGGAATTGCAATGGGTGATGGCCAAACATCACAGGAATGGAGAGCAGGTTCGATGATTCAATTTAAAAAAGGAGCAAGCGTAGAAAACCCGCGGGAGTATGAGACTGTGGCGGTTGAGCAGCTGCGGAATTTGCTGGAGTCCGGCAACCCGGGGCAACGTGACCCGCTCCGCGAAAACTTCTATGAGATCGAGAGCCAATACGAGATGTACTACATTCACGTCTCGCCCATCAACGGAAGTGTTACCCTCCTGGCAAAATGGATTCGCCAATCGCAAGAGTGTTTCGCTGGCTCAGAACAGCTTGTCTCTTAAGCCCGGTCCCTACCAAAAGGGCTTCGCTGTTGTGGCATAAGATACTATTTATCAGCGCGTTACAAATTTCTCTACAGCCACGAATTAACATCTAAAAATTGGCCTTTCTCGATTTGGTTCTTAGTCGTATACTTAAATGCATATTATAGGTGTCGGGGCCCAGCTCCCGATTCGTTAGTTCTTCTCGCCTGTGTGTGGTTTGTCGGAAAGCAGTGCGCACCGCGGCGTCCACGAATTTAGTGCTGGCAGACCCTCAGGAAAGAGCTTCTTTCGTGAGAGAGCAGACTCCTCCCATATCGGCCACCGCAGCGAAGCGTCGCAGTTCGCGCGTCGCGCATACTGTCCCGATGCTCGTCTCCTGGGTGGATAGCTTGGCAGGGACCATCGCCGAAGAAACGGCAACGGTTTCCATCAACTGCCACGGATTCCAATATTTCTCCAAGAAGCGCCCCAAAAAGAACGCTCCTGTTACGGTCCAACTCATTATAAATGAGGAAGATAGGGATCGATCCGCAAAAGTCTATCTTGGGCGCGTGGCCTGGGTCCGGAAATCGATTCGTCTGGATGGATTGTATCTGGCAGGCATAGAATTTGCCGTCCCACTGAATATATGGGATCTAGATGAAGTACCGGAAGATTGGGCCGCATTTTCTCCCGCGCCAAAGGAAGACCCGGCTTCCTTCCTTGCCGAAGTAGACCGAATCCTGAGCACGGCCTCCCGTACCACTCACTATCAGTTGCTCAGCGTGGAGACCAGCACTCCCCGCTCCGAAGTGAAGCGGCACTACTACCAACTGGCGCGCCGATTTCATCCCGACCACTATATGGACCACCCGGAGTGGACACCGCGCTTGTTAGCTGTGATGGAAAGGCTGACAGAGGCCTATAAGACGCTTTCGGACGATGAGACGAAAAAAGAATACAACGCCCTGCTCGCACAACCAGCCGAAAAGCAAGCACCCGATTCTCGAAAATTGGCGCAGGGATATTTGGAAAAAGCTCAGGAATGCATGGCGGAAAGAAACTTTGCCGGCTCCATTCTGTGGCTGCACCACGCGATCGAAGCCGAGCCGAATTCTTCGAGCCACCGCGCTATGCTTGGGCGATGTCTATCCACTATTCCCGAGTACCGCAGGGAAGCTGTCGAGCAATTCGAGATGGCCATTGACCTCGATCCCCGCAATCTTGCCGCCCATCTGGACTACGGTGAACTGCTGGAAAACCTAAATGTGCCGTGGCGGGCGCGCTTTCACTATCTTCGCGCATTGGAGATCGACCCGAATCACAGAGCGGCGCACGATCGGTTGAATCGATTGGGTGCGGGCATGCCGCGAACATCCTCAAAATCTTCTCTGCTGGGCCGCTTGACTGGGCGGCGCTAAATCGCGGCTAACGACTATTGTTTGTTGAAGTAGACCTGAGCGGCTGGGCATGAATCCGAAATAACTTCCTGAAGACGAGCGGACAAAAAAATGGGGCGAAACGGCGGTCGGCCATTTCGCCCCAATGTATTACAGGCTGGTGACGTTCGCTGCCTGCAAGCCCTTGGGGCCGGAGGTAACTTCGAACTCAACCGCCTGGCCTTCGTTCAACGATTTGTACCCCTCCGCTTGAATCGCGGAGAAGTGGACGAAGATGTCCTCGCCGGACTGGCGCTGGATGAATCCGAATCCCTTGCTGGCATTGAACCACTTTACTGTTCCTTGTTCTTTCACGGTGTTTCCTTTTCACTGATTTGAGCTATTTGGTGCTTCTCGACCGCCTCCAGCCGCAAAACAAAAAAGGCCGCGAGTTTGTTACTCGCAGCCCCTTTAAATCGAATCTAAAGGTTTTACAAGAGCATCAAACGCAATTGCACGATATCACAAATTCGGGTATAGACCTAGCGATTTCCACAGGCCGCCCGCCGCCGCGTCCGTGGGCTTGTCAAGCCTTGCGGTGCTTGAAAAATTCCACCTGGCGCAAACGCTTCTTGGCCTCTTGCATAGTTTTATAAGGGCCGCCAAGATTTCTGCCCTTGCTGGAAACTACTTTGTATCCGCCACTCACCTTTCGGATCATAGGAAGATGCCTCCCTTCCAATATTCCGTCCAAGCTTAACTACAAATTAATTGTAACGCCGGTTCGAGGGAAAGTTCAAAGGCGCTGCTGAAGTTCGACCTGCAATTCGTGCTGCCGGGCCGGCGTGAGTTTCGCTCCATTTTGCGTGACATAAAAAACGTCCGTGGCGGTTCCACCCTCGGTGTCAATCAAGCCGACTTCAATATTGAAGCCGTGCTCGGCAAAAGCGGAACTGATGTCATACAGAAGACCTGGGCGGTCCAGCGCAACGATTTCCACAACTGTGCTATGCGAGGAGCACTCGTTGTCCATGTGGATTCGCGTTTCCACGCTGACCTTGGGAGGCCGCTTTTCAGGCTGAAATTTTCTTTTCATGAGAGCGACGACGTCAAGTTCCTCGGAGATCGCGGCGATCAGCTGCTGCTTCAGGCGGATAATTTCCGAAGGGTTGTGATCGAGCGTCTGGAAGCGGTCAGAAAAGCGCAGCACGTCAAGAACCACTCCATTGCAGTTGGCGCAAGCATCCGCTTTCAGAATATTCATGCCCCAGGAGGATATGGTTCCGGCCAATTTGGCAAAAAGATAAGGGCGATCCTTGGTGACCAGCACAAGCTCGTAGTATTGGTCCCGTTTGGTGATGCTGATTTCAGCCACGGAATGTCCCAGTCGCCTGTACATCCTGTAGTGAGCGGAGATCTCCGCGGAGGAATGAGTCAGCAGATAGCGGCGAGGAAATCCATCCAGGAAATGCCTGAAGCGCTCCGCTTCCACGGCATCCTCGCCCGTGGGAATCAGCCGCTCGAGCTGCTGAGCATCCTCCCCTGCAAGGTACATGCGCTGATCGTCCACCGACCGGTTGAGATAATTTTCCGTGGCGGCGTACAGCTGCCACAACATCTCCGCTTTCCATGTAGTCAACGCTTCCGGATTCACGGCCTTGATGTCCGCATAGGTGAATAGTGTCAGCATCTTGAGGTGCTCGATGGTTCCAACGGACTTGGCGAAATCATGCACCGCTTCGGGATCGAAAATATCGCGCCGCAAGAGCGTGGCGGACATGCGCAAATGGTTGGCGATCAGAAAGGTCACTGTTTCGCGCCCAAAAGTATCGAAACGCAATCGATCGAACACTCCGGCGACCGCTTCCAGGCTTCCGTCCACGTGGCTCTCATTGGGCATGCCTTTGCCGACGTCGTGAAACAGCAGCGATAAATAAAGCAATTCGGGATGGTCCAGCGTGGAAAGAATGTCGTGGAAGCGGCGATCAAGGCCTGCGTTTTTCGAGGCCAGGCTGTGAAGATTTTCGATGGTTACGAAGGAATGCTCGTCGACTGTGTAGCGGTGATAGTAGTCGCGTATCACCAGGGAGTCGATGGCCTTGAATTCCTTGAACAGCAAATCCAACAGGCCAACACGATGCATTGCACGCAGCGCGGACGCAGCGTGCGGCAAGACCAGAATCTTGCGGAAGTATTCCCAAAGATCGGGCTCGCTGGCATTCCACTTCTGGATTTTTGGCAACGCAGCTTCCACCGCGTTTTCCGTTTCGGCTTTCAACTTCAGGCCATGCCGAGCAACAAGTTCAAACAGACGGAACATCACTTTGTGATCTTCCACGGAATTCGATTGCCGCAGAGAAATGCGGCCGTCGACAACCAGGAAATCCACCGTCGAAAGCGGCGATCGGCCAACGCCCAGCACACGGGCCCAAATCGATTTGGCGCGCGGAACCTCGTCGAACAAGACGTTTAGCCGGTATATAGCGCGTGCATGCCGAAAATACGTGCGCATCCAATCGTTTGGAGAGGCTGCCTGTCCTCCGTTTAGACCAATTCCTTTTGAGGCCGCCTCGGTCTGCAGCTCATAAGTCAGCACATTGAGGTCGCGGCCCTGTTGATAGTGCAAGTAGCAGCGCACGGCATCCAGGAAGTCGATGGCGTTCACGGCATCCGCGCGGAGCGGAAGAGGCAACAGGGGAACCGGGTCTTTCCATTCGCGTGAACGTTTCATCTCCGCGATTTGCGAAAGCCAGCATGCTACCTGGTAATCGCGCAAGCCGCCGGGGCCGTCCTTGATGTTGGGTTCAAGATGAAAAATTGTCTGGCCATATTTCTGGTGCCGCTCGTGGGCGAGGCCGGTGAGCTCCCGCATCAGAGCGTCAGATTCGCGAATCACCATCCCGGGAAGAATGCGGGTGCGCAGGCGCTCGAAGAGTTTTTCGTCTCCACAAATGTAGCGGCAGTCCAGAAGCGAGATGTTGAATTCGATGTTATTGCGATAAAGCTTTCCGCATTCGGCGAGGGTCCGGGAGGTGGGGCTTACGCGTAGATGCAGGTCCCAAAGAGCCTGGCTCAGCGGGGCAATGGCTTTCTTGCCGAGAAAGTCCTCATTGCCTTCCTTCTCGTAAAGAAACAGGAGGTCGATATCCGAATACGGAAATAATCCTCGTCGACCGTAGCCGCCCATGGCGGCAATGCAGAAGCCTTCGATCGGGCCACTGGCCGCCGTAACATCGTTCCACAGTTCGGTAACAACGGAATCGATCAGCGCGGTGCGGTCGCGAATCACCGCTTTGCCGTCGCCCGTCTCTTCAAAGCGTTCCTGAACGCGCGCGGATTCTTCCGCGTACAGTTCCTGCAAAGTGGAATTGCTTCGCTCAAGCTTCATTTACGATTTATGTGGCCCCCACCCGCGTTGCCCTGAAGATGCCTTGACTTGCAAAACGCGTTGCAGTACAGATTTCCAATTCTCAACGATTCAACACTACTCCCGAACTAAAGCGCGGAAACCCCACGCTCCTGGTTGCGAATGCGAATGGCCTGATCGATCTTGGAAACAAATATTTTTCCATCGCCGATCTTTCCGGTCGATGCGCTTTGCAGAATCGCGTCGATCGCGGCATCAACCAAATTGTCCGGGATAACGATTTCAATCTTGATTTTCGGCAGGAGGTCCACCGTATACTCGCGGCCGCGATACACTTCGGTGTGCCCCTTTTGCCTGCCGTGCCCTCGTACATCGGAGATGGTCATGCCTCCGATTCCGAGCTCCGTAAGCACCTCTTTCACGGCTTCAAACCTGGACGGCTGAACGATCGCTTCAAGCTTCGTCATCATCTTCTTATCCTCAGACTTGAACAGCAGATTCGATTCCCTGCTGCGTCATGGCAGCGGCATACACTATAGGGCCATTGTACCTGTTAATTCCACTGGTTGAATCATTCAGGTTGAGCGCTGAGTATTTGGCTTGCCCCGATACTTCTTTAGTAGCTGGGTTGCTAATAGCCATGCCTCGCCGCAAAACTTTCGAGCGAATCCAATTCGCAATCAAGTTTTCAGAAGGAAGCTTCAAGGTTTAGGAAACACTGGAGGCCAACTTGTTCATTAGAGTAGAATCTTAGGCGACTCTTGCTCTGCACGTGAATCTCCCCGGAATGGGGTCGAGCGCCATGCCGGGAGTCGTCTAAATATAGATTTTCGCCGTTATACGAAGGCGGTCCGGCTGCGGGATTGCAACTCCATGGCTAGGATGCCGGTTGTGTGCCGCAGATTCGCAAACTCAATTTTGATTTGAAGAATAAAGGGAGGAAACCTTCCATGAAACGCGTCTCGGCTGGCCGGATTATTGTGGGCGTGATTGTGTTCTTCATCTTAATTCAGGTCATTCGGCCGAGCCGGACAAATCCGCCTGTGGTCGCCTCGCGCACCCTGGAATCTCACGTGGATGTCCCTCCCGAAATTCAATCCGTGCTCAAGCGTTCCTGCTACGACTGCCACTCCAACGCTACCGTGTGGCCGTGGTATAGCCATGTCGCGCCGGTATCCTGGTATGTGGCGCGCGACGTAAACGTGGCCAGAGGGCACGTCAACCTTCAGGATTGGGCAGCGCAGATTAACGAGCAGGAGGGCAAGGAACATCTGGGCCTGATTTGCAAGCTTGTCCGCGAAGGGAAAATGCCGCCCGCCGATTACCGCTTCATACACAAAAGCGCAGAAATTTCACCAGAAGAAACCATGGCGGTTTGCGCATGGTCGCAAAAAGTTGGCACTGTGGAAGACGATGACAAGAAAGATGATAAGAAGGATTAGCCCGGCGATTCAAAAAGCAGGACGGCGATTCGATAGTTGGAGAATCCCAACTTCGCATCACTGGGGCATGCGCCCACAGCCGCGGAATGGTACTTGCCGGTCTGGATTCTCTTCCTGAGCAAATCCGGTAAAGTTTGCAAGTCGGGCGTTGCGTAATGCAGAACAAAGGATGGCGCGTGGCTTCCAGTGTAGCCGTTGTCCAAAACGCAGGAGCGGCGAGCGTCGCTCGTAATGCTCAGCAACCGCAAGCCGCTTGATCGCAGTTTTGCGCCGACAATGCCCTCTTGCTCCTCTACGGAAAGACTTTCCGCCGCGAGTGAAAAATCCTCCACTGCAAATAATGTGCCGTTGCGCTTGGCAACCGCGATTCCTATCGAATCGAGTTCCGCGTCCAGCAAGTTAGCGCGGTGCGGGGGAGAATCCATCCATTGCCGGTGAATACTCTCCACGCTTGGGCCCTCCGCAACATTTTCCGCGAGCGAACTGAAGCGCGCGCCCGCTTCCGTTGCGCGGTCAGCCATCCCCGGCTCTCCAGGAAGCTGGTGCGAAAGCGTATTTTGCGCTGCCATCAACTGCGCGTGGCGCTGCGCCGCCCCGGCCAGTGTGGCGCTCCACTTCAAAGGTGCGAGCCCGTGCGCTGCGCGCTCACGGTTCGCCGATTCAAACAGAATTTGCGCGGAGCCTTTATCCTGCCCATAGGCTGCTTGGGAAGAAGAAATAAGAATTGCCAAGCTTAGTGCGACGGGGATGGTTGCGAGCCTCAACGGCAAACTCCTGTAATTTATAAAACCCATGTGCAATCCATTTTACTCGCTAAATTGGTTTGCGCTAACGGTGAAACTGTCCGTCAGTTCGTGGCGCCGGCATCTTGCCGGCGGTTTTGCAGTGTATCGCGGAGAAGAAAAACCGCCGGCGGGACGCCGGCGCCACAACGCCGAATCTTGGATTTTTGGCGTAGTTTCATTTGATGACACGTCGATTCTTGTGTGTGTGAGGGCTTTGTTTTCGATATTATTGAGAGCTTTGGAGACCTCATGGAACCTGCTTTGGTGGATTTGAACAATGTGCAAGTGATTCGCGGCGACAACGTCGCGCTCGACGATTTCAGCCTGCGGATCAACTCCGGTGAACACGTCGCCATCCTTGGGCCGAACGGCTGCGGTAAATCCACGCTGATCAAAACGATTACGCGCGAATGCTATCCAATGATTCGTGATGGTTCATCGATGACAATTCTGGGCCAGTCGCGCTGGAATGTCTTCGAGCTGCGTTCGGTTCTGGGCATCGTATCGAATGACTTGATGACGGACGTGACCGGCGAAACCAGCGGCCGCGAAGTGGTCCTCTCGGGCTTCTTCAGCAGCACGAAAATTTTCGACCATCTGACCGTCGAGGAGTCTCACCGCGAACGCGCCGATGCTGTGCTCGAGCGAATCGGCGTCCCGCATCTGGCCGACCGGCCGGTCGCAGGAAATGTCCTCGGGAGAAGCCAAGCGCATCCTGATCGCGCGTGCCCTGGTCCACAATCCGCGCACGCTGCTATTCGACGAGCCCAGCAACAGCCTGGACGTTTTCGCGCAACACGGCTTGCGGGAAACCATGCGCGAGCTGGCGCAATCCGGCATTGGCATCGTTCTGGTGACGCACCATCTCTCCGACGTAATTCCGGAGATCGATCGCGTGGTCTTAATGAAAAACGGAAAAATTCAGGCGGACGGGCAGAAAACAGATTTGCTGAATCCCGAAGAAATCTCACGCTTGTTCGGACTTGCGCGTCGATATTACGCAGCGGGACGGCTACTACCATCTGTGGTGATTAGACCGAGTAGGATACGTTATCGTCGGCAGCGATCGTCGCTGCGCCGTTGCCACCGGCAGAAGCGGCAGTTGCAGCGGAAGCAGCCGCGGCCACCTCTTCCGATTTTGTTCCGCGGCGCATGGCAACAATTCCCGTTCGCACCATTTCCAGAATGCCGTAGGGACGCAGCACTTCGAGCAGCCGGTCGACCTTTTCCTCGCCGCCGGTAATTTCGATGGTCAGCGAATCGGGCGCGAAATCGACGACGCGCGCGCGAAACACATTGATGAGTTCAAGAATATGGCGAACGTTCATTGTGCGTGGCGGAAACCTTGATGATGGCCAGGTCGCGGCAGATCGAGGCTTTCCCGGTAATGTTCTCCACCAGCAGCACATTCACCAGCTTATAGAGATTGGCTTCGACGCGCAGCGCCTGGTCGCGGTCCGCGTCGACCACGATCGTCATGCGCGAAACTTCCGGCTTTTCCGTGCGGCCCACGGTGAGCGAATCGATATTGAACGCACGGCGGCGAAACAGCGAAGCCACGCGCGTCAGCACGCCCGGCTTATTTTCAACGTACACCACAAATGTATTCAGCATTGTTTTCTCACGCGTCCGTTGCCGTCTCGACAATCGGATTCGGGCGGCGAATCATTTCGTGCAGCGCCGCGCCCGCCGCGACCATCGGGTAAACGGAATCTTCCTGCTCCACCTGGAAGTCGATCAGCACCGGCCCTTTGTGCTTGTGCGCCATTTCCACCGTGGGCACAACCTCGGAGCGCTGCGTCACGGCCACCGCGCGAATCCCAAAGGCGTCCGCCAGCTTCACGAAATTGGGGCTGAGGATCGGCGTCGCTTCATAATTGCGTTCGTAGAAAAATTCCTGCCACTGGCGAATCATCCCCAGATATCCGTTGTTGATGATGGCGATGTTGACCTTCAACTTTTCCTGCACCATCGTCGCCAGTTCGCACATGGTCATCTGGAATCCGCCGTCGCCCACCACAACCCAAACGTCGGCTTCGGGCCGCGCGGCCTTCACGCCGATGGCCGCGGGCAACGCAAATCCCATGGTCCCGAGTCCGCCGGATGTGATCAGCGTGCGCGGCTTCTCGTGCTTGTAATATTGCGCTTCCCACATCTGGTGCTGGCCCACGTCGGTGACGATCACCGTGTCCCGGTCGCGCGTCTCGTGCCACAAATCGTTGATCACGTGCGCGGCGTAGAGATGACCGTTGTCCGGCAGATTCTGAATGTCGCGAACCGAAGAGTCGCCCTTCAGCCGGTCAATATAGGTGAGCCATTCGCGGCGATCCTGCGGCTTCACGTTGGGCAGCAATTCGCGCAGAACGGCCTTCAGGTCGCCGACCAGGGCAACGTCCACCTTCACGTTCTTGTTGATCTCCGCGCGATCAATTTCGATGTGAATCTTCTTTGCATTCGGCGCGTAGGTTTTCAGGTTGCCAGTCACGCGGTCGTCAAAACGCATGCCGAACGCGATCAGCAAATCGGCTTCCTGAATCGTTGTGTTCAGCCACGCTTCGCCGTGCATGCCCATCATCCCGAGGCTCAGCGGATGAGACGCCGGGAAACGCGCCCAGGCCCAAGCAGCGTAAGCCCCACAGGAATGTTGGCCTTCTCGGCGAAGGTGCGCACTTCGTCCATCGCGCCGGACAAAATGATGCCGTGCCCGGCCAGAATCACGGGCCGCTTGGCATTGTTGATCAGTTCCAGCGCCTCCTTGTATTCGTCCGCGGTCGGCGACAGGTCAGGACGATATCCCGGCAGCTGCGGCGTGATCGGCTTGCCGTCGAATTCGCATGTGGATTGCTGCGCGTCCTTGGTGATGTCCACCAGCACAGGACCGGGGCGGCCGGAACTCGCGACGTAGAAAGCTTCGCTGATCGTCTGCGCGACCTCGCTCGGCGTGCGTGACCAGATAATTGTGCTTGGTCACCGGAAGCGTGACGCCAGTAATGTCCGTCTCCTGAAACGCATCCGAGCCGATCAGCTTGCTTCCCACCTGGCCGGTGATGCAAACGATCGGCGAGGAATCCAGCATCGCCGTGGCCATGCCGGTGACCATATTCGTAGCGCCGGGACCGGAGGTGGCGATGGCCACACCGACCCGCCCGGATGCGCGCGCGTAGCCATCGGCCATGTGCGTGGCGCCCTGTTCGTGGCGCACCAGTACGTGATGGATATTGCTGTACTTCAGCGCGTCATAGGCAGGCAGAATCGCGCCGCCGGGATAGCCGAATACCGTTGTAACTCCCTGCTGTTCCAGACATTCCCAAAGAATTTGCGCGCCAGTTTTCTTCATAAAATTGTCCACCCAGTTCTGCCTGGGCTATCCACCCTCATGGAAATGGGTTGGACGCCCCTGAAGCATTCCGCCGGGCAGCAAGTACACCCGGCCAGTCATGAAGAATTTGCAGGGAAGCCCATCCCCGGGCCCTCCCCAAGTATGCCTCGATATTATACAAGAGAATTAAAATAAACGGTCTTTCCCTAAGGAAGTACTTGAACTGGCTTCGGGATACTCATCAGATCTCATACTAAAGCGACTTCACGGTCGAAATTCGGCTTTTTCTGGGCATGCAACATCAAATTAACGCCGCAGGCAGCCGCAATGCGTTCCAGTAAAGGAAGCGAATGGCCTGTGTACTCCGCATCTTCCAGGCGAGCAATAACGGATTGTGTCGTTCCAATTTTCCTGGCCAGTTCCGTTTGCGTCAGATCGGAATCTTCACGCATTTCACGAACCAGCAAAGCCAAGTCAATTTGTTGCACAGTCCGGGAAAAGGTCTTGCGGTACGTGGCATTCTTACGGGAGCGTTGACCGACTATCTCATCGTGCTGGTCGCGTTTCATAGGCCCAACTCCTTCAAGATGGTTTCCTTTTCCTTCTGAGTACCTACATACTTGTTACGGTATTTAATCCAAAGTTTTCTCAATTGCTCCGCTCTAGTAATCTCACTTGGAGGGGTCTGCTCCGTTTTCTTCTGAAAGCCCGAAGTGACCACGATCACCATTCCCGGCTGGTAGAAAAATAGGACGCGAAAAATCCGGTCGAATTGTTTTACACGCAATTCAAATATGTCGTTCGTCAGTTTCTTTACAAATTTACCCTGCATCCGATTGCCATAAACGCGGAGACGGTCAAGAAATGCGTCAATCCGGGCGGCTGCTTTTTCATCCAACGAATCCACGAACTCCCTGGCCGGCTTGCGCCCGCCCGGAAGTTCCACATATTCGATAGCAAATTCGCCGTCCAAACTTCCTCGTTGATCGCCAAGCAATGCTGAATCATAGCATTATTGCGATATACCGCAACCAGCAATTAAGACAACGATGAACCTTAATAAATCTCCCGCGCGAACATAGATATATGCCATCCGACAGCTTCAAACTCAGCCAACGTCGCTCCAATCCAGCACTACCTTCCCTGCTTCGCCCGTTCGCATGGCTTCAAAACCCTTTTCGTAGTCGCGCCAGGAGAAGCGGTGCGTGATCACCGGAGAAATGTCCAGCCCCGACTCGATCATGACGGTCATCTTGTACCAGGTCTCAAACATTTCGCGGCCGTAGATGCCCTTGATGGTGAGCATGTTGAAGATGACACGGCTCCAGTCGATGGCAATCTCCGTGGCCGGAATTCCCAGCATGGCGACCTTGCCGCCGTGGCACATATTTTCCAGCATTTCCCGGAATCCCTCGGGCGAGCCGGACATTTCGAGGCCCACATCGAATCCTTCGCGCATACCCAGGCGGCTCTGAACATCTTTCAAGCGCGTCGTTCGCGAATCCACCGTGATCGGGATGCCCGCCTTTTCGGCAAGCTTGAGGCGCTTGGGATTCACATCGGTGATAACCACGTGGCGCGCGCCGGAAAATCGAGCGACCGCGGCAGCCATGATTCCGATGGGGCCGGCGCCCGTGACCAGCACATCCTCTCCGAGCACCGGAAAAGAGAGCGCCGTGTGAACCGCATTTCCGAAAGGATCGAAGATCGCAGCAACTTCCCGCGCGATGGGGCGCGTGTGCCTCCACACGTTCATCATTGGCAGGACCACGTATTCGGCGAATGCGCCCGCGCGGTTCACTCCCACGCCCAGCGTATGCGCGCACAGGTGCCGCCGCCCTGCCAGACAATTGCGGCAGCGGCCGCATACCACATGCCCCTCGCCGCTGACAAAATCGCCGGGGTGCAAGTCCGCAACGTTGGAGCCGACCTCGACAATTTCTCCGCAGAATTCGTGACCGATGACAAGCGGCACGTGAATGGTGGCCTGCGCCCATTCATTCCAATCGTAAATGTGCAAATCGGTGCCGCAAATTCCCGTGCAGAGCACGCGAATTTTTACATCATTGATGCCGGGCTCGGGCTCGGGAACATCTTCGAGCCAAAGTCCTTGCGCGGCGCGACTCTTGACCAGTGCTTTCATTTTGGATTTCCTTCAGCATTTCCGCCGGATTCGGCTAAACCTTGAAACCAGCAATGCCGGCTACTCGCGCTCCCCTCGCTTGGGGCCTGCAGTAGCCGGAACCTTGCTCCTATCCGTCCTGCGTCGCGGCACGCTGTCGGCGGACTTGGGTTTGCGGTTCGATTTTTCCATCTTGGATACGGCATAGGCAAGAAGGCCAAACACGTCGCTGATGCCGCTGCGCACCTGCTCCTGCCAGAATTTGCCTTCCTCGCCGATGTGCCGAAATTTCTTGTACCGGCCATCGAGCAGTTGGCGCATGGATAGCTCGGTAAGCGGAGCGAGCGCTGCAAGCAAATGGGTCTTGAGCGTTTCCGCCGCAGCCGCCGGGTCCAGATGCGCCCCGCCCTCAGGCTCCGGCACCACCGTATCGATTATGCCGAGAGAATGAAGGTCCTGCGCTGTGAGCTTCAGAACATCCGAAACTGTCTCGGCCTTGCCGGCATCCCGGTAGAGTATCGCAGCAGCGCCTTCAGGTGATATCACCGAATAAATGGCATTTTCGAGCATCAAGACGCAGTCGGCTACCCCCATGGCAATTGCGCCGCCGCTGCCGCCTTCCCCGATAATCGCGGAAACGATGGGTGTGGGCAAGTTGGCCATCGTGGAGAGGTTGCGAGCCAGAGCGTAGGCGATCCCGCGGTGCTCGGATTCGTAACTGGCCTGCG
This sequence comes from uncultured Acidobacteriota bacterium, assembly GCA_963825365.1. Taxonomy (GTDB): domain Bacteria; phylum Acidobacteriota; class Terriglobia; order Acidiferrales; family UBA7541; genus Palsa-360. Next base: position 111,227 of record CAWGSV010000023.1, on the reverse strand, counting down.
CGTTCGGGCAATCCACCAGTGTAATCACTGGAATCTTGAACTTGGAAGCCATCCGCATCAGCCGCAGTGATTTGCGGTAGCCCTCTGAATACGCTTTGCCATCGTGCGACGCAAGTTTTTCTTCGGGCGTGCCGCCACGCTCCTGCCCGATCATGATCAAGGTTTCGCCGCCCAATTCGGCGATGCCGCCGATGACCGCGGGATCGTCCCCACTCCAGCGGTCCCCGTGCAGTTCCAGAAAGCGCGAAGCCATATGCGCGATGTAATATTTTGAAGTGGGGCGGCCCGAATGTCTGGCCAGATTCACTTTTTGCCAGGCAGAAATATGCTTGGACTTCACGGGCGGCGGCAGATCCTTGCTCCCCGGGCCCATTGCCTTGTTGCGCTTTAAATGGCCAATGAGATAGGCGGTGATCGCAGTCAAATCCCGCCGTCCGATCACCAGATCGATCAATCCAGCTTTCAGCAGCGTATCGGCGTGATGCGAATCTTTTGGCGGCGCGATGCCCGTGGTCTGCTCGATGACACGCGGCCCCACAAATCCGATTTGGGCGCCCGGCTCGGCGATCAGAATGTCGCCAAGCGAGGCAAAGCTGGCCGTGACGCCGCCAAATGTGGGGTCCGTCAAAATGGAAATGAACGCCAGTTCATTGCGATCGTGCACCGAAGCTGCGGCCGCAACCTTGGCCATTTGCATCAGCGAAAACATGCCTTCCTGCACGCGCGCGCCGCCGCTGGCCGCTACACTCACCAGCGGAATTCTGCGCTGAGTAGCCTCCTCGAACGCGTGAGCGATTTTTTCGCCCACCACGGAACCCATGGTGCCGCCCAGAAACGCGAAATCGAAAACAACCAAAACAGCTTGATGGCCGCCGATGCGGCAAAATCCCGTGGTTACGGCTTCGCGGACACCTGTTTCGCGGCGGGCATCCTGCAAGCGAACGCGATAGGATTTGTGGTCGGCAAAACCCAGCGGATCGACCGAAACCAATTCGCGATCCAATTCGCGAAATGATCCCTTATCCGCAAGCAACGCAATTCTCGCGCTGCGAAGGCATGGTCATATAGTGATTGCATCCGGGGCAGATGTAGAGGTTTTCTTCCAGAACAGCACGCGAATGAACCGCGCTGCATCCGGGACACTTCACCGAGTGAGGGATGGAGATTTTGCTCCTAAGCATGATTCCCTTCTTCCTGAAAATAAAAGCAAACTGAGAGCCAATAAGCGGAAGCCGACAATCTAATTATTATCGCAGGTCAGGCAGGGGCCTTTGGATGAAAATTCTGTGACTGTGATTATTGAATCAGGGAGGCTGCGGAAGCGCTAAGGCTCACGGCTTCTTATATTTAGAAAGGGGAGAGACTTGACGTGAAGGATGAACACTATTTCGGAGGGATTAAACTTTGGAGGGAGGAGGGCCGAATGTGGGTGTTCATTCGGCCCCGGGGTGGTAAGGAATGCTATCTGCTCACCTGTGAGATTAGGGGAGGGGCGCAATTCTGTCCAATTCATCGTTTCGATGGAATGAATCAGATTCCCGTGTACTGAATTGGGGCACCGCAAAATCTAAAGGAATGGGCAGTACTTGTTGCGAACGCTGCTTACGTAAGAATTGATTTCACATTCGCCAGTACAATCGACAAAACTTTCTTGGAATCGAATTCAGAAAATTATCGCACTTGGGAATGGAAACTTATTGTTTCCCAAACCGCGGACGGGGCCGGAAGCGCCAGGACAGTGCGAAATAAAATTTCCAGATCCGACAGGATTGTGCGCGTCCTTGAATATTTCAGCGATATTTTCAGCTTAATCGGCATGATGCGCTTGACGTATTGCTCCTCGATGGAGCCTTCGTAAAAAAACTTTGCCTCATTGCGAAAAATCAGTGAGGCGGGGTCCGTGATTCCCGGCCAGGATTGCAAAAGCTCATCGTATTCGTCACTAAAAATGCCCACGAATTTCTCCATCTGAGGCCGCGCCCCCACCAGTTGCATCTCGCCCTTCAGGACATTGGCGAGTTGCGGCAGCTCATCCAATTTATATCTCCGCAGAAATTGCCCGACGCGCGTGACTCTGGAATCCTGAGGCGCCGTCACTGTGCTGCCCCGAATTGAGGTGGAAACCATGCTCCTGAACTTGAAGAGCCGAAACTTGCGATGTCCTCTGCCAATGCGCCTGTGGGAATAAAAGATGGGTCCGCCATCGTCGAGTTTGATTGCCAGCGCAATCATCGCAAAGACGGGAAGCAAAAGGACCAGTCCCGCGGCGGCGCAAATGGATTCACAGACGCGCCGTATCACTTGGCTGGCAACAGGCGCGGTCAGCGCGACTGCCAAAGGCTGGATACGCGGCTCCGGCCTTGCCAGCGCGCGTTCCATAAGAAGCGACTGCCGCCATGAAAGATCAGCGAATGACCGGACGATGCGATCAGCGGACCGATCCGGCATTCCGGGTTGCATACGCAGGAAACCAAGTTGCTGGGATTCGCGACTGGACACGGGATCCTCCTCCGACGAGATGCGGTAATTTTCAGTGCGATTGTGATGAAATGGTGTGACTGAAAAACCTATTTTGAAATTGTCGAAATGACTTTCGGCAGCGGATTTGGCTGTTCTGCGGCCGCGGGTCGATACATAAGCGCAAGAAGAAAGCCTAGTGCATAAGAAAATTGGTACGTTGCAAAAACGATGGGCAGAAGCGGAAAAAATTTCCATCCTTCTCGCCGTGCTATCGTAATTGCAGCCGCGAAGGATGCGGTGAAATACAAACAAGTCAGAGTCAACCATGTAGAGAGAAACATGTTTGCCACTCAGGCGACGCGCTCAGCCGCGCTGCCACGGCGCACACTGGCAGGGCGATTCCGAAGGACAAACAAAGCGCCGGCACCAGATTTCTCAAGGACGCGGGCCTGCCATGCTTCCGGATGGCGGCAACTTTCCAGAAACCATTCTGAAAATATTGCCGAAACAAGGCGAAAAGAGTGGCTCGAGGCTGGTACCAGGAAACGATTCTGGGCGACTGCCACACCGTGCCGCCCGAGGAAAGGATGCGGAAGTTCAGTTCGTCGTCCTGGCCGCGGACCATTTCCGCGTCGAACAATCCCACGCAATCCAGTGTGGATTTGTGCCAGCATCCGTAAGGCACTGTGCTAACAGGTCCCTCGTAATACGGATCGCGATACTTCGCGCGCCCGACCGCGAATGGAGCATGAAATCCGTAGGCAATGGCCTGCGGAACGTACCCATGCGCGCGCGTTAATGCCGGACCGCCCACGTTTTCGGCGTTCGTCTCGCGTAGCACCTCAACGCAGGTGCGCACGTAGTCCGGCGCGTAGATCGAGTGTGCATCCATTCGGAGGATAATTTCCCCTCGAGCCTCGCGGATGGCGCGATTCAACCCCGTGGCGGCGATCTTTTCAGGGTTGTCAATCACGCTGAGCGCCCCATATTCTATTAAAAATTCGCCGAGGACCATCCGCGTTCCGTCGCCGCTCATGCCGTCCGAGACCAGAACTTCCATTTCAATCCCGCCGAGTTCCTGGTGCAAAAAGGCATTCCAGGAACGCGCGGATGTGCCGAATCTCGTTGCGGCAGGAAACGACCACCGAAACGCGCACTGCTTGGCTCTGCACTACGGAGCAGAGTTCTTCTTCGATTGGACGGATGGTCATAAAATATTCTTAGGTTCGGGGCAAGAATGAGATTACGAATGCCGCGCAATCGCCTGGTATGCGTGCCAAGGAACTTTGTTCGCCGCTAATTCGGGAATATTTCTCTCGCACATGCCCACAGCCGCGACCGCAATGGATAACGCGATGGTTGGCAGCTTCTCCCAATAGAGCGTGGGAAGGCCGAGGCTGTCGAGGCAGAGCGTAAAGGTCAACGCCAGGATCAGAGCTCCGTACATTTGAAATTGTGGATTTCCATAGAGAAATAATCCGGCTCGCACAATTTGAAGCACGGCGGCCAGCAGCAGAAGCAAACCACCCAATCCCAATTCCAGCCACACCGCAAGATAGGCATCGTGCGCGCGGCCTTCGCTGCCAATCAGAGTCAGGTAGGGCAATTCCTGTCCAAATCCCTGGCCGATGAACGGCTGCGTCTGAATGGCTTGAAATGCCATGCCCCAGCGGTCAAAGCGATGACTGAAACCTTCACCCGTTGAAAAATTCACGGCGGTGGCATCTTCCATCAACTGCGGTTGCCGCGCGTGCAGATTTAAAACGGCGCAGAGACACACGGCGGCAAATACCAGCACCCATTTCCAGCGGCGCGCCAGAAGAAGAAACAGGACGAATCCGGCCGCAATGCTCAGTGTCGTCCCTCGCACAAACAAGAGCGCGGGCACCAGCGCGAATCCCATCGCAAGACATGGCCACAAAACTTTGTTCGCAAGCGATTTTGAAAAAATGATTCCGCCCAAGCCCGCGCCGAAGACCAGCAAGATCGCTGCCTGGCCCATGGTATTTGGGTTCCAGGTGCTGAACGTGGCGGCGCTTTTCAATTCCTGAAAATTGGCGATATTCCCGGAGGAGACCTCACCTAGATGCATTCGGATTTGAAGCACGAGGGCAACGCCGCCGCATGCCAAGCCCGTAAGGAAGAATCGAAGCCTTCTTTCCGACTGCAAAAGGCGCGGCAGGACCACAAGAATTGCCGCGCATCCTGCCATTTTCGAGCCTTCATAGGCGCCCGGAGGCGTTCCCCGCGCGGTTTCCACTGCGATTGACAAGAGGCAGGCGGCCAGGAAAATCGCCTGCCACGTGAATATGTTTTTCTGCTTTTGGGAAAGCGGAGCCGGCGTCCACAGAATGGTACGCACCAGAAAAATCAGAATCAGAATGTCATCCACACGTATGTTGATGGTGGCTCCGAGCGGCAATGCCACATCGGGAAAGCCCAACGCCAGCGCGTAAATGAAAAGGCCGTACTCTACCCTGGTCCAAATAATCGCAACGGCGATCAGCGCGGCGACGCTGAGTTCCATCCAGAGAATTGGTGTGAGAATCATGATGATTATTTTCGCCGTTCAAATTGCGGCGGCGGGAGCGTTCGCCGGACAATCTCAATTTGCGATTTATTCTGAATGATCCGCGCGGGAACACCGCCCGCCATGGCGAACGATGGGACGTCGTGAGTGGCCACCGAATTCGCCGCAAGCAGTGCGCCCCGGCCAATGACCACGCCTTTAGTAACGGTGGCGTGGGCCGCAATCCACGAGCCTGCGCAGAGGCGAATCGGCGCAAGATGGCTAGGGCCAAGTCGATAGGATCCGCCGATTCGCGTGTGGTCGCTTGTGACCAGCACGGAGTACGGCCCTAGTTGCACCTCAGCCTCCAAAACGATTCCGCCCGCGGCGTTCAGCCAACAGCCCATGCCCAGAAAAACATTGCTGCCGATTTCCAGGCGATTTGTAAAGTTGATGGTCACGCGCCGGGCAACCTGAAGATTTATCCCGCAACTCTTGAACGCAGGCCTTAACAAGAATCCACGCAATCGCAGGACCGGCCGCAGATCGGGCAACCAGCCGGTAGCGACGGTGATGAAATGAAACCAGAGATATTGCATCACTCGCATATTTCTGCGCCTACTCCTGAGCCACCGCGACTGGCTCCGCCTGGACATTGGTGTTCAGCTCTCTCAACACTGTGGCTACGAATCGCTCCAGCGTCTGTTGGCGCGCCGCGATTAATCCGTTGCGGATCATGGCCCGTCGCAGTTCGGCGTCTTCCATCACGCGTTCCATGGCCCGCACCAGGGCCTTCGCATCCTTGGGAGGAACGAGCAGCGCATCGTACCCATCGGTGACCGTCGTGGGCACGCCCCCAACGTTTGTGGAAATGCACGGCAAACCGTTTGCCCGAGCCTCCACTAACACGTGGGGCGTTCCCTCCGAAAGAGTTGGCAGCACCAGGAGATCGGCGGAGCGCATGATTTCAAACAGCGGCGCGCCATTCGGTACGTATCCTGTCCAGCGAATACGCTCGCCGATGTCCAGCGCGACGACGATCTGCCCAAGTTTCTGGCTGTACTCCTGAAATTCGTGTGGCCCGACAATTTCCAATTCCCAATTCACATTCGCCTTGAGTTGCGAGACGGTCTCCAGCAGATACTCGATTCCCTTCTCCGGGCGGACAAAGCCGACGAAAAGAATTCTCGTGACGGATCCCTGACAGCTATCAATGCGTGAAAAGAAATCGCTCTCCTTGACCGTACTCGAAACAATTTCCGTGGTTCGGGGAGATTTGTAAGCACACGCCAATTCGCGGCCATTGCAGATCAACGCCCCTCCTGTGAGCCAGCGCCCAAGGCGCGTAAAGTATCGATCCTGCAATGCGTAGAGCAGCGCCAGGAAATCCGCGGCGCGGCCCTTCCTTGCGCCGGTCCGTAGCAGCGCCACTGGATCTCCGACAATCCAGTGGCAAATCGGCCTGCGATATAACGCCGCGCAAAAATACAGCACTGCGATGTAGGGGCACATTCCGCGCACAAACAGAACTTCTGCCCGGCGGCAAGTCCGAACGTATGCGCGCGCAATTCCGAAGAACTGAAAGAGCGAACCTGCAGTGCTGTTCCAGAAAGGCTGCTCGATAAGTTCCAGATTCGGCGCGTTCAACGGAGAATCGAACGGGGCGGGAGGCGTTTCCCTCACGACTCTCGCGCACACATAGACTTTTTCGAAGTGCCTGGCCAGCGCTTCGGCGACACTCCCCGATGCCGACTGCATATGGATTTTCCCTGCGCTGGAAAATGCGCGAACGGGAGTGATGTAACCGAGGGTTGCGCTCATTGTGAATTCGTTTTGGAAAAAGAGGTTCAAGCGGCGGAGCGGGAAAGTCTCAAACGCAATCCCGCCAACTGCTGAAAAAATATCCTGACGTTTCCCGCGCCAAAAGGCCAAAATTTGAAAGGCGAGATGCCCAGCCATTTGGCCGCCGTGGCAATCAACACTAATAATTGGACGCATGCGCTGACGCCAACGGCAAAGGCCATTCCCATAAGCCCGTAAGGCCGCAGAAAAAACAGCGCCGCAACGGCCATTACGCCGGTCCCCAGCAACTGGCTCATTAAGCCCGCCGTGTGGACGCCCGGCGCCACGCAATCCCTGATTCAGAATGTTAGCAGTGGACATCAGAGAAGCGGCCAGATCCAGAACCACTGCGGGCCGCACAGCCCGCGCAAATCCATATCCAAATAGCGGGGCAACCACAAACGGGATCAGGCAGGACAGAGCCAACCCCACGCCGCAGGAAACCAGCGCGGATTGCCGAAATGTTTCAGTGATTATTTTTTCGCGGATGGCTGCATTTCTTTCATTCGAAAGCACTGCAAAAGAAGTGATTCCCAATGCCTCACCCAGGGAAGACTGTCCGTTGGCAAAAGCCGAGGCCACCGCATAAATTCCTGCGGCTTCCGCATTGAACAAGCTAACTACAAGAACTGTGTCCAGTTGCAGCGAAATCAGATTGCTGATGGTGGCCCCGAAATAAGGCACACCGGCTCGCAACAAATGGCGGCAACCCTCGACTCGCAATTCCCCGGCAGCCAGCAACCTCCTCTGAATCCAAAGGCGCACGAGAACGGCCAGCAATTGACTGGCAAGAAATGCCGCGACGAAAAATCGAATTTGCGCTGTGCGCGTCACGCCAATGAAGCCGATGAGCGCGAGATAGAAAAGGAAGAACGAAAGCCTCAGGAGATTGTAGCGGCGCCAGCGCATGCGGCCGTGCTCGACGGCCAGCAGTACCTGATTGAAAATGTCCAGAGGAATGAGCAGCAAGCAAAGCCGCGCAACCGGCAACAAATAGCCCCTGTCCGCCGGCAACAACAGCGGAAGCAGAAAATACCCGGCCACGAGATACAGCACGGCGGTCGCCAGTCCAACCGCGAGCCCAACGGTGACCCAGTCGCACTCGCGCTGGGGATCTTTTGCCACCTCGCGCGCAAGGACCCAGTTACAACCCATCAATCCGAGATTGCTGAATATCGTCGGCCACAAAATGACCGTAGCGAGTTCGCCGCGTGCCACGGGACCCAGCAACCGTGCGGTCAAAATACCTGTGGCAGCGCCGCAAGCCTGGATGGCCAGGCTGGTGGAAAATGTGCCGAAATTAGCTTTGGAAAATATCATGCGTAACTTCGGAGGCTACGTTTCTGCTACTTCTTCATTGGGACGAGCCACGGAGTAGTACGAATAATCGTTCATCGAAGTACCCAGGTTGTTCAGAACGACGCCGATGAGATTTGTGCCCACCGAGCGCGCCTGCGATTCCGCGTACTGCACAATCTGGCGATGTGTCTCTCCGCCCTTAACGACCAGGATCGTGGCGCCCACCATGCTTCCCAGGATGCGGCTGTCCGCCCGGTTCAGAATTGGAGGCGAATCGAGAATTACGAAGCGATAGGTGGCCATCGACTCCTGAAGCATGGCGCGCATGCGGTCTGACGATAACAGTTCCGAGGGATTCTCCGGAATGGGGCCGCAATGCATCACCGACAAGCCTCTCACCGACGTGGGGTACACCATCTGCTGCCAGGCGCCCTGCCCCGCCAGATAGCTGCTCAGCCGCGATCCTCTTTGCGGAAAATATTTCTGAATGCTGGGCCGGCGCATGTCGGCATCGACCAGCAGAACCGGTTGGCCAAGTTGCGCCAGGGAAAATGCCAGATTCACTGCCACCGTAGTTTTTCCTTCTCCGGGCTGAGCGCTGGTTACCAGGATGGAATTCGCGAATCGTCCGGAAGAGGAGAGAATCACCGAGGTTCGAAGTTCACGAAACGCTTCCGAAAAGGCGGACCCTCTGTGAATGCCAAGTTGACTCCGGGAATGGTCGTCCAGAAGGACGCCGCCGGAAACGTTTCTCGTCTCGCTCAAGCCCAGGATAAGCTCGCGATCCGCGCGAGCATTGCTTTTATGTCTTTTCCCGTTCAGCGCGCCAAACGTTGGAACAAAGCCAATCACCGGAACACCCAAATAGTTGAACACGTCTTCGCTATAGCGAATGGTCTGGTCCAAGTGATCCTTGAGGAAGGCCATGCCCACCCCAAGCCCCAGCCCAAGGAAGGTTGCCACTCCCAGGTTGAGAGGATAGTTGGGAGCGATCGGTTTGTAGGGAACCGTTCCCGAATCGACGATCCGAATATTGCCTGCTTTCAGGCCCGCGGAGACGCTTGCTTCCTTAAGCCGCCGCAGCAATCCTTCATACAGCCCTTTGTTGCTCTCCACTTCGCGGTTCAAGATTCCGTACTGCACGGATTTTTCGGCAACCTGATTTGCCTCCGCCTGCTTTTCCGCAAACGACTGTCGCACCAATTTTTCACGCCGGACCGCGGCGAAATAATCATTGCTGATTTTCTGCGCCGCGTGCCGGCGTTCCCCCTCCAGGGAACTCTGAATTTCGTCAATCTGACTCTGGATTTCCTTGACCTTCGGATAGTCTTCCGTAAACGTGGAAGCAAGCTGCGCATGTTCCCGTTGAAGGTCGGCAAGCCGCACCGTCAAGTCCTGCAACAACTTGTTGTCAAACACGCCGGGAAGCGAGGTGAAATCGCCGACTTGCACCAGCCTATAGAGGGACTCTTTCTGAAAGCGGTCCGCCTCGGCCTTGGTCAGCTCATCCTGAATCCCGTGTACGCCCTGGTTGACGATGCTTTCAGAGTCTCCTTTTCCTGACTCCAGATACAGCAGGCCGTTATCCGCTGCATATTTCTGCAAATCGTTTTCCGAATTTTCAAGTTTATTTTTCAATTCCTGCAATTGCTGGGAGAGCCAGGAGGAAGCTTTTTGCGCCGCGTCCCAGCGCGCCTGAAAATTTTTCTGAATGTAATTATCGATGACCGCGTTCACGGTGCGCGCCGCAAGCTCTGGGTCCTGCGAATCGAATCGCAGCTCCACGGCGCGGCTGCGGCGGACTGGCCGGATATCCAGGCGGTCCTGGAAACGCTTGAGAACGGTGGCCCGAACCATCGGGTCGGGCATAGCCGCGCTTGCATCAGCAGAAGTGGGCGCAGGGGCGGCAGCCGTGCTGGCGCTCCAAGGCCAGCGCGTGATGGCGGGCACGAATTCGGTCTGCTGGTCCAGTGCAAGCTCGTGAATGACGCGCTCCGCCAGGTCGTCGCTGCCGAGAACTTTATATTGCGTTTCCAGATATGCGTCGGAAACCTCATCCACCTGGAATAGCTCTTGCGGATTGGCGACGTTGGGATCTTCCTTGTCGATTTCAATCATGGCTTTGGCCCGGTAAACGGGCTTCTCCATGACTGATCCCACCAGGACGGTCAGGAACAGCACAAAGAAGGCGGTCAGGACCGTGCAACGCCTCTTTCGAATAACTCTCCACCAGGCTACTAAGTCAGGCGGCTTTTCCATCTTTGCCGGACGAAGTCCACCAGGCAATACGCGGCGGCGCTCCACGCGAACGTCGCGAGGCGCGAACACTTCCATTTTGTTTTGATCGTTGCCGTCTAGCGCCATAGTTTCACCATTTGTAAATCGCCACGCCTGCGGCGGTCTGGAGGGCCGCCGCCGAGCCTCGATAGAACACTGTTTTCGCCGCGCTGTTGGGAACAAAAACAATGTCTTTGGGTTGCAGCAAGGCGTCGGGTCGCTTCCCGGAAACAATCTTGCCGAGATTCATGGGGATTTCCGTTCGTTTTCCGGTCAGCGGATCGGTGCGGATAATGCGCGCCTGGCTGATCGCCGACGTATGCGTGGTGCCCTGCGCAAGCGCCAGCGCTTGCAGCACGGAAATGCTCTCGTTATTTTGCAGGACAAATCCGCCGGGCTTGTTTACTTCGCCGACCACGTAGACGATCCCGGCGCGAGGCACTTTGACGACATCCCCGGGATGCACCGTCATATTCAAAGTGGAATCCGCAGACTCCAACAATTTCTTGAGGTTGATCTCCACGATTCCATTGTTGTTTTCCTGCGCGTCGGAATGAGAGCCAGTGCTATTCGCGATGGCCTCGTTTAGATGAGGGGCAAGCGCGGCCCGGTCTGGCGCAGCGTCCTGGCTATCGACGTTGCGCCAATCGGCTTGCCCGCCGCCATGCATGATGAGCACTGTATCGCCGGCGTCATCCGCAAGGCCCTGCGCCATGGACAAGACTTCGATGACTGTCTTGCTCCCGCGAATCTGAAACACTCCCGGCATCTTCACGGCGCCCACCACGGAGACCGGATGGCTTTGCAATTCCTGAATAAAAACGCCCACGTGCGGGTCTTTCATGTAGGTGCGTCGCAATTGGATTTGCAGCAGGGATTCAAGCTCACGTGGCGTCAGTCCGGCGGCGTGAACCGCGCCCAGCAATTGCAGGGAAATGTCGCCGGAGGCAGAGACGCGCACCGTACTATTCATTTCCGGCGCCTCAAAAACAGCGATATTCAACAAGTCGTCCGGGCCGATACGCGAATCGCCGGCTTGCGATGCGGTAGCCGATCCCGCCAGTTTTTCGCGGACTTGCTGCAGACTCTGGTTGATATCCGTCGCGGTGCGCAATGGAGGCGTTGGCTGGCGCGCCGGCGCTCCCCACGCTTTGCGCCAGCGCCGGAGTCGCATACAGCATTGGCGCAAGCGTCAGAATCGCCGGGATTGTGCGCAATATTTTAAGACGACGATTTATTTTCACGATCATTCAACCTATTCCGAACAGGCTTACGCCGCGCCCTCGGCCGAATGGCTTTTCGCGGCAAACGTATATTCGCGGCGTACAAACATTTTCGAGATTGTGACGCCTGCCGTGATCAGTGGCTCTTCCACGATGTGGTACAGGAGCACGGAGAGGCTGATGAGCACTCCGGCGAAAATGGCGATTTGCAGCCCCATGTGCAATTTGTGGCAAACCACGAACCCAAGCCAGATCGCAAAATAGTGCAGCAAATAAATTCCATAGGAATAGCGCGCGATTCGTTTACTGACGAACGTGAGTGGATTTTCCGGCATCTCCCGGAAGAAACACACGCCCACTCCAATCGCCAGGCAGATGAACCAGCCCGTTTCGATTGGCTGGCTTCCAGACAGCCACAGAAACACTGCGCAGCACGCAGCCAGAAAAACCGGCCAAAGCGTGGCGGGAAGGTTTCTCGGCTGCTTCCAAAGTTTGTAAGCCACAATTCCCGGAAGAAAGCAGGGCGCAAATCGCGTGAATTTCAGGACCGCTTCCGCCGGCGACCGGATGCCCCCCTCACTCAGCGGCAACATGCCGGTGGAGAGTCCCACCACAAACCAAAGCGCGACCGTGCCAAACCAAAAGGCGATCATTTCCCACCACGACTTTACCCACGACGCAAAAAGAAACAGCGCCGGCAAGGCCACATACATCTGAAGTTCCAGAGGCAGGCTCCATACAATGCCGGGGTTTGCTTTTTGCCTGGCCACGTTTTGCATAAGCAGGATATTTGCCAGCAAATTTCCAGCCGATTGATGAAGCAAATTGAATTGCCCAAATTGCATGTCCGAGGGAATGCGAAACAAATATGCGAACGTAACCACCAGAATGGCCAGCGGATAGATCCGAAAACAGCGCCGAATCATGAAGGGCACGAACAACGGCGCGCTTCTGCCTGCGCTCTGCCGCTCCAGCGAAAACATCAGCACCAGCGTGGTATGCACAAAGAAGAGCATCACGCCGAGCAAACCAAAATCCGTGACGCGCAACTTTGCAACCTGCCAGTTGAAGAATTTGGCCAGATGAAAACCCACCACAAGCAGCACGGCGAACGACCGAAGCAGGTCGAGATTGCGCGAGTTGGAGGTCAGTTTTTCCATAACAAAGCATTGGGGGCGCTTTCGACTGACGCAGGTTTAATAGGCCGCGACAAAACGCCTAAAACTTTTGTCATTCCGAGCGAAGCGAGGAATCTCTCCTTCTTTTGATCAGTCAAAACCGAAGAGAGATTCCTCGCTTCGCTCGGAATGACAAAATTAACTTTTCAATCTGCAGTCTGCAGAGCCTGTTGATTTTCAGTGGCGCGAGGATTAACTTCCCCAGGCTGAATCCCGAGCCACTTCAACGCTTCAATTTTCAGGCGGAAGCCGCGTCGGGTCGCGAAAGTTCCGTCGCCCGCAGCGGCCCAATTCTCTGCACATTCGAAACATCGATCTCAACCGCGGCAGACTGGCCTAGCATTTCCATGGAAACCACCAGCCTTGCCGAGCCCTTTTTGCGGTCCAGGATCCCTTGCAGTCCCGCCAAGGGCCCGCTCTTGACCATGACGCGCTCTCCGCACCGCAGATAGGGATGGGCTTCGACAGCCAGGCGGCTATCCAAGACTAGCCGCACCGCATCCAGCTGACCTTGCGGAATAATCGCCGGCTGACCGCCGAATCGCACAATGTCGATGAGCCCGGGCGTAGTGAGTATCTGAAGCTGCCGCTCCAGCCCGCCGCGCAGAAACACGTAGCCCGGAAAAAGTGGAATCCAAAGCTGCTTGGTACGATCCTGCCACTGACGGACGGCACGATTTAGCGGAAGATAAACTTCATGATTCTTGTTCGAAAGAGCGTGCGCGACTGGCTTTTCGTGCTGATGGCGCGTAAAAAGAGCGTACCAGCTTGCCGCACATGCTCCGCTCTGGATGTCCTTTATATTTTCCGCCAAGCGCACGTAGCTCCACCCTTTGACTTACATTGAATTCTCAATTTAGATTTAGAGGACGATTACCACACCAAATTGAACAATTCCGATGCCGCTATCAGTTCGGACGGCATGCTTCAGCGTCCAAGCACTCTGATTCGCCTTGCATGACCATCAGGCCCCATTGATTCAGACCATCGGTTGCCACCGCAAATCCATTGTTGCAGGCCGCCGCGTCGCAATGCTCAACGCGAATGACTCGAGCCTTTCCCGTGATGCGCAGGACGGCATCCATTCCTGAAACAGACGGAAGAATCAGATCCACTTGAACCGGGCAATCCGGTGGCGGCATTATTGCCGTCACGATGAACGCCCCCTGCGTGCTGATGTCGCGAGTAATTCCCTCGCCCTGAAAGCGCCCGCCCGGGCCGCCTTGCCAGGAAAACAGCGCCGGGGCATCCACCTGATATCGAATTCCGTTTCTCAATTCCGACGACACACTCACCTCGCGGGCCTGCCATTGTTTCCCCATACTTTCGGGAATCTTCATGGACTTTGGCCACAACTTAGGACGTGCACAATAAACAGTCTCGGGAGAATGCAACAGGGGCAGAACGCCCTTGCAACCCCCGTAGGGCACATTACATGTCACCATACGTGACACATGTACTCTTTGGGCACACTTTTGGCTTCATCCGATTGTCACGAATAATGACATATGCACACAATTAAGCTTGATTCATCTGATAATCTCGTATAGCCTGTCCCTCTCAAACCCGTCCCTGCGGAGCAACTCGTGAATCAAATGTGCCAGCCGACCAGTCCAAGCATCAGTGTCCTCATCGCTGACGCGGATCGCATGAGCGGGCAATTAATGGCACACGGCCTAATGCGCGGGCGGCACGATATTGACGTTGTCGCCATTTCTAACAATTCCCTGGAAACAGTGCGGGAGCTGGAAAAAAGCCGACCCAATATTGCACTGATCAATGCCCATCTCGAAGACGGCCGGCTGAAAGGCTATAACGTTCTGCAATCCTTGCAATCACATTCGCCCAAGACCGCCGCCATCATGCTGATTCCGGACTCCGAGCGCGATCTTGTGGTGGACGCATTTCGAGGCGGCGCCAGAGGCGTGTTTTGCCGGCTGCAGCCCATCAAGCTGCTGCCCAAATGCATTCGAACAGTGCACGAAGGCCAAATCTGGGCGGACACTCGCAATCTGGCCTTCCTTTTGGAGTTCCTCACCCAATTGAAGCCGCTGCGCCTCGTCAAACCCGGCGGTGGCATGGCACGCCTGACTCCCCGCGAAGCCGAAGTGGTGCACTTCCTGGCAGACGGCTTGAGCACGCGCGAGATCAGCCAAAAACTGACCCTCTCCGAGCACACCATCCGCAACTACCTAAGCACAATCTACGACAAGCTGGGCGTCTCCAGCCGAGTGGAACTAGCCCTCTACGCCGTGGCCCGCGAAGACCTCAATCGCCCCGCGAGGAAATAGCAACGGGGAAATTGGAAGCCGGGCGACACAGCGCGATACGCTGATTGGAATTCCCCAACGGATTCCGCTAGAATCGCTTTGGACACGTCCTTGGCAGAATCCTCCTCCAAACCGCGCATTGTTGTTGGCTCCGACCACGCCGGATTTCGCGCCAAGGAAACGATCAAGAAATATTTGGAAGGCGTTGGATACCTCGTCGAAGACGTTGGCACGCACTCGGAAGAATCGGTGGACTATCCGGATTACGGAAAAGCCGTCGGGGAGCGCGTTGCCGGCGGGCAGGATTCTCTGGGCATCGCGCTGTGCGGCACGGGGATTGGCATTTCCATCGCGGCAAATAAAGTGGAAGGCATTCGCGCGGCGCTGGCTCACGATTCGCTCACGGCGCGGCGCGCCCGCGAACACAATGACGCCAACGTGCTGGCCCTGGGCGGCAAAGTGGTGGGCGAGGACGAAGCCATCGCCATCGTTCAGGAATTCCTTGCGGCTCAATTTGCCGGCGGGCGCCATCAGCGGCGCATAGACAAAATCAGCGTGATGGATCGCGCACGAGAGACCCAATCATGACAGCAGACACCACGATTTCGAAGCACATGAATCGCCCGCTCAGCGAAGTCGATCCAGAAATCGCCGAAGTACTTCGCGAGGAAGGGCGACGCCAGGGCACGGGCCTGGAGCTGATCCCCTCGGAAAATTTTGTTTCCGAAGCGGTGCTGGAAGCCATGGGATCGGTGCTCACCAACAAATACGCCGAGGGCTATCCCGGCAAGCGCTACTATGGCGGCTGCGAATTCGCGGATCGCGCCGAGCAACTGGCCATCGACCGCGCCAAAGCCCTCTTTGGCGCGGAGCACGCCAACGTGCAGAGCCACTCCGGCACGCAGGCCAACGTATCGGTTTACATGGCCACGTTGCAACCGGGCGACACCGTGCTGGGCATGAACCTGGCGCACGGCGGACATCTGACCCACGGGCATCCTCTCAATTTTTCCGGGAAGATGTACAGATTTATTCCCTACGGCGTGACCAAGGAAACCGAAACCATCGATTACGACGAGCTGGGCCGCCTGGCGGAAGAACACAAGCCGAAAATGATCGTGGCGGGCGCCAGCGCCTACTCGCGCATCATCGATTTTCCGCGCATGGCTAAAATTGCAAAGGATGCAGAAGCGTTATTCTTCGTGGATATGGCGCACATCGCGGGCCTGGTCGCCGGCGGCGTGCATCCCAGCCCGGTCCCGCACGCCGATTTCGTTTCCACCACTACACACAAAACTCTGCGTGGACCGCGCGGCGGCCTGGTAATGTGCAAGGCGCAATTCGCCAAGGAACTTGACCGCATCACATTTCCGGGCACGCAGGGCGGCCCGCTGATGCACATCATTGCCGCAAAAGCCGTGTGCCTGAAGGAAGCGGCCGACCCGGGATTCCGAGAGTACGCAAAACAAATCGTGGTGAACGCGCAAAAGCTGGCCGCCGAAATCGCCAAGGCCGGCTTCCGCATCGTCAGCGGCGGCACGGACAATCATCTATTCCTGATCGATCTTTATTCGCGCGGAATCACAGGCAAGGACGCGCAGCCGGCCCTCGACCGCGCAGGCATTACCACCAACAAGAATTCCATCCCCTTCGATCCCACGCCGCCCATGACTGGCGGCGGCATTCGCCTGGGCACTCCGGCCGTGACCACGCGCGGAATGCGCGAACCGGAAATGGAACGCATTGCCGCATGGATCGCCGAGGTTCTCCTGCATATGGGCGACGCCCAGCTCGAACTGCGCATTCGCAGCGAAGTGGCGGAGTTCGCCGTGCAATATCCCCTTTACACCCGTCGATGGGACATTGCGCCGTCGCTGGCCGGGAGCCGCGACTCCGCGCGCTGAGCGCCTGCGCCGATGCGTGTTGCCATCGATATCCGGCGCGCGGGCGATTTCGGAATCGGCACTTACATTCGTAATATCGTCAACCAATTTGCGCGCTCGGGCGAAAATACGGAGTATCTGCTAATCGGGCAGCAATCTCACCTGAAGGAATTCGACCCGCTCCCCGAAAATTTCACGCTGCTCGATTATCAATCCGAGCCGGGATCTTTTCACACGCACTTGCATTTGCCTTACTTGCTGCACAAGCGGGGCGTCGATCTGCTGCACATGCCCTGGTTTTACGCGCCTGCCGTCGTGCCGTCGCGACTGGTCATCACCATTCACGACATGACCGATATTCTCACTCCGCCGCCCGGCATTTCGGCCACTTTTCAGGCTGGGCGATTGTTTTTTGCGCGACGCGCCCTGGCGCGGGCCGACCGTATCATAGCCGTATCGCATTCCTCCATGCGCGATCTTTCACGGACCTTCGACGTTCCGGAAAGCAAAATCGAAGTGGTGTATAACGCGCTGGATGAACGATTTCTGCGCGAACCCATGCCCCAGGGAGCGGACCGAATTCTGGAACGCCTTGCGGTAACCGATCCATTTGTCCTTTACGCGGGAAACATCAAGCCACAAAAGAATCTGCCTCGGCTGATTGAGGCCTTCGCGGTGGCCAAATCCGAGCTTCGCGATCACCCTATTTACTCCAAACTGAAGCTGCTGCTGATAGGCGATTCCGCGGAAGAACATTCAGACCTGCGGCGGGCCGTTCTGCGGTCGCGCGTGCAGGGAGACGTGCGATTTCTGGGATTCGTGCCACACTCGGTGATGCGCGTTTTTTATTCCCGCGCCAGCGCCTTTCTCTTCCCCTCCCTGTACGAAGGTTTCGGACTTCCTCCGCTGGAGGCCATGGCGCACGGTGCTCCCGTGCTGACCTCCAACGTGTCCTCGCTCCCAGAAGTTTTTTCGACAGCCGCGCTGCTCGTGAATCCGGAAAACATTTTTGAAATCGCGCGCGGCATTCGGCAAATTCTCACTGAAGACATTCTGCGCGAAACCCTGGTGCGCCGCGGCTACGAACTGGTGCAAAAATATTCATGGGAAAGGTCGGCCGAACAGGTGCAGGAAGTCTACCGCTCGGTGGTGGCCGGCGAGCCCGTGAAATCCGCAGCCTAAATTCAAAAGAATTACCACAGAGGGCACAGAGAAAAGAGGAGAAAAACAGGAGAGAAAACATGAATGCGAGTTCAGATGTCCGTTTCGCCAATCGCTTCCTTCTCTTTCTTTCTCCTCTTTTCTCTGTGCCCTCTGTGTTGAGCCTCGAACTATCCTGCTCCGTCTAGTCCGCCGTCGAGACAATTTCCAACTCAATCGCAGCACCGTCGCGAATCGAAAATGCGCGGACGGGATTGGATGTATCTTGTCGTAACGAAATGATGAAATAGGCCTGGTCGGGATAGCCGGCTTGTTCGATATCCGTTGGCGATGGGACGTTGTCAGTGGTGAGATGAGAATGATATTGGCCGAGGTGCGTCAAACCTTGTTTGCGAATTGCGCAGAATAATTCAAACAATTCCTGCGGGGCAATTTCATACACCGTGGCGCTTGCCAAAGAATTGGTGGCGGGGAAAATCGCGGTGATCACGCCGTCGCGGCCCGCGAGCAATCCGCAGCATTCCACAAGAGGCTCGCGGCGCGCGTGTGCGAGCATTTCTTTCAGAATTTCCGCTCGGATTCGGACGGGATCGGCCATGCGCCCGAGTGTACCTCAAGGAAAAGGGCGTCCAGAAAAAATCGGAACGCCCTGAGAAACTCTACATTACGCGATTAAGGACAGCGCTAGGCCTTTTGAGCCGCGCGCCGCAGAAACGTGGGCACGTCGAGATCGTCCGCAGCGGTCGTATTTTCCTGATGGATGATTTCGTTCACGGCGGGACGTGGGGCTTCCTGCGGAACTTGTTGCGGCTCCGCCACGCCTTCTTCCTCGCGGCCAGCCTTCCAGGTCTTCGGCAGGTATGTGGGCTTCTGATGAGGTTGCCGCCGCGCCGCCTCGCGGAATCCCGCGGCGATCACGGTAATCTTCACCTGCTCCTTCATATTCTCGTCCAGAACGGCGCCGAAAATGACGTTGGCATTCTCGTGCGCGGCCTTCTCAATGACGGAAGAGGCTTCATGAACTTCATTCAGCGTGATGCTGGACGATCCGCAGATATTGATCAGGATGCCTTGCGCGCCCTGAATGGAATTGTCCTCAAGCAGCGGGCTGTTGATGGCGCGCGTTGCGGCTTCTACCGCGCGATTGGCTCCGGAAGCCACCGCGGTGCCCATCACGGCGTATCCCTGCCCCTGCATGATAGTTCGAACGTCGGCGAAGTCGCGGTTGATAATGCCGGGAATGGTGATGATGTCGCTGATGCCCTGCACGGCTTGCCGCAAAACGTCGTCAGCAATTCGAAACGCCTCGAAGAAGCTGGTTCCCGCTTCCACGGTTTCCAGCAGCCGCTCGTTGGGAATCACGATGACGGTATCGACGCTGCCAATCAGTTCGGAGAGCGCCTGCTCGGCCTGCTGCTGGCGGCGCTTGCCTTCGAACAGAAACGGCTTGGTGACCACCGCAACGGTGAGTGCGCCCAGTTCGCTGGCGAGCGAAGCAACCACGGGAGCCGCGCCGCTACCCGTGCCTCCGCCCAGGCCGGTGGTAAGAAAAATCATGTCCGCGCCTTCCAGCGCTTCAATGATCTTGTCGGTATCCTCGAGAGCTGCTTTGCGGCCAATTTCAGGATTGGCGCCCGCGCCAAGCCCCTTGGTGAGCTTGCCGCCAAGCTGCAGCTTGACGGGCGCCTGGCATAGCTTGAGCGCCTGCAAGTCGGTGTTGGCCGCGATGAACTCGACGCCCTCCACCTTGGCGCGGATCATGCGGTTGACGGCGTTGCACCCGCCGCCGCCCACGCCAATTACTTTGATCTTCGCGCCCTGGTTAACTTCCTCGCTGAATGAAATCCGGATTCCTGCGTCTTTCGCCATTTCAGTTCCTCCCGCAAAAAAGTGTCCCTGCCCCGCCGGAGTTTTCCGCATCACGCGCCGGCGAACATACTCTTCAGTTTCCCTACAAATGTGACCGGCTTCAGCGGCGCCTGACGCCGGGCGCGTGCACCGTAAAGAAGCAGGCCTACAACTGTTGCATATTCGGGCTGGGAAAGCTGTTCGGGCATCCCTTCGAACGACCGGGGAACCGCCACGCGCGCAGGCAAATGGAACATGCTCTCGGCCTGTTCGACGAGTCCCTTGAGATGCGCTCCGCCGCCCGTCAAAACCAGGCCGGCTGGAATCTGCGTCGCAAAACCGCCGCGCTGCAATTCGTCGCGTACCAGCGAGAGCAGTTCCTGCGCTCTGGGTTCCACAATTTCGTTGAGCATGCGCGTGAACACCGTGCGCGGAGGCCGGTCGCCAACGCTGGCGATTTCAATGGCCCGATCCTCCACAATCAATTCCTGGAACGAGACTGCGTGCTCGCGCTTAATTTTCTCCGCCTCGGGAATCGGCGTGCGCAGTCCCACCGCCAGATCGTTGGTGAAATGATCGCCGCCAACGGGAATGGCCGCGGCGTGGCGCAACATTCCATTGCCGAAGACCACCATCTCCGTCGTACCGCCGCCGATATCGAGCAGGCAGCAGCCCAGTTCGCGCTCATCCTGCGTGAGGCAGGATTCCGCAGAAGCCAGCGGCTCAAGGACGGTGTCCGCGACTTCTACGCCCGCCTGATTGATGGCGATTACTAAATTTTGCATGGCCGAAGCCGAGGAAGTTACCAGGTGAACGTTCACCTCCAGGCGCTCGCCGATCATGCCGAGCGGATCGCGAATATTGTCGTGCGCGTCCAGCAAAAATTGCTGCGGCAGGACGTGCAGGACCACCCGATCGTCGGGCAGGTTGACATTTCGCGCGGCATCCACGGCGCGGTGAACGTCGTCGCGGTTGATGTCCCTGGGCTTGTGCCCCATCGTGATGCCCCCGCGGCTATTCACTCCGCGCACGTGGCTGCCAGCCACGCCGACAACTACCCGCTCCACGGGTACTCCGGCAACGCCTTCCGCTTCTTCGATGGCGCGACGCACTGAAGTAGCTGCCGCGCCGATGTTGGCAATTAATCCCTTGCGCAGGCCTTTGGATTCGGCCGCGCCCATGGCTACAAATCTTGCGCCCGTATCGGTTAGTTCGCTGATGATGGCGCACGTCTTCGTGCTGCCTACATCGAGCGCCACCAAGTATTTATCTTTTTTTGCCAACCCGCCGCTCCTTGTGCCTGTCGCATGCCCGGCCGGTGGGTAAGCCCGGGCAGAAAATTTTCTAATGCTGCGAGCGCTTCTTTCGCGCTGCTGCCACGTGCTGGGGCGCCTTCTTGGCCACGGTCTTCGTAATACTCTGAGGCGCGCTCTGCTTCACGCTGGCCGCAACGGTCTTCGATTCCGGATTCACCACCACTTGCCGCGCAAATCGCAAATCCACCGAATCGACGCTTCCGGCCCCTGCTCGCCACTGATCGATATTTTCCGCCAGCAAGTGGTAGCGGTTGCCAAAATCCGAATCGCCAAAGTGTACAAGAATCGGCGAATTTTTGCCGGAGGCAGTCCCAAGCCCGGTAAGCGTCACGCGCAAGTCCGCTGCGTCCGAAATGTCCGCCTCGCTGACGTGATCGTCCGCGCCGGGCGAAACCTGCTCAATTTCCTTCATGAATCGGACGTACAAATTCATGCGCTCCCCGCGCGACTCCAGCGAAGTGGATTCGCCGATGCCGCCCACAACCGGAAACTTGAAATCGCCGTCCCCGGGCCGGTCGAGAATCACGCCCTTAGCGTCCACCAGTGACAGGTCGCTGCCGGTGCGAAGAAAAGCCACGGGAGCACGCTCGGTGATCTCCACGCGAATGCGATTGGGCATCACGCGCTGCACGTGCGCCTCTTCCACCCAAGGCAGGGACTCGATGGCCTCGCGCCGCTCGGTCAGCGGCACGCGCACCACGCTGCGCCCCATGTCCACCGAAAATTTCTCCGCAATCGATTCCTGCGGCACGAAGCGGTTGCCCTGAACTTCGATTTGATCCCCGCCGCGCAACTGAACGCCGGGGGAATATAGCAGGTAGTTCGCGGCTTCGTACAGTGCAAACCCGGCGCAAATCGTGGCAACGCCCCCGACAAGAATGCGGCGATACAACGGCCACGTCTTGCGGCTGAATTTGCGCTTGCGGATCTCCACAGGCTTCTGCCGGCGAAGATATTTTGGCTCGTCTTCGGCCAGTGCATCCGCTGGTAGATAATCGGGTTCAGCGCTCATGGTTGTCTCACTGGGCTTTCCATATGATCACTTCTTCTTCCAGTTCCACACCGAACTTCTCGCGCACGCGGCGGCGAACGTCGGCGATCAACGCCAGCATATCGGCGGAGGTGGCGTGTCCTGCATTGATGAAAAAATTGGCATGGCGGTCGCTGACGCGCGCATCGCCGACGGAGTGGCCCTTCAGCCCCAGCTCATCGATCATGCGCCCCGCGGAACCGCCGGGAGGATTCTTGAAAATACAGCCTGCGCTTTTTTGATTGAGCGGCTGACTGGCTCGCCGCTTCTCATTGCAGATGCGGATTCCTTGAAGAATTTCGCTGTACGGTTTGGAGAGAAGTTCCAGTCGCACCGTCAGCATAATATCATCGGGGGCAAAAGATGTGTGCCTGTATTCAAAATTAATTTCGTTTCCCGTCAAGGTCTCGATCTGCCCGCTGGCCGCCCGGAAAATCTTCACTTCGCGCACATACGTTCCGATTTGCGTTCCGTAGGCACCGGCATTCATGCGCAGCGCGCCTCCGATGGAACCGGGCACGCCAATCAAGCCCTCCATGCCGCCCAGGTCGTGCTTGGCGCATGTGGTCACCGTTCTCCCCAGGTCCGCGGCGCAGTCCACGAAAACATTATTCCCTTCAAACCTCACGTCAGGGTCCTGACGCGCCAGCTGCAGCACCACCCAGGGAAGTTCGCCATCCGGAAGGAGCACGTTGCTGCCTCCGCCCAGAAAACGGTGCGGCACGCCCTCTTGTTTTAGCAGATGAATCAGTTCAGGGAGAGATTCATGCCTGTGGATAAGTAAAACGTCGGAGGTGCCGCCAATTTCGAGAGAAGTTTTTTGGGCCAGCGACACGCCAACCTTGTGATCGACGCCGAGGGCGGCAATGGCCGCATTCAATTTGGGATCGCTAATCCGCATTTCTCACCGAAGATTTTAGTAGCACAGGCTTCAGCCTGTGGGGGTTAGTGCTTGCAGGTACGAAAACCCACAGGCTGAAGCCTGTGCTACCAAAATCGCCAAAGAATTTTCTTCTAATCCGCATGATGCAAAGACACTCTTGCTCCCAATAGAATCGCCAGTTCGCCCGGCGCGCGGCTCACGTTGCCCGCGCCGATGGTGAGAATGGCGTCTCCGGGCCGCGCGGCGCGCAGTAATTCCTCAATCCCCTCTTGCATGGAGCTGCGGAAAACAACATTTTTGTGGCCGGCCGCGCGAATGGCGTCGGCCAAAGCCTGCCCGTTGATGCCGGGAATGGGCGTCTCGCCCGCGGCGTAAATGTCCATCAGCACAAGCATGTCCGCCTGATTGAATGCGCGGCAGAATTCGTCCCACAGGTGCTTGGTGCGCGTGTAGCGGTGCGGCTGGAAAAGAACAAGGATGCGCTCGAAATGGCAACCGCGTGCGGCTTCCAGCGTGGCGCGGATTTCCACGGGATGGTGGCCGTAATCGTCAATCAGTGTGATGTGGTCGATCACACCCTTGACGTCAAATCTTCGGCCCACTCCGGCGAATTCCTCGAGGCCCACGCGAATCAATTCCGAAGGCGCATTCAGATAGAGAGCAACGGCCGCGGCGGCCGCGGCATTGCGTACATTGTGAATTCCGGGAGGCCCGTTCAGGTGAAATTTTCCCAGGTCGTCGCCGCGATAGGTGAGCCGAAATTCGCTGCCGATGCCCAAGAGCTCGATGTCGCTGATCACCAGATCGGCCTGGCTGGAAGTGCCGTAAGTGATGATGGGGCGCTTCACATTTGGAATGATGGCCTGCACGTTGGGCTCATCGAGGCACAGCACGGCGGCGCCATAGAACGGCACGCGGTTGACAAACTGCGTGAAAATTTCCTGAATTTCATCGAGAGACTTGTAGGTGTCCAGGTGCTCGCGATCGATAGTCGTTACCACTGCAACCACCGGCGCGAGCAGCAGGAAGGTGCGGTCGCTCTCGTCGGCTTCCACCACCATGTATTCGCCGCGCCCCAGGCGCGCCGTCGAGCCGATGTGGTTCACTCGGCCGCCAACCACGAACGTAGGGTCAAGGCCTGCGGCGGCCAAAACGCTGGCGGTCATCGATGTGGTCGTGGTCTTGCCGTGCGCTCCGGCGATGGCGATTCCGTATTTCAGGCGCATCAATTCGGCCAGCATTTCGGCGCGCGGAATCACGGGAATTTTTAGCCGGTGCGCTTCCACAATTTCGGGATTGTCGGCGCGAATGGCCGAGGAAACCACCAGCACGTGCGCGCCCTGAACCTGCTCCGCGCGATGTCCCTCAAAAATCTCCGCGCCAAGATTCAGCAGTCGCTCGGTGATGGGCGTGGATTTGGCATCCGACCCGGAAACCGAATAGCCCAGCGTGAGCAACACTTCGGCGATTCCGCTCATTCCGATCCCGCCGATGCCGACGAGATGGATGCGTTTGAAATTGCGAAAAGTCACCATCATGCCAGGGCTACCCCTTCAATCAAGTTTACGATTTCCTGCACGGCGTGCGGTTTGGCAAGGCCTCTCGCCTTCTCGGCCATGGCCTGCAAAGCCGCGGGCTTGTCAAGCAATGCAAAAATTTCCTGCGTAAGGCGTTGCGCGCTCAGCTGTGGCTCGGGAATTAATCTCGCCGCTCCTGCGCGTTCCATTTCCTGTGCGTTGCGGAGCTGGTGGCTATCGGTGGATGCGCCAAAGGGGATGAAGATGGCGGCACGTCCGGCTGCGGCAACTTCCGCCGCGGTGATGGCGCCCGCGCGGCAAACGATCAGATCGGCCTGCGCAAATCTTTCCGGCATGTTTCCGATAAAGGGCAAAACCTCCGCGTCAATTTCACTCTGTGTGTAAGATGCGCGAACATCATTATAGTCGCGCTCGCCGGTCTGGTGCACGATGCGTATGCGATCTTTGTTCGCGGCCAGCAAATCTGCGGCGCCCATGAATGTGCGGTTGATGATTCGAGCGCCCTGGCTTCCGCCGGTGATGAGCAAGCGAAATGGTGACACGGGCACGCGTGAAGAGATGGCGAAAAATTCTGGACGCACCGGAATTCCGGTCAGCGTGGCTTTCGTTCCCCAAAGTTTCGTTGGAGCTTCGTATGCCGTGGCGATGCGCTTCACCATGCTCGCAAGCACGCGATTGGTGAATCCGGGCTCTGCATTCGGCTCAAAGACAACGGTTGGCAATCCGCGCAGCACGGCGGCCAGCATCATGGGACCAGCGGCATACCCGCCCACGCCCAGCGCCGCGCAAAACTTGTGCCGCCGCAGAATCGAAAACGAATCCCACATTGCCGGGGCAAGCTTCGCAGCATTGCGCGCAAACCTCAACCCGCCGATTCCCTTGAGTCCCGCTGAGCGAATGGTCTCCAACCGGTACCCAGCCTCGGGCACCAGTCGCGCCTCAATCCCGCGTTGTGTTCCAACGAACAGCACTTCTCTTTCTCCTTCTCGCGACATCCATTCCCTAGCAATCGCCATGGCCGGAAATACGTGGCCGCCCGTGCCGCCGCCTGCAATCAATAGTTTCAAACCGCGCAGCCCCGCTTCCGTAACTCAGAACTCAAATTGATCCACTCAATGCACCAGAATCGAATGCACTTTGTGGCGCCGGCGGGACGCCGGCGCCACAAAATGCACCACCAACTATTCCGCCTGCCGGCTGATATTCAGCAGGATGCCGGTTGCAAGCAGCATCACCATCAGGCTCGACCCGCCATAGCTGATGAACGGCAGCGGAATTCCCTTGGTTGGCATCATCCCGAGCACCACGCCCAGATTGATCATGGTCTGGCTCACGATCATCACGGTGATGCCAAGCGCGGCGAATCGTCCAAAATCGTTGCCGGTCTTGAACGCCGAACGCATCCCGCGCCAGCCGTAAATCGCGAACAGGCACAGCACAATCGCTCCACCAATGAATCCCAGCTCTTCGCACAACACGGCAAAAATAAAATCGGTGTGCGCCTCGGGCAGATAAAACAATTTTTGTTTGCTTTCCATCAGGCCCACGCCTGTGAAGCCGCCGGACCCAACAGCAATCAGCGATTGCATGAGCTGAAAACCGTGGCCCTGCGGGTCCGCCGTGGGATTCAGAAAGGCGATGACGCGCTCCAGTCGGTAGGGCACGCGCACAATCAGCAAATAAATAACCGGAAGCGCGGCCAGGCCAGCCCCGATTATATATTTCAAGTTGAGTCCCGCGACATACAGCATGGCCACCGCTATGATGAAAATTTCCACGGCCGTGCCCAGGTCCGGCTCGATCACCACCAGCCCCACGAACACCAACACGGGAACGATGGCCGGAAGGATGGTGCGCTTCCAGTCGTTCATGCCAAAACTATCCGGGCGGCGGCGCATTTCCAGAAACCACGCCAGGTAAAAAATCACCGCCAGCTTGGCAAGCTCGGAAGGCTGCAAGCTTGCCGGGCCAATGCGAATCCAGCGATGCGTGGCATGCGATTTATCCAGAAAAAAGACGCCCGCCAGCATCAGCAGCACGCCAAACAAACCGGTGAAGATTACTTCCGGCCGCCGCAGCTTGCGGTAGTCCAGGTTCATCACGGCCATCATTCCGCCCAGTCCGCATGCCAGCCACAGAAGCTGGCGCAGCAGGAAGTGCGAGCCATTTCCGTACTCGTCGCGCGCCATCACCGCGGAGGCGCTAAACACCATGATGGCGCCGACCAGGCACAAGGCCAGAGTCGAGCCGAACATCCATCGATCCGTTTGTATTTGCCGGGGCATGTTCTAGGGAGAAACCTTTCGCGCGGCTCCTTTGGCCGCTTGCATTTTTTCAAGCTCGCGAACCAGTTGTTTGAAGATTCGTCCGCGGTGCTCGTAACTTTCAAATTGATCGAAGCTGGCGCAGGCGGGCGCGAGCAGAACCGTGTCGCCGGGCCGGGCGCTTTGCGCCGCAGCCTCCACGGCGCGCGCCAGTGTCTCGGACCGTTCCACCGGCACGGTGCCAGCGAGGTCCGCCTCGATTTTGTCCGCAGAACTGCCGATCAGCAGGGCCATGCGCGCGCGGCTGCGCAAGGACTGCCGCAGAATTTTGTAATCGCTGCCTTTGTCCTTGCCACCCAGAATCACCAGCACGTTTCCGGAAAATGCGTCCAGCGCCTTAAGCGTGGCGTCCACATTTGTGGCCTTGGAGTCGTTGAAATATTCCACTCCGGAAATGGTAGCCACATATTCAATGCGATGCTCCACACCCGCGAATGTGCGAACGCCTTCCGCGATCGCGGAAGGCTCCACTCCGGCAAGTCTTGCGGCAGCGGCCGCCGCCAGAACATTTTCAACATTGTGGCTGCCGCGCAGGCCAATCGCTTTGCGTTCCAGCAGAACGGTTTCCGTGCCATCGCAGCGAAAAACAATTTCATCGCCGCGCAGATAGCAGCCGCTGGCGACACGCTTCTCCCTGCTGAACCAAAACACGCGCGGCCCGCTCGGCGCGTACTGTTGAGCGACGGCATCGTCCGCGTTGATGATGGCGGCGTCCTGCGCCGTCTGATTTTGAAACATACGCGCTTTTGCCGCCGCATACGCTTCGATCGATCCGTGGCGGTCCAGATGGTCGGGCGTAATATTGAGCAGCACGGCGATGTTCGGCCGGAACGCGGAAATGGATTCGAGTTGAAAGCTGCTGGCCTCGACCACCGTGAAACTTGCGTCACTGGAAATGTCCACGCGCGAAATCAGAGGCGTGCCAATATTTCCAGCCACCTGCACGGGCAATCCCGCGGTTTCCAGGATGTGGCCGATGAGCGAAGTGGTAGTGGTCTTGCCGTTCGAGCCGGTGATGCAGATGAGCCGCCCGCGCAAAAATCGCCAGGCCAGCTCGATCTCGCTCCACACTGGAACGCCGATGGCGCGAGCCGCCGCGAGCGCACCCATGGTGGGAGGCACGCCGGGACTTGGCACGATCAAATCCTGCTCGGCAAAAGTTTCAGCGCGGTGCTCGCCGAGTTCGAGTGTCACGCCGGCGGCGCGCAGCTTGGCCGCTGCCTCCGCGATTTCCCGTTCGGGCCGCGACTCGCTTGCGGTGACGCGCGCTCCGCGCTCCGCGCAGAACAGCGCCGTGGCGATGCCGGTGCGCGCCAGCCCCACCACCAGCACCTTCTTTCCCGCGAGTTCAATAAGCGGTTTCAACGGCTACCTCAATTTCAGTGTCGTCAGCGAAAATAGCGCAAACACCAACGCCAAAATCCAAAAGCGCACGATGGTTTTCGATTCGCTCCATCCACCCAGCTCAAAATGGTGGTGCAGCGGAGACATGCGAAAAATGCGTTTCCCGGTGGTGCGGAAGGATATGACCTGCAAAATGACTGAACCCGCTTCCAACACGAAGACGCCGCCGACAAAAAAGAGCAGGATTTCCTGCTTGATGGCCACGGCGATCATGGCGATCGATCCGCCCAGCGCGAGAGAGCCGACATCGCCCATGAAAACCTCGGCGGGATGCGCGTTATACCAAAGAAATCCCAACGACGACCCGACCAACGCGCCGCAGAATACGGTAAGCTCGCCCACCTGCGGAAGGTGCTGAATATCGAGATACGCCGAGAACCCCGCGTGGCTGGTTACGTAGGTCAACACCGTGAGCGCCCCGGCGGCGACCACCACGCAGCCGATGGCCAGGCCGTCAAGGCCGTCCGTTAGATTTACGGCGTTGGACGACCCCACAATCACCAGGACCACAAAAACCAAAAACGGAAGATATGAAAACCACCAGAAATAGGGCGATGAGAGAAGCGAATGAATGACCAGATCGGGATGAATATTCTTTAAAAAAGGAATGCTCAGTTGCGTGGAGTAGGTGCCGCTTGCAGTGAACGAGAGCAGCGTCACGGCCACAGCGCAACTGGCGATGGTTTGAAAAGAAAATTTAAGTTTCCCGGTCAAGCCAAGATTTCTCTTTTTCATCACCTTGCTGTAATCGTCCACAAAGCCGATGGACCCAAAAACCAGCATGGTGAAAATGGCCAGCCATACGTAGGAGTTTTGCAGATCGCCCCACAGCAACGTGGGAATCACGGTTGAGCCCACGATCAGCACGCCGCCCATGGTCGGAGTTCCGGCTTTTGCCTGGTGGCTCTTGGGGCCTTCTTCACGGATGAACTGCCCGATTTGCAGGTCGCGCAAGCGCTGGATCACCCAGGGACCCAGCACCAAGGTGGTGAGCAGTCCGGTGATACTGGCAAGCGCCGTCCTGACGGTGATGTAGCGAAACACATTGAGCGCGTGAAAATAGCGCTGCAGCAAATCGTAGAAAATGTAGAGGAGCATTTCAGGCACGCTCCTTGGGCGCACCGCTCGCGGTGGAAGAAACTGTTTCTGAATTTGCGCGCGCAAATCGCGAATCGAGCGCTTCGACGATGCGCTCCATCTTCACGCCGCGCGAACCCTTCACCAGCAACACGTCTCCCGGCTCAATCAAACCGGCGACGAACGAGCCGGCCTCTTCGGAAGACGCGCAAAATTTTGCCTGTGCCGCGGGATGCCCGCCTTCGATAGCCCCGCGCACGAAATTTTCCGCATCACCGCGCACGCCGACAATCCAGGCAAGTTTTCCAGTCGCGGCAGCCGCGCGCCCGGCTTCTCGATGCAGTTCAGGCGAGGCTGGACCAAGCTCCAGCATTTCGCCGGCCGCAAGGATGTGGCGGCCCTTTGCGGGCGTATTCGCCAAAAGCTCGATCATGGCCCGCAAAGCCACAGGGTTCGAGTTGTAGCAATCGTTGATCACCGTAAATCCCGCGTCATACTGCAGGACGCGCCCGCGCATTCCCGTGGCCTGCAAATTCGGAAACACTTCGCGTGCTTCCGCCGCGCCTACGCCCCAGACGCTGGCCGCGGCCAGCGCCGCCAGCGCGTTGAAGATATTGTGGCGCCCTGCAAGCGGCAGGCTCAGCCGCGCGCGGCCATCGGGGCCCATAAAATCGAATTCGCTGCCGTTCAGTCCGCGATCCTGAATGTTTTCGGCGCGAAAATCGGCGCCCTCGGCCGCGCCAAATGTCAGCACGCGCCCTGGCGCAACTTTCGCAAATCGCGCAACGCGCACATCATCGGCATTCAGAACCGAGACGCTTTCGCTTCCCGCCAGCCCTTCGATCAGTTCGCGCTTGGCCAGCGCAATTTCGTCCACTGAAGCAAAAAATTCCAGATGCACGGGCGCAACGCAGGTGACCACCCCTACTTCCGGCCTGGCAATTTCCGCCAACTGTTTCAGTTCGCCCGCGTGGGACATGCCCAGTTCCACGACCGCGGCTTCGTGCGCTTCATCGAGCCGCAACAGTTGCAGCGGCAGCCCAAACTCGTTGTTCAGATTGCCTTCCGACTTCAGTACGCGGAACCGCGCGCCCAGCAGCGCCGCCAGAATTTCCTTTGTTGTGGTTTTCCCGGCCGAGCCAGTGACGGCTGCCAAGCGCCGCCCCCATCTCGTTCGAACGGCCTGTGCGAGGTTCTGTAGCGCGGCGAGCGTGTCTGAAACGGCAAGTAGCTTTGCGCGGACTGACTCGGCATACCCGGCGAGGCGGTCCTGCGCCACGACGCACGCCAGCGCGCCTGCTTCCAGGGCCTCCACGACGTGATCGTGTCCATCGTGACGCGGTCCGTGGATGGCAACGAATAGCTCGCTGCGAACCACGGTGCGAGAATCAATCGACACACCGGCCAGCCGGGCCAGGGAGTCGACGCCTCCGGGCGGCGTAACCCCCAGAGCGCCAGCCACTTCTTCAACCGTCCACCGCATAGCGTCCTCAAGGGGCTGGGCTTCAATAGTTTCTTTCCACCCTCGAATCAGCAACCCTTACGAATAGAGAGCAATTCCCGTGCCGCTGTATTTGGTTTATGTAGCGCCCGCCTTCAGGCGGGCATTTGCTTGGCTCCAAAGTGCCCGCCTGAAGGCGGGCGCTACACAGACCTGGCAATTCAAGCGTCTCACCAACACTTCGTAGGGGCACGGCATTGCCGTGCCCCTACATGCGCCCGCTAATCCCCATACCCGCGCTGGCTGAGGATCCGATGCGCCACCGCTCGATCGTCAAACTCAATGGTGCGGTCGCGCAGCACCTGATAGGTTTCATGGCCTTTGCCCGCGAGCAGCACGATGTCGCCGGAGCGCGCCTCGTCCAGCGCTACTTCGAGAGCCTTCTGCCGGTCCGGCTCGATGAATAGCTTGGCCTTGGTGCGCTGAGCGCCGACGATTGCGTCATTGATGATCAGCAGCGGGTCTTCGCTGCGCGGATTGTCCGAAGTAAGCACGACGATGTCGCTGGCGCGGCCCGCCGCCTCTCCCATTAAAGGCCGCTTGGTGCGGTCGCGGTCCCCGCCACAGCCGAAGACAGTAATGATGCGGCCATCGGGATTCAGTTCTCGTGCAGTGGCCAGCAGGTTGCGAAGCGCGTCATCCGTGTGCGCGTAATCCACCACCACCAGGAAGGGCTGCCCGGCTTCAACGCGTTCGAAGCGGCCCGGAACAGCCGAAAGCTTGGCAATGCCGTTGGCGATGACCTCTGTCGATAGATTGAGGGCCGCTCCCGCGGCAACCGCAGCGAGGATGTTGTACACGTTGGGCCGGCCGACCAATTTGGAACGAATCTCAATTTTCCCAGCGGGAGTTTCCGCCGTGAACTCGATGCCGGAAAGGGTGAGCGCGAGTTTGCGCGCGGTGACGTCCGCGCCAGGCTCCAACCCGTAGGTAAGCGTGCGCGTGGCTAGACCCGAAAGCCTTCGCCCATATTCATCGTCACGATTGATGACGCCCGCAGCTGGAGCCGGCGAGCCCGTGCCTTCGAACAAGCGGCGCTTTGCCGCGAAATAATCTTCAAATGTCTTGTGATAATCGAGATGGTCGCGCGTGAGATTGGTGAAGATGGCCACGGCGAATGGGCAGCCCCACAAGCGGTCCATGGCCAGCGCATGAGAGCTTGCCTCCAGCACCGCGTGCGTGCCTCCGGCTTGAACGATCTTGGCGAGATATTTCTGCAGGTCCAGCGATTCAGGAGTTGTGTTCGGCGCGGGCTTGTCCTCACGCACCAGCCGGTAAGCAATGGTTCCCAGCAGACCCACCTGGCAGCCCGCCGCGCGCAGAACGGAATCCACCAAATAGGAAGTGGTGGTCTTGCCATTGGTTCCCGTCACGCCAATAAGTTTAAGAATTTCGGCGGGACGCGCGTAAAAATTTGCCGCGGAGATGGCCAGCGCCTTCCGCGCATCCGCAACTTGTATCCATGGAAATCCCGGCGGAAGCGTTCCAGGGTTTTCCTGCTCGCTGATGACGGCCACGGCTCCGTGTGCCACGGCGTCGGCCACGAATTTGTTGCCGTCGGTTTTTTCTCCGCGAATTGCCACGAACAAAGTTCCGGGATTCACCTGTCGGCTGTCATAGGCAATTTCCAAGAGCTCCAGATCACCGTGCTCGACAGCCGTGCGTGTTTCGATGCCTCGCAGCAACTTTGC
This sequence comes from uncultured Acidobacteriota bacterium, assembly GCA_963825365.1. Taxonomy (GTDB): domain Bacteria; phylum Acidobacteriota; class Terriglobia; order Acidiferrales; family UBA7541; genus Palsa-360. The sequence goes on along the minus strand of CAWGSV010000023.1, from coordinate 78,513 downwards.
CAGGCGCACTCCCACTCGCGCTGTTCCCGCTTGCGTCACGTGTGAATCACCATCCCCTTTTTCCGCCACACATCCCACCTTCAATGTCACTTCGCATTCCCTCGGACCGCTGCCGATACCAGTGAAGCGGAGCGCGCGAATTGCACAGTGATCCGATTCCCCCGGCGAATCATCGCTCCGGGCTCAGGAGTCTGCGCTGTGGCAATGCCGGTCCCAACCAGGACAGGAGTCAGCCCCAATTTCAGACACTCTTGCGTCACGTCTCGCACGGTTTTTCCCACCAGTTGCGGCACGGGAATTCCCTCTCCCTCGGCCAGCTCCATGGTTGGAGCCGAAACAGCCGGTGCGGGAGATGTCGCCGGGACAGATTCGTCAAGCGTGGCAGCCGTGGAGGTCTGCACGGGATCGAAGTCACTGCCATCGGTTAAATTATCGTCCTTATCCTTATCGTGGGCAGCCTGCATGCGGCTTGCGCGCAGAGTTTCCGCGGCGACGGGAACGTCGCGCGGCACATCCAGATACGCGAGCACCTGCTGGGCCACTCGCTTGAACACGGGCGCGGCCACCTGCCCGCCCTCGTGCGCGCCCGCCGGCGAATCCAGCTGCACCAGAATGGTCAGGGCCGGCGTATTGATTGGCGTGAAGCCCACAAAGGAAGCGATCAAGTCGTGCGTGGAGTAGCGGCCCGTTTCGGGATCGTATTTTTGCGCGGTGCCGGTCTTTCCAGCCGATGTGTAGCCCTCCAGCTTGGCCAGCTTGCCGGTACCATTCAGAACTACACCTTCGAGCATCTGGCGCATGGATGCCGCGGTGGTCTCCTTGATCACCCGGCGCGGAACCTGTTGCGAATCCGGCGGCTCCGTAATTTGGTTCCCGCGGCTCAACCCGCGCACCACGTGCGGCCGGACGATCAAGCCTCCGTTGGCAATGGCGGACACCGCTGAAATCATCTGCAGCGGCGTTACGCCCACTTCCTGCCCCATGGAAATCGACCCGACCGAAACCGGCGTCCAGTTTTCCAGACGGCGCAGCTTCCCGCGGCTTTCGCCCGGCAAGTCCACGCCGGTGGATTGGCCGAAGCCGAAGGCTCGAATGTAATCGTAAAATTTGGGCGCTCCCAGGCGCAAGCCGAGCTTGATGGCCCCAACATCGCTGGAGTTGGCGAGGATCTGCGAAACAGTCAGCAGCCCGTATGCTTTGTGGTCGCGAATACGGTGCCCGGCGATATAGATCGCCCCATTCTGGCAATCGACAACCTCATTTGGATTGGTGACACCCTGATCGATGGCAGCGGAAAGCGTCACGATCTTAAAGACTGATCCTGGTTCGTACAGCGAACTCGTGGCGCGATCCACACGCGCTTCGGGAACGCTGTCCTTGGCCGCATTGGGATTGAACGTCGGCCAATTAGCAACGGCCAGCAGCTCGCCGGAATTGGGATTCTCAACAATGACCGTTCCGGCTTTTGCGTGCGTTTCTTGAATGGCCTGCGCCAGTTCTTTTTCCGCGATGTACTGGATCTTTTCGTCCAGCGTGAGCACCACGCTGGTGCCCGTTTCCGGTACCTTTTCGGTGGAGTCGTACCAGCGGCGGTGCGCGTCGGCCAGGATCAGCATTTTGCCCGGCTTGCTGCGAATGCTGTCGTCCAGCGAGTACTCGATTCCTCCCAGCCCTTTTTCGTCAATGTCCACATAGCCCAGCACGTGCGCGGCCAGGTCGCGCTTGGGATAGAATCGTCCGCCTTCCCGCTGAAAATAAATTCCACGCAGATTCATGGCCGCAATGCGGTTCGCTTTTTCTGGGGGAAGTTTGCGCGCAATCCACGCAAAGGAACGGGAGCTGGCAATGCGCGTGGCGATTTCGTCGGCCGGAGTGTCCAGCACCTTGCCGATGAGGCGGGCCACCATATCCGGATCAGCAATTTCCGAGGGCACGGCGAAGGCTGAATCCACCGGAACGCTCATGGCCAGCGGATTCATGTTGCGGTCAAAGATTTCGGCGCGGCTTGCGCCCACATCCACAATCAGGCGCTGCTGGTGCTGCGCGCGGGAATAATATTCGCTGTAGCGGAAAAGTTGCAGGTAGGCCAGCCGCCCGAACACCGCCCCGGTCCACAGCGCCGCGAGGGCAGCAACAATCATAATCCGTGTCCGGGAACTGCGAAGATCCATATTTTACCGGAAACTCCAGGCCGAACAGGCGTGAGGCGCGAGCACGTCCGTCTGGCCGGGCGGCTCCGGCTCACCTTTCCGATCGATAATAGCCGGGGGCGGCGGGAAACATCGCCGCCGTAAGAAGTTTATTGCTGCGCTGCCGGAGCGTATGCCGCGCGCGCCTCAGCCATGACGGCGTTCGGCGGCTGGTCCATGGGAGCCACTTGCCCAGGCACGGGAGCTGTAAGGCCAAGCTGTCGCCGCGCGATCATGTCGATGCGTTCCGGAGCGCGTAATCCGGCTACTTCCAGTTTGAGTTCCTGATTCAGTTCGCTGGCTTGGGCGCGCTCGCTGCGCAGCGACTCAAGCTGGTAGCGCAACTGGATAGTCTCGAAATGCTGCCATGCGTACAGGAAAGCGCACAGGGCGATCAAAGCGCCCAGCGAAACGACGCGCGCGCATTCGCGCATATGATCGGGCGCCACGTGGCGCACCAGACGAGAATTATCGATTTGCTTTACGGTGTAAAATTCGCTCATTGCAGCCACTCTTCCTTCTGATACTTCCCGCGCCTGCCCGCCTCAGCCGGCTGATCGGGGTCCAGCTTTTCGGCCACGCGCATTTTCACGCTGCGTGCGCGCGGATTTTCTGCAATCTCCGCGTCCGAGGCTTGAATCACTTTCTTTGTGAGGATCTTCAGCACGCCTTCCTGCGCGAGCTTTTGAAAACACTGCTTTACCGGACGGTCTTCGAGCGAGTGATAGCTGAGCATCACCCATCGGCCGCCCTGAGATAGTGTGGCAGGAACCCTAGAAAGAAACTGCCCGAGTTCCTCCATCTCTCGATTCACCGCAATCCGCAGCGCCAGAAACGTTTTTGTCGCGGGATGCAGCTTCTGCCTTCCCCTAGCGTTTCGGGCCCCTGCCACAACCGTTGCCAGGTGTTCGGTGTCCCGTATGGGACGCGCGCGAACAATGTTCCTGGCGATTCTGCGTGAATCCCGCTCTTCAGCCAGCTGATAGAGCAGGTCCGCGAGCTCTTTTTCGCCCGCGCTGTTCACAATGTCGGAAGCCGTCACTTCGCTTTGGCGGTCCATGCGCATGTCCAGCGGGCCCTGCGAGCGGAACGAAAAACCTCGTTCGCCCAAATCCAGCTGCATGCTCGAAACTCCCAAATCGGCCAGCACGCCATCGGCGGAGAGGAAACCCTCGCTCCGCGAAAACCTCGCCGATTTGTGAAAAGTTTGCGTGCACCAAAATCACCTTGTCCTTAAACTCCGAAAGCCTTTCGCGCGCGATTTCCAGCAGCCTGTGCGTCCCGGTCCAGCCCAACCAGCCGTCCCCCGGGCCCGAGTCGCCTTGCGATTTCGACTGAATGGCCGCCAAGTCCAAGCGTAGCATCCACATACAACCCGCCGGGCTTAATTGCCAGCCAGCCCATCGTCTCTTCGACGAGCACTGGCTTGTGTTGAACGTTCAACTAGATTCCCAGTTCATCCAAAATCTTTATGTCGTCGTCCGTCATGGGGCTCTTCTTCAGGTTCTCCAGCGACCGGCCATGGTTCCAGACTTCCAGGTAGGTCAGGTGCCCCATCACGTCCACGTCGCCTTTCATCTGCGCCGCTTCCCGGAGCACCGGCGGAATCAGGATCCTTCCCTGGCTATCCGCTTCCACCGCCTGGCCGTAATAATTGGTCCAGGTAAGAAACTTTTGCTTGGTCTTGTTATGCGACGAGAGCCTGGCCAGCTTGCTCTCCAGTTCTTCCCAGACCTTCATCGGGAAGATGCGCGCATAATCACCGGTTTCGCTCGTGACGTAGAACTGCTCGCCAAATCCCTTGAGCTCTTCCAGAAAGGCCGCGGGAATTTTGAGGCGACCCTTCTCGTCCACTCTTGCCGGAATGTTGCCCCTTAGCATGTTGTCGTCTGCCCAAAGACACTGTCGAGCGATCGCTCCTCATAGGTGGTCCCCTTTAATGCTTTACAGCCCCATCGACATCGCCACCGCTTTTCACTTGCCACCACTTCTTCCCACTTTGTGCCACGATTCTAGTCAGGATCGAAAACTTGTCAAGGGGAAATGCGATGGATTGAAAATATAATTGTGAATATCTTCGCGACTTGTGGTGCGGATTTTAAAAAACACTACAGGTTGTGTAGGAGAGCAAAAATTCAACTAGGATTAGAAGCGCGTATGCCGGCGCGGGGGCGCAAAATTGTTTCGTAAGAGTAACGGGTAGGCAAAATCAGGCGAAGTCCCGATGGATTTTTTTCATTTTCTATAGGTGCTTATGGACTTTTGGAGGGCCATTCACGAACATGCGCGATAGAAATTACACGAAGTACAATGCCGCCTGCGCTGGGAATTAATGCGAGAATGCGATTCACTTGAAACGCGTGACACTCACTTTCGACAACGGGCCTACGCCGGGCGTCACCGAGCGCGTGCTGGAAATTTTGGCGGCCAGACGGATTCCAGCTATTTTTTTCGTTGTAGGCGAAAAGCTCGCCAAGCCCGGCGCCAGAGATCTGGCCGCCAGGGCGCGATCTGAAGGCCACTTGATCGGCAACCACTCCATGACGCACAGCGTGCCGCTGGGAGAGAAGCCGGACGCGGAGTATGCCCGGCGCGAGATTGAGGAGACGCAGAATTTGATTGGTGAGCTTTCTCATTCCGACAGGCTGTTTCGCCCCATGGGCGGTGGAGGGGCCATCGGGCCTCATCTATTGAGCCGCGCGGCGTTGCAATTGTTGCAGGCCGGTGAATATACATGCGTGTTGTGGTCCAGCGTGCCCGGGGATTGGAAGGATCAAGATGGCTGGGTCGCGCGCTGCCTGCAGGAAGTCGCCGGGCGCGATTGGACAGTTGTGGTGCTGCACGATGTGGAAAATGCCTCATTGCCGCGGCTGCCGGAATTTCTCGATGGGCTGGAAACTCTGGGCGTGGAATTCCGCCAGGATTATCCCGAGGATGTGGTGATTACGCGGCGCGGCGAATTGGTCTCTAGCCTCGCTTCGACCATCTTGACGTAATGCAAGAGGCCGCCCTAATTCGAGCGGGCTCAAACTTAAAAATCGCTCTCGAAAATAAATGTCGCTACTTCGAGGCGCGTTCCGGCATCTCGTTCTTGATGATCTTTCCGCCCTTCATCACAAACTTGACGCGCTGAAGCTCGCTGATGTCGGCCATGGGATCGCCTGAAACCGCGACCAGGTCCGCATATTTTCCTTTGTCGATGGATCCGATGCGGTCCTGCCAGCCCAGCGCTTCGGCGTTAACCGCGGTGGCGGCCAGAATAGCTCTTTGGGGCGTTAGTCCCCCCTTATTGACCAGCGCAACAAAGTCCAGTGCCTGCGTGCCATGAACGTAGGTTGAGCCGTCGCAGCCGCTGCCAAACATGATTTTCATGCCTTTGGTGGCGTTTGCCAATTGAACGGCGTGCTCGAAGATGGGAATGATTGAGTATTTTCCACCGGTGCTTTTGGCGTCGTTATCGCCTATGTAGGGCTCGATGTAACGCTGGAGCGTGGGGTCATAGTAAAGGCCCTTGGCGACGATCATATTGGCTTGCTCCTGGTCCAAATCGAACGCGTGTTCGATGGTGTCGCATCCCGCGATGATGGAGAATTTTTCACCATCGCCTCCGTAAACATGGCAGCCAGTCTTATGGCCAAGACGATGCGCTTCGTCAATGATCGCCTGCAAAACCGGCAACGGGTAGGTCAGTACGTATAATCCCTGCCCAGTGGGACTAAACGAATATGCCCCTGTGGGATACAGCTTGATCCAATCGGCGCCGTGTGCGATCTGATCGCGCACGGCGGCCCGACCTTCCTCGGCATTGCGGATTACGGCGGCATCCAGTGGGTTGTCGGGTTGTGCGGGATTCGCGGGCTTGTCTCCCCAAACAATCCCTCGCGTGGAAACCTGGTAGCGGGGGCCGTCAATGCGGCCTTCGTTGATAGCGTTGCGAATAGCCACGTCGCCGTATCCGTTGCCGTGCGTGGTCATATCGCGCACAGTGGTGAACCCGGCGCGCAGATCGTTCTGCTGCGTTTTGAGCGGCAATCAGCATGTAATCTTCGGTGGCGCCGCCGGGCTTACGCGTGTTGAACATGTGGGTGTGCCCGTCAATCAATCCGGGCAGCACGGTGGCGCGGCTGAGGTCGATCACCTGCGCGCCCGCGGGAATCTTGACCTGCGATGCGGGCCCCACATCGGTGATGCGTTCACCCGTCAGAATCACAACTTGATTGGCTAGCATCTGTCCCGTCTTGCTGTCAAACATGTGGCCGGCGCGAACGGCGATGAGTTGCGGAGCCGGGGCGCAAAGTTCAACGCCGCCGTCGGATCCAACGCAGGGCACCGGCCCCGCGCCTCTCCAGGGAGTATCGGGGTGCTTGCTTTGAGCGCAGAGCACGGTGGCGCTCAGTAAAATTCCACTTGCCGCTGCCAGCAAAAATTTGCTTCGCATTGCCTAGCCTCCTCGTCAATTTGACACGTAAATTTCCGCGTTCAAGTCGCGCGTACTGAATGCTTCATTTGTGAAATGTTTTGTGACTGTCTCGTGGGCACACTTATACACCCGCCGGACTTGCATTTGAACCCAATTATTTTTTCTTACCGGCAATCGAAGCGGGATGGGCCTTTCGTTTTGCAACCCGATTTGGTTTGTCATTCTGAGTGAATCGAGGAATCTCTCTTCGTTTTGGAATCATGAAAAGAAAGAGAGATTCCTCGCTTCGCTCGGAATGACAAAATGGGTGGGTGGCGGAATGGGAGAATGACGAATTCTCGGTTTCACGAAATGGCGGAATTACGGAATGACGGAATCGCAAAATACGGGAATTACGAAATAAGGGTAATGAAGAAATATTGCAGGCGCTCTTGCGTAATTATCTAGGAGTGCGGCGGAATTCCGCGGAGCCTGTTTCCGAGATTCGAGCATCTGGGGTACTTTTTCTATTTGCATTGGGTTTCATTTCGAGGAGGGAAAATAATATGGATAGGAATCTTATGCGCGCGGGAATCGCAATTTTGGCGGCGATTTCGCTGCTTCCTGCGCCTTTTTTTGCGCAGGACCAGAATGCGGGCGGACAGGCGATGCCATCTCAGCCCATTGCCCGGAGTGCAGTGCAGGCCGCGCCTTCCGGCCCCGTCGAGCCTCGAACGGTGGACTTGAAGCTGGACTATTCCGTCGAACGGAAATGGTTTCCGGATATCACACTTCCCTACAAACCAATGAAGCCGGCCGAGCAGGTCGCTCATCAATTCCCCTCGCATCGAGCAGTTGATCCAGGCCGGCAAGCTGATGCTGAGCCTGCAGGACGCCATCTCGCTGGCCCTCGAAAATAATCTGGCCATCAGCGTGGAGCGTTACGCTCCGTGGCTGGATGAAGTGAGACTTGCTGCGCGCCAAATCGGGGATCAATGGGCTGGTCCCATTTGATCCCACTTTTACCGGCAGCCTCAATATTCAGAACTCGGCCACGCCTCTCAACAACCCTTTGTTTGCGGGAGTCATTCCGTCAGGCACTACCACTCCCGTAAGCCTGGCCCCGCCCGCATATGTGCAGCACGTCGGCAACGTAAACATGCAATATAATCAGTATTTCCCCACAGGGACCCAGTTTCAAGTGGGCATGACCAACAACCGCACCTCTTCCAACTTCGGCGCCTTCGATTTGTACAATCCGTTTGTGCAGTCGGCGCTGACCGTAACAATCACGCAGCCGCTGCTTCGCGGCTTTGGGATTCTGCCGAACACGCGCCTGATTATCGAGGCCAAGCGCAGTATTAAAGTTGGATTGTCGCAACTGGAGCAGCAGGTGATGGCCACCACGGCGCAAGTATCCAACGACTACTGGGAGCTGGTGTACGCGCGGGAAAACGTGAAAGTGGAGGAGGCGGCGCTGGGCGTTTCGCAGCAGCTCTATGAGGAAAATTCCATGCGTCTTGAAATCGGCACGCTGTCATCGCTGGACGTGCTGACGGCGCAATCGCAAGTGGCTTCCGACAAGCAAGCTCTGGTGCAGGCGCAGTCCGTTCAGTTGCAGGACGAAACCACGCTGCTCAATGACATCACCGCGGATCCGCTGGACGCAAAACTTCTGGGCGCGGAAATTATTCCCACCACGCCGATTTCAACGCCGTCCACCGGCGAAAACGTGCAGATCGAAGACGCCGTGAAAGAAGCCTGGCAGAAACGGCCTGAGCTGAAGCAGGCATCGCTGAATCTGGAAAATGCTGGCACGGACGTGAAAGCCACAAAGAATGAGCTACTGCCGTCCGTCAATGTTTTTGGCGAATACGTAGCCTCAGGCCTGGGCGGAATCCAGACGGTTACAACTTCATCGGGGACTGTGTGTTTTCCCGGGCGGAGCGGGACAGGACTTGGGCCGCGTGTTCGGCGGCAACTATTCGACATTCGAGGGAGGAATTAATTTAACGCTGCCAATTCGCAATCGCGCGGCGCAAGCGGACAACGCGCAGGCGCTGCTGAACGAGCGGCAGCAAAAAACGCAGTACCGTCAGGAGCAAAACGTCATTTTCGTCAGCGTGCGCAACGCACTGATCGCCCTGCGAGAAGACCGCGCCTCGCTGGCCGCCGCCGAGGAAGCCAAAAAACTGGCCGTGCAAACGCTTGCATGACGAGCAGGAAAAATACAGGCTGGGAGCATCCACCAGCTACAACGTAGTGCTGCGATCCCGCGACGAGACTGCCGCCGAAGCCACCGAATTGCGCGACAGCATCAACCTGCTCGAAGATGAATTGAAATTCAATCAGGCCATGGGCCGCACCCTGGAAGTGAATCAGATCACCTTGAACGATGCGCTGAAACACTAGTAACCATTTTTTGGTGAATTTGGTGTTGAGTAGCGCGGGCTTCAGCCTGCGGGGTTTAGGCCTTGCAAGGACCAAAACCCGCAGGCTGAAGCCCGCGCTACTCAACCCCGAAATTCGGAAATCAGCCCTAAAATCCTTCTTCGATCAACTTTGCGATGCTGAGTCTCGACACCGGGGACTCCTTGCGCGCCTCGAGGATGCGGTCGACCTGTTTGGCTAGGATGTCGCATTCGATGTTTACGGGATCGCCGATTTTCAGGGAAGACAGATTGGTGTGCTCGTAGGTGTAGGGGATGATGGCGGTTTCCACGATGCCGTCGTGCCAGCCGGCTACCGTGAGGCTAATGCCGTCCAGCGCGATGGAGCCTTTCATGGCGATGTAACGTGCGAGTTCGTGGGGGACTTGCACGCCGAACCACCAGTTCGCGCCTTCCGGTTCGAGGCGTGCGACGCGGCCGATTCCATCCACGTGGCCTTGCACAAAGTGGCCGCCGAGTTCTTTTGAGGCGGTCAGCGGTCGCTCCAGGTTGACGCGTGTGCCGGGCTTCATTTCGCCGAGGCTGGTGCGGCGCAGCGTTTCGCCGGAAAGATCGGCGGCGAAAGTTGTGCCTGCGATATCGATGGCGGTGAGGCAGCAGCCGTTGACGGCGATGCTGCCGGATTTTTCCAAGCCTACGATGAGCGGCCCAGCATCCACCCGAATGCTCGCGCCGATTTGATCGAGGCGCGCGCCGCCGGCCCCAGGACGAGCGCCTACGTCGCACAATTCCACGAGTTCGATGCTGCCCACGTACTCAACGAGTCCGGTAAACATCGCGTAGATACCCCTCGATGGCGAAATCCGGTCCAAATCGCTCGATTGCAACGTTTTGCAGGTCATGAACGGCGCGCAGGCGCGTGTGCGCGGTACTCGCACCCGATTTTTCCGCCACAGGGCCGGCAATTTTGGGCGCCAGGAACACACGCATTTTATCCACAATTTCGGCGGCCAGCGCGGCCGAATTTAGGATTGCGCCCGCTTCGAGCAACACACTCAGGACATTGCGTCGGCCAAGCTCGGCAACAGCTTCGGCAACGGCGGGCTTTGAGCCGCGTCCCGCGAGGCGCACCACTTCGATTCCCGCGCGGCGCAAGGCGCGCGCTTTGGGCGAATCTTCTTTGGCGCGCGTGAAGACCAGCACATCGCCGTCCGCCGATCGTACTATCTTTGAGCGCAGCGGCAGGCGCAGGCGCGAATCCATCACCACGCGCAGCAGTTTGCGGCGGCGCGGCAAGCCTGTGCGGTCGTTGAGCAGCGGATCATCGATCAGAACTGTGCCAATGCCGGTGAGCAGCGCGTCCGATGCATGGCGCATGCGCTGCACTTCGGCGCGGGATTCGGGCGAGGAAATCCAGCGATCTTTTAACGGGATGCGCGCTCCCTTAAGCGCGCCTTTTTTCGCGGAATGCAGAACAAGCTGGCCATCCAGTGTGAGCGCGGACTTGAGCGTGACCAGCGGTTTGCGCGAAACGATCCAACATGCAAACGCTTCATTCAGACGTCGCGCTTCGGCTTCGCGCAAACCGACGCTGACTTCGATTCCCGCCGCGCGCAATTGTTTGAATCCGCGCCCAGCCACGGCCGGGTTCGGATCCGCCATGGCCGCCACCACTCGCGCGACTCCTGCGGCTATCACAGCCTGCGTACACGGTCCGGTACGGCCCGTATGGAAGCATGGCTCCAGATTGATGTACAGTGTCGCGCCCCGCGCGGATTCGCCTGCTGCTTCGAGTGCGATGATTTCCGCGTGGCGCTTACCGTCATACGTATGAAAACCCTCGCCTACGATGCGCCCATCGCGAACAAGCAGCGCGCCAACCATCGGGTTAGGGCTGGCCTGGGCAACTCCGCAGGCAGCTAATTCGAGGGCGCGGTCCATGAAGGCTGCGTCTGCAGCAGGCGCGGTGGAGGGACGCGAGGATGGAGATGCATTCATGTCTTAATGATGGGGCGCAAAGTTTCGCTGCAGAATCGTGTAGTGAAATCCTGCATTCCGCTTTTGCTTTCTCTGTGTTCTCTGTGACCTCTGTGTTAAAGCTTTGCTTTTCGCAGAGAATGCAAAACCTTTACCACAGAGGTCACAGAGAACACAGAGAAACTCTCGGAGACAACGATGCCGCAATGCTTAATCGAAAAGCGAAGAAACAAAAGTTTCCGCATCGAACGGCACAAGGTCTTCCATCGATTCGCCCGTGCCCACGTATTGCACGGGCAAGCCGAGTTCACGTGTGATGGCCACCACGATGCCGCCCTTGGCTGTGCCGTCCAGCTTGGTGAGCACAATGCCAGTGACGCCGGCGGTGGCCGTAAATTCGCGCGCCTGTGAAAGTCCATTCTGGCCGGTGGTTGCGTCCATCACCAGCAAGACCTCATGCGGCGCGCCAGGAATTATTTTAGTGGCCGTGCGTTTCATTTTGTCCAGCTCAGCCATCAGATTTTGCTTGTTGTGCAGGCGCCCGGCGGTGTCCACGATGACCACGTCGGCGTTTCGCGAGCGCGCCGAAGATAGCGCGTCATAGACGACCGCAGCGGGATCGCCTCCGGATTTTGTCTTTACAATTTCCGAGCCGGTGCGCGCGGCCCACACGGCCAACTGCTCGATGGCGGCGGCGCGAAAGGTGTCGCCCGCGGCGAGCACAACAATTTTTCCATCCTGGTGCAGCCGGTGCGCAAGCTTGCCGATGGTGGTTGTTTTTCCCGTGCCGTTCACGCCAACCACGAAAATAACGCGGGGACGCGGCTCCTGCCCCTCCGCGGAAGATCCAGATGCAGCTCCCGCCGATCTTCCATTCGGCGACGGCACGATACGCAGGGCATACAGGAGTTGGTTCTTCAACTCCGCTTTGAGATCGGCGGCATTGTCGAGCGCATGGCGTTCCAGCTTTTGCCGCACGGCCTCGAGGATCTGATTCGTTGTGCGCGGCCCGAGGTCTGCGGCGAGCAGAGCGTTCTCCAGTTTGGTGAGTAGGTCGGGATCGATTTTCTTTTCGCCCGAGATCAGGTCCTCAACCTTCGAGGCGATCTGCGTGCGCGTCTTGCTGATGGATTGCTTCAGGCGGTCGAGTAGCGACTCGGCCTCTTTGGGCTTCTTTTCGCCGTCATCTTTCTTCTTGCCGAAGATTGAGAACATGAATGTTTTGCAGCCACGAGAAACGCTAATCGCTCAATTTCTTATTCTAGCAGAAGATATCCTCGGGATACGCCGCGCCAGTCCGCAAAAGTTTTTGCCGGAAGAAAACTCGCAGGCTTGTTGTATCATGGCGCCAATCAGCTGTGATTTTGGTTGAGCCGGCCCAGTGACCAAATTCAATTCATGAGGGTGCGCGATGATTTCAGTACAAACCAAAACGGCGATGACGGTTTTGTTGTTCCTAACTTTTTCAGCTGCCGGTTCGCGAGCGCAAACGGCATCCAACCGGGACGCGGATAGCGCCGCCATAAAACAAACCGTGGCCGCATTTGCCGATACGTGGAACAGTCATGACGCGCACGCCGTGGCCATGCGCTACGTAGAGGACGGCGACTTTGCGAGCGTCAATGGCGAGCCCAGCCATGGCCGCAAAGCGCTGGAGGAGCACTACCAAACCATCTTCACGACGTTCCTCAAGAACGCGCAGACCACCGACACGGTCAGAAGCATTCGCTTTCTCGCGCCGGATCTGGCTTCCGTGGATATCGATTGGCTGGTGAAGGAACCCAGTGCGCCGGGCGGCGTTCTGCGAAAGGGACTGCTCACATGGATTTTGTCCAAGCGCAACGGCCAGTGGATGATCGTGATCTATCACGAGCAATCGTTCTAATTTCTGACGCGGCATAGCATGTACCAGGATGCGACGGCACTTTGCGAAACACTTTGAATTTCGGGAGGAATCCATGATTTCATTTCGCGTGAGAATTGCGTTGGCGGTGTCCCTGCTTCTTGGTTTTTCTTCCGTTCTGGCCTGGGCTCAGATGACTTCAAAGATGGACGCGGATTCCGCCTCCATCAAGCAATGTGTGGCCACCTGGGAAGATGCCTGGAATCGTCATGACGCCCATGCCACGGCCACAGCCTACGTGGAAGATGGAGATTTCTCGAGCACCACGGGCGTTCCCAGCCATGGCTGGAAGGAACTGGAAGCGCACTACAACGAAATCTTCACGACCTTTCTGAAAGACGCGCATCGGACTGACACCGTCAGGAGTATTCGTTTTCTAACTCCGGAAATTGCATCCGTCGACATCGACTGGCAAATGACGAGCGCAAGAACACGCGACGGTAAGGACGCCCCCAATCGCAAAGGGCTGCTGACCTGGGTCGTAAGCAAGCAGAATGGAAAGTGGATGATTACGATTTATCACGAATCCGCGTTTTAAATTTTGTACTGCAATTTCGTGGCGCGGGCTCAACAGGATCCGAAAAAAGTAAATTACTTTGTCATTTCGGGCGAGTCGAGGGACAACACCATGAAAAATAGATTGAGTTTATTTGCGCTGGCAACAGTGCTGGTTTTCTGCGCGTTCGTGCCGCGCGCTTGGGCTGACACTCTGGTTGTGGTCTGCAAATCGGATTTCCGATTGGTGCTTCTCGATCCGGCAAATGGCAACGTGCTGGCGAAGCTACCCACGGGCCTGGGCCCACACGAAGTGGCGGTTTCGCCCGACGGACGCACTGCTTACGTTTCCAATTTTGGGCGGTACAGCGTTTACCCCGCGGGAGACACGGAGCACGACAAGGCGGGCAACACCATCACCGTCGTAGATTTGCTGGATCGAAAGGTGAAGGCCACCTTCGACCTTGGCACGCACACCGGTCCGCACGGGATGATCGTGAGCCACGACGGAAAACTGATGTGGGTCACCACGGAAACGCCGCAAGCGGTGCTGGAACTGGAAACCGCCGGCGGAAAAATTCTTCACGTTTGGAACACAACTCAAGAGCGCAGCCACATGATCGTGACCACGCCCGATGAGAAAAAGTTTTACGTGACAAACACTGTGTCGGGTAGCGTAAGCGTGATCGATAAAACTACGGGCGAAGTGAAAGTGATCGCGACCGGCCCGGGCACGGAGGGCATTGCCATTTCTCCGGACGGAAAAGAAGTGTGGGCGGCCAGCCGCATCGACGCAAAAATTTCGATTATCTCGACGGCCAGTGACGCGATTGTGACGGCGTTTCCCAGCGGCGGCAAAGGGCCAAAGCGAATGGATTTCACGCCGGACGGCGCGCAGGTGTGGGTCACCAATTCGGCAAGCAACGAGACTACTGTCATTGACGCTCGCGCGCGTAAATTGCTGGCTGCCCTGGCAATGTCAAAAGCTCCCAGTGGCGTTTATTTTTCCGGTGATGGACGCCGTGCGTACATCACCAATGCCAACGCCAATGAGCTGAGCTTCGTGGATGTGGCTTCCAGGAAAATTCTGAACACCATGCCGATCGGCACTGACCCGGACGGCGTTGCGTGGTCTGCGCGGTAATGTGGGGCAGGATTTGGCCTTTAGTAGCACAGGCTTCAGCCTGTGGGGTTTAAATCTCGCAAGGACTAAACCCCACAGGCTGAAGCCTGTGCTACGTAAAACCAATCGCCAGCTTTATCGCCCTGCTGCGGCCATCGCCATGGCGGGCTGAAGGCCCTTCATCATGGCGGCGAATCCCGCCAAATCCAGCGATTGCGGGCCGTCGGACAGCGCGCGCTCCGGGCACGGATGCACTTCAACGATGATGCCGTCCGCGCCAATGGCCACAGCCGCGCGCGCGGCCGCAGGCACCAGGCTTCGGCGTCCCGTGGCGTGCGACGGATCGACCATGACCGGCAAGTGGCAAAGTTCCTTGGCCAGCGCCACGCCCGCGAGGTCCAGCGTGTTTCTTAATTCGGCGTCAAAGGTCTTGATTCCGCGCTCGCACAAAACAACATTGGGATTTCCGCCGGACAGCAAATACTCAGCCGCCAGCAGCCATTCCTTGATGGTGGCCGAAGGGCCGCGCTTCAGCAGCACGGGCCGCGGCACCGTGGCCAGGCGGCGCAGCAGCGGATAATTCTGCATGTTGCGCGCGCCCACCTGCATCATGTCCGCGTACTCGACGACTGCGTCCAGGTCTTCAACGCCCATCACTTCGGTGACGATGGGCAGGCCGGTCTCTTCGCGCGCTTCCGTCAGAATCTTGAGCCCCTCGAGGCCAAGGCCCTGGAAATCGTAGGGCGAAGTGCGCGGCTTGTAGGCGCCGCCGCGAAGCAGGTGCGCGCCGGCGGCCTTGACTCCGCGCGCCGTTTCCATCAGTTGTTCGCGCGACTCGACCGAACACGGCCCGGCGATCACCACGAGGTCCGGCCCGCCGATCTTTACGCCGCCCACGTCCACCACCGTGCCGCTTGGGCTGCAGCTCGCGGCTGACGAGGGTGAAGGGTTGCGAGATGGAGATAACGTCGTCCACACCCGGAGCGACACGAAGCGCTTCGACTTCGGCGCGCCGTCCGCGATTTTTTCCAACCACGCCGACGACGGTGCGCTCGGCGCCTTGAATCAGATGAGGAAGAAATCCGCATTCTTTTATTCTGTCCATGACGTGTTGTACCTGCTCCTTCGTTGCCGTTGCTGACATGTTGACGATCATCGGAAAAGCTCCTTTGGCTGTCTGCTTTGCGGCCGGCTCTTGCGGTAGCCGGCGCGCGACCCTCAGGGACAATTCAGGGCAATAAAAAAGCCGCGAACCCTGTGGGTTCTCGCGGCCAGTTCTGGGATTCTTTTCGCGCTATCTAACTTGTCGCTTTACCTCGTCCTGCGCGCGATCCGCCCCTGGCCGCTTCCCAACCATGGGAAGCGGTACGTAAAGGCGAACCAAGAATAATAGCGTGAATGCATGCGGGTGTGAGGATACGCAGATACGTGCCTAATGTCAAGGATTTAGCGGGCGCGGCCAATGAACCACAAATGCTCGGATTTCACCACAGAGGGCACAGAGAAAAGAGGAGAAAAACGGAGAAAGTGAAAGCGCAGATTTTGCTCAGGGTTGCTTTTCTTCGCTTTTCTCCTCTTTTCTCTGTGTCCTCTGTGTTAAAGCTTTTTCTTTCCGCCGTTGTAAACTTAGTTCGTCCGCGCGAAACAGGCTGTGCGTTTTGCTTCTGGGTAAGTTATCTTACGATCTCTTTGAATGCGCGCTCTTTGAATGGAGCCGATCGGCTGGCTATGCAGGTTCGAGACGCAGTGTTGATCGTCAATCCCACGGCAGGCGGCGGACGCCGCGTGCCGCAACTGGATGAGGCGCGCCGCATATTCCGCGACGCCGGGATCGAGACGGAGCTTCAGAACACCACGGCCGCAGGAGAAGCCACCGTCATGGCGCGCCGCGCCGTGGAAGAATCGCGACAATTGGTGATCGTGTGCGGAGGCGACGGCACGGTGAATGAAGTTGTAAACGGCCTGGCCTGCAGCCAGGTGCCGCTGGCAGTTTTGCCTGCGGGTACGGCAAACGTCCTGGCAAAAGAGTTGTCGCTGCCCTGGAACTTACCGCGCGCCGCGGAACTGATCGTGCGCGCTCCCTACCGGCGCATCGCGCTTGGCCTGGCCATCCCGGAAAAATCCAGCGGCGAGCCGCGCTACTTCCTGAGCCTGGCGGGAGCAGGTGCGGACGGCGCGCTGGTGTCCGCCGTGCGACCGGAAATAAAGCTCAAGGCCGGCATCCTGGCTTACTGGCAGGAAGGCTTTCGCCAATTGTCGAAATACGATTTCCCCATGTTTCGAACATCCATGGCGGGCGGTGCGCCTGACATTGACGCCTCTCTCGTGATCGTAGGCCGCACCAAGCATTACGGCGGGCCATTCAAAATTACAACCGAAGCCGGACTGATGCAGCCGGAATTCGAACTGGCCTTTGTTACCACGCGCAGCGCCTGGCGATACATCGCTTATTTGCCGCTGATCTGGGCCGGGAAACTGCGTGGCGCGCGGTACGTTCGCTTCATTAAGACCAGTTCCCTGCACTGCATCTCCAACAGCGCGTCACAAGTTCAGATCCAGGTGGATGGAGAACCTGCCGGGTGCCTACCTGTCGAATTTCGAATTGTGCCCGACGCCCTAACCCTCGCCATGCCCGATCCGGTGTAGTATTTCCGCGACGGTTTGAGTGGCACAGGCACTCTTTATCCCGAGTCCCTGCGAGGGCTGCCTGTCTGGGTTTCGCGATTGATTATTTTACGGACGCGCTAAAGTTTTCGAAAAGCGCACAGGCAAGAGTGCCTGTGCTACTGCACCGATTAAATTCACCCACAATGGAACCCATCACACATGCGCTGACTTCCCTCGCTGTAAGCCGCGCAGGCTTAAATAAAATTACGCGCGCGGCAACGCCAATGCTTCTCGCCTCAGGACTGATTGCGGATTTGGATTGGGCCGCTCGGCTCGGCGGAGCTTCGGCGTTTCTGCACGGGCACCGAACGGCGACGCATTCGCTTCTTGGCACGGCGGCAATCGCCGCGGGAGTTGCGGGCGCGGCATGGCTCATGGGGCGCAAGTATGCCAAATACGCGGTGGGCTTCCTGCCGGCCCTCGCGATTTGCTCGATTGGAGCGGCAGCGCATCTGTTGCTGGACCTGCTCAATGGCTACGGCGTGATGCTGCTCTGGCCCTTCCGCGCCAAGTGGTATGCGTGGGATCTGGCGGACTCGGTGGACTCCTGGATTCTTTTCTTCCTGATCGTGGGATTATTCGTTCCAGAATTATTTCGACTGGTGCACGAAGAAATTGGAGCGAGGCCGAAACGCAATGGGCGCCAGCGCGGTGCGATCTTCGGCCTTTCCTGCGTGGCGCTGCTCATTGCGGGCCGGGGATTCTCCCACCAGCGGGCCATTGCGCTGCTCGATGCGCGCGTGTATGTCCAGCAGACTCCTTTGGCGGTGGCGGCGTTTCCAAGGCCGTCGAATCCGCTGCTATGGTCCGGAGTGGTGGAAACGGACAACGCGCTTTTCAATATGGAGGTTCCGCTTGGGCCGGGGCTGGTGTTCGATCCTGAGCTTGCGGATGTGCACTATAAGCCGCAGCCATCCTTGACGCTGCAGAATGCCGTGGCAAGCTCCGCGGCGATTGATTTTCTAAACTTCGCGCGATTTCCGCTGGCTAACGTGGAACCAATGGGCGACGGTTTCGAGGTGCGACTACGCGATATACGTTTTGAGTCCGAACTTACCGGGCGGCGCGGAGTGGTAGCCGTTATTGAATTGAACGCGCAGAGTTTGGTAATCGGTGAGCATTTTGAATTTGATGCTTCACAGTAGGACAGGCTTCAGCCGGTCTGGTTTTGATTTCTACTGCACTGGCGGAAGTCAAAAACAGACAGGCTGAAGCCTGTCCTACTGGATCACGATCAGCTCGCAGGGCGCGGACGAAACGCCAGCAACGACAAGAGGTAGAGGCAAGCCACCATGCCCAGCGTAATCCCCGCAACTTCCAGCTTGTGAGTGAGCAAGAACTGGCCCGCCTGATTGCCGTAACGAATGGCCAGAAACCCTTCGCCAAAGTATCGAATGGCCCGCGCGGCAAGCAAACCCAGAACAAATTTTTGCACCGGCATTTCCAATGCACCCGCCGCGATCACAAATACTTTGAATGGAGTTGGAGGCGGCAGAAGAGCCGTCACCAAAATGCTCAGAAAACCGTTGCGGTCGATCCAGGCGCGGATTTGCTGCGCGCGCGCGCCGGCATGTTTGCGGAACATGGCTTCCCCGCCCTTGCGCGCGATGTAGTAAAGCAACACGCAGCCCGCGACCGACCCCAGCGTGGCCATCGCTGCGTAAAACGGCATGCGCGCAGGATTTTGCACGGAAAGATTGATCAGCAGCAGGTCATTGATAATGGGAAACGACAGCACGGACGAATCGAGAAACGCGATCAGGAAAAGACCCAACCCTCCCGTGGAGGCGACGATGGCCTGGAGCCAGTGGGGCAGGTGAAAATTTGGTGTCTGAAAATCCATAAAATAAAATCGAATGAGAAAGATTGTATCAGAGTGAATCCAACGTCACGCGCATTGAGTGCAGCGAGAATTTTGAGGGTGTCCTGCTTGACACAAACCATCGTCGAATTGACAGTGGCCGTTCTGAATCAAATCATCTTAAATGATTCCTGAAAATTAGGGAGTAGCCATGCTGAATCGCAGAGAATTTCTGATTGTTACTGGAGTGAGCGCTGTGGGGGCACGGGGTTGGATTAATTAGAACCCGGAGGGACGGCACCTCGCTCAATCGGTGTGCTTGCCGTTGGCCCACGCAAGGGCCGCGCCTGCCTACAGCCCCGGCGGATCGGGAGCCATGCCGACGTGAAGGTGGGCGAGTTGTCCGAGCATTTCGCGGTCTTCGGGATTCAATCCCTCGACGAATGAGGGATCGTTCAACTTGGCCTGGCGCGCGGGTTCGGTCATGTCGCGAAGAGTATGCAATCGTTGCAACATGGCCTGGCGCCGGGGAGGCGGCAATTGTTGCCAGCGAGGAAGCAAAGACTGCCGCACATATCTCTGCTGCTCGGGAGTCATCTGCTCCCACACGTTTTGCCGGTCGCGCAAGGCTTGCTGCTGATCGGGTGTCAGCCGATTCCAGGCCTCCAGGCGCTGGCGAATTTGCGCCTGCTGTTCCGGCGGCAGATTCAGGAAGCGCTGGTTGTTGCGCAGGAACTGCTCCTGGCGCGCGGGAGGCATGTCCTGAAGCCTGTCGATGGCCTTGGGCGGCAATTTATTCGGATTGCCCGCGGGAGGCAGGGCGTTGGGTATCCTGGGTCGCACCTGCTGGCGCGGCGGCACGGGCCGCGCCGGCTTGCCTTCTTGCTGCGCTGCCGCGCTTGGCCTTTGTCCATACACGGGTCCGCACAACAGACCACCCGCCAGTCCGGCGGCCAAAACAATTCCGAGTTGGAATCGCAGCTTCATTACCTGGTTTCTTTTTTCATTTCCTCGTCGGACGCCGTCGGCGAAACGGGTAGTTCCGATAGCGCGTCAAATTTTGAAATCACGTCAAAATTCTCCAGCTCCGGCAAATCGCGAATCATTCCGAAATCTTTTTCCGCGGTAACTTTGCTGTCCTGAACGGCGCGGCTGATTACCGTTGGACTCTTGATCACGCGAGGCACGGAAGAAATCCATGCCGAGAGAATGACCAGCGCGGAAACTGCAAAAGCCAGCCTCGGCGAGGGCATCCATTGCCAGAATCCGCGGCGCGCGGGCTCAGCGGCAATGCGCGCGCGCAGGGATGCGTCGAACGAGGGCGACGGAAAAATCTCCGGAAGATCTTCAAGCGCGGTCCACAGCGCGCGAAATTCCTCGGCGCGCGTGCGGCAGGTTGCGCAGACGGACAGGTGCGCCTCGACGGCGCGGCGCTCGGCAGGCCGCGCGCGCCCATCCAGATACTCAACCAGCTTGCCTTCCATTGCAGCACATTGTTTTTCGTTACGTTTTGAGCCGAACATATTGGCCTCACTTCCTTGCGAACTCATTACGAAACCTTCACTGAATTGCCCACCAGCGGCGCCAGCTGGACGCGCAGCGTTTCATATGCCCTGAACAACAGCGATTTTAGCGCACTTTCCGAGCATTCCAGAACGCGTGCTATCTCGTCATAATCCAGTTCCTGATACTTGTGCAGCAGCACGGCCGCGCGCTGCTTTTCGGGCAGCGAGTGAATCGCTTTCATGATCAATGCCGCGCGGCTGCGCGCTAGTAATTCCTGCTCAACGCTTGGCGCGCGGTCGGGAACTTCCAGCGCCTGAATCTCGTCCTCGCCCGTATCAATGGTCTGATCCATTGAAATTTCCATCTGGCGATGCCGGTTGTCTCGCATGGAATTCAGCGCCAGATTGGTGGCGATGCGGAACATCCAGGTGGTGAACTTCGCGCTGGGGGCGTACTCCTGGCGAGCGCGGTAAACCCGAAGGAAAACTTCCTGGGCCAGGTCTTCCGCAACGGCAGTGTTGCGGACCATCCTGTAAAGGAAATTGACGAGGGGGGTCCTGTACTTGCGGAGTAAGAGCTCGAAGGACTGCTCGTCCCCGGCTTTTACGTCCAGCATCAATTGGACGTCGGTCCTGGCCATGGCCTCCACGCTATATACAACCCGTGCCGTGTCTAAAAGTTGCGGGAAATTCAGGGCAAGCCAGCCACGGCTTCCGGGGACGATTTCAAGCCGGATTGTACAGGAATTTGAGCGGTACGGAACGGGATTTCCGCTGCTGCGTGCTTTGCGAGGAACTGAATCTAAAGGACATATCTAGTAGAAAATGGCTAGCCGTAGGGGCACGGCAATGCCGTGCCGCTACAACTGCCAGATCGTTACACCCCTTTGCTTGGGTAGAGCCAGCGCGCCAGATCGAGATTGTGGTTGAAGTAATCGGCCTTTGGCGCGTTCTTGGCGTTGTACACGAACAGCGGAACATCCGTTTCGTGCAAGGAGCCGTGCGAGCGCAGCCCAGGGAAATTTTCCTTTTCGTCGTCGAGTTCGCCGAACACGGTGTCCTTGTCGCCGAACACCATGAGGTTGCCGATACGCGACGGCATCAGGTGGAATTCGTGCGCCGCCTCGTCGCGCGTAAGAATCCGCTCGACTCCCTGCACGCCGGAAATTATTTCTCGCACGCGCGCGGCGTCCTTAGGATCCTTGAGATGAATGTAGGCGGCTCCGCTGCATCCGCGGTGATGCTTCATGTAGCGGTCGCGCCCGGTGGAGACAGCTTTGCGGATTGGCGTTCCCTTGCCGGCGCAGATTTGATCGAGGTCCCAGCACACGCTCTTGGCATTCATTCCGTGATCGGCCGTGGCCAGGAATGCTGCGTCCGGAGCGATTTTCATGGCTTGCCCGAAAAGATCGTCCATACGCGCCAGGTGCTCTTTCGATTCGGGCGCCTCGGGAGCCCATGTGTGCATGGGATAGTCCGTGGTGTGAACGTAAAGGACGCCGATGTCCGGGCGATTCTTGAGAATGTTCATCGCGGACTGCATCAGCCAGTAGTTGATTTCCCGACTGTAGATGTCCGGCGCGGGGCCCAGCTTTTTTTCCCACTCGGGCGAGGGATGCTCCGCCGTCAACACAATTTCCGCGCCGCGCATCAGCAGCGTCGCTGTCTTGGCCTTGCTGGAGAGCAGCGCCGATTTCACTCCCTGCTTTGCCGCGCGCTCAAAAAGTGTGGGCGCCAGCACAAGGTCCGCGGATTCCACGTACAATTCTTCCCCGGTCTTTTCGTCGAAGTAAGAATTGGCGTTGATTCCATGAGTCTCCGGCCAGGCCCCGCAGCAAATCGACGCATTGTTGGCGTTGGTCACCGAAGGCATCACGCCCTTCACCCGCTTGTAGATCCCATCGCGCTCCCATTGGCCAAGCACGGGCATGTTACTGGCAGCGAGGTAAAGAGGATCGAAACCGTCAAACATGATTACCACGACGCGCTGGTGCGAACCCGCCGTGCTCTGACCCATGGCCACTTTTCCGAGCGCGGCGGACGCGGCTGCGGCGGCTCCGTACTTAAGCAGAGTTCGGCGGCTTGTCAAATTGCTCATGGATTCCTTTTCAAAGCGATTGAAAATTTAGATCGATGATTCAGAACTGACAGGAAACATACATCCGGCGCGCTGCTAATTCAATGCCAAGGTTTTCGTAGCGCCGCCGTCTCGCCGGCTGTTGCTCCGCTCTGGAGACATTGAAAAAATGCCGGCGGGACGCCGGCGCTACAACACCATGAACGCCAGGTTATTTTTGCGGGCTTTGGTTTTAGTAGCGCGGGCTTCAGACTGCGGATTTTGGGCCTTGCAAGGACTAACCCCCGCAGGCTGAAGCCCGCGCTACTAGGCGCGAAACAAGTGCGCGAGCAGAAGCATCAGGGATACGCCAAGGAAAACCAGCAGGGCCACGCGCGTGTCCGGCTCGCGATTCACTTCGGGGATCAGGTCGGTCGCGGCTACGTAGAGCGTGACGCCCGCTGAAATCGGCAGTGCGTAGCCCACTTGCGAATGCAGCAAACCCATCAGAAGAATGCCTGCAACCGTCGCCACGCCCAGCCAAATTGCGGCCAGGAACGCGGTGCGGCGGCTCTGCCCGCTTGCAATCATCAGCGAAGCAACGGTGAAACCTTCGGGAATTTTGTGCAGCACGATGGCCAGAAAAATCACCCCGCCCAGCCAGCCGGACACCAGAAATCCGGAAGCGATGGCCACGCCGTCGAAAAATGTGTGGATCGACAGGCCAAGCAACGCGGAAATTCCAGCATGATCGGGCACAAAATGCTCGAGGTGCGTTTCTTCTCCGAAATGAAAATGGGGCGCGAGGGTGTGCTCAAAAAAGTGAACGATGAAATAGCCAACCAGGACGAAGAAGTAGGCCACATTCCCGGTCATGGCCACGGATTCGGGCAGAATTTCCAGAATGGCCGCGGCCAACATGAATCCCGCGCCCAGCGCCAAAAAATATTTTAGATATTGGCGCGACCATTCGCGGTGCAGAATGAAAAGCCCGCCCAGAATATTGGCCGCCGCGGCCGTCAGGCCGAGCAGCAGCGCCAGAACCATGCGTGATGCGGGGACGTGAATTGTGGGAGCAGCGAGCATTATTTTTTTGGTGGGCCTTGTGTAGCGTCCGCCTTCAGGCGGGCATTTTGGCGTCAAGTACTTGCCCGTCCGCCCCGGCGGACGGGCGCTACACGGATAAAATCGAACAGCCGGACATGCCTTAGCCGCTGTGGCGGAAGAGAATCACATCGCCTTCCTGCACGATGTACTCCTTTCCTTCCAGGCGCACCTGCGCGCGTTCCCGCGCGATGGGCAAACTTCCGGCGGCAAGCAGGTCTTCGCAGCGCACGACCTCGGCGCGAATGAATCCGCGCTCGATGTCCGAATGAATTGCGCCGGCGGCTTTTTGCGCGTTCATGCCGCGCTTGATGGTCCAGGCGCGCACTTCGGGTTCTCCGGCGGTAAAAAACGAGGTCAGGCCGAGAAGCTGGTAGGTGGCCTGAATAATGCGGTCAAGCCCCGAAGATTTCAGCCCGTACGCGGCGAGCATTTCGGCGGCTTCGGCGGGTTCCAATTCCGCAAGTTCGGCCTCAATGCGCCCGCAAATCGAGAGCACAACGGTATTGGGGCGGCCCACAAGTTTCGATAATTTGTGGCGCTCGACAGCCGTATCCAAATCGGCCACTTCGCTATCGCCAAGATTCAGCACGTACAGCATGGGCCGCTGCGACAGAAATTTGTAACCCTGGATTATCTTGCGCTCCTCGGGATTGAATTCCATTTCACGCAGCGGCTTTTCCGATTCGATGGCCGTCTTGCAGCGGTTCAGCAGCACCAGCTCCTGCTCCAGGACCGGCTCCTTCTTTTTCTTCAAATCTTTTTCCACGCGCTCGATGCGCCGGGTGATCTGGTCGAGGTCGGAGAACATTAATTCGAGGTCCATGACCTCGGCGTCGCGCAATGGATCGATGGAGCCGGCTGAGTGCGCCACGGCGGGATCGTCAAACACGCGCAGCACATGCGCCAGCGCATCCACTTCGCGCAGCGGCGCAAGCACCGCGGAATCCTTGGCGCGGTCCTTCACCATGCCGCCTACGTCCACGTACTCGACGGTCGCATAAGTAATTTTTTTGGGATCGTAAAGCTTGGCGAGCTGTTCCAGGCGCGGCTCGGGCACGCGCGCCACGCCCACGTGCGTGGCCGCGCGCGCGGCCTTTTCGTCCAGCTGCGCACGCGTCAAGAATTTTGAACAGAGTTGTCTTGCCGACTTGCGGTAGCCCAATGATTCCAGTTTGCATAGGGTCGAAATCGTAACATACCCTTGCGCGCCGCGCCTCACGGCGCAGGCAATTTGTCAGTGGACCAAATCCATGCGGATTAACCCTAGTTTCTCACGAATACACTTGGGGGGGTATATGCCGTGCAGCATATTTTCCGGTGTGAAAGCGAATCGGGAACAGGTAGCGCGGGCTTCAGCCTGCGGATTTTAGACTTTGCAAAGACAAAAACCCGCAGGCTGAAGCGCGCGCTACAAAAAACGTTGCTCAGTTTGCCGCGGCGATCGAATCTACTTGGATCGTTTTGGTCTTGGGGTCCAGCGTGCCGATGACTTTCACTTTCTTTCCGATGAATTTGTCGGGCGTCTTCTGATCGCTCAGATCGTAGAAATTCTTGCCGTCGTAAAGACCTAGCACTGCCCCGTGGGAACTCATGCAGGCGCGGGCGCACTCGGCGTCCGTGGGACCCATTTGCATTTGGGAGTGATCGGCCCTGGGGCAATTGTCGTCCGTAACGATCCCGGAAAACGTTTGCTGTGCCGGAGCAGCAGTTAGCGTTACAGCCGCAATCAGATTCAGGATCAGATATTTCATCGTCTCTCGTTTAAATTTCGGCGTCGTCTGGATTTCAGCGGGCGCGTCTTATTCGCCCGGAGTCATGAGGTGGGCAGTGGTGGTGCCGGCATTCATAAGCCACACACCATTATCCACGCGCTTGTCGGGGATTCCCGTGGATTGCGTGGTGGCGCCGGGCATCGCGATGGTCATGTGCATTCTAGCGTGGTCACGGTCGGCGCCGGCCATGTGATACCACACGGAACCGTACTCGGGCTTCACGCGCGTTCCGTCCTTTTCCATGTCGGCGAGCGTCGCTTGTGTCTTCGCCTTGTCACCCAGCGATTCGGCCTTCAGATTCTGCGCCTCTCGGGGCAGGTTGCCCATGCTGGTGCACTCGATCGAGATCGGCTGCTGCTCCGGCATTCCCGAGCGGTCGTAGCAGACCAGACCGTTGGTGCCCTTCTTCAGCGTGTCGTAGGTGAAGTCAGCTTTCCACTTAATGACGGTCGCCGCGTCGCGTAGACCCGCTGGAAGCGCGAGGACCGCCGTGGCGATGGGATCGTCCTGCGGTTGCGCCAACGCGCCGATCGAAATCACCATTACTCCGAGAATCATCATGACAATGCGCTTCATGCCAGACCTCCAATTGTTGCATTCGAATTTCGAGGATCGATGGCCGGAGTATATCACGGCAATAATCGATTTTCGATAGCAGGCGACGCAGGAAAGAACAACTTCCACTTCAAACCAGTCCAGAATTGCGAATCCTGCCAAGTGTTCTAAAGCATACAGACACTACAAACCCTCACAACTACAATGCCGCTCAGTTTGATTTGCGGTCGAAGGCGGAGTCCACAACCTAACCTGGATTGGCGCGTGGTTGCCAAACTCCAGTTTAGAGGGGCGGGCTTGTTCAATCTCCGAGCCTGCGTTCTCATTTCAAGGAGCGCGAATCGTGAATATTAATCCAATAGTGTGTCTAGCGATCTTAATAACGGGGATCGCGGGTGGGTCGCCAAGGTTGATGGCGCAAGTGAATACTCCTCCGCCTACCCCGTTGGCAGACGCAACTGCGGTGATGCCGCGCTTCAGCCCCAATGACCTGACTTCCCTGCTTGTTTATCAGCGTCCCACCCAAAAACAAAAACTGCGTCTCTATGAGTTCGATGCTTTTGGCCCTTATGCAATCACAAAAGCCATTCTGGCGGGCGGAATTCAGCAAGCAGAAAACACGCCACGGGAGTGGGGCGGCGGGGCGAAACCCTTTGCAGAGCGAGTAGGAAGCGATTTCGGCATCGCGCTTGTGACCACCACGGCGCGCTATGGGATGGCGGAACTGCTGCACGAAGACGCTGTCTACTATCCTTGCCGATGCAAAGGCTTCTTACACCGCGCTCGCCACGCAGTTGTTTCCACGGTGACAGCGCGTCACGGCGAGGACGGTCATATTGCATTCTCATTTTCCGGCCTGGCTTCCCCGTACGTCGGCTCGATGACGGCGCTGGCGTGGTATCCGGACCGTTACGGCGTGAAAGATGGATTCCGGATGGGCAACTACAATCTTGCGTTTGTGGCCCTTGAAAATCTGGCTTTGGAATTTGTATACGGAGGGCCGCATTCGATGTTCAGACATATCGCCAGTTTTAAGACCCCTGCGGGGACAGCGCCTGATCAGCGGCCATAAGCGAGAATCGGAACTTCGATGGTCGAATGTTGATTAGTGACGCCGGAACGTGACTTAAGGCAAATATGGAAGCAACTATCTAACTCATCGGGAATAATGATCAACCGCTCGCTGGAGTGGTTTGGCGATCTTGCACAGTTTTCCTGGAAAGTGATACGTGCGGCTTTCGCGAAGCCGCTGGAATTGCGAGAGATTTTTCGGCAGTTGGATGAAGTGGGGTCGAAATCGTTTCCACTTGTAGCCCTGGCGGGTGCCGCGGTTGGCACCGTTCTTGCCCTGGAGAGCCGCGCCAGCCTGCTGCGCTTCGGAGCCAAGTCCATCATGCCGGTCGCCATCGTGTTCTCGATCGTCCACGAGATGGGGCCGATCGTTACCGGATTGGTGGTTGCAGGAAGAGTGGGAGCGGGCATCGGCGCTGAGCTGGGCTCCATGAAAGTTACCGAGCAGATCGATGCACTCGAGGCTTCCGCCGTAAATCCGTATAAATTGCTGGTCTTCACGCGCGTCCTCGCATGCATCGTAGCCCTGCCGCTGCTGACACTTGTGACCGATTTCTGCGGCGTATTCGCCGGTTGGGTCACCGTGACAATGTCCGACCCTATTTCTTTTAATCACTTTTTGGACAAGGGTTTTGCAGGCGTGAAATTCAGCGATTTTCTTGCGCCAACTTTTCGCACCTGCGCCTTTGGCTTGATCATCGGCATGGTGTCCTGCTTTCAAGGAATGCGCACCAGGGGCGGCACCGAGGGTGTGGGGCGGTCGGCAACCAGTTCGGTGGTGTTGTCCTCCCTGTTTGTGATCCTGGCTGACGTCATTCTGGTGAAGCTGATTCTCATTCTTTTCCCATGAAAAACACAATTGCAGAAGCGGGATTGCAGAGCAGCGAAACTAGCCGACTACCGGGCCAGCCGGTCTTGGTGCTTCGCGATGTGGAAAAATCGTTTGGCACGCAACGTGTCCTGGATGGAATCGACCTGACGGTGGTTCGCGGTGAGACACTGGCCGTGCTAGGGCGCAGCGGCACGGGCAAGAGCGTCTTATTGAAGATCATCATCGGACTCGACAACATGGACCGCGGATCGATTTGCATTCAAGGTGAGGAGATTGCCGGTATCGCGCTCAATGAGATGAATCGATTGCGAATCAAGATGGGTTTCCTATTTCAAAATGCGGCCCTCTATGACTCGCTGACCGTGGAGCAGAACGTTGCCTTTCCCCTGGAGCGCCATACCAGGATGTCGGCCTCCGAGCGAAGCGCGCGGGTGAAAGGAATTGCTGAGCAGCGTTGGGCTGGAAAAGGATTTCAAAAAGCTGCCCAGTGAAATTTCAGGCGGCATGCAAAAGCGGGTTGGCCTGGCGCGCGCGCTGGCCCTGCAGCCGGAAATTCTGCTTCTCGATGAGCCCACAGCCGGCCTCGATCCGATCAGCTCCGGCGAAATCGACAGCCTGATTCTCAAGCTGCAAAAAGAACACGAGCTGACCTCCGTTGTGGTCACGCATGATCTTCAGAGCGCGAAGACCATTGCGGACAGAGTGGCATTGCTGGACAAGGGAAAAGTCGTGATGGAAGGAAGCTTCCAGGAACTGGCCGAGAGCCACAACGATCTTGTGCGGGAGTTTTTCAAGAGGGATTCGTAAGGAGCAAATATGTCAAGAGCGGCGCGGCTGGGAGCTTTTTCTATCGCGGCACTGACAATTCTGGTGTCGGGAATTTTCATCATCGGCGGAAAACAATATCTGTTTTCGTCCACATACCGGCTGAGCACGCATTTCGGCAACGTGGTGGGCCTGGATTCCGGGGCGGATGTTCGCGTAGGCGGCGTGCATAGCGGTTCCGTTCGCAGCGTGGAGTTGCCCGGCAAGCCGACGGACAAGATCACGGTGTGGATGGATCTCGACAACTCCACTCGCAACATCATCAAGCAAGATTCGGTTGCCACCATCGAAACCGAAGGGTTGCTTGGCAATGAATATATTGCCATCTCCTTTGGATCTGCCGGCGGAAGCAACGTGGTTGATGGGGGCAGCATTGGCAGCGAGCCGCCGCTGGAAATGGCGACCCTCTTCAAGAAGGCAAACCTCATCCTGGATAGCAGCCAAGCCGCGCTTACCAATGTCACCACAATGACGGCCAATCTGAGTTCGATCAGCTCCAAAATTGACCAGGGCCAGGGCTCCATTGGAGCGCTAATCAACGATAAGAAAATTTATAATCAGTTGGACCAGACCACGGCCGGATTGCGAGACACCGTGATCAAGGCCGATGCGGGCGTTGGCGACTTTCAGGAAAACATGGAAGCGCTCAAGAGCAACTTCCTGTTGCGCGGCTATTTCAAGAATCGCGGCTATGAAAACTCTTCCGACCTGCTGAAAAACGCAATTGCAAAACTTCCGCCGGGAGCGCCGTTGAAAACATTTACATTCGACTCCAGGCAACTCTTCGACAAAATGGACAATGCAAAACCAAAGAACCAGAAATCGTTGCGCCCCGCGGGCCAGTTTCTTGCCGACAATGAGTTCGGAGTCGCCGTCGTGGTTGTTTCCGCGGGCATGGCTGGAGATACGGAGAAGGACATGACGCTGACGCAGGCTCGGGCCATGGTGGTGCGTGACTACCTGGTTCAAAATTTCGGATTCGATGACACGGAAGTCAAAACGTTAGGAGTTGGCAAGAAACAGGGAGAAGACGGGGCCGCATGGGGAACGGTCGAAATCCGTGTTTATCCGCGCGGATACTGATATTCCTGCTGGTACGCAATCCGCCACCGAGAAACGCTAGAATTTGCGCTTCAGAGATTAAAACCCAATCACGGGCGATACTTTACGTCGGGGATGAAGCCCCGACATCCGAAACCCGACCAATCCTCAAAATGGCACGGCACCCAAAGTCCATCTTGTTTGCTAGCGCCGCAGATAATTCCTACGGTTCCCCCGGCAGGGGTCCAAACTGAGGCGGAGGAACGCGGCGCTTGGAAGCCGCTTCGTAGGCCGAGGCTATTTTCAAGATCACATCTTCTTTTCCCGGCTCTGCTCGGAAGACCAGGGAGAAGGGCAGGCCGGGCGCCGGTATGGTTGCAGGCACATTGTTGCTCGTGGAAGCATACCGCCTCTTGTCGGCGCTCAAGACGAAGACGGGATCGTAAACCGTTCGCACGTAACCCGCGGGGATAAGAACTTCGGTGATGCCCGCGAAAGGTCCAAAGCGCAATTCGCCGCGAATGTCGCCGGGAGGCTCCGGCTGGCCCGCCAGGCCGATCTTTCCGGGCGGCAGTGAATAGTGCAGGCGCACCACGGCATCCAAACGATTCTCCGAAATAACTTTCATTTCCAAGCGGCGCAGCAGTTCCCGCATCATGATGTGCTCGTCGATTCCCTGTCGATCCCCGATGGCATTTCGCATGTCGTCCATCTCTTCCCAATTCTTGAAGGCCGCGCGCTGATCGTCGCCCCAAAATTTGGAGCGCGCATTGAGCGATGGAAAATCAATCAAAGTTTCCATGAACCCGCGGGCTTTCCAATCCGCCGCCCGCCGCGAGGCGTATTGATTGAATTGAAGCGTGAAAGCGTTCGATTCCACCACCTCTTCGATGGCGCGGATATTCAGGTTCTTGGGAATGGGCACGCGCCCTTCCGTCAGCTCGAGGAAGTAGTCGATCGGCTTCATCTTGCCTGTCCCGAACGTTTTTCCTGGAGCAAACTCCGTGGGCTTAATTTTCGCGGCAAATTCGGGAAATTGCGGCTGGCCGTTGCGGTCCAGGCGATAAAAAATATCGGGGAAAAATATGGGAGCAAGTTGTGCCAGGGCCTGCGTGTAGGAAGGCGACATGTTTTCGATGCTGGGATCATCGGGCCAAAGTGGATCGACCGATTCGACCAAGAGTTGCTCCCAGGTAATCGCCCAGGATGGCCTTGATTTCCTTGGACGCCGCTTGCGAGATCGGTTCGTCGGCCTTTATGCCCGGGAAAGTCAGCATCGATTCGCGTACGATCCCGATGCGCATTCCGCGCAATGAGCCTCGTGCGCCCGTGGAGGACGCGCTGTTGAGGTACGGCTTATCCAAAACACTGGCTCTGGGAATAGCGGTGAAGATGTCGCGCGAATCGTAGTATCCGTTCGTTGGATCCTTCAGCGCATCGAGCACTTTTGAGGCATCTTTCACCGTGCGGCACATGATGCCCGCGCGGTCCAGGTAAATGTCCGCGCCGATGGCTCCTCCAAGAAATGAAATCATCGACTTCTGAGGCAGGATCAGCGCCACCGAATTGTGATTCGAGGGGCCGCGGCAGGACATGCTGGTCTCTTCACAAATGCTGCAGGTGGTCAGGTTCGCGCTGACGGAAACGCCGGAACCTGAGCTGGAGCCGAGCGAAGCGGCGCGCGTGGTGTCATACGCGTCGCTGGGATTTCCCGCCCAGGTGCTGCGCTGGTAGCCCTGCGTGGAGACAAATATTTTTGTAGCTCTGTTCACGCCCCGCTCCACACCGGCGCCTCCGCGTACGGCGGGCACCGGACGACCGTTGTATTCCGTGTTGGCGGTCTTGGCGTAAATAATTGCGCCTTTTTGCCGCAACTGCGCCACCAGCGTGTGGTCCCGCGCAGGGAAATCGATATCGTAGTTGGCATCGCCGCCGCCCGTGCTGCGCATGTCTTTAGTGTCGTAGGAATCTTTGAATGTGAAGGCCACGCAATACATGGGCATTTTCGCCAGGTCGGGATTTTTGCCGTATTGCGCATCGAGTTCCGCCGCGCGCTCCAGGGCGTCCGGCTGCTTGCGGAATTCTTCGCACACGGCCGGCGAGCCGGGCGGCAGCGGGCCGTCGGAGGGACGCCGGTCGCGATCGCCCTTACACGTCACGGAGCGCTCGCCGCGAATGTTGAGCGTGCCAAGCGCGTTGAGCTGGCCTGCGTTGGGAATGCCGATGGTCATGCCGAACTGTTGCTGCACGGTAGGATCGGAAGCCGTCGCTTCCATCCTGCCAAATTCGATTGGCGGCCCGGCGTACTGATCGAAATTGGGCAGCAGCGTGGATATGGCGATTGTCTCGCTGGGAAATTTCAGTGCCGAGCCTGCGCGAACTACTCCCGGCGCTTGTGGGATTGCCGCTCCATCCTTGGTAACCAGCATGTCGCTGACGCCGTTATAAGCCTTGGCTCGATTGATGTAGAGCTGCACGAGTCCACGGCAGGTGATCTGTCCGCTTCGGATGGCGCGATGGATGTCGTCGATGGTCGCCTCCTGCAGGCGAAAGCGAGACTGCTGCGCGTTCGCCGATGCAACCGACGCCAACATTGTGGCAAGCAGGAAAAATGCTTTCTTAGAATTGAACATGGTCCTCCGGAACTTCCGCAGGTTTTGCTTTCTCGATGAAGATGGGATTCCAAATTTCGTACGCAATGCGGCGGCGCGGCATCGGTGATCGGCGCGGTTTGATCTCATACATGACACTGAAATTGGCCGAGTGATGAGCAGACATTTGGGCATCACTTTCAAAGTAACGAACGCTGCGAACCTATCACAAGTCCGGCCGATTTGTTGTGCCAGATTTTTGTTCAGCGTGATTGCCAGCCCGCGGAAAAAGTCCCAAGACCTTTTGTCATTCTGAGCGAAGCGAAGAATCTCTCTTTTTTTTAGGAGTTAGGGCGAAGAGAGATTCTTCGCTTCGCTCAGAATGACAAAATAAATTACCTTTTCCGCAGCCCATTCCGCCTGACAATGGTCTCCTGGGAAGGCGGCCCTCCACCCAACTCTTGACGCTGCACTGCTGCGCTTCTATGCTTCGTGTTCCATCATGGCAAAGACGCACTATCCCGTTGACGCTGAGCAGGTGATGCTTGAGCTTTGCCGCGTCGACCGGCATCTCGCGCGAATGATTCGCAAGGTCGGCTGCTTCCCTACCAAAAAGCAGAAACCGCAGCCGCCGTTTCAGAGCCTGCTGCGTGCCATCGTGTATCAGCAACTTGCGGGCGCGGCGGCCAAGACGATTTTCGGGCGGGTGATGGCGCTGGGCTCGGACGGCAAGTGCCCCACTCCCGAGGAAATTCTTCGCGCCACGAAACCAAAGTTGCGGCGCGCAGGACTTTCGCGGCAAAAGATTGCGGCAGTGAAGGACCTGGCCAAAAAAACTTTGGACGGAACAGTACCCGCGCTGGCCACCATCCGGCGCATGAGCGAGGAAGAAATTCTGGAGCGGCTGACGCAGGTACGCGGCATTGGCGAGTGGTCCGTGCAAATGTTTCTGATGTTTCAGCTGGGTCGGCCGGACGTGCTGCCGATTCGCGACTATGGAATTCAGAAGGGGTTTCAGCACGTGTATGGACTTGAAAACACGCCCAAGCCTCAGGCCATTCTGGAGCATGGCGAGCGCTGGCGGCCTTACAGGTCGATTGCCAGCTGGTATTTGTGGCGCGCCGTCGATCAGAAGAACGCGGCGAAATCGGCGGAAGTTAAGAAACGGAAGAAGACTTAGTAGCACAGGCACTCTTGCCTGTGCGGTTTTCCAGGCTGCGGATAATCTATTGGTTCAGCTGCGATCGCGAACCCCGCACAGGCAAGAGTGC
The DNA here is from genome assembly GCA_963825365.1 of uncultured Acidobacteriota bacterium. GTDB lineage: Bacteria > Acidobacteriota > Terriglobia > Acidiferrales > UBA7541 > Palsa-360. Next base: position 44,943 of record CAWGSV010000023.1, on the reverse strand, counting down.
CTGTGCTACTAAGACCTCTGCCGCGCGGTCAGGAATAATGCTGCCAAGCCCGACAAGAGCACCATGCTTTCCAAGCGCACGGAATACTGGTGCAGGCGATCGAAGGCCGCTCGCAGAGGATCGCCGGCAGCAGTGGCATCGACCGAACCCATCTGCGCGCGCAATACATCCATGCGAGCGATGACACCATACTGCGAGGCCATGGTGCAAATGATCATGACGAACACCAAGAGCGCGGCGGGACGCGCCAGAGCCGCGACGGATTTTTCCACGGCCGCCGTGGAGATCAAATACACGCACCCGGCAATGAGGCCCATAATGTGCAGGCGGGCCAGCGAATAGCCCACCACCACTCCGGCTAAATCCTTTGTAGGCATCACCGAAAATATTCCCTGCGTGAACACAATGAAGAAGATGATGCTGCCCAGCCAGCAGCCCAATGAAAGAAACTGAAGAAATCGCAGTGTTGCCGCCAATTTAGGCTCCTCTTCACGCGTCTGGAACGGGTACCGGTGAGAGTATCACAATGTGGCAAAAGCATTCAGACTGCGCGGCTTTCGGGCAGTGTTTCAGTTTGCAAGAAGAACGATTTCATCTAAGCTCCAAACTTGGTCCCGCTTTGGCATATTCACAGTTTCGGCGCAACGTATGGGTTTACACTCTCAGAAGATGATTCGGCTTCTAGTTTGCGCTTCTTCGCCCCAGCCTTGCCGCTGCTCTTGCAGCCACCTGTGCTGATCTGCGTTTTGCGCCTTCGCTACGGAGATTTTGCGTCGAATCCTTCACTGCGGGTCTGCGCGGCTTCATGTCCACATCCTGCCATATCTCGCGATAGCCTGCCAATGCTAGCGATTTCAAACTGAGAAACTACCGTTTTCGGCTGTGTGGTTTGGTTTTTGCAAGACCAAAAGAGCACAGGCTGAAACCTATTCCACTTCAAAACTTTTTGAGCACAGACCTCGCGGCAAATGCTAAGGGTTTTCTTAAAAAGGTGGCAACATAGTAGTGCTTGGGAAGTGGTGGGCGATCAAGGACTTGAACCTTGGACCTCTCGCGTGTGAAGCGAGCGCTCTAACCACTGAGCTAATCGCCCGTAAAACAAGCTTCGTTTGTAGCAGAAGCCATAGGGATTTTCAACCACATGACCACGGCAACCTCGAATCTGCTTACACAGCTACAGGCGTCCATCGCTCGCGTGATTCGCGGCAAGGACGAAGTAATCCGCCTTTCGCTGGTTGCCCTGCTGGCCAAGGGCCATTTGCTGATCGAGGATGTGCCTGGAGTCGGCAAGACCACCCTGGCGCAGGCCATCGCCAATTCCTTTCACTGCTCGTTCCAGCGCATCCAATTCACTTCGGACCTCTTGCCGTCGGACGTGGTGGGCACCAGCGTGTTCAATCAGATCGAGCAGCGATTCGATTTCAAGCCTGGCCCGATCTTCGCCAACATTATCCTTGCGGATGAAATCAATCGCACCACGCCGAAGACGCAATCGGCGCTGCTGGAAGCCATGAACGAAGCGCAGATCACCGTGGACAATCACACACACAAACTTCCGCAGCCCTTCATGGTGCTGGCCACGCAAAATCCTGTGGAACACCACGGAACGTATCCATTGCCGGAATCGCAGTTGGACCGCTTCATCCTTCGCATCGGCATGGGATATCCCTCTCGCGACAGCGAGCGCGAAATCATGCAGCAGCATTCCAGCGGGCGTAACGCGGCCGCCGAAGTCAGGCCGGTCATGGAAGCCGGGGAAGTCGAAGTGATGCAGCGCGCCGTGGAAAAAGTGCGCGTGGACGATAGCCTGCGCGACTACGCAATGGACATCGCCGAACGCACCAGAAATTCCGAACAGCTCACGCTGGGCGTAAGCCCTCGCGGCTTGCTGATGCTGCAGCGCGCGGCGCAGGCGCGAGCCTTTCTGGAAGCCCGTGACTTCTGCACGCCGGACGATTTCAAGCAATTGGTGCTGCCGGTCTTCGCGCACCGCGTGGTGGTCAATTCGCGCTACGCCGCGACGCAAAAGAAATCGACGCAAGCCGAAATGGTTCTGCGCGAAATCATGGAAACTACGCCCGTCCCTCTCTGATGAGCCCCGAATTTGTCGAGCGCCGCGTTGGCCCGCCGCTTTTACGCAAAGTGGTGGGAGTGTCGCGTGCGGCCCAGTGGGGCCGCCTGCGGGAAACTCTGGACCGTCCGAGTTGGCGCAGCTTTGGCATCGCCATGGGCGCGCTTGCCGGGGCGCTGTTTCTGGCGCTCTATTCGGGTGCGGCGGCCGAGGAAGGCCACCTTTTTATCGCCGCAACCTCCGCCCTTTCGGCACTGGTGCTGGCTGCCTGGGTAGGGTTGACCGTTGTGCCTGCCATGGCGCGGCGCACCTCGCTCGGCTGGCTCAGCTACAAGTTGGAATGGAAGTTGACGCGGGAAGGCAAGGTGTTTCTCGGAGGCATTTTGGTGGTGGCACTCGCGGCGCTTAACACGGGAAACAATTTGTTGTTCATGGTTCTCGCGTGCCTCATAGGTGGGCTTGCGGTATCCGGATTTCTTTCGCTCGCCGTGCTCGGCGGCATTGATGTGCATTTGGAACTGCCCGAGCATGTTTTCGCCCAACGCACCATCATGGCCGTGGCTGAAGTTCATAACAAGAAACAGATGATGCCTTCTTTTTCCATTTCGCTGGTCAGCGAAAAAGCACAACAAACCAAAAAAAATGCGCCTGCCAGCCCCGCACCGCAAATTCTGGACTGCCCTGTTTATTTTCCATATATTCCCCACCGGCAGACGATTCGGCAAAGCGTCGAGCTGACTTTTCCGCGGCGAGGAATCTATCGCCAGGATGCGCTGGGATTGCGCACTAAATTTCCCTTCGGCTTCTTGCAAAAGACGCGCCGCGTGAACTCCAAAATCGAAGTGGTTGTGTATCCACAAATCGAACCCACGGAACAATTTTACGAAGTCCTGCCGCTGGTGAGCGGCGAACTGGAGAGTTACCAGCGCGGGCGCGGCAACGATCTGTATGCCATACGAGATTACCAATCCAATGACAGCGCGCGGCACGTCGACTGGAAAGCTTCCGCCAGGTTGGGCTCCCTGCAGGTAAAGGAATTTGCGCGCGAAGACGAGCGCCGAGTGATGCTCGTGTTCGACCCTTACATCCACACACATCCGAAGGATGCCAAGGCGATCGAACAATTCGAGCGCGCCGTTACGCTTTGCGCCGGCCTGGCATGGCACTTCTACGAAATCAATTCCGTGATTGAATTCCGCTCCGCCGGTTTCGCCACGCCTCGCATGAGCGCGGAGGACGTCATTTACGACATTCTGCGTTATCTGGCCAGAGTTACGCCGCTGAAACCTGAGCCTGGCAAGAGTTTTCTGGATACGCTGAGCGATTCCCCGGACATTTTCAAGATCGTTCTGACCAGCCATCCGCGCGGGTCGATTCCGATGCCGCTGTGGGAATCCGCCTATTTTCTTTTTGCTTCTTCCCTCTAAAATTAAGTTCTGAGAATTCTTCGACGCATGTTGGCATAGCAGTAGCACACGCTTCCCTTTCAACTGAATCAGAGCCACAACCTGCTGTCATTCTGAGCGAAGCGAAGAATCTCTCTTTCTTTTCTTGAGCGCAAACCGAAGAGAGATTCTTCGCTTCGCTCAGAATGACAAAATTAAATATTTTTTCCGCAGGATACTTATCCCACAGTGCACGTCCTTGTGCGGACCAAACCTCGCAGGCTGAAGCCCGCGCTACTGAACTTTCCGTTGGGCGCGCCGATGTGCGAAAATCGCGGCGGTGAGCATGCTTAAAATTTCCGCCAAAGAAATTCCAAAATTCAGGGCGCGCATGCTTTCCTGGTTTGCCGAACGCAAACGCGATCTTCCCTGGCGGCGCACGCGCGATCCTTACCGCATCTGGCTCTCGGAAATCATGCTGCAGCAGACTCGCGTGGCGGCCGTGATTCCCTATTACGAGCGATTTCTGAAAACATTCCCGGATGTTCGGGCACTGGCAGGCGCCGAATCCGATCTTGTGCTGGCGAATTGGGCGGGACTCGGATACTACAGCCGCGCCAAAAATTTGCAGAGCGCGGCCAAGGAAATTGTCACGCAACACGCGGGCGATTTTCCCCGCGAATACCAGGCGGCGCTGGCCCTTCCCGGAATTGGACGCTACACAGCGTCGGCGGTGTTGAGCATCGCCTATGAAGCGCCTCACGCGGTGCTCGATGGAAACGTGGCGCGCGTGCTGGCCCGCATTGGCGCGGTGCGCGGAGATTTGCGTGCACCCGCCACATGGCGAAAGCTGGAAGGCAGTGCGCAGGATTTGCTGGACCGAAACGCTCCGGGCGACTGGAACCAGGCCATGATGGAGCTGGGCGCAACCGTGTGTACGCCCAAATCGCCACGCTGCGTGGAATGCCCCGTCGAAAAATGGTGCCGCGCCCGCAAGCTGGGCATTCAGGAAACGCTTCCGACAGCACGCAAGAAACGCGCAACGGTCAAGATCACCATTGCAGCGGCCGTGCTGCTCGACCCGCGAGGACGCACCCTGCTGGTGCGCCAACCGGACGGCGATGGCGATCTGTTCTCGCACATGTGGCAATTTCCCGCGCTGGAAACAACCGGAATGGATAGCAGTGCAGCTCTCGCCGAACACTTGCACGAAAAATTCGGCGTGGCGGCAAAAGAAAATCTAGTGCCGCTGACAACCGCTCGCCACACGGTAACCTTCCGCAATATCCGCCTGCAACCCTACCTGATTCGCGTGAAGCAATTGCCGCGCGCCAAGGGAGAGCGCATAGTGCCCCTCGCCCAGGTTTGTCAGATGTCCATTTCCAACGCCACGCGCAAGATACTCGACGTGGCAATCGAGAATGTTCGCCCACCAGTCTAGCCATCGGCGCGGGTCCCTAAAAGTCATCCCATAAACGAACAGCGCAGCGAATTTGTTTTGACATGGACCCATTAATGGGCTACTGGTCCTCGAACTTTCGTAGAGCACGGCAATGTCGCGGCTAAGCCGCGACCTACAAAGATTGAACTTATTGAATGGCATTCCAGAGCACGAAGGCACCTCGTACAATTCAGCTAATCATCGCCGCTGCGTCTTTCAGCCATTACCCGATACGCCTCACGCCAACCCCTGCGACCCCTGGAATGCTAAAATGATGCTTGGCGCCATGGACCCCGCAGGCCACATTCCCGCTGAACCACTCCCGGTGCGCCTCTCCGCCATCCGGCGACATTTTGAAATTTCCCTTTATTTTCTGCTGCTAACGGGCGTGCTGACCCTGGTTTCCACCGGAAAGCTGGACATGGTTACCACGCTGGCGCTTCCAGCCGCGATGCTGTTCAAGGGCTACCGCTGGTGGCATGAGAAGGGGCCCGAACTTTCCAACCGCGTGGCCACCTGGCTGACCGTTTCCTACTTTATATTTTTCCCGTTCGACCTTTGGGTCATTTCGCGCATGCTGGCGGTAGGCGCGCAAAATCCGAGCCTTTACGCGGCCTTGCTTGCGACCGTTCATCTCATGCTGTTTGCCACCATCGTGCGGCTGTATAGCGCATCGACCACGCGGGATTACCTGTTCCTCACCATGATGGGATTCTCGTCCATGCTGGCCGCTGCAATCCTCACCGTGGACACCGTCTTTTTGGCCTTCTTCTTCGTCTTTCTGGGTCTCGCCGTATCCACGTTCGTGGCTCTGGAAATGTGGCGCAGCGCGCAGGGCACGGTTACGCGCCCCGTGGAGACAGGCTCAGCCGCCGCGGAGCGGCTGCACAATGCCCTGGGCATAACGTCTACGGGCATCGCCTTGGGTTCGCTGACGGTGGGAGCCATTATTTTTCTGATCCTGCCGCGCTTCAGCAGCGGCTACATGTCCGGGCTGAACATGCAGCCTGCCATGATTTCGGGCTTCAGCGACGATGTGGAACTAGGCGAAATCGGCGAGATCAAAAAGAACAGCACGGTGGTCATGCGAGTTACGGTCGACGGAGGCATGAGGGCGGCGCAGGGTGTGCACTGGCGCGGCGTGGCGCTGGCCAAGTTCGACGGCAAGCGCTGGTACAACGACGCTCATGAACCCACCACGCTCACGTCTCCAGGGGATGCCGGCTGGTTCCGTCTGAATTACGGAGCCCCCAACGCACAAAGTACGGGCACACCGATCCATTACAAAGTGCTTCTCGAGCCAATCGGCAGCACCGCTCTGTTCTTCGCAAATGAAGCCAAAAGTGTGCGCGGGCAATTCACGGACGACGGTGGAAGGCCTCCGTTTGGACAGCGGCGCACTTTTCTATTGCAGGATGTTACCGGCTCTGTTTCCAGTCCCTTTCACAGCTATTCGCGCATAGAGTACGAAGCGAACTCCATGTTGCCGAATCCGTTGCCCGCCGCCGTGCGCCTGGCTGGGTCGGATTATCCGGACTCCATTCGCGAAATGTATTTGCAATTGCCCACGCTCGATTCGCGCATTCCCGCACTCGCCGCGAAAGTCACATCGAACGGCAAGAACCCATATGATAAAGCGCGGTCCATCGAAGGCTACCTGCGCTCCAACTTCGGCTATACGCTGGACCTCAGCGGCCCGCCGCAGGGAGATCCGCTGGCTTATTTCCTTTTTCAAAAACGCGCCGGGCATTGCGAATATTTTGCAGCCGCCATGACCGTCATGCTGCGCACCCAGGGCATTCCGGCGCGATATGTAAACGGATTCCAAACCGGCGAGTACAACGATGTGGCGGGCGATCTTGTGGTGCGCGCCAGCGATGCGCATAGCTGGGTGGAAGCCTATTTCCCGGGGTTCGGCTGGCTTACGTTTGACCCTACACCGCCTTCCAATGATGAATTGCCGCATGGCTTATTTTCGCAGATGTCGCATTACTGGGACTGGTTCCAGCTGCAGTGGAGCGAGTGGGTCATCAACTACGATTTCGTGCATCAGATCACCGTGGCGCAAAATCTGGGCCGCTTCTCGCGCGATTGGGCCGAGCGCCTTCGCAGCGATTTTGCAAACGCGCGCCGCCGCGCCACCGAGAAATTGAAACTCTTGCAGGAACGCGTGGCCCGCAGTTATTCCGGCCAAACGCAAGTCTTCTCCATCTTCGCCGCATTGGTCATCGCCGTGCTGATTTTGCGGCCAGAAATCCGCCTGCGACTTGCGCTCCTGTGGCGCACACGTGTCATGCCCGTTCGCAAGATGACCCCGCATCTTGCAACGCTGCAATACCTGGAAATGTTGCGCGTGCTTGCGCGGGGCGGAATCCGCAAAACGGAAACGCAGACCCCCATGGAATTTGCCTCTTCGCTTCCCGATGGAAATCTGGCTGCGCCCGTGCTGGAAATGACCTCCCTCTATCAAGCCGCCCGTTACGGTGCAAAGCCCGCGGACACGCTGCAGGCCTCCACGCTGATCGATCGCATCCAGACATTCCTTCGCTCGCGCAAGAAGTAGCAGCACAGGCTTCAGCCTGTGGCCTTTAGACCTTGCAAAGCCTAAGAGCCACAGGCTGAAGCCTGTGCTACCCACGGCACGAGGCTGCCCATCATGTTAGAATGTTCGGACCGTCCCGCCATTGCGAGACGCATTCTTATGCCTAAAGCCGGATTTATCAGCCTGGGATGCCCAAAAAACCTCGTGGATAGCGAGGTGATGATGGGTGTGCTTGCGCGAAGCGGCTATGAATTTACGCCGAACGCAGAGGAAGCGGACGTCCTGGTGGTCAACACCTGCAGCTTCATCGCGCCGGCGCAAAAGGAATCCATCGACACCATTCTGGAGATGGCCGAATACAAGAAATTCGGCGTGGCCAAAAAACTGATCGTGGCCGGATGCCTGGTGGAACGCTTTCGCGATCAAATTTTTGAGCAGATTCCAGAGGTCGACGCGGTGGTGGGCACGGGCGAGATCGAAAATATTCTGGCGGCCGTCGAAGGGGAACTGCGCTCCGATGCCGCGAGCGCGGCGGCGCTTCCCTCTTACCTGTATCATGACCTTACACCGCGAATTCTTTCCACGCCGAAGCACGCCGCATACATCAAGATCGCCGAAGGCTGCGACCATCCCTGCACGTTCTGTATCATTCCGCAGCTGCGCGGAAAATTCCGCAGCCGGCGCTTTGAATCCGTGGTGCGCGAAGCGGAGAATTTCGCCGCGGCCGGCGTTCGCGAAGTGACTCTCATTGGGCAGGACACCACTTCCTACGGCGAGGACCTTGGCCTGCGCGACGGCTTGGCGCTGCTGCTGGAGCGCCTGGCTGGCGTCGAAGGCCTGCAATGGGTACGCTCACTGTACTGTTATCCGAATCGAGTGACGCAGAAATTGCTGGACACGATCGCCACGCACCCGCGCATTGCAAAATACATGGACATGCCGCTGCAGCACGCCAGCCGCAACGTGTTGGCGCGCATGAAGCGCGGATCGAATGGCGACGCCTTCCTGCAATTGCTTGGACGCATTCGCTCCACGATTCCGGGCGTTGCGCTGCGCACTTCTTTCATCGTCGGATTTCCGGGCGAAACCGATGCGGATTTCCGCGAGTTGTGCGATTTCGTGCGGGCCGCGGAATTTGACTGGATGGGAGTGTTCCCCTATTCGGACGTGGATAATGCGTCCAGCTTCGCTCTCGACGAAAAAGTGGACGAGGACATCATCAAGGACCGCCAGGGCCGCCTGATGGCCATTCAACAAAAGATTTCCGCGCGCAAGCTGCGCGCGTTTCGCGGTCGCCGCGTGACAGCTCTCGTCGAGGGGCCGTCCAAGGACACGCCGTTGGTGTGGGAAGCGCGCATCGAAGGCATGGCGCCCGAAATCGACGGCAAGCTGTACCTGAACGATATCGAAGTCGCGGGCTCGACGATCTCCGCGCAACCCGGTGACGTGGTCACAGCGGAAATCAGCGAGACGCACGAGTACGACATGGTTGGCCGCGTGCTGGAAATTCTGGATGTTCCGTGCCCGGCAGCAGCGCAAGCGCAGGCCGTCGCGCCCGTGCAGCGCCTATTGACCGGCGCCGCGTTGAGGATTTTGGCTTGATTTTAGTAGCACAGGCTTCAGCCTGTGGGGTTTCGGCCTTGCAAGAACGAAAATCCACAGGCTGAAGCCTGTGCTACCAAAACCCATTTCACATTCGAGATTCGGTCATGAAACTGAAATGCCCCATTTGCAAGGAACCCACGGACTCGGAAACGACCGAGGAGTTCCCTTTCTGCAGCAAGCGCTGCCGCGAGCACGACCTGGGCAATTGGGCCACGGGAAAATACAAAGTAGCCGCGCCCATGATGGACGAATCCGAACTCGAGGAACTCATGGCGGATGAACCAACCAAGTCCAAGCCCGCCGAAAACGAAGATGAATAGCGCAGCGCCCTGGCCCGCACCCACCGGGAAGAAGCCGCGCGTCTCTCTGGCAATCGCAACTGCATTCGGCCTCGGCTATCTTCCGAAGGCGCCCGGCACGTGGGGCTCGCTCGCTGGTGTTGGGCTGACCATGCTTTTTTGGTCAGGATTCTTGCCCTACAAACCATTCGACCTTTTCTCAAACGCAGTTTTCCTTGTGCCTCCGGAAGAGTGGCTCACATTTCTTTTTGCCATTTTAATTTCCGGACTCGGAGTTGTTGTGGCATCCCGGACTGCGAACTATCTTGGAAAGAAGGACCCACAGATTGTGGTAATCGACGAGGTCTCAGGCCAACTCATCTCTTACCTGGCAATAGGCGCGGCGATGCCCAACTGGAAATATTTATTGCTGGGCTTTATACTTTTTCGTGTCTTCGATATTTGGAAGCCGTTTCCCGCGCGTCAGGCTGAATCGCTTCCCGGCGGCTGGGGAATCATGGCGGACGACTGGATTGCGGGAATTTATGCGGCGCTGGGATTGTGGGCCGCGAGGGCGATGGGGCTATAGGAATTTTGTAGCGCTCGCCTTCAGGCGAGCATTTGCTTGAGACTGAAATGCCCGCCTGAAGGCGGGCGCTACAATAAGATGGCTTCGACACCGCCTTTTTCAAGAAACGTTTTACGTCAGACTGAGAACTAACTTTGGAAACCAACGGCACACCGCGCATCGATCGCATTCAGCCGAGTGCAGGCATACCCGGCGGCGACGTCACGATTTACGGCGAGGGTTTCGTTCCGCGCCCAAACTCGAGGCCGCACGTGCGCTTTGGCGAAACCGAAGCAAGCCTTCTGATTTCCACGCAAAACTACATGATTGCGCGCGTGCCCGAAGGCGCGGCGAACGGCATCGTGAGCGTGGAAACTTCGCGCGCCGCCAGCCAGCCTTACGCATTTCACCTGGGCGTGCAGATCGCCGACAATCTTCACCCCGTGGCAAACCCGGCAGTGGACGTCGAGGGAAACATTTACGTCACCTATAGCGGCCATCGCGGACAGAAAGTGGCCGTTTCGCTTTACAAGATCACGCCCAACTATGAAGTGAAGCCCTTCGTCACCGAGCTCGTGAATCCCACGGGCCTTGCGCTTGACCGCGATCGCTATCTTTACGTTTCTTGCCGCGACGATGGCACCATCCACCGGGTCGCGCCGGATGGCCGCTCGCAGCTTTGGGTGGAAGGCATGGGCGTGGCCACGGGAATCGCCTTCGACACAATCGGCAATTTGTTCGTGGGAGACCGCAGCGGCACAATTTTCAAGATCAATCCCGAGCGCCAGATTTTTGTCTTCGCCACCATCGAACCGTCCGTGGCCGCGTATCACCTGGCGTTCAGCCCCACCGGCGACCTGTATGTAACCGGACCGACCACTTCGAGCTACGACCGCGTGCTGCACATCAATCAGAAGGGCGAAGTCAGCACCTTCTTCCGCGGGCTTGGCCGACCGCAGGGCCTTGCCTTTGACCGCAAGGGCAATCTCTACGTGGCGGCGTCCTATCAGGGCCGCCGCGGCATCGTGCGAATTTCGCAGGATGCCCGCGCCGAACTGGTTCTCGGCGGCAGTGGGCTGGTGGGCTTGGCGCTGATGCCCGGCCATCGCGCCATTCTGGCCACGACAGGCGCGCTCTTCAGCGTTGATTGGGATGTGGAAGGCCTCCCGCTTCCGCGCTAACCTAAAAAATGAAAGCTGAAATCATCGCAGTTGGATCGGAACTGTTGACCCCGGATCGGGTGGACACCAATTCCCTGTTCCTCACGGCGCAGCTCAATCGGCTGGGCATCGAGGTCACGCGCAAGACGGTGGTGGGCGACGATCTCGCTCCGCTGCGCAACGCCTTTGAAGAAGCAGCCAAGCGCGTCGAGCTTATTATTGCCAGCGGAGGCCTGGGTCCCACGGAAGACGATCGCACGCGCGACGCCGTGGCCGATCTGCTGGGGCGAAAACTTTCGCGCGATCCCGCCGTGATGGGCAAGATCGAAGCGCGCTTTCGCCAACTCGGCCGCACCATGTCCGAAGTGAACGCGCGCCAGGCCATGGTTCCCGAAGGCGCCATCGTTCTGGACAACGACCGCGGCACGGCGCCGGGACTATGGCTCGAAGCGGGCGGCCGCATCATCATTCTGCTGCCCGGCCCGCCGCACGAATTAAAAGCTATGTACACCGTGCAAGTTGCGCCGCGACTCACGCGCCTGTCGACAGGAGTGCGCCTGGTGGCGCGCGAGCTTCGCGTCGCGGGAATGGGCGAGTCCGACGTCGATCAGCGCATCGCGCCGATTTATACGCGTCACAGCGACGTGCAAACCACCATCCTCACCGCGCCGGGCGAAATTCAAATTCACCTGCGCGCATGGTCCACGGACACGGCCGCCGCCGAGCGCCAGCTGCAGGGCATTCAGGAAAGCATCGTGCTCGCGCTGGGAGAAACGGTGTTCACCACCGCGGGCGAATCCATGGAAGAAGTGGTGGCCCGCGAACTCACCATGCATCAGGCCACAATTGCCACGGCGGAAAGCTGCACGGGCGGCCTGCTGGCCGAGCGGCTCACGCGCATTTCGGGAAGCTCGGCCTATTTTCTGGGCGGCGTGGTGTCCTACAGCAACACGCTGAAATCCGCGTGGGTGGATGTGCCCGCGGAAATTATCGAGTCGCGCGGCGCCGTCAGCAGCGAAGTTGCCATTGCGCTGGCCGACGGAATCCGCCGCCGCACCGGAGCAACACTGGGCGTTGGCATAACAGGCGTGGCGGGCCCCACCGGCGGCACACCGGAAAAACCTGTTGGCACGGTGCACGTGGCCATCGCCGACGCATCGGGCAGCAAGGAACGTGGCGTTCACTATCCCGGCGAACGCGACCGCATCCGCTGGCAAGCCTCGCAAACGGCGCTGGACCTGGTGCGCCGATATTTTCTGTACGCCGCGCAGCCAAAATCTGGAGCATGAGGTTTCGTGGCATAGGCTTCAGCCTGTGGGTTTTAATTTTTGCAAGGACAAAAATCCGCAGGCTGAACAGGCTGCGAAAAAAGTAATTAATTTTGTCATTCCGAGCGGAGCGAGGAATCTCTCCGTGGTTTAACTCGCAGAAAGAAAGAGAGATTCCTCGCTCCGCTCGGAATGACAAAAAGCTTTGGTGTTTTTCCGCAGGCTCGAAGCCCGTGCCACCTTTACAGAACTCAACTAATGCGCCTCTTCGTCGCCATTGACATTCCTGAAGACGTGCGATCCGCCATCGCGGGGCTTGTTGCCAAGCTGCGCCCGGCGTGCCGAAACGCGCGCTGGGTGCGAATCGAAAACCTGCACGTCACGCTGAAATTTATCGGCGAGACTTCGCCGGAAATATGCGAAGCGATTCAGGCTGAGCTCGCGTCGATTCCTCCCCGCCCTCCTATCTCCATAACTTTTCGCGGCTTGGGATTTTTCCCGGATGAGCGCCGCCCACAGGTTCTCTGGGCCGGGGTAAAAGGCGGCACGGAACTCGCCGACACTAGCCGATGAAGTCAATGCGGCGCTCGCGGCGCTGGGCCTCGCGCGCGAGGAGCGCGAATTCACAGCGCATCTCACGCTGGCGCGACTGGAATCGCCGCGCATCCTCCAAGCGTTTCATGACGCCGTCAAAAGCGCCGGCCGCCTTTCCTTTGGCCGCACCACCGCTCAGGAATTCCATCTCTATCAAAGCGTTTTGAAACCGGGCGGAGCGGAATATACTCGGCTGGCAACTTTTTCGCTGGCGGGGAGCAAACCCGAGTGAATCTGGAAGTTTCAACCACGGCAGCAACCCTCTGGGGATTGGTGGTGCTGGGATATTTCCTGGGCTCCATCCCGTTCGGCTATATCCTTGTGCGCGCCACGGGCGGCGGCGACATTCGCTACGTGGGCAGTGGAAACATTGGCGCCACCAACGTAGCGCGAACGTCGGGCTGGTCCGTGGGCGTGGCCACTTTATTCATGGACGCCGCGAAGGGGTTCCTGGCCGTCTGGCTCTCGGGCCATTTTTCCGGCGGAAGTATTCGCATCATGATGTTCGCCGGACTGGCGGCAATTTTGGGACACGTTTTTCCCGTATGGCTTCAGTTTAAGGGAGGCAAAGGAGTAGCACCGGCGCTGGGCGTTTTTATAGCCATCTGCTGGACAGCCGCTGCAGCCGCAGTCTTCCTATTTCTGCTCGTCGCGCTTTTTTACAGGTACGTATCCCTGGCATCCATTTCGGCAGCTGCGGCCTTGCCTCTGCTGGTGTACCTGCTCTACGCGCCGGGCCATGCGCCGCCAACAGCCGTTTCGGTGTGCACGCTGCTGGCTTCTGTTTTGGTGATCGCAAAACATCGCGACAATATCGAACGGCTCCTTGCGGGCACTGAGCCGAAGTTCGAGATGGGCCGCAAGGATAGTGATTCGTAAATTGTGATTAGAAGCCATTTCATAAATGGCCAGTCAGCGAAGTCGATCAGCCGTCAGGGCTAAAGCCCTTGATTTCAGAGATCTGAACGGCGCGGCTAAAGCCGCGACCTACAAAGATTATTAATGAGATGGCTTCTTGCGATTTGCGATTTGCGATTTGCGATTTGCGATTTGCGATTTGCGATTTGCGATTTGCGGGAGAGACGTGAAGTGGTGACGAAGGCAGATTGAATCTTGAAAAAAATTGCCATCATCGGGGGAGGAGCCTGGGGGACGGCGCTGGCCATTGCGCTGACGCGATCCTCGCGCGAGCATCGCTTGTCTCTTTGGGCGCATAGCGCCGACGTGGTCGAAACGCTCAACGCGCGCCGAATTAACGAGATTTATCTTTCCGGCTTTGAACTTTCCGCCGACATCGAAATCACGGGCGATCTCAAAAATGCGCTTGCCGGGGCGGACATCGTGCTGGGCGTGATGCCCTCGGCGCATGCGCGCGAAATTTATCGTGCAATGTGTCCGCACGTCGGGCCGCTCGCCGTTTTTGTCAGCGCCACCAAGGGCCTCGAACCTGGCACGCACGCGCGCATCAGCCAGATCGTCGCGGAAGAAATGGGCTTAGCCCCTTCTTCGCGGGTGGCCGTTCTCTCCGGCCCGAGCTTCGCTCAGGAAGTCGCCGCCGGAGATCCCACGGCAATTGTTCTGGCCACGGCCGATGCCAAGCTCGCGGCCGAAGTCCAGGAAGAATTCTCCGGCCCGCGATTTCGCCTGTACACCAACGATGACGTGATCGGCACGGAAATTGCCGGAGCAGTGAAAAACGTGGTCGCCATCGCAGCAGGCATTTGCACGGGCCTGGAGTTGGGCACCAATGCCGTGGCGGCGCTGGTTACTCGGGGGCTCGCAGAAATGACGCGCCTTGCCGTAGCCCTGGGCGGCCGCCGCGAAACGCTTTCCGGCCTGGCGGGCGTGGGCGACCTCATCCTCACAGCCACGGGCGAACTCAGCCGCAACCGCGCCGTGGGCATTCAGCTCGGCAAAGGCCGCGAGCTTACGGAAATATTGGGTTCAACGCGCAGGATTGCCGAGGGCGTGGGGAGCGCCGCTGCCACATTGGAGCTGGCGCAGCGCGCAAACATCGAAATGCCCATAACGGAACAGGTCCACTCCGTGCTCACTGCGGGCCGAGTTACGCACGATGCTATCCGCGACCTGATGGAGCGCCGCCTAAGACAAGAGTAACTTGCCCACTCAACACGTCCTACCCACCCTCGTAATTCATGCGTAGCAGCGCGGGTTTCCGCGCTTCTGCTTGCCTTGCCAAAGCCGTAAAATACAAGTGATAGGACCCGCCTACTTTGAACCTCAGTGGCTTCAAATCGGTGTTCTCCCACCGGCCGCGAATTCTGTGGCTGGTGCTCGGCGCCATGCTGCTGGTCAGCGTGTTGCCCTTGGCGCTTTATCACCGCCAGGTTCTGCAACTGAGCCAGACAAAGCTTACGGATACGGAGAGTATCCAGCAGACTGAGGTAACCCGGTCCCTGGGCGAAGAGATTCAGCAATTTGACGGAAATCTATACCAGCAACTCATCAGCGAACGCCAGATTCTTGCGCTTACGGGCTTGATCGATAAAGTCGACAGCGTGCAGAACGCCCCGCAAGTGACCCGAGTGCTCGAAAATTTCGTGGCCAGCAATCCAAACATTTTGTACCTGACCGCGGTGGGCAAGGAGGCCAAGGGCAGCGGGGCAGGCAATTTTCAGCCCAATCAGGACCCCTTTGTAGCCAAGGCTCTGCAGCGGGCCTTCTCGACTACCATACAATCCCTCGTGTTTCGCAGCGACCCTCTTGCAATCGGCCCCGAGAATCGCCCCGCATTCGTAATGGCCGTGCCACTGCAAGTGAACGAGCAATTTTCCGGAATGCTTGCGGCCGTGGTGTCGCTGGATGGAATTCTGCGACGGCTGCAGGAAACCAGTGTGCGGGGCCGTGTGGTGTTTGTGGTGGACCATACCGGACACATCGTGGCCCATCCGGACATGCGGCAGTTTGTGCCCGGCTCGGATGCCAAACCCACTTCGCCCGTGGTCATGCAAGTAACCGAGTTGCCCAAAGGGCTGCGCACCACCGAAACGCTTCGCCGTTTCGAAACCACGGAGGATGGAAGCAAGGCGGAAATGGTCGGTACTTACAGCACCATTCCAGATCTGAATTGGGCGGTAGTGGCGCAGCGCGGGGTGGACAAGGCGCGCGAGGATGCCGGCGTCAAGGAGCTCAACGCACAGGCACTCAAGTTTGTAATCGTGGTCACGTTTGCGGCGCTGATCCTGGGATATTTCTTTGCCGTTGGCATCAGCACGCCGATCCGGGCGCTGGCCGCATCCACGCTGGCCATCAGCCGCGGAGAGTTCCATCAGAGAACTCCGGTCCAGGGCGCGGCCGAAATCAGCGAGTTGGCCGAAACCTTCAATCATATGGCCGGCGATATTGAGGAGTTCATCGAGCAGCTCAGGAAGGCCGCCGACCAGAACCATGAGCTCTTCCTCGGCTCGATCCGCATGCTCGCCGCGGCCATCGACGAAAAAGATCCCTATACGCGCGGCCATTCCGGGCGCGTGGCCAAATATTCCATCATCATCGCGCAACAGCTGGGGTTGCAAGCGGCTGAACTCGAAAAAATTCGCATTTCAGCGCTATTGCACGACGTCGGAAAAATTGGAGTCGATGACCGCGTGCTGAAAAAGCCCGGCGCGTTGACTACGGAAGAATTCGCTTTGATGAAGCAACATCCCCTGAAGGGCGCGAACATCATGCGGCCTGTCGCGCAGCTCAAGGATATGCTGCCGGGCATCGAATTGCACCACGAGCACGTCGACGGCGGCGGCTATCCGCACGGCATTCAGGGTGACGAAATCCCCCTGATGGCGCGCATCATCGCCGTCGCCGATACGCTGGACGCAATGACCACTAACCGCCCTTACCAGACCGCCATGGACCTGGAATTCGCCATGAACCGCATCATCAGCCTGGCCAATACCAAGTTCGACGCTGCAGTTGTGGACGCCCTCGATCGCGCCGTTCGCGCCGGGAAAATCCGACTCAGCACTGTCCTCGTTGAAGTTTGATGGATTTGTTTCCCCGGTAAGTGGCTCATGCTTCAAACCCGCGTTGCCAAAACATTTGGTTTGCTTCCGCGCGCGGCCTCATCAACAATAGCCAGCGAACATGGGCGAGCGAATCCCACAGCAGGCGCAGGCGGCATCGACCAGCCACTTCATCGAATTCCGCAACGTCAGCAAGGCCTTTGACGACCACCTGGTGCTCGATGACGTCAGTTTTTTCGTCGACCACGGGGAAACCTGCGTGATCATGGGGCGCAGTGGCGTGGGGAAGTCCGTAACTCTCAAACTCATCCTGGGATTTTTGCACGCGGATTCCGGCCGCATACTGGTGGGCGGCCAGGACATCACGGATTGGACGGAAGACCATCTGACAGAAATTCGCCGGCGCGTCACCATGGTTTTTCAATCCGGCGCGCTGTTTGATTCCCTGACCGTGTCGGAAAATATCGCCTTCCCTCTTGAAAATCGAGAGGACCTCAGCGAGGAACAAAAAGTGGCGCGCGTCGCGGAGCTGGCCGCAATGCTGGAGGTCAGCCAAGTCGCGGACACGCTTCCATCGGAACTCAGCACAGGGACGAAACGCGCCGTGGCCATCGCCCGGGCGCTAGCGCAAGACCCTGAAGCGATTCTGTACGACGAACCAACCACCATGGTCGATCCGCTGATGGCCGCGCATACCGGCGACCTGATACTGCGGTTGAAGGAAAAATTCCACAAGACATCGGTGGTGGTCACGCACGATACGCACCTGGCAAAGAAACTCGCCGACCGCGTCGTTTTTTTGCACGAAGGCCGCGCGGCTTATTTCGGCCCGTGGGCAGGTTTCGTAGCTGCGCCCGAGCCTTTCCTCCGCAATTTCCTGCGCCAAGATGAACTCACCCCCGAATTGGATGTGACTTTGTGAGCGACGCGGTGCCGGACTCCCCTAGCGCCAAACAGCAGTTGCGGCGCGTGATGGGATTCTGGGACGTGCTGTTGTTTTGCATTGCTACTGTGCTTGGGCCGCGCTGGATTGCCGCGGCCGCGCGCAACGGGCAATCCTCCATCAGCCTTTGGATTTTGGCGGCCCTGCTGTTCTTTGTTCCCACTACATATATTGTCGTTGAGCTCTCCACGCGATTTCCGGAAGAGGGCGGGCTGTACGTCTGGACGAAAATGGCGTTCGGCGATTTTCACGGATTCGTCGCGGGATGGACATACTGGATCTACACGGTTTTTTATTTCCCGGGATTGCTGCTGGCCAGCGCCGCCATGTCCGCCTATGTGGGGGGCGCGGGCAGCGCGTGGCTGGCGCAGAATCGCGCATTCTTGCTGGGCGGATCGCTGGTGATGCTGGTAGTGGCCGTGTGGTTGAACATTATCGGGCTGCACATCGGAAAGTGGCTGCAGAACGCGGGCGGTGTGGGCACCTATCTTCCGCTGATGATGATCGTGGGCGTGGCGCTGCTGCTGTGGTCGCGGCACGGCTCGCTGACGCACTTCACCCTGGCGGCCACGATGCCGCATTGGGATTGGGACACAGTGAATTTCTGGCCGCAGCTGGCCTTCGCTTTTGCCGGGCTGGAACTGGTTTCGGCCATGAGCGAGGAAGTGAAAAATCCCCAGCGCACATTTCCGCGCGCGATTTTTGCGTCTGGCGCGTTGATCGCGCTGATGTACATCGCGGGAACCGTGGCCGTGCTGATGATGCTGCCCAGCGAGACGGTCGATCCGAAGAGCGGAGTATTTCAAGCCATTACCGAAGGCTCAACCGTTTTGCGGATGGCGGCGGTCGGTGTGATTGCCGCTCTGCTCGTGACCGTGGGAAATGCGGGCGGCGTTGGCTCCACGGTGGCGGGGGTCGCACGCATTCCGTTCATCGTGGGCATCGATCGCTATCTGCCGGCGGCGTTCGGAAAAATTCATCCGCGCTGGAAAACGCCGTACATTTCAATCCTGGTGCAGGCTGCGGCATCCGGCGTGATTTTGCTGATTGCTCAGATCAATGAAAACACGCGCGGCGCCTACCAGATCCTGGTGGACGCGGCGACCATCCTCTACTTCATTCCGTTTATTTACATGTATGCCGCTGCCATCAAGTTGTACTCGCGAGCGGACCGCCGAGAAAATCGTTCGGCAGTGCTGATCCCGGGTGGAAGAGTGGGAGTGTGCATGGCTGGAGGGCTTGGGCTTCTAGTCGTCGGAGTAGCGATTGTACTGTCCTTCATTCCGCCCGGCGACGCCTCCAGCAAAGTATTGTTCGAAACCAAGCTGGTGGCTGGGACCGCTCTTTCCGTGATGCTGGGATTAATTTTGTATTCTCGCGGCGCGAGGTTGCGAGAGAAGTAGGACAGGCTTCAGCCTGTCTGGTTTGCAGTGCTGCGATCGCCGAAGAATTCAAAAAAAGAAGACAGGCTGAAGCCTGTCCTACCTGGGGCAACCCTTAGCGATCAAATCAGCTAATCTTAATTTGGCCTGGACATCACCGCTCTTCGAGGCCGCCATCAGCAACGCGCGACCCTGATCGCAATTTTGCTTCACGCCGTCGCCATAAATGTATAGATCCGCCAAGGTAACTTCAGCCGTGATATTGCCCTTCCGAATGGCAGCCCACAACAGCACAACCGCCAAGGGATTTTCACGCTTTCCATTTTGGCCGTCCAATTGCGCCAGCGCGGCGGCCAGCTCCGATTTCCCGCCATCCTCGGTCGGCGCCGAACTCTGTCCGGGTGCCGCCTTGCCGATTCCTTCCTTGCCCGCGACCCGCTGCGCACTTCCTGAAGCGGCTTCCGATTTGGATGTACTCGTAAGTGGGCGATTAGCAACGGGAGCCGCATTGCTCGACGGGGAGTGCGTTTCATTGGGAACTGGCTGCGATTCGATTGCACCCGGCGCGGACGGAACGGAAGTACCCGCGACGATGGGCGGATTCACCTTGGGCGCGGAAGTTGCCGGGGACTGCAACACCGTCCTGATTTGCGTTTTCTCGACTTGTACGCCGTATATAAACCCTGCAAGCCCGATTGCGGCTATCAAAAATACGAACGCAGCCCAAAATAATAACGGGTGCTGCCCTCGAAATCCTGGCCCCGGTTCCGCGGATGGCGCCTCGACCACAGGGGCAATCGCAAATATAGGCGAGTCGTTAGGCAGCGATCGCGCGGCATTGTATGCATCGGAAAATATCTTTGATGGGGCCGCGGCGCGCGTTTCTCTGGCATCCGTGTCCGTGGTGGGCGGTGTGTTCGCCATGTGAGATTGATTAGTCCAATTGTTCAAGTGTTCGAGGGCGCCGACGGAGAGAGACGTAAATTTCAATCCGCAAATCGTCCCCAACGGGTCGGTCCACACCACTTCTCCGGTCCCTTCGATTCGGCTGTGGCCCCGCAGCGATAGCAGAAATTTTACTTTTTCAGTTCGCTGAACAGGAGCGACAGCTTGAAATGACAAGCCGCCGTCAGAAACATCTAAAACCAGACCTCCATTTTCGGGGCCCATGCCGATATAGGCGATATCCTCAAGTTTCGTTCGTGGAGATTGGCGGCGCTCAACAGCCTTCTTAGAGGTTTCACTGGTTTCCACAGAGGTCTCAATTTCCGGCTGGGGGGTAAATCGCTTTTATTCTCAGTCAGTGCGGGGCAGGCCTTTCGAAAACCAAACTCCACCCAAACTGTCAACTCTACTATCGTGCCGGCATCCGGTCGCGTCAAAGGCGAAAAGCGGGCGCCATGCCTGAAAAGTATATTGCGACAATCCGGGATGGGTGGCTATCCGGCGAAATGATTAGAAGCCATCTCATAAATGGCCAGCCGGCAAAGTCGATCGGCCGCCAGGAGCTAAAGCCCTTGATTTCAGAGATCTGAACGTCGTGGCTAAAGCCGCGACCTACAAAGATTATTTGAGAGATGGCTTCTAGATTCCCGCGAATTGCTAAGGTATGGCGTCCCTGGCAGAATCATCCAAAGCGTAGAGAACGATTTTTCATTCTATGGGGCAAGGGCATAAAATCAGCTTCTCCGACAAAACGGATCGGAGAAAAGTAGTATGAGCCGAGTCATTAATTCTCGTTCCAGTAATTTCTTCCCCTTGCCGGGCAGCGAGGGTCTTTCCCCAAAGAAGCGCAAACCCATTCCGCATGAATTCGTGCTGGACGCAATCGCCTCGCTGGCTCCCAGAACCCATTCCATGTTTGGCTGCCTGGCCGTATATGTGAAGAACAAAATTGTGCTCATCTTGCGCGATAAAGTGGACAACACCGAGGACAACGGAGTGTGGCTGGCCACGACGGACGAGCATCATGAAAGTTTGCGCCGCGAATTCCCTTCCATGCGGTCCATCCAGGTTTTTGGAAGCGGCACAACCGGCTGGCAAGTGCTTCCCGCAGAGCATGAAGATTTCGAGCAGGCGGCGCTTCGCGCCTGCGAGTTGATTGTGGCCGGGGATCCTCGAATCGGCAAGATTCCGGGAGCGAAGCGCTCGGCGCGATCGAAAATCAAAAAGAAGGAAAAAGGTTCCAAGCCAGCGAAGAAAACAGCGAGGGCTGCGAAAAGAAAAATGCCACGGCAAGGTAAGAAGCCCAGTCAGAATGGACATAGCCATGCGGGTGCTGTCCCAATTTGAAAAATGCACGGATTTCGGAGGTCGGGGCTTCAGCCCCGACGTAAGCTATCACCCGGCATGGGGTTTTAACCCCTGAAGCTTCAGGGGCTAAAGCCCAGATCAAACCAAGCGTAAATGTCCGAGCTGAAGCTCGGACCTCCGACTGCTCGAAGGAATTTCAAATTAGAAAAGCGCCAGCCAACCGCTTCTGCTTGAACCGCTCCTGCATCCGTCGTATCCTGCCAAGACCGAGTGATCTCAAAGGAGAAAATAGGAATGAAGCGATTAATGTACCTGGTAATTTTTTGTTTGCTGGCGCCCATGATGGCGCACGCGCAGGATGCGGCCAAGAATCCACTTGCTGCCACCATCCGCAAGTCTTTCGACGATTATGCGAAGAACCTAGTGGCCACCGCCCAGATCATGCCCGAGGAAAAATACGGCTTTAAACCGACGCCTGAAAACATGACTTTTGGAAAGACCATTGGCCACATCGCCGACGTGAACAACAATGTGTGCGCCAGGCTTTTCACTCCACCCGCGACGCCCTTCGCTAAAAGCTCAGACAGCGATTCCAAAGCCAAGCTGGTTGCCGGGCTCCAGGCATCGATGGACTATTGCGGGGAACAATTCTCAAAGCTGACGGATGCCAACCTTTCTGAAATGGTGCCGTTTTTCGGCGGCCAAAAGATCACGCGCCTCGGTGCGGCCAATGCCGTGGTTATCGATTTTGCGGATCACTACGCAGGGCTCTCCATACACTTGCGCATGAATGGTCTGCTCCCGCCCACCGCACAAAAGAAGTAAAGGTCTTCCCAAGGTTCGAAGAATTGGCAATAGGGGGCAGTCGGCGCTATAACGTCGACTGCCCTTTTTTCTACTTCCCCCCATGCGCTTTCGTGGCGGCTCGGACTGAACGCATTCTGAGTTGGCTTCAGCATGCGGCTTTTGTGCAATTGAGCTAAAACCAACAGGCTGAAAGCTTTGCCACAAAAAGGCGAGTTCGCTTCCGGGAGGCTGTTTGCGGACTGGTCAACCGGATGCGAAACGGTTTGACCCCCATACCCCAGCATGTTATAAAAAATCAGCTTTGTGCCGCCCTATTTATAGGGTAAGGGTGTTGTCTGTTCATGGAAAGACGGCAATGCGGTCAAAGGCGGGACAAAGTGGTGTAATTCCGACCCTTCTTGAAGTGGCAACCTGATTCAAATCCGGCAAGCCATTCCCTAGACGCCCTGAGCAAAGAAGGCAGGGTCATGTGGTGTGCCGGGAGCGCTTAACGAAGTGGAACAAAATAGACTGATTGAAAGAATTCGACGGAGGAACTCTGATGCGT
This sequence comes from uncultured Acidobacteriota bacterium, assembly GCA_963825365.1. Lineage (GTDB taxonomy): Bacteria > Acidobacteriota > Terriglobia > Acidiferrales > UBA7541 > Palsa-360. The sequence continues at coordinate 22,119 of CAWGSV010000023.1, read as the reverse complement.
ACGTGGCTCGCGGGCTTTAGCCCGCTTCGAAGCCGATTCGCGATGGCAGGCGCGGCTGTTGCCCTGCTGACATTTTTGAACGCTGCGGCCGCTTTGGCTCAGGAAACCGCCGGCGGCGAAGCAGCCCTCAAGCTTCCCGATCTCTCGCAAGTCTCGTTTCTGGGGATCGACGGGCACAAGCTATTGCTGATCGGGATTCTGTTTTGCGTATTCGGCCTGATCTTCGGCCTGGCCATCTACAACCGCCTGAAGAACCTGCCGGTGCACCGCTCGATGCGCGAAGTGTCCGAGCTGATCTACGAAACCTGCAAGACCTACCTCATCACGCAGGGCAAGTTCTTGCTTTTCCTGTGGGTGTTCATCGCCGTCGTGATCGTGCTGTATTTCGGCGTGCTGTCGCCCGTGCGCAAGCCGATCAGCACCACGCTGCCGATTATTCTGCTGTTCAGCTTGATCGGAATTGCGGGCAGCTACGGCGTGGCATGGTTCGGCATTCGCGTCAATACGTTTGCGAATTCGCGAACGGCGTTCGCCGGACTGCGCGGCAAGCCGTTTCCCGATTTATCAGATTCCGCTGCAGGCCGGCATGAGCATCGGCATGATGCTGATCAGCGTGGAATTGCTGATGATGCTCTTCATTCTGCTTTTCATTCCCGGCGACTATGCCGGGCCGTGCTTTATCGGATTTGCCATCGGTGAATCGCTGGGCGCGGCTGCGCTGCGCATCGCCGGCGGCATCTTCACCAAGATTGCCGACATCGGCTCCGACTTGATGAAGATCGTGTTCAAGATCAAGGAAGACGACGCGCGCAACCCCGGCGTGATCGCCGATTGCACCGGCGACAACGCTGGCGACTCGGTTGGGCCGAGCGCCGACGGCTTCGAGACCTACGGCGTCACGGGCGTCGCGCTGATCACCTTCATCCTGCTGGGCGTGAAGGATCCGATTGTACAGGTTCAATTGCTCGTGTGGATTTTCGTGATGCGCATTGCCATGCTGGTCTCCAGCGCCGCGGCTTATTTCATCAACGCCGCGATCGCCAAGGCTCGCTTTGGCAATGTCGACAAAATGAATTTCGAAACGCCGCTGACCACCTCTGGTCTGGCTCACTTCGTTTATCTCCATCGCCATGACCTATGCGATTTCGGCCGTCATCATTCCGCAGCTTAGCGGACGACACCACGCAATGGTGGAAGCTGGCTTCGATCATTTCCTGCGGCACGCTGGCCGGCGCGGTGATTCCGGAACTCGTGAAAGTATTCACCTCCACCGAATCGCGGCACGTAAAAGAAGTGGTGACCTCGGCGGAAGAGGGCGGCGCGTCGCTCGGAATTCTGTCCGGCTTCGTGGCCGGAAATTTCTCGGCCTATTACCTGGGAATGGCCATGGTTTTCCTGATGTCCGTCGGCTATCTGTTTGCGCGCATGGGGCTGAGCGGATTGATGATCGCCGCGCCCGTGTTCGCCTTCGGGCTTGTGGCCTTCGGCTTCCTGGGCATGGGGCCCGTAACGATCGCGGTCGATTCCTACGGCCCGGTCACGGACAACGCGCAGTCGGTCTACGAACTCTCGCTGATCGAGCAGGTTCCGAGCATCAAGGAAGAGTTGAAGAAGGATTTCAACATCGACGCCAACTTTGAGCGCGCCAAGGATTTGCTCGAAGAAAACGACGGAGCCGGCAACACGTTCAAGGCCACCGCGAAACCGGTGCTGATCGGCACCGCTGTTGTGGGCGCCACGACCATGATTTTCTCGATCATCATGGCGCTGACCAACGGGCTCACCGCCAACGTCGAGAAACTTTCCCTGCTGCACGCTCCCTTCGTGCTCGGCCTGATTACCGGCGGCGCCATGATCTACTGGTTCACCGGCGCTTCCACACAGGCCGTGACCACCGGCGCGTACCGAGCCGTCGAGTTCATCAAGGCAAACATCAAGCTCGAGGGCGTGGAAAAAGCATCCGTCGAGGACAGCAAGAAAGTCGTGGAGATCTGCACGAAATATGCGCAGAAGGGCATGCTGAACATCTTCATCGCGGTGTTCTTCGCCACGCTGGCTTTTTCCTTCCTCGATCCGTTCTTCTTCATCGGCTACCTGATCTCCATCGCCATCTTCGGTCTGTATCAAGCCATCTTCATGGCCAATGCCGGCGGCGCATGGGACAACGCCAAGAAAATCGTGGAAGTGGAGATGAAGCAAAAAGGAACGCCGCTGCATGACGCAACCGTCATCGGCGATACGGTTGGCGATCCGTTCAAGGACACTTCTTCCGTGGCGCTCAATCCGGTCATCAAGTTCACCACGCTTTTCGGCTTGCTGGCCGTATCGCTGGCCGTGAAATTGACGGCCACCTCCGGCGGTGTGCTGACGCGTTCGCTTTCGGCCGCATTCTTTGTGGTGTCATTCATTTTCGTTTACCGATCGTTCTACGGAATGCGCATCCGGCAATCGAATTAATAAAATAGTTCGCCTCCGCAAAGGTTGCAAAAAACGGGGCGCTCAGGTGGCGCGGGCTTCAGCCTGCGGGGTTCGGGTCTTCCAAGGACTAACCCCCGCAGGCTGAAGCCCGCGCTACATGGGCGCCCCGTCGTTTTTGAGTGTCTGGTTAAATTAAAAGGGCGCACACTAATACCATTTCGTTGACATCTTATCCCGCCTTGGTTAAGACTCATCTACGCATTCCATAGGAGAAACCCATGCAACCGAAAGATTCCGGGCGCCGGAATTTTCTGAAAAATAGCGCCGCGCTCGCTGGCTTGGCTGTGGGAGTTGCGCGGACTGCAAGCGGACAGAGCGCCGCACCGGAAACTTCCGCTTCGCGGCTGAAGGATTTGCATGGCTATGGAGAGCGCTCGCGATTTGAGACTGCCACGCGGCTGGGCGCGCCCGGGCTGTATGATCCTGCGCCTGCGGGCTACCACCGTGACTTTGGATTTCGCACGCCGATTCAGGATTCGGTCGGATACATCACGCCCGCTTCGCTCCACTTTGTGATCGCTCATGGTTACGAACCGCCCGATATTGATCCTGCCGAGCATAACTTGCTGATTCATGGGCTGGTGGACAAACCTCTGATTTTTTCGCTCGCCGATTTGAAGCGCTTTCCGTCCGTCACCCGCGCGCATTTTCTGGAATGCAACGCCAACGGCGCGCCATCCGGCCCCACTGGACAATACCGCGTCTCGCCGAATGCCACGGCGCAGGATACGCATGGCTTCACCAGCTGCAGCCTGTGGACGGGCGTGCCGCTCTCGACGCTCTTGAAGCAGGTGGGCGTGAAAACGGAAGCCAAGTGGATCATCGGCGAAGGTTCGGAAAAAGGGAAACACACCAAGAGCATCCCGATTGAAAAAGCCATGGACGACGTGCTGATCGCCTACGGACAGAATGGCGAGGCGCTGCGGCCGCAGCAGGGCTATCCCATCCGGCTACTGGTGCCGGGCTGGGAAGGAATCAACAATGTGAAATGGCTGCGGCGAATCAAGCTGGTGGAAGAACCCTACATGGGAATGTGGGAGAGCACCAAGTATCCGAGCTTGCGGCCTGATGGGCTTTCCAGGTGGTTTCAATTTCAGATGGGACCGCACACCGTCATTACGCGCCCCTCAGGCGGGCAAAAAATGAACGGGCCGGGCTTTTATGAGATTAGCGGGCTGGCATGGTCCGGCGGCGGAGCGGTCAAATCCATTGAAGTGTCGACCGACAACGGAAAAACCTGGCGCGAAGCCGAAATTCAAAGCCCCGTTACTCCGAAGGCCCACGTGCGATTCGGATTCGGCTGGGAATGGAACGGCGAGGAAACCATCCTGCAATCGCGCTGCACGGATGATGCGGGCGAGCGGCAACCGACAGTGACAGAGCTGGCGAAATTCTGGAAAGTGGAGCCGGACTTTTTCGTGAAAACGGGGACCATTCCCGGGCACTTCAATGCCATTCAGCCGTGGAAAGTGAATGCGGACGGGAGCGTGCAAAATGCGATTTCATTTTAGCCTTCTTGCGTCGGTTTTGTGCGCCGCCGCATGCGTCACGGCGGCGGCGCAAACTCCTAGCTACAAAAATGTGGGCCGCACTCCCACTGCACAGGAAGTGCAGGCCATGGATATCGCGATCGGAACGGATGGAAAGGAATTGCCGCCGGGCAGCGGGAATGCCAAGGCGGGCGCGCAGCTTTATGCCGACAAATGCATGGTGTGCCACGGCGAGAATCAGCAAGGCAGCGCGCAGGCTCCAGCGCTCGTCGGCGGCAAGGGCACGCTCACTTCCCTGCGCCCCATGATGACCGCCGGGAGCTACTGGCCATTCGCAACCACCATTTTCGATTACATCCGCAGGGCCATGCCGCGCTTTCAAGAAGGCACGTTGAAGCCTGACGAGGTCTATTCGATCACTGCGTTCATCCTGTATCGCAATGACATCATCAAGGAAGGCGACGTGATCGACGCCAAGACTCTGCCAAAGATCAAGATGCCCAACCGCGACGGGTTTATCCCGCAAAATCTGGATGAAATACACGATTGGAAAAAGCGCGGCTGCAAGCTTGGGCACTGCCCCTGAAATTTGGCATTTAGTAGAACAGGCTTCAGCCTGTTGGTTTTTGATTTTTCGCGCTGCAACCATAAAATCCGCAGGCTGAAGCCTGTGCTACCAGGGCGAATCGCGGAGCATGCATTGTGTTACCATTCCACTGAAATTGACAGGAGGACTGCATGAATCCCAAGCTTACGGATCGGCGACGATTCCTCAAGAATGGCGCGGCGCTGGCAGGATTAGCCGTCGGGGCATCGGCAAGCGCGCTGCCAATCGCAGCCGCGGCGGCGCCCGAACCGGCGCCAGAAAAAATTGATGAACTGCATCTATACGGCGAGCGCTCGCATTTCGTGAGCAGTGTGCGCAATGGCAGCATCAATAATCCCGAGCGCCGCGTGAAAGACGAGCAGGTGGCATTCGGCTTGAGAACACCCCTACAGGATTCCGAGGGAATGATCACGCCGGCTTCCCTGCACTTCACGATTTCACACGGGTTCGAGCCGCGCGACATCGACCCAAAGGAACATCGCCTGCTCATTCACGGCATGGTCGATCGCCCGCTAATTTTTTCCGTGGACGAAATAAAGCGGCTGCCCTTCGTCACGCGATTTCATTTCGTGGAGTGCCATGGAAATAGCTCCCCGAGGGGCCCAGGCGGGGACGCGCGCGTTTCGGTGGACGCTACGCCCCAGGAAACGCATGGCTTCACCAGTTGCAGCCAGTGGACAGGAGTCCCACTGTCTCTCTTGCTGAAAGAAGCCGGCGTGCAAAAAACCGCCACTTGGATAATTGCGGAGGGAGCGGATGAGCCCAAGCACTCCAAGAGCATTCCGATCGGGAAGGCCCTGGATGACGCCCTCGTGGCTTACTCGCAAAACGGCGAACCGGTGCGCCCTGAGCAGGGATTTCCGCTGCGCCTGATAACCCCAGGCTGGCAAGGAATCAACAACGTCAAATGGCTGAGGCGAATTGCGCTGGTGGATGAGCCCTACATGGCCATGATGGAGGTCAGCAGATACCCAAGCATGAGGCTGGACGGAAAATCGCGCTGGTTCGAATTCGAACTCGGACCGAAGTCCGTAATTACGCGACCTGCCGGAGGATATCGCATGCCGGGCCCCGGCTTCCACGAGATCAGCGGGCTGGCGTGGTCCGGCGCAGGAGCCGTCAAGCGTGTGGAAGTCTCCACCGATGGAGGCCGCACATGGAAAGACGCCCAGATTCACGATCCGATTGCAAAGAAGGCGCACACGCGCTTCTCCTTCCCTTGGACCTGGGACGGGAATGAGGCCAATCTGCAATCGCGCTGCACGGATGACCAGGGCACGGTACAACCGACCCTTGTCGAAGTCGCCAAACTCTGGAAGGCAGACATAGACTTTTTCAAAAAATCGGAGCAGGTCGTCGGAGATTTCAACGCAATTCAACCCTGGAAGATTAATAAGGACGGGAGTGTGCAAAATGCGCTTTTCTAAACTGCTCTGCGCGGGGATTGCCTTGATGACTGCAACTGCGGCGCTGGCGCAGGCCCCGTCATATTCGAAGGTGGGCAGAACGCCAACGAAAGAGGAAATTGCGGCTTGGGATATTTCCGTGGGCCCGGATGGCAAGGGCCTGCCGGCGGGCCATGGGACTGCAAAAGAAGGTGCCGCGATTTTTGCGGACAAGTGCGCCGTATGCCACGGGCCCGAGGGACAAGGCGGCAAGATTGGCCCGCGTGTGATTGGCGGCATCGCGGACACCGAAACGCTCACCACACTCAAGCCTGTGAGATCTGTGGGCGGATACTGGCCGTATGCGACTTCCGTGTGGGACTACATCCGGCGCGCCATGCCGCGCAGCCAGAGTGGAACGCTGACGCCGAACGAAGTGTACTCGCTGACTGCGTTCATTCTTTCCAAGAGCAAGATCATCCCGGACGACCAGGTCTTAAACGAAAAGACATTGCCGAAGGTGCAAATGCCCAATCGCAACGGATTCGTCCCCGCGCGATATGAAGACATTCCCGACGAACGCAAGCGCGGCTGCAAACAAGGCATATGCCCTTGAAATCTTCGGAAGTCATTGAATGATCCCGAAGCGAAATTAGCTGGATTTTTTTTGGTGGATAATTCCAAGCCGCCACGGTGAGCGGTAGGGGCACGGCATTGCCGTGCCCCTACAAGTGCTAGAGGCAGATTGTGGTTTACGCCAGGTAGGCGTAGGCGTCCGTGGTTAGAAACTCGTGGAATGTCGGACTGGTCATGAGTTCCACCAGAATTTTTCCGGCCTGAGGAAGTTTTCCGGCGTTGAACTTTTCCGCGCCGATCTGCGCCTTGAGCTTCTCAAGCACCGAAGCCGTGGCTTCGCGGACCAGTTGCGGCGTGACCGTCTGACCATTTTCCAGTTTGGAGCCGTGCTTGCACCACTGCCAGACCTGTGTGCGGGAAATTTCCGCGGTGGCGGCGTCTTCCATCAAATTGTAGATGGGAACGCAACCATTTCCATCCAGCCACGCGGCCAGATACTGCAAGCCGACGTCGATATTCCACTTCAGGCCTTCCTCGGTAATGGTGCCTTTCGGAATTGCAAGCAAGTCCTTGGCGGTGATATTCACCACGTCGCGCTTAGTATCGATCTGATTCGGGCCCTTCATGTGCGCGTCAAAAATATCCTTGGCGACCGCAACGAGCCCCGGGTGCGCGACCCACGTGCCGTCATGCCCGGCCAGCACTTCGCGCAGTTTGTCTTCGCGAACTTTGGCCAGGGCTTTTTCGTTGGCAACCGCGTCGTTCTTGATGGGAATCTGCGCGGCCATTCCACCCATGGCGTGCGCTCCACGGCGATGGCAGGTGTGGATCAGCAACTCCACGTAGGAAGCCAGGAAATGCTGCGTCATGGTGACTTCGGCGCGATTGGGGAGAATGAAGTCCGGACGGCCGCTGAATTTCTTGATGAAGCTGAAAATGTAGTCCCAGCGTCCGCAGTTGAGGCCTGAGGAGTGCTCGCGCAGCTCGTACAAGATTTCATCCATTTCGAAAGCCGCAAGGATCGTTTCGATCAGCACTGTGGCGCGGTAGGTTCCTCGCGGAATTCCCAGGTAATCCTCGGAGAAATTAAAGACGTCGTTCCACAAGCGCGCTTCCTCATGGCTTTCGATCTTGGGCAGGTAGAAGTAGGGCGCAGTTCCGCGGGCGATCTGATTCTTTGCGTTATGAAAGACAAACAAACCGAAATCGAAAAAGGCCCCGGATATAGGTTTTCCGTCAACCAGAAAATGCTTTTCATCCAGATGCCATCCGCGCGGGCGAACAAGGAGCGTGGCGGTCTTCTCGTTGAGCTTGTAGTTCTTGCCTTCCGGACTTGTAAAGGTGATGGTGCGGTTGATGGCGTCGCGAATGTTGACGTGGCCGTCCAGATTGTTGGTCCATGTCGGTGAGTTGGAGTCCTCGAAATCGGCCATGAACACATTCGCGCCGCAATTGAGCGCGTTAATGATCATCTTGCGGTCGACGGGGCCGGTAATTTCGACGCGCCGGTCCATCAGGTCCGCGGGAATGGAGGCAACGGACCAATCGGCCTTGCGAATATTTGCCGTTTCGGGGAGAAAGTCGGGCAACTCCCCTTTATCGATCCGGGCCTGGCGCTCGCGCCGCTTGGTGAGCAGTTCCTGCCTGCGCCCCTCAAATGTGGAAGAAAGCTTTTTCAGAAAAGCGATTGCATCAGGCGTCAGTACGGACTTGTGGGCGTCGGTTACCGGCGCGGTAATCTGGATATCTATGATTGGACTTGCCATTGGGGCCTAACCTCCAGTTAGATTGTGAATTCGTAAGGTATGATTGCTAATCTTACCAGAAACGCGCCCGGATGAAAAAACCTGGGAGAATGTGGAGCACGCCCGTAGGGCAGCCAAGGGGGATGTCCTACGGTTCCGCAACTTTCGCGGGGGCCGCGATGGGCGCTGCGTTCAGCTTGGTGGGATGCGGCACGGCAATTAATCCTGCTGCCATGATGGCGGTGATGAAGGCCAGAGCCGCGCTCCCGTAGAACACAAAGGTCCAGGAGCCCAATTTTTCGAAGAGCAGCGCGGCAAGCCCTCCCGCCAGGATCGAGGCCACTCCCTTGGAGCTGTAAAGGAACGCATAGTTCGAACCAGAGTTCTTAATGCCAAAAAAATCCGCCATGACAGCCGGAAAAAGGGAATAAATTTCGCCCCAGGTGAAAAGCACCAGCGCCAGCAGGCTGACAAACCAAAAGGGAGAGTTGCGGCCCAATCGAAGAACGCTGACCAGGGCTAGAGCCTGAATCAGGAATGCGATGATCATGGTCCGCTCGCGGCCAACGTGGTCCGATACCCAGCCCCAGAATATCCGGCCCGCCCCGTTTGCCAGTGAATTCACAAATATGGCCAATGTGAAGACGGCCTTGACGATACCAAGCGTGTCCGCCACCGAACCGAGTTGAGCGGTAACCATCAAGCCGCCGATGCCCATCATCAGCATCATGGCGTACAGCATATAAAACTGATAGGTGCCAAGCATTTCCGAGGACGTAAATTGTTCCGCGTTGGCTCTGACCTTGAACCTGCTTCCGGCCTTTTTCCCCGCAATCTGAGGATCGTTGGGATCCGGATTTACCATTAATTGCGAAACCAGCAAGATAACAATTCCCTGCCCAATGCCCGTATACAAAAATGCAGAGCGGTAGTCTTGAGTACGGATAATGCGGGAGATGAAGGGAACAAAGAGCGCCGCTCCCGATCCAAAACCCGCGGCGATAAGGCCTGAGGCCAGGCCCAGTTTGTCCGGAAACCACTTCAATCCCACGATGGTGGAACCGCAATAAACCAAGGCCGCGCCGATCCCGGCCAGCGAATAAAGCGCGTAAAGGCCCGTCAAGGTGTGCGTTCGGCCCATGCCCACCCACCCAATGCCGCACATCACCGCGCCCACGGACATGAAGAAGCGCGGACCCAGCTTGTCCATGAAGCGCCCCGTGAACGGCTGCACCCAGGTTTCAAAGGCGATGAATAGCGTGAATCCCCACTGTACATCGGACAATTTCCAGCCGGTTGCGCCCATCATAGGCTTTACGAACAAAGCCCAGGCATACTGGAAATTGGCGATCATGGCCATGGCGACGATGGAGCCGATCAAGCGCACCCAGCGATTCATTTCGATCCATCCTCCCAAGGAAACTACTTTACGCGCGGTTGTAGCGGGACGGCGGTCAGCCAGATTTTGTCCATGTTCAATCTGAATGGGAGATAGTACCAAATCTGTGGGCTGATCGTAGAGCTTTGCGCCGAGGTTTTGAATGCGGAAAGTCGGGGGCTGGCGGCCAAGAGAGGCGGGCTTGGGGTGCCGCACCCTTGCGGGTTTCAAGGGTGCGGGTTTTCCAATCTATCTTCTTTGGGCTGATTAAAAATTCAGATCTCGACTCGACCGGCATGTAAGGTCTGTGCCCCTGAGACTGTTATGTGGCGTATGTGCGGAAAAACCGCACCCTTGAAACCCACAAGGGTGCGGCACCCCAGAAAATACTTACTACACTTTCAGCAAGCGCGGGAATTTCGCCGGGCTGTTGTCAAATCCCGGGAACACGCCGCGCAAATTGCCGGCGCCGAGGTGCCCTGCGATGACTTCGCCGAGGACCGAGCGAAAATCGGTGGTAAGCGCCAGGTCGCGGCCTTCGTTCAACTGGCCCGGACCCAGGCCCGGCCATTTGCCATACACTTTTCCGCCTTTTACCGGGCCGCCCATCACGAACATGCAATTGGCGTGGCCGTGATCCGTGCCGCGATTTCCATTTTCGTGCGCGGTGCGGCCGAATTCGGACATGGTGACAACCACGATGTCTTCCATGCGGTCTCCCATGTCTTGATGGAACGCGGCGAGGCCCTGCCCCATGTCACGCAGCAGGTTAGCCATTTGTCCCTGTGCCCCGCCTTCGTTCACGTGGTTGTCCCAGCCTCCGGTATCGACGAAGCCGACTTCCATTCCGATATCGGCCTTGAGAATCTGTGCGACTTGCTGCAGCGTCTGGCCGACGCGGCTCTTGGGATAGTCCGCGCCGTTCTCGGGCTGGAAGCGCGAAGGATCGGCCTTGCGCAGCATGTCAATCGCTTCAAACGTTTCCGCGCCTGTGCCGCGCAGTACTTTGTCAACCGTCTGCGCGTAAAGCGCCTCGAAACCGCCCTGCGCGGCGTTGGACTGGCTTATCACGCGAAACTGCTTGACGTCGGGTAGAGCGATTGCCGGCGCGGATCCGCGCAGCGTGAGCGGGAGATTTGGTCCCATGGCCACAGCGCGAAAAGGAGTAGCGTCCTGCTCGCTCATGCCGCCAACGGTGCGATTCAACCAGCCGTCATCGGTTGATTTTACGCCAGGCGTGCCGGACTCCATGAAATCCTGCGCGTCAAAATGCGAGCGCGTGGTATCCGGCGAACCTGCGGCGTGCACGATGGCGAGCTGCCCGTTGTGAAAGAGAGGGCCGAGCGGCGCAAGGCTGGGATGCAGGCCGAAGAAGCCGTCGAGATCAACCGCCGCGCCTTCCACGCCGTTGCGCGGCTGCGGAATCGCGATGGATGGGCGAATTTTGTAATAGTTTTCCTCGCCGAACGGGACCGCGATATTCAAGCCGTCTGCGGCGCCGCGCTGGAAGAGCACGATCAATTTCTTCTTGTTGGGCATGGCCGTGGCGGCAACCGCGCGTTGCAGGAATGCGGGGATGGTGCTCATGCCGATCATTGCCACGCCACCGCTCTTTAGAAAAATTCGTCGCGAAACGTTCATGGCGATTCTCCTCTACTTCGTTGGCCTGTAATACAAAAACGAAAAAAGGCTGGCTTATCAGGCTGCGGAACAAGTAGCACAGGCACTCTGCCTGTGCGGTTTTCTCAACTTTCGCTCCTTCATAACTCCATACATCGCGAAAAGCGCACAGGCAGAGTGCCTGTGCTACTTAACGGCGCTGGAATTCGGGCGAGCCCAGGACCAACCCCGCGATCATCGCTACGTTTACAACCTTCACAGGATCGTCCAGGCTGGCCTGCAAAACTTGTGGATCGTCTAGCTGTTTTTCCAGCGTGTCGCGAGTCTGCGGCGACGGCGCTACGCCCAATAGCAATTGCATTGCGTGGTCGAGCGTGGCATGTGGATTGGCGGCCGCATCGCCGCCCAGTAGAGAGTCGACGTTCACCTGCGCGCCACGAATACGATTTGAGGTCAGAGCGAGCGAAAAATTCATTCGGCTGAGCAACGCGCCCGTGTTCACCCATGCATCGGCATTGTCAGAATAACCGGTGGGAGGCTCACACTGATAGAGCGGCTGGCCGATGCGGCTGGTCCACTGCACCAGCAACAGAGGAATATCCACTTCCGCGCCAACGGCCCGCGTGGCCGACGCTACCAGCTCAAAGGGGGTCTTGATCTTGGAGCGATAGGCATCTTTGGACCAGAACTCGGGCGAGTAGATCATGGTGCGCAGGACTTCGCGAATGTCGCCATCGGATTTCAGAAAAGTTTGCGCCATGCGGTCCACGAGCGCAGGGGGCGGATTGTCGGAAACGAAACGCTGCGCCATCTCATAGGAAATATGGTGCGCGGTGTGAGGGTCGCGCGCCAGAATATCCAGGACTTCCTCGCCGTCCTTCATTCCGCCGGCGTGAATCTGGTGTCCGAGCACGGTCTTCACGCTGTTGTCATGAATGCGATCGTCGAAGAAAAATTCAGCATCGCGGCGCGGCTGCTTGATGCTCCATCCGGTGAATGCTTTTGCCACGTTGATGACGTCGTCCTGCGTGTATCCGCCATCCACTCCGAGCGTGTGCAATTCCATCAACTCGCGGCCGTAATTCTCATTCAGGCCGCGCTCCTGCTTTTGTTTGGCGTTGGCATTCGGATCGTTCGGGTTTCCATTTTGCGGGGGACGCCCCTGCGGAAAGCGCGGCATGCCAAATGGGCCGCCTCGCATTTGCCGCCGCGCCTGCTGCTCGTTCTGCAATTTCTGCCAGGCAATGGGATCGGCGGAGAGCCAGTTATCAAGGTAGAAAAGCATGGCGGGGCTTTTCGAAGTGGCTTCCAGCAGGTTACGAAATTTGCCCATGGCATTCGGGCGAATGGCGTCGCGTTCATATTCGGTGATCAGCCAGCGGTCAGCGCCCTTGGCAGCATAGACGTTGAAGTGGTTGTACCAGAAATCGACCATCATTTCCTGAAGCTGGCGCTCGCTGTAAACGGCGCGCGTCATCTTTGCCATGGACAATTCAGCGACAATGCGCTGCGGCAGGCGAACCTGTTCGTAGTTGATCATGCGGTTGCCGAAGGCGGCCTGGCCCTTACCCTGGCCTTTGTCTTTGGCCGGATTGGCGTTTAGATCGTTATCCACGGCATCGAAATTGGGCATGTGCAGCGCGTCGGCCGTCTGCATATCGTTCTGGGGAGCGGCCTGATTGTCACCCTGCATCGGCTGCATGGCCGCGCGCATGCGTTGCTGCTGCTCTTTCCTATATTCCTCAACAGAAATGCCCTCGCGGCGAGCGGCCACTTGCGCCTCGGGAAATTCGTCCAGAAGCTTTGCAGAGGACATTTTCAGCGTGGGAAAGCGTTGCAGGCGATCATCAAGCGCAGAATCGTTAATCGAATCCGGATGAAGTTGCTGTTCAATCCATTTTTGCAGACCGATCTGCTTGACGAGCTCGACATCTCCGGGACGTGGCCCAAAGCCCAGGCGATTGAGCGCTTGCAGGATGGCCTCGTCACCGGTCAGCGCCTCAGTAGGCAGCCCTTTTCCTGCGCTGGAAGGTTGCTGCGACTTGGCCTGGCTGTCTTTCTTGTCGGCAGCGGCAAGGAGATAGGGAGCCGCGAATGTGGCCGCGGCCAGGAAGAAAATCACAAGCATTCCGGAGAGCGATGCCGGCCGTGTGCCGTGAATTTGCGATTTGCGGGAAGCTACTTTCTTCATTTTCACTTCTCCCTGAGCGGGAGTCAGCGCGGCTGGAATGGCACGCTTCGAGTTTTCAACTCGCCCAATCAGTTTAACCCTGCTGGGAGAGAAAAGTTGCGGCCTGAAATGCGGGCGTGCCTTTCCAGTACGCAACGCGCAGCTGCATTCCAGCGCGCAAAGGACCGCACGGAACACGAGGTATTTCAGAGGCCGGTTACCTTAGCCCAGCCCGACTTGCCGGGCCTCGGGCAAATTGAAGCGTCCTCGAGCCGACCGGAACGCATCCACGCTCCATACATCCTGAGGCTCATCGTGGCGCAGGACAAAATGATCGCCGTCCGGGATGCGCACACGAAAATAGGTCGCGCCTGGGGAATACCACTCGTCTTCCACTTCTACAATTTCAAAATCGTGCCCGTGCCAGATAAATCTGGTGGGACGCTCATCGGCTCGATATCCGGAGTAACACTTGACGCGCATTTCGGTCATCGCTGCCTCCCGCGACCGAACTCTTTGATTTATTCTAACTCAATTGAGGCAATAGGTTGTTCCGAGGATTCGATCAATTCGGCATTGTAGGCCGCGCCGATGAACAGGATTGTGGCCGTCAGCTGCATCCAAAGCATGAGGCCAATGGTCACTGCCAAGCCGCCATAAATGAGGCTGTATGGCACGGTTCGCAAATAAAATCCCAGCGCGATACTGACCGCCCACCACAATACCGTGGCAACCTCCGCGCCTGGCAGGTGAGCTCTGAGGCCATGAATGCCGGGCCGCCCCACACGGTAAATCACCGTGAGTACCATCAAGGCGATCAATAAGGACACGACGATATACAGAGCGCTCCAGGTCAATCGGATGAGCACGGGCATCGACGAAATGTGCAGCATTCTGTTTCGAACTGTCCTGCCAAAAACAACCAGGTTCACGATCAGAATCGACGGGACGATGGTTGCGCTCAGCAAAAGCAAAGCCCGCACATGGACGCTGGTGAAACTAAGCCGTTTTTGATCGCCGTAAATCATGCGGAAACCTTCTATCAGCAGCTTCATCATTTGCGTTCCCGCGAGCAATGTTCCGCCCAGCCCCAGGAAAACCCACTGCCAGGATTGAAGGGCATGCCGACCGAGAAAATTGTTGAGAATACTGAGCGTCCCCGGAGGAAGGACAACGCGCAGGCGCTCGATTATTCCCTGCAGCGCTTGTCGAAACGCCGCGGACCCGGCCACCGCCCCCAGCACAACCAGAATCATGGGAGAAAATGCCAGGAACATGTTGAAGGCGACGGCTTGCGATAAGGTGACACAGTTTGGAACAACGCGAAGGACTGCGCGGCAGAATCGATGAAAGAACGCTGAAATCGTTTCCGGATTCAATGTTTTCTCAGGCAAATCCCCGTCAGGATAGCCTACTTTGCTGGCTTTTAGGGGACGCGCACTGAATATTTCTCTCCGATGTCAAACCTGCAAACACTGGATGATTGACATGGGGCTGCAAATCGGTGTATCCGATGTGATGCCAATCATTTCAAAGTTTGGTCTGGATTTGGTCAAGATTTGCAAACACTCCCTTCGTGTGTGGTATCGGGGGCTTGCATACATCGCGCGTTCTTTCAAATCGATTTCCAAGGAGATTTCAATGGAATTGAATCATTTGCTCAAAGCCGGGTTCGGGCGCCGCGGATTTCTATCCGGCTCCGGCCTCTTGCTGACTGGCGCACTGCTAGGCACCACGGAAGAAGCGAAAGCGCAACCGGCTGCCGGCTCCCGCGCTTCCACAAGCCATGCCGCAAGACAAGCAAGACAAACAAGCACTGCTTGAGGATTTGGTTACGGCCAATCACATTTTGCAGGATCAGGGAGTGGTGGACGGCTACGGGCACGTGAGCGTGCGAAATCCCGCCAACCCCAATCACTTTTTCATTTCGCGATGGCTGGCCCCGGATTTGGTCGACCGTCAGTGACATTATGGAGCTGGATTTCGATTGCGTCCCAACGGGCGGCGACAACAGAAGGATGTATAGCGAGCGCTGGATTCACGCCGAGATTTACCGTGCCCGGCCGGATGTCAAGTCCATCGTTCATACTCACGCGCCGACCGTGGTGCTGATGGGAACAATTAACGAGCCGCTCCTGCCGATCTACCACATGGGCGGATTTATCGGCGCGGGCCTGCCCACCTTCGACATTCGCAAGATGTTCGGCAATACCAATATGTTGATCAACGAGGCCGCCAAAGCCAAGGCTCTGGCGCAATCGCTTGGTACGGCTCCAGCGGCGTTGATGCGCGGACACGGCGGCGTCACCGTGGGAACCAACATCATGCACTCCGTTGGGCGCAGCGTGTACCTGAAGGTCAACGCGGAAATGCACCTCCAGGCGGGCAGCAGAAAAATTCAAACGCTCACTCCAGAAGAAGCAGCACTGGCCGAAGTGGGCAATTCGGACTTTCCCAAGGATTGGGACCTGTGGGCTCGCAAAGTAAAGAAGAGCTAAAATTTTTGCCGATTTCCGCAGCGCTCGCCCGAAGGCGGGCGCCGCGATGATCCAATCGGGTATTTGGATTCGTTGCAGATGGCGCACGCCAGCCGCAAAGGTCAATCGAAGATCAGAAAAGGCATGGTACCCTCGTCGCGTACAACCCCGATTTGAATGTTGTTGGAACGACTTAGCGCGGGAGAGCATCCAACATGCAGGGTTGCAAAGACCTTGAAGGATGGTCGAGATTTCAGTGACCAAAGGTGGCTCAATGAAAACCAGGATCGTTTCACTCTTAGCGGTGCTAACCATTTCATTGCTGATTTCCGGGCCGGCATTTGCCCACCACTCGATGGCGATGTACGACAGTAACCGCGAGACTACGTTCAAGGCCACCATTACGCAATTCGATTGGGCCAATCCACACGCGCAAATCACATTTACCGCCCCCGATGAACACGGCAGCGTCGTGAAATGGGTGGCGGAAGGTCCCAGTCCGAACCGCTTAGTGAATGGCGGCTGGAGCAAGGAATCGCTCAAACCGGGCGATCAGGTAACAATTGTCGGCAATTGCAACAAGAATGGCTCTCCAACCATGCGCTTCGTAAGAGTGACCCTGCCAAACGGTCAGGAACTTGAGGCGCGCCGGCGATATTTATAGGGAATGAAATTCTTCTCTTCGGCGCGGAGCTAATTCCTTCTTTAGGAGTCCGTGTCTCACCCAGTGATTTGATTAGGATAATCCTGCTGAATGCGAACTCTACATTCTTCCAAATTCCGAGAACGCCGTATCACAGAACTTAAGAATCAGCCCCAGGAAAATGTGCATCGCGCCTGCGATTCAACGCAGTTGATTCCCTGTTTTCAGTCATGCCAGTTTCCATGCCAAGGTCATGGGTGTTAGCCATCTGCTTCCCTCTGAGCAGGGTCTGCCAGCCTCCATTTAATAAGCCCGACAATGAAAACAAATGGGGAGAGACCCAAAAGGACCAAGCCGAGGCCAAATAGAAAGACCTTTCCCCAGAATGGTGCTGTGACTGTTGAAGGATCCGACCAAGAGCAAGACCCCACACAAGCTTACAAAGATCGCAGCTCCCATGAGGAATAAAGCTAAGCACACCCGAAAAAAACGGGAGCGTGAGACCGACATTAATTCCTCCGACCGCTGGTACAAATGCATTCTCATTTCTAATCGGCTTAAAGCGGTTATCATTTAGACGGAAATCTACGACTTTTAGTTACCGAAATCGTACGGCGGTATAATATTCAATTCATAATTTTCAGGCAATCGTCAACAGAATGTGCCATCGACTGTGGGGACGCCGGACGGTATTGCATCGACTGGTTGAAACTGCACCTTTTATCAGGCGTAATAGCGGTTTGATGTCCGAGGTGCATTCGCTGAATCCTTTGCCCACACCCACAATTCATGAAATCTAGGGTATATGCCGTATTCCCATTGATTCCTTTAGAGGATAGAAGATTGATGCGAACGGCTTGCATTGGAGGGGTCCATTCCTATACGCCTACTCATCGTGGACGACCATGAAATCGTTCGGTTCGGTGTGCGTCTCCTGCTCTCGGACAGGGATAACTGGGAGGTATGCGGCGAAGCGGGAGACGGATTCGAGGCCGTGGAAAAGGTGGCCGAACTCTTACCCGACATCGTGATTCTTGATTTGACCATGCCGGCCTTGAGCGGCCTCGATGCCGCTAAGCAAATCCGAGAGATTGCTCCTTCAACAAGAATTGTGTTTTTCAGCGTCCACGAAATGCCTATCGCCGCCCAACTAGTCGGAGCGGATGCATTTGTGTCAAAGAGCCTGGCCGCCGAACAACTGGAGAAAACGATTGACGCTGTCCTTCAAAAATTCCCGCAATCAGCAGGTTTGACTGCAGCTTGTGCAAATGACCCTTCAGAGTGCCAGTGGGACACTTCCAAGACTCGTTGATATTATCGAAGAATCTTGGCTCCTTGCTTTCCCTGCTAATCGGAACATGGCCGGGAGTCGGATTGGCCAAAATCCCTCATCCCGTAAGGCTGTTCATCATGACTTGGCCACGTCGATAGTGCGTTCACAGGTTTGCTGATCTAATGGTTTCGTAGCCATGAGGGTGTCCTCAGACCTGCATCGCGCCAAATAAGCTCATCTGCGTGCGCGGACTAGATAGCTCAGCCTCGAAACGAAATCATTTCGAGGTCGGCTTGGCGTCCCGATGTGCAGGCGTCCAATCATCAGGCGGAAACGAAACGCCCCAAAACTTAGGATTCGGTTGCTTAAATTCAACCGCGACTTCGTAGTGTCCATTTTCCTAGTGATTGATAAACACAACGGTCACAATCTCAGTTTCATTTGAAGATAAATTCCGTAGCAACATCTCCTGACCAACGGGCACTCCCCAAGGCAGAACCAAGAGCGCACCCTGTGCATTCACTTTGATGGTCGTTGTTTCACTGGCAAGTCGTCCAGGTTGCTTTGCGAAATAATCGACACGGACGGGGACTTGCAGCGTGACACGATCGCTCCGTCGCCTTTCCCGGTCCTCCAGCTTCGAATCCGTTGTCATAATCCCCCCTGCTCGGGGTCCTAAATCGTATGCCCGCAACGATCGCACAAGCACATGAGTAGGCGACTTCCCGTAGCGTGTTTCAGCTTCTCTGCGTGAATGAGTCCGCTGCAAGCAACACTATCGTCTCGGGGTTGACGGGATAGCGTTTGCCAGCAAGCGGTCCACACCCTGTGCAGCGGCATGGTACTTATAGATTCTTGAATTGCCCCTCTACCTCTTCTCGAGTCATTGGGGCTTGAACAGTACGGGTCCGAACGATTTCACCGACGAGCACGGTAATCACGCCACCATGTCCATGGACAAATTCCGATGTGTAGGCAGCCGTCCGGCCATCGGGAAGCTTCTTCGTCCACTTATCCGACATACAATGCAGCGGAAGATATGCCCACTCAGACTGCGTGTCAAGTAATATCGAATTAAAGTGGCTAGTAGTTAGCCGACTCCATATGATTTTTAGACATCAGAGTCGTATGGTGGTAAAGCGCAGAACTCGTAAACAGAATGTGCCATCTTCGCGAATTGCGAGGCATGCTCTAGCGTTTGGGGGCCAATGTGATTTCAAAACAACGGCAAAATCGAGTTTGCCACAGGTGCGAAACGGGAAGCACAAAGCGGTAGTCACGAAAATCTCAAACGACCTTGACATTTTGAAAAGTGATTCTTCGTTCAAGATTTCAATGGCTGATCTGGTGGGCTCAAAAGCAAAGGTTCGTTCCGCAATCCGATCGCTAAATAGCTTATAGTCCGGGCGCTACTGCACCTGGGTCGTCATTGGTTTGCTTTTGTCGACGATCAATATGGCCAAACCTCGCACGACGGTCTTGCCTGGATTGACCGCCTGGTGGACTTCCCCCTCAACTACAGAGAAGGTTTCACCGGTCTGATAGGTGGCATCGGGTTTGCCACGGCGCTGCATCGTCCAGGGGCCTTGCAAGACGTATTCCACCAGAGTGCCGGGGTGCGTGTGCCAACCTTCATTTCCGCCGGGTTGCACGGTGGTTTGGATCATCACAGACTCCCATCCGGGCATGGATAGGTCCTGCCGCATTAATATCTTGCGCTCTACGGCCTGTGGCTGCTGCGCTCGGGCCGACCCGGGAGCCCATGTGGCTACGATCACGATAACGGCAATCGCTGAAATCGCCGCGGCAACAATCCCGGAACGTATTTGTTTCTGCACTGTGCCCTCCTCGATATACTGCGCGGCCGACGGAACGTAAGCTGTATTAAGCTTTCCCGGCCGTGGCCCGCCAGCTTAGCACAACTCCATTACGCCTTAGGCACGGGCCTTGTGGCGCGCCGTTCCCGCGGAGTACACTCGCTGTTTAATTTCCGCGGAGGTGCGGCATGGCACGAATCGTCCGTTGCGGTCTTATTCAGGCGCATTGCGAATGGTCCCCCACGAAATTTTCCCTGGCTCAAATCAAAGAAAAAATGATCGTCAAGCACGAAAAGCTGATTGCCGCGGCGGCAAAGCGCAAGGTGCAGATTCTTGGTTTGCAGGAACTTTTTTATGGCCCCTACTTTTGCGCGGAGCAACAGCAGAAATGGTACGAGCTGACGGAACCCGTGCCAGGCGGACCCACCACCACACGCATGCAGAAACTTGCCAAGAAATATGGAATGGCCATGGTGGTCCCAGTGTACGAAGTGGAAATGACCGGGCTGTATTTCAACACGGCGGCGGTGTTATGACGCCGACGGAAAATATCTTGGCAAATATCGCAAGCACCACATTCCCCATTGCCATCCGGGATTTTGGGAAAAGTTTTATTTCACCCCGGGCAATGCGGGATATCCGGTCTTTGAAACACGTTTTGGCAAGGTGGGCGTGTATATCTGCTATGACCGGCACTTCCCCGAAGGCGCAAGAATTCTGGGACTAAACGGCGCGGAAATCGTGTTCAATCCATCCGCCACCGTGGCGGGGCTTTCCGAATATCTCTGGGAGCTCGAACAGCCGGCGCACGCCGCCGCCAACGGCTATTTTGTGGCCGCGTCCAATCGAGTTGGCATCGAAAAACCCTGGCAGATCGGCGAATTTTACGGCAAGAGCTACTTCTGCAATCCTCGCGGAAAGATCATCAAGCAGGCCAGCCGCGACAAGGATGAATTGCTGGTGGCAGACCTGAACCTCGACGAAATGCAGGAAGTGCGCGACACCTGGCAATTCTTCCGCGATCGCCGCCCGGAAACTTATGGCGAAATCACACGCACGCTAACAGCACGCGGCACGCAAGCCGCGGACTGATAGGAATCGAATCCACAGATGAACACAGATAAAAAGAAATGAACACTGATTAAAAAGCAGAGATAAATAGAAAAAGATCGCAAGATTTTTGAATATCTGAGATTTCGTTTCCTTTTCGAGTGCATTATCTTTTCTTGATTGTGTTTGCTTTTATCAGATTTTGATCAGTGTTGATCTGTGTTCATCTGTGGCTAAAAGGATTCCCCATGACGACGCAACCCAAGCAGACGACGCGCAGTGAAGAAGTGGTTCGCAAGCACAAGGAATATCTGTGGCCCGCGGTTACCAATTTTTACAAGGAACCGCTGGTGGCGGATCACGCCTCGATGCAGCATGTTTGGGACGTCGAAGGCCGCAAGTATCTTGATTTCTTTGGCGGCATTTTGACCGTTTCCGTAGGCCATGCAAATCCCAGGGTTACCGGGCCGATCAAGGCGCAGGTTGACCGCCTTCAGCATCTCTCCACGCTTTATCCGAACGAAGCAATCGTTGCGCTTGCGGAAAAGGTCGCTCAAATCACGCCGGGTGCGCTGAAATCCAGTTTTTTCACCAGTTCCGGCACCGAAGCCAATGAAGCCGCAATTCTGCTTGCCCGCATGGCGACCGGCTCTTTCGACATCGTTGCACTGCGGCACGCCTACTCCGGCGGATCGTCGCTCACCAAGAGCGTGACGGCACAGGCGCCATGGAGGAAATCGGGAATCATCAGCCTGGGCATCTCCCACGCCATCAACCCATATTGCTATCGCTGCCCGCTGGGCCTGAAGTACCCGGACTGTGAAGTAGCCTGCGCGAACGACGTCGAGAATTTAATTCAGACAGGCACGAGCGGCAGCATCGCCGCGTTCATGGCGGAGCCAATTCAAGGAGTAGGAGGATTCATCACTCCGCCCAAGGAATATTTCAAGATCGTTTTCAAAGCTGTGAAGAAATACGGCGGCCTGTTCATCTCCGATGAAGTGCAGACCGGATTTGGGCGCACGGGAAAGAATTGGTTTGGCATCGAGCACTGGGAAGTGACTCCAGACATCATGACTTGCGCCAAGGGCATGGCCAACGGCGCGCCCATCGGCGCCACGATTACCACCAAGGAATTGGCGGCATCGTACCAAGGCCTGACCATTTCCACGTTTGGCGGAAATCCGGTGACGTCCGTGGCGGCGAAGGCGACCATCGAATTCATCGAAGAGGAAAAACTTCTGGAGAACTCGGAAACGGTGGGGAATTATTTTCGCGGCAAGCTCGACGAACTGCAGCAGAAATATGCCGTGATCGGCGAGGTGCGCGGCAAGGGCCTGATGCTGGGGCTTGAGCTGGTGAAAGACCGCGTAACCAAGGAGCCGGATCGATCAGAAAAGCGAAGTGGCG
>CAWGSV010000022.1:0-249614 GCA_963825365.1 uncultured Acidobacteriota bacterium | reverse complement strand
CAACATTGCCGTCCACGCTCCTGCCGAGAACCACTTCGCGCCGCTCGAATTTGCTATTCCCCGCTGAAACGAACACATAGGCCGCTTGCCCTTCGCGGTCTAAGGCGGAAGCGGGTATCAGCAATCCCTGCGCTGCGGAACGCAGCAGGCGAACGGTCGCAAACATGTCCGGCTTCAATCGAAGCTGTGGATTTGCGAGCTCCACGCGCACTTTGAGTGTGCGCGTCGCCGGGTCCACTGCGTCGCCGACCACCGCAATGCGGCCGGACCATTTCTCGCCGGGATATGCGCTCAAGGTAATCTCCGCGGCGGCGCCCGCTCGCAGTCCCTTGACGTCCTTCTCAAAGATTTCGCCCTCGACCCAAATCGTGTCCAGATCGGCGATGGTGCAGAGAGGCTGGGGTGCGTCGAGTGACTTGGAAAGTTCTCCAGTGGACGCGCCCACGTCCAGCACCACGCCGGAGCGAGGGGCCAACACGCTTCAGTTGATTGGTGGCGCTCGCGGGATCCACGCCCAACAGATGCAATTGAGCGAGGGTTGTTTTCACTTCCGCATCCGCGGAGCGCGCGTCGGCCTCGCGCCTGCTGCAAATCTTTTTCGGCGAGCGCCTGGTGCGCATACAAATCGCTGGAGCGGTCCAGGGTCTTCTTCTTAAGGTCCGCATCCGTGCGTGCCTTTTCGTAGTCGGTCAACGCGCGGGAGGCTTCGCTGCTCTCCACGATTGCCACGGTCTGCCCCTTTACAACACGGTCCCAGGGGCGGACGCGCATTTCCGTGACGCGCCCAGCTGTGGCCGGAAAAACATGCACCACTCGAGTGGGGTCCGGCGTCACGCGCCCCGGAATTTCCAGGTAGTCTGGAATCGGCCGCGGCTGAACTGTGATGGTCTGAACACCCTTGGCATCCGCGGCCACAAACACTTGTGGCGTTCCCTGAGGTGCGGGAGCGGGATTGGCCGCCTTCTGCACATCCGAGCCGCCGCAGCCGGAGACTGCCAGTAACCCAGCCAGTAACATCCAAAATTTTCCGTGGCTCATCTTCTTGCGCTCCCTCGGAATTCCAAAGCGGTTGAATTGCGTGAAATGAAATGCCCCTAAATAAATTGAGGTCCTGGACGCATGGCGTCGCAAGTACAGCTATTCGGGGCCTGAGGGAAATATGGGTGCTTAAACGAGAGAAGGTGGTGCGCGGCCCGAGCCGAGGGTGCTTGTGGAACGGGGATCTGGAATGGAGATGGTTGAAACTATTCCCGCAAAAGAAATTTCAAATGCCGCCGGGGAATGCGAACACAGCGCAGGGAAGCTATGCGCGTGCAAGGACAATTTTGAATTTGCAGCCTGCGCGCCATGCGCAACCAGCAAGCAGAGATTCCGCTTGCTGGAAACGGTGTCCGCGGGAACGATATCTGGATGAAGGTCGTCCGTCAGCGAAATGACCGGGAACAATAGGGCCAACACGCAGACAATGGCGACAACTTCCATCCGAGTGCTGTGCCTCGGATTTTGCCGCGACCCACTCCAGCGGAATCGCCACAGCCAAATTGCGGCAACGGTGACTGCCAGCCAGATCAGATTTAGAATCGTTTCCATTAGTTGGTCAAAGCCAATGACGTTCACGCCGTGCGCACTGTGCAGCGCCAACCTTCAGGTTGGTATTCTCAAACAGGTAGACGCCTGTCAGACACGTACGGTTGCTACCTAAATTAATCAGGCGTTCCGGGACCTGGAAAGGATCCAACCGCACACCCAGCGGAGGAAATCCCCTCGGAATGCATGCAGTTAACAATGGCTCGCAATCCCGCGGCAAACCTTCGACCCTTCAATTTGCACAGTTGAGCTTGTGCGGCGAGGGCAGCAGTGATAGCCTTCGCGCAATGTTCGACGGCATTCGCGTCAATGACTTTGGGAGGGAGAAACACCATGGCCTTTTGCAGCAAGTGCGGCAGTGAAGTGGCGGCCGGCGCGGGATTCTGCCCAAAATGTGGCGAGGCGCAAGCTGGCGGAGCAGTGGTGCAAGCAGCACCGGCAGCGCAGTCGGGGATGTCTGAAAACGTCGCCGGATTCCTGTGCTATCTATTCGGGTGGGTGACTGGACTTATCTTCTACCTGATCGACAAGCGCCCCTTCGTGCGCTTTCACGCTGCGCAATCGATGGTTGTGTTTGGCGGGCTGCACATCATCAACATTGTGATCGGGATCTTCTTCGGTGCGGGAATGATGTTCAGGGGCGGAATGGGCACATTCGGCATGGCCGCGGCGTTTTCCGGCCTCATCGGCCTCGTTTCCCTGGTCCTCTGGATCCTGCTCATGGTGAAGGCATATCAGCATGAGAAATTCGAAGTGCCCATCGCAGGCGGCATCGCCAAGAGCTTCAGCGGCACTTAGAGCCGATTATCCGTCCACTACATTTCCCGAGTGCTGCTCTGGAATGCTTTTTTCCTCGGTCATCGAGCCCGGTCTCAGAGATCCATACTAATGAAGGCCGCAACCGCTTGCGGCCAACCCGGAAACTCAGCCCCTTTCCAAATTGCCGCCCTTCCTTTTCGCCTTGACATTCTTGCCTGGCCCAGCCATCTTTTAGGGCTTTCCAATTGATCTGACATCTGGCAGTGCAGGGAGCGAAAGGGCAGAGTGGCCGATCCGGTAAAAGTTCGATTGTGCTTTCATGACCGATGCTTCGACGGCGCGGCGTCGGCCGCGGTCTTCTACCGATTTTTTCGAGAGCGCTTCCAGCCGGGCGCACAGTTTCATTTTTCGGGAATGGCCCACCAGGCGCGCAACCCGTTTCCGGAATCCCTGTTTGACGGCGATGAGAACGTCATCGTCGATTTCAAATACTCGAGCTCGCCGCGCGTCACCTGGTGGTTTGACCATCACCAGAGCGCTTTCCTCACTCCCGCCGATGCCGAGAATTTTCGCCAGGACCGCGGCGGACACAAGTTCTATCGCCCGGAATACAAATCCTGCACCAAGCTGCTGGCCGACGTGACCAGCGAGCAATTCGGCTTTGACATAAAGCCTCTGGCCGAGCTGATTCACTGGGGCGACATCATCGACGGCGCGCAATATCCCACGCCGGAGTCCGCCGTATCCATCGCCGAGCCCGCGACGAAACTGGCTCTGGTGATTGAGTCCGCGCCTGAAGAAGGCCTGGTCTCCAAAATTATTCCGGACTTGTCCATGCGCACGCTCGCGGAAATGATCCAGTTGCCGATCATCGCCAAGCATCTCGGCCCGCTGCTCGAAAAGCATCGCCAAACCATCGAATTGCTGAAGCAACGCATCGAAGTTCGCGGCGGAGTGATCTATTTCGACATCACCGATCTGCCCATCGACGGTTACAATAAATTTATTCCCTACATGCTGTATCCGGACGCGCGCTACACAGTGAGCGTGCTGGCTTCGCCGTCGCGCGCCAAAATTTCCATCGGCTCAAATCCCTGGAATCCCGATGCTGCGGAAGACAATCTGGCAAGCCTGGCCGAGCAATACGGCGGCGGAGGACATCCGCGCGTGGCCGCAATTTCGCTGGAACCGAACGAAGTCGAGCGCGCCAAACAAGTGGCCAGGGAAATCGCGGAAAAATTGCGCGATTAAAATTTTGAAGTCGCGCGTCGCGGGCAGCCTGAAATTGCCCTCAGTCGTGCTAAAATAAAAAGTTCGTGGACCGGTAGCTCAATGGTAGAGCAGCTGACTCTTAATCAGCGGGTTGTAGGTTCGAGTCCTACCCGGTTCACCAATACTTTCAGGCACTTACATGTCTTTGCAGTGACTGTTCTCAGCGTGCGTGTCGTAGGGAATGTAGTGGGCTGGCCTCTTTTCTGTCCCGATTGCTTCCCACCTTTTCATTTTTTTGCGATAGTTCTTGAGTGAGGCGGGGCACAACTTTGAGCACAGTCCACATCCCATCGCGGGAACCCTCGCGCCGAATCGCCAAGCCCCGGCTTCGCCTAGCGCGTTTCAAGTAGCAGGCCATCACTTGGAGCGTCGCCACGATTTTGTGCCCGGATGCCCAACAAGTTAGGGCAAGCCAGACTAGTACGCAATTCTGATAATCTGGCCAGGGAAAATCCCACAATGCGGTATGAGGACTTTTCAGGCCCTATCCGAGTTTTGTCCAAGGATTACTTCCGGTTTGCCGACCAACCGGAAACTGACATTCAAATCCAGTCAACCGAAGCTCGTTCGTCGTCGCTTGCATGAAGCGCTTCCGTGTGGTCGCACTTACCATCCGAAAAGCGGCACAATCAACTTTTACTCACAATTTGACGCACCACTCCGATTGACGCTGGCGCTTTGCAAGCAGCTCGAAACACTTGTCAAGGGAAGGCCACTGCAATAAGCTGCAGTGACTTCCCCTTGGGGTCTCCTGGTCGTGCTTCACTGAAAACCGATTTCCAGGGTAAATTTCGCTACTGAAAACTCGAAACGAGGGATATCGAATGAAGATGCCTGCGCTCTTTGACCTAGCCGGTAGAGTGGCTGTGGTAACTGGTGGTAATGGCGGGATTGGTCGCGGCATTGCGCTTGGTATGGCCGAAGCTGGTGCTTCCGTCGCGATCTTGGGACGTAACGAAGAGAAGAACCAGCATGTGCTCTCAGAACTGAAGGCGATTGGCGTTCCGTCGATCGCTGTGAAGATCGATCTAACCCATCGTGCCGCATTGGAACCAGCGCTTAGCAGGATCGCGAGCGAACTTGGCGGCATCAGCATCCTGGTCAATAACGCCGGTAACGTATCGCTGAGCGGCGGTATTTTGCACGAGAAGGCTGAGGATTGGGACAGTGTAATCGAGACCCAACTCAATGCAGTTTTCCTTCTCTCGAAGCTTGCCGCCCAATCGATGATGAGTCATCAAGGAGGAAAGATTATTAATATTGGCAGTATGTATTCCTTCTTTGGATCTGGGCTGATCCCTTCGTACAGCGCAGCCAAAGGCGCAATCATCCAGTTGACCAAGTCCATGGCCATTGAACTTGCACCGTACAACATTCAAGTCAATGCGATTGCGCCAGGGTGGATAGAGACCGACATGACTGCCCCTGTAAAAACAATGCCGCTCAACGACGAAATTCTTTCTCGCACTCCAGCCGGTCGATGGGGACAATCGGAGGAAGTTGCCGGAGCGGCGGTGTACTTGGCCTCGCGGGCTTCGGACTTTGTCACCGGAGCTACCATTCGTGTCGATGGCGGTTATTCGATCCGCTAACAATCCAAGTCTTAATCAGACTGAAACTAAACTGGAAACCTGATTGTCGGACATGACCGCGGAAGCGAAGTTGTCCTTGCGTTTGATTCCGAACGTGTGACCGGCAAACCGTAAGTAATCCCCCACGGGACATGATAGGGCTAGAGAGTCGGCGTTATCGCTAACTCGGCTCCCACATGACGAGACGACGACTTCTCAGTGCGACTGCCTCGGTCGTCTGCGGGTGTCGCGGCAGGAATATGGGAAGGAATCGCGGATAAAGCACTTGACGGCATACTTATGAAACTATATGGTTACGAATATGCGTAACCGTACGGCTACATATTCTGTCGATGCAACCTTCAACGCTCTTGCCGATCCCACTCGTCGCGCGGTACTGGACCTGCTGCGGCCGGGTAGTCTTCCTGCCGGTCGAATCGCCCAAGCCTTTCCCGTCTCCCGACCAGCCATCTCGAAACACCTGCGCCTGTTGCGTCACGCCCATCTAGTGCAGGAACGGCGTGAAGGTCGGCATCGCTTCTACCATTTGAATTCTGATCCGCTAAAAGTCATCGATTCATGGCTCAACCAATATCGAATGTTTTGGCAATCGAGCATGACGAACCTGAAAGTTTTTGTTGAAACTAGTCACAAAAGAGAGACTCCCGGCCCTCGGACGAAAAAGAAGAAGAAATAGGAGGATCGAATATGGCGACATCGAAAGTCACTCCCGATGCGGACTCAATCGTCAGCGAGATATATATCGATGCAAAGCCCGAGCGCGTATTTCAGGCCCTTGTCGATCCCAAGCAAGTCGTGCAATGGTGGGGACAAGCCGGTGTCTATCGATGCACGAAATTCCACGCCGATCTTCGCGCCGGGGGCAAGTGGAGCAGTGCCGGATTGGATGGAAGTGGCCGCGACTTCGAGGTCAACGGCGAGTATCTGGAAGTCGATCCACCACATCTGCTTGTCTACACTTGGATCGCAAGCTGGACGGGTGATGTGAAAACTACTGTCCGCTGGGAACTAGAAGCGACAAACAAAGGCACTCTCGTCAAAATTTGCCACAGTGGGTTCGCGAATCATCCCGAAGTGACCCAGAGCTACAGGGGTTGGCCGAGGATGTTGGGATGGCTGCAGGCTTTCTTGCAGATGCGGTGAGACCGTGGCGGATCGAAAGCCGCTCTCACCGGCTTAAAGAAGACCATTCCGGACTTAGCGACGCTTCGCCGCCGCCCGGTTTGTTCGGTCGTGTGCCTCGCGCTATCGTGAATGAGGCCGGACGTTTATTCTCCAGCTGCTTTTTTTTCGGACGCTCGCAGATTCTAGATTTTGATCTCGCTGATTTGAATGCTCGGCTGAATGTCGGTGTAGTTCGGGATGTCGCCCAGGATCTGCTGGGCGTGCGGCTCGAATGAAGTTTGGAAGCTCTGCACCGAGTCGAACAGGAGATGCCCCATCGCGACATAGGGTGCAGGCGAACCGGGTCCCATACCTGCAATTCCTTCCTCTACAGCGATCCCCTTGATCGCCGGACTGAGCAAGCGCTGGACGAGAGGCA
Source organism: uncultured Acidobacteriota bacterium (assembly GCA_963825365.1). GTDB lineage: Bacteria > Acidobacteriota > Terriglobia > Acidiferrales > UBA7541 > Palsa-360. The sequence goes on along the minus strand of CAWGSV010000022.1, from coordinate 242,861 downwards.
TGTGCGTCTTGCAGTAGTACGCCATATCGAATTTTGCGCCTTCGCGGTTGGGATACAACACGCTGATTTTGACCACAGAATCCTCCCTGATGCTGCGCCCTCTGTCTTGACTTGGCTAAGGATTAGACGCCGGGGCAGAACCGCCAGTCAACGGAATTCTGCGGTCCAAAGTGACTGGACTAATGAGCCGTAATCCGTAGGCCGATGAGTGTCGTCCCGCCCCTTGCTTTAGTTCCTTTGTTAGATGTGCGGGGCCACATTCTGCGAAGAGGACACACAGGTTGTGGGATTCTGTGTGCCGAAAACCTCAATTCAATATTAGTTGCACCTGTACGTCCGACCACTATCGCGTAATCGCGCGGATCCTTAAATTACTTGCCAGGTGTCTTGAGCACCTAAATTCAGTGGCAGGGGCGGAAAATGTTCAGGCTTGATTATGTGTCGTGTATTTTGACTGTCCTCTCGACGGTCCTCGTTGGGAAGAAGCTATGGCAAGGCTGGGTAGTTGCTGGGGCGAATAGCATCATCATATGCATCATCGGAATGCGTACAGCGGAATTCGGATTCCTTCCTGGCAATCTCTTGTGCATCGGACTTTATGCGAACAACCTGCGGCACTGGCGGCTGAACGCCCCTATTGCAAAGCCGCAATCTGGCCCCCTATCAAATAATTAGTTCCATGAAATATTCGGCTTCGGAATTCGCGCCACGAAACCCAATAGCCAGTTTCCGAAGTAACAGATTATCAGGCGGTGGACCGATTCATTCGGCTCTCGACTTGACCGCTGCCGAACGCACTGCAAAGTAACAGAGGAGCCCAATTGGCCCGAGCATGGACGTCACACCGAGGCACGGGATCGTCAGCCAGAGTGAGATTTTTCTTTCCTCTGCATCCCGCACCTGCCACGATCCAACGAATAGGTCGAACGCCAAATAATGAATCCAGCCCGCCAGCAACAACCATTGATTCGAGAACAGCGCCGCCACTTCCGCCAGGGAATTGAATCCCCCTGTCCTCTCACCCCAATGCGCCACAAGCAGAATGAAATAAACGCCCGCAAGCAGCAGTGGAATCACGCGGCCGGCAAGCAGCGTGGAAACCCAGCTTCGGCGCGGCGTTACGATGAGCAAGACCCACCCGCCCATCGCTACCACACTGCTAATCGAAAAGATGTGCTCCGGGGTCATCGCAGCCCCCCGAGAAACGGTCGTCCCGCAAGCGCCTGTGCCAGGGCCAGAGCGAATAGCAGACCGTAAGCGCCTCCCGCGGCGATGATCGCGCCCGCCCGCTTCGGTTTCCATAACCATGCGAGCAACGGCAGGATCTGCATGGCATGCAGCCCGAGGAAGTGCGGAACGCGCAAGTCTCCGTGTTCCCGGCTCCAGCCCGTTCCGGGCATCCCAGGTCCACCATCGGGCGCTCCCACCGTGTGCCCGCCGCTGACGGCCAAATGTTGAGTCACCCGTGCCTCGGATCGTTGGGCGCTCGTTGGCGTGACCATTAAACCGCCGGTAGCCGCGCCTATAACCGTGATCAATACCCCCAATCGCAGCGCCCAGGCCATCACGGGATCCGTGAAATTCTGCCGGAAGAGCGCCACCGCTACCGCGATGGAGGCGAGCCATGCGATCAGGATCGCAGCGCCCATGATTCCAAACAGCGCCGCGTCGAGCGGCGTCCCCACATTGAAATGGCTCGTTGTCCCACGGGCTGCCTGGATGCTGATGATTGCGATCTCCAGCACCATGACTACCGACGTGACCCACCCGGTTATCGACCGCAGCCGCGGCCAATCCGCCAGATAACGGAAAATCCACGCCAGCGTGAGCGTATAAATTGATATGGACACAGCGAACTTCGCCGGCTTCAGCCACGCCGGCATTCCGGTGATGATCCGCGGATCGATGAAGAGTCCGATGACCGTGAGCACAAACACGGGCAGCATCAGAATTCCCGTTGCGGTCAAAGGCTTATTCGTTTCCCAGAGAGTTCCCACATGCCCTCCACGGAATCATTCCCGCTGCCGCCGGTTCCGGAATTCGGCGAGATTGTGGCACAGGACGAACCGGATAGTCGAATATTAATCTCGGCTAAGTCGTGTGAAACGGGATTATTGAAATGTGGCGCTGAGTTTCATCAATGAGGGGTCAAATTCTGTTCACTGCGTATTACGCCAAACGGGTTTAGTCCCTGACCAAACCAGCCAGCATCCGACTGCTATTATGAGGCCCATTGCTATATTCATCCCCGTTTGTTGGGCCGGATTGTCAGCCTTTAGTAGATTTGGCGCGGGATAAAAATGGGCGTGATTTCTATATAGATCATGACCAATCCTAAGACGACTTTCCACCAGATTGGTTTTTGAGACTGGTTTGTCATTTTTCATCTATCCTTTGGTGCCAGCAGATCACACAGAGTAGGTGAAATGACAAATACGGACAATGAGAACATTGATGTTCTCAATTTCAAATCAAATTGGCCAGGTTCTGATAGCCGGCGCTTCTTATCGTCATGTGGAAGTTGCCCAATTTTCAGTTAATGATAAGACCGTTTCTCAGGCCCAATCCGCAGTCCTTCTATTCAGCGTTTTGAAGGAATATACTCGCGGCTCCTGGAATTGAATTCACCACGAAGACGGGTATAAAATTTTTCGTTGGAGCGGCTCGGTGGGACACCATTTTCTCCCCTCGGCAGTGTAGGTGAATCTCTATTTAGCTAACTGAGTGGGCTGGCCCTCCCCGGTGTAACGAAGCACAAACAGCCCCCATTGTTTGTCCGTGATATAGATATTGCCCCGCGTATCCACCAGAACATCCTCTGTTTGGTTGGTGAGCTTTGCCGGAAGTGGCCCAATGCGCTTAGTGGGGGCTGGAGGAATGAACCACCCGACTTCCTTCGGCAACCGCGCATCCTTTATATTGAAAATTCGCAAACCTGCGTTGAAATATGTCAGGTAGATCAAGTCAGCTTGCTTCTCCACGTCCGGCAGATGGTATTCAAGATTGGTGTTGTGAGGTCCGAACCGGCCTCCCTTATCGCAGAAATCTGTGTAATCCATACTAGCGGGAGGCACAGGCGTCGGAAAAATGGAGATCATCTTCGGCTTGGTGAGGTCCTTAATATCCACCATCGCGACTAGGTCCATCGGCCCGCTACAAGTCGGCGCCTGATTCGCCGTATCTCCGCCGCTTCCCTCCGAATGCGCAAACAACAGCGACTTGCCGGGAATGTAGTGAACGTCGTGCACAGTGATGCCAGGTTTGAAAGGCGGCACGAAGTCAAGCCGTCCGATTTGCTTGGGATGCGCGATGTCACTGATATCCAGTGTCACTACCGCCGGACCATATCCTAGATAAGCCTTGTCGCCATCAATGATGGCCGGTCCGTGAAACGAAGTCGGCGCCGACGGTGGCGGCTCGCCGTCCTTTTGCCCCGGCAGCCAGAACCGGCTCACCTCGGTGGGATTCCGCGGATCACTGATATCCAGGAAAACGAGAATCTGTCCTCTGTAACCTGGCATGTTCGCAGCGAGGTTTGCATATCGTCCCCCGGGATAACCAAGGCGATGAACACCGGTACTCCCTGTTTTCCAATGCGAAAGCTGCTTCGGGTTCAGCGGATCAGCGATATCCCATATGATCACGCCCTCGTCATTTGGCTTGTCAGGATCATTGCCCCACGCTCCTGCAGATTTTTGCAGCGCAGTCAACATGAGGTTACCGTGAAGCTCCATCTGAATCGTCCAGGTGTTATCTGGGCCGGGAATGAATTTAGCGACCTTTGGGTTCGTTGGGTCGGTCACGTCGACGATGGACCAGCCATGATTCCAGAGGTGCCCGAGATAGAGATACCAGCGGCCGTTCACCTGTCTGATCGCCATCTTAAATGCGCCGCCGCGGCCGGCCAAATCGCTGTAACCGATGGGGCTCATGTTGCTCGCTTGCCAACCTTTCGGAATGTCGTCGGCGTATCCATACGGGGCGAGTACGGCTACAGCGAGAATCACAATGAGAGCAATCCGCGAAAAAATTATTGCAAGTTTCATCTTTCCTCCATTCACGCAAACCGCTCCTACTAGTCCTTGGGCGCAAGCTTGCCGGGGCCCGTATAGCGAAGACCGAAGAGACCCCATTGTTTCTTTGCGATGTAGATGTTACCGCACGTGTCCAATAATCGCCCATGAGATGATTTCATTTAATTCGCGTCAAAAAAAACCGAAGGAAACCTTACAAGCGCGAGTCAGGTGCTCCGCAAATTGGCCAGTCTCGGAAAAGACCGTTTCTCATGACTTGGCATTCAGAAAATGGTAAAGTCCCCAGAAGAATCGGGAAATAGCCTGCACTCTTATGGGCGAAGAGTTGAGAAAGCTCCGGAATTTGCCCTACGCGGAACTTCTCAACATGTATGGGTAGCTCCCATAGGCGACAGAATGCTTCGGCGTCGATAGAGTAGGACCTTTTGCACAGCCGATGGGAGCCACTGGACGTATTCTGGAACCTGGAGGTAGTTCATGAAAGCAGACGGCTACAGTGAAGCTATGAAGCCCAAGTCAAAAGCTGAAGGCCACAAAGAATCGATCATGAGTGCCGTTCAGGAGCAAACTGACGGCGAAGCTATCGCCGATGCTGCCAGAGCTGCCACACACATCCATTATGCCAAACACCTCGTACGGCCTGAGGAACTCAGAACTTTGGTGGAACAGGCGTTAGACGGCGCCGGCGAGCCATTTCGTCTGACATTTGACGACGGTTCAACTCTCTATCTAACGACGAGCGAAGGCATGCTGACCGCCACCGTTTCCAAGTAACAGATTTCGTTACTCACGGCAGTCGGAACCTCTGAGATGTTCTTACGGCTATCAATGACACCCAAAAGCTAGTTCGCGATAATCCCGTTTAGCAGGCGGAATGTTTCGCGGGAGTTTACGGCGTTCCGACGCACGGTAATCAAATCGAAGGCGCTTTGATGAACTTGTGATCACGCACAAAGTGGAAAGCACTGTGGCCTAGAGGTTGAAAGGAAAGAGCCGAGCTCACCGACGCCCCTCTTGCACCGAGCGAACAATCGCTCAACGAAAGAGTGCGGATGGAAGGATGGCGACAGAGGCGGCACGGCTCAAACGAAAAAACCTCTGATAAGAAAAAGAAAAACCGCCTTGACACTAACCGCCCTTCCCATGGAAGGACTTGGGAACGAATGATCTGCTCAGATCTTACAAGTTATCCCGCGACGACCGCGGACGTTATCCACACTTGATTTTCAATTATGTCTCGCATTGAGCGTATACCGTGCGGCCAGGAGCAGACCCCTTCATCATGCTGGCCGCTTCCTACGAACAGAAACCGACCAGTAATTCCCCGCACCGCGAATAAGCAATTCCGGCAGACCAGGGCGGCTGGCACCCGGTGGGACTGTCCGGGAGAACGTAATGTGTTCAGTGGGCCCGACTAGATACAAGCGGGTGTATAATCGCAACCGCCGGAGGACCAACAAACACCCCACGCATCCACGGCAGACTCTGATTCAGCCGGCATCGCAGCAAGAGCCGCCCAAGATTTTGTCCGCTCTCCCCAATATTGTGCAGCTGGCAGATTCCCAGCCAGTGCGGCCGAAACTCAATCTCACGGCAATGCGCCCCAAGACGCCTGCGCATCTTGATGTTGCCAACACTTCCGCGCCCGACTTGCCCGCATTCGAACAACACTCAGGAGCGATCAACATCGCCTCTTCGAAGCAGGCTCCGCCCAAGCCGCTTCTTCCTGTCAGCCCGATGTCCGCGCCGCGCGCATCTGCGCAACGTGGCGACCGGGACGCCGCAGCGCCCGAAATCGCCAGACGGACATCGGATAGCGCCACTTTGATTGCACTTTCAGCGACGCCGGCACCTGCGCCTCCTCCGGCCATCCCGGCCGGGAATCTTTCCGCACGAATTTCCATTTCTCCGGACGGCCCGCGGCCGGGTGCGCCCAGCGGAAATACGGCTGGTAGCGGAGCGGGTGCTGCGCCGGGAATCAGTGGCGGAGGCCACGGTCCGGACGGGATTTTCATCACTGGTGGAAATACCGCCAAGGCCGGAGCAACTTCCGGCCTCGGCACGGGGTCTGTACTGAAAGCGATGGGCAATCCGTCGGCGTCGCGCGCCCCGGGTGAGCGCATCGCCTCGGAAGATTCCAATGCGCATCCTCTCAATTCAGGTTCCGTGAAGGAGGTTTCAAAGTTGGACGTGCCGCCCGAAAAGATCCTGGGAGGCAAGCAGGTTTACACATTGCACGTGAACATGCCCAATCTGACCAGCGCTTCCGGCAGTTGGATCCTGAATTTTGCCGAGTTGGACGAACCGGACGCCGCCACATATCCGAAAACCGGTACAACCGAAATTGCCGGGCCCGTCCCTTTCCGAAAAGTGGACCCGAAGTATCCGCCCGAGCTGCGGGCCCTGCATGTGGAAGGAGAAGTTGTGCTCTACGCGATCATCCGCAAGGATGGCAGCGTGGACAGCATCCAGCTAGTTCATAGCGTCGATCCGCGCCTGGATGCCAACGCCATGGAGGCACTGGCACAGTGGAAATTTCGTCCCGCGGAAAAACGCGGCGAACCGGTTGACCTCGAAGCCGTCGTGCACATCCCATTCCGTTCGCGCACCCCAGGATTTTGAAGGCTTTAGTAGCACAGGCTTCAGCCTGTGGAGTTTAGTAGCGAGCAAGGCCGATCGTGCTTAGACGAATTCCGACAGACCGAAGCCTGTGCCACTGAGAATTTCCCAAGACCCTCTAGAAATGTTCGCGCAGATTCCGAAAACTTTGCTAAATCAGCGGGCGGCCGGCGCCGCTGCGCATTTCTTCGTGTTCCAGTTCCCAGGTGGCGGAATGAGGAATAAATACGGCTTTACTGCAAGAAGATTTGATTTTCGCCAGATCTCTCCGTCTGTCCCGCTTGATCCTCGACCGATTTCCGAACGTTCAACGACGATTTCCATCAGGTGTTTTCGATGGTCTGCTGTCGTCGCCTAAACTTCGGCCGGAGCACAGCCTCGGAGCTGTAAGATACTTCTCTTCTGACAGATTTGCATCATGCCTTCGGTCGTCCTTGCCCCCTGCCATTGTGAAAAAGCAAAGCTTAATCTGGGCAATTTACTGCGCCACCCATTTGTCGATGCGAGAGGCATACAAGTTCGCAATGTAGACGGCCTTCTCATCGGGACACGCGATTCCGTGGACGGAGTCTATGGTCCCGGGCATGCGGCCGGGGCGGCCGAATGCTCCCAGGACTTTGCCGGTGAGATCCATTTTGTAGACTCGGCCCACGCTGCCGACAAACAAGACCTGATTCGATCCGTTCGTGAGGCAGAGCGACCAGGGCGCGGTCGGTAAATTCCAAACCGCTTTGCGATTGCCTTCGGTATCGAAAACTTGAATGCGGCTGTTGCCGCGGTCGGCAACGTACACGATGTCGTTATTGTCTACCACCAGACTGTGAGGGGTATTGAAATCCCCTGGCTGGGCGCCGCGCTCGCCCCAACTTTTTACGAAGTTGCCGTCCTTATCGAATTTTGCAACCCGCGAATTGCCGTATCCGTCGGACACGAACATGCTTCCATCCTTGCTCCAGCCGATATCCGTCTCCTGATAAAAGGAGGCCCTGCCGATGGCGGCATGCTCGATCACGTGCGTCAGCCAGGTCCAGGGTTCCGGGTTTGTGCCCAGCGTGCCCACGGTGCGGCCTTCAGAGTCGAAGCGATAAATGATGTCGTCGGCCGCATCCACGTACCAGAGATTGCCTTGCGGATCGAAACGCAGGGAATGAGCGCCCACAAACATGGTTGAGCCCTCGCCCCAGGAGCGAACGAAAGTGCCGTCGGACTTGAACTCCAGCACGGGATGATAGCCTCGATTGAGTGCGAGGATATTGCCTGTGGGGCTAACCGCGATGCCGCTCACGCGGCCCACAACCGAATTCGCTGGATAGTGAAAAAAGCCCTCCACAAGATGGAAGGGCAGTTGCGTAATTGGCACAGCGGCCCCGCCATTTTGCGCGTCCATTGTTGCGACGGCGCATAGTAAGATTGTCGCGAACGAAATCGCTGTGATCCAGTAGCGTTTCTTCATGTAAGCCTCCCGAATCGATTTTATTTGCGTATGCGTGGGCCGGATTCACTGCATTGAAGGGCACGATGCAATTTCATACTTCACGATCGCGGCACGTTGTCGCCATGCTGCTAGCTGCAAAGAATATTGGTCAACCGTTGAAACAGCACTGATTTTTCTGGCTTGCGTCGTTCGTGAGTCACCAGATTGGCATTACGAATGTGACTCAGCGGATCAGTAGCTAGGGGGAATCGAGCCTTGGGACCGAGCTTTGGACTCGATCCCCCTCTTGCTCTGAGTTGTTACATGCCCTACTGAATCGTGACCTTCTGGACATCCCACATGGAAGCGGAACCAATATAAACCGTGTTGGGGCTCCGGCAATCGATCGAGTGGACCAGGTCACCCGTGTTCTCTGCACCGTGATCTTGGCCGGTCACCGCCATGCCCAGCACTTTTCCGCTCAAATCCATCTTGTAGATTTTGCCGGAGGCGCCGTCGCCCGTGAACAGATACTGAGGTGAGCTGTTAGTGACGCAGACGGACCACGGCGCACCTACGCCTGTGATGGTCTTCTTGAAGTTCAAATCATCATCGTAGACTTGGATGCGCCTGTTTCCACGGTCAGCGACATAAATATTGTTTTGCGCATCCGCAGCGATGCCATGCGGTGTGCTGAATTGATCCTGGTCGTGACCCCAAGTTCCCATTTCCTTGAGCCAATGGCCGTCCGGCGAAATCTTGACGATGCGTGAATTACCGTAGCCGTCGGATACGAAGATGTTGCCGTCCGCATCGAAGGTCACATCGGTTTCCCGGTCAAATGTCCCAACCCTGCCTGTGGGATGCACTGGCCTTTGAGCTTGATTGGGGGGAGCTGCGAAATGCAGGCCTTCGAGATTTGCCTGCCAGTAATCGATCGCCTCGGGCGTCCGGCCAAGCCAAAAGATGTGCTGGCCCTCGGGATTATATTTGACGATCATGCCGGAGCCTTCGTCCACCTGCCATACATTGTCCGATTTATCGACGCGCACGACGTGCGCGAACGATTCGGCGTAGTTATTGGGGCCCCACTCCTTGACGAACTTGTACTTGTCGTCGAACTCCCACAGCATGGCGGCCTTGCCTCCGCGCGCGACTCCCTGGTTTTGCGTGCGAGAGTAAACAAATATGTGGCCTTTTGAATTCTGGGCAACTCCCACCGTTTGCCCCATCGTCTGCCCGGGGATGCTGAGATGTAGATATTGATCAGTTATTTGCAGCTTAGGATAATTTGCTTCCAGGGCCGCTTGTTGGGCTTGCTGTTCTGGATTGCCGGCCAGCCCCTGGCTCTCGGCTCGTCGCGGCATCAGCGCGAGCGCGCCTGCCACAATAGCCACGCCAAGTATTGAAACTGACAATAAGATGTGGAAACGTTTCATTTTGTGAAATCTCCTTTTGCCAAAGAGAGTCTGACCAGGACAGGCCAAGTCAGGTCTAACGCATAGCTCTAATAGGCCACTCGCTCGATGATCTTGCTGATTTCATCCGCCACTTTCCGTTGTGGTCCCCCAAGTGGCGGGAGTCTAGCACCAGTCTTCTTTCTTCACAATGCGAGATCTCGGGTTTGCGTACTTTTTCTTACGGCCATCCGAAATTGGGTCCGTGGGTTTTGCCGTCAGCCGGCTGGTATTCTTCCACCAGTTCGCATCTCTAAAACGGTCATTTCCCCGGCAATTCTCGCCGGAAATTTCAAGTGCGAACGATGAACGACGTAATAATTATTGACACGTTTTATATCGTGTGCTAAATCCTCGCACACCAGGGGGTGAGGCTTCCCATTTTGGGTGGATGTTTACGAATGGAATGGGGAGCGGCACAAAAGAAATACCGTGTTGTCGGATTCAGCTGTCCTTTTCGTCGGGCCAAGTAGATTCTCCAGGTCTGCGGTTTCATACAAGAGCGTCAGGGAGGGGTGATCCATGAACGCGAAAGCATTTCGCTTTCTGCTTTTCGTATTGGTTCTGTGCATTAGTGTGGGAATCTCACGTCCGCTCCATGCCCAAGTGGCCGGGGCGACACTCTCAGGAATCGTCACGGACGCGCAAGGCGGCGTTGTGGCTGGCGCTAAAGTAACTGTCCTGAATGTGAATACTGCCATAACGATTGAAACCGTCACGAACAGCTCTGGTTCGTACATCGTGCCAAACCTGAATCCCTCTGATTACGAAGTCCGGGTGTCCACCACCGGATTCACCACCGCGGTATCCAAAGTGACGCTTTCGGTAGGCGCCAAGCAAGAGCTTAATATTGCGTTGGCCGTCGGAGAGACAAACACGACCGTGGAAGTGGCAGCTACGGCGCAGCAGATTGAGCTGACCTCGTCCACCGTCAGCGACGAGGTTTCCTCTACGACCATGCGCGAGTTGCCCTTGAACGGCCGCGACTGGGCGTCCCTTGCGCAACTTGAACCCGGCGTTGTTGAAGCGCGGACCCACCTTGATGTCTCCCACGTCGGAGGCGGCGGAGGCCGCGGGTTTGGCGACCAGTTAAGTATCGGTGGAGGTCGTCCCACGCAGAACAGCTACCGTCTCGATGGCGTGGTCGTGAACGATTATTCCAACGCGGGCCCTGGCAGCGTGCTGGGGAAGAACCTTGGCGTGGACGGGATTCAGGAATTCACCGTGCTGACCAGCAACTATTCCGCTGAATACGGTTTCACTTCGGGCGGCATCATTAACGCAATCACAAAATCCGGCACGAACTCATTCCACGGGACGGCCTTTGACTTCCTGCGCAATACCGCGCTGGACGCAAATGATTTCTTCAGCAACGCCGGCGGGGTTGGCAAGAATCCGCTGGTTCAAAATCAATTCGGCGTAGCGGCCGGGTACAAAGTTCTGAGTGACAAGTTATTCGTCTTTGGCAACTATGAGGGTGTTCGCCAGGCATCTGGAATTCCAATCGTCGGCAGTCAAGTCACGATTTCGGATGCGGTTCGCAGCGGAACGGTTGCAAATCTTAGCGCCGTAGCCGGGCTGCAAAACCGCAAAGACCTGCCCGACGACAAGTGTCACTATCGATCCAACCATTCAGAAATATCTGGCTCTGTATCCCCATCCAAATGGCGGACTCATCGATCAAAACTCTGGTTTTTACAACTTTACGGGGCATCGTGCCGCCAGTGAAAATTTCCTGACATTCCGGTCGGACTATAAGATTTCAAACAGCGACTCTCTGTTTGCCACATTCCTTCGCGACGATTCGAGCTTCAACACTCCGGAGGTATTTGGCGACGCACAGCAGGGCTTTACTTCCTACCGGCAAGCCATTATCGTGGAGGAAACCCACATATTCAGCAGCACCTTCACGAACACGGTGAGGGGAGGGTTGGACCGTACACAAAACAATGGGGGCAACACCCCGATTGTCAACAATCCGGCAATGAATGACCCCACCCTCGGGCAATTGCCCGGGTTCTTCTCGTCCGCAGTTACGCTGACGAGTACTGGCGTAACCAATTTAACGGGCGGGAATATCTACGGAGCGTCGATTCAAGACTTCTGGGGCCAAATCCGCCAGTTTTACGATGACGCCTTCTGGAGTCACGGACATCACGGATTCAAATTTGGATTCGAGATGTTCGGTTACCATGACGATGGGTACACGCCGCTAGCCGGCGGCAATGGCTCTGGCACATTTACGTATCGGGGTGTCTACAATAACGTTTCTGGCGCTCAAACACCTACGGCCCCGGAAGCGTTCTGCCCAAAGGCTGGATTTTCGGCCGGCGATCCAAATACGGCATTGCACTACGACACGTCTTGCGGATCGCTCGTGAATTTCCTCACCAACCAGCCTGATACTGCGGCGCGTCCAGTTGACCTTTCGGCAATCAGCAAGCACTACCTGCGGCAGATGGTTTTCGGTGGATATTTCCAGGACGACTGGCAAATGAAGCCGAACCTCACCTTGAATCTCGGTCTGCGTTATGAGATGGCCACCAACCCGACCGAGAAGTATCGGCAAGTCTCTGACCTTGCCAACGCCATCAACGCTTCTTCCTTGCGGTGGCGGACAGCCATCGTGCGCGAGTGCCAACCCAACATCGGTGCTGAGAAATACTTTCTTCTCAGAGAATCCGACGATCAAGAACTTCGAACCGCGGCTTGGCTTCGCTTGGGATCCATTTAAGACCGGCAAAACCTCGGTGCGAGGTGGCTTCGGGATCTTCGATGCCCTCCCGCTCGGCTATGAATTGATTCTCAACAATAACTCGGCGGCCCCGTTCCGGCCCACGTTTGTCGCGTTGGGCCCGGGCGCTGGAGGCTTTGAGTCATCACCGCCCGCGGGAACGTGGCCCTTTTCAGTTCCGACGCTGGAGACGGTTCACAATCTGAGTCCGGTGTCCCGAACGTGGATGTACGCCCAGCCAAATCCAAAACGGAATTATGTGTACCAATATAACCTGAACATTTCGCGGCAACTGACGCCGACGCTCTCCCTCTTGATCGGCTACTCCGGTTCGCATGGGTTGCATAACCCGTTCCAAGCCGATACCGCGAATACCGTGATTCCGCATAAAGACCCGGCCACCGGGGCGTACTACTGGCCGGTGGCCTATACCGTGAATCAGCCGACTTCGCCGGCTAAGGTCGGCACGGGCTATGTGGGTGATCCGAATAATCCCTGCCCCGCCGTCTCTTTTACCAGTCCCACTGCCAATGGGGGGCTGAATCCGATATCACAAAATTGCTTCCTTCTGAACACTTCAACGACAAACGGTATCTTCAACACTATGTGGCAAGCCAGGTCCTGGTACAACGCCTTGCAAATCAAACTCGATAAGCGCATGAGCAAGGGTTTTCAGGTTCAGGTCGCTTACACATGGAGCAAGAGCATCGACGACGCGTCCGGTAGCACCGCCGGCGACACTTTCTCGGCGGATATTGTCAGCGAGCCGTGGTACGACTTGAGCCTGGACAAAGGTCTGTCGGACTTTGATGTTCGGCATAACCTGGTGATCAACGGCTTGTGGAACGTTCCCACACCAATGAAGATGGGGGCGTTTGGGGAAAAGGCCCTTGGCGGATGGCAGTTTGGTATTATCACCACTCTTGCCAGTGGCGTTCCAGTATCGGCTTCCTTCACAGCGTTTAACAACGCCACTGACTTTGCCGGAGAGCTCATTACAACCAATCAACCGCCAAACCTTGTCTCCGGTTGCTCGGCGCAAAATCTGGTCAATTCCAGCTATCGCACCTCCCTCATATACATTAAACCGGGCTGCCTGGGCCTTGTGCCGGCAACCGCGGCAAACGCGGCGATCTGCGACCAGAGCGTTCTGGTCTCTCCGGGCGTATACACCAGTCGCATCGGGGGCTTCTGCCCCAACATTCGTGGCAACCTGGGACGTGACACGATCATCGGTCCGGGATTGTTCGACATGGATTTCTCCTTGTTCAAAAATAATTACATTCGCAGGATCTCGGAGACATTCAACGTGCAGTTCCGTGCCGAGATGTTCAACGTGCTCAATCACACCAATTTTGCGCCTACAACCAACCTCAACCCGCTCATGTCGATTAACAACACACCAGATCCAAATTTCGGCAGGCTGACTTCAACGCAAGTGCCCAATCGCCAGATTCAGCTGGCGCTGAAAATGATCTGGTAGTCGAGTAGTAGTGGCTAAGTCTTTGGGGAGGAGAATCAGTGGTCGCGGAAAACATAACTTCCGCGACGACTTCTGATTCTCCTCCTCAGTTCGACTATGGCGTCGCTCTTACCAAACTGGGCGATTGCCAACGAACATGGATGGCTGGTTCCGCTTCTATAACCTTAGAGTTTTCTGGAGGCTTCCATGCGACGTGGTTTAGAAATATTCTTGGTTGTCGCGCTCTCGCTTTCCGTCTGTCCTCTGTTTGCTCAGAGCCTGCCCGAAATCTCCTTTGATTCCGCGCCGAACTTGCTGAAGCTTCCGGCAGATATTTATCTTGGGGAGGCTGCGGGCGTGGCGCAGAACTCCAAGGGACACATCTTTGTTTTTACGCGCAGCGGCGAAACACAGCTTTTTGAATTTGACGCGGAAGGAAATTTCCTTCGCGAGATCAGCCCGCGCAACTATGCATTCGCCTTTGCCCACACGGTGCGCGTCGATTCGCAGGACAACATCTGGGCAGTGGACGAAGGTTCCAACATGATCGTCAAGTTCAATCCCGCGGGGAAAGTGATGATGACCATGGGGCGCAGGCCGGAGTCAGCCGAGGGCGACGTTCCCGGGGGCTTCAACTTTCACCCGCTGCTTCCCGGCGAAACGCCCAGGCCCGCGCAGCCTTATTCCTTCAGCCGCCAAACCGACGTTGCATGGGACAAGGACGGAAATATCTTTGTTTCGGATGGCTATGGCAACGCACGCGTTGTGAAATACGACAAGGACGGCAGGTTTATAAAAGCCGTGGGCGGCAGCGTGAAGGGCAAAGAGCCTGGCCAGTTCAGCACCCCGCACACCATCGCTACCGACAAACAGGGCAATGTGTACGTGGGGGATCGCGGGAACAGCCGCATTCAGGTGTTCGACAACTCACTGACGCTGCGCGCCGTCTGGACCGGAATGGGTGCTCCTTGGGCAATCTGTATTACTCCTGGGCCTAAACAGTATCTCTACAGCTCGGACGCCGTGGGCCCCATTTACAAAATGGATTTGGATGGGCACATCCTCGGAAAATTCGGCAGCGCCGGAAAGCAGATGAAAGAGTTTGGCTGGATTCATGAGATGAACTGCACCAGCGAAAACGAATTGCTGGTGGGTGAGCTTTTGAACTGGCGCGTGCAGAAATTGCAGATTCATCCGGCAAAGTAGAACTCGCACGCTCGGTTTGCGGCTGCTGCCGCATTCCCGCGCAATGGATGTTGCCCGAGAGAATTCGCACGGTGCGAGGCAAAGGTTAAGGAGGTTTTCATGCGACGTACTGCGCAATGGATTCTGGCGGTGGCTCTTGTGTTTATCTCGGCCCCGCTTTTTGCCCAGGTTTCCGTTCCGGAAATCGCCTTTGACTCTGTCCCGAACTTCCTCAAATTGCCGGATAACGTGGTGATGGGCGAAGCCGTGGGCGTGGCCACGAATTCAAAGGGACACGTCTTCGTATACACGCGCGATGGCCTGCTCTCGTATACGGTGGGCACTTCGCGGCAATTCGCGCGCGGCGCGGCGGCACGGCTCTACGAGTTCGACCAGAACGGTAATTTCATCAAAGAGATTGGCAAGGGCACTTACTCGCAGGGATTCGCCCACGCCGTGCGCGTGGACCCCGATGACAATGTCTGGGTGGTGGACGAAGGCTCGAACATGATCGTCAAGTACAGCTCCGAAGGAAAAATTCTGATGACGCTCGGGCGCAAGCCCGAGGATTTCGCGGGCATACCGGGGCCGGTTGCCGAAGGACAGTCCTCCGGCGGAAAGACGGGCGGTGCAATCGAACAGGAATTGCTGCTGGAAGCGCGGACTGGAGAGCATGTCCCACCGCCGGCAGCGGGTGGCGGCGGAGAGGGCTTCAGCACCGGACCCTTTGCCATGTTTAACCGCGAAACCGATGTGGCCTGGGACAAGGATGGAAATATTTTCGTTTCCGACGGATACAATAACAAACGCGTCGTGAAGTTCGACAAGAACGGCAAATTTCTCAAGGATTTTGGTTCACGCGGCAAAGGGCCCGGCCAATTTGAGGACGTGCATTCCATCCAGGTCGATCATGCCGGCAATGTTTATGTCGGGGACCGTGCCAACAAGAAGCTCAACGTGTTCGACAACGACGGTAACTTTAAAACCGCCTACATTAATGTTGGCTCTCCATGGGCAATCTGTATCACCCCGGGGCCGCATCAGTATCTCTACAGCTCTAATTCCACGGGCACCACGGACATGACCGACAACGGAGAAATTTATAAGATGGAACTGGATGGCCGCATCCTCGGAAAATTTGGCCGCGGCGGAAAACAGCTCAAGGAATTTATGGCCGTGCATGAACTCGATTGCCGGAACGATAATGAAATTCTGGCCGGCGAGATTTCCAATTGGCGCGTTCAAAAGCTCATCCTCCATCCCTCAGCGCAGTCAGCGGGAAAGTAAGCCGTATTTCGATGAGTGCCGGCGGATGGTGGATTGAACAGAGCTCGAAAGGCATAGGGGGAATCATGAAGACTCACAAAGGCTGTGTTCCAGCGCTTGCACTTGGTATGTTGGCATTATTTCTCTCTCCTGCGATAGCTCGCGCAGAAGTGACGCGGGTTGAAATCTCCAGCCGGCAGGATGTGCTCAACGGAAAAGCTTTTGGCACGGTTGGCGCGTACGAGAAACTCAAAGGCACTGTCTACTTCGCGGTTGACCCCAATAACGCGCACAACAAAATCATCGTCGATCTCGATAAAGCGCCCAGGAACGCGGCGGGGAAAGTGGAATTCTCGGCGGACATTTTCATCCTGCGGCCGAAGGATCCTTCTCGCGGCAATGGTGCTCTGATATTCGATATTCCGAACCGAGGCAATAAAGGAGTGCTGAGCTCCTTCAACCGCGCCAAAGGGTCAGCTGATCCCACAACGGAAGAGGAATTTGGAGACGGCCTGCTCATGCGCCAGGGCTACACGGTGGTGACGATTGGGTGGGAATTCGATATCCCCAAGAAGGCGAGCCTGGTCCTGCTGACCGCTCCGGTCGCTACAAACAACGGGAAGGCCATCACCGGCTGGCTCACAGTTGAGCCATGGTTCATCCCAAACACGAAGGTTGATTCCTACAACTATGCCTCTGGAGATTTTACGCCAGCCTATCCGCCGCTTGACCCAAAAAATGCCGAGTACCGGCTGACGGAGCGCCCCGCCCTAGTTTCTTTTCCGCGCCTGGTTCCGCGCGAAGATTGGCAATTTGGAAAAATGGAAAATGGCCAGATGGTTGCGGACGTCAACTGGGTGACGATGAAGGGCGGTTTCAAGCCTGGCAAGGTCTACCAATTGGCATACGAAACGAGCAATCCGCCAGTTGCTGGCGTGGGCTTTGCTGCCGTCAGGGATTTGGCCTCCGCTATCAAGTACAACGCGGATGCCATCCTTCATGGCAACTATGTCTACACCTTTGGTTCGTCTCAAGTCGGCAGGTGGCAGCGCCAGATGATTTATGAAGGTTTTACGATTGATGAGCAGGGCCGCAAAGCGATCGACGCACTTTTCATCCAGACTGGCGGTACCGGCCTCGGCAGCTTTAACGAACGCTGGGCGCAGCCTGATGAGCTTGGGTCGTACACTCAGACGAAGTTTCCGATTCGCTATGAAATGATGACCGATCCTGTGACCGGCAAGCGCGATGGTCTCGGCGCCCGCATTCCCGCAGGCCTCGAGCCAAAGATCATGGAAGTGGACACTGAGTCTGAATACTACGATCGGGGCCGTGTAGACTCATTGCGCCACATTTCGATGGATGGTGGCACGGATTTGCCCGATCCGCCCAATATGCGTATTTTCCTTTTGGCCGGAGCGAGGCACGGCTCCGGTTCCTGGCCTCCCAACCAAGCTGAGTCCCAGCAACTCCCCGTGGATCCACTTGAATACCGATTTGCGCAACGGGCCTTGTTGGTGGCGCTCGACGATTGGGTGAAGAAAGGCGTTGCGCCTCCGCCCAGTTTGCATCCAAAAGTAGAAGATCACACCGCAGTCACCCAGACCGAGCTCAAATTTCCCAACGTGCCTGGCGTGCAGTGGCCGACCCACGTGCCGGGCGGATTTCGCAACGATCTGAATGCCGCTCCCACCTCCGTGCTGCCTTTCCTGCTCCCTCAAGTGGATAAAGACGGCAACATAACTAGCGGGCTTCGCTTGCCAGAGCAGACCGTCCCGCTGGGAACGTATGGT
Organism: uncultured Acidobacteriota bacterium; assembly: GCA_963825365.1. Lineage (GTDB taxonomy): Bacteria > Acidobacteriota > Terriglobia > Acidiferrales > UBA7541 > Palsa-360. Next base: position 224,897 of record CAWGSV010000022.1, on the reverse strand, counting down.
GGATGGGCGTTTCGCAGCGAAACTTATGGCCAGATGGATACGCTCGTCTCCATGGCGGGATCGTATATTCCATTTGCCAAGACAAAAGCCGAACGCCTTAAGGCCGGCGATCCACGGTTGTCCCTTGAGGAACGCTACCCGAACCGCGCCGAATATCTGAAGCGAGTCGAGGACGCTGCGAACACTTTGGCGCAGGAACGTTACCTGCTGCCAGAAGATGTTCAGTCCGTCATCAGCGCTGCCGGGCAGCACTGGGACTGGACATTCAACAAGATCGTGAATAAAGCGAGCCGCTAAACACTGCTCAGGGGAAATCTGGAGCGGGAGCTTTGCACCAACTGCTCCCGTCTTGTGGGGATTTTGTCCGGCTGACTTAGGATGTGACTTTCTTGCGCTGAAATTGAGCGATGATAGTTGCACCGCCGTCCGCAAGCTGGTCGCGCTGTGCGTATCAAAGGCCTCGCGCTTGGTTTTCCCTTTAATTTATTATCCCGGTATTCTGTGCGCGCGCACGATAAATCTCTTCGGAGCGGGCCCCACAAAATAAAAAGGATAACAGGTCACCAGAGTTAGAGTTGTATCGCTGGCATTTTCCAGCACCTGGATGTCATCAGGCGGGACGATTTGGGTTGTATCGACAAGGTAGTGGTACGAACCCTGCAACGTCGTCAATGTGATTTCGTCGTCGTGGCGGACATTGCGAAGCGGCCGAAAAAATGTGTCTCGGTGTCCCGCGATCGCCGCGTTCCCCGGCTCTCCCGGCAGCGGGGTTCCACGAATGTGCCCGACGGCCCGCCGCAAAGTTCGTCCGTCTGTGCCTTCCATGATCATCGCCGCAAGGCCGATCCTGGCGATCTCGAGTTTTCCCAGCGCTCCATCCGCCAACGGGGCAATAGCCAGATTGCTGCCGCTTTCAGCTCTTGCGATAGGCGGTCCAGCGCTTTCCAATTGCTGTTGAAATCTGCGAGTCTGATGGGCTTGGTAGAGTTTCGCGTCAAGCATCACATAACCGCTGTAACCCACCGCGAGAACGCCCACCACAAAGAAGAAATTCCGGCTCCAACGCAAGATTCCGCGAGCGCGCGTGGAGTATTGCATTCGCCTTGTAATTCGCAGCCTCATGGCCGGTTGTCCGAAATGCCGACGGATGTGGGGAGATTCGAGGGCGCGGCATAGCCAGCGCGGGTACTGACTGACAATCGCTTGCCCCCCGATGGCGCATACGCCTTCACTTCGATTGCCCGAAATTTCCCATCTTGCTTCTTGTTTGTGGGAACGAAGGTGATCGTATACTGGCTGCGAATCTCGCGTGCGATTTGTTCACAAATCGGAAGGATTTCCATTAGGGACTTGGGGAAGAATGCCTCTCCGCCGGACGCTCGTGACAGACTCTTGAGCACTTGTGGGTTGCGATCCTCGTCGTTCTCGTCAAATATTCCCATGGTGTAAACGGCCGCGCTCGACTGATTCACCTGGGAGAGGATTTGGGCCAAGTTTCGCTTGCTGGCGTTGTCTCCCCCGTCGCTCACCACGATCAGGACTTTTTTGTCCCATTTGCCCTTTTGCAATTGATCGAGAGCCACGGAAATTGCATCGTAAAGGGCCGTCATACCGGAATGAATATTTCTGGAGAGCGCGGCTTCCAGTTGAGCCGGATTGTTTGTAAATGGCATATTTGCTGGGAGGCCAAGCCGTACATGCTCGTTGAAATTAATCACAAATATCTGATCCTGTGGATTGCTGGAGTGTATGAATGCGAGGGTGGCGGCAATCACGTCGGCGTATTTCGGCTTCATGCTTCCGCTGCTGTCAATCACAAGCCCAATTGTCACAGGCACATCTTCGTGACTAAAAGATTCGATTTCTTGAGGGATTTTATCTTCAAAGATTTGAAAGTTTTCCTTGCCGAGCCCAGGAACCGGAGCGCCTTTGCGGTCTCTTACCGTTGCCTGCAACGCAACCAGGTTGACATTCGAACGGATCGCATACGGGTTGACTGGGGCGGGCGAATGGGCGGCTTGAGGACTGATAACGCGAGGCAAAGCGAGCAGAACAAAGAGCACTAGCGGCCATCGTTTTTGAATCGCGCTTCGTTTCATATGCCATCTAACCCGAGTCAGGCTTTGGGGGACATTGTGGAAGTTGAGCGGCAGTACCGGATTTGCAGTCCCACCGCCCACGAGGACAGGCCAAACTCACCTGTCCCCTCCACAACACGTTCCTTCTTACGATCTATGCTATTCGCTTGGTAATGATCAGCAATGTGAAACCCGCGAACAGTGACAGCAGTCCGATGGAAGCAAACAGCGGCAAAAAGCTGGCCGTATTTGGCAAGGTCTGCGGTTCTGCTTTAGCCATGATAGCTACAGGTTGCGGTTGGGTCACAACGGCGACTGGTTGTGGCTGGGCTACTACGGCTTGTGTTGGAGGGGTTTCAACTACTTCGGCGATTGAAATATCTTCGCCCGTTGGTTTGACCGCAGTGACTGGCACGCTCTTCAAAGTTTCTATGGGCTCGACGGCTGCGTTATCGACAGGCATGGCAAGGACGGGCTCGTTGAAAACTTTCGCCAGCTCCATTGCGCGCTTCTTTGAGTATACGAATTCCTGGCCAAACGCATAACCGGGATAGAACCAGGCCTTAATCGCTTCCGGCTGGCCCTCTCCACGCTCTTTAAACGTCAAGACCGTCTTGTCTGTAGGTTTCAGGCGGTAATTGTTGATTGCCAATATCGTTGTAAAGACGTGCGTCCCATCCTCATTGGTAATTCGGACGATATTGCGATCGGCAAACGATTCCAGAACTGTGAAGGCATATGTGCCAGGGGGCAGAATCTGGGCGTCCACGCCGGGCACTTCAAAAGGCTCGCTGAATGTAATAACCGTTTTCTGGCTGGAAGTTTGAGACATGACCCGTGGCGCAATCGCCAGAGCCAAAAATACAAAACAGGAAACTGCCACAATAAATTTGAATTGCTTCATTTTGTAACCTCTTTTTTCATCAATTGCAATGTTCCCAGGATTCAGTTGCGTGAACGTGGCCGCTGCACAGAATTCGCAGCGCAAAAGGCTAGAAATCGGTTTTGTACTGAAGGCCTTGCTGATTCGCTCCGGAAATGACCGCCTTTCACCAGATTCTGACTGGCAGGCGGTGACTCACTATTTGTACTCCTTGCCATTTGCCCCGTCTGTTCGATACAGCACAAGTTTCCCATCGAAATGGATTATTTCCAGAAGGGAAGAGAGCATGAGTAGTGCTCTATTCATACCTCATTTGAACTCATTGAGTTATGCGATTGTTCATAAGTGAACAGCATTGTCCGCTTCTATTTCGTAACATGCGGACGTCACTAAGATATAAGTGTGATAAAAAAGGTGAGGTCAATTCGTCATGCCTCTATTCCAAGTGGTGTTTGTTTTGATTGTGGTTGGCGTAGTTCTTTGGCTGATTAATCAGTTCATTCCCATGGCGGCATCCATCAAGTCAATTTTGAATGCCGTAGTCGTCCTCGGCGTGCTGTGGTGGCTGGGCAACGTATTTGGATTGTTCCACTCCATGAACCGATTTCATGTCGGATAGCAATGTCTGACCGTCGATTCCGGACATTGATCGACTGCAACTTGGCCAGGGCTTTGCCGCATCTCTGCAAGAAATAATATGGACGTAGCGAGGCGGCTTACTATTTTTCGATAACTTATCCTGGGGAAAAGCAAACGATGACTGAACTTTCCAGCGGATGGATCCGATGGAGCGCTCGAGTGGCCGCCATCCTTCTGGTCGTTCTCCTGTGGGGTAGCCGCGTGCACGGGTACTCCGTGCTCACTCACGAGCAAATAGTAGACCTGGCTTGGAAGGATGACCTTCTTCCACTTCTTCTGCAGAGATTTCCCGGCCTGACCGAAGAGCAGTTGACGGAAGCCCACGCCTACGCCTACGGCGGCGCCGTCATCCAAGACCTTGGCTACTATCCCTTTGGCAGTCCGGAATTCAGCGATTTATTGCACTACGTCCGCAGCGGAGACTTTGTTCAGGAAATGCTGTTGCAGAGTCAGGATGCCAACGAATACGCCTTTGCGCTTGGCGCTCTCGCGCATTATTCCTCGGACATAGCAGGCCATCCGGCCATCAACCAGGCCGTGGCCATGGATTTTCCGAAGCTGCGCATGAAGTTCGGCAACTCGGTTCGATACGCACAAGACCGCACCGCGCATCTGAAAACGGAATTCGGATTTGACATGGTGCAAGTTGCCAAGAATCGTTATGCTCCCGAGCAGTATCACGATTTCATCGGATTTCAAGTTTCCAAACCTCTGCTTGAACGCGTTTTCCCACTCGTATACGGTATGGAATTGAAAGATGTTCTGAGTCATGAAGATCTTGCCATCGGCGCGTATCGCTATTCCGTCAGTCGATTGATTCCGGAAATGACGCAAGTGGCCCTGAGAACGCACAAAAAAGACATGATGCGAGAGACTCCCGGTTTCGCCAAACGCGAGTTCTTGTACCGTCTTTCACGGTCCGATTATGAAAAGGAATGGGGAAGGGACTATACAAAGCCAGGGTTGGGCGCTCGAGTCATGGCAGCGCTCCTGTACTTTGTGCCCAAGGTTGGGCCATTCAAAGCATTGGGGTTCACAAATCCGACACCCCAAACAGAGGAAATGTATTTCAAAAGCATTAACGCCACCGTTGACCAGTACCGCGCTCATCTTAAGGCGATTCGCGCCAATTCACTGCTGCTGCCGAATGCCGATCTCGATACCGGCAAAGCGACCAAGGCGGCGGAATATTCTCTGACCGACGATGCCTATGCGAAATTGCTGGGCCAGCTGGCGGACAAGAAGTTCGACGCAACATCGCCTGCCTTGCGCGACAACATTCTGAACTTCTATTCCGATCTCGCCGCGCCAATTGAAACGAAAAAAAATAACAAGCGCTGGCAGAGCACGCTATCGTCGCTCGATCAATTGAAGTTGGCCACGCCGCTTCCGCCAGTCGCGGAAATCTGCCTGCAAGGCGTCCCATGCATCCCAGGTGCGGCAGTTGCATCAGAGCGCAGTGGGACATTGGCCAACTCAACTGAAGCAGCACCATGAAACACTTGTGCGCTGTACCATATCCGAGGAAGGCTCGCAGCATATGGTAATTTCCAAGCTCACCGTTTGATGCCCATTTCGCTTGGCGCTTTTCTGTTTTTTCTAGTTGCCATTCTCACCCCTGGGCAGACCTTTTCGGCACACCCAGCTCCCGCGAATGCGTCTTCCACCAATTCGCCGGTTATCGTGATCGGGTTCGTGGGCGGGTTCATTGCGCACGACAATCCTGTCCACAGCGAGGTTCAGCTCGCCGCGCGACTCCGCAAGGAATATCCCACGGGCGTGGATGTGGAGACCTTTGAAAGTTATCGCGGAGAAAAAGCCCACCAGAAGATCCTGGCAATTCTGGACAAGGATCGAAATGGGACTTTGACATCCGATGAGAAACGCGATGCGCGCATCATTATTTACGGCCACAGCTGGGGAGGCTCGGAATCCATCGCACTGGCGCGTGCGCTGGAAAAAGACGGCATCCCGGTCCTGCTCACGATTCAAGTGGATAGCGTCTCCAGACACGGTAGAAATGACACACTCATTCCGGCCAATGTGGCCCAGGCTGTCAACTTCTATCAGCCGCATGGACTTGTCCACGGCGACCACGACATTCAGGCCATGGACCCAGAACACACACGGATCATTGGAAATTTCCAATATGATTACAGAAAAGTAGCCTCAAATGTTCCGAGTATCCCTGGTACGACCGCCTCTTCGTGAAAGCCCACACACAGATTGAATGTGATCCCGTGATTTGGGACCGGGTGGAATCCCTGATTCGGGAAAAGTTGCCGCAAGCATCGTCAAGCGTGGAAGCACGGTAGCCGGGAATCCGCTACCCTCGATTTAATTTCAAATATCTTCAGAATTCGACCAATACAGCACAGTATTAGCCCTCGCAAGGGCTGATGCTGCGTTCTCAACGCAATTCAAGGAGACCCATCGTGAAAAGTTCCGCAACGTTTTTGGCAGTCCTCGCAATGATGGGCGCATCTACCCTAGCCCGAGCCCAAACCACAACTTCCGACGAACACAATCGAATGCCAGCCTACAGCGTAAAGATTGTGAGCCGCACGACGCCTGCAGTGAAATATGAGCACCGCAGCGGCGCCACAAAAATAGATTTCGAAGGCACGACCCTGATGCCGAGCGCATCCGGCGAAGCGAAGGTAGAGAGCAAGCGTGGCGCCATGGAAATCGAAGTTGAATTCAGAGGCCTCGATAAGCCCACTTCATTTGGCACTGAGTATCTCACCTACGTCCTGTGGGCGATTTCCCCCGAAGGCCGGTCCGTAAATCTGGGCGAAGTGCTGGTTGGCAACAATCAACGCAGCAAGCTGGACGTTACCACAGACCTGCAGGCCTTTGCGCTGATCGTGACCGCCGAACCTTACTATGCGGTGCGCCGTCCCAGCAACGTTGTGATCGTGGAAAATGTGGTCCGCCCCGACACGGTTGGAACCAGCGAAGCCGTGGAAGCGAAGTATGAACTCATCGACCGCGGCGGCTACATTCCCACCGGCTATCACTTTGATCCGGTTGTGCTCAATTCCAAACTGCCGCTTGAATTCTTCGAAGCACGCAATGCCGTGCGTATTGCCAAGTCGGCCGGAGCCGAAACTTACGCGACCGCCAGCTATGAAAAGGCAGTTAGCCAGATGAAGCAGGCCGATGATCTGGCCACCATGCATCACGTCGACAGAAAAGTGCTCATTTCCACTTCGCGCGAAGTTGTGCAGACCGCGGATGACTCCCGGGAAATTGCCGTCAAGCGCATCGAAGCGGACCGCATAATGCCGACAAGAACCGGGAAGCCGGAAAACTGGCAAACGCCCGAGCCAGCACCAGGAGCGAAATGCAGGCTCGCATGGATGCGGAAGCAGCAACCGCCGATGCAAACCGCCGCCGTGAAGACGCTGACCAAGCCACCGCGAGGCGCAGCGGCAACAGAGCAGTGCCCAGGCGGAGTCGGATAGGAATCGCACTGTCGCCATTGACGCGAATCAAGCCACCGCGGAAGCCCAACAGGGGCAAAGAAACGCCGAAGCCGAGTCGGACCGAAATCGCCTGGCTGCCGCAAACTCGGATCAGTCAACTCAAGCAAGCAGTGCAGGATCGCGAAGAACTGCGCGCCAAGTTGCTGCAACAATTCAACCTGATTTTTGCCACTCGCGACACCGCTCGTGGCCTCATCGTGAGCTTGTCGGACGTATTGTTTGACACCGGCAAGTCCACGCTTCGTCCGCAAGCGCGCGAAAAGCTCGCCAAAATTTCCGGAATCGTTCTTGCCTATCCGGACCTCAGACTGGCCATCGAAGGCAACACCGATAGCGTGGGCAGCGATGCCATGAACCAGACGCTTTCGGAACAGCGTGCCGGTTCCGTCCGCGATTATCTCGCCAAAGAAAACATTCCGGCGGCGTCCATGACGTCTCAGGGATTCGGCAAGATCGCAACCCGTGGCGTCGAACGACACCGCCGAAGGCCGCCAACAGAATCGCCGCGTGGAACTGGTGGTCTCGGGCGAAGTCATCGGAACAACGGTTGGGGTTGTGTCCGTAGTCCTGCCGCTGAGCTCCCCGTCCATAAGCCGCCTGTCATGCAAGCAACAGGCCCCGGCGATTCAAGTGTCGCCGGGGCCTGTTATTTTTTAAGCCGCCTGCCATATCGACGAAGGCTCAAGCTTATCCGGATCTATGAAGCCAAAGTAGACACATTCGTCACTTAACTCACTGTACACGAACTGAACAGTGTGAGAATACATCGCCGAAGCTGCAATACTTCTCTCACTATGAAGTGCCCAACAAGTTCCATTAGCTGACCGGGGGGACCGCACCAGCTCTGGAGAATTCGAAAGCGGTTTGCGATGCCACAACTAGCCCGGAATGAAGCAAATCAGAATCATCAAGATTTTGCTGCCCGACGGATTGCGACCCACCGGCGGCGCATAGTGCGAATTCTCTTCGTTGATGATAAGGAATCCGACGTTGAACTTTGCCTGCAGGAACTCAAACGGATGGATTTTGCGGTTTCCTCGGATTGGGTGCAAGACCCGGCCGACGTTCGCGGAACGATTGCGCACGCAGTCCTACGACGTGATCGTCTGCGATTACTCCATGCCGAATTGGACGGGATGGAAGGCCCTCGAACTCCTGAATCAGGCGAACCAGGAGATTCCCTTCATCCTGGCCACCAGCGTTCTGGAAGAGGCGACGATGGATGCATTCATCCGCAAAGGGCGCATTCGATTGCATTGACAAGAGCCTGCTCAACCGCCTGCCACTGGCCGTTGCGATGGCGGTCGAAGAAAAAGCTCGATGCGAGGAACGAAATCATGCGGAGAAGGAGTTGCGGCATTCGGAAGCACACTATCGCGCTCTGGTGGAGAATCCCACCTATGGCATCTGCCACTTTGACGTGGACGGACGGTTCCTGGACGTGAATGAAGCCCTCGTGACGATGCTGGGTTATGAATCCAAAGAAGAATTGATGGCTGTGAACCTGGCAACGGAAATCATTCGCGATCCCGACCGAACGCGCGCAACTCTTTGAATCCTATCGGCAGACCGGCCATGTTGACCTGATCGAAGTCGAATGGAAGCGCAAGGACGGAACGCCCATGAAGGTGCGGCTCAGCGGCCGGCAAGTGGGCCTTGAGGAAGGATCACCGGGCGGGTGCGAGGTCATCGCCGAGGACGTTACCGCACAACGCGCATCGGACGATCATCTTCGCCACCTGGCGGCAACCGACGCGCTAACCGGCCTGGCAAACTACCGCCGGCTTTCCGAAACCCTCGAATCAGAGATCAAACGCTCCGACCGCACGGCAAGGGCATTTGCCGTGCTCCTTTTTGATCTGAATGGAATGAAGCATATTAACGACAGCCACGGCCATCTGGCGGGCAATCGTGCGCTCTGCCGCCTGGCCGATATTTTTCGATCCTCCTGCCGATCGATTGATACTGCGGCGCGCTATGGAGGCGACGAGTTTGCAATCGTTCTGCCGGAGACCGGGGCACGAAGATGCCGAATCCGTCGGACGCCGGATTTGCGAACTCCTTGCCAACGATCATGAAGAACCCCCACTCACCGTGAGTGTGGGCATGGCGGTCTATCCTGAAAATGGAACAACGCATCGAAACCCTGCTGCAGGCCGCGGATCGTGCACTCTATAAGATGAAGGAAATGCACAAGAAAGCTTGAATGGACGGGGTGATGCTGAAGCTTGCCCGGGTTTTCACTGCAGATGATTCCTTCCGCTCTGACCTTTAATATCGAGCAAGCCCACACCGATATTCCGCGTTGGCAAATCCATTTGTTTTGGCCCTGCAGCGAACCGCGGTCCACAGGAATAGCAATTTCGTCGCGCCGGCAGCGTAAATCGGCAGGGTGTACTGATTTGAACAGCTTTCTTTCCTCGTTCGCGCTAAAAAGAACATGGAATCTAACGGGATTCACATTCGGACATAAACCGAAAGCCAGGGGGCGATTGCGATGAATACGGAAAAATCAATTAAATGCCCGAGCGCATATTCCGCCTGGCTCGGCAAGCCTGTGGTATTGCTGGTGGTTATACGTCAATGCCCGGTTCCCATGCCGTGCAGCATCGTAGGCGAATCAGACGCCGAAGTGCGCGTGTGCATCCAGCCGGGATGGGAGATGGGTGTTCGCAAGGAATTGATCTTAGCTGTCGAAGAAGGCGCCGTCGCTAACGTTCCGCGAGTGAATTGACGCGGCGGAACAAACTTGCGATCGTCGCGCCGATCATTTGAGTGTCCACCGCAATCAGCAAGTTGACTGTGGCTGCAATCTGCGCCGGGCTTTTACCAATTTCAAGCTTCGTGAATCAAAAGGAGAAATGCGATGTTACTGCTAATTGTTCTACTGGTGCTGTTGTTCGGCGGTGGCGGCGGATATTACGGTTATTCCAGGTGGGGAAGAGGCGGTGGTCTTGGAGTCGTCGGAACGGTCCTGCTGATAGTCGTAATTGTTTATCTGGTCGGCGGGGTACGTTAACAAATTTCACAATCAATTAATTTCGGCGATCGAAGGGGAGGCAGCCATGAAGGACAGCACGAAGGACGAAGTCAAAGGCAGCATTCACGAAGTGAAAGGCAAAGTTAAGGAGCAAGTAGGACGTGTAACCAAAAATCCGGACCTGGAAGCCGAGGGCCAGGGCGAAAAGGTCGGCGGGAAAATCCTAAAAAAGATCGGCCAGGTAGAAAAAGTTCTGGGGAGTTAAGCTACACAGCTTGGCCGGGCTACCCGCGAAAAGGCACATTCTTACTTGCCGGAATCATCGCTCCTTGCAGGATGTCGTACTACGTCAAGCAGTCCACTGTGGACCGTCATTTCTCTGCTGTTGTAATCGATGAAGCCAAGAGTCCTGAACTTATTCATGAAAAAATTAATCCGTGAGCGGGTTGTGCCCACCATTTCGGCCAGGTTTTCGTGAGTGATCCCCGGAACTACAGCCTCGGTCTTGCTGTCCTTGCTAAAATGAGACAGGAGCAGAAGCATGCGAGCCAGACGCACCTCGCTGGAATTGAAAATCTGGTCGACGAGATCCGCTTCGTACCGAATGTTTCGGGCAAGCAGCTGCGTGACGAACATTTGCGCGAGTCCCTGCTGTTCGACCAGCACGCGGGACATGACGGGCTTCTCAACCCTCGTAACACTGCAGTCTTCCACCGCAATAGCCGTTGCCATGCGGAATGCCTGTCCTCCCAAACATCCCTCACCAAAAAACTCCCCTGAGTCCAGCGTGGCGACAATTGCTTCCTTGCCGTCGAAAGAGGAAACCGCCAGCTTCACTTTGCCGCGCCCCAGAAAGAAAATGGATTCCGCCGGTTCTCCCTGCATGAAGATATTGCGCTTGGCGCGGTATTCCGTGACAGTTTTCCCGATAGAAATTCCAGCAAGGAAAGCTTCCCACCCGGTCTTCGGGCGTTCCTTGCCCGCTGCAAAGGACGCATTCTTCTTATCAACAGGGAAGATACTTCTACGAGGCTTGGCGCTCGAATTCGCCACAGCTAATTCCCGGTGACCGTTGGGGCCTGCACGGGTCGCCGAAAACAAATTTCTCGTGAAGATCTTTTTTTCGCTCTCTGCCATACCTTACTCCTGCACTTTCAGGTCCAGCCCAAAGAGCACTTTGTTTTGATCGGATAGGTCCCCGATGAGCCGTCGCAATGGGTGCGGGAGCTGCTTGATGAGCGTGGGCACGGCCACAATCTGCTCATCTCTGGCCAGATTCACGTGCTTGTAGATGTCAATGATTTCCAGGTCATACTTCCCATCCAAGTGCTGCACGCAAATCCGCTTGATATTTTTCACGGCTATCGTTGATTTCAACGTCGATCCGTTTATGTACAAACGCAGAACATACTTTGCCTGGGGAGAATAGGAGCCTGGCCGCTCTATTTCCACAATCGATATGGCTTTTCGCTTTCCCGCCGTGCGGGGCTTTTTCAGAGGCCTCTTCATGTGCACCTTTCTCACCCTGGTCAGACGATCGGCTGCAGGGCCAAGCCAATCAACGTCCGCTCGGTGTTGGACAGGTCTCCAATGATTTTTCGCACGGGCCCCGGAAGATCTCTTACAAGTGTCGGAACCGCCACGATCTGGTCGCCGCGCGCCATTTGCGGATTCTCCAGGAGATCGATAACTTCGATCCGATAGCGCCCCTTCAAGTGTTTTTCACACAGCAGTTCGAGGTTGGCAAAAGCGCGAATCGATTTAGGAGTTTGTCCGGCCACGTAGAGCCGCAGCTTCCAAAATTCCGGTTTCTGGGGCTTCGCTTTGCGAGGCCGCGCCTCGAGATTTCGTCTTGGGTTTCGGCATTTAGTGTTTCCGCGCGGCTGGCGCGCCCGCACCGTTCTTGTAAGCGGAGGTGTCTGCTTCCCGGCTGCGCACCATTTGACCGCGATCCTGCAACACTTCCTCGGCCGAGTAATTTCGATTCGGAGATGCTCTGTTTGATTGTTTCTTCTTCTACATCAAACTCCGCCCGGAGCATGGTCATGCGAGTCTCAAAGATCTGGCGCTTGCGCTCCAGTTCGCGCCGGCGGGTCTCCTGTTCCTGCTTGCGGAATGGTGACCACCGCTTTCTCGCGCCCTTCCTGTGACACTCGAGCGGACCCGGTCAGCACGCCTTCAGGGCCGAGGTACACGTCCAGCATCCGCAGGCCGTCGTTGGTGAGAACGAATTCGCGAATCTGGTTGGAATGTTCCATGCCTCGTGATTTCAGCACGTACAGTGCACGATTCCGCTCTCCTCCAACCTCAATCATTTTCATCAGCAGCCATGTGTCCATTAGGGAGGAGACGTCCGCCTCGCTGGCTTCCAGCGAACCGCCTGGCGCGGTCAAACTGGTGAAAATCGCGGTGATCTCCTGGGTCTTCAGAAAATCGACCAGCCGCGTGAGCATGGACCGTGCTTCGTTCAGCGTGCTGACCGATCAGCAGATTGGTAATTGGGTCCACCACCACCACGCTGGGTTGGAAGCTAGAGGATGTGTTTGTGGGTCACCAGCAGGATTTCTTCGATCCCCCCGTAGCTGGGACGCGCCGCATGGAATTGCAGAAGCCCCTTGCGGATCCATTGCTCGAGATCGATGCCGATCGAGCGCATATTGCGCACGACCTGCCGGGGTGATTCCTCGAACGTGAAATACAAACAGCGCTCGCCGCGGCGGCAGGCCGCATCCACGAAATGCGCCGCCACGCTGGTTTTACCGGTTCCGGCTGTGCCGGACAGCAGAATGCTGCTGCCCTGAAAAAAGCCCTTGCCGCCCATCATGCCGTCCAAGCGGTCAATGCCAGTCGAGATTCGTGCCGCGGAGGCCGCGTGGTCCAGACCCAGCGAGGAGATCGGCAGGACTGAAATGCCGTGTTCATCGATGAGGAAAGGATATTCGTTGGTTCCGTGCGTCGATCCCCGGTACTTGACGATGCGCAGGCGCCGTGTGGAAATCTCCTCCCGGATGCGATGGTCCAGGACGATCACGCAATCGGAGACAAACTCCTCGATTCCGTGCCGGGTCAATTTGTCCGGCCGGTCCCGCTCCGCGGTAATCACCGTGGTCAGTCCCTTTTCCTTGAGCCAGCCAAACAGGCGGCGGATTTCGGCGCGCAGGATGCCTGGGTTTGGCATCTCGCCGAAAAGCGCTTCGATGGTGTCCAGAACGATTCGCTTCGCGCCGAACTTTCTGGACAGCGTCGGCAATTCGAATGAATAGGCCATCGAGGTCGTACTCCCCGGATTCCGCAATCTCGCTTCGCGAGATGTGCACGTGGTCCATGAATAGTTTCTTCTCGGCCACCAGCCGATCCAGGTCGAAACCCAGCGAAGCGGCGTTCTGGGTCAGGTCTGGGATCGTTTCCTCGAACGACATGAACACGCCGGGCTCATCGTATTGGGTGGCGCCGCGAACCAGGAACTCCAGCCCGAACATTGTCTTTCCGGAACCGGCTCCCCCACTAACTAGAGTGGGGCGCCCAGTTGGCAACCCTCCCCCTGTAATTTCGTCTAACCCCTGGATTCCAGTGAGTGATTTGGGCAGCGCTTTGGAAGTTGTCTGTGCAGTTTTCTTCTTTTGGGTCATAGGCATTATCCTTAACTCTTCGCGATTGGGCTGCTAGCTCCCCGAAAATCGGCTCCTCGCGATGGTGCCGAATTCGTCGCAGCGGTCAAACTCGCGTTCAATTCCCGATTCTCGATGGAAGTGTCCGCCAAACTTACTGCCGTTTAGTGGACCGAGTAGCGGAAAGTTTCCGAAGTACGTGAGGTTCTAAACGCAAGCCACCAGAATGCAGGATGCAAACCTTCCCGGCAGTTACACCGCAGGTAGGACAAGTGACGGAGGACATTTTCTTGCTGTTGAGATCTACTTTCATTGGTTGGGCGTACTAGATTTAATAACAATACAGACAGGAAAACTGTTCACTTTTGGACACTATTGGTGTCGACCCTGGCCCAGGTATCTCATGAGGATTTGACCCATTTGGCGGCGAACTCCGCCGATTGCAACAAAGAGAGCGGTTTTTGTAGCGCCGGCGTCCCGCCGGCAGTTGTTTTGCACTCATGTCACTGCGCAAACCTGCCGGCGGGGCGCCGGCGCTACGATCACAGCTCAACAATTGCGTGTTTGAACATCTTCAGAATTGATCTGGCGAATAATAAATAGCGGCAAAGGATGCCATGCGAAAGGTTCTTCCTAACGGAGCACTCACCTAATCGTGCAGCACCACGCTCAAGAGCGAGGCGTTGATCTGCAGCCCGCCGTTATACTTGATGAAGCCCAGTTTCTTGAATTTATTCATGAAAAAGTTGACGCGCGAGCGCGTGGTGCCAACCATTTCCGCTAACGTCTCCTGAGGTATTTTCGGAAGCACTTTGTTGGGGTGATCTTCCTTCCCGTAACGGGCCAGTAGCAGCAAAGTACGCGCCAGCCGCTTCTCGCTGGAGTTAAAGAGCTGGTCGATCAAGTCCTCTTCAATTCGCACGTTTCGCCGAAGCATATAGGTGATGAAGTGATCAGAAAATGTGGTTTCTGCGTGCAGCACGCGCGACATTTCTGAATTATTGATGATCATAGCTGTGACGGGCGTGGTAGCAGTCGCGGTACCCATTCTCATGGATTGCCCCGCCAATCCCCCTTCGCCTATGAAATCTCCTTGCCCCAACATCCCTACCACGGCCTCTCTGCCGGTTTTGGAGACGACCGAGATCTTCACGTCTCCATTTAGAATGTACATGATGGTCTTGCAAGCATCGCCCTGGGAGAACAGGGTCTCTTTTTTCTCGAATTGCATGATGGTTCTCGCCAACCCGGCTGAGCTAAGAAATGCTTCCGTGTTGAAAGGCGGGGGTTTTCTCTTCCCATTGCGCTTTCCATTCGTTCGAATGCTTGATTTCATATGCCCGCCTTATCCTTTCGCGCTCATGGACTGAACTGCGGATCGAATTGTATTTTCTACCCTCTTTTGGCGCGCAATGCTGGATTGCACCAGAACGGCATTTCGTACCGGGTGCTGCGCGCAAACATGCGATGAAAATTCCATGTCGCGTAGCCGTTCATAGTTTTCCATCATCTCTTCCAGGCTGTCGCCCAATGGCGGCCCTGTAGGAAGGAAAGCCCAGGCGCATGCCGAGCACGTCCAAGCCTCCATATAGGTGGCCTCCACCCACACCAAATGTTTCGATTGATTTGCTATTTGTTTCGGGAGCCGTTCTTTAAGCGACGAATTTATGTGCTTCATCAAGGTCTTCAATTAATCCTCCCGTGTCCAATTTGCGTTCGCAGTCGGCGCATGAGGCGTCTCATGGACACTCGTCTGGGAGTGGCTTTTCTAATCGATATACTTCCATTGCATGCGGATCGCGCCCGGCTCTGCGGCAGCCGCAAAGCTTGCTCCGCGATGCTGACCGGGATTTGTTCGAAGCGTGTTTTATTTGCTGTCATGTTCGCCTCTCTTGTTGCTGCATGAACCGTAGCAGCCTCTGATCGATGCGGGGAGAATCTTTAATCAATCTGCGGGCCGTCGTTGTGCCCCCAATAAGGGGACTACAACTGTCGTTAATACTGGCTCTTGTCCCTTAAGGCTTGGCATTGTCACGAATGGTGGCAGAGGAGCCGAGATTTTAGCTATACGCGAGGCTATTTCAGTGGTATTACTAGGTGGGGTTAGTTATACGGTAGCAATGCGGGAGGATCTCATGAAGGTGAATCCCATAGCGGCGCATTTCAAGACTCTCGATCTCGGAGATGTTCCTCATTCAAGGGCGGGCAAGAACAAGAAGGTTGTCACCTTGATCTTGCGCGACCTCACTAAGCTGAAGGATGGCGCTGCACTGCGAGTGCCTCTGGCGGAACTTGGCAATACCAAGGAAAATGTTCGCTCCGCCCTAAACCGCGCAACACGCAACGCCAAGCTGAATGTTGCCACGGCCACGGATGATGCCTTTCTGTATGTTTGGAATGTGGCCAAGGTCGAGCGCTCAGCCTGAATTGGCTCCCACCAGGAAATCGAACCGCCTAGGAATACGCTAAAAGTCTGATCGAAGCCACTCCCTATCGTCTTCAGTGTCCCTTTTCCGTGTGATTCTCCGCGCCACTCGTCAATCTTCACGATTTCGACCCACATACTCAACATACCCCTTGGCGCGTCGAAAACCCCTAAATTGCAAATTCGTGCAATAGAGCACAGACGCCCGCTTTGCTTGCTTGCATTATGTGTTCATCGATTTCAGATTTATGGGCGGCAGAGCGGTTTGCTGGGGCAAGAGGGAATTGTCCACACTTCCTGCCGAACAAGACTGAGATCGCCATGCACCCTTGGAGGAAATTAATATGCGCTTCACACATCGATTTATCGGTTCATTAGTCCTGGCCGCCACGATCGTGGCACCGCTGGCAATCATGGCTGCCCCTATGCCCAATGCCGACGGCGTCCAGATCCGCGTCTATGACCGCAACCATAAGGACTACCACAATTGGGACGATCATGAGAACGCCGCCTGGGGAGTCTACCTGAACGACAATCACAAGAAGTCCCATGAGTTCAGGAAGTCCAACAAGAGAGAGCAGAGCAATTACTGGAATTGGCGTCACTCGCATCCAGACCACGATTAGGCAAGGCTTGCGCTTGCCTGCAATTCAGTACGCTATTCGGTAAGGCCCCGTCCGGAACTCCTCAGGCGGGGCCGGGAATTGCGAGTACTGCACATTTATAGGAAGTTTTTGGTTCATGATGAATTTGATGAGGAGTTTTAGTGCCGGAAACCAAAATTAAATACTACGTGGCTGGACTGATTGCCATGATCGCCGGGTTTGGCTTGTATTCCTACTACGTCCGCGAACTCCTCGCTGCGTTGACACTGTTTGGTATGGCATTCTTCTTCTTTGCTCTATTGGCGCTGGGCGTCTTGCTGATTTGGTGGGCAAGCGTGCAGGCGGCGATCTGGGCCGGGCCAGCCTCGCGCGGCGTGCTCGCGTTCTCTCGCCGTTTGATCGCAGCCTACGCGAGAGTTTGAACTTGAACAGAGTCTATCTAGAAGGCATCCCCAAATAATTCTTGTAGGTCGCGGCTCCACAAGTTGCGGAAAAACACGCACTATGTCATTCCGAAGGGCGGGGTTTGCCCGAGGAATCTGCTGTTTCTTGGAAGTCGAGAAGAAAAGCAGATCCCTCGCTTCGCTCGGGATGACAAACGGTATTGTTTCCGCATCCCGTTCAAACGCGTTGTTCAGATCTCTGAAAATCAAGGGCTTTAGCCTCTGACGCCTGATCGGCTTCGCCTTCTGGCCATTTATGAGGTGGCCTCCACCCAATCTGAAACTGTTCATAAGTGAACAGATTAGAATGCCTGCATCCTCTATCATCCCATTGGGGGAACCCAAATGTAATTCGCTGCCCCGGCGGAGAAGAGACGATGAAATCAACTACCGTACTTGGAATTCTGCTCGTCGTGCTGGGGATCCTCGCCCTTGTTTACCAGGGATTCAGCTATACTCGTGAAGTGAAAGTTCTAGACGTGGGCCCGATTCACGCCACACGCGACTCTACGCAACACGTCCCTCTCCCGCCGATCATCGGGGGATTGGCCCTGTTGGGCGGAGCGGCGTTGCTGGCCATGGGCGCAAGACAAGGGGCGTAACATTGGCAGTCGTGACAGGTCGCCGCATCTGGTGTGCGTTTCCGTTCGCCGTGCGATCCTAAATCCGGAAGCGCACAATTCAATATTTTCTCCCGCGCCAAACCTCTTTCCCTTCAGGTCAGCACTTTTAGATTTGTCTTGCAGCTAGCTCTCGGATTTTCTCTAGCTCATGAAAGAAATGCGAAAGGATTTGTAAACAGTTTTCGGGGCGCGATCCCTGATTTCCATGGCCAATAGCAATCCATCCTCGACCATTCTTCTTCCCAATCAAGAAGAGCCCATCCGTTCCGAACTCTTCAGCCTGGAACGCCTGGAGCAACACGCCGAAAGCCTCGCAGCGGCGCAGACAGTCACAAAGGAATTGATCCGGGGACGCCCGCTATTACCGCGCGTCCTGGACAACGGCCGTGTGCTGCTGGATTCCTACCGGGCAATCGCCCGGGCAATTCAGGAAGTGCATGAAATTACGCCCGCGGCCGAATGGCTAGTGGACAATTTCCACATTGTCGACGAACAACTGCGCGAAATTCGGGACGACATGCCGCCAAGCTTCTACCGCAAGCTTCCCAAGCTGGCGACAGGGCACTTGGAAGGCTATCCGCGCGTGTTCGGCGTGGCTTGGGCCTTTGTGGCGCATACAGATAGCCGATTCGAACCCGAAGCGCTTCGCCGTTTCGTGGCCGCCTATCAGCGCGTTCAACCGCTCACCATTGGCGAGCTTTGGGCGGTGGCCATCACTCTGCGTGTGGTGCTGGTTGAAAATCTGCGCAGGATGGCCGAGCGAATTGTGCGCAGCAGAACGGCTCGGCGCGAAGCCGATGCCGTGGCCGATAGCTTACTCGGGCCTGGTGGGCAATCCGCAATCCGCCCTGCCCTCGACCGCCTTGAAAAGGCTCCGTTGGATACAGCCTTCGCGGTGCAGCTCATCCAGCGCCTGCGGGATCTGGACCCAAAAGTCGGTCCCGTTTTGCTCTGGCTCGATGAGCGTTTGGCGGTCGCGGGAACCAGCGCCGATGAAATTGTTCGCGCCGAACATCAAGAACAGGGCGCCCTGAGCGTTTCCGTGCGCAACGTCATCACCAGCATGCGATTGATTTCCGAATTTGATTGGAAGGAATTTTTCGAAACCGTCAGCCTGGTGGATGAAGTTCTCCGCAACAGCACCCGCTTTGCCGACCTTGATTTTTCCACGAGAGACGACTATCGCCACGCTATCGAAGACCTTTCGCGCGGATCGAGCCATACGGAAATTGAAGTTGCCTCGCATGTTGTGCGCCGCGTTCAGCGTGAGGCATGCAGCCCGGATGAAGAACCATGCAGCGCCACTCGGGAGCGCCGCGCAGAGCCCGGCTACTATCTTATCTCGCGGGGCCGTCCGGATTTTGAGCGTGAGCTCGGGTTTGTACTTCCCCTGCGGCGCCGCCTGCTTCGTTTTTATGTTCGAAACGCGGTGTCTGGATATCTGGGCACCATCGCCATCGTCTCCGCAATCATCCTGGCGTTACCGTTGATGCGTTCCCGTCAAGCAGGCGTCACTCCTGACGGCCTCATGCTTCTTGCTTTTCTTGCCGCTGTGCCGGCCTCTGATCTGGCCATTGCGCTGATCAACCGCGTGGTGAACAGCTTGCTCGGACCGCGCAGGCTCCCGCGCCTGGAGCTGCGTCAAGGCATTCCGGAGGACTTGCGAACGATTGTAGTGATGCCCACGCTTCTGACCACTCCCGCGGAAATTACAGAGCACCTCGAGCGGCTGGAAGTGCACTACCTGGCAAACACGGAGGGAGATCTTCGCTTTGCGCTGCTTTCGGATTGGCTGGACGCGCCCAGCGAAAGCCTGCCGGATGATGACGATCTGCTCGCCGTGGCCAGAAATGGCATCGCACGGTTGAACGCGAAGTACGGTTACGCCCCCGGAGAAGGCGAACGCTTTTTTCTTTTTCATCGCAAGCGCGTGTGGAATCCGTGCGACGGCCAGTGGATGGGTTGGGAACGCAAACGCGGAAAGCTGCATGAACTGAATCAACTGCTGCGCGGCCAGACAGGCACGACCTTTGTGCTTGCCAGCGGGCATGCACCCGTTGCCCCCGCAGGCGTTCGTTACGTAATCACGCTCGATGCAGACACTCGTCTCCCGCGGGGCGCGGCCGCTCGATTGGTCGGCACCATGGCGCATCCGCTGAATCGGCCCAGATTCAGCGAACGCGAGGGCCGCGTGGTGGAGGGCTACGCGATTGTGCAGCCGCGTATCACTCCTTCGCTGCCTATCGACCACTCAAGCTCACTCTGCCAAAGAGTCTTTTCCGGCCCTGGCGGGATCGATCCGTATTCGGCGGCCGTTTCCGATATCTATCAGGATCTGTTTCAAGAAGGTTCATACACCGGCAAGGGGATCTACGACATCGACACTTTTGAATTGGCTCTGGCGGGCAAGATTCCGGAAAATGCCCTCTTAAGCCACGATCTGTTTGAAGGTATTTTCGCGCGCGTCGCGCTGGCCACGGACATTGAGTTGTTCGAAGAGTTTCCCGCTTCTTACGAAGTGGTTGCCGCGCGCCAACATCGCTGGGCGCGCGGCGACTGGCAACTTTTGCCCTGGCTCTTGGGACGCGGCCACACCGGTCCGGGGAAACATATCCCCGTGCGAATTCCGACCATCGGCCGTTGGAAGATTCTCGATAATCTGCGCCGCACTCTTTCGGCGCCGGCCGCATTTCTTACTTTGCTTGCGGGATGGCTCCTGCCATCTGCTTCTCCATGGATTTGGACGCGATTCATTGTCGGGACAGTTGCAATTCCCGCGCTACTTCCGTTTTTCCTCGGACTAGGCCCGAGCCGCAAAGGAATTTCTCTCAGGGTGCATTTTCGCGGCGTTCTCACCGATTTGAGTCTCGGCCTGGGAATGATCGGCCTATCCTTCACATTCCTTGCATACCAAACCTGGCTGATGACGGACGCGATTCTGCGCACCATTTTTCGACTGTTTATCACTCATCGGAATCTTTTGCAGTGGGTTACCGCGGCGCAGTCAAAGATTTCTTCGGATTCGAAATTGTCGGGGATCTATCGGCGCATGGCTGGTGGCCTCCTGGTTGCCGCCGTGGCGGTCGTGGTGTTGGCCTTTGCGCGGCATCGAGCTTCGTTCGCTGCGACTCCGTTCCTACTTCTATGGGCTGCGGCTCCCATCGTGGCGCTTTGGATCAGCCGGCTGCCGCGGCCTCGCACATCCAATCGATTGCCGTCGGATGAGGCTGACGCCTTCCGCCTAATTGCGCGACGCACCTGGCATTTTTTCGAGACGTTCGTAACTCTGGGAGACCACTCGCTTCCTCCTGACAATTTTCAGGAAACGCCCAAGCCGGTGATTGCTCACAGAACTTCTCCCACAAACATTGGGCTGTATCTGCTTTCCACTGCTTGTGCCAGGGACTTTGGATGGATCGGCACACTGGAATCCGTTGAGCGCCTCGAAGCTACGCTCGCCACCATTGGCCAGATGGAATTGTTCCGAGGACACCTCTACAACTGGTATGACACACAGGATCTTCACCCGCTCGAGCCGAAATATGTTTCCACCGTGGACAGCGGGAATCTCGCCGGGCATTTGCTGACGCTGGGCAACGGTTGCCGCGAGTTGATGGAAAAGTCATTGGTGGACCGCCCATCTACTTTCCGGATTGCGCGACACAGGACGGTTGTTGCGCGAAAGGCTTGCCAAAATCGCCGACACGCCACGCACGCATATCGTCACGCTGAAACAACTTAGCACTACAGTGGACGCGATGATGGCCTCGATTGATCCGTTGCCCGTGGATTCCGTGGATTGGGCAGTGCGATTTAAGCAGTGGAGCGCTCACGCCCAAACCGTGGCTGACATCGCTCAAGCTTTGCAGCAGGAGCATGGAGACAGTCTCGAATCGGAGTTGCGCGTTTGGGCGGAGGCGTTTAAAGCTTGCATCGAAAGCCATGAACCGTGATGTGGAAATTCTGATTCCATATGCGTCGCCTGGATTTGAAAATCATTCTGCAAATGGCCAAGGATTTCCGTGGCCAGGCGCCGGAATGGCCGGCCATTGAACAGTCCCTGCGTTTCATGCCCAGGCTGCTGGATGCGCCCGAAAGATTCGATTCAGCACTCTGCGGCATTTCTGTTTTGCGCGCACGTCTGGTTGATGGCCAGGTGATCGGCATCCCGGCGGAGCGCGACACGATCGAACGAATCGATGCGTTGGCTGATGCGTTGAGGCATTCAGCTGCCGATGCGGCAGCGCTCATTCGCCGCCTTTCCGCTATTTCACAAACTGCAATGAAGATATTTCAGGCCATGGAATTCGGTTTTCTGTTCGACGATTCGCGCAAGCTTTTTTCGATCGGCTATCGCGTTTCCGATGGAACATTAGATCCCAACTGCTATGACCTGCTGGCTTCGGAAGCGCGCCTGGCAAGCTTTGTGGCCATTGCCAAAGGAGAAGCGCCGCCGTCGCACTGGTTTCATCTGGGCCGCGCGCTCACGCCTGTAGATCGCGGCTCGGCGCTGATCTCCTGGTCAGGCTCAATGTTTGAATACCTGATGCCCGACCTGGTGATGTCTTCGCCCGAAGGAAGCCTGCTGAGCCAGACGTATGAATTGATCGTGCGGCGCCAAATCGAATACGGCGGAGAGCGAGGCATGCCCTGGGGAGTTTCGGAGTCCGCATACAACGCGCGCGACCTTAACCTCAACTATCAATATTCCAGCTTTGGCGTGCCCGGACTTGGGCTCAAGCGGGGCCTCAGCGAGGATGTTGTGATTGCGCCATATGCCACCGCGCTTGCGGCCATGATCGATCCCTCGGCGGCCTTTCAAAACTTTCTCGCTCTGGAAGCAGCTGGCGCGAGCGGCGCCTATGGGTTCTATGAAGCGCTCGACTACACGAGCGCGCGCTTGCCGGATGGCGAAACGGTCGCCATTGTGCGCTCGTTTCTGGCGCATCATCAGGGAATGTCGCTGGTCGCCCTCGCAAACTTGCTGAACGATGGCGCCATGCGCCGTCATTTTCACGCCGAACCCATGGTGCAGGCCGCCGAACTATTCTTGCAGGAGCGCACCCCGCGGGATGTTCTGGTTGCCCGGCCCCGCGCCGAAGAAGTTTCCGTCAGCGCCCAAGTTCGCGAACTGCCTGCACCCTCTCTGCGCCGGTTTACCACTCCCAATAGTTCCATCCCACGCACGCATTTGCTATCGAATGGAAGATACGCCGTGATGCTGACCACGGCGGGATCCGGATACAGCCGCTGGCGGGATATTGCCGTCACGCGATGGCGCGAGGATGCCACCCGCGATTGCTGGGGCAGCTATATTTTTCTGCGCGATGTGCAGACAAGTGAAGTCTGGTCCGCCGGGTATCAGCCCACAGGCGTGGAGCCCGATGCCTACGAAGTTTCGTTCCATGAAGACCGCGCTGAATTCATGCGGCGCGACCGCTCGCTGACCACCACGCTTGACGTGGTCGTCTCGCCAGAGGACGACGCGGAAATTCGGCGCGTCTCCATCACCAATCTGGGCACGCGCATGCGCGAAATTCAGGTGACTTCCTATGCCGAGATTTGCCTGGCGCCCCAGGCTGCCGATGAGGCCCATCCAGCTTTTTCCAACCTGTTTGTTGAAACCGAATTTGTCCCCGATGTCGGCGCGCTGCTCGCCACGCGACGCAGGCAATCCGATAAAGAAACTGCCGTTTGGGCCGCGCACGTCGTTGCCGTGGATGGCGAAACCATAGGTGACCTGCAATACGAGACCAGCCGCGCTCGCTTTGTGGGCCGTGCGCACAATGTCCGTGAGTCTGTTTCCATCCTCGATGGACGCTCCCTTTCAGGCACAATCGGTTCCGTGCTTGATCCTGTGATGAGTCTGAGGCGAACAGTAAGGATTCCTCCCGGCACAACGGCCCGCGTTGTTTTTTCCACCATCGTGGCCGCCACACGCGAACAGGCCGTCGATCTCGCGGATAAGTATCGCGGGCCAACCACCGTGGAGCGCACCTTGGCCTTAGCCTGGACTCAGGCCCAGGTTCAACTCCATCACTTGGGGATCAATCTGGACGAAGCTCATTTCTTCCAGAGGCTGGCGAACTCCGTGCTCTACTCCGATGCTACGGCGCGTCCCTCCTCCGATGTGCTCAGCCGCGGCACATTCGAACGTTCCGCCCTGTGGGCCCACGGAATATCCGGAGACCTGCCCATCGTACTCGTGCGTATCGACGAACCGGAAGATATCGAAATCGTCCGCCAATTGCTGCGCGCGCATGAATACTGGCGAATGAAAAAGCTCTCCGCCGATCTGGTCGTCCTGAATGAAAAGTCTTCTTCCTACGCACAGGAGTTGCAGATCGCGCTTGGAGGGTTTGGTGAGGGGCAGCCGATTGCGGCTCTTCCCGGATACGGCCAACGTTCGCGGCAGCATTTTCCTGCTGCGTGGAGATCTGATTTCCGCGCAAGACCGCATGCTTCTGCAGACCGTCGCGCGATCCGTCCTGCTCAGCCGGAGCGGCACTCTGTCCGAGCAAATTGCGCGATCTCAACGGGCTCCTGCAGCAGTTCCGGCCGTGCGGCAGAAACGCGCAGCCAAGCGAATGGACGTGCCGCTTCCGCGCAAGGCTCTTGATTTGTTCAACGGTCTGGGTGGATTTGCCGAACATGGCCGCGAATACGTGACCGTTCTCGAAGAAGGCCTGCGCACGCCCGCGCCATGGATCAATGTGATTGCGAATCCTTCCTTTGGCTTCCTCGTTTCGGAATCCGGCTCGGGACACACCTGGTCGCTCAACAGTCACGAAAATCAGATCACTCCGTGGTCCAACGACCCAGTCTCCGACCCTCCCGGAGAAGCCATCTATATCCGGGACGAAAATACGGGCGAGGTCTGGAGTCCCACGGCGCTGCCAATTCGCGACGAAACCTCTCCATACATTGCAGAGCATGGCCAGGGCTACAGCCGATTTCACCACGGATCCCACGGGATCCTGAGTGAATTACTTCAGTTTGTGCCGCTTGCCGATCCCATCAAGATTTCACGGCTCATTTTGAGCAATGATTCCGGACGCGTGCGGCGTCTCTCCGTCACCGCTTATGCCGAATGGGTGTTGGGAAGTTCACGCAGCGCTTCGGCTCCATACATCGTTACGGAAATCGATTCGAATACGAGAGCGATCTTCGCGAGGAGCCTGTGGGGCGGAGAATTCGGCGGGCCGCATCGCTTTCGCGGACCTGCGCGGCTCGCAGTCTTCTGTCACCGGAGACAGGACGGAATTTCTTGGCCGCAACGGGATCTTGGCTCAGCCCGCAGCCCTCGATCGAGGGGGCCCACTTTCGGGCCACGTAGGCGCGGGCCTCGATCCATGCGCGGCGATGCAGACTTCCTTTGAATTGCGTCCCGGCGCGAGATTTGAAATCGTGTTCTTTCTGGGCCAGGCGGAAAACAAGGAACAGGCGCGCGAGTTGCTGAGTCGATATCGCACTGCAAATTTAGACGAAATTCTTGCAGAGGTCACTGGCCAGTGGGACCGCTTCCTGGACACAGTGCAGATCAGCACGCCTGATCAGGCCATGGACATGCTCATGAATCGCTGGCTGCTGTACCAAACACTTTCCTCGCGTATCTGGGCGCGCGCCGCGTTTTATCAGCTAAGCGGCGCATATGGTTTCCGCGACCAGCTTCAAGACGGAATGGCGCTCTGCGTCGCAAAACCCGAAGTCACTCGCGAGCACCTGCTGCGCGCGGCCTCGCGACAATTTATCGAAGGCGATGTCCAACACTGGTGGCATCCGCCATCGGGGCGCGGCGTTCGAACGCGCATCTCCGACGATCTTCTCTGGTTGCCGTACGCCGTCATCCAATTCATGGAAGCGACAGGCGAGACGGCCATACTCGACGAAGCCGTGCCCTTTCTCGATGGCGAAACCTTAGCCGAGGGGCAGAACGAATCCTATTTCCAGCCGCGTGTTTCGGAGACGCACGCGACTCTATTCGAACATTGCGCGCGCACCCTGGACCGAAGCCTGGCGGTTGGCAGCCACGGCTTGCCTCTGATGGGTACAGGCGACTGGAATGACGGAATGAATCGCGTCGGCGAACATGGCAAGGGAGAAAGCGTCTGGCTCGGCTGGTTCCTGCACACCGTCCTGTGGGAGTTTGCCAAGGTTGCCGACCTGCGCGGTGAACACGAACGTGCCGAGACCTGGCGTCTCCATGTGAGCGCCCTGAAAGCGGCGCTCGAACGCGATGGTTGGGATGGCGAATGGTATCGCCGCGCTTATTTTGACGATGGCACGCCGTTGGGCTCAGCCGAAAACGAGGAATGCAGGATCGATTCCATCGCTCAGTCCTGGGGAATCATGAGCGGCGCTGCCGAACGCGGCCGCGTAACGCGCGCCATGAGCGCCGTGGATCAGCAGTTGGTGCGCCGTCCCGATGGATTGATTCTCTTGTTCACACCGCCTTTTGACCACGCGACGCATGATCCCGGCTACATCAAGGGATACGTTCCCGGAATTCGCGAAAATGGCGGCCAATATGCCCATGCCGCCACGTGGACGATCATTGCATTTGCCGCGCTCGGCGATGGCGATAAGGCCTCTGAATTATTTCGAATGCTGAATCCCATATCTCGAACTTCTTCGCGGGCAAGCATGCAACGCTATAAAGTGGAGCCCTACGTTGCCGCCGGCGATGTTTATGCTGAACCTCCCCACGTGGGAAGAGGCGGATGGACCTGGTACACGGGATCGGCAGGCTGGCTTTACCGAGCGGGTCTTGAGTGGATTCTCGGTTTCCGCGTTCGTGGCGCAATTCTCTCGATCGATCCGTGCATCCCTCGAAGCTGGCCCGGCTATTCCATTAACTTTCGCTTTCGGTCATCCAGCTACCAGATCAAAGTGGAAAATCCATCAGGAGTTTCTCGCGGAGTCGCAACGATCCATCTGGATGGAAAGGTCATCGAAGATCGCGCAAATATTCCGCTCACTGACGATGGACTTACGCATCAAGTTCTCGTGGTGTTGGGTTAACCGCAGGCGTTGGGTACAGTCGTTGCCCCTCCCAGTATGGCGAACATCAGTATTCGCCTGCGGTCCTTCACATTAGGCTCAAACAGCAGCACGCTTAGCGGCAGCAAAAAAGGGAGCAGTCTCTGTGCGAGTGGCACAAACGCCGCGTCCATATTGTGCGTCGCCGCGGGCGAGAGTATCCCGTCCAAACCCAGCCACACAAATCCCTCGATAATTTGATGAAAGGCGAACATGGTGGGCAACGCGGCGAAAAGCAGTTCGCGCATGTGCTTCACTTTAGTCAAAGTAATCACGCCGATTGCCGCCAAACCCCCGCTGCCGACAAAATTCGCTGTCGCAGAAAAACACATAAGTCGTTTTCTCCGTAGCGAAAATTGCAATCGAAGGCGCAGAACGCAAAATGTTTTTTGGCCTTCAGCGATCGCCACTGCCAGTGGGCGGCTAACAATCAAACGTTCCAAGCGGGTAAGTCATTTTAAATCAGCGTTGCCTACTCTAATCGCTGTACGACTGGGCTGCAGACCGCAATGTGTTCCATATAGTACAGACGCTATTGCTTCCTCCGCCTAATATTGCCTTGTGAATGATTCGCGATTCGTTGTGTGCCAGGAGAACTGATGGAAACTGCAAATCTTGAGAAGTGCGCACATCCCGTTTGCTCGTGCCAGACATCTTCAGGTAAGTATTGCAGCACGGAATGCGCGGCAATGGAAAAGACCCCGGACATCGATTGTGCGTGCCAGCACGCCGGCTGCAAGGGCAAAACTACGTAAATTCTCGCCACATTTTTCCGCGCTGTTGGCAAGCGTTTGAGTCAACTGGGATGAGTTTTGAATTCAATGAATTGGCGGCGCACCTCGGTATGTGGATTCAATGTCCAGAGGAACGCGCAGGATGCGAAGCGCCGGCCGTGAGGGATTGTTGGAAAAAGGAGATTTAATGCGCAAGCAAATGCATTTCCGCTTTGTTCGCTTACTATTCTTGGCAATTGCAATGTGTTTCCTGTCGTCGCCCTTCCTATCGTCGGCGGCCGCTGCGCAGGTTGGCATCACTGTTTCAATCGCTCCCCCTGAGTTGCCTGTTTACGACCAGCCAATTTGTCCCGGAGACGGTTATATCTGGACTCCCGGATACTGGGCTTGGGATGGTGAATATTACTGGGTGCCGGGCACATGGGTTTTGGCTCCGGAAGTCGGCTACCTTTGGACGCCAGGTTATTGGGGTTGGGGCGGCAATGGTTTTGTTTTCTACGATGGATATTGGGGCCCGACAGTAGGTTTCTATGGCGGCATTAACTACGGCTTTGGGTACTTCGGCCACGGCTATGAAGGCGGGCGTTGGCAGGAAGGGCATTTCTTCTACAACACAGCCATAAATCACGTGGATGAGCACTCCGTTCGCAACGTTTACAACACAAGAGTGAATGTGAACGTCAACAATCACGTGAGCTTCAACGGTGGCAACGGTGGGATCAACGAGCGCGCCAACGCTCAAGAAGAAGCCGCCGCGCATGAAAAGCATATCGCGCCTGTCGCTGTGCAAAAACAACATGCCTTTGTAGCGCACAATGACCCTCAACAACGGGTTTCCACCAACCACGGCACTCCGCCGGTTTCGGCGACTGCTCGCCCCTATATCGCTTCGCACCCCAAGGATCTGCCGCCCGTCGAGCACTCTGCCGCTCCCAGCACGGGGAACGCGAAGCTTGACCAGAAATACCAAAAGCAGCAGGAAAGCGTAATCACCAAACAAAATCAGGAACGGCAGAACCTGCAGCAGAAGCAGGAAAACCAACATCAGCAGCTGCAGAAGCAAAATGCTCCTCCGCAGAGAATGCAGCAGGTGGAGCAGCAACACCAGCAGCAGACCCAGCAAATGCAGCAGCGGCATACACAACAGACTCAGCAGATGCAGCAGAGACAACAGCCTGCGGGCGGATCTCGCGGCGGCAATAGCGGCCATCGCTAATCGGAAGTTTTCAAAGGATCTGAAGTTGCAGATCAATCTATTGGTCAGTAACCAATGGTTCGGTTCACCGGGAATCGCCGCATGGATCGGCGCGAAGAATTCATACTTTAGAGAACTGGACAAAGCAGTAGAAGCGATGAATTGAAAGTGCAGCTCCGTTTATGATTTCAAACTTCGAGGGGGATAAAATGTTAAAACGTCTTTTGATTGGAACCACATTAGGCCTGCTTGTCACCATGTCAGCTTTTGCATCGGACCGCGAGGACGATGTGAAGCGCACACAGAAGGCAACAGAAGTTTTCAAGGAAATCATGAGCACCCCGGACAAAGGCATTCCTCAGGATCTGCTGAGGTCGACAAAGTGCATCGCCATTATTCCAGGCGAAGTGAAGTTCGCATTTGTATTTGGCGGTAATTACGGCAGGGGGCTGGCAACTTGCCGCACCGAACATGGCTGGAGCGCCCCAATGTTTGTCGCGCTGGACGGCGGCAGCGTTGGCTATCAGATCGGGGGATCTTCCACCGACATCGTGATGCTTTTCATGAACGATCATGCTCTGCAAAGCCTGATGAGCGACAAATTCAAACTGGGAGCCGATGCTTCCGTCGCCGCCGGGCCCGTGGGCCGGACAGGTGCAGCCGGCACAGACATTAAGTTGAACGCCGAGATTCTGTCCTATTCCCGGACCAAAGGTCTTTTCGCAGGCATCGCTCTTGATGGCGCAGTAGTGCAAGCTGACAAGAGTGGCGACAAAGCCATGTACGGTGAAAATGTGAATCGGCGCGAAATTCTCAGCGGCAAAATAGTGGTACCCGCATCCGCGCGGCCGCTGTTGCGTGAAATTGGCGAAAGCGTCCAATTGGCCAAAGAAGACCACTAGTTTTTCTAGCTGCGGCCCTCTGAGATGTCCGCACTTCGCATTGGGCAAATCGGATGCGGCTTCGGCGACACAACTAGCGAGTCGTTTTGGGTGACACGAATCTTTCCTGCCAAATCGTATTGGGAGCCTGCTCATCGGAGCAGGCTCCCAATACTCGTTTTATGCCCGACTTCTGCAGGTTCGTCCTAAATTTAATTGCGAGACTCTTCGAAACATTCCAAGGTTGACTCAGTTGGAAACGCACCTCTCACCTCCACCATGTTCGCGCCCCACATTTCTGTGGTGCAAATGGAAACGATTTGGGAAAATTAGCGTCGCCGTCTTGAAAGGAGCATTTATGAAGCCCCTAATTACGAAGGACACTCCGGTTACCGAGGAGGTTTTGAACGCAATCGCTCATCTGCCGACGAAGAGTCTTTCCAAGGTCGTCGAGGACGATTTTTTTATGAAGCTCACGGACAAGGATTTCATGCGCATCGCTTTCCTGCTTGCGGAAAAGGGGTACGACGAAGGCGGATCGCCCATTGGCGGCGTAATCATCGACGACGAAACGCGGAGGATCGTGGGCAAAGGGCACAATACTTTGGTTCAGGAGAACCATCCTTACAATCATGGCGAGACCTCTGCCGCGCGCGATGCGGGCCGTCTGGATTTCAGCTGCACAACCATGTTCACGTCGTTAAGCCCTTGCGAAATCTGCGCGGCGCTAATTTATACGCGTCAATTCAGGCGCTTGGTTATCGGCGATGTTACCAATTTTTCGGGCACGGAAGACTTGATTCGTCAAAAAGGCGTGCAAGTGGATGTTTTGGAAGATCCCGCGGGCATGGCATTCTTCGCAAAATATCTGAAGGAAAAGCCGGAACAGCATTTGGAAGACGCCTTCGGGCTGGCCGCGGTGCGAAAAGCTGCCTCTCTCAAAAAATAAGTATCTACCGCCTCAGTTCGTTTTCAGGATCGCAGGTGTTGCTCTATCCCTTCACCGTCTCCGCTGCCGCGGTTCTGCCAGCGATGCGGCCCTGCACCGTGCATCTTGCCAACCCGTGCAGGCTAAATCCGCCCGCGGACTCGCCTCCGCAGTAGAGGCCGGGAATGACTTCGCCGTTCATGTCCATCACCTGGCATTTGGCGTTGATGCGCAGGCCGGAGCGCGTGTCATGAATCACGGGCGTGGCCCAGGCTGCGTAAAAGGGAGGCGTCTGAATTTTGTATTTCGGCGCGGGCTTGCCGAAGTCCGCGTCCTTTCCGGCGTCCACGAATGAGTTGTAGCGTGCCACCGTGTCCTGCAACGCGTCTGGCGGCACTGGTTTCTTCTGGAACTTATTTTTAATCTTGGCGGCCAGCTCGCTGATGGAGTCCGCGGAGAAAAAATAACCTTCCGTGGTATCCACGTAAGGAGGAGTAACCTTCCAACCTTCGCGCTTCACTGCGTCCGCGTCGAAGATGGCCCAGATGGGACCGCCTCCGGCGGTCGCGTCTCCAGTTCCCGCAAGAGCCGCGTTGATGAAGTTGGAGGAATCGTATTTGATGTTCGCGGCGTTTAGGTAGCTGCGTGGCACGTAGCCCTTAATCGAGTTGTAGTTGTTAGCCGGAAACTGTCCTGCTGTCTCGTCATAAAATCGCTTTCCCGCGATGTTGACGAGGATCGCGTCTTGATAGTCCTTTACAGAAAGGCCCGAGGCGCGCGCCTTGGCGAAAATGGGACTGTCCGGCTGCCAACTCAGATTCACGTAGCCGTATTGGCAGCCAATCCATCCCGCCTTGGTTATATTTTGCCCAAATTCGCCGGTCTGGTTGAACGCGCCCCACAGCGATGCGCCGATGCTCATGGCCGCAATTTCTCCGCTGCCATCCTGAAATGAGTAGGGCTCTCCAGCCACCTGGTATTCCTCGGTGAGGCGCGGATCGAAAATGCGCCGGAAATTCACATTGCTGCTGTGGCCGCCTGAGCCGATGATGACGCCCTTGCGCGCGCGGATGTTCAGAGTCTTGCCCTTATTCGAAGCCGAAATTCCCAGCACTCTCCCCGATGTGGGATTCTCGCGTACGATGCCAGTCATTTTGTGTTCCAGCAGAATCTGTACCCCCAGTTTCCTGGCGCTGGCTTCTAGCGGGCGGATCAGGCCCACGCCTGAGGAAGTGGTCGCACCTTTGTCAGCAGACAAGGGGCCGCCGTTCTGCACCAGCGTAAAAGCCATGGGCGCGGAGTGGTGCTCGCGCGGCGCGGAGTTCCCGCAGGCGTGCCCGCCCGCTGTGTCCGGAGCTTTGTCCACGAACGTAACACCATGCTCCACCAGCCATTCATAGGTCTTGGCGCTTTCGTCGGCAAAGGCGCGAATAATTTCCTTGTCGTTGTAGCGGTAATCGGGGAATCCGTTTGGCTCCACCACGGACCAGTCGGTCAGGTCCGAAAACAAAATGTCCGGCGAATCGACCACGCCGTATTTTTTTTGGCGGCTGGTGCCGCCGCCCAGAGCCAGGTTTCCGCCGCTCAAGATGGCGTGGCCGCCGACATCCGAATTGGCGTCGATTAGAATGACCGAGGCGCCGCCTTCGGCCGCTTGAATCGCCGCAGGCAGTCCGGTGGCTCCCGCGCCAATGATCACCACATCCGCTTCCTTGTCCCAGCGCGCCGGACGACCTTCGGCCTTGGCCGCCTCCACGCCAAACCCGGTCAGCGCGGCTGCGCCGGCCCCGGTGGCGGTGGTCTTGATGAATTCCCGGCGCGAAAAATTGTTCTGATCTCGTTTGTCTTTTTTCATGTCTACGATCCAAGTTTGCGAATTTGATTTGTTCCTCGCGCAAAACGATATGCCCGGCCCTCTCCCATGTCAACCATGGAAATGAATCCTTGCGTCCACGAAAAGTAGTGATTGAAAATGCAAAAAACGCTAGCATGGGCGCATTCAAATTGCGCTGGACCTGGTTCTTATTTGCAGCGCGTGGCTGGAGTTCCTCCAACTATTCGCAGACCATGAATGAATTGAGTAAGGAGCAACCCATGCGGCCGCAAAACAAAATCCTGGCGCTGATCGGCCTGATCTTCTTCCTGGGTTCGGCATGCTGTGCGGCAACGATTGCCGGCAGCGTAAAGGGTGTGGACGGCGCGCCATTTCGAGGCGCGTTTGTGGAAGCACAGAACAGCAAAACTAAAATTACGGTAATCGTGTTGTCGAACAGTCAGGGCCGGTACCAAATTCCCGATTTGCCCGCGGGAGATTACCGTGTGCAAATCAGGGCCGTGGGCTACCGCGCCGATCCTCGCTCGGGCTTCGCTCTTTCCGCGGACCAAAATGCCTCGCTCGATTTTTCGCTTCAAAAAAGCGCTGTGCGCTGGAATGAAATTTCTCAAAACCAGGCCGCGCAATTGTGGCCGGCGGCAAAAGGGAAGGATCTGCTCTTCGCCCACTGCAACATTTGCCATCAATTTCAAAGC
This sequence comes from uncultured Acidobacteriota bacterium, assembly GCA_963825365.1. Classification (GTDB taxonomy): domain Bacteria; phylum Acidobacteriota; class Terriglobia; order Acidiferrales; family UBA7541; genus Palsa-360. The sequence goes on along the minus strand of CAWGSV010000022.1, from coordinate 191,819 downwards.
CGCATGGCTTCCGTTCGGCGAGACCTGGACGGCTGGAAGGATCGCGTTGCCTTCATGCGCGATGCAATGCACTTCAGCATTTTCCTTGGTCCGAACTTTAGCGACCAGGATGCGGAAGAGGTTGCCAATTATTTGAACAGCTTGTTCGGTCCCGATTCCGTCCTGCCGAAATCTCCCGAGGAAATGCCCGCGTATCGAGAGACGGTTCGTCCGTTCAGCGACGAGGCCATGAACATCGTCTACGTCGAATACGACATGCCCGCGCCCAGCCGCATGCCATTCAGCGCGGCGCCTGACAAGAACGGTTTTCTGTGGATCCCAGATTTCGGCGTGGCAAATAAAATCACGCGGCTCGATCCGAAAACAGGCGAAATGAAAGATTTTCCGATTCCGTTCATTGGCACCGGCGGAGTCCATTCCGCCATCCCTGCCGCGGACGGCTCCGTGTGGCTGGCCGAGCAAGGCTCGAACCGCGTCGGCCGGTGGGATCCCGGGACGCAGCAAATCACTGAATATCAGGATGCATACCTGCCAGGAAAAGAGGGAATTGAGGATGGCGGATCGAAGCACACCATCCGTATCGATCCCAGCGGAAAGGTGTGGGCCAGCGGCATTCCACTCACGCGTTTTGATCCGGAGACATCCAAATTCGAGCGGTACAACAGCGGCGGCGGATATATCTATGACGTGAAGCCGGACAAAAACGGCGACGTCTGGTTTACCAACATATTGGCGAACAAGATTGGCAAGGTGGACGGGAAAACGAATCAGGTTTCCCTGTGGACGGTTCCAACCCCGGACGGGCAGCCTCGTCGAATGGATATCGGTCCGGACGGCATGATTTATTCGGGAGAATTTCGCGCCGGCAAAATGGCCCGCTTCGATCCCCGTTCACAAACCTTCAAGGAATTTCCGCTGCCCGGCCCTGACCCCAGTCCCTACGCGCTCGGTTTCGACGCCGACGGCTACATTTGGTATGACTCTCACAACATGGATACCATCAACCGCTTCGATCCCAGAACCGGGAATGTGATCGAGTATCCATTCCCGCACGACGAGCTTGCCATGCGCGAATTCATTCGCGATGCGCAGGGCCGCATGTGGTACGGCACCTCTCCCAACAACAAAGTCGGCTATTTTTATCTGACAGGGAAGAGCGCTCCTTCGGGGGCACCTAGTAAGTAGAGCAGAGGCCTGGCGGGAATATCTTTATAAGAACAAGAAAGACACCAGTTACTTTTGGCCTTCACCTTCTCGAACGTCGAGTCTGATTCCTATCACGAAGTCTTTCATTTCTCGGCGGCAATTAGCGGCCATTCCGGAAAACTGCAATGTTCCCGATTTGACCGTAACGCGCGAGGCAATTTCCATCGACTCTTTCATGCGCACACTCACGCCGCCTTGTGACCTGTCTTCAAGCGGCGCCGGAGACACGCGCGGTGTCAGTTCCGAATCCATCCACAGGACATCGACCCGCGCCATCAACGGAATTCTTTGCTCCGCCCTTTTTTCGCCCACACCTTGCCTATCGGCAAAACAGCGAAAAAAGTTCAACCCTTCTTCCAATTCTCCGTGTCCTCTGCGCCCTCTGTGTTGAAGTATCTTGAGAATGAACCATTCGGCCAAAGGGAACCTAACTTTTCATGAAAACTGGATTTTAAACAGCGATTTCGTCCAAACGTGATTTGCAAATGCGGGCTCTTGTGGCGCCGGCGTCCCGCGGAGGGTTTTATTCTCGAGTAACGAGGCAGAACCACCGGCGGGACGCCGGCGCCACCAAAGCCATCACAAGTTGGCGCGCTTACCGTTGTATACTCTCGCCCGAACCTGAAACCGCGGCGCATTGCTAAATGTTCCAAGGCGGAAAATTTAAATCGTTGGAAGGATTTTCATGCGAATTGACGTGCATGCGCACTATTTCCCCGTGGAATACCTGGATCGTTTGGACTTGTACGGAGCAGGCCACGTCACTAGCCTGATTCGCAAAATGAAGCTTGATTTCTCCGGTTTCAGCGGCCTGGAAGCGCACTTGCGCCATATGGACCGTTCCAACGTCGACATGCAAATTCTCTCCGTCTCGGGCCAGCTCCCCTATTTTGCCATGGAAGCCGATGCCGTGGACGCTGCCCGCCTCGGCAACGACATTTACGCGCGGATCGTCCGCGAATACCCCAAGCGCTTCGCGGCCTTCGCCTGCACCCCGCTGCCGCACGTGCAGGCCGCCATCGACGAAACGTGCCGCGCCCTCGACGACCTTGGCATGGTGGGCGTGACTGCCGGCACTTTCGTCCTGGGCAAGACCATCGCCGACGCCGCCTTTGACGCGTGGTTCGCCGAGCTCAATCGCCGCAAAGCCGTCCTCTTCATCCATCCCACCGGCGGCAGCCTCGGCTCGCAGCTGATCGAGTCCACCAAGCTGGCATGGCCGGTGGGCGCGCCGCTCGAGGATACCGTGTGCCTCCTGCAATTCATGCAGGCCGATTTCCCCAGCCGCTTCCCCGACATCAAAATCATACTGCCGCACCTAGGCGGCTTCGCCCCCTTCCTGGCCGCCCGCCTCGACCAGTTGCAGGACCACTTCCTGCCGCCCTCAGCGCCTCCACCAAGCGCCCAGGCCAAGTATTTCTGGTATGACACTGTCAACGCCAACCCCGCCGCGCTAAGATGCGCTACGGATACCCTTGGCGCGGATCACCTCCTTATGGGCACGGACTACCCCTTCTGGCGAGACGAATCCTTTAAGTTGTGCGTGGATTACGTAGGTCAATCAGGCCTGCCCGCCGGGGAAGTCGAGCGGATACTGGGAGGGAATGGTCAGCGATTGCTCGGATTGTAGGCGCTTGAAAGACTCTGCCATAAAAAAAAAGCGGCCCGGCTCACTGAGCCGGGCCGCTTCTTCGTGAGAGGTTAGAAGTTAAACGATACGTGGAAACGCGCGTTGAAAGGCTGGACGAATCCTTCCACCAGGTGTGTTCCCGCCGCATTCGCGTATGAGGTTCCCGGCTTACCGAAGTCCGTATTTTTACTCCCGAAAGCAATGTCCAAGTTTTGATTGACCAGGAGGTTCCTCCGAGTGTTCGCTATGTTCAACATATCGATTGAAAAGTGTAAGGACTTGGTTTCGCTGATCCTCCAAGGATAATCAAGGTGGACGTCAACCGTGCCGGTTACTGGCGAGCGCCCTAAGTCCCCGCGACCGTAGAGTGGTATCTCGCCGCTGTCAGAATAGGGTTCCAACCCCTCCAATGAGGTTAGCGGAACGCCCGACTGAACCTTAACTCCGGGTGTTACCACCAAGCCCTTAACGAAGCCCTTGTCGAAGATATACGTCGGGTAAATGTTGACCACGTTCAGGCGATCCGAATTCAAGTGGCCTGGTTTCAGCATGAAGGCGATAGCGTTCAACAAGCCCGGCGTGAAGTCATAGAGGGAGCTGATTCCCGGGTCGTTTTGTCCGTTGTCGTTGCGGTAGGCGCCTTCGAAGTTACCAATCAACCGCGAAACGCGCCAGTTGGAAATAAGGGACCAGTTATGGCTAAAGGATTTGTTGACTTCAATTTCGATGGCTTGATAATTTCTCGACGGGTCGGGGTTGCCGTCTGGTATGCCGTCCGACCCTGCAACACCGCCATACACACCACTACTGAGTTTGGCGGTTTTTCCAGCGGTCGTCCATGGTTGGCCATTGATTGATGGGAAGCAAGCGCCTCCCAAAGAATTTCCAAATGTATCGGTCTCAACGGGCACAATCGGGGCCATCCCGTTATTGGAGTCGAAGCAGTTCGCCGGCACGCCAAAACCTTCCAAGGTGGCCTCCGTCACTGCTGAGGGGGTGGTTTGCTCAGACTTCAAAGCTGCCAAGAAGGCCAATTCCGTGGGCTGTTGCGGAAAACTTATGCCGGGAAATATGACGGGCTTCGGGTTGATCGCAATGTCCGTCTTGGAGTTTACATTGCCGATGAAGTACCCTCCCGGGAAACCCGCGTCATTTTGCTCAACCGAAATGCCGGTGAAATCTTCGATGATGCGTTTCACCCGGCGGTCGATATAACGAACAGAGGCCGTTACACCGCCGCGGAATTCATGTTCGGCGCCGACAACGAATTCGTCGCTGTATTCCATCTTGGTATTCGGTGCGAACGGAGAACTTCCGCCACCGGAAACCAGCAGCAAAGACGGATTGGCTGGGATGCCGCCCGTGGCTTGGCTGAGCACGTTTTTCGGGTCAAAGTTAACCGTATTGAACTGGTTTAACGTAACTATATCGTTCGGGTTGACGGCCAGTGGAGTGCTTTGCGTCCTGCAGGTTCCGTCGTGGCAATTTGCTGTGTCCGGGGCGAAATAGATCTTTTGAACCTGGTCTTGAGAGGTGAGTTCCCGGATGGCTGCGTCCAGTGGCATGATCCAGGCGTAGCGGCCAAAGTTTACATAGATCTTTGACTTGCGGTCGCCTTTCGGGTCCACGGTGAAACCGATTCGCGGATCCCATTGGTCGTTGATAAGTTGGGAAACACCGCCCGACGTCATGCGTTGCTGTTCCCATCGCAGGCCGACGCTCAGCGTTGCGTACTTGCTCATCTCCCATTCGTCGTTGACATATGCGGCGTGGTTCTTGGCGGTGTTTACGCTGGTAAAAGCGTTGTATGGGCCGCGGTCCGCAAACAGGACCACTTGCTGCGGGGAAAGATTGGCGCACCGCTTGAGTTTAGCGTGCCATTGGGTAAATTCATATACGGGCACAATGTGCAGGTTGACCCAAGCGCAGTAGGGAGGTCCGAGACTACCTCGAGAAGAAGGTGGAACTCAGCGCTCTGGCCCGCGACTGCTGATTCGTTCGCAAAGTAGTGTCCACCGGTCACATTGGTCACGTCGATCGGGATAATTTGCTCCGCTATACCCGTTCGTATCGTTGTAGGTCGGAAATACCCAGTTGTACCCAGCCGTAAAAGTGTGCTGCTGACCGAAAATGTCTACAACCTTGTGAACGTCAAATTGAATGCCCTTTTGGTTCGAGGTGTAGTTTTCGAAACTGCCGAAGCCTTGCGCACGGAATGCCCCGACCTGCCCGGAGTGACCATCAGTCTGCGTTTGGTCAGTAATGTTCACGATTGGCAACGGGTTTTCGACAAAATTGTTCCAGTTCATGGTGAAGGCAGCGTCCATAGTGAAGCTCGAACCGATGATTCCGCTGTAGCGCACGGCCAGATTTCGCCCGCCAAAAGTCTGTGCGGTATTGGCCGAAGAGTTATTGATGTTCAATGTCGACCACGGGGCAAGATTGCTGTGGGTTGGGTCGCCGAACACGGATGCCTCGATCTGGTGATTGGCATTCAGCTGCCAGGTCAATTTCGCGGCATAGTCCCAAACGGTGTCCTTGCGGTCAACGACGCCGTTTGTCGACGTGAAGATTCCCGTTCCGGGCACCGGCTGCACAATATTGACGTTCCATGTAGGGTTGAATGCACCGAAAAAGAATAAATGTTTCTTTGACGGACCGAGGGGAACATAGCCGCCAAGCTCGAAGTCCCCTTCATTCGCTCGGACGCCTAACTGTCGCCCAATCTTATTATGGGTTCCAAAATCATCCTGGTTTGCGTAAGCAGCCTCCAAACTGGGTTCCTGGAAATAGCCGCCCACCACGCCGTGAAATGCATCGCCTCCGGACTTCGTTACCATGTTGACGACGCCACCGGTGGTATGGCCATACTGCGGTCCGAACGCGGCCGTATTGACCTGAACTTCCTTCACGAACGATGAATTGATTCCAACACCGAGCCCGCCGTATCTGCGCTGATACACGCCCAACCCGCCGAAGGCCGCGTCGTTGAGCAAAACACCGTCCGCGATATACGCGTTTTCAAGACCGGTGCCTCCCGAAATGGCCGGGTTTTGCGCCCCGGTTCCCAGGCCGCTCGCGACGCCCGGGCTCACATAAAAGACGCTGGTGATGCTGCGGCCCAGCGGCAGATTGTCGTAAACCGTGTCGGAGTAGTCGCCGGTTACAGCGGCGCTTTGGTTCTCCACCGAAACCGCCGTAGCAACCACTTCGACCGTCTGCGTCACTTGGCCAAGCTCCAGAGCCACGCGAATCGAACTGGTCTTGTTGATCTGCACTTCAACCTTCTGAATCGTGGTCCCCTTGAAGCCGTCCTTGGAAATCTTCACGTCGTACAATCCCGGGATTAATCCTGGGAAATTGAATTCACCCTGCTCATTGGTCATTCTTGACGAGCTGCCAGTCGGCCCCGTTAGGCTGACCGAGCGTCCTGAATGATGGCCCCTGTGGGGTCAACAACCACGCCGCCCAGTTGCCCTCTGACGCTGCCTTGATCCTGCGCGGAAAGGCTCATTGAAACGAAAACGGTAAGGATCAGAAATACACCCAACCACACGTATTTTTTGTTCACCTGAATCCTCCTTCGATTTTCCGAAGCTTCGTGGCTGGTCGGATGCGACAAGAACGTAGTCCGAGCCATGCCACATTGAAAGCTAAAGTTTTGAATTGAAACGATCATTCTTTTCAATGGGTTTTCTATTGGCCCTTGAATCGCTGCGGAACAGAAAGATGAGTTGCGAGAGATTATGCCTGGAACACACTTATATTCTGGTTGCTGAGAATGAAAAACTCTCGAGGCCGCCGGTTTAGGACCGCCAATTCCAATTTTCATCAAATTTTAATGATTGCGCCCAAGGCCCAAATGCGAAGTACCAAATCAGGCCACGTGACATTATCACGATTATAGGACACAGCCACCCCACTTAGTAGCGGATGCTAGTTCCAAATTTCCTAGATGTCAACTTTAATAAGTGGCGGAACGTGTTTTTTTGAGTCAGGCCAGCCGCGTTTTTATGGCGAAATAAAAGCAAATATATCGAGGCGCTACCCGCAAGACCGACTCTGCCGGCTCTAAACCGAAGCGCGGGGCTGACATTCCATTTAATGCGCGGGTGAACTTTGCAGCTGAGCCTTGCCCTTCGCTTCCAGTTCAGAGGCCTTCTTGTTATCGCCCAGCTTCCGGTAGTAACTCCCAAGAGCTAAATAAAGCGCAGCGCTTTCCTGATGGGAAACGAGCGTAGGTTCAAGAAACGAAACAGCATCCCGGACGCCTGAAGTTTGCGAGAAACTTTCCGCAATTTGCAGCAGGGTCTTGGGGTCGGACTGCTCGGTAATCCCGGCATCCTTGTAAAGGCTTAACACCGCACCGTAGTCTTTGCGGGTGTAGTAGGCCTCCACCAGTCGTGACCGCGATATTTCATCGGAATGATTGCGGCTCAAGGCGCGCCTCAACCAGGGCCGGGCCTCATCCGCCTTTCCTTGAGAAAGGAGAACCAGGGCACGCTCCCTGTCCACCAGACCGCTCTGGGAGTCCTTGGCCAGGCCAGGGTCCGTCAGATCCCAAACATCGCGCGAGGCGCCTCCGGGCGACACCGAGAAAGGAAGTGTGAAAGAACCGCCCTGAGACGCGCCCGGCTGATCGATGGACACGCTCATCATGTAATTGCCCATGGGCTGGCCAAGCAGAGGCAGCTTCTTCCCGCCAACCAGCGATCCGGAGGGGTCGAACTGGTCTTTGTCGATATTTTCACTGAGCTTAAAAGCCGCTCCTGCGATGGCGGGCCGCCCCACCGCATATTCCACCGTCATCTTCTGGTCGGCGTATTTTGAGGGATCCTGAGGCGGGGCCCACAATTGATAGGCAACCTGCATGGTTTCATCCTGTGCAAGGGTTAAGGGATTCGTCCCAAGAGGCACAAATTTCAGACCGGCAAGAGTAAAGGGGGAGATGTCAGAGTCCGCGGAATCCACTTGTTTGACTGAAGAAAATGGGAGGACGCCTGCAAGGACCACACCCGACTGCGCGATTTCTGGAATCACTACGTCCTTGTCCGCCTGCAGCGCTTTCTTGTGTTCCCAGTCCGTAAGAATAAATTCGATATGGAACTTGCCCGGCGGCAGAGGAAGTATGCTTTCGTATCCCACGCGGCTCTTCCCGATGTCCCCGGCCTCTTCCTTATTTACGATGTCATCGATTTTCTTATCTTGCTCAAAAATCAATTGATTCTTATTGGCGGAATCGTAGACGCGGACCTGCGCTTCCAAATTAAACGCAAATTGATCGTTGGAGCGCTGTTGCAGCGTAACGTCCGAAGCCTGCCGGAAGCGCATGGCGTAATCGAGTCGGGTCACGCCTCGTGAATCGCGCAGCGGGAGCGTGGCCACATCCAGATTCTGACCGGGAATCAGGAGGCGGGACTTGACGTTTTCCACCAGAGCGCGGCGGCGGTTGATGTCATCCTTCGTAAAAGGATTGTCCGCAAGACCCTTGACCGTGGCCAGCATGGCATCCGATGTCAAACTTGGCCGGTCCTGGGTGGGGTCAATGGGTTCGCCGGGAATCAGACTTTGCGACAGACGCGCCACCAACGGACCCACGGATTCCTGGATCGCTTGAATGGCTCCCGCTCGGTCGTTGATATATTCCGTGCCTGAGGTGAGCTTGTCCGGCCCATCAACGAATGGACTATAGAAACGGAAATCGCCGAATCCCTCGTGCTTGTAGAACATGATGTAGAAAAAGGGTGGCAATGATGGATGATTTACGGAATAGAACCAGATCTCCAGAGGAAATAAGTTGGAAGCGTTGTAGTGAACTTCCTTCTGCTGTGGTGGCCCAAGCGTAATATAAGTTCGGCCGCGATCGGTGCGCCATCCCTCGCCGCCGGAGCCTGCCCCAAAATGCGCGTCGGCATAGGCAATGCGTTCGTAAATCTCATCTTTATAAGTGTTTGTGGGAGAGCCCGGAGTGGGATTGCGAAGCTCCCAAAAATTCTGGATGAACTGATCGCGAGCGTCGTCCGTTGTCAACTTCAGAAAAGCGTTTCGCTCATCCCTTGAAATCAGGTAGGCCACATCCCGTTCCAGCCATTCCTTGTAACTCTTTTCCAGTTTTTGCTTTTGTGCGAAGGCTAGCGGGGCCGCAGCCGAAAGGAACAGCCCTGCAACCACAAGCAGAGCGGAGCCTCGCAAGATGCGGTCGGCATTTCCAAAGCTGCGCGAATGGAGCATGAGAGGCATAGTTCAATCCAAACAGCTTTACACACGGATAGTAGCAATGGAATTGGCCAAATGCCATCCTTCTCTTGAGGGTCTAGGGGTGTGGCAGTGAGTCGCATACGCTTCAGCCTGTCGGGGTTTCGTCCTCATAACGTGTCTCACACCCGCGGCAGAAATGCTTTTAGAATAACCCGGCACCAGGCGAATCCGATTGACTAGGTTTGCAATATAGGCTTAGCATCCGAACTATGAAACCTGCCCGCAAGCTGCCCCCGGGTTTCGATTTCAATTCAGTGACGCGTTACCGGAAGGTGCGCTATGAAATCCGATTGCAACATTCCTTGCCTTCGCATTGGCCGGAAACGACTGCTGCTCATGGCGATGGCAGTTTCCGCTTTGCCGCTTTGTGCGCAACAACAAAACAGTCAATATTCTCCAAGGTTCGGGATGGGGCACCTGCCCGACGCGACCACTGTTCATAGTTCGAACGTGGATTCGAATGCCATGGCCGAAGAGTCAAAGTGTTTTCCCTGGAAGTTATCGGAGCTGCGGGCTGGAACCGTGGAAGCTAAGTCTCTGAGCGTTCCGTCGAACGCCAAACATGAGTATGAAAAGGCATGCGACGCTTCGAAAAAGAATAAGTACGAAGAGGTGGAGCAGCATGCGCGCGGTGCAATCGAAAAATTTGAAAACTACTCGGCAGCATGGGTACTGTTAGGCCTGAGTCTCGAGGAGCAAAAAAAGCCTCAAGACGCCCAGGAGGCCTGTTCGCACGCCGCCAAAGTCGATGCTGCTTTCTTGCCGGCCTATCTTTGCTCGGCCGAAGTTGCCGCCCGGAACGCTGAATGGAAGCAAGTACTGACTGCCTCAAACAATGCCATCAGTCTCAGCCTGGGAGGCGACTCTTACGCCTTTTTTTACCGAGCCACTGCCTATCTCCATATGAATAATCTTGACGAAGCCAAGAAAAATGCTCTGCAGGCCGTGCAGATTGACGTAAATCACAATGAGCCGTCTATGGATCTGCTCATGGCGCAAATCTATGAGCGCGAAGGCGACAAAGCGCAGGCTATCGCCCAGCTCCAGCAACTCCTGAAGCGCCATCCCGATCGGCAAACCGCAGAGGAAGCAAACCAGCGCCTGTCAAAGCTCGAGTCGCCGCAACCGGCTAATTAGATCTGGGCGGGCTGACAGACACGCGCCCGGGCGTGTCCGAAATTCTTGACGGAATGAAGCAATTGGGTTAAACATTCGCCTAGGTATTTCCGAAAATATTCATGGCTATACGTCTGATCCTAAGGATCGACGCTCCCTGGGGAGGTAAATGCAAAATGAAAAACGATAAGGATCTGCGAAATCCAATAGAGCCGAATGTAAATAGTTCTCTACCTGAGCCGGAAAAAAGCGAAATTCAGACTTCCCGACGAGACTTGCTGCGAGCGGCGGGAGCGGCTGGCGCGGCAACCATCGCAGGTGCATTTGCGCCCAAATTTTCGCTTGCAGCTGCTCAAAGTTCGCCTCTTCCGTTTCGCCGTCCACTAAAGTGAACCCCTTCAAAGATCCAAGTTATGCCGAAGGCGCTCGGCAGCGCATGCAACAATTCAGCGGCGGCGGTAACGACCCGGAGGCAGTCAAGGCAATCTTCGCCAAGATGACAAGTTTCGATCCCGAGCCGTGGGTGGCGGAGTGGACCAAGTTGGCCGTTCCTTTCGAAGAGAAGGGTGCCGAGCTTGAGGCGCAGGGCAAGATGGTTGAGGCAAACAAAGCGTATGAGCAGGCCTCCAGGTACTACGAGGCTGCAAGGTTCCCTGTGATTAATTCTCCCGCGAAGAAGGAGGCCTATCGCAAGTGCATTGTGAATTTCCGCAAGGCCATCCGCACATGGGATCCACCGCTTGAGATTGTTGAGATCCCGTTTGAGGGCAAGACCATCATCGCGCACTTGCGCAAGCCCAAGGGAGTGACCAAGCCTCCTATTGTGATCCGAACGGGCGGCGTGGACGGTTATAAGGAAGGCCGCAACTTGACCGAGAGCCTCAACATTGGAGCGGCGGGGTTTGAAGTGGACATGCCGGGATCCGGCGAGTGCCCCCTTTTCAACAAGCCCGATTCTTCCAGGCTGTACAGCGTCATCATCGATTACCTTTTGACCCGTCAGGACGTGGATGGCAAGCGCATCGGATTTGTTGGAGGAAGCTACGGTGGATACTATGGCGGCAAGATGGCCTACGTAGAGCCCAAGCGGCTGAAAGCTTGCGTCGAATTCGGCGGCCCCATTCACTACACCTGGCAGAAGGACTGGCTGTCGTATCTGCTGACTGACGAGAAAGAATATTTCTGGCCTATCACCGACTCCATGATCTATGCCAACGGCCTGAAGGATTACGACGAACTCGTGCGTACAGCTCCGGCTATGTCTCTAATGGAGGAAGGCTGGCTCGGCAAGCCCAACGCGCCCATGCTTTGCGTTAACGGCGACAAAGACCCATGGATTTCGCCCCAGGAGATCCCCTTGCTGCTATCCACGGGCTACCCGAAGACGGCGCGCATCATGGCCGGCGGCAAGCACATGGGCCGCGCAAGTAATGAGAGAGGCGCCGTCGGGGAAATGGTCAACCAGTGGCTCAAGGAGAAGCTGGCCTAACTGGTTGCGAAAGACGTCCCACAGCTTTTTTCACCCGCGTTTTTTTCATTTGCATTTTTTTTGTCATTCTGAGCGAAGCGAAGAATCTCTCTTTCTTTTCATTGGCCTAAACCGAAGAGAGATTCCTCGCTCTGCTCGGAATGACAAAATTATATGTTTCCCCGAGCGGGCTAATCCTTCCTTCATCCACGCAGTAGTCGAGGGCATGTTTCGCGTGAGTGCGCTTGAGCGAAATAACACCTCCGCCACACCCATGTCAGAACATTCGCGACGAAATCCTTAGGACTTCGCTTTCTTCGCAGGTTTTGCCTTGCGAATACTGTTAAGTGCGACGGCCCGGTCAACGAGCGCCTTGAATGCGGACTCGTCCACCACTTCTCCCTGATGGATGTCAATCGCCCGGCGCACATTTCCATCAAGGCTCGAGTTGAATAGTCGAGCGGGATCCTTCAGGGACGCGCCCTTGGCGAAGGTCAGCTTCACTACAGCCTTATAAGATTCTCCAGTGCAGATAATGCCGTCGCGCGACCAAACCGGCGTGCCCATCCACTTCCACTCCTCGACCACGTCAGGAACTGCTTCCTTGATGAGCTTGCGCAATCTGCCCAGGGTTTCCCCGCGCCAATCCCCGAGTTCAGCGATCCTCTTGGAGATCAGCTCCGATGCCGATTTACCCTGGCTCGCGCCCGATTTTTTCATGTTCTCACCTTGAAAGTCATGGATAAGTTTCACTTACACGATAGTAGAGGATTGTAATGCGAGAATTCGAAATCTTGTTACAGTTCGTGCGAGAAATCAAAATCGACATGTTTTTGTAGCGCCCGCCTTCAGGCGGGCATTTTGCAATCAAGCAGATGCCCGCCTGAAGGCGGGCGCTACATGATCCATGACCGAGTTCTCACACAGACGCTGACAGTCCAGCTTGGCGAAAAATTTCTGCCAGCCGTGGGTGGCATCCTGATAGGCCTGATCCTCATCTGGCCCGAAGCCCGACTGCTCCATGCGCACATCCGTTGGGCCAGGCCCAATCAACGAAAGCACACTAAATGAACCCGACAAAATCATCATCAGCCCGATCAGAATGTTGGCAACGTAGAAAATGAGGCGTCGGGTGTCTTGTTTCATTTGAATTTTGTCGGGTGGCACTCGATTAGAACGAAAGCGCTGTCATCGAGTGGCAACCCAACTCCAACTACAAAGCCCGGTCTTCCTCAGCTACCAAGTCAGTGATAACCGTCCCAACTGCCGCCTAATCTTGCACTACGTAAATACGAATTTCCGCGGGATTGACTCCGCTCGCGGGAACGGCGAGGTAGAAGCGATCGAAGCCCTTACCCTGTTTGCCCCAGTATCCGGCGGTGGCCGCGCCAATCGCGGTGGGGACTTTGGCAAGAAGTTGGAAATGGTCGGGGTCCTTCATTTGGTAGGCGTAGATGAAGCCTTCCGAGCCAGGCATGTAGACGCGCTTGCGATCGGCGTCGTAGTACAAATCATCGGTGCCCTGCACGCCCGGCAGCGCCGCCACCATCTTGCCTGAGGTTGTATCGAAAACGGCCAGCCGCGCGGGATCGTGAGTGCCCACAAACAGGCGGTGATCGGCCTCATCGAGCGCCATGGGAAAATTGCTCTCCACGCCATGTAGAGGCCAGTGAGTAATCGCCTTGGTCTCGCGGTTCACCACCACGATCTGCTTCAGGTCGGGCAAGTTCGCGTAAATATTGGGCCCGGATTTTTCGAGCTGAAAAGATTCGGGCTCGCCGCCCAGCAGATAGGTCTCGTCGAGGCGCTTGTTCGTGACCGCATCGATCGTGCCGATGGCGCCGGTTTTTTCGTCCCTGCCGCAGCCAACATATACGCGCTTGTTTGCGGCGTCGTAACGCAGGTTATCGGCGCCGCCTTCGAAGTCCACGGTGGCGATGAGGTTATAGGTCGCGCCGTCATATATGTAGACCTTGCCCGCTGAGCCGCTGCCCACAAAAAGCTTCTTGGTTTCCGGCGAATAGACCACGCCCTGCGGGTCAGGCACTCCTGTGATCGAATGGTCCAGCGTTCGAGCTCCGGTGTTGATGACCTCGACGGCGTTGCTGCCCAGGGCGGAGACGAAGACTCGCCCGCCGCCCATCCCGAAATGATCGAAGCGCCCCTTGACTCCCTCCAGAGGAATTGCTTCTGTCAAAACCAGCGGCTTGGGGCGTTCCTCCGTCGCTTTTGCAGCGGGCGCTTTTTGTTGCGCCTCAATCATTGCCGCCGACGTAGCCAACAACGCCACGCCGAGAATGATGCCGATCGATTTTCTCATTCAGTCCTCCATGCAGATCGCTCGGGATTCCGGTTGCTTTGGGAACAGTAACATAGCGGCATATCCTGAAAAATAAATGAAAATTGATCGAGATCTACTTGCGAAGTAAATGGTAATCCAGAATCTGGCATAATCTGCGAACATCGTGGCTATCAGCGGGTGATTCGCGGTTGGTGACTAACACCGCGATCGATTCTGAAAATGTCTTTTTCATGTAGTTTTCAAGTGTCCCGTGTAGTAAACGTAGCAGTCAGTTGTAAGGGGAAGAATTGTGGTTTACTTAGTTTATAGACTGTTAATCTGCGTTGAGTGGGGCCCTAAAGCGAGCGATGAAGTCTTGTTCAAAGCCACTTGGTTTGACATCCCGAGGATTGAGACCGCGGGGCCGATCCTTGGACGTGAGGATACAAATGAATAATAGACACATGATTTCCCATTTCATATTCGTTGCCGGCCTGATGGTATGCGCAGCCCCAGTATGCACTGCACAATCGCCTCCGCCACTAAAGCTTGTCCAAACTATTCCGATGCCTCAAATCAAGTGCCACAACCCCGATCAGACCGAGGAGCAGCTGACGCAATCTGTGAATACCGAGTTCATGCCGGTTATGACCTGCCACTTTGACCGGTTTGGTGTTGACTTAGAAAATAACCGGCTCTTCGTCGTTGCCGAAAACGACGGGACGATTGAGGTTTACTCCATGTCGTCAGCTAAATTCCTCCATAGTATTGGAGGATTTGCGACTTCTCATAATGTGGTTTACCGCCCCGATGTGAACCGGATTTACGCGACCGACGGGAGTCGCACGGAAGGCTCTCTTCGAATTTATGATGGAACGACATATAAGCTAATCAAATCAATAAAGATGCTGCCCGATGCGGATTCCATGGATTACGATCCGACAACCCACTATCTTTATTTCACGAATGGCGGCGATTTTGCCAAGCTCGATTACACATTGCTGACAGTGTTTAACACGGATACAAATGAACGCGTACATGACATCAAGTTCAATACCGGGCGTCTCGAACATATGGTCATGGAGAAGTCTGGACCGAGGCTCTTCATTACAGTTCCGAACAAACAGGAAGTCGATGTGATTGACAGGAATACGAATGCAATCGTGGCGACCTGGCCAGTTTCAGGCGGGCAATTCTGTGTTGCCGCAGACCTCGACGAGGCTCACAAAAGATTGTTTGTTACTTGTCGAAGCGGCACGCTAAACGTCTTAGATACAGAAACCGGCAAACTCGTTGTCACTGTCCCGATCGCGAAGGGCACCGATGATGTACTTTACGAACAGGAAACCGGCCGTATTTACATTACGTCCGCCGAAGGTTTCGTCGAAGTGGTTCACCAGGCTGACCCCGACCACTATGTGCCCGTGGCTAAGATCGCAACGGGGCCGATGGGGAAGAACCTTGCGCTGGTTATGTCGCAGAAACGTCTCTACGTGGCTGTGCCACCCTATGGAAATGTGCAGGCTAAAATCCTAGTTTACAGCGTGCAGTGAAAATGTTTCTCGCCATCCTCCATTCGCCCGGCAAGGAAGCAGCTGTATTGACTTGCTCAGTGCAGGAGTCAAAAAGTTTGCGTGTCGTAGAGATGGCTAGGTAACAGATTTGATTTACCAGGAGATGACGATGAAGCTGTCTCGGCCCGTATATGTTGTGATCGCGATGTTGCTGTTTGCCCTCTGCGGTGCAGCACAAGAACTCCCGACCGATGAAACCGCTCCGCTAGTATTGGTGCGGATCATCCCGATCCCGGGAGTGGAGGGCCGTTTCGACCACATGGCGGTGGACAATAGTGGCGGCCGTGTGTTCGCCGCTGTTTACGGCAATGACAGCGTGGAAACGATAGACACGGCACGGGGTAGGCGGGTCCACAGCATCCAGGAAGGATTCATCAAACCTCAAATGGTGGCGTATCTCGCGGACATGAACCGCATTGTGGTATCCAGCGAAGGCGACGGCTCGTGCAAGATTTTTGACGCAGATACATACAATCTGATCGGCACAGTTAAATATTCCGATGATGCAGATCAATTGCGGTACGACCCCGCCACAAAACGCGTCTATGTAGCCTACGGCGATGATGCCGAGAGCGCGATCGGGGTGTTTGACGCGACTACTAACAAGAAGATCGGGGAAGACTTTAAGCTCGCAGCGCATCCGGAGTCGTTTCAGCTGGAGGAGAAGGGCCCGAAGATTTTTGTAAATCTTGCCTCCATCAGCCAGATCGCCGTCATCGACCGAAACACTCACAAGATTGAGAAATGGAAGCTTCAGAGCGCGGGCACCAATTTTCCCATGGCGCTGGATGAGACCCATCGCCGCCTGTTCGTCGCGGCTCGCAAACCGGCACGGCTACTGGTGCTCGATATGGATTCAGGCAAGGAAATTGCCAGCCTTCCCGGCGCAATCGATACGGACGATATGTCGTACGACGCCGACCGCAAGAGAATCTATGTCACCAGCGGAGAGGGTTTCATTTTCGTTTATCAGCAGATTGACGCTGACCGCTACCAGCGGATTGCCAAAATACCCACGGCTATCGGGGCGCGCACCAGCGCGTACACCGGGCAAGTGGGAAAGCACAACAGTTTTTACCTGGCCGTCCCTGCTCGCGCCAATCGAGGGGCGGAATTGTGGGTGTACGAAACGCGTGACTGAACTCTGTCCTGTAGCTGCGTGGGGCTATCCCATTGTTTTGTTGACACTTCGTGTGACTCGGACTAGACTCCGCGCCGTTCCCCTTGGGAACGCGGTGAGACGCTATTCGGGGAGGCTGGAATGAAAATCATTTGGAGCATATGGCGCCGGGCTGCGGCACTTGCCGGCCTTGGGTTGTTGGCGTTTTGCGCTGCGTTGGCAGCGCAACAGATGGCCGCGCCCAAATACAAGTACGATTCCGAATGGCCCAAGACTCTGCCCAACAAGTGGAAAATGGGAGGCGTCACCGGGTTGGCCGTGGACAAGGATGACAACGTCTGGGTCTACGATCGTCCAAACGATCTGAGAGACATTGAACTCAATGCCGAGATCAGCTTGGCCGACTGTTGCGCGCGGCCCCCTTCGATGATCCACATCGATAAAGAAGGCAACGTAATTGGTTCCTTCGATCCGCCGCAGGGCCACGGCATGGCCGTGGATAGCGCCGGATTCGTCTACCTCGGAAACGCCGTTCACGGGATCGGCAACGTGCGCAAGTACGACCCCAAGACCGGCAAACTCGTTGCCGAATTGCCTCACTCGCCGGAAACAGAAAACGGCGGCGGAGGCGATGATGCCGGCCCGCCAACCCACGTTCCAGGCAAGGGCGGACAGGGACCTGTGCAAACTGCTCCCCCGCAGGGCGGCCGCGGCGGCCGTGGCGGCGAGCGACCCGATCCAGCGGTCCGCGCGGCGGCCATAGCGGCATTCCGTGCCAAGTATCCTCCCACCACGCCCATGATCGTGGGCGGAATCGAAGAGGTTCGCCTCGACGAACCGGCTCACGAACTTTACGCCGCCGATAATTATCTGGGCGGGCGCGTGATGGTATTTGATCTGGACACCTTCAAGTTCAAGCGCGGCTGGGGCGCCTACGGACATAAGCTTTCGGAAATCAGCACCGATGAGAAAGACCGCGAATACGTCGCGGGCGGGCCCATGCCCAAGGAATTCAGGAATCACCTCACGCTGAATATCTCCAAGGACGGCTTCGTTTACGCCGCCGACCGCGGAGCCAACCGCATCGACGTCACTACCAAGGAAGGCAAGTACGTGAAGTCGTTCGAGTTGGCGCCATCCACAGGCGCGCCGACGCCCGAGCAGGTCATAAACAGAGGGCTGGAAGGCGCTCCCGGTGGCGTGGGATTTTCACCTGACCCGCAGCAGCGCTTCTTGTATATCTCCGACCTGTCAAACAATACCGTGTGGTTCCTCAATCGCGCGGATGGCAAGGTCGTGGGCAGGCTCGGCAGCATGGGCCAAAACGGCGGACTCTTTTTCGGCCTTCACATGATCGCCGTGGATTCCAAAGGCACTATCTATACTGGCGAAGTTTTCAACGGCGAGCGCGTACAACGTTTTGTCCCGGTCAAGTAAGAGAGATAGGTCCTTTGACGGGTGGCCCTCGATGACAACGCTTTCGTTCTCATCGACGGCCACCCTGCAAATTTGCAGGTCAAAAGTAGAGCCACCCGCCGCGATTACCAACCCATTTTATCCATCCTCTCGAGGATAATTGCGCTGTAGCTATTCATGCGTTCGGGTCGCCGCTTCAGGGGAGCCGGCAGAATTGCAGCCAGCCGTGCTGCTTGCTCCCGGCCGATATTCCGGGCTGCGGTTCCGTCGTGATAGCGGCACGCCGCCTCTGCACCATAAATACCTGGGCCCCATTCGATAACGTTGAGGTAAATCTCCAGGATGCGCTTCTTGCCGAGGGCCAATTCGGCCACCGGCACCAGTGTGGCCTCCGCGCCCTTGCGGAGAAATGAGCGGCCCGTTCCGAAAAATAAGTTTTTTACCAGTTGCTGCGTAATGGTGGAAGCTCCGCGAGTGCGATCGCCTTCCAGATCATCTTCGGCGGCAATTTGCATTTGGTGCCAATCGAATCCATGGTGCTGGTAGAAGCGCGAATCCTCCGCGGCGATTACAGAGTGCTGGAGATCGGGCGAGATTTGGCTGAGCGGAATGAATTTGTAGCGTTCGCGATAGGGCTTGTGATTTATCCAGGCCTGCAAGCGGCGCTCGATGTGCACCGCGGTTGTCGGTGGGTTGATCCAGCGGGCGGCTACAAGGATCATCGCGGCGAGCACCCAAAGAAGCGCCAAGCCAACGACTAACCATCGAAGAAAGGATCGAAGAAAACCCCTCCGAGGCGGGGTATTGCTCTGGGTGTTTGGCGTTTCAGTCACAATTCAGAATAATAGCCCGGGCGGGGTTGCCGCCGAGGGGCGATCTTGTTGCTATGGAACGTGAATTGAAATCAAGACCCAGACCCTTTAAGAGCGAGAGGGTTCACCATGCGGCATTAATTTTGGCGTGCCGGTCCTTGAAGTGCCTAATGGCCGGGCATGCGCCGTAAACGTCCCAACTTATAGCGACTACTTCAGAGCCTTACGCAGACGCTTGGAGCTACTGGTCAGCTGCTTCTTGAGAGCTTTGACTTGCTTGCTCACATCGTGCAACTCGCTTTTTGCCACTTCTAACGCTTCGGCTGTTTTTCGAGCTGCTTTATGTGCCGTTCCATCCATCTTGCCCATCGCGGATCCGATCTTCACTGCGGCATCCTTGAGCTTATTTTTTTTGGCCACGTGGTTGCCTCCTGATGCATTTACGATGGCAGATTACCCACGCTGATGGCAAGACAAAATCTCAGGCGGGCCCCTCGTCGGATTATTCATCGGAAAAATGCAAATGGTAGGGTCCCCTCATTTTTTCGGTGTGATGACGGACATATTCTGCTAAGACTATTTATTAGGATGCTCTTGGCGAAGCAGGTCCGCGCATGAGGGTTCACGGGAGTTGCTGGAAGCCTGTTCTGTTTCTTGTGGCAACGGTGGCTGCGTCTCAGCTGCTCGCGCAAGGGCCACTTTATGAGACGGACGATCCCACCTGACCACTGGAGGTGAAATGGTCAATCATTCCGCTCCATCGAAATCGGCTAATCGTTCCTTTGTCTATATGGCAGCTGCGTTCGCTGCATTGGGAGGACTGCTCTTCGGTTACGATACCGGCGTAATTTCCGGCGCCGAACTATTCATCCGAAATGACTTTGTGTTGTCGACCTTTGCCTTGGAAGTGATCGTTAGCGGGGTATTGGCCGGCGCGTCGGTTGGTGCGCTTGCAGGAGGGCGGCTCGCCGATCTTTATGGCCGGCGCAAGTTGCTGATCGCCACGGCAATTATTTTCGCGGTGGGTGCAATTTTATGCACGGCGGCGCCATCCATCCCGATTCTGGTTGCGGGCCGCATCATCGTGGGACTTGGAATCGGTTTATCTTCTAGTACAGTACCGGTATACATATCAGAGGTTGCGCCGGCGGAAGCGCGGGGCTGGCAAGTTTCCCTGTTTCAGCTTGCGATCACCGTCGGCATTTTGCTGGCCTATCTGGTGGATTTCGCATTTGCACAAATTCAGAGTTGGCGCTGGATGTTCGGAATGGCTTTGTTGCCCGCCGCAATCTTCGGTTTGGGGATGGTTTTCTTGCCGGAAAGCCCGCGCTGGTTGTTGGGAAGCGGCCAGCTGGAAAAGGCTCGCGCCACGCTGGCGCGCGTTCGCGGCACACCCGATGTGGCCAGGGAATTATCGGAAATTGAGCAAAGCCTTGCGCACTCCCCTGAGAGAGGGCGGCTCTCCGATCTGCTGGCCCCATCGCTTCGCCCCGCGCTGGTTGTAGGCATTGGTTTGGCGGTCTTTCAACAAATCACGGGCATCAACACAGTCATTTATTACGCGCCCGTAATTATCCAGTCCGCGGGAATTTCCTCTGCTTCCGGCGCAATCCTCGCCACCGCGGGAATTGGCCTCGTGAATGTGCTGATGACTATCGTTTCCATGCGCCTCGTCGATCGCGCCGGGCGCAAGCCCTTGCTGCTAACCGGCATCGCCGGGATGGGGGTGACTTTGGTGCTGCTGGCGCTGGTCTTCCGCTCGGGCAACCACACCCCCGCCATGGCCTGGCTTGCGGTGATCAGCATGATGGCGTACGTGGCCTCGTTCGCGATCAGCCTGGGCCCCATTTTCTGGCTAATGATCTCCGAAATATATCCTCTGAAGATTCGCAATTCGGCGGAAGGCGTGGCCGCAACTTTCAACTGGGGATCCAACATGATAGTCGCGCTGACGTTTTTGACGCTGGTGGAACGCCTTGGCCCCAGCTGGACTTTCACGCTTTACGGACTTTGCACCGTAGCAGCGTGGATTTTCTCTTTTTATTTTGTGCCGGAAACCAAAGGACGCACTCTCGAAGAAATTGAAGAATCATGGCGCAAGAAATCCACATCCCGCTGAAAACTGTTCATCTGGAGGAATAAATTGAATCCGCCGTCCAAAGTTGCATTGCAGGAACTCGCTCCACAGGGTGTGCTGCGCGCGGCGATCAATTTTGGAAATCCCGTGCTGGCGCAACGAAATCCCGAAAACGGCGAGCCCTGCGGGGTCTCCGTGGATTTGGCGCGCGAATTGGCAATGCGCCTTGGCGTTCCAATCGAGTTGGTCTTCTTTGAAGCGGCCGGAAAAGTGTTTGAGGCTGCCCAGTCCAATGCCTGGGACATTGCTTTTCTGGCTCTGGACCCGGTTCGTGCGGCGGAGATTCTCTTCACCGCGCCCTATGTGATTATCGAGGGGACTTACCTGGTTCGCGAGGCCTCGCCCTTTCACACCATCGAAGATTTTGACCAGGCAGGGGTGCGCATTGCCGTGGGAAAAGGTGCCGCATACGATCTTTTTTTAACTCGCACCTTGAAACACGCGCAACTCGTGAGACACGAAACTTCCGCTGGAGCCATGGAATTGTTTCTCGCTGGCGGATTGCAAGCTGCCGCGGGAGTAAGGCAGCCCTTGATCGAATTTGCGCGTACGCATTCCGGCCTGCGCGTGATTGACGGAACATTTGTCTCCATCGAGCAGGCCATGGGAACGCCCAAGGGCCGTCCGGCGGCCAGAGAATTTTTGCAATCCTATATCGAAGAGATGAAGCGCAGCGGTTTTATTGCCTCTGCTCTGAAGCGAAGCGGACAGCGCGGAGCGGGCGTAGCTCCAGCAAGTCACTCCTGGCCGAATTTCTAAGACAGTAGAATTGCATCCTTAGAAGCGAATGCCCGCACTTGACAATCATTCGCAAGCTTCATCAAGCTTGCATCGTGCGGGCACCCGGCTGAATCTAACTGGCGTTAGTGCTGGTTGTGACGCCAGGTCCAATATTCCTTCTGCTCATCTGCGTTGCGGTGTTTAAAATCATCATGCTTACGATGGGTTTCATTTTCCCATCGGCCGTAAAACGTTACTTCATTTCGATCCCAAACATGGTCATCGTTGTAGTAACCGTCGTGAACGCGGTAACCGCTAGAAACGCGCGCCTCGCAGCCCGTGATCACTAGCGTTGAAGCGAATGCCATGTTCAGCACAATCGAAGTCACAGTTCTCGATGGAAATCGCATCATAAAAGCCTCCTCTAACTCGCAACACAAGATAATCATATCTCTGTCACGGATCTGGAAAAACCGCATTTCGATATCGGAAATACTGTAGGAAGGCGGCCCGCCCATTCGCTCGGATTTTTGGGTTTCCCATTCTTGGTTCGCCGAGGCGGAAAGTGTGGGTCTTTTTCATACGCCCGAGGCATGGCATGCCAAATCAAAAGCTCCGCCATTGAAGAGCATCAACAACGGGCCACCCCAACTTTAACTACAAATCCACGGCCACTCGCCCATCTCTCTTTTTTTCCTTTCTTCCTCAAGTTGCGCGAAAGTGGGAGTTGGTGTTACGTTTGGTCAAGCCCGCCCGGGAGGATCTTCCCATGTCATTTCTTCATTCGATCGTAACGTTTCAAATGGGATGGCTCGTTGCCGCAGCAATTGTAACGGCTAGTCTTTTAGTGTTATGGATCTCGACTCTACTAAGCCGCAGATGGTTCATCACAATCAAGAAATCCGAAGAAACTGAATTGCTGTCTTATCATCTTGATCGAATTGCATCTGCGCTCGAGCGGATTTCCGGCGCGCGCGAACCGAATGCTCAGCCGTCCCTCGACTCGAATACGGGCAAAGACGTGCCTATGTCCATTTTCGGGCGATGAACAGCAAGTAGCCCCGGCAAGATCGAGTCAAGGCGGACGGCACAGCCCTTAAGGAGGAGCTGACAAAATCATCTAATCAGATTGGAGTGCGATTGTTTAGTCTTGATTCCCGATTAACCTGTTTTCCAGGTATTTCACGGCAAGTGTAACTGTGAAAGGTATTTTGTGTTTGCCGCCTTCCCAGCGGTTCACGGAGAGTCGGGAGACTCCCAATTCGAGAGCGAGTTGCTCTTGTGTGAACCCAAGGCGAGCGCGGGCCTTCTTAAATTCGCTGGGCATTAATTGCTGATCTTCAGTCATAAGTACACAATTACATGCGATTAGGATTGATCTGTCAAATCGGATTAATACGAATTAAGTTTGTGCGAAATAATACGGTTCTCAGCGGGCAATCTGTATTGTGGAGTGCGGGAAGTGGTCGAAACTATTTTCATTTGTCATGACAGACGCGCATGAAAGACCGGTGGCGCAGCCTTTGAAAGGGTTCTTGAGTTTCCTGGTGAGCGACCCCTTGTGGGCTTCGAGCATCGGAAAAATGTAAGGAGAGCGCCACCCGCCAGATCCGCCCTTTATTTGTGGTCCGCGAGATCGGCCGCGGGCTTGCCGATTTTCCGGTTATACTGCTCCGCTTCCGACGGCGAACAGATATATTCAATCCAATCGAAATCCCGCGGCAGCCGATGCAGAACGAACTTATCCATGGCAACCCAGGGCTTCGCGTAGTATTTCGGATCATTAATGGTCATCGTGAGCTCGATCGTGTTGGAGTCCACTCGATGAAACCGCTCCTCCACCTCTAAAGCGTCGCTGTGCGGACGGCCCACGTGATCGATCCACGTTCTTGAATCCAAGCCCACGGTATTAACCAGAAATGTATAATCATCCACCCATTTCCCAACCGAGTACCCGAACCACCTGGGTTCTGGGTCCTTGGGGAGCTGTCGCCCATCTGTCCAGATGATCCGGTAATTGGCATCCAATTCATCCAGCAATACCACCTGGTCTTTACTCTGGAAGATCTCCGCTTCTCTGAAGTCGTAAAGTTCCATGCGCGGAAACCCCTGCGGCTCGCAACGGTCGATGGGATCGTTCATATCCCCTGCGGGAACCTGCTGTTCTCCCTCCGAAGGCTTATTCAGCATCCGTGCAGCTTTTCCTGCGGGCGCGTAAGGCACATCGATGCCAACGTGCTTGACGTCGTCGGGAAATCCCCTCGCGCCTTTTGGCTGGACTCCACCCTCCGCCATGGCATCCCAAATCCCCGATAGATCGCGCACCGGCGCCGGGCCCGCTTTCTCGCTGAGGAACGCTTTCTTATCAGGCGACGCCTGATTCCACTTGTCTTCAGATTGTTGTTGCTCTGATTTTTGTAACGTCTGCGGAGTGGACGTCTGAGCGCCGATATTGAACGAACACGCCAGCATTGCAATTACGATGGTGGTCGAAATCACCAAACTCTTTTGCATTTCCGAAAGCCTTTCTGTGACTTTGGATTCCATTTTACGTGCAGTTAGCCGCCCGTGCACCTCACGAAAGGCGAGGCGCTTTCGCAGGGCAGAGACACATCGCTAGCTTCCGCAAGCCTCTAACTCAGGCAGGATCTCCGAAACGCATCGCCCCGGGTCGAACACATTTCCAAAGTCTTGTACCTGAATGCGTGCCGCAGCCGATTCCAAGTGTTCTGCTGGATGGATTCAGTTAGGCCCATTTGATGCCGTACCGCCTGACAACACTGTGCCATCAGCCAGCGTGACCTTTCTAAATCGTGCATACGGGCCGCCGTTCTTGACTGGCATCACATCTACCGTGACCACATCCCCCGGTTTGAACGACGTCCTGCCCCAGCCACTGTGCGCAATTGCAGGTGGACCCCCTGCTTCTATCGTCCATTGCCGGACGCCGCCATTGTCATCCTTCACGTCAATCGTCAAGAGACAATGTGGATTTGCCCAGAACCACTCCACGACAGTCCCTTTGAGAGTCTCGGTTTTTGAGTAATCGTAAGCCGCGTTGCCGTGATGAGCGAATAGAGGAACTGAAACCACGAGCGTGGCTGCAAAGGAAAGCATAATTATCCTGAGGCTATTTCTCACACGAACCTCCACGGCAGGATCTTGCCAACGGTATTACACCTGAACACGTCCAGTGTAAAGCCAATTTAGGAAGTTTGTCTTGGCGCAAATTTTCGCAAGTGGCACAGCGACTCTTCGCTGTGCGGGGTTCGCGATCGTAGCCATAACTGAGGCTGCCATTTGACCCACAAAACCACACAGCCAAGAGTGGCTGTGCCACTTGAACCCAATTGCACTGCAGCTTGTGCTATAGTCACTAATGATGACAGTTCACTTCTATCGGCGAAATTTACCTCATTGGCAGCCCAAGGCAGTGAGCATATTTCTGACCTGGCGTTTGCATGGTTCCTTTCCAAATGGTTTTGCTGGACTTCTCAACAAGTGGCGCCACGAGCCTCGCAGGCAATTTCTGAGCGTCGAGCGGATCCTAGATGCGGGCTCGAGTGGTCCGCTGTGGCTGGCGGATCCTCAAATCGCCTGCATCGTCGAGAACACAGTCAAGCGCGGCGCCAAGTTGGGGCACTTCAGGTTGCATGCTTACGTAATCATGCCAAATCACGTCCACGCTTTGCTTGAGCCGCACGTGCCCTTGGCCAAACTCATGTCGGGAATCAAAGGAGTATCGGCTCGGGAAGCGAACGCGAAGCTCTGCCGCAGCGGGAAGGCGTTCTGGCAGGACGAATCGTTCGACCATTGGGTGCGAGATGCCAACGAGTTTGCTCGAACCAGGACGTACATTGAAAACAACCCGGTGAAGGCTCGGCTGTGCGCCAAGCCGGAGGAATGGTGCAGTTCCAGCGCGCACAAGTAGTGCTGCAACCATTTCAATGAATCTGCCTGTTGAAATATTTCCCCTCATTTCAATTTAACAGCGACCAGGTATGGTTCTGTCCTGGGGGCACAGCGACTCTTCGCTGTGCGGGTTTCGCAATCGTAGCCACGATCGAGGCCGCCATTCGACCCACAAAACCACACAGCCAGGAGTGGCTGTGCCACTGGAATCTCTCCCGGAAAGCAATGGCGGGTAGCCGATGCGTCGTGGGCTTCGAGGGGTCGGTGGGTTTGAAGTCTTCTTGGGAATCAGTTTTTGAGCTGCCGAGTCTGAATGGAAATCAACACCCCGACCCTCTAAAAGCGAGAGGGTTGCCGCCCAGAGGTTCACAGCCGCCACAATGCAAGTGCCACACGCCCAAACCTCGCACACAAACAGCAATTTTTCACTTGCGAAAATGTCGAACATATGACATCTTGCCATGGTAATTACTCCTTAGGAAAGGACGCCCGTTGATGCGACCTATTTTGCATACGTTGCTGCTAAAACGACCTCGGCTGAACCGCGCCTGCGGAATTAATTGGGCGTCGTTTCTTCACGCCAGGTAGTTTTCTGTAGTCTTTTCACGAAAATAACAAGGTTAAATTACTTCATTTGGATAGGTGTGCGTGGCCCTCGACTCTCGATCGGGCTGCGGCGCGTATCCGAAATGTTTCTGGTTTAACTTTCCAAGACTCGCTCCCGAAATTCGTTGATGTTTTGGGGCGCTGGCGGATATCTCCGGCCCGATGCCGGTAGAAAGCGGATTGTATGTTTGAAGTACTGAAACGAATAGCGAGCGGACAGCACCAGTTTGCTTCTGATGGACTGCTGCTGATGCTTGTTGGTGGCATAGGAGTTTATCTGAGGGTGATCCCTCAAAGATTGTGGGATTGGTTTGTTGGCCAAACAACGATGATGATCACCGTGAAGGACGATGACGCGGCATACGCGTGGGTGAAGGAATGGTTCCTGGAGCAAAAATTCCTCAAGCGAATACGCAGAGTCGATCTGGACACCACGGTCCGGTCCGATGAACTGGCGCTGATCCCTGCGCAGGGAATTCACTGGTTCTGGCATTCCGGCAGGCCATTCAACGTCGAATTTTATCGTGGCGAAGAAACCAAAGGTTGGTCGGCCAGGCGAATTGAGTGGCTGACATTCAGGACGGTCGGACGCAAACAAGCCTTCCTGAAACAATTTGTGGGCGAGATCGTGGAGTGCCACAGACGAAAAGTATCGCAAATTTCGTCACTGTACCTTCGCGACGAGTATTGGGAGAAAGTGGCAGGGTATTCGCCGCGATTGCTGGAGTCAGTGATTCTGAATCCGGGGGAAAAAGAGAAACTGGTTCAGGACATCGAAAAATTCAAAACTTCCAAGCAACGGTATTCACAATTAGGCGTCCCCTATCACCGGGGTTATTTATTCTATGGACCGCCGGGGACGGGGAAGACCTCATTGATATCAGCGCTGGCTGCGAAATTCGGCATGTCGATTTACGCAGTCAGCCTGACCGATTTTAACGACAAAACATTAATGAAGGCTATCCGTGATGTGCCTGCAAATTCGGTGATTATGTACGAAGACATCGACTGCATGAAAACCGGGAAAGCAAGGCCTGACACGGACGAATCAACGAAGTTTCAATTGCCAATCGAAAAGCCGGATGCAACGGATCGATTTGGCGTCACGCTGTCCGGATTATTGAATGTGCTTGACGGATTCAATTCTCCGGAGAGTGTGCTGTTTATTATGACCACAAACAAAATCGAAACATTGGACCCGGCACTTTTAAGGCCGGGACGGATCGATTACAGGCTGTATTTGGGAACTGCAACGGAGGATCAAAAAATAGAATTATATGCAAGATTCTTCCCGCGCGCTTCTATCCTGGAAGCAAGACAGTTTGTAAAAATGCACCGCTATGCGGAAACAATGGCGGAATTTCAAGGGCTGCTGCTGGGTTTAGAGCAGCATCTTTCTGCACCAAGCGCCGATCGGTTGTTTCAAGACGCATAATTCCGCATAACCCCGATTAATGATTGAACAATTAAAAAGGGCGTCCCGACTGAGTCGGGACGCCCTTTTGCGCTGCAACTGCTTGTTCCTTCGCTTTAGTACATTCCGCCCATGCCGCCGCCCGGTCCGCCGTGACCACCGGCTCCTGCTGCGGCTTGCTTGGTGTCTTCCTTGATGTCGGCCACCAGGGCTTCGGTGGTGAGCATCAGGCCGGCGATGGATGCGGCGTTCTGCAGAGCCAGGCGCGTAACCTTGGCTGGGTCGATAACGCCCGCCTTGATCATGTCGCCGAACTCTTCGGTGTCCGCGTTGTAGCCGAAGTTCTCGTCCTTGCTTTCACGGACGCGGTTGACGATGACTGCGCCTTCTTGCCCAGCGTTCAGGGCGATTTGGCGGAGGGGCTCTTCCAACGCGCGCTTGACAATGTTCACGCCGATGGCTTCTTCGTCATTCAGCTTGAGCTTGTCCAGCACCGCGATGCAGCGGATCAGTGCAACGCCGCCGCCGGGAACGATACCTTCCTCGACTGCCGCGCGTGTGGCGTGCATGGCATCTTCCACGCGAGCCTTCTTTTCCTTCAGCTCGGTTTCGGTTGCCGCGCCCACCTTGATCACCGCTACGCCGCCAACCAGCTTGGCCAAACGCTCCTGCAGCTTTTCCTTGTCGTAGTCCGAGGTGGTGTCCTCGACCTGCGCGCGGATCTGCCGGACGCGTCCTTCGATTTCGCTGGACTTGCCGCCGCCTTCGATGATGGTGCAGTTGTCCTTGTCGATGGTGACCTTCTTAGCCTTGCCCAGGTCTTCGAGCTTCACGCTCTCGAGCTTGATGCCCAGATCTTCCGTGATGGCCTTGCCGCCGGTCAGCGTGGCAATGTCTTCCAGCATGGCCTTGCGGCGATCTCCGAAGCCGGGAGCCTTGACGGCGCCGCACTGCAGCGTGCCGCGCAGCTTGTTCACGACCAAGGTCGCCAGGGCTTCGCCCTCAACGTCCTCGGCAAGAATCAAGAGCGGCTTTCCGAGCTTGGCAATCTGTTCGAGAAGGGGCAGCAGGTCCTTCATCGAGCTGATCTTCTTTTCGTGGATCAGGATGCGCACGTCTTCCAGCACGCATTCCATGCGCTCGGGGTCCGTGACGAAGTAAGGGGAGAGGTAGCCGCGGTCGAATTGCATGCCTTCGACCACTTCCAGCGTGGTTTCCATGGTGCGGGATTCTTCGACGGTGATGACGCCGTCCTTGCCGACCTTCTTCATGGCTTCGGCAATGATGCTGCCGATTTGACGGTCGTTGTTGGCGCTGATCGTGCCGACCTGAGCGATCATGTCGCCCTTGACGTCACGGTGC
This sequence comes from uncultured Acidobacteriota bacterium, assembly GCA_963825365.1. Taxonomy (GTDB): domain Bacteria; phylum Acidobacteriota; class Terriglobia; order Acidiferrales; family UBA7541; genus Palsa-360. Next base: position 162,787 of record CAWGSV010000022.1, on the reverse strand, counting down.
AGCTTCTTGATTTCTTCGACGGCGGCTTCTACGGCCTTCTCGATGCCGCGCTTCAGTGCGGTGGGGCTTGCGCCGGCGGCCACGGTCTTCACGCCTTCGCGGAAGATGGCCTGTGCCAGCACGGTTGCGGTGGTGGTGCCGTCGCCGGCCACGTCGGAAGTCTTGGAAGCGACTTCGCGTACCATTTGCGCGCCCATGTTCTCGAGCGGATCCTGCAGCTCGATTTCCTTCGCTACCGTCACGCCGTCCTTGGTGATGATCGGCGCGCCGAATTTCTTTTCAATCACCGCATTGCGGCCCTTGGGGCCGAGGGTGATCTTTACCGCGTCCGCCAGGGCGTTTACGCCCCGCAGAATAGACTGGCGCGATGCTTCTCCAGTCACGATTTGCTTAGCCATGAGTATTTCTCCTCTTCAAATAGTTTCGATAATTGCGACCCTGCGCCGAACCGCTTCCCCCTGAGGATTAGCGATGCCGGTTTATAGGGGAAAAGTTACTTCTTGCCGCCGGCAGCCTTGGCTGCGCCGGACAACTTGGCAAGGATTTCATCTTCGCGAAGGATCAGATAATCCTCGTCGTCCACTTTGATTTCGGTGCCGCTGTACTTGCCGAACAGCACGCGGTCGCCAACTTTTACGTCGAGAGGGACACGAACGCCCTTTTCGATTTTGCCTGCGCCAGCGGCAACCACTTCGCCCTCTTGCGGCTTTTCTTTCGCCGAGTCCGGGATGATGATGCCGCCCTTGATGGATTCTTTCTCTTCAATCCGCTTGATCAGAACGCGATCGTGCAGCGGAGTAACGTTTACTGACATCGTTTCGTGCCTCCGTTCAATTTAGGTGAGTCGGGATGATCAACGGGAAGCGCTGAGCAGATCGTTTACGGAAAATGACCTCCGTGAACCGTTAGCACTCCTCGCAGACGAGTGCTAATATAGCAAATGGCCCCCGGATGTCAAGGAATCTAATGTTAAAGTCTTGTAAGCGGCGAGCCTCCTAAATACATCTTATTGCTTTATATTCAACAGTTTACATTGATTCAAGAGAGATTTCTTTGCGGCTCCTCGTAGCACAGGCACTCTTGCCTGTGCGGTTTTTGTGATTGATAAATTTGTAGACGCGCCTAATTTCTAGAAAACCACACAGGCAAGAGTGCCTGTGCTACCAAAAAATCAAAGCCGCCCACATTTCTTCGGTCCGCGCTGCAACACTCCTGATATGATTCAGAAAATTGAAAGGAGCGCGATGAAATTACAATTTGGACTGGTGATTGGTCTGCTTGCGTTGCTCGCCGTTGCCTATGGATGCGGCAAATCGGAGAAGGCCAGCACGGCTGCCGCGTCCGGCCCGGCGAAAGTAAACGGCCAGCCTACAACAACCGCTTCCGGCCTTCAGTACTGGGACATTGTGGTCGGCACAGGCACAGCAGCCGCGCCCGGAGACATGGTCAGGGTGCACTACACAGGCTTTCTGACCAGCGGCGAAAAATTCGATAGTTCTCGCGACCGCGGCGAGCCATTTGCCTTCCCTTTGGGCGCCGGGCAAGTCATCAAGGGATGGGATGAGGGAGTCGCCGGAATGAAGGTTGGCGGCCAGAGGCAATTGCGAATTCCTCCGTCGCTGGGATACGGATCGGCTGGAGCGGGCGGCGTGATTCCGCCGAACGCGACGTTGATATTTGACGTGGAGCTGATAGCCGTCGACAAGTAATTTGTCTGGATGACTCGCGAGATCGACATCAGTCGCACTGGCGAGTTCGTTGCTCAAGTAGGGGCACGACATGTCGTGCCCCTACGGTCGACAGTACCACTCGATTGTTCCGCAATCGTAAAAAAGAACCTGGAGACTAAATTTTTCATGGCAAGTGAATCTTCAAAAAGCGCCAGCGCCTCGCGCGTCGCCGTTATCCCCTCGGGCAAAGCGCTCGGCGCGGAAATTCAGGGTGTCGATCTGCGAGCATTGAGCGCGGAAGATTTCGCGCGCATTCATCAAACCTGGCTGGACCACTCAGTGCTTCTGTTTCGCGGCCAACAGTTGGCGGACGAAGATCTCATCGCCTTCAGCAAGAAGTTCGGAGAGCTGGATTGGGCGCCTGTTCAGGAAACCGGACGCCGCTTTGTCGAGGGACATCCCGAAATTTATGTTGTCTCCAACGTGATGGAAAACGGCGTGCCCATCGGAAGCCTGGGCGCGGGCGAGGCCACCTGGCACACGGACATGTCCTACCTGCAGGACCCGCCCAAAGCCAGCATACTTTATGCGCTGGAAGTTCCGCCCTCCGGGGGCAACACCTATTTCAACACCATGTACGGCGCCTACGAAATTTTGCCCGACGCGCTGAAGAAGCGAATCGAAGGCAAAGAGCTGAAGCATGACGGCACCTACAACAGCGGCGGCTACGTGCGCCAGGGAGTCACCGCCGTGGACGATCCCGTTACGTCTCCCGGCACTTTTCACCCGCTGGTGTGCACGCATCCGGAAACCATGCGGCGCGGTCTGTATCTCGGCCGCCGCCGAAATGCTTATATCGCAGGCTTGTCGCTTCAGGAATCCGAATCGCTGCTCGATGAGCTGTGGTCCTACGTGAACAGGGAAGAGCTGGCATGGCACAACGATTGGCGCGTCGGCGACCTGGTTTTCTGGGATAACCGCTGCACCATGCACCGGCGCGATCCCTTTGACGCAAGCTCTCGCCGAGTGATGCACCGCACCCAGATCAAAGGCCAGGCCCGCCCAAGCGCATGATTGATGTTCCTATACCGCGAATCCAAGAGCAGGTTAGTGGCGTCGGCGTCCCGCCGGCGGGTTTCGCTCAGCGGCTCAAGTACAAAAACCGCCGGCGAGACGCCGGCGCCACCAAACCAAATTTGCGCGCGACGATATCTGAACGACAGCAATCCTTGAGGAGACTGTAGATGGGCCCGAAAAAACTTTCCATCGCGATTGTCGGCGCGGGAATCGGAGGCATGGCCGCCGCGGCCACGCTGCGCCAAATCGGCGTCGACGTTCACGTGTACGAACAGGCGCCGCGCTTCCTGCGAATCGGCGCGGGCATTCAGATGATGCCCAACTCGATGAAAGTTTTGCGGCGCATCGGCGTAGAGGAAAAAGTTCTGGCAACCTCTTTCAAGCCGTATTCGCATTTAAATCGCAAATCGGATACCGGCGAAATAATGCGCGAATTGCCCATGCCGGAAAGCCTCTTCGGCGCGCCCTATCTGTGCATGCATCGCGCGGATTTGCATGGCGCCCTCGCAGCGGTTGTGCCGCAGGAGATTGTCCATCTCGACAAGAAGCTGGTGGGCCTGGAGCAACGCGATGGGCAAGTCACGCTGGCATTTGCCGACGGAACGCGCGAGCAGGCCGATGCCGTAATCGGCGCGGATGGAGTGCACTCCGTGGTGCGCGAAATAATTATCGGAGCCGATGCGCCCATTCATAAGGGACGCATCGCCTACCGTTCCATTTTTCCCTCCGCATTGCTTAAGGGAATGGATATCGGCCCCTCGCGCACCAAGTGGTGGGGAGCCGATCGTCACATCGTCATCTATTACACCAACGCCGATCGCAGCGAACTTTATTTTGTGACCAGCGTGCCCGAGCCTGCGGAGTGGGTGACGCGCGAATCGTGGTCTGCAAAGGGCGATGTGAACGAGCTGAGAAAAGCCTACGAAGGTTTTCATGCAGATGTGCGCGCTGTGCTCGAAGCCTGTCCGGATTGCCACAAGTGGGCAATTCTCGAACGCGAGCCGCTGCCGCGCTGGAGCGACGGACGCATCGCGCTGCTGGGCGACGCCTGCCATCCCATGACGCCGTACATGGCGCAAGGTGGAGCGACGGCGATTGAAGATGCGGCCGTGCTGGCGCGCTGCCTCGCGGAGACACAAGGAGAAGATATCCCTGGCGCGTTCCAGCGCTTTGAAGCTCACCGCAAGCCGCGCACTTCGCGCATTCAAGCAATCTCCAGCGCCAATACGTGGATGAAAGGGGGAGACGAAGACACGAGCTGGCTATACGGTTACGACGCCTGGAACGTGCCGCTCGCTCCCACGGAACCATACGTGAAGGCCACCTAAGGAAAAATTCCATGGCAAACGATTTTCAGAAGAAAACTTTTCAGACATCAGACAACTGCGCCATTTCCTATACTCTTCGGCCTGCAAGAGAGTCCGGCCTGCCGCGATTGGCGCTGGTGCACTCCCTTGCGCTGGATGGAAGCATTTGGAACGGCGTGGCCGCCAGGCTCGTGGACCAGGCGGAGATTCTCACTTACGATTGTCGCGGGCACGGGCACTCTGGCCGCATCGCCTCGCATTTCACTACCGATTTATTTGCCAGGGACTTGGCGGAATTGCTCGATCATGTGGGCTGGCCGACCGCCGTCGTTGCGGGCTGTTCCATGGGCGGATGCGTCGCTCAGGCCTTTGCCGGCCGCCATACCGCACGCGTGAATGCTCTAGGGCTCATTGATACCACAGCGTGGTATGGCCCGGACGCTCCCAAGAATTGGACGGAACGCGCCGGAGTGGCCCGAAGCAAAGGCCTCGCGGGCATGGTTGATTTTCAGGCCTCGCGATGGTTCAGCGATCGATTTCGAGCCGAGCATCCTGGCCTGGCCGAGGAAATGGCCGAAGTGTTCCTGGCCAACGATGTGGAGTGCTACGCGTCCACTTGCGTCATGCTTGGCGAAGCCGACTTGCGGCCTTTGCTTCTCTCGCTGCGCATGCCGGTCGCGGTGATTGTTGGTGACGAGGATTACGCAACGCCGGTTGCCATGGCGCGGCAGTTGCACGAAGCGATTCACGGCTCCACGCTGACCGTAATTCCCGGCGGCCGCCACCTCACTCCGGTGGAGTGCCCTGATCAAATCGCAGAGCAGCTGTCGGCACTGTTGCGCCGCGCGAATTCCTGACCAACTGAAAAGGTTGCGAAGGAAAAAGTATCTTGCCACCGGAAAAAATCATTTTGTCATTCTGAGCGAAGCGAAGAATCTCTCTTTCTTTTCCAAGGGGCAAACCGAAGAGAGATTCTTCGCTTCGCTCAGAATGACAGTACGGTGGCGGGGTGGCACACGCGAGGATGTACTTACGCTGCAGCAAACGCGCGGAAGGACGCGCGCAGTTGCAGATGCGTGGCAGCATTCACTTGGTAGCACTGCCGGTTGAAACAAGACCGCGCCGGGCGTATTGTCGTAGGAAGTGACGAAACGCAATCCAGATCGCGCCATTTAGCCCATGAAAGACTTTCTAAAACGCTACGCGAAATTGGCCCTGGGGCAGCCCTTCACGCCCGCCATGCTGAATATTCTGGTCACCTCAGTGTGTGACATGCGCTGCACGCACTGCTTCTTCACCGAAGAGTTGGACGACGGTCCGCGCAAAAAACTTCAAATGACCACGCGCGAAATCGAAATGATTTCGGAAACGCTTGGCGGAAATCTGGGCGTCCTGGTCCTCGCAGGCGGCGAGCCATTCACGCGAAAAGATTTGCCGGAAATCGCGCGCGCCTTTTACGCAAACAACAAACTGAAATCGCTTGATCATCACCTCCAACGGCCAAATTCAGCAGCGTATTCTGCCCGACGTACCCCGTATGTTGCAGGAATGCCCGCAACTAAACGTCACCGTGGCCCTGGGCATCGACGGCTTGAAAGCAACAGCACGACAAAATTCGTCAAAAGCCCGGCTCGTGGGACATCGCCATGGACACGGCACGCCAGCTGCAAGCGATGAAAAGGGATTGCGCGCGCCTCGATCTGCAAACCTGCACCTGCTTCATGAACTCCAATCAGGACGCAATTTTTGAGTGGTACGATTTTCTGAAATACGAATTGAAGCCCGACAAAATTAATTTTAATTACATCCGCCCTCCCGCCGCGGATTGCAGGGAATTGCAAATCGATGGCGCTCGCTACGCCGCGCTTGCCGCAAAGATCGACGAAGATTCGCGCAGCGGAGCAATCAAGAATCATTACGCCGGAGAAAACGGATTTTTCAAGGCGGCCATGGATGTCTATATGCACGGCCTGATCGCCAAAACGCAAGAGACGCAGCAGGCTCAGTTGACCTGTTACGCCGGTACCGCCGGCGGCGTGATCTACGACGAGGGAACGGTTTCTTCCTGCGAAAATCTGCAACCCGTCGGCAATCTGCGAGACTTCGGATGGAATTTTCAGAAGCTGTGGTTCTCACCCGGCATGCAGGCGCGCCGCAAGAAGGCCGCGGATGGATGTTTCTGCACTCACGAATCGAATTGCTATTACCCATCGCTTCCATTCAATCCCAAGCATCTGATCCAGATCAAAATGCTGGAACGAGAAATGAAGCGGTCGTGGAACGGAATGGATCGCCGAGATGCCGGGTTGTCGTAGCGCCGGCGTCCCGCCGGCGGCTTTTCGATCCATGGCGCACAGAAAAAACCGCCGGCGAGACGCCGGCGCCACGATAGAAGATGCACACATGAAGGGAAGCACGATCAAGTGTTGCACCATTGGTACCCCGCAGGCTCACCTCGGAATCCAGTGCACCTGCGCTCGAAACAGCCCGTCAACCAATCCAATCTGATAAACCAGGAACATTCCAAAAGCCGTGCTGACGATTCCCGACGCAACTCCGAGATAATTTCCAGCACGCGAGAAGCGCTTGCCTGTATACGCGATTGGCAGGGCGATGATGGTGGTCATCAGCATCATTCCCGCAATGGTGCCAACTCCGAAAACGACCAGGTAGGCGATGGCCCACAGCGGGCTGTGAATCGTCGAGAGCACCAGCAGCGCAACCGCGGCTGAACCTGCAAGGCCATGCACCAGTCCCACAAAGAGCGGTCTAAGCAGCTGGTACAAGCCGTACCGGTCAATCATGCGATTTTGAAAACCGCTTACGGTTTCAGACGGGCTGCCAAATGCCGTGACCGTTTGCAATAATTTGTCCTGCGGAGAAAACTTCTTTGTCAGCCATTGAATCACTCCCGTCAGATTCAGCACGCCCAACAGGATGAGCATGACGGCCACTGAAAATTCCATCGATAGGCCGATGCGCGGCGGAATTACCAGTCCGAATAAAATAATTGCCGAGCCAACCACTGAAATGGTGAGCGTGTGCCCCACGCCCCACAGCGCGCCGATCAACGCCGCATGGCGGATCGAACGTTCGCGGCTCACGATTGTGGAAACGGCCACCACGTGGTCGGGGTCCGTCGAGTGCCGCATGCCCAGGAAAAGTCCCAGCAGCACGATTCCCACAAATGAAATCATGTGGCCGCGCGCCAGAGATCCGGCGCCCATTCCTGTAGTCGAGAGCGATTGCGCTGCGATGCCCAAGCCGAGTACCAGCATGGTTCCCGAGGAAATCACCGGCAGCCAGCGCTTGGCGATTAAGCCATCGCCTTTCCACCGGGCCATGAATTGCCGCGCGTAAACCATCAGCAATCCAATTGCGATTAATACGGCAGCCAATCCGAGGCTGAACGCCACGATCAAAAATAATCCCAACCCGACGCGATGTAGCGAGAGGGCGCTGAGCAGCACCACAAGCGCCGCCGGACACGGAATCATGCCGCCGGTAATCCCCAGAGTTAGCAATTGCCGTAGCGGAACACTGGATGTGCGCGCGCCGTCGCTTTGTCAATCCTTCTTCGGCCGCTGTTGCAGGAAGCGCTTTCGCCACGCTCGGCTTGACCAGTGAAGCGAACCAGTGGGAGTGCGATTGGCCTGGTTCATGGCTATGGTCCGCATCTTCGCCCGTCCAGGCGCTCAGAAATAGATACGAGGCCAGCCCTGCGATCATCAATCCCGAAACCACGCCGAGCCACGGATACAACTGCTCGGGGACAATCCAGCGCGATGCATACAGAGTGATCACTCCCAGCGCATAAACTCCCGCCGTGTGCGCCGCCGTGACGATCACTCCCAGCAGAACCGCGTGGCGCGGCGTGCCTCTCGACCCGACCAGATAGGCGGCGACAATTGTTTTGCCGTGCCCGGGTTCCAGCGCGTGCAGCGCCCCCAGCCCGGCGGAAATCAGCGCCGCGGTAAATAGAAACCAAAAACTCATTTGCCGCGTAGAAACGAGTTCTGTAAATCTGCTGCGCGGTGTGGCCTGTTTGTCTGCTTGCAACAGGATCGGCGAGGCAGATGCTGAATTTGTGGTCGCGAAAGTTTCTTTGCCTGAAGGCAGATTTTCTGTCTTTGGGGTATGCGGAAGTTTTTTCGATATGGCTTGTGGAGCGGAATCAAGCAGCGGCAATGTGAATGACGCGGTGGCATCCAAATCCTGTGGCGGGCTGTTCAATAAATCCGTCGGATAATTGGAAAGCTGCGAGCTGCGATCCGTGGGCGGCGCGGAACTGCTGACAAGCGACACCGCATCGCCATGCGTCAGCACAATTTCCTTCCAGCCGGAATGCCCGGCGAAGTTTTTATCCGTGTAGTGCACGCGATGCGCTCCGGCCAGGGAAACATTTTCAATCCGCGCTCGATACACAAACGCCAGCTTCATGGTTGGCAATCCGCCGGCACCGGGCGTGAAGAGCACGCTGCGATCCGCGAGGCGAAATTCCACCGGCTTGCCGTCGACTTCCAGCAGCAGGCCATCGGCCAGCGCCGCCGATTCCTGTGCGAGGTATGCGGGAAGGGAAGCGTCGCCTTCGGCGGCCACAATTCCCGTTCGCTGAATTTCCTGGTAGGTTGGAATTTCCGCCATGTCCACGAAATATCGCAACTCAACGCCGTCGCGCTCGATGTGAATCGCCGCGTAGTGGCTGATGCTGAAATTTCCCATGGGATGCGCAAAGGCCGCACGCGGCGCCACAAGAGACGACCACGCCGTCAGTGCAAACAACAGGAGCACCCAGAATCGCGTAAGAAATAATGAATTTGAAAAAACTGCTCCGGGTTTTGTAGCGTCCGCGCCGTCGGGGACGGGCACTTGGGCGTATCGACACTGCCCGCCTGAAGGCGGGCGCTACAAATGCATCCATGCTTCACGCTTGCGCCCGGCTTTTTATTGCTGCGCATCGGTTGCTCCCTCATTTGCTGCGGCTGTTGTTTCGCTGGATAGTTTCGCCAGGGTTTGCCGCGCCAAATCCGTGAAGAGCGGATTGAATTGTGGATTCAATGCTTGCACGCGGCTGAGAAAATCCATGGCCTTGGCGTTGTCGCCCAGGCGTTCATAGATCAAACCTGCGTGAAAGAAGATGGAGGCGTCCTGGGTTCCCAGAAGCAGCGCCGAGCGAATGGCATCAGCGGCCTGCGCCGTCTGGCCATCCTTGAAAAGAGTCCAGGCCAGCGCGTCATAGGTATAGACGTCGTGGCGCACCTCGAATTCCTTGCGCGCCAGCGTCACCGCATCGCTTGGGCGCGTGCTGTGGTCGGCGTAAAATACGGCCAGCTCGCGGTTGTAAACGGTTTCATTGAAAACGCTCAGCCGGCCAATATATTCAACCAGGTCATACTGCTTTTGCGCTTCTCCCGGCTGGCCATTTCGCGCGTACACATCGCCAAGAGCTGCGGCATAAGCAGGCAAGGGAATTACGCGAATCGCTTTTTGGTAACCTTCAATTGCTTCAGAGAGGCGCCCTTGTGCGGCGGCAATCTTGGCAAGTCCCGCCAGCGCATGGTGAAATCCCGGATAGGTTTTCAAAGCAGCTGCGTAAGCCTCTCTCGCTTTGGAAATTTCTCCAGCTAGAAAATAATCTTCTCCCAGTATGAACTGGCTCCAGGCGATGCTTTCCTTGGCAAGCCCTGCACGTGAGGAAATTTCGACTCCGCGCCGCATGTGTTCGATTGCGGCATGAGTGTCGCCCGTCAGAAACGCTTGGTTCGACGCGCGCGTTTCCTGGAGATATAAAACTCCTTCGTTGCCCGATTGGCTGCTCGCCGGGTTTTCCAGCCGGCCATAAAATTTCCAGGCTTGCTCGTAATTCCCCATTTCGCTTTCGGCATCGCCCAGCAAAGCGTTGGGCGTTATGTCTCCGGGATTTAATTCCAGAGCATTGCGCGCAAGGTCGCGCGACTCGGCAAATCGATGCTCCGAGAAATAAACGGTTGCCAGATGTTTGGTGGCCGGCGCGGCTTCGGCGTGCGTGGATTCCAGCGCCAGGGATTTTTCCAGCGCCTTGGCCGCCAGATCGAAATAAGCGATGTCGCCAGTCTCGCGGGCTTTTTGTATGTAGGCTGCCCCCAGACGATCGTAGTTAAAGCAATCGTCCGGGTCCTGCGCCACTTTCCACTGAAAAAAGCGGATCGTTCCATCGGTCTCGCTCTTCTGCGCGAAGCAGGCGCCCGGCATAAGCGAGCAACACAAGACCGTCATCATTGCGGCGATGATAATTGTTCCTCGCATCTCGAAGGCTCCTAGAAAAATCACGCTGCTCAAAAAATTCCCATCGGGGCCGCCAGCAAACGCTGGCGGCCCCAGTGGGTCAGGAAAATCTACTGCTGTTCAGGAAAGCCAACGGTTCCAGGATCTCCCGGGAGGGGTTGCGGCTCCGCGAGAAATGGGAACTGGGAAAGCAGCGGCAAATCATTCCCACCATAGGGAGCAACGTTGCCCGATACATTTCCCACCTGAGCGTCAGGCTTGATCCAATCGGTGCCCTGCAAAACAGCCAGGACGCGCCGATCCGTTGCGAAGTTCAGAGCGCCGGGCCGCGCGGGTCCGCTGCCGGGCACGCCGAGTGTTGAGGGAAAGTTGACGTCCGCGAGCTGCCGAGCCAGTTGCAGCAGGATGTCCGTAACCGTGTCCGCGGGGCGCCGGCCATTTTGCAAGCCGAACGCACCGAGACCAAGTTGTGGATCGCCATTGCCGCCATTGGCCGCGGCTCCCGGAAGAATGCCGCTGGGAATCAAATCCAGATTCAGGCGCAGCACATCCGGAAGCAAAGCCACACGCAGCAGGTTCTTGTTGGTGTTGCCAAATGAGGAGGGCAACAGCAGTGGTGCGCCATGTCCGAGCCCCGCGCCCGCACCGCCAGCGGCATCGGTGAATCCCAACGCAGCTAAGCAGACCCGCGCGGCCGGATATGGTGTTGCCCGTGCCGTCGTTGTCGGTGGTTGTGAGGGTGTCCGGAACCAGAGACGACCAATTTTGCATGTCTCCGGAAGGTTGTGAGGCGTTAAATGCTTCGCGCATAGTGGAGGGAACAAAAATTGTTTTGAACAGTTGCTGGCCGGCGCGCTGGAATTGAATGAACTCGCCGTCCCGATCCCCGTGGCCTGCCGGGTTGCCATTGATTTTTTCCGGGCGCCCCACGGTTCCCCAAATTCCTACAAGCCCCGGCGTTGCCAGAATGCCCGAGCCTCGGACGGCGCTTTTGGGTAGCTCAATGGCGATGGAAGTCACGTTGAAACCGCCAAAGCCATCCACTCCGCTGGTGTTATCGGCGCGCACGGCCCTGCCTCGAAGCGGCCCCAAAGCGAAGCCGGGAAAGGAGCGAAATAGGTCCTGCGAGTTGGCCAGGATTCGCATGAGTTGCCCAACGTCCGTTACGAACGGATCGTCACGCAGCCCTGAAAAAACCTTCATGCCGCCCTGTTGAAGAGTTGTGCCCGTGCATCCCGTCACCGCAGGCTGGCCGTACAAGAGACGGTCGCGGCCTGCAGCGCTATCGGGGCGTGCAATACCGAAGATCTTGATGGTTTGGCCGGAGGCGCAAGTGGTCGTGGGAACGTCGTCGAAAACCGCTTGGATCACGCGGTCCGCGTCGAAATCACCGTCGTTAGCGATTTTGAATTGATAGAGGAATCGGGTGGAAAAACGGTAGCTGGATTTTTCCGCCGGCACCGCAAATGGATTGACGTTCATGATCAGAACAAGTTGCGTGGCGTCGTTCGGATTAAGAAATGCGAACATGTCCGTGATATCGCCTTCCGCGTTTGCGTCCGCGGTCGGAGAATCCCGGTGATCCGAAGCCATGGCTTGCCTGGACGGGTATAACGCTGCTGTTGCCGCCAGTATGGCGCCAAGCACAGGTGCGACGAATCGGGCCGCCCTGTGCTTCCTGGCGCCAAGAGGCTGAGTTTTGATTTTCACTGTTGGCTCCTTCATGGAATTGAAAAGGGGCGACCATCGATGGCTTGACGGCTCTAGGAAAACCTCGTGTTCCCCCTCGTAGCACCTAGATACGGACCCAGCGGGGAATTGGATGTGCCCTGAAGAAATTTATTTTTGTGGGTAAAGTGCGATTCGCCAGGGCAGCTTCCAGCTTGACTGCTTTCGCCTTGGATAGAAGAAGGCCAGCAGACTAGACAGACGGCGGAAAAAATCGATTTGGGGCGGGTTCAAGTAGCACAGGCACTCCTGCCTGTGCGGTTTTCGCTAAAGTTAAGAAAGGCGCACAGGCAGGAGTGCCTGTGCTTCACGACTTTGCCCACAGCCTGAAGAGCCATTGCCATTTGCGAATGAACATATTGCAGATGCGTTTGCAAGACCAGGTTTCGCGTCACTCAAATTACAAAATATTAATGCGTGGCGACCGGCAACGCGAACGCCGTAAACGTCAGCCCCGCCGTGGTAACCACCCATTGCCGGCCATCGAGCATGTAGGTGACGGCGGCCGAGCCCCACACAGGCGCTCCTGTCTGAAATTTCCACAGCTCTTTTCCCGTGGCCCCCTCGAACGCGTGGAAATAGCCTTCGTTATCGCCGGTGAAAACCAAACCGGAGGCAGTGGACATCACGCCGCCCGTCAAATCCAGACCAACGGTGGAAGGATAATCGCGGTACTTGTGTTCCCAGCGCCGCTGGCCGGTGGTGGGATCAATTGCTCGCAGGGCGGAAAATTGGGGGTGGCCATCAACCAGAACTCGGCCACCGCTGGGGACGCGCACGCCCATCTCAATTGGCTCCGGCGGCTTCACTCCCTGCCATGTGGCGCAAGTTTCGTGAGCCGTTACGAAAAATAATCCCAAGTCTGGATCGAAGGTTGGAGGCTGAAAATTAGTTCCGCCGTGATTGTCTGGAAGGCACTTTTCCGTGGTGCCGTTATTGTCAAGAACGATTGGCCGCCCGTCCTTGCCGATTTCCTTGGCCCAATTCGATCCATCAATAAAAGTTTTTGCGACCAGCAGTTTTCCAGATTCGCGGTCCAGCGTGTAGAAAAATCCGTTGCGGTTGGCGACCATGATGACTTTGTGCGGCTGTCCGTCAATTTTAAGATCGGCCTGCACGGGCACATGCGTGGAATCCCAGTCATGCACATCATGCGGCGTGAACTGGAAATGCCATTTCAATTTTCCGGTGTCCAGGTCCAGTGCTACCAGCGAGCAGGTGTAAAGATTGTCGCCCTCGCGATCGTCGCCGTAATAATCAGGATTGGGATTTCCCGTGCCGTAGTAAACCAGATTGAGCGCCGGATCGTAACTGCCCGTCACCCACACAGCGCCTCCTCCACGTGCCGCGACATTGGCGTTCGGCCAGGATTCGCTGCCCGGCTCGCCGGGCATGGGAATAGTGTCGAAGTGCCACACGCGCGCTCCCGTTTGCGCGTCGAAAGCTTCAATGTAGCCGCGGCTGGAAAAATCTCCACCGGATACGCCGATGATCACTTTGTCCTTGATGACCAGCGGTGCCGCCGTGATGGCGTTGGCTTTTTTCAAATCGCCGACAGCAACGTCCCAAATGACTGTGCCGGTTTTCCGGTCCAGCGCGATGAGATGCGCGTCAAGCGTGCCCATGTAGAGCTTGTCGCCCAGAATTCCGAATCCGCGATTCACAGGCCCGCAACAAACCGAGGCGATAAAATTGTTAGGCAGCCTGCGGCGATACGACCAGATCGGCAGTCCCGTCCGTCCATCGATGGCCCAAGCCGTGTTGTTGTTTCCCGTGACGTACAAAACACCGTCGGCCACGATTGGCGTGTTCTCAATGCCGCGGCCCGCCAAGCCCGGAACGTCGGTCTGAAAAATCCATTGCGGAATGAGTCCCGAGACATTCTGCGGCGTCAACTGTTTCAATGGGCTGTGCCGCTGCCCCGTGTAATCGCCCGAAAAAGTCAACCAGCGCGAAGGATTTTTCAGGCCGCCGAGCAGGTCCTGCGGGGTAATGGGAGCCGGCGTGGACTCCTGTTGTGCGCAGTATGCGGGCGCGCCGAGCACAAAGAAAAGCGCCGCAACGGAAACCATTCGTTGAATCGTCATGGAATTTTTCCTTTAGCCCTTCCTGATTGCAGGGAGACGGTGTCGGGCTGAAGTGTCTAGCTTGGGTACGCTGAACATGCTCCCGCTCCCGCAAGACTGCCCGGTTTAGACATCCGACTGGCGCATCGTACGCTTATCCCGCCCCTGGCACAACCAATTTGCGGCAATAAAGGCCGCGAAAAAACTCAAAAATCTGTCATTCTGAGCGAAGCGAAGAATCTCTCCTTGGTTCTTTTCCTATGCATAAGTCAAAGAGGGATTCTTCATTTCGCTCAGAATGACAGAACAAGGCCATGTATGCCGCATTCTGAATACCGAGCCAATCAAGACCACGAGTTTTTTCTTCTAATAACTCTCAGCCTCAGACAAGTTTTTCGGATGAATTCAGGTAAAAGTGCGCGTTGGAAAACTTTGTTCACACCGCAGAATTTGCCGCAGAAAAAACCATTCTCAATCGATTGCCGGTTGCTGTTGCTCCATATTCGAGATCGTCGGCGAATTCCCTGAGGAAGTGAATGCCCCGGCCGCCTACCCGGACTGTTCCCTGGGGATCCGGGGGAGGCGTATGGAATGGGTCGAAGTGCCGCGCCTCGTCCTCAATGACGAAAATGAACATATCCTGCTGCTGCATCGTAAAACGCACAGTCACGGATCCGTCCACGCCGTCGCCATAGCCGTGGAGAATTATGTTGGACACGGCTTCTTCCAGGCAAAGATTGATCGCGAACTCAACGCTCTTTGGAATCCCGTGTTGGCACGCCAGACCCCCGATCCAGGGGGGAAGTTGTGCCATGTCAGAAAGGTTGCTGCGCAGCGATAGCCGATCTTCCGTGTGATCCATTTCGTGCCCTGTCATCGTGCGCGAGGGTCTCTCTGGAGACGCGCCCCTGCGTTATTGCAAAGCGTCCAACGCGTTCTGCATTTCATGGTGCACTGGGATCATGGTTTCTATGCCACTGACCCTCAAAACTCTGGCCACCAGATCGTTAGGACCAAAGAGAACCATCTTTCCTCCTCTACCCCTGATGGCAAGAGCTGGAGCCACAAGCGCCCGCAGCCCCATGGATCCGAGGAACGACACATTTTGCATGTCCACAAGCACCGAATTCCCGCCGTCGGCAATTGCCCTCATCCGTGTATCCACGGCGGGAGAGTTCTCGATGTCCAGTCTGCCCACCAGAATCACCTTGGTAATTCCTCCCGCCAGTTCTTCCGTTGTAATTCCCATCCCGCTGCCTCCCCGTCTGATCCAGTTTAAAGCGTGAAGCTAAGGGATCCCATCTCACCGCGCTCTCTATTTGCCTGCACCCTTGCTTTTCCCGAAGTCGGTTAGGACACACTTTACTTAGCGGCCCTCATTTCAGAGCATCGACTGCATGAAATTTGATCCTACGTTCGTAAATTCAAACGCGTGCAGTCCCAATTCGTTGGCCAGATCCTTGCACACCTAGAATTCCGCGCACGCTGTTGCCTTTGGCGTCCAGTTTCGGCGAGTATACCGCAATACCCAGCTGCCGGTTGACGATACCCAAGGATTCCTCCGCTCACGCCGCTCTTGGCCGGCAGGCCCACGCGATAGGCCCACTCTCCCGCATGGTCGTAAAGTCCGCACGTGAACATCACCGTCATCACGTCCTTGATGTATTGGAAATCGAAAGACTCGTTTCGCCGGTCACCGGATTTGTGCCCATGTTTGCGATGGTCGCCGCCATCATGGCCAGATCCTGGCAATTCACCAGCAGCGAGCATTGCGAAAAATATTGATGAAGCGATGTGATCCACCTCACCGTCGATGATGCCGAAATTGAGCATCAAGTAAGCAATGGCACGATTGCGATTTCCGGTGGCGGCTCTCCGACGCGAGAACGTCCGCGTCAATTCGCAACGGCCGGCCGGCGGCCATCCTGCATTCTTTCCACGAACGCCTGCACTCCGGCGTCCGGAGGACTCTTCTTGATCAGCGACGAAATAGCGATCGCGCCCGCATTGATCATGCGGGTTAAAGGGGCGCATCGTTTTGGGGTCGAGCTCAATGGAATTGAATGCATCGCCGCTCGGTTCCACGCCCACGTGCGTTAAGACTTCATCCCGCCCGAATTCTTCCAGCGCCATCTGAAACGCGAACGGCTTGCAGATGGATTGGATGGTGAATTCGTGCTCCCAATCGCCTACGCGAATCATGCGCCCATCAACGGTGGCCAGGCAGATTCCGAAACCGCTCCGGATCTGCCTTGGCCAGTTCCGGAATGTAGGTGGCAACGGCTCCGTCATCTGACGTCTTTGTATTTTTGATAGATGTGCTGAACAATCTGTTCCATCTGAGATAATTGCTGGACATGTTCTCCCGTTTAAAACCTCTCCGACTAAAATATCGTGAAGCGTGGCGTAAACTTACTGAAAATCGATTGTTTGGTCTAATCAAAGTTTCAGATGGAGAGTAACCGATCTGCTGATTTGATCCTCCGGCCAGTGTGGACGCGGATAGAATTCTGCAAAGACCTTTTACCTTAGCCCCCTTGAAGCCTGAAAATTGCCCGACGGCTTCAGCGATTCGTCCAGGTCTCCGCTGCCAGGAGCGGTAAATCGTGCGCCCAATCCTCCTCGCTCACCCCTCCGGGGTAAATGAGGTGGGCAAGATTGTCTTTCGTATATGCCAGCACAAAAGCAGCGTGGCCCACTTCGTAGGCTCCATCGGGGCGCACTGCAGATTTTTTGGCCGGAGAAAGATTCGCGGCAACCTGGGCGGTATCGACGGCGGCCTGGGTTCCTGTCAGGCCGATGAAGCGCTTATCGAAATGATCGAGCCAGATGCGCAGCACCTGGGGACTATCCCGCTCCGGATCCGTGGTCACAAATATGACCTTGAATCGATCCGCGGAAGCGGCAGGGATTTTCTTCAGGGCCTGAGCGATTATGGACATCTGCAGCGGGCACATGTCAGGGCAGTGCGTGTATCCGAAAAAAAGGAGCGTGGTGTATCCCTGGGTTTTTAATGCCAAATCGAAGGGAACGCCGGAGGTGTCGATCAGCGTGAATTTCGGTTTGGCAAGAGGAGGAGAAACCATGCCGCCGTTGTACTTCGCTTGCGGGCCGCCCGCCGGCGCGGGCACAGGCGCATTTTTCTGCGCCTGTGCCAACGCGCCCTGGATCGACCCGGCCAGAAGTGCAGCGGCAACCAATGTTCCGAACCATAATCGCAGCTTCATGCCGGCAGCCGCCAAATTATTCGACAATTACGGTACCGTTCATGCCGTCTACGTCATGAAGAGCGCAGTGATAATAGTAAGTCCCTTTGTTGGGGAAGGTGATGCGGATTCGCGTGGTCCCCGGTGGCACTTGCGCAGTTCCGGTGCGATCCGGGATCGCCGCTTGAATGAATCCGGAATTCAGGAAACTGTTGGCGGCAAAGGCTGGTGGCGGTGGATTGACTGAGTTCCCTTGCGGAGTAAATGCAGCGTTGCAGGGTGTCGTCCCAGCGGTTGCCGGCGGAGTCGTCGTGCAGTTGATGGTCGCGATCACCGTGCCCGTATCTGCGTTCTGGCAATTGGTCGCCAACACTGACGTGCACGGCGCGGGAGGATTGGGATTGGGCGGCCCGGGAATCGGCTGCAGTGTTGGGGGAAGATAATAGAGCGTTGGGACAAAGGTTGCAGGCTCGGTTCCGAACGTTACGGTATGCGGTTCGGTGGGATCCAGGTTCGTCCATACCACCGATTCTCCCGCATGAATGCGAATCGTGCCGGGCAAGAAGCGCACCACGGCGCGGTATTGCGTTCCTCCGCCGGTGCCTACGATTTCGCCGATCCCAGCAGCCACTGCATTTTCCCCGTTCCTGCTATGTTCCCATCCGCGACGATCTTCCGCGCGGTGGTCGTCGTCGGAAAGAATTGCCTGGGCTTCATCACGCGCCACATCGTCATAGAAACGCTGGCCGTGAATGAGCCTCCCGTTCGTCGCGTTATTGGCAAGGACGTGAACTGCTCCGGTCATATCCGTGTGAATCAGGCAAACCACTTTGTAATTGCCCGCTTTTGGAAATGTCACCGTGAAAGTTGCGCCGCCGGCCAATCCGGTGGCCGTCGAAACACACGCGCTGCCGTCGTAGGAAGCTGCAGGTCCGCAGGCTACACCCTGCGCGACGAATGGCGGTCCTGCCGGCGGGGGCGCCGCGGGGCGCACCTGTCCGGGCTTCAGCAATGTAACCGTGTGGACTTCGTTCTTGGGAACGAATGTCCACTTGATGCTGTCGCCTTCCAGAATCCAAAGTTCATTCGGAAAGAAAGCGTCCGCCTGAACGGATTGGTCTCTCGTTTCTCCTCCGACGTTTGCGTTATACGTCGACGTGGCTTTCGCCGGCGACGCAATAAAAAATGCCGCTGCCAGCAGCATCAAGCAAAAACTGCCTGGGAACAGATTGCGTTTCATTTATCCCTCAGTTTCTTTAAGTTGATTTCCCATGCAAATGGGATTGTTTTTGCAGCCGTCACTTGTAAGTTTCTGAGCCTCGTAAATTATTCGTCAGAGCACTCCGAGTCAAGTGAAATGCCGATGAACGGCCGGATTTCTTGCGTACTAGTAGTATCAGGACTGGAATTCCCGCTGACTTGGCATTGATTCTGTAGCGCCCGCCTTCAGGCGGGCACTTTGGAACCGATCGGATGCCCGCCTGAAGGCGGGCGCTACACAGACCTCGCAAATCGAAGCTCTCACGCACACCGAGGGCGGGGGCTTTGCCGACTTGCTCGCGCGAGGCTAGTATGGTGAGCGCACGAATCGCTAGTCGCCCGTGCACGGAGATTGCGGTGAATCAGAAAAAATCCGGTCCGCTGCAGGGACTGAAGGTGATCGATCTTTCCCACATCATGGCCGGCCCGGCCTGCTCGATGCTGCTGGCCGATATGGGAGCGGACGTAATCAAGGTGGAAAAAATTCCGGGCGGCGACGATTCGCGTCGCATGGTGCCGCCCACCATTGCCGATGAATCCGCCGCCTTCCTGATCATGAACCGCAACAAGCGCGGCATTGCGCTGGACTTGAAAGCGGAAGAAGGGCGCGCCGTACTGACTCGCCTGCTGAAGGATGCCGACGTGCTGATCGAGAACTACCGCCGCGGCACGATGGAAAAAATGGGTTTCGGTTACGATTCGCTGCACGCGCTAAATCCCAAACTGATTTTCTGCTCGATCTCCGGATTCGGCCGCACAGGTCCCTATGCCGACCGCGGCGGATTCGATCTGGTCGCGCAAGGCATGAGCGGATTGATGAGCATCACGGGAGAGCGGCAAGGCGGCCCGCCGATGAAATCTGGAGCGCCGGTCACGGATATCACCGCCGGCATTCTGGCCTGCGTGGGAATCTCTGGCGGCGCTACACTCGCGCGCCTCCAGCGGACAAGGACAGATGGTGGACACATCCCTGTTTGAAGCGGGAATCACGCACACCTACTGGCATTCGGCCATCTGCTTTGCCACCGGAAACGCGCCGGGGCCCATGGGCTCGGCGCATCCATTGAATGGTCCGTATCAGGCGTTCCCCGCATCGGACGGCTGGATCACGGTGGGAGCCGCGAATCAGGAAAATTGGCTGCGTCTGCTCGGCGCGTTGGAAGCGCCGCAGTTGCGCGACGATCCGCGTTTTGTGAACAACGCGCAGCGCATGTGCAACCTCACAGCGTTGACGGACGCGCTAACACGCCATTATTTCAGCGCCGCACCGTTGCCGAGTGGTTGCGGCGCCTCGAGGAAGCCGGCGTTCCGGCCGGGCCCGTGCTGGACATCGCGCAGATGCATGCCGATCCCCAGGCGCTCGCGCGCGAAATGATTGTGGAAACCACGCATCCCGTGGCCGGCCCCGTAAAAGCCATCGGCTTGCCGATTAAATTTTCGGACACGCCGGGCGGCGTGCACAGGCCAGCGCCCACACTGGGGCAACACACGCGCGAAGTGTTGCGCGAAAACGGCTACAGCGATGCTGAAATTGACGAGATGGCGGCGCAGGGCGCGATTCAAACTCCGGAATCAACCAGGAAAGGCGCGACAAAATGAGCCAGGAAGTTTTGTATGAACTGACGGACGGCGTAGGCCGCATCACGTTCAATCGCCCCGAAGCCCGAAACGCGTTCACCTTTGGCATGTACGAGCGGCTCGCGGAAATCTGCAAGGCTGCCTCCGCCGATCCGGCCGTTAAGGTTTTGCTGCTCACTGGCGTGGATGAAACGGCCTTCGCCGCGGGAACCGATATTGCCGAATTCAAGAAATGGTCCAGCGCGCAGGACGCGCTCGATTACGAAGTGCGCATCAATGGCTTGCTTGACGGACTGGAGCGAATTCCGAAGCCAACTATTGCGGCCATTGCCGGAGCCTGCACCGGAGGAGGCAGCACCATTGCCGCCTGCTGTGACATCCGCATCGGCGCAGCCAACGCACGTTTCGGCGTCCCCATCGCGCGCACTCTCGGCAATTGTTTGTCGATGGCCAACTACGTGAGGCTGGTGGCGCTCCTGGGGCAAGCTCGTGTGAAGGATATTATTTTCACGGGCCGCCTGGTGGAAGCCGCCGAAGCGCAGTCCATTGGATTACTGAGCGAAGTGCTTCCCGATTACGCCGCGCTGCAAACTCGCGCCGACGAACTCGCCCGCACCATCGCCTCCCGCGCGCCACTCACTTTGCGCGTCACCAAGGAAGCCCTGCGCCGCATCAAGGAAAAAATGACCCCAGAGGACGACGACAGCATGATTCTCACCTGCTACATGAGCCAAGATTTTCAAGAGGGCATGAACGCGTTCCTGAACAAGCGCAAACCGAAATGGACCGGAACGTAGCGATTTTAAGTAGCACAGGCTTCAGCCTGTGGCCTTTAGTCCTTGCGAGGACCAACCCCCACAGGCTGAAGCCCACGCTACAAAATGTAAATCTTCGGGCAGTCGCAACGGCGGCCAATTCTAGTACCGGCAGGGCAATTCGTTCCGGGAGAAAAACTCCTATCTCCCATTATTTACTTGACTATTCCGCCACTACATTTTAAAAATATCCCCAACAGTGCAAGGACGGGGTGGGACAGGGCGCAAAGTAGCCTCTTCGGTGGGTCCAAACTCAAGTCAAAAAATGGGGGGTGTGTATGAAGGCGCGAGCGATCGCTTTTCGATATTTCTTTGCGTATTTGTGTATTTTGGCATTGGGAAGTGTGTCCGCCCACGCGCAAGGTGGCGACGTGGGTAGTATCGTTGGAGCAATCACTGACAAATCCGGAGGAGCACTTGCCGGCGCCACTGTCACCGTCCTTGACACGCAGCGAGGCGTAACCAGGACACTGTCCACAAGCGATTCCGGCCAGTACAGCGCACCCAACCTGACGCCCGGCACCTATACGGTGAAGGCCGAGTTCAAAGGTTTCCAGTCCTTCGAACGTCAAAACATTTTGATCGAGGTCGGAACACAGGTTCGCGTCGACCTCTCCTTGTCACCCGGCGAGCAGTCACAGACCATCACCGTCAGCGAAGAAATTCCGCAGGTGCAAACCACCAACGCCGTGCTGGGCGGAGCGCTCAGCAACGAGTTGATCAGCGACCTGCCCCTCAACGGGCGAAATTTTAACCGTTTGCTGGACTTGCAACCCGGCCTGTACGTTCAGCCCGGAAGCGGCAAATGGAGCCAAAGCTCCAATGGAATGCGCGCTGAGCACAACGTATACATTTTGAATGGAATTGACACTGTGGAAGGCTTCTCATCACAGAGCGTTCTGAATTCCTCGCCCGTTTTTGGCGATGCAACTTCTATCTTGCCGGTCGACTCCATTCAGGAATTCAATACCGAACAGAATCCCACCGCGGAATATGGCTGGAAGCCCGGCGCCATCGTCAACGTCGGCTTGAAATCCGGCACCAACACCATTCACGGAACGGCCAACGCATTTGGCCGCGACTCCGCACTGGACGCTACAAACTCTTTCATTCCGGCGGGAAGTCCCAAGCAGCAAACCGCCATTGAAACCTATGGCGCAACCGTGGGCGGCCCGATCGTCAAGGACAAGCTGTTCTTCTTCCTCGGTTACGAGGGGCAGTTCAACCATATCAGCGCTCCCTCTTCGAGTGATAGCTTACCGACCATCAACCCGCTGACGGGAAGCACGACCACCATTCAGAATACCAACAGCTTGCTTTCCGCGTGCAATGCTTTGACTACCGCGCCCAACGCGCTCAGCCTCAAGCTGTCCGGTCTGACATATGGCGGAACGCCCGGAAGCTGTGCCGCTCCATCGCCCTACACTGGCATTTTCCAAACCGCTCTCGTCACCAACGGTTCTGATCCTGTGACGCCGATCGGCAACGATACGGTGACCAATGGCCTCGCCAAGGTCGATTACCATTTGAATGACAAGAACACCTTGAGCGGCGAATTCTTCATGGGTAACTTTGACGGACTGGGATTTCAAGGCGCTCCCGCACAGCCGTATTGGGATGTCACCTCCCATGCCAAGTCCATGATTATCGGAGCACATTGGACATGGCTGGCCAGTTCCAGCGTGGTGAACGAGGCACACTTCGGAGTGAACCGATTCTTCCAGCCCAGCTACCCGGGCGATTGCAGCAACATTGGCCAGCCCTCCGGCGAGACCGGTATCAACTGGGGCACGCAATCCACGATTATTCCTCAGACCGGCCAGCCTTCTGATTGCGGTATGCCGCCCATCACCATTCAAGGCTTTACCGCCACGGGTTGCTGCAACAGCTTCCCCAAGATCCAGGGACCGGACTACACCGTTCAATTTAACGACGCCCTCTCTTACATTCGCGGAAATCACACCTTCAAGTTCGGTGGCGAAGCGCGCCACATGAGCACCAAGGAAGGAACCTTCAGCGCCTCTCGCGGAACCATCACTTTTGCGAACGGGGCTGCTGGAGCGTGCAATACTCCGACCTGTACCGGGCTGCAGGAGTTCCTGCTGGGAAATATCTCCGGCACGGTTCTTCCTTCGGAACTGGTTGGCACGCCGGACGTTCACGTGTCGGACAAGGGCTATTCGCTCTTCGCACAGGACGACTGGCGCATGACGCACACATTCACTGTAAACCTGGGTGTGCGTTACGAGCGCGTGACGCCCATTCAGGAATCCAACAATCAGTTGGCTAACTTCAATCCCAATTCTCCAACCGGACTCGTGCAAATAGGGCAGACCAAGAGTCTTTACCCCGCATGGAATAACTTCTCGCCGCGTCTCGGATTTGCGTGGGACATCGGCGGCAATTCCAAGTGGGTGGTGCGTGGCGGCTTCAACATTATTTATGTGCTGGAAGGTTTCAACGTGTTTATTTCCCAGCAGGGAACTAGCCCGGTCACAACCGGCTTGAACACTACTCCCACCGGGGCATTCCTGAACAATGGCACCTCGACGGTTGCAGGTCCTGGCAACATGGAAACGGCAGTTCTGACCTTTCAACCAGGACAGATTAACTGGGGCACAGCAGGGCCAGTCTTTCCGGCAGTGGCGCCCACTCAGCTCGCTTGCAATACGCCGACCAACGCCAAGCCAAACAACAATCCCTGTCCCATCCTGGCCGTGGATCCCAACCTGCGCAGACCCTATGCGCCGGCCTGGAACCTCAGCTTGCAGCACGCCTTCACCAACAACCTTTCCTTGCAGCTTGCCTACGTCGGCAGCCATGGAGTCGGTCTGATTGGGATGAATGATGCTAACGCACCGGCGCCCGGTTCCGGATGGGAGACTTACAACGGCTTGACTGGAGGGGCAGCCGCATGCAGCCCCCTCACGGGGCCGGCGGGTACGGCTAGCACGACTTGCCAGAACATGAGCAGGCCGTTCTTCAGCAAGTTCCCCTATCTTTCCGACATTAACGAACTTCAGAATTTGGACGCCAGCAACTACAACGGCTTGCAGGTAACGCTGACTCAGCGAACCTGGCACGGCATGAACTACGTGCTGGGTTACGTTTATTCGCATTGCCTGGAGATGGGGTCTGGCGATTGGAACGGCGCCGCTCTCCCCTCTAACGTTTTCAATCCCCGGGCCGATTATGGCGATTGCCTGACAGATGCTCGGCATAGCTTGACCTGGTCGTTTACTTACACCTTGCCTGGCAAGAAAGGTTACGGCCAGATGCTCGAAGGCTGGAACCTCAATTCCATAGTGAAGGTGCAATCCGCATTGCCTTGGAACGTTGCGGACACCAAGAACAATATCAGCGGCACTGGAGAGCTTCAGGATCGCTGGAATTTCTTTGGCAGCCCAACCGCATTTAGCAACCAACAAGCCGTCGGAGTTCCATTTTTCCTTGCTGGAAAGCCTGCGCCAACTGATCCCCTTGGTCCAACTGACCCAGCCTTCGCTATCAACAACGCCGCTTGCACGGCCCAGGCCGCAAACCTGGATTCAAGCTACACGCAGCCTTTTTCAACTTGGGGTACCGGCACAATTTGGGCTAACAACGGGACGACCGTGGTTGGGCCCACCGGCGGCAACCAGGCCGCACTTTTCAAGTTCGGCTGCTTCGCTAGTGGCAGTTCAGTCATGCTTCCTCCCGCGTTCGGAACATTTGGTAACGAGTCACGCTATATGTTCCGCAGCGAGCCGTTCCACGAGTGGGACCTTTCCGTTTCGAAGGATGTGCGGTTCTCTGAGCGCTTCACCGGCCAGTTCCGCTTCGAAACCTTCAACATTCTCAACCAGACGGATTTCTCCGGGAACTCAGGCAACCCCTCAACGACCGGTTCGTTTGGCTCTTCCCGGCAAACCCCGGACGTGGGCATTGCAAATGCCACGGTTGGCAGCGGCGGGCCTCGCTCCATCCAGCTCGGCTTCAGGCTCACTTTCTAGGGCCTGTCCGTTGCGGCAAGAATCAAGAGAGGGCCGGAAGCAAAACCGGCCCTCTTTTTTTTGCCTTTGCCGCCAAAAGTTCGGGTTGAATAATCCGCCGTCCGGCTGCAAAATCCTGAACATTCAGGGAGAAATTCGGAATGGCGGATCCAATAGTTGCACCGGTGATTTGCACGGACCGATTGATTCTTCGTCCCTGGAGGGAAGAGGATCTTCTCCCCTATGCGGAGATGAATGCCGACCCAAGAGTGCGGGAGTACTTTCCCTCGATTCTCACGCGCGAGCAGAGCGATAGCGAAGCTCGGCATATTCAGGCTGCCTACGATCGGGATGGTTTCACAATGTTTGCAGCGGAGCTATCGGCAACCGGGGAATTTGTGGGATTCATTGGTTTGGTGACCATGACTTTTGCCATGCCATCAGTAGCTCAGCCCGCAGTGGAAATTGGCTGGCGGCTCGCACATAAACATTGGGGAAAGGGCCTGGCGACGGAAGGCGCGCGAAGCGTAGTCCGATACGCGTTTGAAACTCTCAAGCTGAAAGAAATCGTGGCTATCACCCTTCCCTCCAACCTTCGCTCGCGCCACGTGATGGACAAAATAGGAATGAAGCATCACCCGGAACTCGATTTCCATCACCCACGCATTCCTGAAGGCCATCCAATGCGAGCGCATGTGCTGTACGCCATCAAGCGCGACGCCGCTTTCTGAGCCGAGCCCGGCCCTAGCAGCTTGCGGAAAAAGTCGATCCTAACTAGGTTTAGTGGCACAGGCACTCTTGCCTGTGCGGTTTTCGCTAGAGTTTACAAAAGCGCACAGGCACACTTGCCTGTGCCACCTGACTTTTTCCGCAGCCTATGAATTCCCGCGAATACCACGCGAGAGGCAAATCACCTGCCCTTTCGTTTCTTCTCGCTTTTCCCCGCGTCCTTGGTCAGGTGCCAGGACTCGCAGTAGGTGCAGATGTAGGCGCGAAGCTGCTTTGGCGCATCGTTGGTGGAAATCTGATGCGCGGCTGTGGACAAGGCTTCGCCCTCGGTGTCGTACTTGCGCTTGCCCGTTACCGGGCATTTTGATTCGTAGTCCATTCCTGAATCCTACCAGCCGATTTGGCTGTTGTCCCAGGGAGTTGGCTGGGAATATGGCAAGGGACTCGGTAATGGCTCATGTAGCGCCCGCCTTCAGGCGGGCATCTGCTCAATTCCAAGATGCCCACTTGAAGGCGGGCGCTACATGAAATTCGCAAAACGGGTCTCAACTTGACTCTGCGGGTTCCTGTCGCTGGCCTTGGTGAATAACAGGATTTGGAAGTCCCTTAAGAATCAGTAGGTTACAAAAACCTGTAATTGTGGAACTAAACTTCCCAAGTACATACGTACTATTAGTTTGTTACCGTTGAGCCATTGGCATACCGCCCCCCGTGCAGCACAATCGCTTTGTCCAAAACTTATGCATTCCGCAGACGACGTCGACGCACTCTTAAAAGCACGAGCTGAGATCGATGAACAGCTCCGCAAGCACAAGAACGCCCTGACGGTGCTTTTTACAGACGTGGTCGGCTCCACCAGCTTTTTTGAGCGCAATGGAGATACGGCCGGCTTGGTGATGATCCATCGCCACGATGAACTGGCCGCACGCGCCATCGAGCAGCATGGTGGAAAAGTGATCAAGACCATCGGCGATTCGGCCATGGCGGAGTTTCCCGATCCCGGCTCGGCCGTGCGTTCAGCCGTGCAGATCGAACGCGATTACCTGAAACTGAATTTATCGTTGCCGGAGGATCAGCGCGCTGAAGTTCGCATTGGCGTGCACACCGGCGTTGGCTTTCGCAAGGGCAACGACCTGTTTGGAGACGTGGTCAACGTAACTGCGCGCATCGTGAAGCGCACCGCGCCGGCACAAATTCTGATTTCTCGCGCCACCTACGAAGCGGTATCGAAAGACAATGACTTGCACTGCCGCTGGCTGAACAAGCTGACCATCGACGGCCGCACTGAAAAAGAAGACATCTTCGAAGTGATCTGGACCGATGCGGAAGCCTATCGCGACGTGCAGGACAGGCTGGCGTCCACTTCCAACATTCCGCCGCGATACGAAGTGTTATCCCAGATTGGCGCCGGCGGCATCGGCATCGTTTATAAAGCGCGCGACCTGGAAACCGGCGAAATCGTGGCGCTGAAGATTCTCAAGCCCGAGATTGCGTCCGATCCGGAAGCCCAGGAAAATTTCAAGCGCGAGTTGTGCCTGGCGCGCAAAATAACGCACAAGAATGTATGCCGAATTCACGAATTTAGCCGCTCCAATGGCACGGCTTACGCTTCCATGGAATTGATCGAGGGCGAGACCTTGTCGTCCCGTCTGTATCGCGCGGGGGCCTTGCCTTTGAGCGACGCGCTGGAAATCGCGCGCCAAATTAGCGCCGGCCTGCGCGAAGCCCATGCCCAGGGAATTGTGCATCGGGACCTCAAACCGGCCAACATTATGATGGATCGCGCCGGCAACGTGAAGATTATGGATTTCGGCATTGCGCGCATGATTCAGCGCGAAGGCCCCATGACCGGCACAATTGTGGGCACGCCCGCGTATATGTCGCCCGAGCAGGCCGAGCTGAAGCCTGTCAGTTCCAGCACGGACATCTACGCCCTGGGCCTGGTGCTCTATGAAATGATCACAGGCGTCCCCGCATTCTCCGGGGACACGCCCGTGGCCGTGGCCTTGAAGCAAATTCGCGACTATCCCAAGCGCCCTCGTGAAATCGTGCCGCAGCTTTCGCGCGCCATTGACACGGTAATCATGAAATGCCTGCAAAAGGACCCGGCAAATCGCTTTCAATCCGCCGACTCATTCGAGGCAGCCCTTGTGAAAGCTGCCAAAGCCAGACCGATGCGTCCATGGGAAGTAGCCGTCAATCGCTGGATGAACCGCGCTGAACTTGAGGTTCGCACACGTCTGCGCCAGAGCGCCGAGATCGCCAAAACATCGCTGGAGCCGCAAAACTTAAGCGCGCAGCCAAGAATTCAAGAGGATCCCAAAGCCATTTTGGGTTTTGCAGGACTTGTCGGGGCGTTGTCCGTCTTTCTGTTCGTGGGAGGATGGAGGCCCACCCCGGTAAATGCGCGGACCGTTGACGCCGCGGCTCGCAATTCCAACTCACCCGTTGCGCTGGCAAATGGTTCAGCTCCCCTGCAGGCTTCGTCGCCGGCGGGAAATTCTTTTGTGCCGGCTCAACCGCGACAAATCAATCTATACGAGAACATAAAGATCGACGACATGAAGGCGCCATCGTTCGACCCGGCATCGCCGGCTGAGAATCCCGCGTCCAAGCCTGCTGCTCCGCCAGACGCTACGGCCAAGCCGGTGCAGATTGCAAAGCTCGCCAAGACGCCCGTTCGCAAGGACGATCGGCAAGCTCGCAGTATCGCAAAGAGCTCGACGCAAATTGAGGCGCCTGCCAGCCCTGCTCAGCCAGAGAGCCTGACGTCAGATGCGTCCACAAAATCAGCGACACAGGAATCAGCAGCAAATTCCAGCGAACTAAGCGCGGCCCCCGAATCGCCCGTTGGGCAAACTACTGCGGCAACACTGCCGAAGGCCGCAATCAGTGAACCCAACGCGCCAAAATTGTACGTCGAAGTGGGCACGTTCAAGGACGAGACCTGGGCGAACAACGCCGTGGAAAAATTGACCGAACTCGGGTTTCACGCCATGGTCATGCACAAGAATCTCTTGTGGATTCAATCCTACCGTGTCCAGGTCGGCCCCTTCGTCAACAAGGAAGAAATGGCGGAAGCGCAGAAGAACCTGGCTTCCCATGGCTACAAGGCTCATCCCGTAAGTTAATCTTTCCCGTTACCGAAATCACGGCAAGCTCCCTCACCGCATTTTTCACGCCTGTACTTTTGGCGACCCTGGTCTGTTTTCTTCGCATTGTCAAGGGACTGCACCATGCGCCATAATTCGGGGCATGACCTCGACTACTGTGCATTCCAAAGAGCAGTATGCCCCGACACCTGAATTCGAAAAGAATCTTGACCGTCTGGCGGCGGTTGCGGTGCATGCCGGATTGGGTCTCGCACCCGGACAAGAGTTGCTGATGACCGCAACGCTGGATGCCGTCCCGCTGGTGCGCCGCATCACGGAGCACGCCTATAAGGCAGGCGCAAAGCTTGTCACAACATTGTTTATGGACGAAGAGTCGGCCTTGCTGCGCTATCGAAATGCTCCGGACGCCAGTTTTGACGCTGCGGCGTCCTGGCTCTACGAAGGCATGGCGCAGGCCTTCCGTAGCGGCGCGGCCAGGTTGGCGGTCACCGGCAACGATCCTTCCTTACTTTCGAAGGAAGATCCCGAAAAGGTGGGCCGCGCAAATCGCGCCATGTCGAAGGCCTACCGCCCGGCTCTTGAGTTGATTACGCGCCATGAGATTAACTGGACCATCGTCGCCTATGCCACTCCCGCGTGGGCCGCGGCAGTATTCCCCGATCTACCTCAGAAAGAAGCGGTGTCTCGACTTTGGAAGGCTATTTTTGCCGCGTCGCGCGTGGACCAACTCGATCCGGTGGCCGCGTGGAAAAAACACGACGCGAACCTTCATGCTAGTTGCAAGCGGCTTAATGCGAAGAGCTATTCGGCGCTGCATTTTCGCGGGCCCGGCACGGACCTGCGCGTCGGCCTTTCTGACGGCCACCAGTGGCTGGGCGGTGGCACCACGGCCGGAAACGGAATCTACTGCATCGCCAATATGCCAACCGAGGAAGTGTTCACCATGCCGCACAAAGATCGCGTGGAAGGAAAGGTGACCAGCACCAAGCCGCTGTCGCATCAGGGCACCATGATCGAAGAGATTTCCGTGGAGTTTCGTGCGGGAAAAATTGTGCAGGCACATGCCACGCGCGGCAATCAAGTGTTGCAGCGCATGATTGAAACGGACGATGGAGCGCGGCGGCTCGGCGAAGTTTCCCTGGTGCCGCATTCCTCGCCCATTTCGGCGAGCGGACTGCTCTTCATGAACACTCTGTTTGACGAAAACGCCGCCTGCCACATCGCGCTCGGCCAGGCCTACAGCTCCTGCCTGAAGGATGGCGACAGCCTCACGCCGGAACAACTGGCATCGCGCGGCGCAAACAGCAGCCTAATACACGTCGACTGGATGATCGGATCAAATCGCATAGATGTGGATGGCGTAGACGCGGCAGGTAATTCCGAGCCAGTGATGCGCGCGGGGGAGTGGGTGTAGCTTTCGCCTTTTCCGCTTTCGGCGCCGACTGCAGCGGCCGCAAAATAGGGTCAATCAATTTGTCATTCCGAGCGAAGCGAGGAATCTCTCTTTCTTTGGGCGCAAATCAAATCAAGGAGAGATTCCTCGCTTCGCTCGGAATGACAAAATATTCTACTTTTTGCGGCCAACGGCGCAGTACTCGAGTTGCGGCCTAATTTGACGCAGCGCCGACCGGAATCTCTTCGGTCTCTCTGCTACTCGCCTGGCTCGACGATTGGCTGCGCTCGATCTCGATGTGGCCCTTAAAGTAAGCGCCATCCTCGATGCTGATCCGCGCGGTGGTAATATCGCCAATCACCTGGCCGTCTTTCTTGATCTCCACGCGGTCGCGCGCGCGCAAATTGCCGGAAGCGTTGCCGTAGACGATCACTTCACGCGCATTGATTTCGGAATTCAGCTGCGCGCCGCGGCCCACGGTCAGCCGGTTGCCGCGCAAGGAAATGTTTCCTTCGACCCGCCCGTCGATCTGCAGGTCTTCCTCGCTGGTGATCTCGCCTTTTACAACGATAGACGGCCCTAGGCAGGCCAAAGCGCGCGCAGCAGGTGCGCCCGTCCTTGCTGGTACCGGCGCTGCGTTTAACGGAGTGCCGGGAATTCTCGAATCTTTCGCCGGAGATGTGCCGGGGACTTCAGGCTGATTATCCTTATTCCACATGTTTCCTCCACGTTTCGCTGTAAATTCGGGTCGGTCGGCTGGGACCTTGTAACCAATACTGTAGGAGCGTGGATTAGGCGTGGCTACAAGAAAATGGCCGGGGATTGCCCATGTCTAAACCTGACCTTTGGGGCAGGTCGAGTCGAGGGTGGAATCGAGGGGTTGTGCTATGGGTTTCTTACAGCCTTCGAACAGAGTCGCTGGGAATTCAACAAATACGGCTACATTGGGGCGACGATGCAATTGTAGGGGCACGACATGTCGTGCCCCTACTCGTAATACGCCGGCGCGTGCTTCAATTTATCGCTCTGCGTCTTTTCGTGATTGATCCACAGCTGCGCGTGATAGAAGGAAATCAGGTCGGCCATGCGCTGCATGGACAATTGCGTCTGAATCTTCTGCTCGGCCGGCATGGTGGCGAAGTACGGAATGCGGCGGTTATCCCAATTTTCCTGCAAATGCACGGCATCGCCGCTCAGCAAAATCCAGCCGGTCTTTGCCAGGTGAACCAGGCAGGACTGGTGCCCCGGTGTATGGCCCGGAGTGTAGACAAGCATCACCGAGCCGTCGCCGAACACGTCCAAATCTTCCTGAACCAATGTTACTGGATGATCTTTCAGGAATGTTGGCTTGCTATCCGAGGGAGGCTTGGCGATGCCATTCCTGCCCGCGGCAAAGTAGGTGTCGTACTCGGTTTTTTGAATGAGGAAGGGCACTTGCGGAAACAGTTCTGCGTTGCCAATGTGGTCGGGATGCGTGTGTGAGATGCCCACAAACTTGATGTCCGAGGGTTTTACGCCGATTCCTGCCAGTTGCGATTCCAGCGTCTTGGCGCGCGTCCAGTGAATGTCCGTCGCCGGATTGTTGGCCGGATACCAGCCATCAGGCATGGAAGCGACCGCATCGGAGATGCCGGTGTCCCACAGAAAATAGTTGTCCCCGTGGTGGATCAGATAGCAGCTGACAGAGATGTCCACCGGCTTTCCGACGTTCACCCCGACAGTCCAGCGGGACTCGTCGTTGGAGTGTCCCTGGCCGCAATCGAGAATATAGAGACGGTCGGCGCTCTTTCCGCCCGCCTGCGCCCACGACGTGCGCGGCACGAGAAGGCCGGCCATTGCCAAGAGAATTACGCTGAAGCGTTTCATGAAAACTCCCCTAGAAAGTTTTTTTCTAGACATTCGCATGAGCCTGCGGAAAAACTCTCCAACCATTTTGTCATTCCGAGCGGAGCGAGGAGTCTCTCCTTCTTTTCGTACGCTTAAAAACAAGGGAGATTCCTCGCTCCGCTCGGAATGACAAAATAATTCACTTTTTCCGGAGCCTGATGAGCCTCTGAATCGTTTATTTGTCCGGCCCGCCGGGACATGCCGAGTTGTTGCCATTGCAATCGGCTCCATCATGCTCGGCCATTCCTTTTCCTGCGACCTCAGTCCTCATCCCCGCAGGATCGTTGATTGACCAGCCAAATCTGCCGTCCGGCGTGGGTTTGTAGCCCAGCTTCTCAAGCTTGGCTTTCACCGTAGCTTGATCGTAATTCTCAACAATCAATGCGAAATGCGAGACGTAAGCTTTGTTTTCCGGATGCTGGCTCTTGCGCAGATAGAGATAATTGTCTCCAAATTTCATGAAACAAATAGGGCCGCCCTGCGCGTCCACGCCCTGCACATCGCCGGGTTTGTAATAAACGATCCTCATTCCGAAATGGTCGGTGTAGAAATCGCGGCATTTGTCCACATCGGGGACGTACAGCATCAGGTGGCTCACGGCGAATGCTTTGAAACCTCTTCCATCCGGCCCGGGAATCGCTGCGAGATTTTTTGTGCCGTCCGATTCCTTGGCGGTGGGCGCAGCAGCGCCGGGGAATACGCCGCGCGCGGCGCAGATTTGCAGCACAATGCCGGCGGGATCCTTGATCGACCATGCGTAATCGCCATCCGGCTTGGGATCGAGGCCGCGCCGGGCCAGTTCGGCCCGCACCGGTTCCAGTTGGAAATTTTCCACTGACAGCGCGAAGTGGTCCACGTTGCCCGTGCCCATCTGCGCGGCCCAGTTGGCGTTGGCTCCTTTGCCGGCGGGCCGGTCCAGTGGTCTGTTCAGCGGGCGTATGTAAATCGCGTTCGGCGGATCGCCGCACTCCACGGAGCATTGCTTACCGTCGTCATACACCACTTTCATGCCAAACACATTCACGTAGAAGTCGCGGACTTTGGCGTATTCCGTGACCTGATAATTGATGTGATTGTAGGACATCGCTTTCAGAGATGTGCCGCCAGCCATGGCTGCCTGCGCGCCGCTCGCGGCAAATGCGGCGGCCTCTGCGGAAACGCTTGCCGCGAATGCGGCGGTTGCTGTCAGGCCCAGCGCCTGCATCAGCTGGCGGCGGTCGATCTTTCCGCTCTCGAATGCTTTGCGCAGCCGCAAAATATTTTCACTCATCGCCGAACCTCCAGGGGATGTCCGCCAAACTGAATCGGCAGCTACCGTGCCGGGATTGTACGCCCATTCCGATTCGCGGTGATTGGAAAAATACATCCCGCGCCGTTCACATGAAATTTTGTTTCGCGATCACTGCTCTTCCGGCCGCCTGGCCGCAACCACGCAAATCAGTGCGACTACTGCCAGGGCCGTAGCCGTATAAAATGCCACGCCGTAATTTCTGTACCTGTCGAAAAGCACGCCGCCGATGGTGGGCCCCAGAATCCCGGCGAATCCCCAGGCCGTGAAAATTGCGCCGTAATTCGATCCGGCATACTTGGTGCCCCAAAAATCGGACACCGTAGAGGGAATCACCGAGGCTTGCGCCCCGTAGCAAAAATAGACCACAAAAATCAGCACGTAGAGCGCCGCCAAATGCGCGCCCACCCAATACAGCGCCGGCATGGCCACGCTGGATATGGCCAGCACCACGCGCAACGTATTGAGCCTCCCCAGCAAATCGGACAGCCATCCGGACAACACACGCCCCGAAACATTTCCAAAGGCTCCCACCACGAGGCCCAGCGTGGCAATCGTGGCGCTGGAAATTCCCTGATTTCGGGCAAAGGGAATGAGCTGGCTGATCACCATCAGCCCCGCCGTGGAGCCCAGTCCGAAGCCTAGCCACAAAAGATAAAACGCCGGCGTGCGCACCACCTCGCCGGGAGTGAACTGATGGCGCGCCCGCATAATTTGCGGAGCGGAATCTTTGCTTTCCGGGTGCCGCACCGCAGGCGGGTTCTTCATCAGGAACGCGCCGGTCATGGTCATGACGAAAAAAATTGCGCTGAGGATGACGCACGATGTGCGCCAGCCAAAATGGGGGAACAAAACCAAATTGGCTATCGTTCCGAAAATGGCGGAACCGCCGCCATAGCCGGCAAGCGCCAGACCAATCGCTAAACCCATTCGGTCGGGAAACCACTTGGCCATTACCGGGACCACGGTCCCGTAGCCGAATCCGTTGCCGACGCCTCCAAGTACGCCGTAGAAAAAATAAAGAAAGTAGAGGCTGGAAGTGTAGGAAAAAAGAAAAAAACTCAGTGTGATGAGGATGCTTCCGGAGACGGAAATCCAGAAGGGCCCGAAGCGGTCCTGCAACCTGCCGCCGATCAGCAGGGAAGCGGCAAACACGACCGCGGCGAACGTAAATACAGTGGAAGTCTGCGCGCGGCTCCAGCCGAATTCTTTTTCCAGCGGCGCGACAAATACGCTCCAGGCATACAAGGTGCCCAGAGCAAGGTTCATCGACACGCCGCCCGCGAGGCGCCACCAACGGCTGATCTGCCCCCGCTCGCCACTCGCATCAGTGGTAGAAGTTCGCGCTTGCGCCAGGGATTCGCCGGGCAGTGAAGTTGCCGTCATGGGCTCTTTCTAGAAGCCATCTCCTAAATAATCTTTGTAGGTCGTGGCTTCACCGCGACGATCACAGTTCTGGAAATAAGTACTTTTTGTCATCCCGAGCGAAGCGAGGGTAATCTGTTTTTCTTGCGCGCGGTTACTAAAAAACAGCAGGTTCCTCGGGCAAATCCCGCCCTTCGGAATGCCACAAAATCAAATACATTTTCCACAACCTGTCCAGCCCCTGACGCCCATTCGACCTCGCCGGCGGCCATTTATGAGAAGGCTTTAAGTTCATGAATTCTTCGGCGCGATTTTCGGGCCTTTCAATATTTCGGGGACCTGTCCTCGCTTGTAAATCATGATGGTGCGTTTGAACTCGATCACCACCGTGCCCTCTTGCGTGTAGCCTGTGGTCTTGAAGCGCACGATGCCCACGTTGGGCCGCGATTTCGATTCGCGTTTCTCGAGGACTTCGCTCTGCGAATAGACCGTGTCTCCCTCGAACACCGGATTCGGCAGGCGCACTTCGTCCCAGCCAAGATTGGCCATTGCGTTCTGGGAAATGTCGGCGACCGACTGGCCGGTGACCAGCGCCAGCGTGAATGTGGAATCCACCAAAGGTTTTCCGAATTCCGTTTTCGCCGCGTAGGCGCGGTCAAAGTGAATCGGATTGGTATTCTGAGTCAGCAACGTGAACCAGATATTGTCCGTCGCCAGAACCGTGCGGCCAAGTGCGTGCCGGTAAATATCTCCCACCTCGAAGTCTTCGTAGACTCGCCCGGTCCAGCCTTCCTTGATTGCCATGATGACCGTCCTTATTCCTGGATTCTACAGTCCGCGAGAAACGCGCCCCGCATTTTTGCCGCACCATCATTTTTGCTAAATCCACATTTAGCCACACCTGCATTTTTGTCATTCCGAGCGAAGCGAGGAATCTCTCTTTCTTTTCAGTTGGTTCAACCCTCAGAGAGATTCCTCGCTTCGCTCGGAATGACAAAAATTGTGCAGGTTGCCTCTGAATCCACAACCCTACTTAGCGAATAACCAAATCACGCCCGCCTGCCGCCAGGCTGCAATTTTCACCGAATCAAAACCCAGCTCGCCAAGGATCGCGTCGGTCTGCTGGCCCAGCGCCGGCACTCTCGTTCATCACCGGCTCTACATTTTCCATGGTGACAGGAGGAAAAAGAGCCTTCAGCGGCCCAGCCGGCGAATCGATCTGGCCCCAACGTTTTCTGGCCTCAAGTTGCGGATGATCCGCGAATTCCTGCACCGTGTTCATTCTGGCGTTCGCAATTTGCGCCGATTCGAGCCGCGCAATAATTTCCGCGGCGGTCAACTTCTGAAAGACTTCCTGCATGGCCTGATCGAGCTGCGGGCGATTTTTTACGCGATTGGCGTTTGAATCGAAGCGCGGATCCTCGGCGAGATGCGGCCTCTGCAACACCACATCGCAAAACTTTTTCCATTCGCGCTCATTCTGCAAGCCCAGATACACAACTTTATTGTCGCCAGTCTGTGCCGGCCCGTAGGGCGCAATGGTGGCGTGGCTCGCTCCCGTGCGCTGCGGCGCCGTTCCGCCATAGGTCGTGTAGTACGTGGCGTAGCTCATCCATTCCCCCAGCGAATCGAACAGGGAAGTTTCCAGCGCCACGCCTTCTCCGGTTTTTGCCCTCACCAAGAGCGCCGTCAAAATTCCGGAATAGGCGTACATGCCGCAGGAAATGTCGGCGATGGAAATGCCCACTTTGCATGGCGTTTCGCTCGTCCCCGGTGATGGAAATCAAGCCCGGCCTCGGCCTGGATCAGCAAGTCGTAGGCTTTCTTGTCCCTGTACGGTCCGGAAGATCCGTAGCCGGAAAGATTGCAAACGATCAGGCGCGGATATGTTGTTCGCAATTCCTCGGTGCCAAAGCCCAGTCGCTCCACGGCTCCGGGCGCCAGATTTTGCACAAACACATCGGCCTTTTGCAGCAGGCGCTGCAGCACCTGCTTGGCTTCCTCGCGTTTCAAATCCAGCGTGAGAGATTCCTTGGAGCGGTTCAGCCACACGAAGTGGCTGGACAGCCCCTGCACGGTCGCATCGTAGCCGCGCGCAAAATCTCCGCCGCCTGGCCGCTCGATCTTGATGACGCGCGCGCCCAAATCCGCCAGTTGGCGAGTGGCGAACGGAGCGGCCACAGCCTGCTCCAGCGACACAACCGTGATTCCTTCGAGAGGCCGCATCAATAGGACCTGGGCAGTCCCAACACATGCTCCGCCAGATAGCTGAGAATTAAATTCGTGGAAATGGGCGCCACTTGATACAGGCGCGTCTCGCGGAACTTGCGTTCGATGTCGTACTCTTCCGCAAAGCCGAAGCCGCCGTAGGTCTGCACCGCGACGTTGGCCAGTTCCCAGGAAACGTCCGCCGCCAGCAGCTTGGCCATATTCGCTTCCGGGCCGCACGGTTTTCCGCGTCGAATAAAGCGGCCGCGCGCGCCACCATCAGCCGGGCAGCCTCCAGGTTTGCGTATCCGCGCGCGATGGGGAACTGAATGCCCTGATTTTTGCCGATGGGCCGCGCGAACACCACTCGCTCGTTGGCGTAGCGGCAGGTGCGTTCCAGAAACCAGCGCGCGTCGCCGATGCATTCCGAGGCGATCAAGATTCGTTCGGCGTTCAAACTGTCCAGCAAGTAGCGGAATCCCTGGCCTTCCTCGCCCACCAGATTTTCCACCGGCACTTCCAGATTGTCGAAAAATAATTCCGTGGTGGCGTGATTCATCATGGTGCGGATGGGCCGAATCCTCAGCCCATGCCCCACGGCCGCGCGCAGATCGACCAGAATTGTGGACAGGCCCTCGGTGCGTTTCTTCACCTGATCCGCGGGCGTGGTGCGCGCGATGAGCAGCATCAAGTCGGAATGTTCGGCGCGCGAAATCCAAATTTTCTGCCCGTTGATCACGTAGTGGTCGCCGTTCCGCACGGCCATGGTTTTCAGTTGCGTGGTGTCCGTGCCGGTGTTCGGTTCGCTCACTCCAAACGCTTGCAGACGCACAGAGCCGTCGGCGATCTTCGGCAAATACTGGCGCTTGTGCGCCTCCGATCCGTGGCGCAGCAGCGTGCCCATGATGTACATTTGCGCATGGCAGGCTGCGGCATTTGCGCCGCAGTGGTGAATCTCTTCGAGGATTGCGGAGGCTTCGGTGATGCCCAGGCCAGCGCCGCCGTACTCTTCGGGAATCAGCGTGGCCATGTAGCCGGCATTGGTCAGCGCCTGCACGAAGGCTTCAGGGTAGGCGCGCTTTTCGTCCAGTTCCCGCCAGTATTTGTCGGGAAAGTCGCGGCACAACTCGCGCACGGCCGATCTCAGTTCTTCGTGCGATTCGTCGACGGAGCTGCTCATGGTGTTCAACCTTGGACCTCGTTCTCTCGCGGGCTCTACTTGTTGCGGAAAAAATACTTTTTGTCATCCCGAGTGAAGCGAGGGATCTGCTTTTCTCCCCGAGTTCCAAGAAACAGCAGATTCCTCGGGCGAACCCCGTCCTTCGGAATGACACGGTGCAAGTTTTTCCGCAACCCCGCTAGCGTAAACTCTGCGCTAGAGAATACGCAATCGCTTATAATTTTCAATTGGCAAGAGAGCAGGATAACAAAAATAAGTTTGTAATGTATCTTAATGGGATGGCTGTAATTCTCGAAACGGTGAATGCTTGGAACCCATAACACGCACGCTCGTTCATTTTTGCCACGGTCTCAATTCCAAGGAACTGAGCGCCGATGTCGTCGATCGCACCCGGTACATGCTGCTCGACTATCTGGGCGTAGCCATTGCCGGATCGCTCTCGGAATCCTCACAGCCGATTCACAGGATGCTGGCACGCTCAGCGCCGACAGGCCCTTGCACGGTAATTGGCGCCTCTATGAAAACCTCGCCGGTATACGCCGCGCTGGCCAACGCCGCCGCCGCTCACAGCGTGGAGCTGGACGACACGCATCAGGCCGGTTCCATCCATCCGGGCGTGGTGATTTTTTCGACGGCCATCGCCCTCAGCGAACTTCATCCTGAAATTGACTTCGGCCAATTTGTTTCGGCGGTCGTGGCCGGATACGAAGTCGCCACGCGCCTGGCCATGGCGGTGCAGCCGAAATATCACTACGAGCTGGGTTTTCATCCCACTTCGACCTGCGGCGTGTTCGGCGCCGCCGTGACCGCCGCGAAACTTCTGCACCTCAGCGAAGAGCAGATGCTCTCCGCCGTGGGCATTGCCGGCAGCATGGCCGCCGGCTCGCTGGAATTTCTCGCGGACGGCACATGGACCAAACGCCTGCATCCCGGCCTCGCCGCGCAAAACGGAATCCTGGCCGCAAATCTTGCCGCCGAGGGTTTTCGCGGCCCCACTACAATTCTCGAAGGCCGCGACGGTTTTCTTTCCGGATATTCGCGAAAACCAATTCCCGAGCTTGTCACGAAAGATCTTGGCAAGAATTTTGAAATCATGCGAACCAGCGTAAAGCCTCACGCCTGCTGCCGCTATATGCAGGCGCCCATTGACGGCCTGATCGAACTGGCCACCGCGAATGACATCCGCCCGGAGCAAGTGCAGCGCGTGGAAGTGGCTGTGCTGGAAGCCGGTTGGTCTCTGGTTTGCGAGCCACGGGAACGAAAATATTCGCCCTCCAACGCCGTGGACGCGCAATTCTCCATTCCATTCGGGGCTGCCGTTGCACTGACCTTTCGGACTGCAGGACTCGATCAATTTTCAAACGAGAACATGCGCTCGCCGCAAATTCGCAGCGTGATGGAAAAAGTGGTCATGGGTAAGGATTCGCGCATCGAAAAAAACTTTCCCGTTCAATGGCCGGCCATAGTGAAAGTTCATCTGACGGACGGCAAACAATTTGAAACATTCGTTCAATTTCCGAAGGGCGATCCGGAAAATCCATTGTCCTGGCAGGAATTGTCGGCCAAGTTTCACTCGCTGGCCGTGCGTGTATTTCCGAATAGCCGTTGCGATCAAATCGTCGATTCCGTAAAGGGCATGAATTCGTCTCTTGCACTCCGTGACATCTGGAACCTGGCAGCCCGCCCTGCATCGCTTTCTTCGCAGGCAAACTGATCCTCTAAAGGGAACAAGATTGGCGGCGGCGAAATTGCAAATCCGCCGCGAAGCAACAAAAAAGAATTCGTGGCGGCAGTTTTAGGGGGTGTAGAATGCCTCGTATTGCAGGCGGATTGAACCAATGCCCAGATTTATGGAGAGCAAAATGAAGAACATGTGGATTGCAGCTGCGGCACTTTTCGCGATGATATTTGCGCTTCCGGGCGCGATGCACGCGCAAAAAGCGCAGACCTTGCCGATTCCCAGCGTTGATTCGGCAATCGATTTCCCCAACGAACACGAGATGCCCGATGCCAGCATCGTCTACAAGATTGTTTTCGATATCGGCAAAGCAGCCCCGAACGTCGATGACGTGAATCCCGGCCTGACCGTCATTTCGCGCTATTTCAACACGCTCGCCAAGGGCGGCGTTCCCGCCGATCACAGAAAATTCGTGGTGGTATTTCATCAGGGAGGCACCGAGATTGCCCTGAACAATGTTGCCTTCAAAGCGCGCAAGGACGGCCATGACAATCCAAACATCCCTCTGATGCGCAGCATGAAGGCGGCGGGCATTGATTTCCGCGTTTGCGGCCAGGGCGTGCTCGGAAACAAATTTGATATGGCAACCATCCAGCCCGAAGTTCAGATCGATCAATGGGCCATGACCACCATCACCACTCTGCAACTGCGCGGCTACATTCGCGTGCAAATGTAGAGATTCGCGCCCACTGAAAATCCTTGCCATGCAGATGTTGCAACCAAATCAAAAATAAAAAAGGGCCGGATCGCTCCGGCCCTTCTTGTTTTTTATTGCCTAATGCCAACCAATTATTTGGGTGTCACATGGATCAGAGCGCCGGGATTGGCGTCTTCCAGCATCCACAGCGAGCCATCGGGGGCTTCTTCAATATCGCGGATGCGGTGACCTATATCCCATCGCTCGACGGCTTTGGCGCCGCCCTTGCCGTCAAAGGCGATTCGCACCAGAGCCATGGTCACCATGCCGCCGACGAAGCCGCTCCCGTTCCATTGAGGGAAGGTCTGCTTGCCCGTGTAAAACATCAGATTGCCGGGCGCGATCACCGGAACCCAATAGAGGACCGGCTCTGCGAAGTCAGGCTGCGAGGTGGGCTTGGCAATTGGCACGCCGTTATAGTTGTCACCATAGGACACCACAGGCCAGCCATAATTCTTGCCCTTCTCGATCAGATTCAGTTCGTCCCCGCCCTTGGGACCGTGCTCGACCTCCCACAACTCACCGCTGGGAGAAAACGCCATGCCATAAGGAGTGCGGTGGCCGCTGGTCCAGGTTTCCGCCGGCGTCATGTTCGGCCCAGGAAACGTATAGGTGCTTACGACCGGCGCGGTTTTGGCGGCTTCGGTATCCCGCGGTGGATCGATCAGCGGAATAGTTGCAGCGCCCGTCTTGCCGTAGTTGGGATTTCCGGGGGCCGGTTTTCCGTCCAGCGTCAGACGCAGGATCTTACCTTCAGGCTGATTTGGATCCTGAGCAGGCGTGAAGCGCTGGCGATCGCCAACCGTGAGGAACAGATACTGGCCATCGGGCGAGAAGGCAACCTGCGCGCCTTCCTGGCCGCCCTTGCCCTTGGGCATCTGGTGCCACAGCACCTCGTAGTTCTCCAGTTTAGCCGTGGTGGCAGTAAGGGTCAGCTTGGCGCGGCCCAGTGCCAGGCCGCCGCCGTAGTCTCCCGGCTCGGCATAAGTGAGATAGATATTCTGGTCAGTAGCGTAATGGGGCGAGACGAAGACGCCCAGCATTCCGTTCTGCCCCTGCCAATAGACTGAGGGTGTGCCGGTCACCATTGCAATTTTCTGTCCCTGCGCGGACACCAACCAAACGGGTCCGACTTTTTCGGTAATCAGCATGCGCCCATCGGGCAGGAAAGCAATCCTCCAGGGCAGCTCAAAAGTGCTTACCGTGGTCATGTTGAAGGGCACGTTGGGGTCGGGCTTCTGTTCGCCCACATTGACCTGGGCCAGTGCCGCAACAGACGACAGCGCAGACAACACAATAATCAACAATGCCGCTTTCGCCAATTTCATCATTATTTCATTTCTCCTTATTTCTCCGTGCATGCCAGGCGCCCCACTTTAATCGATCCAGCGCTCCGATGCCGATCTTATACCAATTTTGGAGCCGCGCCA
Organism: uncultured Acidobacteriota bacterium; assembly: GCA_963825365.1. Taxonomy (GTDB): domain Bacteria; phylum Acidobacteriota; class Terriglobia; order Acidiferrales; family UBA7541; genus Palsa-360. The sequence goes on along the minus strand of CAWGSV010000022.1, from coordinate 120,817 downwards.
AATAAGTGCGCTCTGAGTGGACAATGGCGATCCGGAATTTAAAAGCAGCATGAAAGCGTGCGCCACCGCCAGGGCAATCTCAATCTCAATTCCGCCAGCGACCATTGCGGAGGAAATTTCCAAAAAGCGGAAATGTTATAGCAATTATTCATTTTCCTTTCACACAAGCGCAACAACTCGAAAGTAGTTTGGTGGTCTCTTCTGCATCCCCGGCCACGAAGAGTTGCTGGAGAGCTACGCCCCGGAGTGTGTTCTGCGGGTTCGAGAAAATAACTTTAATTCGGATTTGAAGGGGGTCACTCATGAAGCGGCTGCACCTTTCAGTTTGGCTTTGCATGCTGGCCTTGCCCTGTCTCGCGATTACGGCCCAAGCGCAGACAACCAATGCGACGATAAATGGACACGTCACGGATGCGTCAGGTGGATTTCTGCGGGGAGCGCAGGTGCAATTGGATCCTGTGGGATTGTCTCGCACCACGAACTCCCAGGGTGAGTTCACGTTCTCCGATCTAGCGCCGGGTGATTACAAGCTCAACGTTACTTACGTAGGGTTCAAGACATTCGCATCCGATGTAACGCTGTCTGCGGGCAAGAGCCAACAGATTGACGCACAACTAGAATTGAATTCTCAATCCGAAGAAATCATTGTCACTGGTGATAGCCCTCACGGCATTGCTGATGCAGTCAATGAGCAACGCACCGCTGATAACATCGTCCAGATATTGCCGGCTGAGATCATCACCAGCCTGCCCAACGCGAACGTCGCTGATGCGGTTGGCCGTTTGCCATCGGTCACGCTGGAGCGTGATGAAGGTGAAGGCAAATACGTGCAAATCCGCGGGACCGAGCCGCGCCTGAGCAACGTCACAATCGATGGCATCAACGTTCCCTCGCCGGAAAGCGGAGTGCGCCAAGTGAAGCTGGACGTTCTGGCTTCTGACCTTGTCTCCGAAGTTGAAATCAACAAGACCCTGCAGGCCAATCAAGATGGCGATGGTATTGGCGGCTCGGTAAATCTGAAAACCAAAACCGCGGGCGAAACGCCGGCCATCACCCTTGAAGGGCTCGGGGGATACATACCCATCATTGGAGGCCGTGGAGTGGATCAATTTGCCGCCACGGTGGGCCAGCGTTTCGGAACCACGAAGCGCTTTGGCGTGCTCCTGGGCGCCAGCTACGATTACAACGGACGCGGAATCAACGACATCGAGCCTGTGCCAACAGCGGGAAGCGCAAGCCCGCATTATGACAGCGTGGACCTTCGCGATTACAAATACTACCGGACCCGCTGGGGCTTGGCGGGCAGCACGGACTATAAACTAGGCGACGAGTCAGACATTTATGTTCGAGGCTTTTATTCCACATTTCAGGACTACGGCAACAAGTGGGTCTATACGCTGAATGACGGCGCCGATCCCCAGATGAGCCAGGATTGGCGACGCCCGAATTATGCGGTCGGAAGTCTGGTCGCGGGCGGACATCATGTTATTTCCTCGGCCTCCTGGCTTCAGTGGGATGTGTCTGTCTCGCGATCGCGCACACTGGCTGGCAGCGGCGGAGCCGACTACGCCTGGAACGGGGGCGCCATCAACTGCACGGACGATCCGGCGGCCACCACCAATCCTAATATTCCCCAATTTAGCCCGTCCTGCTTCACGCTGGGCTCAACCAACGCATTGGATCGTGGGAATTATGCGCTGACGGATTGGTCTCCGCCAACTTTCGGACTTTCCGCTCAAGTCAATCTGCAGGCTTCTGCTTCCTATGCGCGTAACTATCATGCCTGGTCACACGCCGGCACATTCGAATTCGGCGCCAAGATTCGCAACGCTCACAAATTCGATAACACCTACGACGAAATCGACTGCGTGAATCTTACCGGCGGCGTCTCCAATCCGGGATGCGACAATACTCCCGGCGACTTGCTGCAATTTTCAGGATCGCAATTTCCCGAAAGTTTCACGGACCCGAACTACTACAGCAAGAAAGAACCATTCGGAAATACCGTGGATTACACCAAGGTCCAATCTTTTGTTTCCGCGAATCCGGGATCTTTCACCTGCCTGTACAACGATTTGCCGACGCCCATTCCTTGCTCCAGCCCGCGTGGAGCGGACCAGAACAATTTCGACCTGAACGAGCGCGTGACGGCGGGCTACCTGATGAATTCCATCAATCTCACTAGCCGGCTTCGCTTAATCGCGGGTGTTCGCTTCGAGGCCACCGATGTGCGCACGCTCAGCTTTGACGAAAGTGCCACTCCGGTTCCGCCCAACCTCACTGCCAAGGGAGGCGGTTCGTACTTCGACGTTCTTCCCAGCGCTGCTCTGCGTATCGGGTTGACGCAGAATTCCGACGTTCGCCTTGTTTTTGGCCGCGGAATTTCCCGTCCAGACCCACAAGACATTGCCCAGGCAGTGGGCCAGCCGGATTTCACTCAGACTCCCAATACAGTCACCCTTGGCAATCCAAATCTGAAAGCCGAGCACGCCAATGACTACGACATTCTTTACGAGCACTACCTGAAGCCATTTGGCATGCTTTCGGGAGGTTTCTTTTATAAGGACCTCTCCGATCCAATCGTCTCTACTCAAGTTGTACCGACTTCGGGACAATTTGCCGGTTTCCTCGTGACCCAGCCGATCAACGCGGGGAGCGCCTACGTCGGCGGCATCGAACTTGCCTATGTACAACAGCTGACGTTTCTTCCTGGACCGTTGCACGGTTTCGGGGTGATCGCCAATTACAGCTACACATTTTCCCGGGCCAGCGGCCTGCCCGGGAGATCCGACCACCCGGCGCTCTTGCGCCAGGCTCCCCACACCTGGAATATCAGCCCTTCCTATGATCTTGGCCGCCTTTCCGCCCGCTTGGGCCTTTCCTACAACGGCGCGAACATTTTTGCGTATCAGTGGACGGACAATGCGGACCCCACCGGCATAAAGGGGCCGAGCGGCGACAATTATCTCTACCCGCACCTCCAGGTGGATGCGCAGGCCAGTTTTCGCATGGTTAACAACTTGACTGCTATCGTCTACGGCTTAAATCTTTCCAACGAAGTCTTTGGTTTTTACAACGGCAGCCCGCAATATGTGGTGCAGCGCGAATTCTACAAGCCCACCTACGCGATTGGTCTGCGGTGGACATCTGGAAAGGAAAAGTAGATGGCTTTTCAAGGAAGCGGGCTCTCATGCTGAGAAGACATGCCGCTCGCTATGCCATTCTCACGCTGCTCTTGTGCGGCATTGCCGCCGTTGCGCAGGCTCAAACTCAACCTGTGCAACTTCGCCAGGATGTTCAGGTCCCGTTTCACTTTATCTCGTATGGCGATACTCGCTTCACAGACCCAAAGGACACCGCGGCATCCAACCCTGTCATCAGGAACATCCTTGTAAAGGCGATCGCCAACGCGCATCCCTCCTTTGTCGTAATTGGCGGCGACATCACCTACAACGGTAACGACGTAAATGATTGGCTGACTTGGGACAAGGAAACTGCCGCGTGGCGGGAACAGGGCATCTCCGTATATCCCGCTATCGGAAACCATGAAATGCACGGCGCTGAGAATATCGCCCTCGCCAACTACTTCCAGCGATTCCCGGCGCTGAACGGCAACCTGTATTACTCGGTTCGAGCCGCGAACGTGCTCCTCGTGATTCTTGACAGCTCGATCAAAGAGAACTCCGGACCCCAACATGACTGGCTGGCCGGGCAGCTCGATAATATTCCCCCAGAAGTTGATTTCGTGGTTTTTGTCCTCCACCATCCTCCCATAACAAGTTCCCACGAAGGCAGCCCACTGGGCGGCGGCCATGACATCCGGCCATCCGAACAGGCCCTAGGACAATTTCTCGAAGCAAAGCAGCAACAGGTGAGGGCGCGATTCGTAGTCCTCGGCAGCCATGTGCACAATTACGAGCGGCACGAGCACGGTGGTATTACCTACTTCGTGACGGGTGGGGGCGGAGCGCATGCTTACCCGATCGAACGCAATCCCGATGATCCGTATCCCGACAATCGTATCAATTACCATTATCTGGACGTCGCGGTGGATTCCACGAGCATGAAGTTCACCATGAATCGCGTCGAACTGCAGGACAGCAAGCCCGTCTGGACGCAACCTGATTCTGTCACGATTCCCGCTACCGCCGTCGCCACGCCTGCCGAGCCGAGTATTGCCGCCCCAGCTCAATAGTTAGGTTCCACAAGCGGGGCTGAGCCTTGGCCGCAAGAAGCGGAAGCACTGCCTGCGTGCAGGGCAACCGCTGCAAACCTGTACAGCGGCGAACCAGGAGTGGGCACTGGACTTCGTGCATGACACGGTGGAAAGTGGGCGAAGGATTCGCGTGCTGGGCGTGGTGGACGCCTACACGCGAGAGTGCTTGGCGCTGGAAGTGGACACGAGTTTTGCCAGCCGCCGGGTGACGCGCGTGCTGGAGCAAATCGTGGAGGAACGAGGGGTGCCGCGAGCGATTCGCTGCGACAACGGGCCGGAGTTGACGAGCCGACATTTTCTGGCGTGGTGCGTGGAGCGGAAGATCGAGCTGCGGCACATCGAGCCGGGGCGACCGATGCAGAACGGGCAGGCGGAAAGTTTTAACGGAAGATTTCGCGAGGAGTGTTTACGTGTGAGCTGGTTCTGGAATGTGCCGGACGGGCGAGGGAAGATCGCGGCGTGGAAGAAGGAGTACAACGAGGAGCGACCGCACAGCAGCCTGGGGTATCGTACGCCGGCGGAATTTGCGCGGGAAGCGGGAGGGGAAAAGGGCTGTGGAAAAGGCGCTGCGTGGAAAAGTAAAAACAACTTTTCCACTGCGCTTGGAAATCCCGCAAAAGGCGCGGGATTCCCACTTTCCCACAGCCCCGGGGGCGACGGTCCATCCGCCAGCGAGCAAATTAAGGTTTCGGATGTCGTAGTATGAAGTGTGTGGAGCTAGGGGGCAGGTCAGACCACCACGCAGGGGGCGTTATCGTGTTGTTTTCCCCTCCCGATTTCTCGGTTACGATTTGCGCCTCTTTCAGTGAGCATGAAAACTCTCCATTCAAGCGCTCGTCCCGAAGCTTCCCGTTGAAAGTCTCACAGTAGTCATTCTCCAAGGGACTGCTTTCTCAGGAAATTATCGAGAACCAGGCCTACGCGAGAAATGTGAGTGCCAAGAGTCTTCTTCATGAAGCGGCGCGACTCGGTTACAGGTTTTCAAGCTGAACAATCTCCCATATCCGGGAAATCTGCCCACCCATAGTTTCAAGCGAAAAAAGAACAATCTGACCGCGCAACTTGCCGCTCTGACCTGACCGGGGATTTTTGTGCCAGATGAATTCCCTCTCATTTCATCTGGCACAAAAATCCCCGGTCAGGTCAAGCGCGACTGTATTGTCGAGAGAGATAATTGATGACTGCGTGGCGGAGGATGCAGTCACGTGCGAACTCTTCTCCACCCAATTCCCTGCAAACAGGGAAAGATACAGGGAAATTTTCACCCTCAATCGTGCTGCCTCAATAATAAGTCTTGACTAGGGAGGGCTTTAGCGATGGAAAATGCGTTCTTGCGGCACATCGGAACAGGTATCGTTTAGGCAATGAACAGGGAATACCGTTTCCCTGTTAAGGGGACCTTGGCGATTTGACATCGCCTATCTACCAAGCTGGATCGGCGCGTAAGGTTCCCGGCTGTAATGGCATGATTTAAACTGAAGAGATTTGGATTGACGATGAGGCAACTTCACACCGTGTCCCCGATGAGTAGAAAGTCACGGCGTGATTGAATCTGGCGGCCACACAGATGAGCAAAATCGGCTAAAAGAGTTTGCCACCCGCCGGACGCTTTCAAATCAGCTTCAGAGGCGGTATCATAAAGTGCGCGGGGTTGGGGGCACGGTAGGTGATCTAGGTCTAGATGTTCGCGTCGAGGGAGGCATCCGAAATGGGTAAGGAATGGCGTGCCAAGAGTGCCTTTGAGGCGACTGAGGCAATTTCAGGTCGTAAACGACAAATCGTACCCGAACAGGTGGTGACTGCCGATTTGTTCCAACCAGGCCCAATCATTACGATCGAGGTGGATATGACCATGCTCCTGGTCGATTCATCAACTTTCCGGCGTTGCTGCGAGCCAATGCAAGAGGGCAGTTGGGGTAGATCATTGCGCCTCTTTTAGAGGCGGTTCTCTTAACATTAGGCTCGCGCAGATTTTCTGACCATTTTGTAATTTTGTGGCAAGTGCTTCTATAGGCCGAGTGGGCTGCGACAAGTTAGCATCCTGGTTCTTGTTCAGTCGAGTTGCTGCGCTTCTATCCGATACGGTCTTAAGACCCTCCATCCGCATTTTTCCATGAGGCTTTCTCGCTTGGCGGGTGGCGCACCCTTTGTTTTTTTGTTGACATAGTCTCACTATCGAATAATACCAATTCTATGTGTCCTTGTTGAGGAACTGATTTTGCTGTTTTCGGGGTTAGCACTTCCGGGTGGCCGACCCTCTCGTTCTTAGAAGGTCGGGGTTTTGACTTCTTTGAATTTCCATGGCCCACAAACTTATTCGCCACTACGGCCGCGGCCATTTGGCAGGTGGCCCGGCCTTTGAATTTGAACTTTGGGTGCCCCGTCCTACGCACCTTGTAGGGCGGGGCTTTTTCTTCTGTTCCCCTACTCACGGCAAGTTGAAGCAAAAGCCCCGCCCTTGAAAAGCGTCAAGGACGGGGCACCCGAAGTTCAAAATCTTATCCACGAGCGGGCATGCGGAAGTAGTATTACAAAGTGCGGAGCGCAGGCGATTCCGCAGATCGCGAAAGGCCGGGCCACCCGCCAGTGTTAAAGTGCGGGGGGCAGAAAATTCCGCGGAATGCGAAAGGCCGGGCCACCGGCCCGTTCAGCCTTCAATTGGGCATCAACGTACGTTCCGATGCCGCTGATGACTTGGTCCACCTGTTCCAGACAATGGTCAACAAAAACGTCGGTGAGATAGAAAATCCACGGATTTCCAGCTTCAGTTGCTGTATCAAACCAGTTTGAGGGCCAATTGGCGATTCGCGTTGCGAACGCTTTACGCTCTTCCGTAGGCCACTCAAATCCCCAGTGGAACATCTTGTTGCGGTAGGCGAACAACGCTTCCAACGTTCGCTTTAAATCCGTCGGAAGATACGGGCTCAAACCTACGGCCTCGGCTAGTTCAAAGATGCCTTTGACTAGGTCCTTAGCTGGCCTACCTGATTTGTCGGTGTAAACAAAGTGGCAGTCCCACCGACTCTTCGCTGCGCGGTCCCAACGTGGGTGCGGGTGCGCGTCGTACGGACTATCATCCTCAAAGAATTCTTCGCGGATTGTTTCAAACCCTCCGCAGAAAATTGACTCGATGAAGGGCGCAAGCATACCGACGGCCGCCATGCTATTTGCTGCTCCTTGGTAAACAGAATCGTGCACGAGGTCGAGCCACTCGTCAACCGCACGCTCCTGGTGAGGTCCTTTATATTCGTGCAGGCGTCTTATTTCTTCATCGAGCTCTTTGTCGTGCTTTCGGAGCCGATGCAGTAAGAAGTGAATAGTTGTCAGTTGGGCATCGTAAGCAATGTGTTTGATTAGTGCGGGAGCCCAGTCCTCCAGTCTCACATTCTCGCTTCCAAGAGGCTCACCAACTTGTTGTTTGAGGTACTCAGGCATTTCTCGCCTAAATTTGCGGCTCATGGGCGTTTTACCTAAGGGTAGTTTACCGTCGCAGGACGTTTCTGTTCTAATGAATTAACTTGGACGGCAGGGTGCGCCAACCTTTGAATTTTCGGGTCGCCCACGCTTTCGGTTTTGAAGCGTGGGGGCTTTTCGGCGATTAGCTTTGGTTCCAGAATTGCAATGTCCTCGAATCAGATTTTGATTATTCTTCCCACTATAACAATTCGCCGAGGTTCTCGAATAGGAACAGCCAGTCACAAATCATTCATTTTTCATACGGATTAATACGGTTGACATCGCTTCCCTTTAGGGAGTATATCCATTGAAATCCTTTCTTTAAGGGAGTTCCGATGGCAGACCATGAACAGACGGAACCCGGTTGCACTCCTTCGCTGAAACTTTCCAGGCGGGACGTGATCAAGAGCGTGATCGCCACCGGCGTGGTGTCCTCGACCAGCTACTTGTTCCGCGTCTCCAAGGTGTGGGCGCAGGCTTCGGCGCCGGGCGCGGTTGATCGGCTGATCACGCTGAACGTGAACGGGCAGCAGCGGCGCGTCGACGTGATGAAGCAAGAGACGCTGGTGATGACGCTGCGCTACAAGCTTGGCCTCACCGGCACCAAGATCGGCTGCGACCAGGCCGAATGCGGCGCGTGCACCGTGCTGATTGACGATGTGCCGCAATACGCCTGCTCGGTATTCACGCACACCGTGCGCGACAAAAAAATCCAGACCGTGGAAGGCCTCGCCAAACCCGATGGCACGCTGCATCCCGATTCAGCAGGGCATCATCGACGAGCAGGGTTTCCAGTGCGCGTTCTGCATGTCCGGCTTCATGATGTCCGCGGTCGGCTTTCTGAAGATTAATCCCAATCCCACGCGCGCAGAACTGGCGCACGGTATTTCCGGCAACTCTGCCGCTGCCAGGACTACGACAAGATTCTCACCGCCTTGATGCGCGGCGCAGAGAATCTGAGGAAGGCGTAAACATGCCAAACGTAACGCCACCAAATAAATTACAAGTATGATCGGCAAGAACTACACCACCGGCGACCTGCTACGCGAAAGTGACAGGCAAAGCCAAGTACGCCGAGGACTATCGCGCCGACGGCATGCTCTTCTGCAAGCTGCTGCTGAGTCCGATGCCTCACGCGCGCGTTCGCAGCATCGACGCGCGCGCGGCGCTGGCGATGCCCGGCGTCAAGGCCATTCTCACCGCGGACGAACTTGCCGCCTCCGGCCAACAGCATCAACGACAACGGCACCGTGATTCTGGCAAATCCAGCGCGGATATCAGGCGCTGACCAACGAGCCATTGTTCCAGGGCCAGCCGATTCTGGCCGTGGCCGCCAGTCGACGAACTGACCGCCGCCGAAGCCATTGAAAAAATTAAAATCGATCTGGAACCGCTGCCGTTTGTCGTCGATCCGCTGGCCAGCTCTGCGGCCCGGCGGGCCGAACGCCAGAACCGATGGCAACGTTTGGGTGCGCGTGCCACCCCCGCCGCCGAAGCCCGGCGAGCGGCCTGCGGTAACGCCGCCGGAACTGCACACGCTCAAGTGGACCGCAGAGGATTTCGAGGATGCCAAGCAAGGCAAGCTGCCGCTGGGCAAAGCAGACCGAAGAGTGGCACGTCGGCGACATCGACGCGGGCTTCAAAAACGCGGCGCTGGTTCTGGACGAAACGTTTGTGACGCCCAACACCAGCCACCAGTGCATGGAAACGCGCAGCACCATGGCCTACTGGCAAAACGGCAAAGTCTACGTGCACACCGGCACGCAGAGCACCGCGCAGACCGTTCCGGCCATCGCGCGCTGGCTGGGCATCGAGTCAGGCCAACGTCGTGTTTATCAGTGAATATACTGGTGGCGGATTTGGCAGCAAGATAACCGGCGACATCACGCTGGTGATTCCCGCGCTGCTGGCGAAAAAGACGGGCGCTCCGGTCATGATGCGCATCACGCGCGAAGAGGAAAATTTCATCGGCCGCGCGCGCCCCAGCCTGCATGGCCGCATGAAGGTTGGCTTCTCGAAGGAAGGCCGCATCACGGCGCTCGACATGTTCGTGGTCTGCGACAACGGTCCGTACGACATGGTCGGCGACGCGTTCTCCTCGGGACGCATCGTTTCCGTTCTGTATCAGCCGCAAGCCATGCGCTGGCGCGGCGTGACGGTGCTGACCAACACGCCGCCTCGCAGTTCGCAAAGTTCGCCCGGCGGCATGCAGGGCATCGCCATCATGGAGCCGGTGATGGCCAAGGCCGCGCGCAAACTGGGCGTCGATCAGGTGGCCATTCGCCGCATGAATGCCCCGGAAGGGAAAGCGCTGTTCGGGCCGCTGGTGGCTGGCAAGCAGCAATACGCGACCAGCGCGTTCATCAAGGAAGCGCTGGACCGCGGCGCCGAGCAATTCAAGTGGAATGAAAGAAAAGTGAACACCGGCAAGCGCAACGGCTCAAAGGTGCGCGGCGTCGGCGTTTCGATCAGCAGCTATTCCGGCGGCACCGTTGGCTTTGACGGCCTGTTCGTCATCAAGCCCGATGGCCGCGTGTACATCCAGTCCGGCGTTGGCAACCTGGGAACGGAGTCTTGGACCGACGTGCACCGCGTGGTCGCGGAACTGCTCGGCGTGCCCTGGGAAAAGTGCGACATCACCTGGGGCAACACTTCGAAGAACCTGCCGTGGACTTGCCCCTCCGGCGGCAGCCAGACAACGCACGCCATGACGCGCGCGGCGCACGCAGTAGCCATGCGACGCCATTCCAAAGCTGCAACAAATTGCGGCCAAGGATCTCGGCGGCAAGCCTGAAGATTACGTGGTTGCCAACGAACGCGTCTCCCGCAAGGGTGGCGGCGCGGGAATGACGCTGGCGCAAGCCGCGCAGCGCGCCATCCAACTCGGTGGCATTTACGACGGACACGAACTGCCGCAGGACATCAATAAATTTACGGTGGTATCAGCCACTGCCCTTGCGGGTCAGGGTCTTGCTGGCAGTCGCCAAGGACAACTTACCCACACGACGGCAACACATTTTCCTTCGTGGCTACGTTTGCTGAGGTCGAAGTCGACGTGGAGACCGGCCAGTACCGCATCCTGGATTTCCTGGCATACGCCGATGTTGGAACCGTGCTGCACCCGCGCGCGCTGGGCGGCCAGATTCTGGGACGCTCGATTCTCGGCATCGGCCACGCGCATCGGCCAGAAGTGGGTCTACGACCAGCAGTACGGCCTGGCCCTGTCGCGAGCGCTTTCATCACACCAAGCCGCCGACGATTCTGGACATTCCGGCAAAGATGGAGTGGGCTGCGGTGGAAATTCCCAGATCCGGAAACGCCCATCGGCGCGCGCGGCATTGGCGAGCCGCCGGTCGGCGGCGGATGCGCCGCCATCTTGAACGCACTTGTCAGACGCGCTCGGCGACGAAATTTTCCGGCGCGCGCCAGTCACTTCGGACGTGATCCTGACTTCGCTCGAAGCGGGCAAGCCCATGCAAGATCCGCTGAGAGCCAATATTTAATCGGTCGCGGGAAGAGTTTTGTTTTGTCATTAATTTTTTACTTTGTCATTCTGAGCGAAGCGAGGAATCTCTCTTCGGTTTTGGACCTCGAAACGAAGAGAGATTCCTCGCTCCGCTCGGAATGACAAAATTGCGGGCGTGTGACGGCACGAGGCGCGACCGCAAGAAATGAGGAGAACGGAAAATGGCTGTCATTCGTGACGTAATACCAGCGTTCGAACTCTTTCAGCCCACGTCTGTCGATGACGCGCTTGGCCTTGCAGTCCCGGCACGGCGCGAAGGCCTGGGTGCTGGCCGGCGGCCTGGACAGCTTTGACTGGTTCAAGGACCGCATCAAGCGGCCCGAAGTGGTCATCGATCTGAGCCAGGTGAAGGAATTGCGCGGCGTGCGCGCCGACGGGCGACGGGCTGGAAATCGGCGCGATGACCACGCTCACCGAAGTGGTGCGCCACCCGATGGTCCGCGAGAAGTTCAGCATTCTGCCGAAGGCCGCCGAGGCGGCCGCGTCTCCGCAGATTCGCAATCAGGGCACGATCGGCGGCAACGTTTCGCAGGATGCCCGTTGCTGGTATTACCGAGGCGGCTGGCCGTGCTATCGCGCCGGCGGCAACATTTGCTACGCGGATACGCCGACGGGCCTGAATCGCGAGCACGCCATCCTGGACGCCGACCGCTGCGTGGCCGTCAATCCGTCGGACACGGCGCCTGCCCTGATCGCGCTGGACGCCAAGATGGTGGTTCGAACGCCCAAGGGCGAGCGCGTGGTGGACGCCGAAAATTATTTCATCGGCCCGTCGCATCGATATCACCCGCATGACCATTCTGCAGCCGGGCGATCTGCTCACTTCCATTCGAATTCCGGCGCACCTGGGCCGGCGCGCAATTCTATTTCGAAAAAGTTCGCGACCGCGCCGTCTGGGATTTCGCGCTGGTGAATGTGGCTTCGGCGATGGTCATGTCCGGCAACAACATCCAGCGGATTCGCCTGGCGGTGAACGGCGTGGCCGCGCATCCGGTGCGCCTGACGGCCGTGGAAGCCGCCGTGGCCGGGAAGCCGCGCAACGAGGAAACGGCGGAGATGGCCGGGCAGCTGGCCATTCAGGGCGCCGAGCCGTTGCAATACAACGGCTTACAAAGTGCCGTTGCTCAGAAATCTGGTGAAGCGCGCGATTCGTGGCGGGGCTGCGTAGGAGGCAATCTTGAACCTCATTCAATGGGCCACAAGTCCGTGGGGCAGCGAGGTTCCGATCCACATTTCCTGGACGCTGTTGTGGGTTTCGGCCATCGCGGCGCTGGCATTTCTTGATCGTTCACGCGCTGTACGTCAGCATTTGGGCCAAGCCGCTGCGCATGCCGCAGGCGTCCGCCGGCGCATCCGGCCGTGATCGCGCGCAAGATTCCCGAGCGCGTTCCGCGGCACTCTCTGGGCGCGCGACTGTTTCACGCGATCATGGCGCTGTCCATGCTCGCGCTGCTGTTCACCGCGTTTCTTCCCAAAGTGGGCGTGCAATTTGCCTGGGTCAAGTGGCACTGGATCGCCGGAATCGTTCTTTCGATTTCCGTGCTCTATCACATCTTCCATGCCTTCTTTGTATCTGGATTTCTGGTCCATCTGGCCGGACAAAATCGATATCGAGGACGCTCCGAGCAGAGTGAAACGCGCGCTGGGGCAGTCCGCTCCCGAACTGCGAAAATTCGCAAAGTATCCGCTGGAAAATAAGCTGTATCACCTGGTGGTAATGCTGGCGGGACTGTCGGCAATCGGGACCGGCCTGTTCATGATGAAGCGCGTGCGCACGCCATTCTTCACGCGCAATCCGTACCTGTTCAGCGACATGACCTGGGGCTGGATGTACGTGCTGCACGGGCTGGCCGGCGTCGGTTTCGTGGCGCTGGTCACGGTGCACATCTACTTCGCGATCCGGCCCGAAAAATTCTTCATCACCAAGTCCATGATCTTCGGCTGGATGAGCCGCGAAAAATATCTGGAACACCACGATCCGCACCGCTGGCCGGTCACCGGACAGCCGCCTTCCGCGCCGCGGCGCAGCAGCGGATTCGAAAAAGGCTCCGGCATAGATGGGCCGCGAAGAGGTAAGCGCTCGCTGCAGCGCCATCGAAGAGTGCTACGAATTCATGCTGGCCTACGCCGGGCAGGGACTTTCCGGCAAGGAAAACAGCCAGTCCTGCGGCCAGGTACGCGAATTTCTGAACGCGCCGTCAAAGCGCTCACGGGTTTGGCCGAAGAGTTTGCGAAAGCGGTGCGGCAGGAAAATTTTCAGCCCGCGGAACGCTACCTAGCATTTCTGGCCGTGCTGGAAAGAGACGCTGTCGATTCGCTGGCCACCATTCAACTGGTTCTGGCGCAACCCACCATCAGCTCTCAACTGGTCGACAACCTGAACGCCTCCATCCATCTGCGCGCGCTGCTCACCGACCTTTTTCTGATCGACGAAATCCTGAAGCCGCAACCGCTCACCGCAAGCCCCGAGAGCGCCAGCTAGCGGAATTGGATTTAAGTAGCGCGGGCTTCAGCCTGCGGGTGTTAGGCCTTGCAAGGACCAAAACCCGCAGGCTAAAGCCCGCGCTACGTGTTAGCCCTATCTTTCTGGCTGAAGGAGAATGCGTCATGACGTCAGAGACGAATTGCAAAAGATGGTCGGCAATGTTCGTCGTACTGGCTGGCTTGAGTGTCCTTGGCGCGACTGCATCTCGCGCAGCCAAGAACCGCAGGAAACCGCGCCGATGGGCCACAATCAATCGCAACCCGTGCCTCTCGTGCAGGAAAATAAAACCATAAAAGTTTCCGAGCACGTTTACGCGATTCCGGACGGCCGCGTGAATCTGGTGCCCAACATCGGCATCATCGTTGGCAGTCGCGCGACGCTGATCGTGGACGCGGGCATGGGTCCGAAAAATGGCGAGACGGTTCTACGCGAACTTGCCAAGGTCAACAAGAATGCTCAACTTTATTTCACGACGACCCATTTTCATCCGGAGCACGTGACCGGCGGGCAGGCCTTTCCCCCCAATCACCATCGTGATTCGACCCCAAGTGCAACAGGAAGAAGTGGATCGAAAGCAGCCGGAATTCATTGGCAATTTCAGCCGAAGAACGCCGGAAATGAAAGCGCTCTTGCAGGATGTGAAGCCCAGGCCGCCTGACATCGTTTTCGATCGCGAAGCAAAACTCGATTTGGGCGGAGTCACTGTGAGGCTGCTGTGGTTCGGAGCGGCGCACACCAAAGGCGATGAATTTATTTTGGTTGAGGAAGATGGAGTTTTGTTCACGGGAGACGCGGTGATCAACCGCTTCTTTCCGATTTTTCCGGATGCCGATGCCAGCGGAAAAAACTGGCTGTCGATCCTGGATAAACTCGACGCGCTGCACCCGCGTATCATCGTCCCCGGCCACGGCGAAGTGGGCGAGGCATCGCTCATCGGCACGGAGCGCGCCTACCTGCTGGCCGTGCAATCGCGCGTCGCGGAATTAAAGGCTCAAGGAAAGTCCTTGGAGGAAACGGCAAAAATACTGTCCACGGAATTTCGCGCGAAATATCCCACGTGGGAAAATCCGGGCTGGATTGCCGATGCGGCCGAGCGTTTTTACGCCGAAGCAAAATGATTTTTCTGGCTCTCAAGTAGCATAGGCTTCAGCCTGTGGATTTTGGGCCTTGCGAGGCCTAAACCCCACAGGCTGAAGCCTGTGCTACTTGACCCCGTCTACGGAATTGGTAGCAGGGGTTTTTCGGCGGGGCGCACATGCTGGTCGAAAGCATTCAGCAGGATTGTGGTGGAGGCGTAATCGCCCATCAGCGATACGATGTTGACCAGACCTTGTTTGCCGAACAAAGTCAGCGCGCGGGCAGTTGTTTCGGAACTTACGTGATGCTTCCCCAGCACTTCGCGGCCCAGTTGAATAATGGCCGCATCTTTTTCCGCGACGCCCACAATCGGTTTGCGATTCCTGACAATATCGATGGTTTCCTGGGGCAAGCCCGCCTTTAAACCTTGTGGCTCGTGCGCGTTCCACACATAAGCGCAGTCCGCTTCGCGCGCCGTGACCAGGATCACGAGTTCCACGGTTCGCGGATCGATTCCAGCCTTATGACGCAGAAAATCGTTGGTGGTTTCCGCGTATTCCGCAACTGGCAAGCTGTATAAGCGAATCGATCCCGGGCCATAGGTATCGGACGGCCCCTTGGCGTCGAAAAGTTTTTTTCCCGCGTCATCCAAGTCTTCGCGTTTGATTGCAGGGAGGCGATTGCCAGTATCCGAATAGATATCTTTCGGAAATGTCGCGGAGTCCGCGGGCGCTTGCGCAGTTGGCGCGCTGAGCGCGTGACCTGCGGTCATGCCGATTGCAGCCAATAGCAGCAGCGCAATTAGAGATTGAACCGGCTTCATGGAATTCTCCTATGCAGGGTTTTGTAGCGCCGGCGTCCCGCCGGCAGTTTTGCGATGCGTGTGGCTCAGAGAAACTGCCGGCGGGACGCCGGCGCCACAAACACCGATCTCTCAGTTGGCGGGCGGCCAGGAATGGCAGGTTTGGCAAACGGTTGGCGCGCCGTGGTCCTGATGGCATTTGAGGCAGACGCCCATGGTGGTGACGCTGGTTGCCTCGGACATTCGTTCCATATCCTGCACCTGCCCGTGGCACATCTGGCACTTCATTCCCGCGTCCAGATGTTTGCGGTGAGTCCAATTCACGCCGGGAAGCACTTTGTAAACGCGCACCCACGGAATGGGCTGGCGGGATTTCGAATATTCAGCAAGCTTTATGATCGCGGGCTTCTTGGTGGCCACCGTAAGATGGCAACCCATGCAAGTGGTGGTGGCCGGAAAGGTCATCAGATTTCCCGGAGTAGGATTGGTGTGGCAGGTGGCGCACGGCAATCCAAGAGCCAGGTGCGTCTTGTGACTGTAGGGAAGCGGCTGGTCCGGCGGCGCATGCTCCATCGGATTGTCGGGAACGACTTGCGGGATGACTTCAGCAGGGGCCGCGGCTGCGGCCGGTTTTTGGGCACTGGCGCTCTGCACAAAGATGAACGGCACGGTAAATAAAGCAGTATTCAGAGCAACGGCCAACACTTTCTGGGTCCCTTTCAAATGCCCACCTCCCGGGTAGCCTTGCAAAAATTGCGAAAAATAAAATTGTTGCAGTGATTGTAGGGGCACGGCATTGCCGTGTCCCTACAACTGCACTGCGAAGCGTAAACCGTTACGACGTTTTCTTTTCCTTCTTGCCCACAACTTCCTCAAGGCTGGTGCCCAGATCCTTGAGCATCACCATCGCTGCGTTGCGGCCGGGCTGCCCGGAAACCGATCCGCCCGGAGCCGTGGTCCCGCCAGTCTGATACAGCCCGGGAATCGGCATCCGATAATTTGCCCAGCCGGGCATGGGCCGCATGGCTCCCGTTTGCGCGGGGCCCGATCCTCCGGCGTGGCAGCTGCCGTGCCAGTTGTGCGGGTTCATGCGCTCCAGATCGAGCGGGCTGTGCACGACGCGCTCGAGAATTTTGTCATTGGTCAGATTCGGCGAATGCTTCTGAATATATTTCAGCGTGGCGTCGGCCACTTCTTCCTTGATGTTGTCCCAGTGATGCGGACCTTCCTTCAAATCATAAGGGTGATACCCGACGACCTTGATGGTGTGCATGCCGGCCGGCGCGCGTGTCGGGTCCGCGACGGAAGTTTGAATGAGATGCACCGGCGGATTTTCCAGATTGACGGCTCCAATCGCGTAATCGTATGCGAAGCGCAGGGCGCGATCGGAACTGATCAGCAATTCGGAGTGCACGGGCGAGAGCGGCCCGTCAGCGGTGGGATAGGTGAGCGGCGTGGAGGTCGCATAATTGGTGCTCATCATCTGAAATTCCGGCTGCCAGGTTTCTACTCCGTCGACGAAGTCCTTGCCCCACATTTCCTTTGGCGCCATATCCACCAGATGCTTGATATGGATGGTGGAGAGCACCGCTTTGTCGGCGCGAAACTCGCTGCCGTCCAGGCACTCGACGCCCGTGCATTTTCCGTTCTCAATGATGAGCTTGGCGACGGGCTTGTTGGTGAGTATCACGCCGTTGTGGGCTTCTATGAATTTCGCCAGGGCTTCCGACAATTTCCCCGAGCCGCCCTTGGGAAGCGGGCGGCTGTTGCGCTGCTGGCCGAATGTGCCATAGGCCGTGCGCCCGGTCATGGGGAACTGCGGCGGTTGCTGCGACCATGGACTTGCCAGCATGAAGCAGCGGCAATGTTCGTCCTCGAAATTCATGCGGATGACGTCCCAATAAGACATTGCCAGGCGGCGCTGCCAGAATTTTGCGGTCGGATCAATATGCTCCGACTCTTTGAACATGCGCATGTAAGCGTCGCCGTCTTTTTTGTTGATGCGTGCGAAAGTGTCGCGCGTGCGCTCCGGGTCGCGCCACTGCGTGATGTACGCGTCGTCCAGAAACGGCATGTGGAAGACGGGATCCGGGAAAATGTATTCGAGGCCGTAAGGGGCTAGGTCGATTTCCTTATCTTTCAGCAGGGGGTTTTCGTTGATGCCGCCATGCGCGGAAGAGCAAGTGTCATGAATGAAACCGCGCAGCGTGAATTGTGCCGATTTCACGCCGCCGCCCACCGTGGGCCGGCCCTCCAGCACCACGCAGCGGAACCCGGCTTTGGACAGGTACGCGGCGGTGACCAGGCTGTTGTGTCCCGCGCCCGCCACCACAATATCGAAACGATCGGTGGGCGCCGCAGCCGGCTGCTGCGCCATGCTCGTCAGTGGCGAAAGCGCCAAGGGGGCAAGCGCCGCGCCCTTCACGAATCCACGCCGTGTTATGCCGCTCATGCCGGGCCTCCTGCTGCAAATCAATTGCTTGTGGGGTCAAGTGTTCCGGTGCAGAGCTTGTTTCAGTTCAAGAGTTTTGTCAATAATTTTCCGCCTACATTGCAGCCAATTCTCCAATTTGCGAGCGACAAAAATATCGCGGCAAGCCTTTGATTTGGCGTATGATATCGCCGCAAATCCAGCAATCGTTCGGCTGAAACTGTTTTGGCGCGGAGGACTCAATGCAATTCCCCAGGATCGTCGCAGCTGCCGCCTTTTCGCTGCTTTTTTTAACGCTGCCTTGCGCGCTTCGCGCTCAAAGCCAGCCTGCTGGCAGCGATGCGGATTCCGCCGCCATCAAACAGACCTGCACCGATTTTTCGGAAAGTTTCACTCGCCATGACGCACATGCCGTGGCCATGACCTTTGCGGACGACGCCGACTTCACCAACATGCGCGGCATCCACAGCAATGGCCGCAAGGATATTGAAAAGTGGTTCAGCGCCCTGTTCACCGGCAACTTGAAAGACTCCGTACGCACCGATACGGTAAGAAGCATTCGCTATTTCAGCCCCGAATCTGGCGGCGGTCGATGCCGATACCGTGATCAGCGGAACGAAGGCCGCGGACGGCTCGGTGATTGCGCCTCGCAAAGGTCTCATGGTCGTCCTGATGGTCAAGAAGAACGGCCATTGGTTCATCGGCACGTTTCACGAATCGGAATATCCCGCGACTCGCCCGGGCCCGGCAAACGGTGCCTCTGCCGATTCCGCAAAATGAACCCCACATTTTCATTTTTAGCCCGGCACTCTCACAAGTTGCCAGAGCGCAATTTAGTCTTGACGTACATCCCATATTTAATCTGCGGGTTCTTGGACACGCTGTAGGGGCACGGCAATGCCGTGCCCCTACAACCGAGACGCCGGCGAAATGTGAAGTCATACCATGAAAAATCCAGGGATCCAAGGCGCGCTTGAGAGAAATCCGGGTTTGATTTTTTCGAGGGGAGTCTGATTTGCAACAATTTGCTGCTATCGAAGATTCGCTGAAGGGGAAGAAATTCCGCGAACGATCTTGGCGGTGGTGATGGCTTGGCCCACATGGCGCTGCGTGTGGTCCGCAAAGTGGACGAGCAGCCCACCCAACGTGGTGGGGAGTTGATGCTTGCCAACCGTGCGGGGTTCTTCGAGGCTCGAGGCGTCCATGGCTCGCACGCGGGCCGCGCTTTTCGCGATGGCGGCTGAAAGCTCGGCGAACAACGCTTCGCGCTTGGCATCGGGAGCGAGTTCAGCCTTCAACGCGTCGATTTGCTCATCGCTAAGTGAATGGCCTTCCGCGTAAGTGAGCAGGCGATCTAAGCTGCGCGCAATGTGCCGCAGATGGAACGCCACCGGCGCGAGCGCCCGCCGGGCGCGCATTGAGCTGTTCTTCCGTCAGCTCGCCGCACCACTTATCGATGTCTTCCGCGGTAAGCGCGAGCGCGTGCAACACCGCGCGTTGCACGGCCAGCACCTCCCGCAGATTGCCTCGAAGCCATGGCTCAGGCTGATTTGCCGCCACTGTTTTTTCCTGCCTGTCTCAGATCGGATATTAGAAAGATGAAGATTTGCATGGCGCGGGCTTCAGCCTGCAGAAAAAATCCCCAAACCTCTTGTCATTCTGAGCGAAGCGAAGAATCCCTCTTTCTTTTCATGGCCCAAACCCGAAGAGAGATTCTTCGCTTCGCTCAGAATGACAAATAAAAGGAGGGGCTGTTTGCGCCAACTGCCAACCGCCAACCGCCACCGCCAACCGCCAACCGAAGAGCAAAGCTACATCTTGCTTTTTGCAGGCGCTTGCTCCAGGCGAGCCTTAATCCAGGGCGTAACGACCTCTTCGCTGATCCTTCCTCCCGGCCACTCATCCGAGCGTCCCGTATGCCCGCCGTCGGGATTAACCCAAGACCATTTGGCCGAGCCGCCGGACTCCATCAGCATATACAGATCGGAGATCGGCACCTGGCTGTCTTTTTCGCCATTCAAAACGAGCATGGGCGCCGACGGTTTTCCGAGCAGACCTTGGTTCTTCAGGGACAGGCGCGGGTTGAACGCGTAGAATTCGTCCAGCGTAGTCACGCCGTAAATAGCGGCGCGCGCTGCGAACAGGTCGAACAAATATTCAGGAGTGCCGAGAGACTTCTTCTGCCATTCCGGCGTGTAGTAGTCATGCACCGGGCCTCCCTGCACCACAGAGCCGCGCAGGCGCGCGCGTTCCGTGTAGGCCAGAATCGCCGCCCAATGTCCGCCATAGCTGACGCCCCAGGTTACGACGCGCTTGCTATCCACATCAGGCCGCGTAGCCAGGTAGTCCAGTACGCGCGAAAGCATGCGCTCCGAACCTTCATCGGCCTTGATGGGCGCCTCGCCCGTGCCGGGCATGTCCACGGCAATCACCCCAATGCCGTTGCGGAACAGCGATTCGCGCCCTTGAATCTCGTCTTCCTTGCGCGAGTCGGTGCCGTTAATCATGAAAATAATGGGCGCGGGCCCGGCAATTTTTGGCAGGCGAATATAACCGGGAATGTCCTTGCCCTCGAAAGGAATGTGGATCTGTTCGATGGGAGGATCGAGGTATTTCCCATAATTGCGGAATGCAGCCAGCGCATTTTGGTAGGCCTTTTGCTTGCCGGGAGAATTTGGCACGGGCCAGCGGGCGGCCGTGTAATAGCGGAAGGCCCAGAAGTAGTCGTCACGCGCGGCATCGTTATTCTTGGCCGCCTCTTCGCTCTTGGCGCGCTTTTCATAGCGCTCGCCGATGGCGCTCCAGGCCGCCGCCCATTCGTCACGGTCCAGGCTGTGAATGTTGGAGAGCGCCTCGCGCGCATCCTCGGACTTCAGTCCGCCAACCGGCCCCAGGTTCTTATCAACGCGCCTTTGCGTCTCTTGCTTCAGTTCTTCCCAGGTGCGCGTTGGCGCCATTTGGGCAGCCGCGGAAATCGCGGAAAGGAATACGATTGTCAATAATGTTGAGAATTGGCGCAAACCAAAGCATCGATTCATTCGCTGCATGGAAAACCTCCCATATTCTGGCGAATGATTGCACATGTTTCATGGTCGATCAAGGAAAGAAGCCCTAATCACGAGTCTGGAATGGCAATGGCAGAATGGAGGCGCGTAGCTTGACGCACGGGGCTGAAAGGCGTGAATATTGACTGGAGCGGCGGAACGAGGACCGATATGCCACATTCCTTTTGCGATGGCAGGCGGTTCACGTTGGCAATTGGCATAAGTGAGCTAAAGGACTCCGGTTCTGTTCCAGTCCGCCAGATCCACCGGGCTGAGCGGAAAGGGAATCGGGATTTCAGGGAATCCCAACACCATATCCGGCATGAATGAGAACTTGCCAACCAGGGAACAGATCGAGCGGCGAGCGCGCCAGATCTATATGCAGAGAGGCTCGCAAAATAGCGATCCATTGGCGGACTGGCTTGCCGCCGAAAAAGAATTGATGGAATCTTCGAGTGTCCCGGAAAAACCCGCCGACACTCCATCTTCTAACGAGAAGCCGCAACGCGGGCCTACATTCATGTTTCTGGATTTCTTCGGTTTGCGGGAACAGCCATTCGGGATGACTCCGGATCCCGCATACCTCTATTGCGGCCGCACGCACAGCGAAGCGCTGGCTTCGCTCTCTCAGGGGATTGCCGACAATCGCGGTTTTTTTGCGCTGATCGCTCAGCCGGGGATGGGCAAGACCACCCTCCTGTACCGGTTGCTCGAGGAATTGCGGGACAGCGCGAGAACCGCGCTTGTGTCTCAAACGCTATGCAACCCGCGCGAATTTATTGAATACATCCTGCTGGAATTGGGCGTTGACGCCAGGGGCATGGGCCTTGTGGCCATGCACGGCAAGTTGAACGATATATTGTTTGGCGAGTTGCTCGCCGGCAGGCGTTTTGTGCTTGTTGTGGACGAAGCGCAAAATCTCGACGATGCCGTGTTGGAAACCGTGCGCATGCTTTCCAATTTTGAAACTCACAATGCCAAGCTTCTGCAAATAGTTTTGGCCGGACAGCCGCGCCTTGCCGCAAAATTGGCGCAGCCAAAGTTGACGCAACTCCGCCAGCGCATCGCCGTTCTCAGTCATCTGGAGCCGTTTACACCGGAGGAAACAGGCCTGTACATCAACCACAGGTTGAAAGTGGCGGGCCATTCCGGGGAAGCTATTTTCGATCCAGCTTCTATCGAATTAATTGCGCGGCACAGCGACGGCATTCCCAGAAATATCAACAATCTTTGTTACAACTCTCTGCTGCTGGCTTTCAAGCGCGGCCTTGCCGCTGTGACCCCCGAGATTGTAAAGGAGGCTGTTGCGAGCCTCGATATGGAGTCGCTCATTTCCGAACCGGCGCCCGTGAGAGTTGCCGATCTCGTGGCCCCACCCGTTGCGCCTGCAACGCCTGCCGCAGTTCCGGAACCTGTACCCGTTCCTGTAGCTGTTCCTTTGTCCGTACCTTTGTCCGTTCCTTTAGCTGCCCCTCGCTCCGCGCCGTTGGCCGCCTCCGTTGCCGTGGCTGCCCCGGCCAAGACAGCCCATCCATCAAATACCTTTCTTTCCTATGGACCAAAGAAGAAATCCAGTTCGCCGAAGTGGCCGTTGCGCACGGCTATATTGGCGGTGGTTTTGTTGTCCGGGACATTGGCGATTGCCATCCTTGGCCGTTCGCAATCGAAAAAGAGTAGCGCCCCGGCTGGGTTTAGCAGCTCTCCCTCTATCTCTGCCGGCTCGATTGTTCCTGACGATCCATCCCAAGTCGCGCCGCCCAGTTACGATGCCGCTCCTCTGGAAACAGGAAGTGGAGAGGTGCTAACTGTCGTCGCCGGTCCTCAGCAATCGCTAAAGGACCTGAGCATCCGCTACGCGGGACATTTTGATAGCGAAATGGCCAGCCAAATCCGCAACATCAATCCCGATCTGAAAGATCCCGATCACCTTGAGGCCGGCCAGTTGGTCCGAATTCCCTTGCCACCTGGTGCGATCAGAAAAGCCAACGATACGGGGGAAGCAGTTGCCTCCGACACGCCCGAAAAATCGCCAAGCCTCTATTCCAGATTCAGGGCGCTCCTCGGAACACGAAGGTAAGCAATAGGCGTCGCGCTTTCTCCTCATGCAACATTTCCCATTCAGCCAAAGCACCAATAAAGTGTCCGCCTCCAGTGTAATTCCTCCAGCGCGGGACGATAAATAACGGGGCAGCCTTGTTTTGCGTGCTGGGTTCAAGATCGCACACATCGAACTCGCGAACTAAAGTCATGCAGTTTGCTGGGTGCTGCCCACATGTGCCTTGGTCGACTACTGCACCAAATCGGAAAAAAACCTCGATAAATCGGGATTTTGGTCTCAAAAAAAAGTCCGTCCGTTGTGAGCCATTTCGTTTCCAAATACATACCATTCGTCTCCTAATCGCTACATTTCTGATTGCTAAGAGAAAAAGTATGAATTGGACGCGCGACTCCACGACCCTTAACCTTCTCGCGCTGGACAGGGTCTATCCTTCATTGGCCTACCGGCGGAAAAGGAGTCGTTTATTCTATGAAGAAGACTTATGGGGTGAGTTTGGGAATCTTGGCACTTGGGTTGGTAGGATTTGGGGCTCCAGCCGCTCATGCGCGAAGCCTTACGACGGCAGGCAGTGCAGTACGCGGAAGCGACGCGGCTGCCACTACTACTCCGAGCACCACCATTTATTCAGGCAATACAGATGACGTTTTAGTAGCAGAAAATGATTCGAAGGACGCGGCAGCTCCGACGGCCGATGCACCGCAAGATCAGGCTCCTGCAGCGGCTCCGGCGGCTACCACGCCTCCAGCTCCTATGCCACTTCCGACGCCTTCGATGTCCGGACCTCTGGCGACCGCGATTCCGCATGAGATCCCGGCGGGACCGTTTGGAAAGATCGAAGTTACTGGCGTCTTGAGCGGCATCGGTTTGTTTGGAGATAACCCCACATCTCACGGAGATGAAGGGCACGTCGACTTGAGCAATGCCGGTATTTTCATTCAGAAAACCAGCGGTTGGTTCCAATTCTTCCTGCAGGGCGGCGCGTACAACTTGCCGGTCGTCGGCACCCCGTTCCTAAAGACAACCGACACGACCCGGCTCGACTTTGGGGCGTTTCCGGTGGGCTACGCGAAGCTGGTCAAGGGCAACTTCAACGTGGAAATCGGAGCGCTGCCGACGCTGATCGGCGATGAGTACATTTTCACGTTTGAAAACATGAACATCGAACGCGGATTGCTCTGGAACCAGGAGCCCGTCGTCAGCCGCGGTATTCAGCTCAATGACACCTATAAGAAACTTACGTTGTCGTTCAGCTGGAATGACGGCTTTTACTCCAATCGCTACACTTCCTTGTCGGGGTTGGCTGCCTTTGCCATCAACAGCGCGAACACTTTGACCTTTGCGGCAGGCGGGAATGCCGGGTCCTACGTCCGGACCGGCCCAAATTCCTTTCCGACTCCGGTATTTCAAAACAACGAACAGGTGTACAACCTGATTTACACCTACACGAAGGGCAGCGTAACCATCAGCCCGTACTACCAATACACGGTCGTGAAGTCGAACAACGCCCTGTATGGTACCGGTGCACACACGAATGGTGGCGCGGTCCTTGCCAACTATAACTTCAAGCACGGGTTTTCGCTTTCCGTCCGCCCGGAATACATCAAGTCGAGCGGAAGCGACGCTACTGGTGAAGCGAACCTCTTGGGTTACGGTGCAGGAACCGGCGCTTTCTCATTCACTGTGACCCCGACTTGGGTCAAGGACGCCTTCTTCCTTCGCGGAGACCTCTCTGTCGTCCACCTGACTGACTTCGTTACCGGCTCGTCGGTGGGATTTGGAATCGGCGGAACCAATACAAACCAGTTTCGGGGCGTGATTGAGGCTGGCTTCATGTTCTAAGTTTCATCCAGGATAGAGAAAGGTCGCCGTGCGGCGCAGCGTGATTTCAACGCTCGGCCGCACGGCATATTTATTTCCGCGATTGCCGTTGCGACCTGTCTAAATGGGGTTTGGTGATTTGTGTTTTGGTAGCGCCGGCGTCCCGCCGGCATTTTTTTGCTCATCTCACTACGCAAAACTGCCGGCGAGACGCCGGCGCTACGAAAACCGCATTCTTAGCGATGAGGCATGTGACAAACGACCCGGCATCTTTAGTCGAGGTGAGAAATTTAAATCAGGGGCATGTGCTCGCAGCAATTGCGGCTTTTTCAATCTTGAAACATGCCTGGTCAAAGTAGGCCTGTTTTCCCAATTGCTGATACATGAGGATTGTCTTCTTGTCATTGGAGGCGTTGCCAGAAACAGCGGCGAGCCGCTCAAACGGAACTGACGTTGGCCCCCCTGGTAGAGCTTCTTGCAGGACTCTCCCTTTCAGATTTCCTTTGCTTGCGATTTTCAAACCAAGAATTTGCGCCAGCGTGGGAGCAATGTCCGCGTTGCTGACCGGCGCTGCATCGACGAACTGTTTCTTGAAGTCCGGCCCGATCGCGGCCATAAAATTAAACGTACTGGCGCGAGAGAAGCTGCCGTGCATTCCCTGGCCGTGCTGCAGCGGGTAGTCCGTGATCTGCACATCGCTCATGACCGGTTGCTTGGGGTCCGCCGGGAAAGTTTTGAAAGTGACTGCGATGGTGGGCGAAGGAGTTAGGGACGAGCCGATCAGGCGAATGGAACTGGTGGGCAATGCGCCGGGCACATTCTTGTATTCGTCGTTCACGAACAGTCCACCCACATAATCCTGCCGCGCGAGAAACGCCACAATTTTTTTCACCAGGTCCGCATCGTGCGATGGAAGATAGATCAGATCGGAGCCGCCGTTCGCGGCCACTACGGCCTTCGCATCCGTCGACTTTGTAATTCGTCCCGTTCCGCCAATCAACCCGTTGCCCGATACAGCGTGCTGGCGCACGTTCGGCATCTGCTGAGCGATGCTCGCATCCACTGGCTCAAACATTTTCTTGCCGTCGGGCCCGTCAATCTGGCTGTCGGGGTCGAAGAGGGGAAGGGCTAATTCGTGAGCGAGGTCGATGGCCAGAAAGCCTACCGGAAGAAATCCGGTGTTGACCTCTTGCCGGCCCTGGGCGTCCTTGTAAATCCACTTTGCCGAATAGCTGGACGTGGCGTGGCCCGCGGAGTCGATATCGTGCTTGCTGATGGTCGCGAAGCCATGATCCGCGGTCAAAAAAATATCCGTGTTCGCTGCCATTGCCGGATCGCTGTTGATGTAGTCCAGAATTTGCGTCAGGTTGTTGTCGGCATTTTTTAGCGCGGCCTTGGAAGTTGGTCCGTTGATGCCGGGAATGAGCGTGTTCAGGCTGTCGCCCTGATAGTGCTGCGTTCCGTCGGGATCGCGCGACCAGTACAGCAGCGCGAACGGTTTTCCGCTTTTCGCGAACATCGGCAGGATTACTTTGCTTGTGGCGTCCGCAAAATATGCCTGCTGCACGCTATTTGGAATTTTCGTTCCCGGTGTGGTGTTGTTTCCCGTGGGCTGGCCGCGAGCGGGAGCGGCCGTGGGAAGCCCGGCTGTGACCAGTGCCGCAGAAACTTCGGGAGCAAGCGGTACTCCATCCGCGCTGCCCGTACCGTCGTCGACAATGATTGTTTGGGGAATCGCGAATTCGCCATTCACTGGATTTAACTGGCTTACATCCTGAATCGCAACAGGTCCCATCTTTCCGACGGTCGCGGTTCTATATCCATGCTTGCGCGCGGCGGCCAGCAAGCGATTCCTCGTTCAAATAGTTCCCGCCGAAGACGGCGTCAAGATCGCCAAGCACTCGATCATTTTCGACATAAGGCGCGTAGCTTCCCGGCGGCCTGCCAAAGTTTCCATCCAGAAACACAGGCTGCCCGATATAAATCTGATTGTTGTAATCGCCTGTGTCGCCGAGATAGTGGCCCGTGGCAATGGCCGATGCGTTGGCGGTTGTAAATGTCGGGAAAAGAGAATGGCTGTTCGCAAAGCTCACTCCGTGAGTGCGAATCCAAAACATGGTGGGCGTGTCTTCGGCATTGATGGAACCGGCGCGCATTCCGTCGAAAACAAAGATCACCACATTGCGGGCGCTCTTGGTCGGTGATTTTTCCTGCCCCGAGAGAAGTACGGAATAAACCGGCCAAAGCGCGAGCGCCGCGATCAGCAAGAGCAATTCTTTCTTCATATGCAATCTTTTAACATGCCGCGCGAAAAGCGGCCTCACCTTTTGTCATGCAAAATACGCTCCCACTTTTTGTCATTCGCCTGCTTGTTGTCATTCTGAGCGAAGCGAAGAATCTCTTTTCGATTTGTGACCGAGAAAAGAAGGAGAGATTCTTCGCTTCGCTCAGAATGACAAAAAGCTAGGGGGGCTCTTTCCGTGGCCTGTATAATGCCTGCCGTAATCTTGAGGTCATTCCAGGGAAGCTCTTAATTTAGGAGCGCATTGGGCGGCTGGGCAGCTACCTGTTTGCTGCGATGTCCGCAATCCATTTTCAGAAGGAGACTTTCTTATGGCGAACGCCGGAAGAACACAAAGCTTTCAGATGTTGGTCTTGGGCATGATTCTCGGCGGCCTAATCGTTTTGCTGTGGGAGCGCCCCACGGCCATCGCGCAGCAAAATGGCCCGCAGGCAAATCCCGCAACCTTGCAGGCGGACGTGGCGCGCCTGAAAGACATTGTGCCGCCGCATTCTCATCCCATGGTGGAAGCCGCAATGTTTGCCTCTAATCTGTGGTTCGCCGGGCAAAGAAAAAATTGGCCGCTGGCCGGTTACTATCTGGGTGAAGCGCGCAATCGCATTCGCTGGGAAGTGCATTTGTACCCCGATCCCAAAGGCCCGGATGGAAAGACCGTCGATGTGCAAGCCATCTTTGACGCGATTGACAACGGCACTATACCCAAAGTGCGAATGGCCATCGAAGCGCAGGACAGCAAGGAATTCGCCGTGCAGTACAAACACTTGCTCGAGGATTGCTACGGCTGCCACAAAGCGATTGCCCGGCCGTACCTGCGCCCCATGGTTCCGGTTGCCGGCGCGCAGCCCATCGTCAACCTCGATCCCGCCGCCACCTGGCCGCAATAGTAGCGCGGGCTTCAGCCTGCGGAATTTAGTTCTTGCTAGTACGAAAGGCCGCAGGCTGAAGCCCGCGCTGCTGCGAACCTTCCCATCGGTGCTTGGCGGGTGTATATTTCGCGGTGCAAAATCAAACAGCATATTTGCAGCCGGAAATTTCGGCTGAAGCGAGGGATCTTCCGTGAGAAATCGCTGTCTATCGTTTTGCATGCTGGCGCTGTGCGCAATGGTTTGCGCCGTTTGCGTGCTGGTCGGGCCGGCAGTTCGCGCACAGGGGCAAGATCGCGCTCCGGAGTATTATCAGTCGGACATTCAATACGGCGCGCAGATTTTCGCCACCCAATGCACTCCGTGCCATGGCACTTCCGGCGATCAGATTCCCGGCGTCAATTTCCGCGCGGGCCAATTCAAACGCGTGGTTACCGACAACGATCTGCGAGCCACCATCACCACCGGCATTCCCGGCACGGCCATGCAGCCCTTCGCGTTTGGCGCTTCTGAGCTGACGGGCATCGTGTCTTACCTGCGCAACATGAGCAGCTTCGACGCCAAGGGCCTGATGGTTGGCAACGCAGGCCGCGGTCAGGCGCTTTTCGCGGGAGCGGGCAAATGCTCGACCTGCCACGCAGTCAACGGCAAGGGCCCACGCGTGGCGCCCGATTTGGGTGACATTGGCACGCTGCGCACCGCTGAACTTCTGCATCGCACGCTCATCGATCCGGCCGGTTCAATGCTGCCGCAGAATCGCTTCGTGCACGCCGTGACCAAGGACGGCAAAACAATCGATGGCCGCCGCCTCAACGAAGATACCTACACTGTGCAGTTGATCGACGAGCACGAGCATCTGGTTTCGCTCACAAAATCCGACCTGCGCGAATTCACCGTGCTGAAGAGCACGTCCATGCCATCGTACAAAGATACATTGAGCGCGCAGGAGCTGGCCGACGTGGAGTCCTACCTGCTTTCCCTGAGAGGTGTGAAATGAATCGCACGCGGCGCACAATATACTTGCTGTCCCTCGCTTTGCTCGTTCCGTTCGCGGCGCGCGCGCAGGTGACCAATGAGCGCCTGCTGCACGCCAATGACGAGCCGCAAAACTGGCTGACTTATTCGGGCAGCTATGCCAGCCAGCGCTACACCCTCTTGAAGCAGATAGACCCCGTGAATGTAAAAAATCTGGAACTGAAGTGGGTGTTTCAGGCGCAGTCGCTGCAAAAGTTTGAGACCACGCCGCTGGTTGTCGACGGAGTGATGTACATCACGCAGTCTCCCAACGATATCGTGGCGCTGGACCCCAAGTCCGGCCGCGTTTTCTGGATTTATCACTATGTTGTTTCTCCCGCCTCCCGTCCCTGTTGCGGTGTTGTGAATCGCGGCCTGGCCATCCTCGGCGACACGCTGTACATGGCCACGGTCGATGCCCATTTAGTGGCCGTCGATTCCAAAGATGGCCACGCAATCTGGAATCAGAAGGTCGCAGATGCCGCCGCGGGATACGCCATGACCATGGCTCCGCTGGTGGTCAAGGATAAAGTGATCGCAGGTGTGGCCGGAGGAGAGTACGGCATTCGCGGGTTCGTCGCTGCGTTCGATGCGTCTACTGGCAAGCCAGCCTGGCACACCGATACCATTCCGGATCCCGATCAGCCCGGCCACGATAGCTGGAAGGGCGACGCCTGGCAACACGGCGGCGCGCCGGTGTGGATGACCGGCTCGTATGACCCCGATCTGAATTTGACCTACTGGGGCACAGGAAATCCCGGCCCGGACTTCAACGCGGCGCAGCGTACGGGAGACAATCTTTACTCGGACTCCGTGCTGGCGCTCGATCCGGACACGGGCAAGATGAAATGGTATTTTCAATTCTCGCCGCACGATCCCTACGATTATGACTCTGTGCAAGTTCCCGTCCTGGTGAACGCGGATTGGAACGGCAGCCCGCGCAAGCTGATGATGTGGGGCAATCGCAACGGCTTCTTTTATGTTTTGGATCGCGCCACGGGGAAATTTCTGGTTGGAAAGCCGTTCGCAAAAGTGAACTGGGCGAGCGGCCTCGATGCCAACGGCCGTCCCATCACCACGCCTCAACCCGCGGGACAGCCAACGTTTCCCGGAATTCAGGGAGCGACGAACTGGTATTCGCCGTCCTACAGCCCGCACACGGGACTTTTCTATCTTTCCACGTGGGAAGATTACGGCACCGTTTTCGCTGAGGTGGATGTGGACTATAAGGCAGGCACGCGCTTCGCCGGCGGCGCAAACACCAGTCCCATTCCCGGCGCCGATAATCCCGGCGGAATTCGCCAGGGCCCTATCGACATGACCACCGAAGCGCTAGGCACGGGAGGCGTGGTCGCCATTGACCCGCACACCGGCGATAAAAAATGGAAGTACGCCATGCATGACGTGAACACCAGCGGAATTTTGACCACTGCAACGGACCTGCTATTCGTTGGCGGCAGGGAAGGATACTTTCAGGCGCTGGATGCTCGGACCGGCACGCTGCTGTGGAAGCAGAATCTGGGCGGAGACATCATCGCGGGCCCCATCAGCTTTCAAGTGGACGGCAAGCAATACGTCACCATCTCGGCAGGCAACGTCATGTTTACATACGCGCTGAGGGAATAATTGTCCAACGAGCACTGGGCAGGCATGCACGGTCCAGATTGGCGCACCTCATAGGTCTGGTTTTTGGCGCAAAGAGATGCTATGCTTTGGCAGTTGTCAGGCGGGAGTAGGGCTGTGCTTAGGGTGAGGCACGGATTCAAGAACCGCTGCAGTGGCTTCAATTTGCGTGTTTGGCCCGCTTCGCCAGAGTGTCCTCAAGGCGTTGATAGGCCACAGTTTATCGCTCACTAACGAGCGCGGCGAGATCAACCATGAGAGCATTTGAGCTTTATTCCGCAAAAGATTCGCACGATGCCGTGGCGCTGCTCGCCAAGCACTCCGTCGCTTCCAAGGTCAGGGTCATTGCCGGCGGCACCGATCTGCTGGCCGATCTCAAGTTCTCCGCGCACTCTCCCAATGTGGTGGTCGATATTTCGCGGGCCGAAGATTTGAAATCCATTGTTGCCAATGAAAATGGGCTGCGCATCGGCGCACTGGTCACGCACTCGCAGATCATGCGCTCCGTGGTCATCAACGATATGTTTCCTGCCCTGGTCGATGCGGCGCACACCATCGGCGCCGTGCAGACGCGCAATCTGGGCACGCTGGGCGGCAATCTGGTGACGGCTGTTCCCTCCATGGACAGCGGCCCGACATTGATGGCGCTTGAGGCCATCGTAAGCATTCAGGGGCCAGAGGGCCGGCACGAAGTGCCACTCACCGAATTCTTCCTTGGGCCGCGCAAGACCATCTTGAAACCGGACGAAATTCTTGCGGAAATTATCATCCCCAAGCAGAACCTCAGAAAACCAACGCACTTCTTGAAATTTGGTTTGCGCAAGGGGCAGGCCCTGGCGCTTGTCAATTCAGCGGCCAGCTTCTGGGTCGATTGGGACAAACATGCGTTCGTCGCGCCGCGCATTGGGCTTGGCGCGGTTGCTCCCAAGGTGATTCGCGCCGCGCAGGCAGAAGCCTTTTTGGAAGGCCGCAAAATTACGCCGGAAGTAATGGCCGAGGCGGGCCACATTGCCGCCACGGATGCCAAGCCGATCAGCGATTTCCGCGCATCGGCAAACTACCGGAAGAACTTGGTTGCAGTCCTGACCAAGCGAGCTTTGGAAGGCGCGTACGCACTGGCGCAAGCCAGGCGATAGGGAGATACGCAATGGTAACCGTTACACTAAAAGTAAATGGAGAGAACCGCACGGCCAGCGTGCCGCCGGAAACCACATTGCTGCGCATGCTGCGCGACAATTTGCTCCTCACCGGGTCCAAGCTGGGCTGCGACGTCGGCGATTGCGGCGCCTGCACAGTGATCGTCGATGGCAAGCCGGTCAACTCCTGCCTGATGCTTGCCGCGCAAGCCGATGGCCGCGAAGTTCAGACCATCGAAGGGCTCGCCACGATGGACAGAGTGCATCCTATCCAACGGGCTTTCGAGGATTGCGCTTCGCTGCAGTGCGGATTCTGCGGGCCGGGCGTCATCATGTCGGCCAAGGCGCTGCTGGACGAAATTCCTAATCCCACCATTCCGCAGATTCGCGACGCGCTGGGCGGCAATTTGTGCCGCTGCACCGGGTACGTAAAAATGATTGAGGCTATTCTAATTGCCGCGACCACCATGCGTGGCGAACAGGCGCAAGCCGGTCGCTAGTCAAGAGTTCAGGATCGAGAAGCAAACGTAAGTAGGGAGGCTAACGGTGGATAAGAAACCGAAAGTTGCTGAGAAAGTTTCTCCTGTAGAGACAGTGCTGAATGAACCGGGAATTGCGCGCGAGTCCGTGATTTCGCCGCTGGTTACCTACCCGATCGAAGTCGTGATTCCCAAGGCCCGCCAGCAGACTCCCGCCGTCGGCCAGCGCGCAACGCGCCTGGACGGCCGTTTGCACGGCCTCGGCCAGACGCGGCTACATCGACGACATGACCTTTCCCGGCATGTTGTACGCCAAGATCAAGCGCGCGGGCGTGGCCTCTGCGCGCATCAAGAGCATTGACACCAGTGAAGCGGAAGCCATGCCAGGCGTGATGGCAGTGCTGACCGGCAAAGACGTGCCCAACAATTCCTTTGGGCCATCGATCAAGGACCAGCCGGTGCTGGCCTGCGAGCGCGTGTTCCACGCGGGCGACGGCGTTGCCGCTGTGGCCGCCATCACCGAGCAAATCGCCGCGGAAGCCTGCGAAAAGATCAAGGTCGACTACGAAATTTTCACTCCCGTGCTCGATCCCGTCGAATCCCTGAAGCTGGAAACGCCTGGCGTGCACGCCCCTTCCGCCAATATCTACCAGAAAAAATTTATCAAGAAGGGCGACGTCGAAAAAGGTTTTGCGATGTCCGACCACATCATCGAGGGCCACTTCTCGACGCAGATGGTCGAGCATGTTCCGTTGGAACCGCACGCCACCATCGCCATGTGGGATGCCAACGGCCGCCTCACGGTGTACTCGACCTTGGGACGCATCACCCTGGGCCGCGCTGATCTCGCCAGCACACTCGGGATTCCCATCAGCCGCATTCGCCTGGTTGCCACCATCGTGGGCGGCAATTTCGGCGGCAAAAACGAAATTACAACCGAGCCGGTGCTTGCGCTTGCTCTCCAAGAAAACCGGCAGGCCGGTCAAGAGCGTGTTCACCCGTCCCGATGAATTCATTGCCTCCACCACGCGCCACCCGCTCATCATGGATTACAAGACCGGCAGTGACCAAGGACGGCAGGATTCAGGCCCGCAAATTGCGACTGCTGCTGGACGGCGGCGCTTACTGCTCCTGGAGCGAGACCACGCTCAGCAAGGCCTGCATCTTGTCGGCGGGCCCCTACAACATCGAAAACATTCTACGCGGAAGCCTACGTTGTTTACACAAATAAGACCATGACCGGAGCGATGCGCGGATTCGGCGCGCCGCAAGTTTGCTTCGCGTATGAATCGCACATGGACGATATCGCCATGGTGCTCGACATGGATCCGCTGGAAATCCGGTTGATCAATGTGTTCCACGAAGGTTCCATCAGCCCCACCGGCCAGAAATTGCAGAGCGTGGTGGTAAAAGAATCGCTCTTGCGCGCCGCGGAGCGTTTCGGCTGGAACACCAATGGAAACGGCAGCGCGAGCGGGAAGCTGCTGCCCAAGGAAATCACAAACGGAAATACGGTGCGAGTATGAAAAAGCGCGGACGTGGCATGGCCTGCATGTGGTATCCGATTGGCTTCACGGTTGCCGCCAATCCCAGCTCAGCTGTCGTAAAGCTGGATGAAGACGGCACGGCGACTCTGCTCACCGGCACGGTGGAAACAGGTCAGGGGTCGCTCACCATCCTGGCGCAGATCGTGGCCCAGGAACTTGGCATCTCCACGGACGATGTGAACGTGGTTTCCGCCGACACCGATTCAACGCCCATGGACACCGGCGCCATCGCCAGCCGCACCACATACGTTACGGGCAACGCCGCGAGACTAGCCGCGGAAAAAGTCAAGCTGATGCTGTTTGAAGTGGCTGCGCCGCTGCTCAACGTAAAGCCCAATCAGCTGGAAGCCAAGGATCACAAGATTGTTGTAAAAGGTTTTCCGCAGCGCAACATGCATATCGGTGACGCTGCAAATCACGCGCGCACGGTAACAGGCGAGCCGCCCATCGGCAGCGCTTCTTTCAACCCTGCCACCGTTGCGCTCGATCCGGAAACCGGCCAAGGCAAGCCCTTCGGCACCTACGTGTATGCTACGCAAATTGCGGAAGTGGAAGTCGACGACGAGACGGGCGACGTGGAAGTCATTCGCATCGTGGCGTCGCACGATTGCGGCACGCCCATCAATCCCATGCTGGTGGAAGGCCAGGTGGAAGGCGGCATTTCCATGGGCGTAGGATTCGCGCTGCAGGAAGAAATTCTGTTCAACGCCAATGGCGTGCAGATGAATCCCAACCTCACCAACTACATTATGCCCACTTCGCTGGACATGCCCGAGGTGGAAGTCGATATCGTCGACAACTACGATCCCTCAGGTCCGTTCGGCGCCAAGGGTGTCGGCGAGCCAACTCTGGTGCCCACGGCGGCGTGCATCCTGAACGCGATCTATGACGCGGTCGGCGTGCGCATCACTTCGTTGCCGGCCACTGCGGAAAAAGTTTTCAACGCCATCCAGGCCAAACGCGACGCGGAACCGAAGCAAATTACGGCCTGATCGCATTTAGATTTGGCCTGCTTTATAGACCGCCCCAGCTATGAAGCTTCCTTGTGAAGCTCACTCCGAATAAACACTTGGCTTCTAAATTCCAAGGAGGGGGACCGATGCCTATTAATCTAAATCTGGATGTCCTTTTGGATTACACGGATTGGGAGCGCCAGGAGTGGCTTGATTTCCTCCGCCAAAAAGGTGACAAGGTTCTAAAGATAAGTGTCGGGCCGCATGCGGGAGATCGTTTTGCGACTGTCGGGGATTTGATAAAACACTTGTTCACTGCTGAAAAACGTTACATTGAAAGGCTCTCGGGCCGGAAGCTGACCGACGCAGCCACCGTTCCAAACGACAATATCGAAACGCTCTTTGAATTCGGCCGGCAAAGCCGAAAAGAATTAAGAGAATTTGTCGAAACAATTCCTGCCGCTGAATTGGATGTTCCCGCGGAGCACACGATACTGAATCACGTTATAGTATTGACCCCCAGGAAAATTGTCGTGCACGTAGTCATGCACGAAATTCGGCATTGGGCGCAGATCGCCACATTGTTACGCTTGAATGATTTGGCGGCGAAGCCCCACGATTTCTTGTTTAGCCCGCTGATGGGTGAATTGCCCACGCGCCAGTAAATTCGTTCCTGATCAATGGGAAAATTGGCTTTCTAATCCGCCGCGACCAGCATTTTCCTGCGCGATTTTGGAACGCAGGGAGTCGCCGCTGCTGAATCCTGCATGGGCAGCTTGAAGCGGCGAATTCCGTCGTAGGAATACAGCGCTGAAGCTACCGCGCCGGTGGTGGCCACGCATCCGATTTCTCCCACGCCCTTGGAACCGTAGCCTCCAATCTCATCGGGCACTTCAATCAAAATGATGTCGATCTTGGGCGTGTCCTTGGCGCGCACGATTCCGAAATCGCGCATCAGCAGGGAATCCGGGCGGCCATTTGTATAATGGAAATTTTCGCTGAGCGCGTAGCCAAGCCCCATGTGTACACCGCCCTCCATCTGTTCGGCGCACATGCGCGGATTCAGCGCGCGGCCCACATCGTGAGCGGCCACCACTCGTTCCAGCTTGCCCTTATCGTTGAGGACCACCACTTGCGTCGCGTAGCTGAAGGTCAGGTGCGTGGTTGGATTAGTAAACGATTCGGGCGTGCCCGGCCGCGTTGTGAAGTCGCACACAATTTCGCCGCTATACTCGCGGCCGACAAGCTCTTCGAGCTTGTGTTCCTTCAGGTCGGCGGCAAATTTCTGGCCTGCCCTCTGCGCCGCGGCGCAACTGAGCGTGGTGCCGCGCGAGGCCCAGGTCTCGCCGCACTTCCTCCCGAGTTCCTTGTCCCATCGCACGGACATGATCTCCGCTGGAAGCCCGGTTTCCTGGCACACTGCCTGGCGGGTGGCCGTGTAGATGCCCTGTCCCATTTCCGTGTAGCCGTTGAGAATTTCCACGCGCGGGCCTTCCAGCACGCGAATTTTAATGTGCCCGCTATCGACCGTGCCGTTACCGATGCCCGTGCTCTTGATACCGCAGGCGATGCCCGCGTACTCGGCATTCCTGTAAGTATCCTTCGCGGCTTCCAGCGTGCGCCGCAGGCCCAGCACGCTATCTCTCATGATCTGGCCGGTGGCAAATGCGTCGCCGGGATTCAGAATGTTGCGCATGCGAATTTCGTAGCCGTCGACGCCCACTTTTTCGGCCAGCAGGTCCATGGCGCCCTCCATGGCGAATTGCGCCTGGTTGCTGCCAAAGCCGCGCATGGCGCCGCTGGTGGGATTGTTGGTGTACACGGCTTTGGATTCAACGTCCACGTTGGGCACGCGATAAGCGCCGCAGGAGTGGCAGGCCGCGCGCAACATGCACTTGCCACTGGTGCCTGCGTAGCCTCCTGCGTCGCCCACAATCCGCGCCCGGACCGCCAGCAGATGCCCTTCGGCGTCCGCTGCGACGGTCAAGTGGATGTTCACAGGGTGGCGCTTCACGTGGTGCTGCGTGGACTGCTTGCGCGTGAGCACTGTCTTCACCGGC
The DNA here is from genome assembly GCA_963825365.1 of uncultured Acidobacteriota bacterium. Lineage (GTDB taxonomy): Bacteria > Acidobacteriota > Terriglobia > Acidiferrales > UBA7541 > Palsa-360. Next base: position 83,926 of record CAWGSV010000022.1, on the reverse strand, counting down.
CGCTGCAAGAGAAACGCGGCCAGCGCCGTCTGCCCCTGAATCGATAGCTCTTCCTTGGCGCCAAAAGCGCCGCCGCTGGCGGCCAGCGCAATCTCCACATCTTCAACCGGCAAATTCAAAATTTTTGAAATCTGATCCTGATCGTGGATGGAACCCTGGCTCTGTGTGTGAACCTTTACGCCTTTACCCTGCGGCAATGCCAGGCAGGCTTCTGGTTCCAGGAATGCCGGGTCAATCGCCTGCGTTTGCCATGTGTGATCGATGACGTGTGCCGCGGTTGCCAGCGCCGCATCCACGTCGCCGCGCGAGAATGCTGTTGTGCCAACCAAATTGGGCGCGGGGCGCAGAGTGTCAGGCCCATGCACCTGGATCGCGCCGGGCTTCAGCGCCTCAAACGCATCGGTCAAGGGAGTCAGCACTTCGTAATCGACTTGCACTTGGTCCGCAGCCTGCCGCGCGTGAAACTGCGTATCGGCCACCACCATGGCCAGGAAATCGCCCACGCAGCAAGTAGTCTCGCCCACGGCCACGAAGATCGGCAGATCAGGCACGGTTATGCCCGCTCCTCGTTGCGCGAACACATCTGCTGCCGTAAATATTCGTACCACTCCGGGCATTGCCAGCGCTTTTTCAGTGTTGATCGCCAGGACCTTGGCGCGCGGGTGCTCGCTCAGCACCATCGCACCGTGCAACATTCCCGGAGCCTTCATGTCTTCCACGAAGGCCTTTTCGCCCAGCGTCTGATCGAGTCCGCCGTAGCGCAGCGGCGACTTGCCAATTCCGTCGCGGCTGGCCGGCTTTCCGTTGGCAGAGAGCGCGAACTCCGGATTGCGGCTCATTCCGAACTGTTCGCCGAAGAAATCATGGCGTCGCGGCACGTCGCGCGAAATGCACTTGCCGTCCTTCCAAGCCTCGCCGGCGGTCTGTACCGCGTCCAGGATTCGCCCGTAGCCCGTGCAGCGGCAAACGTGGGCGTCCAGCGCCTTGGCCACGGCCTCGCGGTTATCGGCTGTGCCCTGCTGCATCAGGGAAGAGGCGCGAACCACGATCCCCGGAATGCAGAAGCCGCACTGTACTCCGCCTTCCACGACGAATGCTTCGCTCAGCACCCGGCGCATGTCCTCGGGAATGCCCTCCAGCGTAACCACATCTTTGCCTTCCATCTGCTCCGGCTTGCGCAGGCAGGCCATGGCGGGCCGCCCATCCACAAGGATGGTGCAGCAACCGCAGGTGCCCTCCGGGGCGCAGCCGTTCTTTGCGGACACAATGCCGCACTCTTCCCGAAGTACTTCAAGGAAGTGCATCCCCGGCTCATAAGAGCAGGTGGTGCGTTTGCCGTTCAGCGTAAAGTTAAGATTCGGCATGGTTTGGCCCATATTTCAGTTAAAACCAACACTGCCTTTCTACCGCCTATCCCTATTGTCCTTTAACGAGACTTTTGCATACCGACAGGTAATTAGATGTCCTAAATTGGGCAAAGTAAGAATTACTTCAAGGCCCTCCCCTTTGCTGCCACACCTGGAATCGCCCTCACAGCTAAGTTATTCAATTACTGATGATTAGGGGTGTATTGAGATAACATAGTCTCCCATGCCTGCGGCCCTGTATCTCAGAGTGGGGCCAACCAAGCGGGGGGAGACTCCCCTTGGCTAAAGCTGTTGTATACTTCCGGCGTTCGAATTCAAAAGGGGACCGAGTCATGAAATTGGGGACACGTATTGGAATGTTGGGCGTAGGGGTCGTCGCTTGCCTGAGCATAAATATCCGAACGCACGCGCAGAGCCGTGCATCCGGCGCGCCTCCTCCGGCGATCCACACATTTTCGACAGCGGACGTCGCCAGCACCGGCTTCTTCTATGTTGGCGGTCAGTATGTGGGCGCGCCCGGAAAGGAAGTGATGGATGGCGCGGAATACGTGGAAGTGATGGTGCCCAAGAAAATTCGCCATCCCTATCCGATCGTGTTTTTTCATGGCGCGGGGCAGACCGGCACGGATTGGCTGCAGACGCCGGATGGCCGCGCGGGCTGGGCGTATTTTTTTCTCAAGCAGGGTTACACGATTTATATGGTGGATTTTCCGTCGCGAGGGCGATCCGCGTACAATCCCAGTTCAGATGGCGATGGCAATCTGACCATTCGCACAGCACTCCAGCTCGAGCAAATCTGGACAGACATCGGCGCGCAAGGGAACTGGCCTCAGGCCAAGAAATTTTCGCAGTGGCCGGGTGACGGCCCGAACAAAGGCAAGATGGGCGATCCTGTTTTCGACGACTTCAATCGAACTCAGGTGCAATTTCTTGCCGGCGGAAAACAGGCTAAGCTGAATCTTGACGCGCACGTTGCGCTGCTGGATAAAATCGGATCCCCGGTCATTCTGATCACCCACTCGCAGGGCGGGGAATTTGGCTGGCAAGTGGCCGATGCGCGGCCCAATCTGGTGAAGGCGATTCTTACTGCCGAGCCGGCTGGTCCGCCAATTATGAACGTGGACACTTCCAAGATCGCCTACAGCGGACCGGGCGGCCTGGTCTGGGGCGTTACTTCACTGCCGCTGCATTACGATCCTCCTGTCAGCAATCCGGCCGAGTTGCAGCCCGTGCTGGAAGCCAAAGCGGATGATCCGGACACGGTTCCCTGCTATGTGCAGAAGGAGCCGGCGCACAAGTTGGTGAGCATGAAGGATATTCCTGTGCTGGACGTTTCCACCGAGGCCAGCTATCACCGCGTTTTCGATTCCTGCATTGCCAAGTGGCTGAATCAGGCGGGCGTGAAAACGCAATACGTCAAGCTGGAGGATGTGGGCATCACTGGGAACGAACACGAATTGATGCTCGATAAAAACAGCGATCAGATTGCGAAATATTTCGCGGATTGGATCGCCAAGAACGTACACTAGAACTTTAGTAGCACAGGCTTCAGCCTGTGGGGTTTAGTTCTTGCCAGGACCAAATCCCACAGGCTGAAGCCTGTGCTACATAAACCTACTGTTCTTTTCCGGCCTTCTTCAAAGTGTTGAAGGTGATGTTGTCTTCGCAGATCATTTCGGTCAGCTTCCAGTCAGGTTCCAGTTCATAGACGCGCTCGCCTTCCCAGGTCTTGAGGTAAGTCTTGGGATCGTCGATGGTGATATGCACGACCAGCGTCTTGTGATTGGGGCGAGAGATATGCTCGATCACGTGCAGCTGATCGGAATGCGGCAGGCCAGCACGATCAAGCCACGTCTTATCGTTGAACCCAACCGAGTCCACTACCAGCGTGTCACCCTCCCACCAGGCAACCGCATCGCCCATCCAAGAGGGGTCCAGGTCCTTGGCGTGTTCGTGCGATCCGGTGAGATAAAGCTGGCGCACAAAGTGGTTGAATTCAAAAAGCTGCACCACGCGGCCGGGGACTTGCAGAATTTCCATCGGAAACGGGTGTGTATAAATTCGCGGTATGCCGGTCGGAAAACATCCGATTTCATTTCCTGTCGTGGGATTAACCATGTCAGTGGAATCATCGACTGCCCGTGGGCCCCAGGACGGCTTGGTCTGTTCGTATAGCGCTTTTCCAAACGGGGTCATCGCCGGAATATCCCCCGTGAAAGCGTATCCTGAATACTTGCGGGCGCTTGGAGGCATGTGTCCTTCCCAGACGCCGGAAAAATCGGGCACGCCGTCCGCCGTTCGAGCAACCTTCTCAATAGGGATGGGCTTATCTTTTGCTGGAGCGTTCTGAGCCATCTGTGCGCGCAAGCCGGGAGCGAAAATCAAAACTGCTGCAAGAGAAATTGCGTACCCTGCCAAATACTTTTGCATATCTGAAAATCCTCCTGTTATTGGAGCCGACTCAAGCCGCCGCGAAGAACGCCGTATCGCCAACCGCCCATCAGGCGGCATTCTCGTCACGCCATCTGGTGGCCTTATCGCTAACGATTACTGGCCGGGCTCCGGTGGCGGACCCAGCGGAATATCCGCACCGTTGGTATACGAAATTTTGCGCAGATTCAAAACCTTTAGCCCGTTCTTGGAAGGCGCGCCGATCACGGTGATTTGATCGCCCGGCTTGAGTCTCTTTCCGGTCCAGCCGTAATGGGTCAAATGGTTCGGCGCGGTCATTTCCACGGACCATTCCACGACCTTGCCCTGATCGTCCTTGGCTTCCAGCGTAATGAGCGGATGCGGCTGAATAAACTGAAAATCCTTGACCGTTCCCACCAACGTCAGCGGATGGGCTGTGTCATATGCACCGCCGCCGTGATGCGCCAGCGCGGGCCGGGAATACAGGGATATGCATGCGGCTGCGAAAACCACAGTTAGCAAAACTTTTTTCATTGGAGAAAGCCTCCCGTTAGGCGCGGAGTGTGTCACTATTCGATTGTTTATGTCAATGAAAATACCTGCGATCGTTCAACCATCCTCTTAATTTGCAAATCGAAATTGCATGGGCGATCAGCAGCAATAAGTTATATGTGGAATCAGGGAATAGGTCACAAATCGATTGCAAACACACGCTTGACACCGGATAGGGCCTGCCGTATGGTCTTAGAAAAATCGTTTTGCGAATGGGATGCGAACCGAGTATCGCGGCGAAGCGGCGCAAGAAAATATCTGAAACGGGCGCCCCTCCCAGCACAGTCTTATTGCACATGACCGGGAAGCGGGAACAGGATTTACATCGAGCGTTGAAATCCGAGCGGTAAATGGAGGCGAGAAAATGGAATCACTTTTGAACGTTAGCCGTAGAGGCTTGGTCAAGATGGGGCTGGCGGCGGCCGGACTTCCCCTGTTTAGCAGGGCTTTCGGAGCAAACGCGTTTGCGCAGGACGCCAGCAGCGAAGCTGGAAAAAAAGGCGCGATCGGCGGCCGCGACGATAAAGCGCTCTACACCGGAAAAGGGCTGCAGGGAGGCGGGCAGCTGGAAATTCGCCTGACGCAATCCATCTACACGAGCGATCCGGACGCGCTGGAAGTTGCGCAGCGCATGAAGCCGTTCGATCTGGAATCGTGGATTGTGGAGTGGACGCGCGTGGCGGAGAAAAACGAAATGGAGGCCGACAAGCTGGCCGCCGATGGCTACAAGGTCACAGCCAACGAATTCTATCTTCGCGCTTCCGGTTTTTACAGGGAAGCCTGCTGGCCCATGCCCGTGGACGAACCGCGCATGTTGCCCAGCTACAAGAAAATGCGCGAAACCTACGACAAAGCCTGGAAGATGACGCGTGCCCCGTTCGAACGCGTGCAAATCAATTACGAAGGAAAAATGCTCGATGGATATTTCCGCAAGCCCAATGGTCCCGCGGGCAAGAAGTTTCCAGTAATGATTCCGTTCCAGGGCGCGGACACCATGGCCGAAGCCACCATCATGGGCGGAGGCGCCTACACGGCGCGTGGCATGGCCTATCTAGCCGTGGATTTCCCGGGGCAAGGCGGCGCGATGCGCCTGCACGATCTGCACCTTCCGCCGGATACGGACAGAGTTGTCAAGGCCCTGATCGATTATCTGGAAACGCGTCCGGATGTGGATGCCACGCGCGTCGGCATGAATGGAATCAGCATGGGCGGATACGGCGTACCACGAGCCGCGAGCGGCGAGAAGAGAATCAAGGCCGCCATGATGAGCAGCGGCTCCTACGATCTGAAATCGGATCTGTTCGAATACTACCCCCCGATTCAGGAGCGCGTGCGCTGGATCATCGGCGCGCGTGACCTGGCCGATGCGCGCAAGAAACTGGACGACTACAACCTGGGCGGCGGAAGGGCGGAGAAGATCGAAGCCCCCATGCTGATCGGCTATAGCAAGGACGACCGCATCATGGACCCTGCCGGAGCTCTGCGGCTGTATGAGGCTGCCAAGAATTCCAAGCGCGACATGGTCGAGGGCACAGGCCACGTTCAGGCCTCCAACGCCGGCGGGCCGCGCAACATGCGGCCCGTGGTGTTCCCGGATTGGGCGGCGAAAACGCTGGGAGCGGAAGTTTAGCTTCTGGTAGGACGGGCTTCAGCCTGTCTGCTTTTTCGAGTTAACAAGAATCAAAACCAGACAGGCTGAAGCCTGTCCTACAAAAAACAAAAATGCCGTCCCAGAAGAATCGGGACGGCATTTTTGTTTTTAATTTCCGCGGCTAACCTTTCTTCACCACTTCTTCCAGGCTGGTGCCGAAATCCTTGAGCATCACTATGGCCGCATTTCGCCCGGGTGTTCCTGTTACTGAGCCGCCCGGGGGCGTGCATGCGCCGGTCTGGTATAAGCCGGGGATGGGCATGCGGTATTGCGCCCAGCCGGGCATGGGCCGCATGTTTCCGGATTGCGCCGGCTCGCCCGATCCTGAGTGGACGCTGCCGTGCCACATGTGGGGATTTCTGCGCTCGATGTCCAGCGGGCTGACGATGAACTTGCCAAGAATCTTGTCGTCGGTCAGATTAGGCGCAAACTTGCGCAAGAATTTCAAATTAGACTCGGCAACTTCGTCCTTGATGGAATCCCAGTGCTTGGGGCCTTCCTTCAAATCGTAAGGCTGCAAGCCAATCACTTTAATGGTGTGCATGCCTGCGGGAGCGCGCGTCGGATCGGCCACCGTGCTGCAGAAAATCGTCAGCGGCGGATCGTCCAGGCCAACGGTTGCGTTCGGGAAATCGTGCGCGTAGCGCAGCAGCCGATCGGAAGAAACCAGAATAGCCGATTCGCAAACGGCCAGGGTGCCGCCGTTAACTGCATATTTGGGCGGCTCCTTGCTGGCGTAATGCGCCACGATTTCAGAAATTTCGCCTTCCCATGTGTCCACTCCATCCAGGAAGTCGTGCCCCCACAATTCGCGCGGCGCCATGTCCACGAGATGCTTTACGTGCATGGTGGACAGCACGGCCTTTTCGCCGCGATAGGAGCTGCCGTCGGCGCACTCCACACCAGCGCACTTGCCGTTTTCGATTATCAGGCGCGTAACGTTCTTGTTGGTGAGGATGACTCCATTATGCGCTTCGATGCACTTTGCAAGCGCCTGCGTCAATACTCCCGACCCTCCCTTTGGAATAGGCCGGCTGGTGCGTATCGCGGAATAGCCGCTGCGGCCGGACATGGGATATTGCGGCGGTGACATACTCGCCGGCGTGCCCATCATGAACGCGCGGCAGTGATCGTCTTCAAAATTGTCGCGCAGCACTTCCCATTGCGACATGGCCATGCGCCGTTGCCAGATCTTGCCCTGCGGGTGCGCCGCCAGTTTTTCGGCCACCGACTTTCCGTCATTTCCGTCGAACACAGATCGCATGGCTTCGTTTTCATCGTGCATGCGCCGGTAGGCTGTCCCATCTTTCTTGGAAAACTTGGCGAATTCCTCGGCGGTGCGATCGATATCGCGCCACTGTGTGATGTAGCTGCCGTCGGGGAAGGGCATGTGGTAAAGGGGATCGGCCTGAATGTACTCGATGCCGTAATCCCGGATTAGATGCAGCTCATCGTTGCGCAAGACCGGGTTGGCCTGAATACCGCCGTGCGCGGTGGAGCATGTGTCGTGCTTGAATCCCGGCAGCGTCACCTCTTCCGTTTTCACGCCGCCGCCCACTTGAGGGCGATACTCCAGCACCACCACGCGGTAGCCAGCCTTGGCCAGATATGCCGCCGTGACCAGGCTGTTGTGCCCCGCGCCCGCAACGACGATATCGAATTTGTCGGACGGCGCTGTTTGCGCCGTGAGGCTAAAGGGCGCGAACGCAAGCGGCGCCAGCGCCGCCGCACCTTTAGCGAAATCCCGTCGTGAAATTTTGCTCATGTGATCCTCCAATTTCGTCGTCGAACCCGGTGCAGCAGATTGTTGTAGCGCCCGCCTGAAGGCGGGCGCTACATATCTAAGCCTTCTTGCTTACTACCTGCTCGATGCTGGTGCCGAAATCCTTGAGCATCACCGTGGCCGCGTTGCGTCCGGGCGCGCCTGTGACGGACCCGCCGGGATACGTGCATGCGCCAGTCTGGTAAAGGCCGGGGATCGGCATGCGATATTGCGACCAGCCGGCCATGGGCCGCAACGCGCCCGCCTGCGCAGGGCTCTGCGCTCCCCCGTGGCAACTTCCATGCCAGTTGTGCGGATTCATGCGCTCCAAATCGAGCGGGCTCTGAATCACTTCGGACAAGAGTTTGTCATCGGTGAGATTCGGAGAATACTGCCGCAAATGTTTCAAGCAGGCGTCCGCCACTTGCTTCCGGATGTTGTCCCAATGCTGCGGGCCTTCCGGCAATTCGTAGGGTTGCCAGCCGACCACCTTGATGGTGTGCATGCCCGCCGGCGCGCGCGTTGGGTCGGCGGATGTGGTGCAATGAACCGCCAGCGGAGGATTGTCCCAATTCACGGCGCCGCGAGAGAAATCATAGGCGACGCGCAATATGCTGTCCGTACCGGCCACAATTGCGGAATTGGCGGGTTTGATTACGCCTCCCTCGATCGCGTAAGTGGGAGGTTCGCTGGCGGCGTAGTTGACGACAAACATCTGCGCCTCGGCTTGCCAGGTATCGACGCCGTCGACAAAGTCCTGGCCCCACATTTCGCGCGGCGCCATATCCACCAAATGTTTGATGTGGATCGTGGACAGGACCGCTTTTTCGGCGCGATAGGAGGAGCCATCACCGCACTCCACGCCGGTGCAGCGGCCGTTTTCGACGATCAGCTTTGTGATCGGTTTGTTGGTCAGGATCACGCCGTCGTGGGCCTCGATATATTTCGCCAGTGCTTCCGTCAACATTCCCGAGCCGCCCTTTGGAATCGGGCGGCTGTGCCGCTGCTGCGAGAAAATTCCGTATGCGGAGCGGCCCGTCATAGGTTGGATGACCGGTGTTGTAGGCAATGGACAGCCCATCATGAAAGTGCGCACGTGCTCACTCTCAAAGTTGGAGCGAATAATTTCCCAGCAGGACATGGCCGACAAGCGCTGCCACAATTTGCCTTTGGGATGTTCAGGCAGGCGATCGGCTGCCGATTTTCCGAATCCGAGCGGCGCGTAAGTCGTGGCCTCAAAAATCGGCGAGACCGATTCGATTTCCGCAAACATGCGGCGATAAGTGGCCGCGTCTTTCTTGGAATGCTTGGCGATCTGCTCGACGGTGCGGTCCATGTCGCGCCACTGCGTGATGTAAGTGCCGTCGGCAAACGGCATGTGATACACGGGGTCTGGATAAACGTATTCGAGGCCGTAATCCGCCAGGTTGATCTCATTGTCGCGAAGCATGGGATTGTCCTGGATGGCGTTGTGCGCGGTTGAGCAGGTATCGTGCCGGAAGCCCTTAATGGTGAACTGTGCCGTCTTTACGCCGCCGCCAACTTCCGGCCGGCCCTCGAGCAGCACGACCTTGTAGCCAGCCTTGGCTAGATAGGCTGCCGCAATCATGCTGTTGTGGCCCGCTCCGGCCACGACCACGTCGAATTTGTCGCGCGTGGCCGGGCGATCGCCCTGCACGGAAGCCTGCGCCATATCGCTAAAAGAACTCAGCGCCAAGGGAGCCAACGCCGCGCCCTTCACAAATCCACGTCGCGTGATTTTGGTCATTGCGTTCTCCTGCCGCTTTTGTAGCACAGGCACTCTTGCCTGTGTGGTTTTCGAAACTTACGCGTGCCCGTTGCGTATCCCAAGCACTTCAAATCGCAAAAAGTGCACAGGCAACAGTGCCTGCGCTACTCAACTACCTTTGGCCACTACTTCTTCAATGCTAGTCCCGAAATCCTTGAGCATCACCATGGCGGCATTTCTTCCCGGAGCGCCGGTAACGGAACCGCCCGGATAAGTTGTCGCGCCAGTCTGGTACAAGCCCGGAATGGGCATGCGATATTGCGCCCAGCCCGCCATGGGACGCAGCGCGCCCGATTGCGACGGGTCCGACGACCCGCCGTGAATGCTGCCGTGCCAGAAGCTGGGGTTCTTGCGCTCCAGGTCCAGCGGACTCATCACGAATTTGCCCAGAATTTTATCGTCGGTAAGATTGGGAGCGAAGCGGCGCAGATAATTCAGCTGCGCATCGGAAACTTTATTTTTCAGCGCGTCCCAGTGTTGCGGCCCTTCCTTGATGTTGTAGGGATGGAAGCCCAAAATTTTCAACGTGTGTTTCCCCTCGGGCGCGCGCGATGGATCGGCCATAGAACTGCAGAAAATGGAAATGGGCGGCTCATCGATGCTGGATATTCCGCACTCATTTTCGTATGCAAAGCGCAGCAGGCGCTCCGAGCTTGCCAGAATCGCGGACTCTACCGGGGAAAGCGTTCCGCCCTTTATCGCGTATTTCGGCGGCTCCTTCAACGCGTAATGCGTTACCACTTCGGAAATTTCGCCCGCCCAGGTATCCGCTCCATACAGAAAATCCTCTCCCCACAAATCGCGCGGCGCCATTTCCACCAGATGCTTGATGTGCAGCGTGGACAGCACGGCTTTTTCCGCGCGATAGGAACTGCCGTCGGCGCACTCCACGCCCACGCACTTGCCGTTTTCCACGATCAGCCGCGCCACCATTTTTTTGGTGAGGACCACTCCATTGTGCGCTTCGATGTATTTCGCCAGCGCCTGCGTGAGCATTCCCGATCCGCCCTTGGCGATTTTTCGCGGCGTCGTGCGGATGGCCGAGTACGCGGAGCGCCCCGTCATGGGATATTGCGGCGGCTGCATGCTCCAGGGGGTGCCCATCAGGAACGCGCGGCAATGGTCGCTCTCAAAATTTTCGTGCAGCACGTCCCATTGGGACATGGCCAGCCGCCGCTGCCAGAATTTTCCCATTGGATTTGCTGCCAGACGATCGTTGAGAGATTTGCCCGTGCCGACCGGCGCGAATTGGTCCCCGCCCAGCAGATCGCGCGCGGCTTCGCTTTCGTGATACATGCGGCGGTAGGCTTCCGCATCTTTCTTAGAAAATTTTGCGAATTCGTCAGCGGTGCGATCAAGGTCAGCCCATTGCGTGATGTAGCTGCCATCCGCAAAGGGCATGTGCATGATGGGATCGGGAGAAATATATTCCAGGCCGTAATCGCCCAGCTTGAGTTCGTTGTTGCGGAACAGTGGATTGCCCTGAATGCCGTTGTGGGCGGTGGAGCAGGTGTCGTGCTTGAAGCCGGGCAGCGTCAACTCCTCGGACATCACGCCGCCGCCGATCATGGAATATCCTTCCAGCACCAGGCAGCGGTATCCGGCCTTGGCGAGGTAGGCAGTGGCGATCAGGCTGTTGTGCCCCGCGCCGGCCACCACGATGTCGTAGCGATCGCCGGGTGCGGCCGCTGCTCGCGTTTGAGAAGATGATGGGGAAGTAGCGGGCGGCGCAAGCGCCGCGTCTTTCACGAATTCATCGCGCGCAATTTCGCTCATCAGTCCCTCCAACCCCGCTCTTGTCGGACAACCACTCTTTATCCCGGGGACTTGCGAACAGCTGTCCTCTTGTGGGGGCACAGCAATGCCGTGCCCCTACGGATGCATCGACTTCACGATACCATCGCCGGTTCAGTCCTACTTAGCATTTTGAAAGCATGCAGCAAGGACAGCCAGCCCCTCGCATAGGCTCGGGATAAAGTGCAGCTGCCCCCCAGAAACTATTTCGCGGTCGGCGCGGGTTCGCCTTGGCCCGTGTAGCGCAGCACGAATAGGCCTAGCTGCCGATCGGTGACGAAGATGTTACCGCGAGTATCGACCAGCACATTCTCCGTCTGGTTCACCAGTTTATCGTAAGGGTAAGGACCCAGCCGCTTGGTGGGCGTTGGCGGAATAAACCAGCCAACTTCCCTGGGCAAGCGCGGATCTTCCACATTGTAAATTCGCAGCCCGGCGTTGAAGTAGGTCAGATAAATCAGGTCGGCCTGCTTCTCCACGTCCGGCGAATGCTGCAGGATGTTGGTGTTGTGCGGCCCGAAGCGCCCGCCCTTTTCGCAGAAATCTTTGTAGGGCACGTCCGGCGGCGGCACCGGGGTGGGGAAGATGGATGCAAGTTTCGGCTTGGTTGGATCGTTGATGTCGATCATCGCCGTGAGATACATCGGTCCCGTGCAGGCGCGCGGCCCTGTCGGCGTGTCGGCTCCTCCAGTCCCTTCCGAATGCACGAACACAAATGGTTTCCCGGGCATCGGCATGGCATCGTGCACCTGAATTCCGCCGAATGGAGGATCGAAGCTGAGCGAACCCATCAGCTTGGGCTTCAGAATGTCGCTGATGTCGAGCAGCACGAACCACGGGGTGTAGCCCAGGTAGGCGCGGTCGCCATCGATATATGCGGGCCCATGAAAACCGTAAATATTTTTGCCCAGCGGCGGTTCGCCATCTTTCTGCCCGGGCATCCAGAAGCGGCTAGCTTCTTTGGGATTCTTGGGATCGCTGACGTCCAGGAACACCAGGATTTGCCCGTTGTAGCCGGGCATGCCCGCTGCGAGGTTGGCATATTTGCCGCCGGGATAGCCGTTGCGGTGCGTGCCGGTGCCTTCGGTTTTCCAGCGCGAGAGTTCCTTTGGATTTACAGGATCGCTGATATCCCAAAGAATAACGCCTTCGTCGCGCGGCACATCCATGTCGTGCGACATGTACGCCGCGCGATTCTGCAGCGCGGTGATCATGAGGTTGTCATGCAGGTCCACCTGATTCGTGTCGCCATTGGGCGGGCCCTGAATGAATTTCACGACTTTTGGATTGGTGGGATCGGTCACGTCCACGATGGTCCATCCATGAACCCACAGGTGCGCCACGTACAGATACCATTTGTCGCCCACATGCTTGATGGCCATTTTGATGTTGCCGGCGCGGCCATCCATGTTGCTGTAGCCGATGGGTTTCAGGTTGCTGGCCTCCCAACCCTTGGGGATATCGTCGGCATAGGAGCGCTGCGCGAACAGCGCGAAGCTTGCGATAGCAAGGGAAGTTGCGAGCAGAATTCGCGCCACGTTAAGGGTAAATTTCGATTTCATTTCAGGGCTCCCATTGTAGGGGCACGGCATTGCCGTGCCCCTACGGTCGAGTCAAATTTCTTTGAGCTTGAAAATGCCCGCCCCGTCCCGAAAGGCGCGGGACGGGGCGGCCTCTAGAAAACCTTCCTTCGCGGATGGCGGAAGGTTTTGTAGAGGCCGCCCGCATTTTGGGCGGGCAGCTCTATGCTTGATCCACAACCAAATCAAACCACAACTAAAATCCAATAGTGTCTACAAAATAAAAAAGGGGCCGGAGGTTAGTCCGGCCCCTTGTGTGAGACGTAAGCATTACCAGTTGAGTTTCAACCCCAACTGAATTGAGCGAGCGCCGCCGGAACCAAGCTGCGGGTTGGAGCTGTATGTGTCGGGTGTAAGACCGGAGAAGCCGAATGGTGGCCCTCCGGAAGGATCGCCAACGCCGCCGCCGGGTCCGCCGCTCGGGTTCGAGAAGTCGGGATGGTTGAGAACGTTGAAGAATTCAGCTTTGAATTCCGCTTTGAAGCGTTCCCTGAACGTGAAGAGTTTCGTGACCGACAGGTCCCAGTTCTTGAAGCCAGCGTCACGGAAGATGTCATTCTTCATGTTGCCGTAAGTGCCATAAGCCGGAGGAAGCATCACAGAACTTCCCACGCCATAGCAGCCGAGATTGTTCAAGGCCTGCAATGCCAACTGCAATTGTTGGCCGCTGTAGTGGGCATTGTCGGCGGCAGTGCAATTCGCCAAAATCTTGGCGCCATTTGCGTCAGCGCCAGAGTAGGGAACTCCACCGGTTCCGGCATTGGTGTCGGTAAATCCGTGGACCGGGGTGAAATCGCTCGGCTTGCCGAAGAAGTTCCACTGCTCGCCGTACGCTCCCCCCTGGGTCAAGAGTTCGTTGGTTCCGCTAAAGTCATCCGAAACGTCTGCCGCGCCCCATGGCAGGCCGCTTTGAATGATAACGATGGAGTTGATGCCCCACCCTTCGAGAAGTTGACCGTAGCCCTTCCTTCCGGGAACGACATAGTTCATCGAAAGTGTGAATTTGTGGCGGACATCGAAATCCGTGGATGTGTACAGTGTTTGGCGGGTATTGGCATAGGAATTCAAGGGCTCAGGGAAGTCTCCGCTGGTGCCTTGGTCAGATGCCTGGCCGAGGGCGTGAGAGTAGGTATACCCAGCCGTGAAGGACAAGCCGTGGTAGTTCCTTCCGGTCAGGGTCATCTGCAAGCCGTTATAGTTGGATTCGTAGCCATTGTTCGCCAAGGTGATGTAGCTCAAGAACGAGTAGCACTTGTTGGCTGGGTTGAACGGACCACCGGAGCTGTTTACCGCGCCGGGTATCCCTATGGTTCCGGCGCAGGGTGCCGTGAAGGGCTCGGCAGCCAGCTCGGCATTGGGATCGGGGGCGCAGTTGCCAGTGGTGGCGCAAGTGGAAAGGGCAGCAGCTGTCCATCCGGCACCAGGCTGCGGTTGATTGATGTTCACCTTGCCCAGCAGCTTTGTGCCGTGGTTGCCAACATAGCCGACATCGATCGAGAGGTTGTTGGTAATGGAGCGTTGAATGTCAAGGTTCCAGTTGTTTACGTAAGGCGTGCGAAGATTTGGAATGGTTCCAAAGATTTCGCACTGCCCCGGAGCATTGGCGTAAATCGCCGGATTGGGGTTGGTGACACTGTTTCCGCACGCAGCGTTGCCCGAAACAGAGGAATAGAAAGTTGTTTGCCCCGCCACTGGCAAGGCTGGATTGAAACCCCGCCATGCTACATTGATCGGTGCGAGCGCTGCCCCCCCGGTAAATTGCAGAGACTGAAGTGTAATATTTCCATTGATTGGCAGAGGAGTGGTGCTGTTGCTGTTGAAATCGGCGATACCCGTAGGCATGGTTCGGAGACCTAGCAGGTTGCCCACGCCGTTGAGCACGTCCATGCTCAACTGTTCGTAGACGATTCCGCCGGCAGCGCGAAGCACCGTTTTTCCGTTGCCTCCGATATCCCAAGCCAATCCCACACGTGGCGCGAAGTTGTTGTGATCGCCGTGATAGGGATTATTGGTCTGGTAAACTCCTTGAATGGGATCGAAATTACCCATCTGACCGTTCTGATCATGGACAACGCCGTCCAGTTCGTATCGAATGCCTAGATTCAACGTCAGCCTGGGCTTTATGCGCCAGTCGTCCTGAAGAAAGCCGGCAAAGTTCTCCGCGTAATTAGATCGCTGCGGGTTTCCGACCATCAGGCGCGCCCGGTTCAGAGTCCCCTCGAAAAAGTTTACCAATGCCGAGTTGCCGCCCTGCTTATTGAAGCGAATCGGCCCTTTGGCATTGGAAGTCTCCTCATTGACCGATGTGTTGTAGATGAAAGATCCACCGAACTTGAAGGCGTGACTGCCTCTCAGGATCGAGTAGGTGTCATTGAATTCCATAACGCCATTCGGTCCGATAATCTTTGGCCATCCAACTCCGATGGCAAGACTAACGCCGGCGCCGGAGAAGCTCAGCCCGGGGAAGCCGTTGAAGATTGAGCCGGGGCCGCCAATGCCGGTGGGCATCTCGTAGGTCTGTCCATTAAAGTTGTACGAGGCTGCAGTCTGGCTGACATCGGTGCCAAAGAATGTCTGGTAGTAGTGGGCATAGCCAAAGCGAAGTTCGTTGACCTGCGAGGAGCTTCGTGTGAAGGTCCAATCGCCCGACGCGGCCATGGAACGCGCATGCTGCGCACTCAGCCAATTGGTGGAAATTTCCGGGCCAGGGGCATCCACTGCGGTGTTGTTGCCCTGGCTGATGAAATACATGCCCTCCAATTGATTCTTATCGTTGGGGCGGTAGTCAACCTTCCCCAATCCGGCGTAGATTACGTTGTTGCTGACCAAATCCGAATTGATGGTCCCGCTGGCAGTGACTGGGAAAAGACCCTGGAAAGCAAGGCCTCCTGGATCCGTTGTGGCCTTTGAAGGGATGGGGGCGCAGGAATTGGTGAGGCCCGCGAGTGACGCGCTCAGGGCAGTGAGTGCGCCGAGGTTAGGACTACCCGGTGCTCCATTCACCAACGCCGCATTGCAGGCAGCAGTGATGGCACCCGTTGAAAAAGATTGAATTTGTGCGGGGTTACCGATCCCGTAGCGCTGGCTCTCAAAGTTCAAAAAGTAAAACAGCTTGTCCTTTTTGATCGGGCCGCCAAAAGTCGCGCCGTATTGTTCCAGCTCCACCGGTCCTTTGGTGGGGTTGGGGGCATCTGTGGGATTGAAATAATTGCGTGCGTCAAGAACCGTGTCGCGGCCATAGGCATACGCGGAGCCGTGCACGGTGTTGGTTCCGGACTTAATACCGACGTTGACGATCGCGCCCGGCTTCCATCCGAACTCAGCCCGAGGGTTTTCCTCGGTCTTAAATTCGTCAATGGCGTCCACCGGCAGGATCGTTCCCGCATCGCCCGCAGCCATTACGTTGTTGAATACGGCCTGACCCGTCCAGGGATCGCTGGCCATAATGCCGTTGACCATGTACACGTTGTCGTGGGCGCGCGCGCCATTGGCGCTTTGCGAGTTTCCGGAACCGCCGGGGTAGATGGTAACGCCCGGGTTCAGTTGCAGAAGGTTTTCGAAGTTGCGTCCATTGAGCGGCACATCCGCGATGATGGCAGACTGCAGTGTCGCGCCCAGTTCGGCGTTGGTAGTCTCAACCAGAGGCACATCTTCATTGACCGTGATAGTCTGCGAAATTTCGCCGGGCTGCAGTTGAACGTCAACGCGAATTTCCGCGGCCACTTCAAGTGTGATACCGGTGCGCTCGAAAGTCTTGAATCCCTTGGCTTCCGCATGGACCTTATATTGGCCAGGCAAAAGGTTGCCTACGTTGTATTCACCAGCCTGATCCGTGGTCAACGTTCGCGGCGCGTTACGCGCTACGTCCGTGACGATGACGGATGCGCCGGCAATTGCGCCGCCGCTTTGGTCGGTAACCGATCCAAGAATTCGACCGGAAGTGGCTTGCGCGAATAATGGAGCACTACTTAGTGAAATTAATGCAAACGCCAGAAGGAAAACTGCCGCGGCAGTTTTCCATTTTGGGAAATTTAACACCCCTTGCTTCATATAACCCACCCTCCTAAGGTTCGTATTGCAGTCGAAGCAAATTGCAAGGTTCGCGGCCCCATCCGACTACTCCAAAACCGCGCCTTCACCTGGGCAATCCACATCTGGAAAACCAGGATTCGCACCGATCTGCCACCCACCACTACAAAGAGCTAAACACATTACTTACAGCAATTTGATGTCTTGCACTTTTATCAGTACCCAGACGACATCCCCTATGGCAAAGATATTCTTTCATTCAAAAAAAGATGTCAAGTTTTTGTTTTGAAAAATACCTATTGCCAACGGGTGGCAGTGGAAAAGAGGCGGACCGAGGT
Organism: uncultured Acidobacteriota bacterium; assembly: GCA_963825365.1. Classification (GTDB taxonomy): domain Bacteria; phylum Acidobacteriota; class Terriglobia; order Acidiferrales; family UBA7541; genus Palsa-360. The sequence continues at coordinate 66,652 of CAWGSV010000022.1, read as the reverse complement.
TGTTCGCCTGGCGGCAGGGGAGGGCGGGGTTTGGCCGCGCGGGTCACACTGGGAAATCGGCAGGCGGCGCTCTCTGCGAGTTGCAGAATGATACATGCGGAAAACAACTTAGCGGTCGATCTCCTGGAGGCCAGATGCGACCGGTCACCCACAATATCTGCTTATTCTTCTTGACAAGCATCCGCATTGTAATTAAGAATCGCTCCCAACAAGTTGTCTCCGGGGTGGAGATGCGACTTTTCTTCAAGAGTATCGTGGTAATTTTGGCCTGTTTGATGTCTGTGTGCATGGCATGCTCAGAGCTTAACGAGTTGGTGTCCCTGCAGGACGACGCTTCCAACGATTTCACTTATCAGTTTTTCCCCGGGCTTGAGCAAGTAAACGCCGCGATTGCCGCCGCAAAAACGCCGCGCCAGCCGCGCCGTGAGGCGCCAAAGGTGGGCCGTCCCGAATCCGCTTCCCTTGTGCAGGCATCGCCCGCTCCTGCCGCGGCAAGCAATCCTTTGCAATATTCCACTGTTCTGCGTACCTGATCCTAACAGTCAAGCTAGCCGAGTCTCGCCTTAATCCTTAGTAGTACTACTTTTATAACTGCATCATTAGTATATCCAGGGGAAGGTGCTGTTGTTTGGGGTTTCGGAATTGGCGCTCGGACGTTCTTGAAAATCGACTTGGCACATTAGGAGGAAAAAATGTTTCTTGAAACACGGGGTGTAGGGTCGGGGCTGGGGAAAGCTTCGGGGTCGAGAAGCATGTTGCAGCTCCTCGCCACATGTTTGGGGGTGTTGCTGTTATGTCAGCCCGCATTTTCGCAGGCTAATAGCGGCCGAATTTTAGGAGCCATCACGGATCAAAGCGGCGGCGCGATTGCCGGAGCAACCGTAGTCGTCAGAGACGTGGAACGAGGCACTTTGCGAAACATGACAACGGACGATACAGGCTCCTATAGCGCGCCGAGCCTGATTCCAGGTACGTATGAGGTCAAGGTCGAGTTCCAGGGGTTCAAGTCAGTTACGCGGCAGAACATCGTGCTGGAAGTTGGAAAAGAAGTTCGCGTGGACCTTGCACTGCAACCGGGCGAACAAACGCAGATGATCACGGTGACGGAAGCCATTCCGCTCGTGGAAACAACCAACGCAGTTTTGGGCGGAACGCTGCAGCCTGGAACGATTCAGGACCTGCCGCTGAACGGCAGAAACTTTATGAACCTGCTGCAGCTGCGTCCAGGCGTGACAGTGTATATCGGCGGAGGCGCCTGGACGCAGAGCACCAACGGACTACGCCCGGAGCATAACGTTTACATTCTGGACGGCATCACGGCGATGGAACCGCTTGGCGGACAGAGCACGGTGAATTCGGTCAGCCTTGCCGGTGACGCAGCGACGCTGCTGCCCATCGACGTTATCCAGGAGTTCAACACCCAGCAAAACCCCAAAGCGGAGTTTGGCTGGAAGCCGGGTTCCATTACCAACATCGCATTGAAGTCCGGCACCAACACATTTCACGGGACGGCGAACGCCTTCGGCCGCACCAGCGCATTGGATGCAACCAACAATTTCTTGATTGGCGCAACCGGCCCCGCCGGCAACCCCTTGCATCAATACATTGCCCTGGAAAACTTTGGGGCCACGTTGGGCGGACCGATCCACAAGGACAAGACTTTCTTCTTCCTGGGCTATGAGGGGCAGCGCTACTCCATTGGTAACCCTGCTACCTTGCAGTTCCCAATCGAGAGTTCCAAGCGGCGCGACCGCGGACTTCGACCAATAACGTGATTCGACGCCTGTCAGCAAGTGTTGGCGAACTCAAAATTGAGCGGGACCAGCTTGAAGCTTGCGGGCCTCAATCCGGACTGCACGCTGAACACGGCACCCGGGGCCTACTCAATTTTCAAGCTCGATCCCAACATTTACTCTCGCACCACACAACGGCGGCTCAGGGTGCCTTCCGCCAAGCTGCCTTGCCGGAAACCTTAACACCAACTTCAACACGGACAACGGACTGGCCAAGGCCGATTTCCACTTGAGCGACAAGAACACCATCAACGGCAAGATGTTCATTGGCCATGACTCCGGATTGGTGGCCAACAGCGCGACCATCATCCAACCCTACTGGCGGCCGAACGTGGAGGCCTATTCGCTGTTTCTTGGGGCGCAGTGGAATTACATCCCGAATTCGTCGGTGGTCAATACCTTCCGTTTCGGGTCGAATTACTTCACCCAGCAGTTCAATACTTCGGACTGCTCGAACCAGGCGAATGGAGAGCCTAATTATGGCCTCCCGTTTGGATTCGGCGGACCGAACAACGATACGAAACCCAATTGCGGGATGACCAACATCACGATACAGGGATTCAGCGGCGGCATAGGATGCTGCTCCAGCTTCCCCAAATTTTACGGTCCCGACCACATCAACGAGTTCATCGAGAACGTCTCCGTGCTGCATGGAAATCATGCCTTCAAGCTTGGAGGCGAAATTCGTTTGAGCACGCTGACCAATACGGGCACCTTTAACCGAGGCCGCGGCCAGGTGCAATTTAGAGGCACTCTTGCAAAAACAGTCGACGGTGACACCGCGCTCGAAAACTTCATGCGTGGAGATACCGCCGCGTACAGCGAGCTCCGCCCTGGGGCAAATCTTCATTGGAGAGCCTCGACGCTATGTAAGCGATCAAGCCTTTGCGTTATTTGCGCAGGATGATTATCGCGTCACTAAAAGGCTCATTGTGAACCTTGGCGTGCGCTATGAGTATGTCACCCCCATACAAGAGAAGTTCAACCGGCTAGCCAACTTCGATCCGGGCCTGGGCCTGCAGCAATTGGGCTTGCAGACCAGCAAGATGTGGAACGGCGACTACAATAATTTCTCGCCTCGTGTGGGTATCGCCTGGGACGTGCGCGGTGATGGCAAGACCGTGGTGCGTGCTGGTGGCAACATCATTTACGCAACTCCAGCCTTGTGGGATCAGATGTTCCAGCAGAACACCAAGGATCCCACCACCGGGCTTAACGGCAACGCCACAGGCTACTCAACTTGCAACCTGGCAGGGGTGTGTTCCGCCGGGATCGGCAATATCACATCCTCCGGTATCGTCCTCGGTCGGGCGCCATTGGTGGCGAACCGGAATTAATGCCGTCCCGGCAAAGACGACTGTACAGGGACTTGCGCCAGGATTGGTCAATTGGAACCAATCCCCGGACCTCTATAATGGCAATATCTATCCCGGGCAGGTAGACGCCGCCGCTGTGTTTACATGCACTCCGACCAAGCCATGCACCATTCAGGCTACGTCCCAGAACCTTAAGGTTCCCTACGTGACCGCCTGGTCGCTTGGTATTCAGCACTCCTTTACCAATAATCTCTCCTTGCAGGTTGATTACGTGGGCAACCACGGCACCGGCCTTATTGGTATGGATTACACCAATACGCCATTAGCAGGTGCGGGCTATTGCCTCAACCCCGATGGCTCCCCTTACTCGGCAGGGCAGCTCACGGCACTCCAGTTGACCCCTGCGAATTGCCCGGTTGGATTTGCCAACCTGGCGACAACCCCGTACCCGGCTGGTACCGGCCCAAGCGCAACGGCAATCACCCATTCCCGACCGCTTTATTTCAAGTACCCCTACTACTCCTACATCTATACGGTGGGAAATCTGGACCACTCGAATTACAACGGGATGCAGGCCACACTTACCCAACGGGCGACCCACGGGCTCAGCTACACGCTGGGATTCACTTGGGCACATGCACTGGACACGGACACTAACGGAGAGCGGGGCGGACCGAACAACACGCCTTACGCCTTCAATTCGGATTACTCCAACAGCGGCTTCGACATCCGCAAACGGCTAACCGCCACGATCAGCTACGAGATTCCCAGTAGGAAGGGTTTTGCTCATTTGATGGAAGGCTGGAAACTCACCTCCATCGTCACCGTACAAAACGGGCTTCCTTGGGGCGCCTCCGGCGATAGCGGCACGGATGTGTCGGGGCAAGCTGAAAACGTGGATCGCTGGAACTTCTCCGGCGATCCTCATGACTTCAGCGCCTTCGGCAAAAACTCCGTTCCATTCTTCCTTTCAGGCACACCCCCTGGAAGTGACCCGCTTGGCCCGACCGATCCAGCCTATGCGATCAACAATGCCGGATGTGTGGCACATGCAGTGAGCAAAGCCACGCTTCAAACTTACGGCTGCTACGAAGTTGGAAGCACCGTGATGACACCGCCCGCTTACGGGACCTACGGCAACCTGAGGAGGAACTCTTTCTTCGGGAACACCTTCTCGGTGTGGGACGGCTCCATCATCAAGGACACCAAGATCGGTGAGCGGTTCTCGGCGGAATTCCGCTTCGAGATGTTCAACGTTCTCAACCACCTGAATTACGGCAACCCGTCGTTCAATGGCGGTGGCGGCACCGATCCATTTACGCCTGCATCCGGCTTCGGCAACTCCAACAGCACGCCGGATGTGGCCAACAACAACCCTGCTCTGGGCAGCGGCGGTCCACGAGAATTTCAGCTTGGGCTGAGATTGTCGTTCTAACTACTGTCGCAAGGAAGGGCAGTAATACACTTTAAGAAAAGAAGGGGCCGGGCAAAAGCCCGGCCCCTTTTTATTGTCTGCAGATGGGATTGAGAATAGCGAACAACCGGTTTGGATTCCTCGCAGGCTTAAGAGGTCGCGGAAAAACCCGCACCCTGTCATTCCGAAGGGCCGGGTTTGCCCGAGGAATCTGCTGTTTCTTGAAAGCCGAGAAGAAAAGCAGATCCCTCGCTTCGCTCGGGATGACAAACTGGACTCGGTATAACAAATAGGGCTCGGGATGACAGAAAGTACTTTTTCTGCGGCCGATTCAGCCTGCGCGGTTTTAGACCTTGCTTGGCCCAAACCCCACAGGCTGCCCTTCGGAAATACTCAGGGTAAAAAGCCTATGCCACAAAAACGCGATTACTTCTCGAAATCCACGAAGGCGGCGTTATCAGTGCAGGCCAGCTCCATGATGTCCCAGGTGGGCTTGATCTGGAAGTTGAGTTCGGACTTCCAGGGCTTGACCAGGGCTTTGGGATCATCCATGGTGATTTCGTCGACCACGTTTTCGGCGTCGACGCGGTGGAATCGTTCGATGACGTGAAGTTGATCGCTGTGCGGATGGCCATCGCGGTCAAGCCAGGTCTTCTCGTTGAACCCTACCGTGTCGACCACCAGCGTATCGCCTTCCCACTTGCCGATGGAGTGTCCCATGTAGGTGGGAGTGACGTCTTCGGGATGCGGACGGCCATCCGTGAAGATTTGGCGCACTGTATGGTCGTATTCAAAAATCATCATCATTTCCTTGGGGGTCATCACGATCTGAAAAGGAAATGGCTGAAGGTAGATTCGCGGAGTTCCCGGAGGAAGGCAGAGTTTCAGGACCGGGTCGTCCGTTTCCGTAAGCGAGTGCGTGCGCGGACCGTTTGATGGTTTGTAGCTATTATACTTATCGGTACCCCATTTGGTCATTTCCGGAGGGTCAGCCGTCCAGGTGCTGCCTAGAAACTTTCGCTGTGCGGGCGTGGCGCGCAAATTCCAGACGCCGGAGAAATCATGCATCTGCGCCGGAGTTGCTGCCGCCGCGGCCGGGGGCTTGGCCATCCCGGCTTGCGGGGCGGCCTGAGCGTGCAGCGCGGAGGGAACCGCCACGGCGGCTACCCCCGCCAGAAGGAATGTGCCGATACGACTACGCATGCTGAAACTCTCCTTTGAGCTGCGAATTGTGTTCGTCCAAATTGCCTGAGAGCAGCGCCGAACTTACTAGTTTCCGCCGCCGCCCGTTGAAAGTTCCTGGCCATCGGCGCCCAAAACTTTCTGAATCCAAATTTCGTGAGAGCCGCTCTTGGTCGGATAGCCGGTGACAACCACGGAGTCGCCGGGCTTCAGCGAGCTCTTGGTCCAGCCAACCCTGCTCAAACGATTGGGGCTGGTGAGTTCACCCTGCCATTTCGATGGCGCTCCGGAATCGTCCTTGGCATCCCAGAAAATTTGAACGTGGGGATTGACGAATTCGAAGTTCGACACCGTGCCCTTGACCGTAATTTGCCGGGTGGTATCGTAATTGGCCGTGCCGTGATGCGCGAAGGCCATGGGCGCCAGAGCCAAGAGCCCCATGCCTACTGCAAGAAAAGCAACCCGATAATTTTTCATTTTATCCCTCATCCGTTCGATTCGTGAATATTGTCGATATTCCTGCCGGAGGACATACAGTGTTCCCCCGACAATATATCTATAAGACGAATTATAAGGCAAGAATGTTTCAAAAAATAGTGCGGAAGTTTGTGCATGGGCACGTGGCGTTCCATAGGGTTCAGTGGCAAGATAATATTGACACGTGATTGCGGCCAGCATATAAGGCTTGGGGGCGGAGCTATGCGGCTTATCGCTCGGTCAACATAAATCTCATGGTAGAGGGTACGGGAAGGGGAGTCATGCGCAGAGTTCTGCTGACAGTTTTAGCCATAGGAATTGGATGTGTAATTGGATTTTCGTTTGGCAGCAATCCCTGGACGGTGCAGGGCCAGGGAACGCCGGCAAGCATAGCGGCAGTTCCGGGCCAGGTGGGCGGCCAGGATCCTTTTGGTCCATATGATGTGGTCAAGGATTGGCCGCAAAACGTAAGCACCTTGCCGGGAAACGAAGCCTGGACATATGGAGCAGGGCAGGGCATTTACGCGGAAAATCCGAATCGCGTGTTTATGCTCTTCCGCGGGGAATTGCCCAACATTAAGCGTCCAGCGACCAAGCTCCTCACAGATTTCGGGCCGAGCCTGGTATTTCCGATCGGCCGGTTGCCGTGGCGCGATGCGACAGTTTCGGCTCTGCCGGGATCAGGCGGAACAGGGCAGGAACCCGAGGATGGGCCTAAGAATTGGATGGAAGGAAAAGGAGTGGTGGGAGTGGATGCCAAGTGGGAACACTGCCTGACCATCGTGGACGCCAGCGGGAAAATCATCGAAACCTTTCCGCAATACGATCATCTTTTCAAGCGCCCTCACTACGTGACCATCAATCCGTACGATGCCGAGAAGCACATCTGGATCGTGGACGATCACATGCACGCCATCTACATCTTCACGCATGATATGAAGACGCTGGTGAAGACCATGGGCACGCCCACCGTGAAGGGTGCCGACGGCACGCACTTCAACCGGCCCACGTTTCTTTCCTGGCTCCCGGACAGCACGCTGTACGTGGCGGACGGATACAACGGCACACGCGTGGCCAAGTTCGACAAGGACGGAAAATTCCTCATGGACTGGGGCATGAAGGGAATGCACCAGAAGGGTTCGGATCCATTTGATACCCGCCCCTACTACATGAACAATGTTCACGGAGTGGCGCTCGATCCGGTCACGAAACATGTTTACGTGAACGATCGCGGCAACCACCGCGTGCAGATTTTCGACGAAAACGGAAAATATCTCTCCGAATTCAGCATGGGATCGGATCCCTCGGATGTTCACTTGATCTACATCGGCGCGGACCGCATGCTGTGGGCCTTCGATCGCGGCACATCCAAGATGCTGAAGTACGACCTGCAGGGACACTTCCTGTATTCCTGGGGATCCTGGGGAGATTTCCCCGGCGGCTTCTGGGGAGTGCACGGATTCAGCGTCGACCAGGACGGCAATTTCTATACCGCCGAAGTGGACAACGGACGCGCGCAGAAGTTCACGCCACGGCCGGGAGCGAATCCTGCCTACATGGTTGGCAAGCCGATTTACTCGGCTTGGAAGTAGGGATCTGCTGGCCGCGCGCGAAACATTTGTCTTGAGTGTTTTTGTGCCGGCTTGAATCGAACTCCCCGCTTCTCCGCTGTGGCGGAAAGAAGTTGGGACAGTTAAATAAATAGAAGCTTGAGGCCGCCTCGATGTCACGGTAATCTTTCCTAGACATCGGGGTGGTTTTATTTTTGAATCGATCCGCAAGCTGAGACGGGAGCGATCATGGGTAATCTTGAAAATAAGGATGTCGCCAAATTGCGCGAAGAAGTTGTCGCGGGGAATGGATTGTTGAATCGGCGCGCCCTGCTGCGCGGCGCGCTGCTTGGCGCGGGAATCGCGGCCGCCAGCGCCGGTGTTGTGGACGCGCAGGATATTACCGGCGCGGATGCTCCGGAATGGATGAAGACGCCGGGGCGGTCATTTTCGGCCTACGGCACGCCCTCCAAGTGGGCGGAAAAAGTGCAGCGTATTTTGGCCGTCGCGCCGGGACGCCCGGGAACTGGCGTGTCGCGGACGCCGTTGCAACTGATGGAGGGAACCATCACGCCCGCTGGTTTGCACTTTGAGCGCCACCACAACGGCATTCCGGACATCGATCCCAGCCGCCACGAATTGCTCATTCACGGAATGGTGAAACGGCCGCTGGCATTTTCCCTGGACGCGCTCATGCGCTATCCCATGGAAACGTTGGTCCATTTTGTGGAGTGCGCGGGCAACAGCGGAGCATACGGTGCGCCGCAACCCGTGCAGGCGACTGCGGGTGAAATAAACGGCTTGCTCTCTTGTTCGGAATGGACTGGGGTACGGCTCTCCACCTTGCTTGCTGAGGCCGGAGTGAATAAGGACGCCAAGTGGGTGATCGCCGAAGGCGGCGACGCTGCGGCGATGAGCAGGAGCATCCCACTCGAAAAATGCATGGACGACGCCATGGTTGCCTTGTATCAAAACGGCGAAGCGATACGACCCGAGCAAGGTTATCCCATGCGCCTGCTGCTGCCGGGCTTTGAGGGCAACATGAACGTGAAGTGGCTGCGCCGATTGAATGTGATCGACGCCCCGGTGGATGCCAGGGACGAGACTTCGCACTATACGGAGTTGATGCCCGGCGGAAAGGCGCGGCAATTCATGTTTGCCATGGCCGCGAAATCCATCATCGTCAAGCCGTCGCTGGGAATGAGCATGAAAGGCGCCGGCCTGTACGAGATTTCCGGGCTGGCGTGGTCGGGCGCAGGTCGAATTTCGAAAGTGGAAGTTTCCGCGGATGGCGGCAAGACCTGGGCACCCGCGGCCTTGACCGGGCCCGTGCTGCCGAAGGCGGTCACTCGCTTCCGCATGCCGTGGCATTGGGATGGTCGCCCCTCCACTCTGATGAGCCGGGCCACGGATGAAACCGGCGACACGCAGCCGACACGAGCGGCTTGGGTGGCGCAGTTTGCGCCCGGACAGGGATACCACAATAACGGGATTCAGAGCTGGAGCGTTGATGCAGATGGGACGGTGAAAAATGTCTACGCTTAAAGTTAAGCTTCACCCTAAGGCTCGACTCGAAATTCTCCGTTTTTTTCCCATGCTTGCATTCTGTTTTGTTGCCTCAGTTTGCAGCGCGCAAGGTCCAAATCTTGGCCGTCCGCTTACGCCTGAAGAAATTCGGAAAGTGGATATCACGGTGGTTCCGGACGGAAGGGGATTGCCGCCGGGGAGTGGATCGGTGTCCGCGGGCGCGGCGGTCTATGCCAAATCTTGCATGGTTTGCCATGGGGAAAAAGGCGCGGGGAAACCACAGGATCAGCTCACAGGGGGAGTCGGCACGCTTGCATCCGCCAAGCCGGTAAAGACGCCGGTCAGCTATTGGCCGGTTGCCACCACGCTATTCGATTACATTCGCAGGGCCATGCCGATCACTGCGCCGCAGTCGCTGAGCAACGACGAAGTGTATGCGGTGACCGCTTACATATTGTCCATCGACGGAATTGTTCCCGCGGATACAGTGCTCGACGCGAAATCGCTGCCGCGCGTCAAGATGCCCAACAAGGATGGATTTGTAAGTTGGTGGCCAAAACCGCCGCGTTAAGGGTGGTTTTAAGTAGCACAGGCTTCAGCCTGTGGATTTTGAATCTTGCGAAGGCTAAACCCCACAGGCTGAAGCCTGTGCTACGTAATGCCACCAGGTTATTTTGAAAAACGCAGATTATATCTTCCAATCAGGCGAAGAAATGTAATCGCGGGTGATGTCGGCAACAGTGCGTGTTCCGCAATTGCCCATCACCAGCTTCAGTTCACCCTGCATAATTTCAAGCACGCGATCGACTCCGGCCTGGCCGAACGCACCCAAACCCCATAGGAAGGGACGACCAATTCCAACGGCCTTGGCCCCAATCGCCAGGGCTTTGAACACATCCGTGCCGCGGCGAAAACCGCCGTCCACGAATATAGGAATTTTGCCGCTAACCGCGGCGACCACTTCCGGCAGCGCTTCGAGCGTGGCGCGCAGAGTTTCCGTGGAACGTCCGCCGTGATTTGACACAAGCATGCCATCGACGCCGTGCTCCACGCACAGCCGCGCGTCTTCCCGCGTGTCCATCCCCTTGATGAAAAGTTTTCCCTTCCAGGTTTTGCGCAGCCGGTCGAGAAATGCCCAATCCATGGAAGGATTTTGTGTTTTCACTCCCGTCAAGTCGATCCCGTCATACATGGGCCGCTCTTTGTTCGATGGCCCGTCACCATTTTCATGGCACTCAAAGCAGCGGTCCTTGCCGCGCGTACGGAGATAAGTTTCGCTGTTGCGTCCCGTGGTGTTGTCGACAGTGAGCGCCACCACCGGGCAGCCAGCGGCTTCCACGCGCCGCAGAATTTTCTCGTTCGCATCCCAGGAAGTGGTTGCATACAGCTGGTACCACACTGGAGCGCCCCGCTCTTTGACTACATCTTCGACTGCGGTCGACGTGGCCGTGGACAAAAATTGCAAAGTGCCGTGCGCTTTTGCGGCGCGCGCAACGGCCAGCTCGCCCTCGGGGAAAAATGATTTCTCGCCGCCCGTGGGGCACAGAAAGATGGGGCTGTTATAGGTCGTGCCATAGTAATCAACGTGCATGTCCACTTTGGTGGCGTCGTGCAAACGGCGGGGACGCAATTCCACGTGTTTGAATGCCTCGCGATTGGCGCGCAGCGTGCCGTCGTCGTCCACTCCGCTGGCCATATATGCCCAGTGACCTTGCATGACTTTGCGGTGCGCGGCTTCCTCGAAATCGAAAACGTTCAGAGCGTCGCCGGGTTTGGTGATGACCTCGGCGGTTTGCGGCATGCTCTGGGCCAGGCCGGTTTGCTCGAAGAAAGCGGCCACTCCGCCTAGCGCTGCAACATAAGGGCTGGCTGCCAAATATTTAATAAATTCTCGGCGTGCTTCTGATGTAGTTTGGATCATAATGGCGCCGATTGTAGCCCCATCAGTTCTGCGTGACCATACAGAATTTTTCCAGGGCCAGCGTAACAAAGGCTTCAGCGAGTCATTCACTTCACACGCTTCCTCTGATTTTCTCTGTGGCCGTTCTCTGTGTCCTCTGTGTTAAATTTCGTCGCGACAAGTCTGGGTGTATAAGATAGCCCGGCAGACCGATCGAGATGGGAATTGCGCTTTCGTGGAAGGAGCCGACATGAAGAAGAACGAAATAGCGGCCGTGAAGCAACGCCGAAAATTCTTGAAGACTGCATGCGGGGCGGCTGTGGCATTGGCCGCCGCGGGAAACGCTTTCGCGCAGAGCACGGACACGTATTCCGCGCCGCGAAAAAATTCCGCGAAGAGCGCGCCGCCGGACCGAGGCATATGGATCACCTGGTACGACTTGCCAACGGAAGGCCGCGATGCTTATTTTTCCTGGCTGCACGGGACATATCTTCCCGGCTTGCTGAAGCGCCCGGGCTACCTGTGGGCGGCGCACTATCAGTCGATGGATCTCGAAGGCGGCGCGGACAATGCCAAGCGCTACAAGCATGTTGACGACCCAAAAGTAGGCAAGGGATTTCACTTCATGTTGCTGGTTGCGGCAGCGGATGCAAACGTGTTTGGGGATCCTGTTCCCAGCGTCATGAACGCGGCGCTGCCTGAGCAGGGTAAAAAGATGCTGGCCATGCGCATGGGCGAGCGCATGAATATTTTCACGGAGACGGGCCGGCGCGACGGCCTCGCGCATGGCGCTTACAAGGAAGGAATGACAGGGACCCCGTGCATTCAGGTGGGAAGCTTCGACTGCCCCACGGAATTTGAGGAGGAGATGCACGCGGGATACGTTCTGCAGCGTCTGCCGAAGATGTGCGCCACACCTTCCTGCATCAGAGTGCGTAAGCTGAATTCCGTGGCCGGATGGGCCAAGCACGGTATCATTTATGAGTTTGCTTCTAAGGAAGGCTTCGATCGGGATTACGCGCCCGCTGTGGCCAATTCGCCGCTGGGGTTGAATGGACATTCCGTGGTTCCGGAATTGATTCACGCGCCGAACGGGCCCAACAGCGCTTTAAGGATTTGGCCGCCCGTGCCGAAGACTTAAGTAGAGCGGGCTTCAGCCTGCGGGGCTTGGTTCATGCAAGGACTAAATTCCACAGGCTGAAGCCTGTGCTACAAAAAGCGTAAGCAAGGGGATGGGTACAATGACCACATTTTCCAGAAGAGAAATGTTGCTGACTCCCGTGGCGTTTGCCGCAACGAGCGCTGTTTCCGCCGCAGTCGGCGAAAAGAAAATGACGCTGGCCTTGCACCAGAACACCTCAAACGGAGCGGGCTATCGCAGATCGCTGGAAGGCTGGGCGCGAGCGGGAATCAAGAACGTGGAAATCACCAACGTCCTGCTGGATGAATTTCTGAAAACGGAAGACCTGGCGGCCGCAAAACGCGTGATCAGCGATCTGGGCCTGAATCTGGTGCACGCCGCGACCGGCGTCACCGAACTGTGGGAGCCCAATCCTAATCGCGACGCCGCGCTCGACAATCTCAAGAAACGCTGCGAAATGTACGCGACCATGGGATTGAATCGCGTCTACGCTTCCACAGCCACCAGCAAAAAAGTTACCGATGAAGATTACAAAGCCGCGCCGGACAACATGTTCGACGCGGGAGAAGTCGCCAAGCAGTTCGACATGAAGCTCAGAATTGAATTTTTGCGGACCTCTACATTCATTTCCACATTGCCCACTTTGCTCAAGCTGACGCGCGCCGCGGCGCATCCCAATATCGAGCCCCTTCTGGATTGCTACCATTTCTGGTCCGGGCTCAACAAGCTCGAGGATCTGGACATGATCCGCACCGCGGAAATCGGCCACGTGCATTTTCAGGACGTGCCCGACATGCCTCGCGAAATGCTGGACCTTACCACGCGCTTAATTCCCGGCGACGGCATCAGTCCCTTGAATCGAATTCTGAACAAGCTTGTGGAGAAGGGATATTCTGGCCCGCTCTCCGTGGAACTTTTCCTGCCGAAATACCAGCAAGGCGATCCCTTTGAAATTGCACGAGAGATTCGCGTGAAGGCGGAATTGGTGTCTGCGCCAGGCGGGCGTGGCGTAAATACGGCCGGCGCGCGGTTTCTGCCCGGAAAGCATTTCAATCTTGATACAATAATTATATCGGGGATTTCCCCACGGATTTGTGAGTTGCATCTTGGGAGAAACAATTGGCGGCAACGCAAACTGAATCTTTGGTGGATGTGGGGCACGAGGTCGTTTTTAAGGTGCTGGGCGCGATCAGCGTGTGCCACCTTGTAAACGACATGCTGGCGTCGCTCCTGCCGGCCATTTATCCGCTGCTGAAAACTTCCTTCAACCTGAATTTCGCGCAAATCGGCCTGATTACGCTTACCTATCAGACGACTGCGTCGCTCCTGCAGCCGCTGATCGGATTTTACACGGACAAGAATCCGCGGCCGTACTCGCTGCCCGTGGGAATGGGCGCAACGCTCGATGGGGTTAATCCTATTGTCGATTGCGCATTCTTTTCCCGCGCTGCTGGTTGCGGCGGCACTTGTGGGAACCGGATCTTCGGTATTTCATCCGGAATCATCGCGTGTGGCGCGCATGGCCTCCGGCGGGCAGCACGGCCTGGCGCAATCTCTTTTTCAAGTGGGTGGTAACGCGGGACTCTCTCTGGGGCCGCTGCTGGCGGCATTCATCGTGATGCCCAGGGGGCAAGCCAGCATCGCCTGGTTCACGCTGGCGCGCATTGCTGGGCATGATTCTGCTTACGGGCGTAAGCAGTTGGGCCAAGAAGCACCGCACCACATGGAAAAAATTCAGCGCCAAGCATGTGGACGCGGCTCCCAATCTTTCGACTGCCAGGATCACAGGGTCGATCGCCATTTTGATGGCGCTGCTGTTTTCAAAATTCGTTTATCTTGCCAGCCTCACCAGCTACTACACTTTTTATTTGATCAGCAAGTTTCACTTGTCCGTGGAGAGCGCGCAAATTCACCTGTTCGTTTTTCTGGGCGCCGTTGCGGCGGGCACGCTGATTGGCGGACCGGTCGGCGATCGCATCGGGCGCAAGAGCGTCATCTGGGTATCGATTCTTGGCGTCCTGCCGTTTACGCTGCTCCTGCCGTACGCCAATTTATTTTGGACGGAAATTCTCAGCGTGGTAATCGGGCTGATCCTGGCGTCGGCTTTTTCGGTGATCGTGGTGTACGCGCAGGAACTGGTTCCCGGAAAAGTGGGAATGATCTCCGGCCTGTGCTTCGGTTTTGCATTTGGGATGGCCGGACTGGGCGCGGCGGTTCTGGGCTGGCTCGCGGATTTGACCAGCATCAATTTCGTCTATCAGGTGTGTTCGTATCTTCCCGCAGTAGGATTGCTGGCGGCGTTCCTGCCCAACATCGAGCGTCCCAGGATGAAGCACATTCACGAAGAAGCCATGGCAGAGTAATCAGGTTTCAAGTGAGCATAGGCTTCAGCCTGTGGCGAGTTTGATACTCGCAAGGCCGAAAATCCACAGGCTGAAGCCTGCGAGACATCAAACCTCAATCAATTTCAAATTCTCATCCCCCTGCCTTGGCCAACTCCGCGGCGCGATGAATGGCGTGGCGAATCCGCGGATACGTTCCGCAGCGGCAGATATTTCCGGACATGGCGCGGTTGATGTCGTCGTCCGCCGGATCAGGATTTGTTTTTAGCAGCGCCACAGCGCTCATGATCTGTCCGGACTGGCAGTAGCCGCACTGCGGCACTTCGATTTCAATCCAGGCGCGCTGCACGGGATGGTTTCGATCCGACCGAAAGCCCTTCGATGGTGGTCACTTCTTTTCCCGCCGCGCGCGACACCGGCGTGCTGCACGAACGCACAGGCCGGCCATCCAGATGCACGGTGCAGGCGCCGCACTGCGATACGCCGCAGCCATATTTCGTGCCGGTCAGCCCAAGATGTTCGCGCAACACCCACAGCAGGGGAGTGGAGGGTTCGACATCCACTTGCACGCTGCGTTTATTCACCGTTAGAGAAATCATGGAAATAAGCCTCCTCAACATAATTCCATTCACGATTAATTCATCTCACTTGATCCAATATTCAAAAGGCGATCCATCCGATGCCTGTTGTGCACGCACTTCCGCAATCCTACGCTTTTAACACCGCAAGCACGCGCTCCGGCAGAAATGGCGACTGGCGCAGGCGGCGTCCGGTGGCCGAAAAGAAAGCGTTCGCCACCGCGGGGCCCACGCCAATTCCACCGAGGTCGCCGATGCCGACCGGGTTGCGCGTCGACGGCACGATGTGCGTGTGCACCTCCGGCGCTTCCGACATGCGCAGCACCTGATAGTCGTAATAATTGGATTGTTGGACGGCGCCGTTCTTGAACGTGATGCGCTCTTTCAACAAATTGCTCAAGGAATGAGTGACGGCGCTTTGCAGTTGCGCATCCAGATTGCGCGGCAGATGGGCACGCCGACGTCGGCCGCAATCCAGATTTCCGGCACGCGGATCACGCCGCTGTTGCGGTCCACCTCGACGCGCGCGATCGTGGCCATGTAGGTTCCCGCGTTCGTGACGTAAGACACTCCGCGGCCAGTCTTCTCGCCCTTCTTCCAGCCCGCCATGTTGGCAACCGCCCGCAGCACTTCCTGCTCGACGGGAGATTTCCGCAAGAGTTCCAGCCGCATCTCCACGGGATCGTCGCCGCGCGACATCGCGATTTCGTCCACAAAACTTTCCGCCGCGAACTGATTGACAGTCGAGCCGACGCCGCGCACGGCTGACATGCGCACGCCCAGTTTGTTGCGCACGGCTTCCACCAGAATATTGGGCACGTCGTAATCGGTGTGTATGCCCGTCGTGGAAATCCTCGGGATATTCCTTGCCTTTTTCAAAGCGCACCGGATCGGTCATGGCCAGCGCTTCGTCCGCCACCAGGCGATGATGCCAGGCGGTCAATCGTCCGTTGCGTCTTCCGCTGCCTGCAGATATTGCGCCGTCATCGGCTTGAAGCGTCCGAAGCGCACGTCAGACTCGCGGCTCCAGATCACTTTTACGGGCTACCTCCCAGCTCCTTGGATACGAGCGCGGAGTCCACGGCCCAGTCGTGATCCTTGCCGAGCGCCTGCCGAATCCGCCGCCCAGATAGGTGCGATGGAGCAGCACATTTTCGGAGCTAGATTCCCAGCGCTTCGGCGACGGAGCGCGTGAGATGCGTGGGCGTTTGCGATCCGGCCCAAACTTCCACGCTTTTGCCGCCGTCCTTCACCCAGGAAACGGAATTCAGCGGCTCGAGCTGCGCGTGGTAGACAAGTTCCGTGCGGTATTCGGCCTTGTAAACTTTGGCCGCGCCGCTGAGCGCGGCGACAACATCGCCGGTGTTTTGTACCTGCACTCCGGCCTTGCTGAGGTCGCGCGCGATCGCCGATTGCTGTTCCATCGCGCGCTCGCTGTCAAACTCGCTTCTGCGCGATTTTGCTCCAGGCTGATTTTCAGCGCGCGCTCGGCGGCCAGCGCCGCTTCGTAGGTGCGCGCAGCAATCGCCACGCGATCGGGCGGCAACTGCATCACCTTTGATCACGTCGCGCATTTTGGAAACTTCCGCATCGTTGACGGAAGCCAGGCGTAGCGCCCAGCACCGGAGCGCGCACCACGTGGCATACACCATGTCGGGAAGGCGCACGTCGATGCTGTAGGTCGCCGAGCCGTCGGTCTTGATTGGACATATCCAGCGTGGAATTTCGTGGCCGATCAGGCGAAACTGGCTGGGATCCTTCAAATCTTTTTCCGAAACGAGCGGGCAAAGTTTCGCGGCAGGTGTCGCGAAACCCGCGATCTCTCCATAGCTGAGCCGTTGTCCACTTTTGGCGTGCACCACTACGCTTGGCTCGGTCGTGAGTTCCGCCATCGGGAACATTGAGACGGGTCGCAGCCGCGTCCAGAAGGACGCGCCGCGCCTGCGCGCCATACAGGCGCATGTTCTTGTAGTACGCCATCATGGCCGTGCTGGCCGCGGTGATCATCATTCCGAAAAAGAACGGCAGAGGGTTTGCGTAAATGGCATCGTCCGCAGGGCTGAACTCGACGGCCACCTTATTCCAGTCGGCATCGAGTTCCTCGGCGAAACACTACGCCAGCGCCGTCATCGTGCCCTGGCCCATCTCAGCCGCCGGCGCCATGATGGTGATAAGCGCCATCGGGAGCGATGCGCACCCATGCCATCTTCACTCCGCGGCCCGTTGTCCGGCGCATCGACTTCAGTCGTTCGTAGCCTGCCACCGCCGGTTTGAGATCGAGGCCAAAGACCAAGCCCAGTCCGCTGACGCCGACGCCAACGAGAAAGTCACGACGTTTTAAGGGGAATTCGCTCATGTCGGATACACCTCCGAAGGCACAGAAAATCGTATGGAACCGAATATACGCTAGCCCGATCTCCCCCAACAACAAATTGTGCTGCTCCGGCCCTAGAAATTGCAGCACGGAAACGCTTTGGAAATGTGACTACGCGGAAATGGCCGCTAGATTGGCCTGGGTTTGAATGCCGCTGAGAAAAACATGCTGAAACTCGTGAGAAGGCCAATGATCCATAGGAGCAGAAAAGCTTGCCTCACTGGGATTACAAACTGATTCAGGGCGATTGGAGCAAACCTTGAAACAAGCGCTCTTAGCGAAACAAGAAGTCCCAGGCACAGAATGAGTCGTTCTCGAATACACCGAAATAGTACGAGCAATTCATAATCTATCCATATTGAAATCAGCATCCAGAACAAATAATAGTTACTTAGCTTGTGGAATGGTTTACCCAACTCCGTCCAACTCGAATAGACCATCAGAAGGCAGGCCCCGACAAAACTGAGGGAACTTGACACGTTTCTGACCGCGCAAAGGCGCGCATGTTCATTCGCTATAGGTTTGTCTTGATCCATATTCGATCGCTAAGGGAAGTGTCTGATGCCCGTCAATCCTGATATTTCTGGCGCAGGCGCGGCGTAAGCCGCAGCATCAGTTGTACGCGCTCCACTTCGTTCAGCCAATCGCCCAGCGTCGCGTCGAGCTCATCTTTGTCGGGAGCCACGATGCCGGTGGGGCACAGCGGGCCAAGCTTGGCGCGGGCGATGGCGCGGTAACGGTTGATGGTGCGATCGCCGGCGGTGGCGCACCATTCGTTGTCCTCGGACAAAAAAATGACCACTGGAACGCGGCTGCCTGCGTTGATGCGCAGTTCGGGGAGCAGCTCGCTTTCCTTGGGGCGCTCCACAAATCGCAAATCGATTTTTGCGGGATTGCCTTCGGTGATGCGCTGGATGAGCGGGCACTGCTGAACGCAGTCGCCGCACCAGATGCCGCTGAAGATCAGGATTTTCATTTCGCGCACGAAACCGGCGAGGAGTTCGCTTCTGTGCGTCGCTCAGGTGCGCCGCGTCGTAGACTTGCTTCCATCGGCGCTGCTGTTCCTCTGTTCCGGTTTGCAGTGTAGTTGCTCGTAGGGCAGGGCTGACGCAAATTTGTCGGCGAGGTTGGGCGTGTTGTTCATGGCGGGATTATACACCGCGCTATCATGCAGTTTTTTAACCGGGCGCGATTTCGAAAGTAGGACAGGCTCTCAGCCTGCTCTAGGGTTTTTGATTCGTTGCAAGGCTGAAAGAAGTCAAAAGAAAACAGGCTGAAGCCTGTTCTACTTTTGCTTCCCGGCATCTTTTTCGAGTTTCTCTAGTTCCTGCACAAGTTGCTGGGCTTGGTCGCGGATTTGGCGCACGCGCTCGGCAAGGGCGGCAGTGCCATTTCCGGATTCGGCGGGCGGCGCGGCTTGCGCGGACGCAGCGGCTCCGGGCGCTGCCTTCGCGGGCATTGCGCCTCCCATCAGCTCGGCCAGAGCCTGATCGAAATTGTCGCGATAAATCAGGCGGTCACCCATGGCCAGCACAACTTTTTTCAGCTGCGGCATGCGCGCTTCAGTGGCCTGAATGTAGATGGACTCGACGTAAAGAAAGCCGCCGGTCACCGGCAGGGCGATAATGCTTCCGCGCAACACGTGCGAGCCCTGCTGGTTCCACAGCGTCAGGTCCTTGGAAATATTCTGGTCCTGGTCGATGCGCGACTCGATCTGCATGGGGCCGTACATCAGCTGCTGTTTCGGCAGCTGATAGAAAATCAAATTTCCCAAGTGCTCGCCGTCGCAGCGCGCGGCCATCCAGCCGATCAAATTATCTTTGCCGCGCGGAGTGAAGGGCAGAATCAGCAGAAACTCCGGCTATTTTTCTCCCGGCAAAGTGGCCACGACGTAGGTGGGCTGCACGTTTTCCGGCTGCCCGGACTGGCCGCACAAGATTGTGCGCGATGTCCCAGATGTCTTCCTTGTTGTAAAACACCTGCGGATCGCGCATGTGGAAAGTGCGGTAGGCCTCGGCCTGCGCCTGAAACAGGGCTTCGGGATAGCGCGCGTGGCGGCGCAGGTCCGCGGGCATTTCCGATGCGGGCTGGAACAATTTCGGAAACAGATGCTGGTAGGCCTGAATGATGGGATCGCTCGGATCGAAAACGTACAGCGAAATTTTTCCCGTTGTAGGCATCCACGGTGGCCTTCACCGCATTGCGAATGTAGTTGGCGCCCTCGGGCAAGCCCGGCCACCGGAAGCGTCGCGGAGTAGGGATGCGAAAGCGAAGTCGTGTAGCCGTCCACCATCCAAACCAGCCTGCCGTCATCGGTGATCACCAGGTAAGGATCCTGATCCCAGTCCAGAAAGCCCGCCAGATGCTGCAGCCGGTCCTGCACCTTGCGGTGAATCATCATGCGGCTCTCGCCGGTGAGGTAGCTCGTGAAAACGATGTTCGGCTCGCCCTGAGAAATCGCCGCCGCGGTCTTCAGCAAGAAGCGATCCGACCGGAAAGCCTCCCGTGCCCTGGTAGGTCGAATATTTATTCTGGTCGCCGGAAGGATAATCGAACTCCTCGCGCGCGGTGTGCACGAAGACCGGATCCTGCGTTTTTTCGCCGTAATAAATTTCCGGCCGCGTGAGCTGAAAGCCGGGCGTCTTGATTTCCGGCGGCGCATTTTCGATCAGCAGGACGGGCAGGCCGTCGGGCGTAATCTTGTTGACCTCGGACATGACCGCGCCGAAACCATGCGTGTAAATAAAGCGCGGATTGATCCAGCTCTGGCTGGCCTCGGCGGACAATTGGTTGACGTCGATTTCGCGCGGCGACAGCAGCACCTGCTTGATGTGGCCGTTGGGAAAGTAGCGATCCACGTCCGTGTCGGGAAAAGTGTAGTAGGGGCGCAGCGCCTGAATCTGCGTGATCGTGGCGTTGTAGGCGCGAAGGTCCCACAGGCGAACATTATCCAGCAGCGTGGCGTCCTGCACGGGGTCGACCGTGGCTTGCGCGGCGGGAACGTAAAGGGAAGTTCCTGGAGTTGCGATTCAGGCCAAAGGCAATCGAGGTCGCCTCAATGTGCCGCTCGATATAGGGCCGCTCGATGGAAATTTCATTCGGCCGCACATAGACAGCGTGAACGAAGCCGGCACAACCAGCTTGCAAAACAAAAAAGCCGCCGACAAGGATGACCGCCTTTTTGTATTGCCGCATCCAGACCAGCGGAAGCGCGCCGAGCGTGACGACGATGAGCAGCCAGCGCAAAGGCAGCGTAACTTTCTCGTCCACGTAATCCGCGCCGGTCATGAAGGCGTGCGAGTTGAACAGAAGATCATAATTGCCGAGATAAACCCAAGCGGCAAAGCCGAGCAGCAGAATCACGGAAATGACGCGCACAAAACCGGCGCGCGTCGCGCCCGGCAAGCAGCAGCGAACCCGGCCCGATGGTCAGAGTTCTTGCGCGGCCCGTCATCCAGCGCGCCGTAGCGAAAACGTTCGGCCAGCTGCCAGCCCCGCGCCGTAACCCAAAAAACCAGCGCGCACAGAATCGCCAGCACAAACACGAATCCGAGCACCTGCGCGTAGAAAGGCAAATCGAACAGATAAAACGGCAGGCCGCGCGAAAAGACCTGGTCCTTCCAGGCATCGGCGGGCGCTGCGAGTCCGCGCGAACCGAAAAAACGCATGACCGTCCAGTAGTCGATCGACGCTGGAGGCGAACAGGATCGCGACGATCGCCAGCCCACAGGAACCAGCGCGAGTAGAGGGGATGATCGCGCTTGAGAATCCCGGCGAAATGCAGTCCTCGCGCATGTGCCACCCACAGCGCGACAAAGGCCACCAGCGATCCGACCGCGGCGGGAGCGATGCTGTACCACAGCATGCCCACCCAGGTGTTGACCTGCCCGATCTCCTTCCACCAGTTGTACTCGATGATGAAATCGGCGGCGGTGGAGCTGACCCATAGGGCGATGGCGGCAAGAATTCCGAACACAATGAGGTTGCGAATTTGTGATGGGCGCATAAAGAGGCAGTTTCTAAGTGTGGAGCATCGGCGCGGGCCTCAATCCAGAAAATCGTTTGGCGAGCGCCACGGCATTTTAGTTGATGTAGGTCATCCAGATCGTATCACAGGCTTCAACAAGAATGAGCGATAAGCACGGCGGGGGTAGTGGGCCACCTTCTAATCTTTCTAATCTTTCGTACTATCCAATATGTGCCGCAACCCCTGAAATTCACCTGTTTTTGAGGACCAGACCGCCTTTTGGCCGGGCAGTCTTCCCGCCTGGTTTTGACCCAAGGTGAAGCCCCCACAGGGTTAGCCGCCGGGCCAAAAAATCGCTCTTTGTAGTGGCACTGTAGTGGAAGTCTTTGAGGCCAAATTCCAAATGTTTTGCACAGTCGTAACATTATGAAAATAAATTGATTAGCAGAATAGCAAGGCCACGTTACCCTCCGCATGATTCTTCCTATTCGTGGGCTTTAATAGTCAGGTAGACACACGTGACTTAAGTCTAAATTGACCCTCCCTTTTGCAGGTCCGTAGGGTATGGAAGAAGGCGTCCACGTCCAGTCAATCGAAGCCTACATGGCTGTCAATAGACCATCCGGGCGTTGAAGCAAGGAATCAAGAGTCGCGTCCAGCTAAGGCCAACCCCCGCACGGCGCGTTGGGTGCAAGAGGGCATAAGGCGCCGATGCGAGGCCATCAAGGAGCAATCCATTACTATGAAACTCTTATTGAAGTCCGGGCTATTCCTGTCTCTGATGCTGACCGTCCTGTTTGCAACTTCTTGTTACCCCGCGCACAGCGGGTCGGGCGGCGGGTCCAATAACAGCGGCGGGGGCGGCAATACTGGCGGCAGCGGACCCAGCGGCGGCAATACTTCGACCTTTACGATTGGCGGATCGGTGATCGGGCTCCTTGGAACCGGGATGGTGCTGCAGGATAACGGCGGGGATAGCCTGACAATCAGGGTGAACGGCACGTTCACGTTCAACACCGCCGTGACTGGCGTGTATGCCGTGACGATCCTGACGCAACCCACCAGTCCCGCGCAAACCTGTAGCGTTTCGAACGGCAGTGGAACTGCAACGGGTAATGTTGCCGGTGTCTTGGTCAATTGCGGTACGACCGGCCTCACAATCGGCGGTTCGGTCTCCGGCCTTCTCGGAACCGGCCTTGTCCTTCAGAACAATGGAGGAAACAATTACGCAGTCTCAGGCACTGCGAACGTCCCCTTTACGTTTCCGGCGCAGGTTAGCGTAGGTGCCGCTTATAACGTCACAGTTCTGACCCAGCCTTCGAACCCAGCGCAAGTTTGCTCCGTCGTCAGCGGCAGTGGAACAGCGACTACAAACGTAACCACCGTGAGCGTCATCTGCACTCAGCCGGGATTTACAATCGGTGGAACAGTCGTCGGTCTTGTGGAGGGTCCCGGTGACGTCGTCGAAGAGCAAGACAATGCAGGAGACGACCTGTTTGTTACGGGCGATACAGCATTCACCTTTCCCACGTTGGTTACGAATGGCGGCATTTACAATGTGCAAACATTTCTATTTCCAACCAGCCAACCGCAGGCGTGCAGCTAATTTCTACTATACTGGCGTTGCCCTCGGTAATGTCGACTCACGTTCTCGTTGATTGCCAACACAACGACTGGGGCTGGAACTCGTGGTACCTCAACTCAACGAGTTCGGCAAACAATTATGCTGCAGTTACAACACCTCTTTTCCCTCCAAACCTGATCTTTCCGCCGAACCTAAGTACTCCCGGCGGGCGGGATTTCGCAGTCGGCCTGGACCGACAAGTTGGGCGAAGATGGCTCTTCGGCGGACAAGGCTTCCCGTATCCGAGCCCACTAGGGAATCAGCTTCCGGGTCTTCTGAACGATCTCTGGGTTTATGATCCTACTGCTGCAGCTGGAGGCTGGGTGCCCGCGAACCTTCCCGTTTTCGTGAACGCAGGGAGCAATCCTCCCATCGCTCAGGTGCGCGTCGACTCGCTGGAATTTGAAGAGGTTCCACGAGGAAGTCGCGCCCAGGTTCGAGGTGGGGTAGCTCAAGTTGGACAAGCGCTTCCGGCGACTTGTACTTGTTTGGTGGCCAGGGATTCGACGGTCAATGTTGGCACCATCCCTACTCAATGACCTATGGAAATGCACTCCCGCCATTGCGACAGTTGATGCTGGTGGCGCAGGGACAAGCTCCTGCCCATGGACCCTGGTGGGAGGTTCGACCATTGGCAACATGCCAAGCGTTTATGGCACACAAGGCTCTCCGGGAGGAGTCCCAGGAGGCAGATGGGCTGCTGCGTCGACCAAAGATGCAGTCGGGAATTTTTGGCTTTTTGGCGGGCAGGGCGTGGATTCCACAGGCAACACGATCGGTTTGTTAAACGATCTATGGATGTACAACCCCACTTCAAATCAATGGACGTGGATCGGGCCTTCCGATTCCAATGCTATTAATCAGAATGGTAGTTACGGCAACCTAGGCGCAGGAACTGGCACCACTGCACCGGGTGGGCGACAGGCAGCAGTGCTGTGGGCAGACACGTCCGGAAACATTTGGCTTTTCGGTGGGTTTGGACTCGATTCGGTCGGGACTGGCAACAGTGGTCCTCCGCCTGCCGGCGCGATCCTGAACGATCTTTGGGAGTTTAATATCACGACCAAGCAATGGATATGGGTGTCGGGAGCTAAACTCGCAAATCAGACCGGCAATTATGGCGCACAGGCTACGAGTAACCTGAGCACCGGCGCGGCTGCAAACTTTCCGGGGTCGCGTTGGGGCGCTGTTGGCTGGAGCGATGACAAGAGCAACCTTTGGTTCTTCGGTGGTTGGGGATACGGTACCGCGACTACGGATCCGACTGGTTTCCTGGATGATATCTGGGAATATCAGCAAAGCTCCGGACAGTGGATCTGGTGGAAGGGGATCAGCAATGCCAACCAGAACAGTGTATTTGAAATCAAGAATATTCCCGGTGGCGACGGTTCGCTATTTGTAAAGAACGTTGTTGGCGGACGCCGGGGCGCAGTAATCTGGGCTCCAAACCCAGTAACTAAATTCGATTACATTCATATCTTCGGTGGCGAAGGCTACGATTCTTCCAACGGCGCGCCTCCAGGATACCTCAACGATCAGTGGGTCTATCTGCCATTCCATAACTGATGCAAATAGCTGCCGCTGGAAAAATGCGGTTGGGCACAGCTCAGAATCGAAGGCCGGGCGCGAAAGCGTCCGGCCTTTTTTACGTGGCATAGGCTTCAGCCTGTGCGGTTTTAGTCCTCGCAAGGACTAACCCCGCACAGGCTGAAGCCTATGCCACGTAGAGCGCTGCCGCGCTTTACTGCTTAATTCTTCAAACCTTGGTGGCGCGCGTGATCAAATAATCTTGCCGCATGTGGTTGTCCTCAAAATATTCGCCGGCCAGCGCATCGTATTCGCGGCGGAACTGCTCCAGCTTTGCGGGATCGCTGTCCTTCAGGGCCGCCACCAGGCGCACCACGGCGCCCGCGCTCTTCTCGGCCGCTATTCGCATATGGCTGGGGCTGAGCGCGGGAATGAACATGATCGCGCGATCGAAATGAACGTCTTTCACGGCCGATCCCAGGCGTTGCCGGATAATGGCCGGATCGCCCCATTGCGGCGGTGGCGAGACGCCCGGAGGCGGTGGTGGCAGGTAGCTTGCCGTGAGCGTGAACATACGCCCTGCAAAAAGCTCCGGCGGCCAGGTGGAAAACGCAATCGTCCCGCCGGGCTTAAGCACGCGTAACATTTCGGCGATGGCCACTTCCGCACGCGGTGCAAAGATGTGGCCGAACTCGCTGAGGACAACGTCAAACGCCGCATCCGCGAAGGGCAGCTTCTCGACGTCTCCTTCGTGCCAATCGATTTCCACTTTAGCGATGTGAGCGTTCTCCCGCGCGCGTTCCAAAAGTTCCGGCGTGAGATCGAGCCCGGTGACACGAAGCCCCGAGGCGCGCCGCCGTAACCGAAACGACGCCCGTGCCGCAGGCCACGTCCAGGACGCGCTGCCCGGCGCGCACGCCCGCGCGCTTCACAAGCGTTGCGGCGCAAGGAATGGTGTGCATCTCGAAGGCCACAAAATTCGCCCACCCGAGCTTTTGCGCTGCTTTAAAAGACTCGAACTGATCCATGAAGGTCTCCCCGAATAGAAAAATCGGCTTAGTATAACCACTGGCGGCGAATTCAGGAAGACGAGTGCGAACTCTGGGTGCCGCCTTAATTTGAAATTGCATTGAGCAGTCGGAGGTCCGAGCTTTAGCTCGGACATTTGCGCTTGGTTTGATTTGGGCTTCAGCCCCTGAAGCTTCAGGGGTTAAAACCCCATGCCGGACGATACTTTTCGTCGGGGCTGAAGCCCCGACCTCCGAAATCCGAGCATGCTTCAAAATGGGACAGCACTCGAACTCTGCAATTTAGTTAAAGCAGAAAATGTGTACGCTCTCCAAAATTTGCTATATTCCCTGGCAGCATGACCGGTGAAATGCGAAATTGAAATTGCAGCGAGGTGCACCATGGATTTCGACAAGAGCGTTCAGCGAGCCACGCGGCGAGAAATTCTGCAAGCGACTGGAGCGCTGGCGGGCGGATGGGCGCTGTCACATCTATTTCCCCAAGCGCTGAGTGCCGCAACGCGGAGGCTCGCGCATCCACTTGCCGCGTTGCCCATCGATGGCGTGGCGCAGGCTCGGCTGCGATTTGAGAAGACTCCCATCGAGTCCGTAAAGCTCTCGGACAGTCTCACTTTGCTGATGGGGCCGGGAGGAAACGTAGTGGTGTTGAGCGGCACGGACGGCAAGCTGATCGTGGATACATTCACGCAACTGGCCTGGGACCGATTTAAGAAGGCGCTGGGCGAAATCAGCAAAGCGCCGCTGAAAGTGGCCGTCGATTCACACTGGCACTGGGATCATACCGACAATAATGTGAACGTGCGTGCCGCCGGAGCCAGCATCATCGCGCATGAAAATACGCTCAAGCGCATGTCCGAATCGCACGATCTGGACATCATCGATCTGCATTTCGATCCCTCGCCGGAAAATGCCTTGCCGCAGCGCACCTTCAAGGAGTCCTACCAGATGCACTTCAGCGGCGAGCACGTATCGCTGGGGCGCTTCGCTCCGGCGCATACCGACTCCGACATCTACATCCATTTCCAGAAAGCCAATGTGCTGCACATGGGCGATGTATTTTTCAATGGAATTTATTGCTATATCGATCGCGGAACGAACGGCAGCATCAACGGTATGATCGCCGGCGCCACCAAGATGATGGCCATGATCGACAACAACACCAAAGTCGTCCCCGGACACGGTCCCCTCGGGAACAAGGGCGACCTCAGAAAGTTTCGCGACATGCTGATCGTGGCGCGAGACCGCGTGCAGAAAGTGAAGAAGGCCGGGAAATCACTGGACGAAGCCGTCGCCGCGAAACTTTTCAGCGATCTAGATCCGGAGTGGGGTGGCGGTTTTCTGAAGGGCGATGGTTTTACGCGCGTGGTTTACACCACTCTCTGATTCAATGTTGATTTTTGTAGCACAGGCTTCAGCCTGTGGATTTTAGTCCTTGCAAGAGCGCAACCCCACAGGCTAAAGCCTGTGCTACTTATCCCCGGGAATTTCTAGCTAGCGGACGTGTTCCAGGAATTTGCGGGCGCGGGCGTAGTGCGCGAAGCGCTTTTCCTCGGCGCGAAATTCCGGCGAGTGCGATTGCAGCCCGCAGGCCGCAGCGCGAATGGGATGCTTCACGTGCAGCATTTCGTGATACAGGATGAACTCCACCGCGTAAGAGGGCACCGCGGGATTGTCCAGCCGCTTGTTCATCACAATCTGATCGAGTGAAGGATCGTAGCATCCGAATTGGGAGCGCCAGGGCCGTGGGCTCCATGCCAGGCGAGGGCGGGGAAGTTTTCCATCGAAATATTCCGTGTTGATCGAAGCGAACATGGGCTCCAGATCGTGCGCCGCGCCGGTCGGATTGTCCGGGATGCGCCGCGCGCGCTTTCGGCGAACGTGCGCGATGTGCTGCCGGGTGGAGTGCGCCAGCGCATATTGCCGATAGAGATCGCGCAGTTCGCGGGGAACGCGGCGGCGATACATTTGCCCCAGCAAAATTGCGGCTGTGGCTTCGATTACCGTGATGGGCGCTTCCCGCAGAATGTCCGAAAGCCGCACGTGGGCCACTTCGCGCCGCAAGCGCAGCGTGTGCGAAAGGTTGGCATAGGGGTACAGCTCCACTTGAAATTGCGGCGGTCGGCCCTGGCATCCCAGGCGCGTGAAGATGCGCTGGAAGATATGTTCGCCTCCGGGAAGGGCAAGCGAGACGCGCCGTTCCTTTCTCAAACCGGATAATCCTTTCACGATGGCTTGCGCCGCACAGGAGGCGGAGCCAAATCCTTGGACGCTCTTTCCAATTCCTTTGCCGCGTCTTGGGTCGCCTCGATTGCGTCGTCCAGATTTTCCTTGTACGTTTCGCGTTCCGGCCCGTTTGCGGCCAGGCCCTGCAGGTAGGGCAGGAACTCCTTGAGCCCCGACTGCATCGCCTTCACTCCTTCATGGATGTCCTGCTGCTTTTCGATTCCAATGTCAATTAGGTCTGTAGCATCGTCAATGCAGCCCGCGTAGCTGTTGATCAAGCCATTCAGGCGCTCCGTTCTTTTCTGGTCCGCCGGATCCATGTGCGCAAATTCGTATTGAAGTTTTTTGATGCGGTCCGAAGCGAATTTTGTGAAAAGAACGATGCGCGGGCCCGAGGTGCCCGCATCGCGAATTTTGTCGGCCTCCGTCTCGGAAAGGTATTCCTTTTTTTTCTGGGGCGCGGCGCCAGCCGGACGAGCGTACACAGGAACAACAATCGAAACGAGGAGCAATGCGGCGCCCAGTTTGTTGAACCATTGCATAGGACACCTCAAGGGTCGGATTTCGGCGCATTGCGGTCAGGCTTGCGCGGAAACAGCTTGTCGATCAGATCGTTTTGCATGGCAAACAAATCGTTGCGTACTTCGCGGAAAAATGGGCGCTTGTCCACATTCAGCGTCAGGATCAAATCGTCGACGCGCCGGATAGTTTCTCGCAGGCTGATCTGAAGTTCCTTGAAACCGGAGGGCTTGCGTTCCGCGTCCACGCCCATGCCGTTCAAGCCCGCAATCGTTTCGCGAACTTCGTCGCGATATTGCTCCAGGGTGTGAAGGGAAGCGACATCCTCGCCTGCTTTCAGCTGCTTCCTTGAGAACTCAACCTGCTCGTCTCCCAACTTTACCAGTACGTGCGATTTGCGGATCGGATCGGTCTCATGCTGGTACCTCGCCAACTGGTCTGAAAGGCGATCTTGCGCGGCCAGCGGGGCACACAGCGCCAGCGCCAAAATTACAGCCATCCGAATTGTGCCCGGCACGGTCATCCTGGAAGAAAACGAAACTCTTCGTCCACGCTTATTTTTTCTTGGACTGTCCCAATTCACGCTGCAGCACCGGAATGCGATTGCGCGCTTGAAAATCCTGAGTGTCGTGCTGCCCGCCATCCAGATCGAGGAACTTTTGATATGCCTCAATGGCCTCCGCCCTGCGCGTAAGTTTATCGTAACAGACGGCGCGAACGAACCACGATCCGGGTTTGGGGGTTTCCAGTTTGGCAAGGCGGTCCATTGCTTCGAGAGCCGCCGCAAAATTGTCGTTCAGAAAGAAAGCGTCGGCCAGATCCCGGAGGGCGTCCGTGTTTTGCGGATCCCGCGCATGCACTTGCCGCAGAATGTCAACGGCTGCCGGGTAGTTGCGCAGCTCGATATCCACTCGGCCGATCCAGGCCGCCACTTCCGAATCTTGCGGCGCGAGTGCGAGCGCCTGCTTCAGGGCGTCCGCGGATTCTTTCCATTTTTTCTGCCGCATGTAAATTTCGCCGCGCATCTTTAGGGAATCGGCGGTTGTCGCGGCGCCCGCGTCAGAGCGCTCAAGCTCATCCAGCGTTTCGTCATAACGGTTTAGATTCAAGAGCGCCGAAGCCCGGTCGAAATGCGCGGGCTTGTCCGCCGGGTTGAGCTTCAAGTATTCCGCCAGGGCATCGCTCGCTGCTTCATATTTCTTTTGCGCCAGCAAAGAGTTCGCCAGGCCAAGCCTTGCCGGAGCCGCGTCCGCGCGCGCCGCGATTGCCGCGCGAAATTGTTCTTCCGCGCCAGGGGCGTCACTCGAGCGAAGCAGCGCGCGGCCCAGCGCGAACCGAGATTCATAATCTTTCGGCGAAAGTGCAAGCGCGGCGCGGTACTGCTCGATGGATTCGGGGATTTTTCCGGCGCGCTCCAGGGCGAAGCCTGCGAGAAATCGCGGACGGCTTTCCGTTGGCTGTAATTCGCACAAATGAAGAAACGCAGCGGCAGCGCCGGCCGGATCCGAATCCATCAGCACCAGGCCAAGATTCTGGTAGGCAGCCGCCATCTTCGGATCGAGCGCAATGGCGCGCGAGAATTCGGCTTTGGCGTCTTGCGGCCGCTTCAATCCGGCGTACGCGTATCCCAGCTGAAAATGCGGGTAGGGCTCGTCCGGGCGCTGCGCGATATATTTCTGCAGGGGATCGAGCGCGGCGGCAAAATCCATCTTGTCGATGGCGTCGCTAGCCTGTCGCAGCAGTGGCGCGAGCGGATCTTCCTGTCCTTGCGGCGCCGTGGATGCAGGCGGTTTGGCCGGAGCTTTTCGCTGAGTTTGCGCGGCAGCTGGAATGATTGCGGCGGCAATCCACCCGAACGCCAGGGCAACTCGAATGCAGCGCGCCGTGAAATCGCTCCCGGAAAACATGCGTTTCATTTGCTCCGTTGTGAGGCAGGATGCGCGTCATGGCCGTTTCCTGCGCGCGCACTGGCCAGCACTCGCGAAAGAAACTTGCCCGTAAACGAATGCGAATTGCGCGCCACCTGCTCGGGCGTTCCCGTCGCCACGATTTTTCCGCCCTGCGCGCCGCCTTCCGGCCCGAGGTCGATGACCCAGTCCGATGACTTGATGATATCGAGATTATGTTCGATCACAATGATTGAAGCGCCTCCGTCGATCAGCTTGCGAAATGCCGTCAGCAATTTTTGAATGTCGTCAAAATGCAGCCCGGTCGTAGGCTCGTCAAAGATATATAAGACACCCTCGATTACGTCAGTGTAGTGAGATGCGCGGCCAGCTTCAGGCGCTGCGCTTCGCCGCCGGAAAGCGTGGTCGCGGACTGTCCCAGCCGCAGATAGCCAAGCCCCACTTCGTCCAGAATTCTCAGCTTGGAGGTGATCTTTGGCACGCCCGCGAAAAAGACCAGCGCCTCGCGCACCGTCAGTTGCAGCACTTCGTGCACATTTTTGTCGCGATAGCGCACTTCGAGCACGCCGCTCTTGAAGCGCGTCCCGCGGCACTCCTCGCAGATCAGTTCGACGTCGGCCAGGAACTGCATCTCCACCGTGACGATGCCGTCGCCCTGGCACGCCTCGCAGCGGCCTCCCGGAATGTTGAACGAAAAATGTCCCGGCGGAGTAGCCGCGCTTCTTGGCTTCCGGCGTGGAGGCAAATGCTTCGCGAATGGCGTCAAAGGCCTT
Source organism: uncultured Acidobacteriota bacterium (assembly GCA_963825365.1). Taxonomy (GTDB): domain Bacteria; phylum Acidobacteriota; class Terriglobia; order Acidiferrales; family UBA7541; genus Palsa-360. The sequence goes on along the minus strand of CAWGSV010000022.1, from coordinate 35,490 downwards.
GAGATAAGTGGAAGGATTCGAGCGCGGCGTGCGCCCGATGGGCGATTGGTCCACCAGCACGACGCTCAGGAGCTGCTGGTCGCCTTCGATGCGGTCGCACAAGTTCCTGATACTTTCCGCCGCTGCGCTTCGGTTCCAGCGCTTTGTAGATCACGTCATGCACCAGCGTGGATTTGCCGGAGCCCGAAACGCCGGTGACGGCCACCAGCATGTGCAGCGGAATCATCACGTCGATATTTTGCAGGTTGTGAGCGCGCGCGCCGTAAGATTCGCAAGAATCGCCCGCTGGGCTTGTGCCGCAGCGCCGGGACGGGAATGCGCAAGTTCGCCGTTCAGGTATCGCGCCGTGAACGATTCGCGGCTTTGCAAAAGTTCGCTGCGCGGCCCGGCAAATAGAATGCTGCCGCCGTGTTCGCCCGCGCCGGGACCGAGATCGATCACGTAGTCGGCGGCGGCCATCATGTCCGGATCGTGCTCGACCACCAGGATCGTGTTGCCCAGATCGCGCAGGCTTTTCAGAATGTCGATCAAGCGATGCGTGTCGCGCGGGTGCAGGCCGATGGAAGGCTCGTCGAGTACGTACAGCGCGCCCACCAGATGCGAGCCGAGCGAAGTGGCCAGTTGAATGCGTTGCGCCTCGCCGCCGGAAAGCGTCGACGACAGCCGGTCGAGCGTCAGATATTCGAGGCCCACTTCGTCCAGGAAACGAAGCCGCTGGCGCACTTCTTCCAGAATTTTGTCGGCGATGGCGGCCTGCTCCTCGCTCAGCTCAAGGCTGTCCACGAACTCGCGCGCCTGGCCACGGTCATCGCGCAAACTTCGGTGATCGATTTTCCGGAAACACGCACGGCGCGAGCCTCCGCGCGCAGGCGCGCGCCGTTGCAATCGGGGCAGAGCGCGTAGCCGCGGTAGCGGCTGAGAAACACGCGCACGTGCAGCTTGTATTTCTTGCGTTCCAGCCACGGAAAAAACCCGTTCACGCCGATGAATCCGGACTTCGGGTCGCCTTCGATCACGATTCTTGCTGCTCGGCGGTCAGTTGCCGGAAGGGAACGTCCAGGGGATTTATTGGCGCGCGCGAATTTCTTCAGTTCCTGCCAGTAGGCGCGATAGCGCGGCTTGGTCCACGGCTCGATCGCGCCTTCGTTGATGGATTTGCCGCGATCGGGAATCACCAGATTGATGTCGAAATCGACGGTGTTTCCGAATCCCTGGCAGCGCGGGCACGCGCCATACGGATTATTGAACGAAAACAGGCGCGGCTCCGGCTCCTGATAAACCGTGCCGCAGGTCTTGCACTCGAAGCGCTCGTTGAAAACCATGCGCTCGGCTGGTCGCGTCCGGCGTTTCCGGCACAAATTCCAGAATCGCCTCGCCGCGTCCCTCGCGATAACAAATTTCCACCGAATCGACCAGCCGCGAGCGCATGTCCGGACCGATCGGCAGCCGATCCACGACCACATACACCGGCTGCGTGAAATCAATATCCAGCAGCGTTTCCGGAGAAGAAAATTCGTGCATGCGGCCCGCTTGGTACAGGCGCTGAAAACCGCGTCGCTGCAAACCGGCAAGCGCCTGCCGGATCGTCTCGCCGACGGCTTGGCAGCGATTTCTTTGCGGCGCGCGCGTCGGCGGCGCGCCGGGCGCGGGCGTGCCTGCAGCGCGCGCCGTCAGATCGAGCGTGTACAGCACATAGAATCGCCGCCCCTGCTGGCAACGCCAGCACCCGTGCGGCAATTTCGTCCATGCGTGTCCCTGCGCACTTCGCTGCCGCACTTGGTGCAAAAGGTGCGCCCCGCGCGCGCGTACAGCAGCCGCAGGTAATCGTAAATTTCCGTGGCCGTCGCGACCGTCGAGCGCGGATTGCGCGTGGAATTTTTCTGCTTGATCGCGATGGCCGGCGCGATTCCGGTGATCTCATCCACATCCGGCTTTTCAATGCGCTCGAGGAATTGCCGCGCGTAAGCCGAAAGCGATTCGATGTACCGCCGCTGCCCCTCCGCGTAAATCGTGTCGAACGCGAGACTCGATTTGCCGGACCCGGAAACGCCGGTCACCACCGTGATGGCGTTGTGCGGAATATCGAAGCTGATGTTCTTGAGGTTGTGCACGCGCGCGCCGTGCACATGGATCGCTTCCTGCTCGGCAGCCTCGGCCAGGGAAATGGGCGCGGGGTTTATTGCAAGCTGCTCCGGAACATTGTTTTCTCTTGCAGCCACGCGGCCTCCTCCCCAGCGCCTTCCGCGACGCAAATCTAAACCACTGATTATACTTCGCTGCGAGAGGTAGGGCAATTCAGTAGCACAGGCACTCTTGCCTGTGCGGTTTTTGCTATTTATGCCGTCATGAGCGAGTGAAAATTCAGAAAACCGCACAGGCAAGAGTGCCTGTGCTACTAAGAGCCTTCCGGAGTCGACCTATTTCCGCAACCTGTTCAGCCTGTCTGGTTTTGATTTTCGCCGTCGCGCACAAAAGCGACAGGCTGAAGCCTGTCCTACCAAATACAACGCCATGCAAGTTTTGCGTTACTCTTACTGGAGCGAGGACTCAGTCACTTTGGCGTCATCATCCAGAACTGCTCCGAATCGCGCGGCGATTCATCCCTTCGACCTGAAATATGGGACGGACACGGGCGGCTATCTCGGGCCGGAAGAGCTTGTGACCGGGCAGGCGCATGATGCGCTCAATTACGGCTATTCGGCGATTGCCCCCTCTGTGTTTCGCGAGGCTTGTCGCCGCTGGAGAGAAACTCTGCGAGCCGTGTCCGGGAAGGTTGAGGCGTACAGCTTTGTCGATTTGGGCGCGGGCAAAGGCCGCGCGATTTTGCTCGCCGCGGAGCAGCCGTTCCGAAAGGTTGTCGGTGTGGAATTGAACCCCGACTTGGCGTGCATCGCGCGGCGAAACGTGGGACTTTCCTTCGAGCGCTCCAAAGCAAGAATACGCGTGGTTCAGGAGGACGCCGCGAATTTCCACTGGCCGAAAAGCCCGCTCCTCGTCTACCTCTACAACCCGTTCGATTGTTCGCTCATCCAGCAGATCGCGGAAAGCCTGGCGGTCGCAGCTAAGCCCGGCCGGGGACCAGTTGACCTCCTCTATGTGAATCCCACTTGTGCGCATGTGCTGACAGCCAGGAGCTTTTTCCGCCACCTGTGGACCACCAAAATTCTAATGGACGCCGCCGATCAAAAGGCCGATCCCTACGGCACTGATTCGGATGTGGTTTCCGCTTTTCGCCTGAGGTAGCACAGCCAAACTTGGCGGTGCTACTCAATTTCTCCCTCCGCGATCCAGGTTGTATACTTTTCATCGAGGCGGACCATGGCAGCATTCGAACGAATCATCTGGATTGTGCTGGACAGCGTGGGGATCGGCGAACTGCCCGACGCGGCGGATTACGACGACGTAGGCCGCAACACGCTGGGCCACATCGCGAAATCGCGACCGCTGGCGCTGCCGAATCTGGTGCGCCTGGGTCTTGGCCAACATCGCGCCGCTCGACTCACCTGCGCCGTCCGCCAGTCCCGGAAGGCTGCTACGGCAAGGGCGCGACGCATTCGCCCGGCAAGGACACCACCACCGGGCACTGGGAGATGGCGGGCATCTGGCTGCCGCAGGCGTTTCCCGTTTACAAGCACGGCTTTCCGCGCGAGTTGATCGAGCAGTTCGAACGCGCCATCGGCCGCAAGACGATCGGCAACAAGCCTGCCTCCGGAACGGAAATCATCAAGGAACTGGGCGAGGAGCACGTCCGAACCGGATTTCCCAATCGTGTACACCTCGGGCGACAGCGTATTTCAGATTGCCGCGCACGAAGACGTGATTCCGATCGCCGAGCTGTACCGCATGTGCGAGATTGCGCGCAAAATGCTCGACGGGCCGAACAAAGTGGGCCGCGTGATTGCCCGCCCGTTTACGGGAACGCCGGGAAATTTTCGGCGCACCGAGCGCCGCCACGATTATGCCGTCGAGCCGCCGCATCCCGATGCTGATGGACGTGCTGGTGGAACGAAAAGTTCCAATTTTCGGCATCGGCAAGATTCACGACATCTACAACGGCCGCGGCGTCGATCACTACGTCACGACAAAGAACAACGCGGACGGCATGCAGAAACTTCACGCGACGCTCGGCGAACAGAAGACCGGCCTGATCTTCGCGAATCTGGTGGATTTTGACATGCTCTACGGGCACCGGAAAGACGTGGAAGGATTCGCGAAATCGCTGGAAGAATTCGACGTGCTTCTCGCGCCGTTGCTGCAAGCGCCATGGCGCCGCGCGATCTGCTGATGATCACCGCCGATCACGGCTGCGATCCCGATCCTGCGTGGCCGACCACCGATCACTCGCGCGAATACGTGCCCATCGTTGACGTACAGTCCGGCAGGGAAGCGCGGCGTGAACCTGGGCGATTCGCGACACGCTGGCCGACATGGGCCAGACCATCGCCGAAAATTTCGGCGGAGAAATTCCGCACGGCAAAAGTTTTCTGCCGCTGATTTCAAATATTTGATTGGTCTGAATTACTGCAAACAATTTGCGCGGGTTTTAAGTAGCACAGGCTTCAGCCTGTGAGTTTTGGTCCTTGCAAGGACTAACCCCCACAGGCTGAAGCCTGTGCTACTAGCCACGCAAATCGCGTGCATGGAAGTGAAAGCTGGCTAATTTCCCGAGGACGGCGCGCGAGGCGCGTAATATCCGGTGCGCGTGCGCACGGTGAGTTTCCCCGTGCCGCGCGGAGGAATTACTTCGACCTGCACGGCTCCGGAAAGTGCCGTCGTGGGCCGTATTGGTCGAATAGTACGCCAGGGTGTATTGATTGCGGATGTCGTGAGCGATCTGCGTGCAGATGGACTCGGTGTCGTTGGCGTCTTCCGGAAAAAAGGCCAGGCCGCCGGTGGCATTGGCGAGTTGCGCTCAGCGCGGTGCGCGCTTTTTTCATGGCGCGGCGGTCGTGCTTGATATCGTCGTCGCTGAACACGCCCACGGCGTAAATCACGGCATCGTTCCGCTGCGCCTGCTCGACGGCATTTTCCAGGCTGTGCCGGCTGGCATTGTCCTCGCCGTCGGTCACGACCAGGATCACTTTCTTGTCGCGCGTGCCTTTCTTCAGGTGATCGAGCGAACCGATCACGGCGTCATACAGCGCCGTGCTGCCGCGCGCGTCAATGCGTTCGAGCGCCGTTTTCATTTCGTCCAGGTCGCTCGTGAAGTCGTGCTCGGTATCGAGGTAGTAGTCGTCGTTGAAATTGACGACGAAGCCTTCATCCTGCGGATTGGAAGTCTTGACGAACGTGAGCGCCGCCGCGTTCACCTGCGGGCCGCTTGTCCCGCATGCTTCCGCTGTTGTCCACCACCAGGCCGAAGCTGACCGGCACGTCCTCCTGCTTGAAGACCGAAAGCTTTTGCTCGACTTTGTCTTCGAGCACGCGGAAATTTTCCTCCTTCAGGCCCGGCACGAACACGCTGCGGTCATTCAGCACGGACGCATGCAGGACCACCAGGCTGACCTGCGACTTGAATCTTGTAGGTATCCTGCGAAATTTCCCGCGGCGGAGCATTCGGGCGCCGGAGGCTGTGCCGAAGGAGAAATGGGAGTCTGCTGCTGTTGCGCGAAGGCCGCTGAGGCAAACAGCACGGCCAGGGATGTAAGGGCAAATGCGACTGCAAAAACGGCAAGACGTCCAAAGCTACTGGCGCGGCTGCCGCCGGCTACTGGGTCGGGGCGTAGTAGCCGGTCTTCGCATAGACATTAAGGGGAGGGAGCCCTTTGGGCGGCTTGAGCTTGACCTTGATCTTTCGCCAGATGCCGTTGCGTTGTGCGTTGCTTGGTTTGTATCCCAGGACATATTGGTTTCGCAGCTCCATCCCGATCTTCGCGGCGATGTCGGGCAGTTCGCCTAGATTTCCGACAGGAAAAACTCGCCCTCCGGTCATCTCCGTCATTTCCGAGAGCAGCGACGGTCCGTTCAGTTCTTCGCTGGTCCTGGAGCGAATGCCGATCGGATCGTAGATACCGATTGCGTACAGCTGGCAATCGGCCTCTTTCAAAAAGTTCTTAACGTCGTTCTCATTGTACCGACTATGATTATCTCCTCCATCAGATATGATGAGCAAGGCCCGTTTGCCGTTGTGTGCACCCCTCATCTGGCTAAGTCCGAGATAGACGGCGTCGAGCAGCGCCGTGCGTCCGCGCGAAGCGGTGAACATCATCCGGTTCTGCAGTTCGTCCACGCTGCTGGTGAACCCGCTGGTCAATTCGGCGCGATCGTTGAAGCTCACCAGAAAAAATTGATCGAGCGGATTGGCCGTGCGCATGAATTCCACGGCGGCCTGGCGCGCCTTGTCCACTTTGTCGGACATGCTGCCGCTCATGTCAAAAACCAGGCCAATGGAAACCGGCACGTCCTCGCTCGAGAGCGTCACGACCTCCTGCTCGATGCCGTCTTCATAGACGCGGAAATTTTCCTTTTCGAGGCCCGTGACCAGGCGGTTCAGTGGATCGGTGACCGTGACGTTCACCAGGGCCAGGTTGACGTCGATCTTGATGGATTGCCCTGGTACGAATTTGCGGTTCGGGAGATTCTTTGGGAGGTGTGAGCGGGGCCTTGCGATTGGCTATATGCGCTGCTCGCAATCAAGAGCGAACACAACCAGAGCGAGTGTGCGGAGACAAACTCTGATTGCGTCCTGCCTTCACCGCGTTGCCTGCCTTCGCCGGCGCTGCCCGGGCGGTTACGGCTGGTTCCGACTTCAAACCTTGATGGTCATTCTATCATTGCTGACGGCCCGCGCAAGTACACGGCTTTTTGATTTAACAATTTGTTTACTTATGGATTCGAATCAGTGGCCTGACTCTGTCCGCTTGGCGCGAGGTACGGGTTTCGTCCGAGCGTTGTGATAGCATTTCCAAGTGTCGCCGATCGTCTACTGAAGCGCGCGAGGGAAATATTATGGCCATCGCTATCATTCCCGCACGTTATGCCGCCACCCGCTTGCCGGGCAAGCCGCTGGTTGTCTCTGGCCGGCAAAACCGATGATCCAGCGCGTGTGGGAGCGCGCGCGGCAGGCCGAGCAGATCTCCCGCGTAATCATTGCCACCGATGACGATCGCATCGTCCAGGCGGCCGCCGGATTTGGCGCCGAGGCGGTCATGACGCGCTCCGAGCACCGTTCCGGCACCGAACGCGTCGCGGAGGTCGCCGCAGGGATTCCGGGCGGCGGGGAAGAGATTTTCGTCAATGTGCAGGGGGACGAACCGCTGGTCGAGCCGGAGGCGATTGATACGCTGGTCGAAGCCATTGAGTCCGACGAAGGCGTTTCGGTCGCCACGCTCATGGTTCCCATCGCGAAGCCCGCCGACATCATGGATCCCAACATCGTCAAAGTGGTTCTGGATTTTGACGGCAACGCGCTGTATTTTTCGCGCGCGCCGATTCCCTGGGTGCGCGACCGCCAGGCTCCCGTTCACGTGCAGCACATGAAGCATCTGGGCCTGTACGCATTTCGCCGCAGCGCGCTGCTCGATTTTCCGACGCTTCCGGTGGGAGATCTCGAGCGCGTCGAACAGCTCGAGCAGCTTCGCTGGATGGAAAACGGCTACAAGATTCGCGTCGCGGAAACGCAGCACGATTCGGTCAGCGTGGATGTGCCGGAGGATGTCTCGCGCGTCGAGCAGTTGCTTGGCAAATCCTAAGCCAAAATTAAATTTGTTTTTGTGCCGCGGATTTCACAGGCAGCGGAAAAAACGCACCATGTCATTCCGAAGGGCCGGGCTTGCCCGAGGAATCTGCTGTTACTTGGAAGCCGAGAAGAAAAGCAGATCCCTCACTTCGTTCGGGATGACAAATAGTACATTTTCCGCAGCCTGTAAAGCCCGCGCATCTTAACCTGCGCGTCAGAATATTATTGAATGGATTCTAATTTAAAAATTTAGAATTGGCGGAGTAGGGTGCCCGCGGCGAGTTGCCCCGGTTGGATTCCCGATAGGAAAACCTGCGTTGGGCTTACCACGTAGCCGGCATAATTTAGAGTTCCGGAATTGAGCGTAAAGACCGTGCGTCCGTTTGCTGCAGGCGCGGTGTACAGGCCGGTTACAGGTTGTCCCTGCGTTGGTGTAAGCGAGCCGCCGGTATTGACGTCCAGCTCTCCAGTGGTAACCGCTCCCGCTCCATTGGCGCCGAACTGGCCTGAGCTTACCTGCAGGGAAGCTCCGGAAGTTCCGATGGTTTGCAGTGCGTAGTTGCCCTGGATAGATGCCAGCGTAAACGGCGCTCCTTGTTGCAGAGTGAAGAGTCCATCGCCTATGTAGCCAGCGCCGGTATTCTGAAACACGGCATTACCTGTCGCTCCCATGTAAAAAATCAGGCTGTAGGCTCGACTGGAGGTTTGGAAATTCAGAGTGCCTCGCCCGTTCGAATTCAAGGTGTACTTCCCGGGCAAGCCCGGGCAAGACAAGTCAGACGAAGGTAGCGGCGAAAATGGGAGATTCGCAGATACCGTGCCGTTGGTATTTTCGTCCAGCACACCGGTGGCGGGGGTAAGGCATCCGTTTCCATTCGCGAGGAAACTGCCCGCCGTTGCGATTGGCCCGCTCGGAGATGATCCGGTCAGCATAAATGCGTAATTGCCGTTGAGCGCCGTGTTGTCGAAAGCGGTGATGGAACTCTGCTTGGAAGTGGATCCAGACACCTGCTTCACGGTGTCCGTGCCCACGAATTTCGCCGATCCGCGGGAGACCACATAGAAATTGAGAGTAAAGACCGGGCCGGCAAAACATGTGGGCAGAATGGTATTGATCGTCAAAGTGCCGCGCCCCGTGGAGCTAACCGAATATGCGGAAAAAGGAACACTTGGCTGTGGCGCCGGCGGCGGAGCTGGAGTGCAGGCTGTGCTCGGTCCATAGATGGGATAGGAACTCAGCGCACCGTTATCATTTATATCTATTAAACCAGTGGTAACGTTTCCAGCGCCATCGACAGCAAATTCGCCGACTTGCGAAAGTCCATTCGCGCCATCCACGCCGGCGAAATCAAAAACGTAAGTTCCGCTGAGGGCGGAGAGCGGCGTGTTGACGAAGGTCGAGGCGTCCTGCGCGCTGGCCTGGCCCGCCGCGGTTCCCGATGCGTCGAAGCCAATGATCTGCAGTTGCGCGCCGTTCACGAGCACAAAATCGAAACTTGCGGGCGTCAGCCCGTCGTTGAATTTCAGTGTTCCGCGGCCATCCGCGCCCAGTGTGTAGGAACCTGTTGTGAAAATCGGCGATGTGGGCGACGACGCGCCGCTGTTGACGTCCTCGATCACGCTGTTCAGTCCACCCGCTGCATCGGCCACAAAACTTCCGGCCCGGAAAAAACGGCCCGATGCATTGCTTCCCGATAACGAGAATGCGAACCTTCCTTTTAAGGAAGAAGTGGTGTACCCGGCGATGGTCACGGGCAGGCTGGCAGTGGTGCCGGGAGAATCCTGAGCTACTGCGGTAACCGTGATGGTCTGGCCAATGGGCGGCGTGAGCGGGGGAGTGTACACGCCACTGGCGTTGATCGTGCCAACGGTAGCGTTTCCGCCCAAGACTCCCAGGCCTCCGAGCGGGCCTGCGTACCAAAGAATAGTGTCGGTCGTTCCGCCCGTTTCAACAGCGCTGAAGGTCACGGAGTTTGCCCCGCCTGAAGTTACAGTGACCGGGCCGGACGGGGAAGTAATCGCCACGGACGGAGCAGGAGTGATGGCCACTGTGGCTGACGCGGAAACGGTTTCATCTTCAAACGAGACTGCCGTAACAGTCACGATCGCGGGAGATGGGATCGTGGTAGGGGCATGGTACAGGCCGTTTGAATCGATTCGCCCAATGGTATCGTTGCCGCCTGTAATTCCATTGACCTGCCAGATGGTCACGTTGTTCGTGCCACCCTGAATGAAATCCTGGAATTGCTGGGTGGTCACCACGTTCACGGCAACCGTGGCGGGTGAGATGGTGACGCTAATGCTTTTCACGGGATCGGTGCAGGTGTTTGTAGAGCTGTTGCTTGCGGTGGTAGAGGTGGAGACTGTGCAGGTCACCGCCGTACTCGCGGGCGGTGCGCCGCCGCAGGATGCCAAGCCGAACAGGACAATGAACAATCCAAGGAATAAGAGGTGCTTCACCGCGCCTCTCTCATCATTGTTCAAGGTTCCCAAGCCATTCGATTGCGTCACAACACCGGTCCCCAAAATGTGAAATTCGATCTTTGATCGTGCTGTTTTCCCGCCGCGACGCGACGTAACGGATACTCTGGCGTATCGAACAGCTGAAAAAGCGCTTCAATACTTTTGTCATTCCGAGCGAAGCGAGGAATCTCTCTTTCTTTTTCTCGAGTCAGAACCGAGGAGAGATTCCTCGCTTCGCTCGGAATGACAAAATAAGCTGCTTTTTCCGCGAACCGCTAAAATTGATTGTAGATTGCACCGACCGCCATGCCGTTGGTGTCCACATCCAGGGCATAAAACAGCTTTGGGCTAATCATATAGAGCACCAAGCTTCGCGTTGTCGCGCTGGGCGTTGTGGCCAGCGGGAGAGACATCGTTGCCCGCAGGCCTCCCGAAGGCAGATAGGTTCCATTGGCGATGGCAACGGGCGTCTGCGTCGCGCCAAAATCGTTGAGATCGACCGTGCCTGCCAGCCCCGCGCCCGTTCCCGCGCTGGTTACTTGCCCTAGAAAATCCTCTCGATTGCCGGCAGTTCCCGCTGCGTCCGTTCCGCCAAGCCGGAAAGCATAGCTACCAGTCAGGGTGGCATTCGCAAATGTTCCGCCCTGTGAGGGAACGAGGAAGCCGTGAGAGATGATCCCGGTTGACGTTTCCTGAATCACGCCGTTCGACGGCGAAATAATGTAAAAAACATAGCTGTGCGCGCCAATCGCCAGGGTCCCGCGGCCACAAGCATCCATTGTGTAAGTGCCCGCGAGCGTTCCGACCGCGGAGGAAATCGTGCCGCCGCTATTCTCGTCAATCGAAGCGGCGGTAACATTGCCGACAACGCCGTCCGCAGTGAAGGTGCCTACATCCGCGATCGCAACTCCGGGCAAGCCGCCCGATGCGTTTAATCCTGAGGTTTGAAATACGGTTGAGCCGCTCAGCGCATTCAGTCCCCAACCGCAACTCACGCTTGTTTGCTGTAGATAGGCATCGCCAAGCAAAATGGTGTCAGGCGTTGTTGCTGGGGCCGCTGGCGCATCGATTTCGATAAATTTTGCGCGGTTGGACGAAACTGGATAAAAACTGAAAGTAAAACCGTTCAGTGTCATGGTCCCGCGACCGTTGGAGCTGACCGCGTAGGTGGTGCCTGGGAGGAGTGTCGCCAAACTGCCTGGTGTTGGATTTATATCGATTTCGCCCGGTACATTGGCGGCGCCCGCGCTGATGGCGCCATGTCCATTGGCGTTAAATTCGCCGAGGACAGACTCTTCCGTCGCGCCTGTGGAAACGCCGGCGAAATTGAATGAATAAGTGCCAGACAGATTTCCACTTCCGGCGGTAAAGACGGACTGGTTCTGTGAAATCATCTCGCCGCCGGCAACGATGTTTGCGGACGTCGTTCCCGGTTTGCTGAATTCCGCGATTTGCACCTGGCTGGGAGAAACAACCACGATGCTAAAGTAAGCCGTTGCCGATCCACCCTGTGGGCATGACGAACTGGTGTCCTCGCAGAACTGCATGGTGCCCCGGCCGTCTGGTCCGATGGAGTAAGACCCGGTGAAGGTTCGCGGGGAGGGAGGGGTAGTGTTGACGGTCTTGTTGTTGACCACGTTGGGAGATCCACCTTGATTGGTGTCCTCCAAACCGCCGCTGATGGTGCCGCCCCCTACTGAGAAACTTCCCGCGCGAGCCCAGAACGCATGTGTTGGCAGCCTGCCGGTGGTGGAGAACACGTACTGTCCGCTCAGTACCGCATTTCCGTAAACCACGGTGGCCTTGGTACTCAACGTCAAGTGTCGCGGAAGCCTGGGAAGTGGCAGTGATGGTAACGGATTGCCCCGGTGGTGGAACCAGTGGCGCACTATAGATGCCTTGCGCCGAGATGCTTCCAATAATTGCAGGGTTAGTTACAGCCGGGAAATTGGTGTCAGTGACGCTCCAGTTGACCGGGACTGCGGCATTGGTGGAGGAAGTAGCCGTGCAGGAAATTTGATTGCCTGAAGAGACGGTGGGTGCAACCAGCAAATTGTTATCCACACAGGTGACGTTGGCAATGTTGGTAGGCAGGACGAGCGTCAAACCCTGTGTCGCGGTCAGCGTTGATAGGACCTGCGAAGTCGCGGTGATGGTCACAGCGTTGAACTGCTGGGTCGAACCTGGAATAACCGCCGGAGCCGTATACAATCCCGCGCTTGTGATTGACCCAAAGTTCAGTCCTGTTGGCGCGCCAGTGGCTCCACTCACAGACCAGTTCACCAGCGTACTGCTCTCATTCAGAACGGTGGCCGTGCACTGAGAAGTTCCAAGCAATTGCACATCGGAGGGAGTACAGGACATGGTGACGGTTGGAGTTGTGGTTGTTGAAGCACTCGACCCGCAGGAACTCAGAATCGCCAGCGTCGCCGCCAGTCCGAAGAAGAAAAGGACATTCCCCCAACGCACCTTGCCGCGACCCAAATAAAAAGTTGGCTCAAACACTAGAAATCCCCCCGCCCGCTCAACGCTAATTTATCCGAGGAAGATAAGGCCCCTCGCACCCGTCGGGCCCCAAGCAGGCCCGCATCCACACACCTGCAACCATAGCTGGTCGCAAAAACCGTTTAGGAAACTGGACTGAAACTCATTCCCCGCGAGGCATAGATGCAGCCTCGCATCATAGTGTCGCCTGCACAGAAGCGGAATGTGACAATAGACCGTTGCCCCCAGACAAAGTCAAGAAGAATTTGCACTTCCCTCAAATTCCAGCAAGCTTTTTGCAGCCTGCCGCCTTGTGCCTTGCACGTCAAAATGAAAGAACGATTCTAGACCATCCAAGCTCAGTTGAACACCTCCAATCGACACGCCAATGGAATGAAATCGAATGATTTCCTTTTCCTGCAGCGGCCGCGTTTACCAAATATTTGCGCCGCTTGTAACCATGCGGCAATGTGCTGATTCCAGAGTACCGCTGGTCGCGCCAGCCCTCTCTCGCGTCCTCAGAGCGGCGGCAATCCCAGCTTCCCGCAGACGAAAGGTGAATGACATGTTTAAGAAAGCCGCAGCCCTGGGGCTCGCGTTTGCCATGATGGCAGCTCCCATGTTTGCCCACGAGGGCGATGTTCCCAAGGGGATTCCGCACCTCGATCACGTTTTTGTAATCATGATGGAGAATCACAGTTATCAGCAGGTGATCAATAATCCCAACGAGCCGTACTTGAATAGCTTGATCAACAATGGGAAAGTCAACCTAGCGACAAATTATTTTGCCGTGGGGCATCCCAGCCTTACCAATTACCTGGAAATTGTCGGCGGATCGAATTTCGGCGTCCGCAGCGACAATGCTCCCGACTGGCACAATGCAACCTGCTCGCCCAACATCGCCACCGGAGTTGTGAATGCCGATGACGGTGCGGCGCCTGCTCCGGCCCCCGTTCCATTTGAATCCAACAATATCTGTCCGATCTCCGGAACCGGTACGGACGCTGTAACCCCCGCAGTCGACAACTGGAATGAAGTAACGCTGCCCACATTTCCGTATCTCGCGGATCTTGACGGCGTGAAGTCTGTGGCCGCGGCGCCAACCGTTGGCAAGACTATCGGCGACCAGCTCGTGCGTGCAGGGTTGAGCTGGAAGAGCTACCAGGAAGATCTCCCGATTACCGGCGCGGACAAGGTCAACTACAGCAACGGAGTCTCAAGTAACCTGACTGACTTCACTCCGCTTGCGCCGCTGACTTCTTCCAGCGTCGTGCAAGCCTACGCCGTGAAGCACAATCCCTTTGCCTATTTCCAGAGCGTGCAGGAGGGGACGGAATTTGGAAACGGTTTGGAAAACATCGTAGGTTTCGAGGGCGGGCGCGGCCTGTACGCCGATCTTGCGCGTGGCACGGTTCCATCGCTGGCCTTCATCGCTCCGAGCCAGTGCAATGACCAGCACGGGCGCGGCAACGGCGACGCATATTGCGCGTTCGACCCGGGAATCGGCACTGCTGGGCTGACCAACGGCACTCAGGTGGGCCTCAATCCCGGATTAATTCAACAGGGCGACACCACCATCGAGCGGTTGGTCACGGCCATCAAGCACTCCCCGGTGTGGCACGACGGGCGGACGGCCATCGTGATTGTGTGGGACGAGAATGACTACAGCGGCATCAGCACTACGCCGAACGGTCTTTTCCCGCCGCAGAATCAGAACGTCGTTGTGCTCACCGTCGAAACCAACTCCGATGCGGTCGAAGGCGTTCAGAGCAGCACCTACTACACCAGCTTCTCGCTGCTCAAGTCCATGGAGGCGGGATTCGGATTGCCCTGCCTGAACCATGCTTGCGACAGGGAAACCAAAGTCATGTCCGATTTGTTTGGGCGCGATCACGATCACGACGGCAAATGGTAAAGTGAAAATCGCCGGGCGATTGCGTGAGACACCTAGCTGTGTTTCGCGCAATTTCCGGCGATTTATTTTTTCAATGCCTCACGGGAGATTTTGCAAACTCATTTTTGCTCAATAGATGGCGCATTTCGGTGGCACGTTGACATTGGTGTGCCTCCGCCCGTAGAATGCGTTGTACGCCAACATCTTTCTGGAGGATTTAACCCAGTTTCGCGCACCGTTTTTTTTAAGGTGAGCGGAACTGAGCGGATGGGGCCGAAGTATATTTTTGTTACCGGTGGTGTTGTATCCTCCCTGGGCAAAGGCGTTGCAGCGGCGTCGATTGGCTGCCTGCTCGAAAGCCGTGGTCTCCGAGTTACTCTCCAAAAATGTGATCCTTATCTGAACGTCGATCCGGGCACGATGAGCCCGTATCAGCACGGCGAAGTGTACGTCACCGACGACGGCGCCGAAACCGACCTCGACCTGGGGCACTACGAACGCTTCACACACGCCAAGCTGACGCGCGATAACAACTGGACCACCGGCAGAATCTACGAGTCCATTATCTACGAAGGAACGGCGCGGCGATTACCTGGGCAAGACCGTGCAGGTGATTCCGCACGTCACCGACGAAATCAAGGCCGCGTTCCGCAAAATTGCCGTGGACGTCGACGTGGTGATCATCGAAATTGGCGGCACGGTCGGCGACATCGAATCGCTTCCGTTCCTCGAAGCGGTCCGCCAGATGCGCCTGGAACTTGGCGCTGAAAATTCCGTGCTTGTGCACGTGACGCTCGTGCCGTTCATCCCCACGGCCGGCGAACTGAAGACCAAGCCGACGCAGCATTCCGTGAAAGAACTGCTTTCCATCGGAATTCAGCCGGACATTTTGCTCTGCCGCAGCGACCGCTACTGTGCCGCAGGACTTGAAAAAGAAAATCGCGCTGTTCTGCAACATGCCGGAATCGCGCGTGATTTCCATGCCGGACATGGACACGATTTACGCCGTGCCCGTGGCGCTGGCCGACGAAGGGCTCGACGATCAGATTCTGCAATCTGCTGCATCTCGAGGCGCAGCGAACGCGACATGAGCGCCTGGCTCGAACTGCTGGATCGCATTCGCAATCCGCAGGGCGAGGTGCGCATCGCCGTGGTGGGCAAGTACGTGCAACTGGAGGACGCCTACAAGAGTTTGCGCGAAGCGCTGATTCACGGCGGACTGGCGCACAAGCAGCGCACCGTCATCGAGTGGGTGGAAGCCGAAGAAATCGATTCGCCCGAGACCGCGGCGCAGCGATTGCAGCACGCCGACGGCATCCTGATTCCCGGCGGATTTGGCAAGCGCGGCATTCAGGGAATGATCTACGCGATCGAATACGCGCGCACGCACAAGGTTCCGTTTTTCGGCATTTGCCTGGGCATGCAGTGCGCGACGATTGAATATGCGCGCAACGTTGTCGGGCCTGGCCGGCGCGGACAGCACCGAGTTTGATCCGCAGACGCCGCACCGCGTGATTTACAAACTGCGCGAACTGCTTGGGCGTGGACGAAATGGGCGGCACGATGCGCCTGGGCGCGTGGCCCTGCAAGATTGAGAAGGATTCCACCGCGTTTCGCGCCTACGGGGCCACCGACATCAGCGAGCGGCACCGCCACCGCTACGAATTCAATTGCGAATACGAAAAAACGCTGACCGACGCAGGATTCCGCATCACCGGCCGCTCTCCCGACGGCAAGTACGTGGAAATCGTCGAAGCGCCGGATCATCCCTGGTTCCTGGCCTGCCAGTTTCATCCGGAATTCAAATCGAAGCCGCTGGCGCCGCATCCGCTCTTCTTCGCCTTCATGGGCGCGGCGCACGCGCATCAGCATCGCGGCAATGGCGCGGCGGCAGCGGGAAACACTGCCGCGATCTCCATGTCGGCCAAGCCTTCGCAGTCTGACTAGATGCTCTCACGAAGGTGTCAGTAATCACTTGCAAGGCGTTCAGAATATTGAAGGCTGTTGTCATCCGGCAAGCGAGAAGGACTAAGGTGTCTTGTGGCGCCGGCATCCCGCCGCGCCACGATAACCTTCCTCCCTCCCCGAAGCTGATTAATCAGATTTCGGCTTCGCTGCCGTTGCAAATCTTGGCTGTCCCGCATAGGCTATGAATCGCCGCAATCGTTAGCGAGAAATCAGAATGCAAACTGCGCGCGAAATCTCGATTGGAAATGTGCGCATCGGCGGCAATCAGCCGCTGGTCCTGATTGCCGGACCTTGCGTGATTGAAAGCGAAGCGCATGCGCTGATGATGGCCGAGCGCCTCGCGGAAATCGCCGCGCACGCGAAGGTGCCCTTATTTTTCAAGGCGTCCTATGACAAGGCCAATCGCTCCTCCGAGCAATCCTATCGAGGGCCGGGACTTGCCGAAGGACTGCGCATCCTGGAGAAAATCAAAGAGCGCTTGCAGGTTCCGATTCTGACGGACATTCATGACGCTGTCTCAGGCGGCTGCTGCCGCGGAGGTTGCCGACGTGTTGCAGATTCCCGCGTTTCTTTCGCGGCAGACGGATTTGCTGGTCGCCGCGGGAAAAACGGGCCGCGTCGTGAACCTGAAAAAGGGGCAATTTCTTTCGCCGTGGGAAATGGCCAACGCCGTGGAAAAGATAGCCAAGACCGGCAACGATCACATTATTCCTTACCGAGCGCGGCGCTTCCTTCGGCTATCAGAATCTTGTGGTCGACATGCGTTCGTTTCCGATTATGCGCAAGACGGGCTGCCCGGTGGTTTTTGACGTGACGCATTCGGTGCAATTGCCGGGCGGCGCGGGGAAATCCAGCGGAGGCCAGCCCGAATTCATCGAGCCGCTGGCGCGCGCGGGCACCGCCGTGGGCGTGGACGGCGTTTTTCTGGAAGTGCATGACAATCCGGCCAAGGCGCTTTCGGACGGAACGAACGCATTGCCGCTCGCGGAATTGCCCGCGCTTGCTCGGAAAACTCAAACAGATTGCCGCGCTGGTTCGCGGCTGGAGCGTGCAGTGAGCCTCGATACCGCGAGACGCGTTCTGCGCATCGAAGCCGAGGCGCTCAACGAGCTGCTGCACCGGCTCGACGCGCAGTTTCGAGCGCGCCGTCGAACTTTTGCTTGGCCTGCAAGGGCCGCGTGGTGGTCATCGGCATGGGCAAGTCCGGATTGATCGGCCGGAAAATCGCCGCGACATTTTCCAGCACGGGTACGCCGTCGGTGTTTCTGCATCCGGCCGAGGCGGTTCACGGCGATCTGGGCATGCTGATGCGCGACGACGTGGTGCTGGCCGTGAGCTACGGCGGCGAGACCGAAGAAATCGTCGCGCTGCTGGAAACGATCAAGCGGCTGGGGCTGCGCATGATCACGCTCACCGGGCATCCCGAGTCCACCATTGCGGCGGCCAGCGATGTGGTGCTGGACGTCAGCGTCAAGGAAGAAGCCTGCTCGCTGAATCTGGCGCCGACTGCTTCGACGACGGCGGCCATGGCCATGGGCGACGCGCTGGCCGTTTCGCTGCTCGACCGGCGCGGATTCAGCCCCGGAGATTTTGCCGCGCTGCATCCGGGCGGGCGCCTGGGCAAGAAACTTTTGCGCGTGGAAAATCTGATGCACGCCGGCGAAAACATGCCGCGCGTTCCCGTCGACGGCGAAAATGCCGGACGTGATTTACGAAATGAGCAAAAAGGGCTTGGGCATGACCACGGTTGTCGATGGCGACGGCCGCCTCGCCGGAATCCTGACCGACGGCGATCTGCGCCGCCTGATGCAGCAGCGCGGAGCCGCCACGATCGAACTGGTTGTCGGCGATTGCATGAACAGGAACTCCGCAAACACTTGCGCCCGGCGAACTGGCCGGCAGCGCCCTGCGCATCATGGAAGAGCGAAAAATCACTTCGCTGGTGGTGGCCGATGCCGAGCGGCAGCCGCTCGGCGTGGTGCACCTGCACGATCTGTGGACGCTGGAACTGTTCTAGTTCTCTGGTTTTCTCGGCTCTCTGTGTCTCTGTGGTAAGAGCCGTTTCGGCATACAGCGTGAAACCCTTACCACAGAGGACACAGAGGGCACGAGAATAGAAAAGCTGAGACATCGTGAGGTCTGATTTCAATGGCTGGAAAAACTACCGGCGAAAGTAATCGGCGCCGACGTCATGCCGCGCGCGCCAAAAAGATTCGCGTCCTGCTGATGGACGTGGACGGCGTGCTCACCGACGGCCACGTCTGGCTGCTTTCGCGCAGGGACGGCACGGCCAGCGAAATCAAGGGATTCAGCGCGTACGACGGCGCGGGACTGAAGCTGGCGCGCGCCGCCGGACTGCGCACTGGGATCATTACGGGCAGGGAATCGACGGCCGTCGCGCAGCGCGCCCGGGAATGCGAAATCGAATTTGTGTATCAAGGACGCGCCACGAAACTCGGCGCGTTCGAAGAAATTTTGCGCGCGACCGGCGCGAGCGATGCGGAAGTCGCCTATGTCGGCGACGATCTTCCTGACCTTCCAATTCTGGAGCGCGTGGGCTTGGCGGTCGCGGTGGCCAATGCCGCGCCTGAAGTGAAGCGCGCCGCGCATTACGTCACCACGCGCTCGGGCGGCGAAGGCGCGGTGCGCGAAGTGATTGAATTGATCGTCAAGGCGCAGGGGAAGTGGGAAGCGGCTTACCGCGACGCTAAAGCGTAATTTGCAGCGGATTCAGCTCGCGGAAAAATTAGATTATCTTGTCATTCTGAGCGAAGCGAAGAATCTCTCATTCTTTTGATTGCCTAAAACTAAGAGAGATTCTTCGCTTCGCTCAGAATGACAAAACGCGCGGGGAGTTTTTCCGCAGGCTGAAGCCCGCGCTACTTAGCTGCGAGGAAAACGAAGCAGGTCGTACTGCACTTTGAACCACACTAGGATGCAGGGGGCCGCTTCCGCATATCCTACTTTGAATTGCTGGCGAAGCGGGCGAGGCACGATATCCGTAGGAGCGAGGCACGTCAATACGAACGAAATCAGAAGAATGATTCGATTGGTGGTGCTGGCGGGTTGGAAGAAATACCAGAGCGCGACTCCGGTAACGGCAACGATCATGGTGGGCGACTCGGCCATGTGGTTGAAAATGACCACCCAAATCAGCACGGAAGAAACCGCCAGCAGCCTGAAATAAAAATCCTGATGCGCATCGCGCCGGACGATCAGCACCAATATGAGGATGGCTGCCCCGGCGGGCAGGGCAATGTACCCGGGAATTGAAATGTGAAACCAGGTTTGCATTACGCCCATCAGAGATAGCCCGATGTGTGTGCTCCCGTCGCTTTGAAGCCGCGCATACCAGGAACGATATAGAAATATAAGCTGTGCCGGAGAAATGACGGCCAGCGGCGCAATTGACATAAGCAAAGTCCACATCGCCGAATAGCCAATCAACTCAGTGATGCGTTTGCGGGACAGCAGGCAAGGCAGCAGCGCAAGCCCGCCGAACAATTTAGTGAAAACGGACAGCACCATGCAGAACGACGATGCTAGTGGATTGTCGCGTTCCTGAGCCACCCAACTTCCCAGCATCAGTGCCGCAATCAATGCGTTGCTTTGCGCGTTTTGAATGTCCACCATCAAACTGAGCAGGACGAACCACAGAACCCAGGCTTTTCGTCGATCGCTTTCGCCGGGTATGAGCCAGACCGCAAAGAATAGTGCCAAAGCGTTGGCAAGATTCCAGGCGATCGCGCCCAGGCCGTAGGAAAGAATCGCGAACGGGCCCATGAGCAATGCAAAAGTGGGGCTGTACTTGTAGAAATCGAACTGCTCCAGGGGAAACGTTGTGTAGAGATCCTGCCGGTGAATCAAATGGAAGAAGGAATTACGAAAAATGGCGAAGTTTTGCAGCTGCGGGTAATGCAGTCCATTGGACTCGAAAGGCGGAAGAAGAAGTTTGGCGACCGTGCCAATGACTGCCGCCAGGATATAAACGGTGAGCAGCGTGTTGCGGCTGAGCAGCAGATCCTTCAGCTTGAAAGTTTTTCTATCGTGCTCGGTAGGCATATCGGCGAAGGCGAGAGCGAAATTAGCACAGCATGCTTGCGTCAGTCAAAACGGAAGAGGCGGCGGTGCTCTCCCATTTTGATGGTTATGGAGAAAAAGTAGACTATCTTGCCATTCTGAGCGAAGCGAAGAATCCCTCTTGGTTTTGCGCCCATGAAAAGAAAGAGAGATTCTTCGCTTCGCTCAGAATGACAAAAAGTGCTGGGGTTTTGGAGGTCGGGGTTTCAGCCCCGACAATAAGTATCGACCGGAAAGGGGTTTTAACCCCTGAAGCTTCAGGGGCTAAAGCCCACATAAAGCCACGCGTGAATGTCCGAGCTGAAGCTCGGACCTCCGAATGCTCAACGGAATTTTAATTTTTGACAGTACCCAGCCGCCGCAGCGAATGAAAGCGCAATCGAATTAGGTGGTAAAGGTACTCCAGATAAATTCTGGAGGTCACCTTACTCTTGCCGTCGGCGCGCTCCCGGAAAGTGTAGGCAATTTCCGAGATGGAGCGCACAGGGGCGCGGCCCAGAAGTTCGATGAGGATCTTGTATCCCACTGGGTGCAGCTCCCGTTGTTCGAGAAGCGACCGGCGGATCATGAAGTATCCGCTCATTGGGTCTTTCACTTTTGCCAATACCTCGGGCAATACCAATAGCCCCGCAAACTGCGCGCCGCGCGAGATCATTCTGCGATGCAGCTTCCAGTTGCTGACGCCGCCGCCGGCAGCGTGCCGGCTGGCCACGGCCAAGTCCACGCCGCGCGCCATTTCTGCCCATAGCTTTGCGGCGATATCCGGCGGGTGCTGCAGGTCTGCGTCCATCACGCCAAGAATTCTTCCCTGAGCGATTTGCCAGCCGCGAACTACAGCGCCCGCGAGACCGCGCTCGCCTTGACGGCGCATCACGCGCAGGAGCGGGATATTTGCAGCCAATTGAAGAGCGCAGTCCCAGGTTTGGTCCGGGCTGTCATCATCTACAACGATGATTTCGTACTTCAAGTCGCGGATGGGATCGAGCACAGCGGAAAGCTGCTCGACCACCGCGGCTATGCTTTGCGCTTCGTTAAATGTGGGAAGCACAATCGACAAATCAATGGCAGACTCTGCAGGAAGCGGTGCGATCAGCATTGGCCCTGTGCTTGCGGCGAACAACTCCGGCAGGGGAGATTTTCGCAGGGCAGGTTGAGTTTCTTGGGTGTTCAACAAGAGGTCCAGTTTTGGTTGGCCAAAAATTCAATTTCGTCCACACGAATTGGAATCGTACGCCACTCCCTCAGGCCTGACAACTGGTTTCCCCTCGGGCGCAATCAAAATAAATGGACGGATCTGAAATGGCAACCGCGGGCATTACTAGCTGCGAAAAAAGCCCCCCACCAATTTTGTCATTCTGAGCGAAGCGAAGAATCTCTCTTGGTTTTAAGTACATGAAAAGAAGGAGAGATTCTTCGCTTCGCTCAGAATGACAAAATATTTTGTTTTGCAGCCTGAACAGAGCTTGGGGCCAGCCTACTTCGCCCTGGCCTTTGGGGCAGGTGGAATTTCCCTTGCACCAGCATTAAGTGGAACTTATTTTCCTTCGCAGTACTTTGGTACTACAAATTCATTTTCATTTCACCGCAACTCTATTCCCGATTCCGGGTTTTGTAGGTTGCTGGACGGAATTCGTGACCGGTCTTCGGGGGCCCTGCGCACGGATGTCCGGCGTTAATTCAAACAATCGAGTGGAGACCATTGAGTCTTCGCAGGAGACCAAAATGAAATCCAGAGTGTCCCGAATATTTATGGGGTTAGTGGCGGCGGCGATTCCTTTGTTCTCAGTGGCATGTGGCAGCAGTTCAGGCGCCGGTGTTGGCTCGACAGGAGGCTCGCAATCCGGAATGGTAAACATGATGGTGAGCGATGCTTCCACCGAAGACTGGGCCACGATTGGCGTGAAGATCATGAGCATTTCACTGGTCCCACAAGGCGGGGGGAGCCCCGTCAACGTTTTCACGGCTGGCGGCACTGTGCCAATGATCAACCTGGTGCAGCTTGATCAGCTTGGCGAACTTCTAGGAACGCTTTCCGTTCCGGCCGGCACATATACAAGTGCAATTCTGACGGTCAGTGCAAATCCTGGCGACGTCACTCTGATTGTGGCCGCTGATCCCGAAGCCGGTTTTGCGGGCACTGCTGGAGCGACCATCCCTTCGGCGCAAATTCAGATTCAAGGGGCCAGCGGAAGCGTAGGGAGCAAGACCGTTCCGGTCAATGTAAATTTCGACTCGCCACTGGTTGTTGCCTCGAATCAAACAACTTCCGTGGACGTGGAATTCGATCTTTCGCATCCGGCATTCCTGGTGGGACATGAACCGCCATCGGCCCAAGGTCAGACCATCTGGGCAATAAACTTCAACAAAGGCCCTGTGCACCACCACCCCTTAAAGGACATCACGCGGCTGGTTCTTCGCCACATGTACGGCACCGTGACCAGCGTGTCCTCGGACGATAGCTCCTTCTCCATGACAAGGGATTTCCCGGTTGAGCCCGCGACGAGTACGGAGACGGCCATCGCCACACCGCAATCGCTAACGATTCTTGCCGACGCCACCAATGGCACGCTTTTCTACGACGTTGACGCCAAAACCGTGGCCACTATCAAGAGCTTTTCCACCGTGGCAGCTACCCTGCCCACCCGCTTTGTACGCGTGGCCGCGCGATATCAATCCAATGGATCGCTGGTCGCCGTGCGTGTTTGGGCCGGCAACAATTTCAACGAAGTGTTTCTCAGTCCCGAGGGCCACGTCCTGCACGTGGACACCACGAGTGACGTGATTACCGTGGAGAGGGAAGACGGCAAGGCTGTGAAATTGCTAGTGAACTCCAACACCGAGTTCTTCTTCAGGACACCGTGGAACGCTCAAACGGACAACTTGGTTATCGGGCAGGGAACCAGCTTCCTCACAAACAAGGATATCGTTCGCGGATTCAAAATTCATGCCAGCGTGGATCCAACAGTGATTCCCGCTGACCCGACAGTGACACCCTTTGTGGCGCAGACCATCGACATCGAAATTGCACGATATGACGGCAGTATTTCCGCCGTAAACGGGAATACTTTTACTTACACGCGCAAATTCAACACTCCCGGCGACAACTACAGCTTCGCGATTCCCTACATTTCCAGCAGCACGCCTAATGGCGCCGATCCCATGAGCGGAGCGGCAATCACTGGTTACAAGTGGTGGAATTTCACGTATCCCACAATTGTTGACAGCGGCTCGAACGCCATTCTGGATTTCGAGAATGCCACCAACGGCACGGTAAACTTCGGCGGCACTGCCGGAGCGTATCCGGCATGGGGAGTATCGTTCGCCATCTGGAATGATCCCGCCCAGGCTAACAGCTGGGCCGCTCCGTGGACCGTGCTTCTGCCCACCACTGTTCCGCTCGGCGCGGCGGCGACTGGGTACTCGAACGGGAGCCCAACCGGAACATTCTCATTGTCCGAGGCCGGCGGCGTCAACAGCATCCCCGTGAATCTGACTACTACTTCAGGGTCAGGCACGCTGGTGTATCAAGTGGATCGAACCAACGGCATCGTGTCAGTCAGCGCAGTGGACATCACCACCAGCGCCGGGCAAACCACGATTACAAATAATCTCCTTGTCGGGACTCCCGTGAAGGTTTACGGAATCCCGCAAGCGAATGACACCATAAAAGCGTACGTGGTCATCTACTACACGGGAACGCTGCCAATGCCGACTGCGGTCGATTGATCGAAAGCAGGCAACAACGTTGAATAATGAATGGGACGCCAGAAATGGCGTCCCATTGGTTTTATGTAGCACAGGCTTCAGCCTGTGGGTTTTAGTGGCTGCAAGGACTAACCCCCACAGACTGAAGCCTGTGCTACTAAAGGCACTCCTATGCATATGCCAAGACTACTGCTCCTAAGAAAATTAGCGAGCCGCCCAGCCAGTGATGCCAGGTCATTTTCTCATGCAGAAAAATTGCCGCCAACACAATGGCAATGACCACGCTGAGCTTGTCCACCGGCGCGACCTGCGAAGCTTCCCCAAGCTGCAAGGCGCGAAAATAACAGAGCCAGGAAAGGCTGGTGGCCACGCCCGAGAGAATCAGAAAAATCCAGGTGCGTTTGCCAATAGCCGAAAACGATTCGTTCTTGGTGGCCAACGCAATGGCCCAGGCGAAAATCAGAATCACCACGGTGCGGATGGCTGTGGCCATGTTGGAGTTAATTTGCTGCACGCCAACTTTGGCCAGCACCGCCGTCAGCCCCGCGAAAAATGCGGAGAGCAATGCCCATAGAAACCAATTCATGAGTTCTCCTTACCTCGTGAAAAACACAATCGTCATTGGTGTAGGACTCTTGGACCTTCGCACAACGTACCAGCAGGGAGTGTACCCGTAGTGAGGAAAAAGAGAGTGCACGCACGAATCCGTTTCCATGGGCGACTGCGCGTCCAGAGCGTATTCCACTTTGTTGCCTTTTTCCGGAATGGCCAGGATGTGCGGGTAGGTCACGCTGTCGAATGGGTCGCCCGGCTTTTGCGCGCTCATGCGGCGGCGAACGGAAGCGTAGTCGTAGCCATAGGTCACGGCGATCACCATCAGCAATGCGTAAATTACCTTGCCCAAGTATGTGCGCATAAAAAAGATTCAGTCAGTATAGTCGCACATATTGGCGGGGTTTGCTTTTAGTAGCGCGGGCTTCAGCCTGCGGATTTTGGTGTGCCAGGCCTAACCCCCGCAGGCTGAAGCCCGCGCTACTAAATGCAACGCCCCGCGACGTTACGTCGCGGGGCGTTGATAAACCGAGTTGCAGTTTCGATCACTCGGCCATGAAGATGGTCGAGCCTTTGCGATTCACGAGGAGCAGCGGATTGTTACCCGCCTTGCGAATGGCTTCCTGGAATTGCGCGACCGTCTTCACCGATTGATGATTCACTTCCTGAATCACGTCGCCGCGCTGCAGGCCGGCGGATGCAAGCGGGCTTGAAGGGCTGACGTCGGTGACCACGACTCCTGTGGTGGCTGCGGGCAATCCCAATTCTCTGATGGTTTGAGAGTCAAGATTTTCCACGGTCACTCCATCCAACGCCTGTTCGGATGGCCCTTCTTCGGCCTTGGCTTGTTCTTTGTCGGGGGGCAGATCGCCCAGCTTGACGCTCACGCTTGTTGGATTGCCATTGCGCAAGAGTTTCAGATTCACAGTGGCGTTTGGATCCATCATCGAAATAGTCATGCGAAGCTGGCGGCTGTCTTCGATTTCCTTACCGTTGACTTCCAGGACCACGTCGCCACGTTGTACGCCGCTCTTCTGCGCCGGGCCGTTGGGGGTAACGTCGCCAACCAGCGCGCCCTTCATGGCCTTCAAGCCCATGGCCTTGGAAATGCCTGGAGTTACGTCTTGAATCATGATGCCCAGATAGGCGCGATTGACCTTGCCGTGATCGAGAATCTGGCTCATCACGCTGCGCGCCAGGTTAATGGGAATGGCAAATCCGATGCCTTCATTGCCGCCCGAGCCGTGCGAGAGGATGGCCGTATTGATGCCAACCAGTTCGCCGCGATCGTTCACCAGCGCGCCGCCGGAATTGCCCGGGTTGATCGGCGCATCGGTCTGGATGAAATCTTCATAATCTTCGATCCCAAGATTGCCGCGGTTCATGGCACTGATGATTCCCATGGTGACGGTCTGCCCGACGCCAAAGGGATCGCCGACGGCCAGGGCGTAGTCTCCCACTTGCACCTTAGAGGAATCGCCAACGGTAATGGCGGGGTAGCCGCTGCCCTCAATCTTTAATACGGCAACATCCGTCTTGGGGTCGCTGCCCACGACGGTGGCTTTCAATTGGCGCTTGTCGGAAAGTGTGACGCGAACGTCGGTGGCCCCATCGATGACATGATTGTTGGTCAGAATGTAGCCGTCAGGGCTGACGATCACGCCCGATCCCAAGCTGTCTTCACGCTGATCGCGCGGCTTGGGAGCGCGACTTCCGGGATTTTGACCGAATTGCTGGCCGAAGAACTGTTGTAAAAATGGAGGGATATCGTCTGGCATGCCTTCCTGGTTGTTCATACGGTCGGAGCCCTTAACGACCTTGGAGGTGGAAATATTCACAACGTCAGGTAGAACCGTCTTGATCATGGGAGCAAAACCCGTCTTGCTGACTCCTTCGGCAGGGTCCGCCATCTTCATGGAAATATGCATGCCGGATGAAAAAAAGCGTTCGCTGGCGCGAGCTGCTCCCCAGCCGGCCATGGCCACAAGTACTATGAGTGCCCCTGTAAGAAATTTTGATTTTGCTCCAAGTTTCTGAAAATTCATGGTTTCTCCTTGATCACGGTGCGAAATTTCATAGCCCAAACCCTGGCCGGGCGTAGCCGATTTTGCCTTCCTTAGTATAAGACGGATGGCGGGGCAGTGGGTTAGCCTGGGCTTTTTGTAGCGCGGGCTTCAGCCTGCGGGTTTTGGTCCTTTCAAGGCCTAACCCCCGCAGGCTGAAGCCCGCGCTACTTTACAGCGCACGGCCTGCGGCCGCGCCTGAGGCCCAAGCCCATTGGAAATTGAATCCGCCGAGGTGACCGGTGACATCGACCACTTCGCCGATAAAATAGAGCCCCGGCATGCGACGGCTTTCCATGGTCTTGCTCGATAATTCGTCAGTATCCACGCCGCCCGCGGTGACCTCGGCTTTTTCATAGCCTTCTGTGCCGACGGGGTAGACGACCCATTCGTGCGCCTGACGTTCCAGTTTTTCGAGCGCCAGATTTGTCCAGGCATGTGGCTCGTGAAAATCCAGCCAGCGTGTGGCAAATCGTTTGGGGAGAATGGCCTGAAGGGCGGCTCGCGCCGCAGCCATGTTTCTTTCTTTGGCTTCTCGAATGGCGTGTGTGACGTCGTTGCCCGGAGCGAGGTCAATTCGGATCGCGGATTGCTCTCGCCAATACGTGGAAATCTGCAGGATGGCAGGTCCGCTCAAGCCGCGATGGGTAACTAACATTTTTTCACGGAATGATTGCTGGTCCGTGGAAACTACGACTTCCGCGGAGACGCCTGCCAAGTCGCAATAGTGGGTGCGATCCGCCGCGCTCAGAACGAGCGGGACTAGCGCGGGTTTGGTGTCACGAATCTTCAGCCCGAATTGCCGGGCGATGTCATATCCGAGCGAAGTCGCTCCATTTTGGGGATCGATAGTCCGCCCGTTGCTACAACCAGAACTGGTGCATGAAATTCTCCGCCCGTCGTTTCGACGACAAATTCGTCCGCGCGGCGAACCGCCTCAATTTTGCAATTAAGAATAATCTTCGCGCCCGCGTCCCGGCAATCGGTTTCCAGCATCTTCACAACGTCTTGCGCGGAGCGGTCGCAAAAAAGCTGGCCGAGCGTTTTCTCGTGATACGGAATGCCATGCTTTTCCACCAGCGCAATAAAGTCGGAAGGCTGGTAGCGGGCCAGCGCCGATTTTGCGAAGTGGGGATTTGAGGAATAGAAATTTTCCGGTCCGCAGTCGAGATTCGTAAAATTACAGCGGCCTCCCCCGGAAATGAGGATTTTCTTGCCCGCGCGATCCGAGCGCTCCAGGACCGCCACGCGGCGCGCGCGCTTGCCTGCTTCGATGGCGCACATGACGCCAGCGGCTCCAGCGCCCAGAATTAATGCATCGAATTTGTGGACTTCTTTTGTCGCGGTCATGATCCGTGTATCCGGGAAGCTCAAACATCCAGGTGCAAGGGACAATTATTGCATTCCACAGGCGCCTTTGCCTTGCGATCGCCTCTGCCTGACATCTCCCCCAGTTCCAAAAGTTTGCTATATCGCCGATAGATTTTGTCGATTGGACTTTTCATGCACCCAGAGTGACAGTAAACGCTGAATATTTGTGGACGGAATGATGGCGGGGACTGAGGGGACTCGAATGGCGCAACCTGGCGCAGGAACGCAAGAAAACCAAGACGAACTTCCGATTGCAACATCGGGATTGAATACCAGGCATTCGAGCTTCGTGCTGACGCTGGAGGAAATTGGCAACACTTGCGGCGGAAGGCGGCAAGCCGGCCGAGACGCTGATGAACGTCGTGGCCCTGATTGCCAAACGCTTTAAGACCGATGTCTGTTCGGTCTATCTGCTGGAACCGGATCGAGCAATCTGTCCTGGCGGCGACGGTCGGACTGCGCCCGCAATGCATCGGCACTCTTCGAATGGGAATTCATGAAGGCCTGGCGGGTCTGGTTGCGGAGCAAGTACGGCCCGTTGCCGTGGAACAGGCAAAAAATCATCCGCGCTTCAAATACTTCAGCGAAGCGGGCGAAGATGCATACCAATCGTTCCTCGGCGTTCCGCTAATCGATCGCGGCGTCCTGCAAGGCGTCCTGGTCGTTCAGACCACGGCCGCGCGCGTCTTTCCTGAAGACGAAATTCAAATGCTGACGCAGGCAGCCGCGCAGGTAGCGCCGGTGGTGAGCGAAGCGCGCACGCTCGATCGCTTTATCGCTCCCATGCAGGAGCGACTGTGGTCGCTTGCGCGCAACTTGTGGTGGAGCTGGGACCACGATTCCACGAGCCTGTTCCGCGATCTCGATCCGGTGCGGTGGAGATAGCTCAATCACAATCCGATCTCGCTGCTGTCTGAAATTCCCTCTCGCAAATCGAACGGCGCGCCGGAGAGCTGGT
The DNA here is from genome assembly GCA_963825365.1 of uncultured Acidobacteriota bacterium. Classification (GTDB taxonomy): domain Bacteria; phylum Acidobacteriota; class Terriglobia; order Acidiferrales; family UBA7541; genus Palsa-360. The sequence continues at coordinate 6,274 of CAWGSV010000022.1, read as the reverse complement.
GCTGCACAGCCGGATCAACTACGCCTATCGCCGCCAGCGTGAATACCTGGAGGCGGACCGCACCTGGGGCGCGAGGCACGCGGGCGTTCTGCGGCCGCGTCCCGTCGCTTATTTCTCCGCCGAATTCGGACTGCACGAATCGGTTCCGGAATATTCCGGAGGATTGGGCGTCCTCGCGGGAGATCACATCAAGAGCGCGTCCGACCTGGGTATTCCGCTGATTGGCATCGGCCTGTTCTACGGGCAGGGCTATTTCCGCCAGCGGCTCGACAAGGACGGCTGGCAGCAGGAAGAATATCTCCAGACGGACGTCAATCAGCTGCCCATGGAACCGGCAATCGGAGCGAATGGCGAGCCGGTCACGGTGCAGATCGAAACGCGCAGCGGCTCGATCCGCGCCAAAGTCTGGCGGATGAAGGTTGGGACGCTGCGATCTGCTGCTCCTCGATTCCAACGTCGAAGGGAATGCGCCCGAGGACCGCGAACTCACTTCGCGCCTGTACGGCGGCGACGGGCGCATTCGAATCCGCCAGGAGTTGCTGCTGGGCGTCGGCGGCTTCCGCGCATTGAAGGCCATGGGAATCACGCCCGGCGTGCTGCACCTGAACGAAGGGCACAGCGGATTTGCGGTGCTCGAAGCGATTCGCAGCCGCATGGAGGAAGAAGGCCTGGATTTCGACGGGCCGTCCCGCGCGTTTCGCGCGAAGTCGTGTTCACCACGCACACGCCGGTTCCCGCCGGCCACGACCGCTTCGATGCCGGGCTGATCGAGGAGCATCTTGGGCCGCTGCGCGAGTCGCTGGGACTTTCTCACGAAAGGCTGATGGCGCTCGGGCGCGAGAATCCGAACAACTCCGACGAAGAATTCTGCATGACCGTGCTGGGCCTGAAACTTTCGCGGCGCGCCAATGCCGTTTCGGCTCTGCACGGCGAAGTGTCGCGGGCGATGTGGACGGGACTCTATCCGGGCAAGCCCGAAGACGCAGTTCCCATCGGCCACATCACCAATGGCGTGCACGTTCCCTCCTGGCTTGCGCCGCAAATGTTTCGTCTCTACGACCGCCACCTGGGAACCGGCTGGCACGAACACAGCGGCGAGGCGCAGATCTGGGAAGGAATCGAGAACGTCGACGACGGCGAACTGTGGGAAACGCACCTCAGCCTGAAATCGCGGCTCCTGGAATTCGTGCGCGCTGCGCGCGGTGGAGCAGGCCGAGCGCCGCGGCGAATCGCCGAAAACGTCTGCAAAGGCTGGGCGGAGTTCTCAGCCCCGACGCGCTGACGATCGGATTCGCGCGCCGCTTTGCCACCTACAAGAGAGCCAATTTGATTCTTGGCGGACATCGAAATGCTGGCCTCGATGGTGAACGACCCCAAGCGCCCCGTGCAATTTGTGTTCGCCGGGAAGGCGCATCCGCGCGACGAGCCCGGCAAGCGCGTGCTGCAGCAGATCGCGCAGTTGATGCGCGACCCGCAATTCGCCGATAAATTTGTCTTCGTCGAAGACTACGACATCAACGTGGGGCGCCATTTCGTGCAGGGAGTGGACGTGTGGCTCAACAATCCGCGGCGTCCGCTGGAAGCTTCGGGCACCAGCGGCCAAAAAGTCGTGCTGAACGGCGGCCTGAATCTTTCCGTGCTCGACGGCTGGTGGGCCGAAGCCTACGACGGCCTGAACGGCTTCGCGATCGGCACTGGCCGGACGCATTCCAACATGGACGTGCACGATGCGCGCGACGGCGAGGACCTCTACCGCGTCCTTGCGCGAAGAAGTGATTCCGCTCTACTACCAGCGCGATCACGACGGCTTGCCGCGCGGCTGGATCAAGCGCATGAAGCGAACCATCCGCACGCTCGGCTGGCGCTTCAATGCCGACCGCATGGTGATGGACTACACGCTGAAATGCTACGTTCCGGCCGCCGGCGGCACATCCAGCGACATGCGCGCCGCAGGCTGACATATGCGACCCGGCACGATTGTCCGGTCCTAAACTTCATGACTGTGCCTTACTGAAACGATAAGAAAAATCTAAGGCAATTTCATCTAACGTCCTACAAGCAACGGTCGATGCTTGCAATATGTGCAATTCTCAACGGAAGTGCAGAATTGTGCGTAGTCGATCCCTACCCGCAGCGCGAGTTACAAACTCAAATTCTGGAGCCTCCTTCCAATGCAGACAATCAATCGTCGCAGCGACGTACGAAAAAAACCGAAATATGTTTCCTACCTGAGCCTGCCGTATGGCAACGGTGAAATCGTCGTCGACATCTCCCGCGGGAGGATTGAAGCTTTGACACCATCGCACCGTTGAGGGTTGACGGACAGTACCCGGTGATTTTTCCAGTCGACTCAGCTCTCAGATCAGTGCCATCGCAGCAGAGATTTGGCCTGGCTCGATGATTTAGCAAAGGGATGCATGTGCGGATTCACTGAAATGCCAAACAGCTCGCGAACAGATTAGCATAAGACCTACAATCCACAAGGGTCCTGGGCACGTCGGAGGGAGTAGCAGTCATAAAAACGGGAAGCCGGACGCCCAAAGAACCAAGTTATAGTAATATAAATACCGAGATGATGGTTCAGATTCCCGTCCTCTCCAACGAAGAATTGAAATGGACGGGTCTACGGCAAACCCAAAACAGCTTCTGTGCAATGCAAAATCTTTTGCAATTATAGCTCTCCGTCTATGAGCTTCATGTTCATCTGGCTAAATTGACCTTGCAACCCGCAAGCCAGTTGGGCAATACCCGCCGCATCAATGTTATCATGATCTACCAATCTACTTCGCCATCCGCAGAACTCCGCAGTAGCCTGGCCAGTGGGGCTGGTCATGGCTTAGAAATACTGTTTTCACCTAGGAAATTTTCCTTTCGTTTCATCGGGCACTAACGAGGAATTGGGTAATTAAATTAAAGCAAAAATTTGCTGCTCCAAACTAATTCACATCCTGCTTCGCACACTGTAACCCTGCATCAAAAATGTAATTTCGCAGATCTACAGGTACTTCTCCCGTCATCAATATCATCACAGCAATTCCTATAGATGTCAGGATGAGCATCAGCTCTCCCTGTGGGACTATCATGCCCTTCCAAAACGGATACCCACCACTGGTCCTGCTGCTCTCAAGGCCGTGCAAGCCTGGTCTGCAGATGGCCAGGGCATATCTAAAGATCACCACGGCCGATGACGGACAATTTCAATTCCTGCCGGATCCTGCTATGATTGCACCATCATTTAAATTCCAATAAGATAGACGGCTAACTCAATTAGTTTGTATTTTGTGGGAGGAGCAATACGTTGAAGAGGAATTCCTGGCAGGATGCTGGCCGCGGATCCAGGAGCCTCGCTCTGTCTCTGACCCGTGTCATGGCGCACCGCCAACGATCGCTACCGGATATGTGACCTGACGGAGCAAGTCGTTTGTTCATGGAACCGTAACCAAAATTGGATTGGAGCAATCCGCACGTGGTCGTCTACGTCGACGCCAAAAACGAAGGCGGCGAGATGCAGCACTGGACCATCGAATTTGCCGCGCCCGTTCACATGGTGCGCGCGGGATGGAGCAAGAATTCGATGAAAACCGGGGATGACATCGTCATCGACACGCATCCCTCGCGAAACGGCGCGCCCATCGGAATTTCCAGCACCATCACTTTTATTCTCAAAGTTGCAGTCAATGGACAGGCGCTGCCCAGCCGAACCGATTAATCGCGACTTGTTCGCGCGGCTAGCAGATGAACGGCCTGGCGGCGCATGCGCCACCTAGGAATCTCGCGACATAAATAACAGATGCCCGCCGCGAAGGAGAAATTCAAAATGCGAACTCATGCAGCGCTCCTGATGATTCTATTTGTGGCAACGTTGACCTTTTCACGCGATTTGGCAGCCCAGTCCTCCGCAAACCCCGCTGCCGCAACGAATAAAAAAACTGGAGTGATGTCCGGCGGCATACCGGACCTGTCCGGCACATGGAATCCCAATTTCAGAGGCCCGGAAGGTTTGCGGTTGAACAGTTGGGATTCTTCCGATCCCTTCGCCGCTCACCCCGAACAGGCGCCCATGACGCCGTGGGCCGCCGCCAAATTTAAAGGCGTGCGACCGCCGTTCGGAGCCCTGCAAACGTTCGACAACACCAACGACCCGGTGCAGAGATTTTGCGACCCGCCGGGTGTCCCGCGCATTTATATGTATCCTTGGGAGATCAGCTTCATTCAGACGCCCAAAGCCGTCTACATCCTCTACGAGTACACCAAGGTCTGGCGCGAAGTCGATCTTGACCGAGAACATCCCAAGGATCCAGACAGCACGTGGATGGGCGACTCCATCGGCAAATATGAGGGCGACACGCTGGTGATCGACACGATCGGCTTCAACGACAAAACCTGGCTGGATCAGACGGGGCATCCACACAGCGACGCGCTGCACGTTGTCGAACGTATCCGCCGGCCGGAACATGACAAATTGGAACTAACCGTCATGATCGAAGATCCCAAGGCCTACACGAAAACCTTCTCCGCGACCAAGATGTATGACTTCACCACCGAACCCATGGGCGAAACGCTGTGCGCCTATTCCGAAATGAAGCAATTTCAGGAAAACGTGGTCGACAAAACGCAAACACCGCCTAAGAAGTAGATTTCGCTGAAAGCAGAGAAATATGGGGCCCCTTGTGCAAAGGCATGAGGGCCCATTTCTCGTTGTTCCACAAGGCTTATCTTAGTGTTGCTTACCCTGCGCAAGCGTCTGAAGTCATCATCCGGTTTATAATATAGAAATGCAGCGGAAAGTCTTTTGGATGGTATTCAGCGGGCTCGGCCTTGTGACCGATCTGGCCTTGCCGTTATGGTGGGCTGTTGGCGCAACCATTCCTCTTTTGTGGCTGAGCTGGTGGGTAGCCTATCGCAGCGATTGGTTTTAGTAGCGCGGGCTTCAGCCTGCGGGGGTTAGTGCTTGCGAGGACCAAAATCCGCAGGCTGAAGCCCGCGCTACGTAAAGCCCGCGCCACTTATTTTGCGCCTGCCTTGTCTTCACGCTACACTGCTTGTGGGAGAAAACTTAGTCATTTGCCTCCCATTCTTACGGCTCAAGGGCTTTCCAAGAGATACGGTGTCGATCCTCTTTTCCAGGACATAGCGTTCAGTGTTTCCGAAGGCGAGCGGATCGGGCTGATCGGTCCGAACGGGTCCGGTAAATCGACCCTGCTGGAGATTCTTCATGGCCGGGTGCATCCCGATACCGGGGAAGTGGCCATTCGCAAGCGCACCCGCCTGAGTTGTGTGACCCAGATTTCGGATTTCGCGCCGGGTGCCACGGTACGTTCGGTGATCGATGATGCCTTGGAGCGTGGGAAGGTGCCGGCTGCCGAGCGGGCTGCCCGAAAAGCCGAAATCCTGGGCCGCGCGGGATTTTCCGACCTGGAAATACCCACCGCGACGCTCTCGGGCGGGTGGCGCAAACGCTTGGCGATTGCCGAGGCCCTGGTGCAATCTCCCGATATCCTGCTGCTGGACGAGCCCACCAACCACCTGGACCTTGCCGGTATTAATTGGCTTGAGACGCTGTTGCAGAACGCGCCGTTTGCCTGCGTAGTGGTCAGCCACGACCGCTATTTTCTGGAAAATGTGGCTACCGAGGTAGTGGAACTTTCGCGCATGTACGAGAACGGCTATCTGCGCGTGAAGGGAAACTACAGCACTTTTCTGGAGGCCAAGGAAGAGTATCTGCACGCGCAGCGCAAGCGGCAGGAGTCCTTGGAAAACCGCGTCCACACGGAAATCGAGTGGCTGCGTCGCGGTCCCAAAGCGCGAACCACTAAATCCAAGGCGCGCATCGGCACCGCCAACGAAATGATCGGCGAACTTGCCGATTTGAACGCCCGAACGCGCAGCGTTTCGGCGCGCATTGATTTTTCCTCCTCCGACCGGCAAACCAAGCGCTTGATCGCGGTCGACGACCTGACGTACAGCATTGCGGACCGCACCTTATTTCAAGGCATTCATTTTGCAATCATGTCCGGGATGCGCGTGGGCCTGGTGGGGCCCAACGGAAGCGGCAAAACCACGTTGCTTCGGTTGCTGCGCGGGGAAATTGCCCCGACTCGCGGAGAAATTCGCAAAGCCGATTCGCTGCGCATCGTGTACTTTGACCAGAACCGCGTGCTGGACCCCGATGTGAGTTTGCGGCGCGCGCTGGCCCCTGACAGCGATTCGGTGATTTACCAGGACCGCGTAATTCACGTGGCCTCCTGGGCCGCGAAATTTCTCTTCGATCCCG
>CAWGSV010000021.1:0-217994 GCA_963825365.1 uncultured Acidobacteriota bacterium | reverse complement strand
CAATCCCGGCACTCGGCTGGCTTGATCGCGCGAATAGGAGCGAAGGAAACGGCCATCGAGCGTCAGGATGCCCGCAGAAATGATATTCGGCGATGCTCGTAGTGCAGACAAAGTTTTCTCTGCCGAGATCGTATCGTCAAACAGCAGTGCGGAGACCGCGCTGGATCGAGCGATTTGCGCCTGAATGGAGAGGTTGTAGACCGTACCCTGCCGAACGTGAACACATCGTAGGCAATAAATGCTGAGCATGCCGAGGACCAACGCCGAGCCGCTTACCAGCATGTTCATCCACGTCAGCTTTTTGGAATCGAATATTCTTTAAACATCGTTCAGTCAGTCTCCAGGTTGTGATGTTTTTCTCACAGCCGCCGCTACTTTCAGAAGATCGGAGCTCAATATCAGACCCGCGTCCTGCGCGCTTGTCAGGTTCACCTCGAAACGGATTTTGTTCTCCGCCATGACGAATGGATGATCCCGCCGCGTTGTGAGAACTGTGGTATGTCACTGACGGTCAGGACGGCCGCTTTATCAATTGCTGCGAGGACATCCTTTAACCGGCTATCCTCGGACTTGCTTACGAAGAGGACACGGCAATTCAGGGCGTCTTGTGGCTTCGCGATTCGCTTCGCCACTACTGCCTTGCCATCGATGCTTTCACCAGAAGTCGTGTCGAGAGTGGGGCCGAACGGATCTTCGCCAATCACACCAGATGGAAATGAATCGCCCGTCGATGCCACGGCACTCGCGGGCCATTGTACAGATCGCCCGAAATTGTAGAAGATGGTAGCTTTCACCTGATATTCGGACACCTTAGTTGCTGAGCTTGCAGTACGGGAATGTGGAGGAGAGCCAATATCTCAATGAAGACAGCAAGGCACTGCCGGGCGCAGCGGTCGCGGCTGGAAACGCGGCGTGAGCAACGCTCCGGTTTAGTCCATCGTTATCTCTGCACGAGCTGGAGGCCGATAACAGTTATCTTCTCCACGTTATCTTTGCGTAAACGCTTCTTTCATTCCGACAATCGTGTTGGCGTCCCCCCCGAATTCCGCGTGACGCGGTTGCAGCAGATTTTGTCCCGTGACGGACAATCCCAATTCTTTGTAGGCGTGCCAGCCAAAACGAATATCGGCACTCTGGTAGGCGTCAACAGTCTGGGCAGGCAATCGAGGAATATATCGAAACGATACGTCCAGCTCCAGTTTCTTCGGCAAGATTGAACAGAGATTGCATTTGGACCTGATGGTGAGGGCTCGAGCCGTTGTCGAAGGAAACCACACCTAACGGGTCCGTAAGGCCTTGCTTGATGTGCACAGCCAGATGCAAATACGAATAGGAGCCCTTAAGTTCCCACCAATCAAATGGCTTCCAGTCCGGTGCGATTTCTATCTCCGTCCGTCGTGCCGCTTATCACATTGGCCACCGGCAACTGCAAAATCAAACGTGTCGGGGCAGGAAGGGGCTCAACAAATAACGTCTCCGGGGCCATAGCCATACAGATCTTTGTAATCGTTGTGGTATGCCGCGAAGTCCACGTAGAACTTGCTGGCTACCAGCGTCCGGTAGCCGAGTTCGGAACTGATCATTTGTTCGGAGACAAAGTTTTTGCTTCCAACAACGCGCACATAAGTCGGCGAACGAAACGTTGAGCCCCGCGGGAGAAGAAATACGAGCTGGAGGTCTTGATCGAAACGCGAAGGCGTGCGTACCGCCCGCGTTACCGCCGCCCAGAAAGTTTGGTGTTCCGTCGGCGTCCAGAGCAGCCGAACATTCGGCTGGACCTCGAAACCGGAGTAATTATTGTGCTCGAACTTCGAACCCACTGTTAGCCATAGATGATTCGAAACGATAGGAATTTGGTCTTGAAGGAACCAGCTATAAATACTGTCTGTCTCCTGATGTGGTAAAAAGTCAAGCGTGGGGAATTTCTGGTGAATGGTATCGGGGCTCCATCGCGCGCCTATACCCCAAAGAAAATCCTGATGCCCCTTCAGGGTCAAATGATGAAGTAAGTCGATGTCGAAGGTGTTACGAATTTCGTCGAGCTGGGCGCCGAACTCCGATGTCCGGTCATAGTAAGCCTGAATCTGAAGGTCAGAATCCTCACTGAACGTGCGCCGCCAGCGTCCCATCAGATTGCCACCGGAGACTTGGTCAGGTGTATCGACGATCATTGCGGCGGGCGGCGAATAGGTTGAGACGGCCACTCTTTCCCGTCAAGTCCCGTATACATGTCACCCTGCAAGGTGAGCGAATCGCGTGTGGTGACATCCCAGTCCGTCCGAAAACCAGCCTGGCCCGTTTTCCAGTAATCAAAATTCGAGCCATCGGGATGTGACTCCGGACCTCTTAGGAAGCCCTTGGCATAGACCCTATAGTCGAGGCCCTTGCCGTTTGTACCCCCATAACGGGCGCCGCCAGTGCCTTGGTCCACATTGCCGCCGCCAATAGTGGCAAGGGCTCCGCGAGTATCTTTCGTGCTCTTGGTGATGATGTTGATGACTCCATTGACGGCGTTAGCTCCCCAGATTGTTCCACCCGGTCCACGTATGACCTCGATCCGTTCGATGTCCTCAAGCAGAGTATCCTGAACCTGCCAATTTACGCCGGAATCGAGAGGGGTATAGACACTCCTACCGTCAATGAGCACAAGCACGGATTTTGAGAACTGGCTCCCAAACCCGCGGATACCCACAGCCCAATGGTCGGAATCGATTCTGGCCACTTCCACGCCCGGCGCCAGTCGCAGAATCTCCGGGATGCTTGTGGCACCGGAACGGCGAATGTCCTCTTGCGTGATGACGTAAATGGCCGCCGGAGTGCGCCAAACCTCTTCAGGTTCCTTGGAAGCTGTCGTCACTTCAACGTTGCCAAGTTGCTCCAGGCTCAAGCCTTTGAGATTTCCACCGGCGTCCTGGTCTTTTTGTGAGGCGCGCGCCCAACCACCGTTGAGTATGAACGGTAGCAGAACCAGCCAGATCACTATCAATGGTGCCAGTTTGCCACGGGTCGACATTTCTGAGTAAAAGGTCAATTTCAACCACGTTTTCCCACCGCGTGGCGCTCTTGGGGACACAGTTTTGGATGTTTCCATCTGAGCACTCATTTTTTATGAAGCTAGGCCAGCTCACGGTGAGAGATTGAGGACGAGAGCCAACTGTCCTAATCTAACTCTAAACTCTTCTCACACTAGTAGATAGAAAATGCATATGTGACTAAAGGTCAACTTATTACATATCAGACGGGGCTCTATTTAATGTGCCTATGTTTTTGACAATTGAGTTCGTGCATGTTGATTTAACCGAAACGGTGCCATGTTTAGATTCTTATTGAGTAAAGTCTTACAGATCAATTCTTGAGGGAAGTTATTGTTAGATCAACTAGTTAGATGATATTGCGTCGACCCATTGAGACAGCAGATGTTATTGACACTTAGCCAGCGGCGCTAGCCGACGCAAGGCGCCTTCACTAAATTAGCTCGTTCCGTGACAACGCCACAGTTTCAGTCCTCTGCCACTGGGAGCTTCAATAACGCTCGGTCTGACGAATGCTTTCAACGCCATCCCTCAAGGGGTCGATACGATCCACGGTACATCGGAGACGCCATCAGAGATCGCGGCGAAATAGGCCAGGCATTGAAAGCAAGACTGTCTTTTTAGTCCCCTCAAAAAATGGAGACCCCCGAATCCTCCCACTAGTCGGGGAACTTGACCGCATTATTGAACAGTGCTGGCAAGCATGGTCAATCAAGAACCAAAATGGCAGCACGACACTCGCCACGTATGTGTTTCATTGTGATGATGGCCAGCCCATCGGGGACATTAGAAAGAGCTGGAGGAAAGCCTGCTCAAGAGCCAGGATGCCGAACCTCCTGATGCACGACCTCCGACGCTCGGCAGTACGGAATTTCGACAAGAACGGCGTCAGTTAAATTGTGGGCATGATGATCTCAGGTCTTAAGACCACTAGCGTATACAAGCGCTACCGCATCGTGCCCGAGAATGACATCCGCAAAGCCTTGCAAAAAGTCGAGCAGGCCGTGGAGCAGCAAACGAAATCCCAGCGCGTGACTACCATGACCGGAAATGGCACAAAATGAACCAAGTTACCCAACCCGCACAAATCCCGTACAATTTGCTCTATTTGAACACAAATTACTATTCGCAATCCGCTCGAAGCGGAATGCGACTCCGTGATTTTTCTAGAGATAGTTGGTGGGCCCGCCAGGATTTGAACCTGGGACCGACGGATTATGAGTCCGCTGCTCTAACCACTGAGCTACAGGCCCGCAATGTTTGGAACATCGTACAACGAAAATGCTTAGCGGGGATAGGCGGTCTGCGCCGAAATCTGCCGTTTTTCGTTGGTCCAAATTGTCCTATTGGTTGAATCTTCTGTAATGGCTCAGACCAGTCGTTCTGGTTACTACGGGTGTCGCCAGCCGGTGATTGCTTTGAAGCGATCGGCCTGAGAGAATTCCTCCACGACTCAGGGACGGCGAGCCGGTCAATGAGTATGTTTCGCTAAGACTGGCGAGTGGTGCGGAAAACGGAGGAACTTAGCGTGGGAGGACTGATTCCTTTTGGCGATGCTTCTCGGCGGCCCCGGCGCGCTCCTTTGGTTACAGTTGTAATCATCGCGGTGAACGCCTTTGTGTTCCTGTTGGAGCTGATGGGTGGAGATGCATTTGTGCAAAAGTGGTCGGTGATCCCGGCCGATATTGTTGCAGGCCATCACTGGATCACGATCCTGACGGGAATGTTCATGCACGCGGGATGGCTGCACATTGGCGGCAACATGATATTTCTTTGGGCCTTTGGCCCGGAGGTCGAAGATGCAATGGGCCGAACGCCGTACTTGGTGTTTTACCTGCTCAGCGGGCTCGCGGCTTCCCTGGCACAGATTGCGATGCTGTCTACTTCAACCGTTCCGAATTTGGGGGCCAGCGGTGCGATTGCGGGCGTGATGGGCGCATTTCTGATTACCTACCCTCGCGACCAGATTCGCGCGCTGGTTATCTTCGGTATTTTCTTTCGCGTTACACTTATTCCGGCGGCCCTATTAATCGGATTCTGGTTTCTCATTCAGCTTTTCAGTCAGATCGGGTCCGTGGCCAACGTACAGTCGGGCGGGGTTGCCTATGCCGCGCACGTTGGCGGCTTCATCTTTGGAGCGGTTAGCGCACGGATCTTTGAGAGATTCCAGCGCATTCCCGAAGTGGAGACGTAGTCATTTCGGCGGCCACGCATGAAGTTCGCGCTACGATTTCCGACGTGGCGGTGCAGGGCGCTGCCGCTCGGCTAAAAGGAGAGGCCGTGTGTGACTTTGCGAATAGATTCCCCGATAGAAACGACAAACTCGAAAAATTCGAAAAACAGGATAGAGTTGCCAAAATCCGTTGTCCTTTACTCGCCGCTGCAACACTGGTTTCGATTCTGATGTGCGCATTGCCCGCCTATTCTCAATCGAATGCTGATCTGCAAACATTCTTTCGCGACGACATTGGACTGAGTCAGGATCAAATCGCCAGCATCCAAAGCGGACAGCCTGTGGCGAAGAATTTACCCTCGCGGGTGCCGGCTGAGGTGTTTCTATTCGGCGCGATTTACATACATGCGGCTCCCGAGAAGTATCTCCAGTTTGCGCACGATTTCGACCGCATGCGCAAGCTTCCCAGCTATCTGGCTCTCGGTGTGCTCAGCGATCCTCCGAAACTTTCCGACTGGAAGGGTTTTTCTTTCGAAAAAGATGACATCGGGGCATTGAAAAACTGCAAGCCCGGAGACTGCCTGATTCAACTGCCGGCCGGCACTATGGAAGACTTCAATAAGTCCATCGATTGGTCTGCCGCCGGCGTGAACGAAGAAGCCAATCAACTCTTGCAGAAGGAAGCTTTGCAGCGGCTCCAAGCCTACCAGCAAGAGGGCAATCAAGCTCTAGGGACCTATAACGATAAGCGTGATGCCACCGACGTGTCTCAGCAATTCGCGTACATGCTCAGCTATTCGAAGGCGTTGCCGGCGCGCCTGCCGGATTTTTACCAGTACTTAGTCTCTTATCCCAAGGCAAAACCTGCCAACGTCGAAGACACTTTCTATTGGTCAAGAGTGAAGTTCGGCTTAAAGCCGACCCTGCGAGTTGTGCAGATGGTGACCCTGCGAGGCGGCCCCACTGACCAGGTGGTGTATGCCATCGCCGAAAAGCAGCTCTATTCGAGCCACTACTTCGAAACCGCTCTGGACCTCAGTTTCTGTGTGCGCGCAACGCACGACCCGAACCAACCAGGTTTTTATTTGATCATGGCCATGGGTTCCGAGCAGGCAGGCTTGACCGGGGTGAAGGGTTCGATCGTTCGTAAAGCCGCCGTGGGTCGATCCGTTTCAAACCTTCGAGACGCGCTTACGGGCATCAAAAGTACGCTTGAGGGCAAACCGTAGGTTTCCCGAGATCGCCATAAAACTACGTGATCCCGATTGCCAGCTCACACCACAGAGCTGCAAGCAAGATGCGTGATTAACATCCTGAACTGAAATGAATTCCCGGAAATAATGCCGGTTCGGCGTCACGAGCACGCGCGGCTCTTCTGCAATCGCTGGCTCTCGCGTATGTGGCCTTATTTTGAGGCGGAGGCCCGGCTGCTTTCGGTCTTGTTGGGATGCAGGATTAGTTTTTGCACGCGCCAATTTAAGATTTCGGCGACGTACACTTCGTTATCTTTGCGGCAGTCGATTTCGTGCACGGTGCCAAATTCTTTCAGTTGTTTGCCGCCGGCGCCGAATTTGCCGAGGATGGTGCCGTCGAGTTCCATTTTGTAGATGGTGGCGTTGTCGAAATCACCGCTGTTGGAATCGGAAGAGTAGAGGTATGGATGCGGCCCGGAGGTGATGCACAGGGCCCACGGCGAACCGATATTGCCGTACTGAGTCTTGAGATTGCCGTCCGTATCGAACACCTGAATGCGTTTATTGCCGCGATCGGCGATGTAAATATTGTCTTTGGAATCGATCACGATGGAGTGCGGGGTGCTGAATTGTCCCGGCGCATCGCCTCTGCCGCCCCAGGACTTGATGAACACGCCGTTCTTGTCAAACTTGGCGACCCTGGAGGGAGCGGAGCCATCGGCTACGAAAATATCTCCGGCTGCGTCCCAGGCCACATCCGAGGGACCGTTGAAATTATCTCCGGGATAACCTGTGCCGCCATTGGCGTTTGCGGGAGCCGCGGGACGCACGGGATTGTCGATTGCTTCCGGCTTTCTGCCCAGGGTCATCACCACGCGGCCCTCGGGATCGAATTTGATAACCATGTTGGAGCCTTCGTCCACCACCCAAATGTTGTCCTGCGGATCGACACGCACGGCGTGCGCCTGCACAAATCCGTAGAGCCCCTGCCCGATTTCGCGCACATACTTTCCGGTTTGATCGAATTCAAAAAGGCGCGAGGCGGAGCGCACAAAAACGCGGTTGGTGCCCGTGGTCACGTTGTCCGAACCGGTGCGGGTGTAGACAAAAATGTGTCCCTTGGAATTCGTGGACACACCCAGAGTCTCTCCCAGATAAATGTCGGCCGGCATCTTCAGGAAATTGGGCGCCGAGTCGTAGGGAATTTCAGGGACCGATTGGGCAAAGGTCCGCGTGGCCCCCATGCACAGCACAATTACGGCTAGAAAACGGAGCGCGCACTTCATAAGAACCTCCCGGCATTTCGTCGATGGCATCGTCATGGCTCGGCCTTACCCGCTTACTTGGACGACATTTGCGTTTGCGGGTGCAAAGTCAGTTTCTGCACGCGCCATCCCGTGATTTCCGAAGTCAGAACTTCGTTTTCGTTCCGGCAATCCATGGCGTGCACAGTGGTAAATTCCTTTATCTGCTTGCCCGCCTTGCCGAACTTGCCGAGCACTGTCCCGTCCAATTCCATCTTGTAAATTTCGCCGCTGACGGCAGCCGCTATTGAATTGTTATTGTCCGGGTTGGAATTGGAGCTGTAGAGATATTGATGTGCCCCGGGAGTGATGCACAATGCCCAAGGAGTGCCCACGTGCTCGTACACGGCCTTGGGCTGCAAATCATTGGTCAAGACTTGAATGCGATTGTTGCCGCGGTCGGCCACATACACGTTGCCGTTCGCGTCGGTCTGGATGGAGTGGGGAGTGCTGAATTGCAGCGGCCCGGATCCTTTGGTTCCCACGTCTTTGATGAAGCGGCCGTTCTTGTCATATTTCACGACTCTGGAATTGGTGTAGCCATCGGAAATGAAAATATTTCCGGCGGCGTCCCAGGCAACGTCCGTCGGCCTGCCAAAGCGATATGGCGTGGCGTTTGGCGGTGGAGCGTTTGGCGGCGGAGTCGCTTTTAAGCCTCCGCCGAATTCGGGCCGCCTCCCCATGGTCATGGCTACGCGGCCATCGGGAGTAAATTTGATGACCATGTCGGTGCCTTCGTCAACCACCCAGATATTGTCCTGTGGGTCGATGCGCACTGCATGTGCCATCTGAAATCCGTATAGGCCTTTGCCAATTTCACGGACAAACATTCCCTTTGCATCGAACTCGAACAGGTGAGAAGTATCTCCACCGCGCGTGTACACAAAGATGTTGCCCTTGGAATTGCGCGCCACGCCAATTCCTTCGCCGAGGTACATACCGGTTGGTAGCTTCAGGAAATTTGGCGCGGAGTCGTAAGGAATATCCGGCGCGGAGGAGAAAGCCTTGGCCCGCTGCGGCGCTCTTTGCTGAGCGGATAACCGCGGCGCGAACAATCCTGCCAGGAGAAGCAATGAACAAATGGCGTAGCGCTTCATCAGGCGCTCCTTTTCAATCTCGATTGCGTTACAAGTCCAAGTTGCTGCCGGTTGATTGTCGCTGCATCATACTCTTCTGGACGCCCAATTCAAGTGTGGAACTGCATTGCGCATGGAGATTGTAAATTGGTGCGGAGCCTACATGTGTGTCTGAGAACCACGTTTTGCGAGCCTTATGTAGCGCCCGCCTTCAGTATGGCAATTTGGCATCAAGCACGTGCCCGCCGGAAGGCGGGCGCTACAGAAACCAATTCCGATTTGTTTCACATGCTTATGGGGTGATCGAGACCGAAGGGGAAATGGCGAGCCGCTCTTCACCAGAGTAAATAACGAAGCGCCGCCCGCGCAGAAAGCCTACCAGCGTCTGTCCCAGTTCACGCGCGAGTTGTACGGCCAGGCTTGAAGGGGCTGATACCGAAGCCAGAAGTGGAATGCCGGCGGTGATCGACTTCTGCACGATCTCGAATCCGCCGCGACCGCTGGCAAGCAAGACATGGCCGCTGAGCGGCAGGCGTTCATTAAGGAACGCCCACCCGATCACTTTGTCCACGGCGTTGTGTCTGCCAATATCCTCGCGCAAGACCAACAATTCTCCATCCGCGGTGAAAAGCGCCGCAGCGTGCAAGCCGCCTGTCCGGCCAAAGACTGGCTGCGCCGCGCGCAGTTTTTCTGGCAGTTGGCAAAGTACTTCGGGATCGAAGCGCGTTGCGCTTTCGGGGCGGCGCAGCCCTCGTTGGCGAAGTTGCGCGATGCTGGCTATTCCGCATACGCCGCAGGCTGAGCCGGCGGAAAATCTACGGGCCGCGCTGCCCGTAGGGAGGCGCACTTTGGGGCCGAGGGTGACATGCGCGACGTTGCGCTCTCGATCTTTGTCACCAGGCAATCGCACGGCTGACAACTGCTCTCGCCGCGCGATGATTCGCTCCGTAAAAAGAAAACCGGCCACCAGTTCCTCATCGTTTCCCGGTGTGCGAAGAGTAACGCCCAGCGAGCGTTTTCCCGCACGCATCTCCAGAGGCTCTTCGGCAGCCAGGTAGTCCTCCACGCGTGCGGCCTTGCCGTCTTCCCACTGGGTCACCTGGGTGAGCGCGATGTTGCGATTTTTTTGCGACATTGGATAGGAGCTCACTATACGTGGGGGATTAATGGCCACGCCTGTGCATCGCTTATTTCAGCTGCTTTACGGAATCTCGCACCAGGTCGTTCAGCCCCTGCGCCGCCAGCTGCCACATACTCGATGATCTGCCGCCTCATGCGAGGTTCCCAAAACATTTTCAAATGATTAGTGATGGAAGCCACGGCTTCCTCTTTGGGATAACTGGCGAAAAACAGGGCGATTTGATTCGCCATGTGCACCATCTGTTCAGATTCCATCGTTACTTGGCCGCGCTGGGTTCATTCAGGATTCGCGTCGTGGCACGCCTCGTCTCGCGATAATGTTTTTGCCATTCGGACATGTGTTTGGCCAGATGCACCTGCACGGCCGTCACTTTATATTCAGGGCAATTGGTAGCCCAGTCGGAATACTCCGTGGTGACTACGTTGGCGCCGGTTATAGCATGATGGAATGTGGTGTAGACCACGCTGGGCTGCATGCGCTCGGATATTCTGGCGTGCAGCGTGATTTCGCCCGCGCGGCTGGCCAGAGAAACCAGGTCACCATCCCGTATGCCTCGGTTTTCCGCGTCAAAGGGGTGAATTTCCAGCACATCCTCTTCGTGCCACACGTTATTCGCGGTTCGCCGAGTCTGCGCTCCCACGTTGTATTGCGATAGGATGCGCCCGGTAGTCAGAATCAGTGGATAACGATCCGTCGAGCGTTCTTGCGTGGGGATAAATTCGGTAAGCATGAATTTGCCCTTGCCGCGGACGAAGCCGCCGATGTGCATCACGGGAGTTCCTTCCGGAGCTTTTTCGTTGCAGGGCCACTGAATGCTCCCCAGGCGATCCAGCTTTTCGTAAGACACGCCTGAAAAAGTCGGCGTAAGCCGGGCAACCTCATCCATGATTTCCGAAGGATGCGAGTAGTGCATGGGATAGCCCAGCGCTTCGGATAGCTTCACGGTAATTTCCCAATCCGCGTATCCGGCCTTTGGCGGCATCACCTTGCGCACGCGGCTGATGCGCCGCTCGGCGTTGGTAAAGGTTCCATCTTTTTCGAGGAACGAGGAGCCGGGCAGAAAAACGTGAGCATAGCTGGCAGTCTCATTGAGAAACAGATCCTGAACTACCACGCATTCCATTCCGGCTAGTCCCGCCGAGACGTGTTGCGTGTTGGGATCGGATTGCGCGATGTCCTCGCCCTGAATGTAGAGAGCCTTGAACGTTCCTTCCACGGCTGCATCCAGCATGTTTGAAATGCGCAGTCCGGGTTCGCTCTGCAGTGCGACTCCCCAGGCGCCCTCAAATAGCGCGCGCGTCACATTGTCAGAGACATGCCGATAGCCTGAAAATTCATGTGGGAATGAGCCCATGTCACAGGAACCTTGCACATTATTTTGCCCGCGCAAGGGATTGATGCCCACCCCGCGTTTGCCAATATTGCCGGTGGCCATGGCCAGATTGGCCATGCCCATCACCATCGTCGAGCCCTGGCTGTGTTCGGTGACGCCAAGACCGTAATAAATGGCCGCATTGCCGCCGGTGGCATAGAGACGCGCAGCGGCGCGAATGTCGCCGGCGGGCACGCCTGTCATATTTTCGAGAGCCTCTGGTGAGTTGCGATCTTCGGCAATAAATTTTCGCCACTGCTCGAAAGCTTCCTTCTCGCAGCGCTCGGCAACAAATGCCTCATCCACCAGCCCTTCGGTGACAACCACATGCGCGATGGCATTGATCACGGCGACGTTCGTGCCCGGCAGCAGTGGCAAATGAAGCTCCGCCTGAATGTGCGGAGTTTTCACGATATCTGTTTTTCTTGGATCGATCACGATCAGTTTGGCGCCTTCGCGAAGCCGGCGTTTCATGTGCGAAGCAAAAACCGGGTGCGCGTCGGTGGGATTCGCGCCAATCACGACGATCACGTCCGATGCGTCCACCGAATCGAAATCCTGCGTTCCGGCAGAAGTGCCGAAGGTGGTCTTCAGTCCGTAACCTGTGGGCGAGTGGCAAACACGGGCGCAGGTGTCCACGTTATTGTTGCCGAACGCGGCGCGCACCATCTTTTGCACAAGGAATGTTTCTTCATTGGTGCAGCGCGATGAAGTGATTCCGCCGATCGAGTCCCGGCCAAATTTCGCTTGAATTCGTTTAAATTCGCTGGCGGTATGGGCGATGGCTTCTTCCCAGGTTACTTCCTTCCAGGGATCCGTGATTTTCGCGCGGATCATGGGTTTCATGATGCGATCCCGGTGCGTGGCGTAGCCCCAGGCGAAGCGCCCCTTCACGCACGAGTGCCCGTGATTGGCCTTTCCATCTTTGGAAGGAACCATGCGCACCACTTCGTTGCCCTGCATTTCAGCATTGAAGGAACAACCCACGCCACAATACGCGCAGGTTGTCACCTCGCTGTGCTCCGCTTGCCCCTTCTGGATCACGGTGTTTTCCATCAGCGTGGCCGTGGGGCAAGCCTGCACGCACGCGCCGCAGGAAACGCACTCCGAGTTGATAAAACTTTCTCCCCCCGCCGAAACCGTTGAAGCAAAGCCACGGCCATCAATCGTCAGCGCGAATGTTCCCTGCACTTCTTCGCAGGCCCGCACGCAGCGCGAGCAAAGAATGCATTTTGAGGGTTCAAAGGTGAAGTAGGGATTTGATTTGTCTTTCTCCGCGCTGAGGTGATTCGAGCCATCGTAACCGTAGCGTACTTCGCGCAGGCCCACGACTCCAGCCATGTCCTGCAGTTCGCAGTTGCCATTGGCGGAACACGTCAAGCAATCCAGCGGGTGGTCCGAAATGTAAAGCTCCATCACTCCACGACGCAGTTTGGCCAGTTTTGCAGATTGCGTTTGCACTTTCATTCCAGCTTCGGCCAGAGTGGTGCAAGAAGCGGGCGTCCCGCGGCGTCCGTCAATTTCCACCAGGCAAAGGCGGCAGGATCCAAACGCTTCGACGCTGTCCGTGGCGCACAGTTTGGGAACTTGCGAGCCGGCCATCACGGCCGCGCGCATGAGGGATGTACCCGTTGGTACGGTTACAGACTTGCCGTCAATCTGCAGCGTTATTTGCTGGCCAGAGATTGCTGCCGGCGTCCCGAAATCCACTTCCCGAATGATTGCCATAATCGTTTCTCCTAAGCCCTTTCGTTCGCGAGAGTCGCGCCTGAAGGGCTTGGCTTGTCGAAATCTTCTGGAAAATGAAGAAGCGCGCTTTGCACAGGGTAGGGAATCAATCCGCCCAAAGCGCACAATGAACCGTCGCGCAATACTTCGCACAAGTCGTCCAGCAACTCGAGGTTTTGCGTGCGGTCGTGGTTTTCAATAATTCTGTCAATCACTTCCACGCCGCGTGTCGACCCGATTCGGCACGGAGTGCATTTGCCGCAACTTTCAATTGCGCAAAATTCCATGGCGAAGCGCGCTTGCCTGGCCAGGTCAACCGTATCGTCAAAGACTACGATTCCGCCATGCCCAACCATGCCTTTCACCGCGGCAAAGGCCTCGTAATCGAGTGGCGTATCGAGCAGAGTCTCTGGAAAATACGCGCCCAGCGGCCCGCCTACCTGAACTGCACGCAATGGGCGGCCCGAAGCCGTTCCGCCGCCGAAATCGTAGATCGCCTGGCGCAAGGTGATCCCAAATGCTTTCTCAACCAGCCCGCCGCGCTTCACGTTGCCCGCCAACTGGATGGTCAGCGTGCCTCGCGACTTGCCCATACCCAAATCCCGATAGTAGCTCGCGCCTTTATCCAGAATGATCGGCACAGTGGCAAGCGAAATCACATTATTGATCACCGTTGGCTTGCCAAACAGTCCCTCGATCGCAGGCAAAGGTGGCTTGTAACGCACCTGCCCGCGCTTTCCTTCCAGGCTTTCCAGCAGCGCCGTTTCCTCGCCGCAAATATAAGCCCCAGCGCCGAGCCGGACCTCCAGATCGAATGGCTTTCCCGAGCCGGCAACATTCTCGCCCAGATAGCCTTTTTCGTATGCAATGGCAATGGCGCGCCGCAGCGTGCGGAAAGCGTGCGGATATTCGGAACGAAGGTACACGTAGCCCTGCGTGGCGCCCACTGCGAATCCGGCAATGGTCATGCCCTCGATCAGGACGAAGGGATCGCCTTCCATGATCATGCGATCGGCGTATGTGCCGCTATCGCCTTCGTCCGCGTTGCACACAATATACTTTATATTATTGTTAGTATTTAGTACTGTTCGCCACTTGATTCCAGTGGGAAAGCCGGCGCCGCCGCGCCCGCGAAGCCCCGAGTTCGCCACTTCGTCCACGATCGCTGCGGGCTCCATACGCATGGCCTTCTCCAGCCCCTGATAGCCGCCGTGGCTTATATAATCGGAAAGTGAGAGAGGATCGGTGATGCCGCAGCGCGCGAAGGTCAGCCGCTCCTGTTGCTTGAGAAAGGGAATCTCTTCCGTGGGCCCCAGGCAAAGAGGGTGGGCGCGGCCTTCCAGAAATCCGGCGTCGAACAAACCCGGCACCGACTCAGCGGACACCGGACCATAGGCAATGCGACCGCGGCTTGTTTCCACTTCCACCAGAGGCTCCAGCCAGAACATGCCTCGCGAGCCATTTCGTACTACCGTGCCAACCAGATGTCGCGAGGCGATCTGTTCGGCCATTGCTTTGGCTACACCCTCGGCTCCCACTGAGAGCGCTGCTGCGTCACCGGGAACGTAGATCTTGAAGCTCATGCACGCCCCTGGGCGTCATCGATCAAAAAATCCGCGATTTCCGAAGACACTCGCCCGTACAATTTTCCATCCAACATGATGGCAGGGGAGAGAGCGCAATTGCCAAGACAATAGACCGGCTCGACAGTGAAGCTTCCATCTTCCGTTGTCTCACCCAGCTTGACCCCCAGGCGATCTTCGACGTGCCGAATCGTCCCTTCGCAACCCATGGACTGGCAGGACTCCGCGCGACACATTCGCAGGATGTGGCGGCCCGGCGGCGTCCGGCGAAAATCGTGGTAAAAGGTGATGACGCCGTGGACCTCTGCATGGGAAAGGTTGAGGGCTTCCGCCACAGGGACGATTGCGGCTTTGTCGATGTACCCAAACTCGTCTTGCAAAGCATGCAAAATCGGAAGGAGCGCGCCTGGCAAATGCTCAAGCTCGCGGATTCGGGCCTGTGCGCGGTCAGCATCCCAGCTTTGCTGCTTGCGATTCATGCATGGTCACCTGTATCCGAGTTGAATCAAGACTGAGAACTTGAGGAATTATAACATACAGATCGACGGCCAAAACTGGCAGGAGTAATAGCATTCAGGCGTCTGAAAAGCGCTGCGCTGGGGTAAAGAAACAGTCTTGAGAACGGATTGTGAGGAAATATGGATCGACGAATGTTTGTGCCAACTGTTCTTTTGGGCGCTCTGGCCATGTCAGCCGCGCCGAATACTTCAGAAGCTGCGGAAACAACCGACGCCGAAAAGGACAACCTTAAAATTGTTCATGACATGGTGTCCACCTGGGACATTGTTGCAGGCTCCGACCCGCTGGACATTGCCCGGCTCAGCCCATTTTTTGCAGCCGATTGCGCGTTTCGCCTTCGACCCACGGATGTGACCGCAACGCGCGGGCTTGATACGGTCGAGGCAGCCATCAAGCGAGGCACCGCCAATGGCCAGAAAATCCGCCATGAACTATTGGAGAGCTTCGCCAAAGGCCCGGTCGTGGCAATTGAAAAATTGAATCAATTCATTACGCCGGAAAAAACGCGCACTTCCCACGTGGTGGCCGTCTTCTTGCTAAAAGACGGGAAGATTGCGGAGTGGACGGAATATTTTATCGAGGGGGCGTAGCCCGCCCTTCTCACGAGCGAGGCGCGTAATCATTTTTTGACCTGCATCCATTGAAGAATCCGCAGTTTTGGTTCATGTACACGATGTAGGGGCACGGCAATGCCGTGCCCCTACAACTGGAGTGGACGACCTTTTGAATAGACAATCTGGTCCAAGGCAAGCCAATGAATCGCGTTGACAGATATCTGGTGGAGCAGTAGATTTTCGCGATCCTTACGGAGGTGTGCAATGCGAATATTGATGAAGGTAACCATACCGGGAGCGGAAGGAAACGCTGCAATTCTCGATGGATCGCTGGCTGCCACCATCGGCTCCATCCTCAATGAGTTGAGGCCGGAAGCGGTTTATTTTGCCGAAGAGAACGGCGCGAGGACTGGATTTATCTTCTGCAATCTTGAAAATCCATCGCAAATTCCGGCACTGGCGGAGCCCTGGTTTCTGGCATTCAACGCCAAGGTGGAATTGCACCCCGCGATGAGCCTTGAAGATTTGAAGAATTCCGCGCCCGGCATGGCGGCCGCAGTAAAGTATGCGCGCGCGGGACGTGCGGCTAGCGCATAGATTTTCGATTTTCAGGCTGAATCAGTTTCGGAAATTGTCACGACGATGTCCCGCTGTGTGAGCAGCGATCAACGCCCTGCTCCCCTTTTTGCCTTGCGCCCGAAAATAAGTATTCGTCTTTCCGCCTCCATGGTGGGCGATAGTTTCAGGAAGGTGAACTGGAGGGGGCTGGTGGTGGCGAAGGCGGAGCGATCATGCCCTGAGCGGTCAGCAGATCGCGCGCGGAGCCGCGCAGTGCGGGCCATTTGCGCGCAAAAATCAGGCCGCCGATGCAGCTCACAAGGCCGCCGATGGCGACGGTTAGCGGGGCGCCGATGTGGTCTGCCAGTGTGCCTGCGAGAAGCGAGCCGAGCGGCGTCATCCCCAGGAACATCATCGAATACAAGGCCATCACTCGTCCACGCAGTTGCTCGGGCACCATGGCCTGAATGAGCGTGTTGGTGGAAGTCAACTGCATCATCATCGCGAAGCCGCAAAAAATCAAAATCACGAACGAAAGAAAGAACCAGCGTGACGCGCTGAACAACGCCAGGGAAATTCCCAGTCCGGTCGCCGAGTATGCCACTACGTTTCCCAGCCCGCGCAGCTGTTGGCGCATGGCGATGGCCAACGCCCCGAACATTGCTCCGAATCCCACCGCGCCCATCAGCCAGCCATAGGCATTGACCCCGCCGTGCAGAATCTTCACGGCGAAGATCGGTATCAGCACGCTGAAGGGAAGCGCCATGAAGCTCACCACGGCCAATAATATGAGCAAGGCGCGGATCGGCCTGGTATGCCGAGCGAAGCGGAAACCCTCGCGCAATTTTTCAAGCGGCGCGGTACCGTCATGTGCCGGCGCGGTTTTCTCAATGCGCATCATGAATAGGCCGGCGATTACGGCCAGATAACTCAGGCCGTTCAGCAGGAAACACCAGCCCTCGCCAACCACAGCCACGAGGGCGGCGGCAATTGCAGGACCTGCCACGCGCGCGCCATTGAACATCGAGGAGTTCAGGGCAATGGCGTTCAATAAATTTTCGCGTCCCACCATCTCGATCAGAAAAGATTGCCGCGCCGGCACGTCGAAGGCGTTTACCGTGCCCAGCAGTGTGGCCAGGACGATGATTTCCCACACGTTGCCCTTGCGAATTTGTCCGCTCAGCGTCAGCGCCGCCAGTGTGAAGGCCAGCAACATCGAGATGGTTTGCGTTCCGATCACCACGCGCCGCCGCGGCCAGCGGTCCGCAACCAGGCCAGCCAGCGGAGAAAGCAGGAAAATGGGAATCTGCCCGACAAATCCCAGTAAGCCGAAAAGTACGGATGAACCCGTCAGGCGGTAAATCAGCCATGCCTCGGCAATCGTCTGCATCCAGGTGCCAACCAGGGAAATGATCTGACCGCTGAAAAAAAGTTGGAAGTTGCGGGTCCTCAGCGCGCGAAACATGCCGGCCGCGCGGTTTTCCCGGTTGCAATAGGCGCAGGATTGCTTGTCGATGCAACATCAATCGAAGTTGGGGAGGAATCGGTCATAGCTCGTGTAGCAACAATCCATTGTAGCGCACGGCCGGTGCCGCCTTGTAGCGCATGCTGGAATGTCCGTGCGGAATTGCGCGTTTGTAAATTTATTATGGTGGGTCCCTGGAGACGTCAGGTGGAGGGAAAAGACGTGCTGCACGGCGGAACTTTGGCGGAATGCAAATGCAGACACACCGTTTCCCGCCCGCGCGGTTTGGTGTATATTGCCCATTAGCCACAAAGGTAAAGTAACATTCGGGGATTGTGGGTGTTGCTTTTTCGCGTCCCGTCCGCGAACTGTGAATGAATCGGATTCTCCGCCCCGTTTGCTCGATTGCGAATGCTCAATGAAAGAGGGAACCATGCGAGTGAGAAACTTCTTATTGATTGCTGCGATTAGCTTGGGGATTGCCGCATTTCCAGCGGCGCCCAACCGCGCCTATGCGGCGGAGAGCCAGGGTCCGGCAGCGCTTTCCGGACAAGTGACTTCGCAAGAGGAAGGCCCGATGGAAGGCGTTGTTGTCAGCGCCAAGAAGGACGGATCGACGGTCACGGTGAGCGTGATCAGCGACAACAAGGGGCAGTTCAGCTTCCCGGCGAGCCGCCTCGAGCCCGGCCACTACACGCTGAAGATTCGCGCTATCGGCTACAGCCTGTCGGCTCCCGCGACTGCCGATCTTGCCGCACAGAAACCCGCCACGGCCGACCTCAAGCTGGTGAAAGCCAAAAGCCTCGTTCCGCAGATGACCAACGCCGAGTGGCTCATGAGCGTCCCCGGCTCGGACGATCAGAAAGGCCTTGATGCTGAACTGCGTCAGTTGCCATACGCTGCAGCGCATCGTGCAGTCCACGCATGACTCAGACGAATTTACGCAAGTGATCACGCGCATGATGAACTACGCACAGGTGAGCCAGCCCATCAAGCCGCAGCGACGCATGGAGGCCAATCGCGCCGGCGACCCTGAACAATATCGCAAGCAGGCCGATTTTATTGCCAGCTTCAATCTAAGTGCCACCGATCACCTGGGCTTTGATTTGAAGACCCTGCCGCGCCCCACGGGCAAGGCCACGCACGTAATCATCACCGAATACGACCTGCCGCGCCCGACCGTTGAGCCTCATGACGTGATCGTCGACGAACACGGCACTGTCTGGTACACCGATTTCGGCGAACAATTCATCGGCAAACTCGATCCCAAAACCGGTGCGGTTAAGGAATTTCCCGTGCCCACGCTGAAACCTGGTTACCCGGAGGGCTTGCTCGATATCGAAGAAGACAAATCCGGAAACTTCTGGGCTGGGATGATGTATCAGGGCGCGCTCGCCAAGTTCGATCCCAAGACCGAGAAGCTCACCACCTATCCTCTGAACAAAGAGTTCAACGACGACGCGGCACAGCCCAACATGCTGGGACTGCGCTATGACGTGGACGGGAAAATCTGGACGGACAGCGCCGGCCACTACGATATTTTCCGGCTGGATATCAAAACCGGCACATACGAACGCTTCACGCCGATGAATAAACTGCCGGACAGCCGCCGGGGCACCATCTACGGCATTGATTCCGATTCGCACAACAATTTGTACTTCACGGATTTTGCGACGGACTATATCGGCAAAATCGACGCCAAATCCGGCGATGTTTCCTGGTTCAAAACGCCCACGCCGAATTCCCGCCCGCGCCGCATCCGCACCGACGCGCAGGACCGCTCATTCTTCGGCGAGTATCAGGGCAACCGTATCGGCATGCTCGATCCGGAAACGAAGAAGATAACCGAGTGGCCCCTGTCAGTTCCGTGGTCCGGGCCCTACTACGTAACGTGGGACAAGAGCGGGAACATTTACACCGGAGGCATGACCACCGACCGCCTCTCCAAGATCGATCCCAAGACCGGTCAGGACATCGAATACTTGATGCCCCGGGACACCAACATACGCCGCTTGTTTGCCGACGACAGCACCACGCCCGCAACCATCTGGACCGGAAGCAACCACGGCGCGGCCGTTGTGAAGATCGAGCCGCTGGATTAAGAGCGTGTTGATCTACGATATCTGAACATATTTGAACTATCGGGTGCCGCACCCTTGAGATTTTCAAGGGTGCGGTTTTTTTCTGAGCATGGGGCGTCCGGCAGGCTCTGCTATCATGAGCGGCGCGATCATGCAGATCTCCGCGGGCAAGCCTGAGGAAAGTTCGCCGAACGCGCCCATTCCAGCGGACGCCGTAAAGAAATCCGCCACGATGGTCGCACTTCTAGTAGGCGTGATCTCCTTCCAGCTGAATGCCTCGATGGTGGCTCCCGCCGTGCCGGAGATCGCCCGCAAATTAAACTCGAATCCTTCAACAGTCGGCATCTCACAGACTCTCTTCTTTCTGGTTGGCGGAATTGCCGGCATCGTTCTGACCCGATACAGCGACCATGCCGGAAGAAGAAAAATTCTGATCTACTCGCTCATCGCCATGAGCATCGGAACCGTTGTGGCGATGCTTGCGCCGAATGTTGCCATCCTCTGCGCGGGGCGTCTCTTGCAGGGCGCAAGCGGATCGATCTTTCAGATTACATACCTGATCCTGCGCGATATTTTGACACCCAAACAATTTGGCCCGGCGCTGGGGCTGGTGACCGCCATCAGTTGCGGAGTTGGCGGGGCCGATCAATTTCTGGGCGGCATGCTTTCCGATCATTGGGGATTTCGCTCAATTTTTTTGGTGATACTCGTCACCGGCATCATCGCAACTGTTTTGTCCATGCTCTACGTGCCGGAGTCCATGGCCGATTCAGCGGGCAGCATGGATTGGACCGGCGCAACGGCGCTGTCTGCGGCTCTGATCTTTGTGAATGTGGGAGTGGCTAGCGGAGGCTCGCGCGGCTGGTCCAGTTCCGCGTCTGCTTCCTTGCTCGCTGCGGCCGCTGCATGTTTCGTGGCGTTCTGGTTTATCGAGAAGCACAGCGCGCATCCGCTCATCAGCACAGCGCACTTGAAATCCCGCCAGATATGGCCGATTGTGGCGACGACGCTAGCCACGCTCACCGGAGTATTTGCGGCCATCAATTTTACGGTGGTCGTTTTTAGTCAGGATCATCGCGTGGGCTACGGAATGTCGGCCACCGCATCGGCGCTGCTGTTTCTCTCGCCTGCTGCGGCCATCGGAGTATTTGCGGCGCCGGTCACTGGCTGGCTTGCTCCGCGCGTGGGATGGCGCCGCGTGATGTGGAGCGGATTGGTGCTGAGCATCGCTGCAATGCTCGTATCCACGTTGTTGCTCGACCATAAATGGATTGTGCTTGCAGCGTTCGCGCTTGCTCGGCGTGTTTTACAACGGACTGGCGCTGACTACCATCAACGGCCTTGGCGTCATCCTCTCGCCAGCGGATGCTCCTGGCTCGCTCCCCGGATTGAATGGCGCATGTTTTCAAATTGGAGCGGGACTGGGCATTGCCCTTGTCGCTCCGGTAGTGGCTTCCGGCAGATACATGGATTATCAAGAAGCGATGTGGATCTCCACGGCGATCATGACGCTCGCGCTGTTTGCGTCGCTGTGGGTTCGAGGTGCAACTGGACAGCAGGAAGAGAAAATTTAGACTAGCGGCACGAGAACGCCAGAATTTTCAGGAGAGTTGAAGATGACGGACGAGAATCAGAAAGGCCTGGTCGACAAAAGCGCTGTTGGCATTGGCGAAAGACAATTTCATATCAAGGTCGCTCCGGGAGAGGTGTCCACCGTCGCGTTGCTGCCAGGTGATCCGTTCCGCGTGCCGCTGATTGCGGAATTTCTTACGGACGTGCGTGAGATCGCGCACAACAGGGAACACCGCACCATGACCGGAATGTACAAGGGCAAGAAAATCACCGCGACCTCGACAGGAATGGGCTGTCCATCCACGGCGATCGCCGTCGAGGAACTGGCTCGCGTTGGCGTTCGATCCTTTATCCGCGTGGGCAGTTCCGCCGGACTTCAGCCTCAGGTAAAACCGGGCGACTTGCTGGTCAGCGAAGGCTCGTTGCGAAACGATGGAACGACCGCTGCGTATGCGCATCCTGGGTATCCCGCCGTGCCGGACCTGCGCATCACCGTCGAGCTGGATCGCGTCGCGCGCCAAATTGCCGCAAGAGAAGGGAACTTTGCGGTTCACACCGGCATCTCCGTTTCCGACGATGCTTTTTATGCGGAGACTCCGGCCTGGATCAGCCTGTTGAATTCGCTGGGAATTTTGAATGTGGAGATGGAAGCGTCCGCGATGTACGTGGTCGCGCGCTTGCGCGGTTTGCGCGCCGGAATGATTTGTTCATGTTCGAGCAATCTGGTTTCTGGAGCCAGCCTTTACGACAATGTTCACGAAGCGCTGAAGAATGGTTGGAAGCGCAGCATCGAAGCCGCGCTAGAGACCGCGGTGAGCCTCGACCTCTGATGAAACTGAACCTATGAAACTCAATTTGCACAGTCATCTGGAGGGTCGCCTGCGGCCCTCCACGGCAGCGGCTCTGGCAGCCGAAGCCGGCGTCGCGCCGCCCGAAGGCGGATGGGAGCGGGCCTTGCAACTGGATGGCCCGGCAAACCTCACCGTGTATTTGACCAAGGTTGCGGCCACCTACCCGTTCTTCCGCTCCCCTGCGCACATTGCGCGCATCGCCTGCGAAGCCGTGGAAGATGCCGCCGCGGACGGAACCGATTATCTGGAGCTTCGCTTCGGCCCCGCTACTCACGTGCATTTGGGATTCGAAATGGACTCGGTGATGGCCGCTGTTTGCGACGGGATTGCCGAGGGAATGAAACGCACGGGCATTCATGCAGGCGTGGTGATTGCAGCGCTGCGGCACCACGACACCGAAACGAACATCGCCGTGGCGCGTGCGGCAAGTCGGTATGCAGGCAAAGGAGTCGCAGGCTTCGACCTGGCCGGGGACGAATCTCTTTTCAACGATTTATCTCAATACGAAAAAGCTTTCGCAATTGCTCGCGCCGCAGGACTGGGACTGACGTGCCATGCCGCTGAAGCGGCGCCCGGCTCGGCCGCCCGCGAAGCTGTCGAGCGCTTTGGAGTGACCCGCATCGGCCACGGCGCTCACCTGGCGGAAGACAACGAGTCGTTGCAGTGGGTGCGCGATCACGGAGTGGTCGTGGAATGCTGTCCCACATCCAATTGGTATACAGGCGCAATCGCCCGCAGGTCCCAGCACCCCGCCAAATATTTTCGAGCGCAAAATCTGAAAATCGTTCTCGGCGATGACAATCCCATGCAGACAAAGTCGCTGCTGTCGAACGAGCGCCGCGTGCTGGTTGAAGAGTTGGGATTCAGCGAAAAGGACCTGCAGACTCTTGACGTCACTAGCGTGGACGCCGCATTTCTCGAGGATTCCACCAGGCAAAAATTTATTTTGCGCCTGAACGAAACGGCTTCGTAGCGCGGGCCGAAGCACCCAAATTCATGTATTAAGGCTGCCCTAAACTTGCGAAATATTTTACCCCGATGCCATTTAAGGACTGCGTAATTTCACTCCTTTACGCAGAGGCAAAACGATTTCCCCACCGTTTGCGCTTTCGATCTCAGCAGAGGATTTGACAGTTTCTTTGTTCTAAATTCCTCGCCCAAAAGAGTTTGCATTCGGCATTCTCTATTTTCTAAACCGGGAAACAATCCCAAGACGAATTCCGGTATCGGGACAACAAGCTTTTCCAAAATCCGCACGTCGCCCGCATCCTGATGATTTTAATTGCGTTAGCCTGCCTCAAGTATTGGCCACCGTGGTGCAAGACAAATGCGCGTCAGGAGGGCCACATGCTTTTCCAGGTTTATTTTTCGCGGACTCGCATGATCCGAGACAGTATCGCGGCGACGGTCACCATTGGCATCGCGGTGCTCGTTGGCAACTTAATTCTCTGGGCGCGGCTGTAGGAAACGAAATGGCTGCAGCGGGCTGGGAGCGAAGATCGAGGCGCGGTCGCCGCGTGGAGGATCGTGCAAGCGCGCCGGTTCTTGTCAGCGCGAGTAGAGAGGGTCTCGCTCAAATCCTCCATTTTGGGGCTCGCGCCCTGTTGGCGGCAGGAGACGCGCATCGCGCGGGAGTTTGGCTCACGGGCAGGCGGAACGGTGAGTCTGGCGCGGGAAGCGTTGTGCAAGTCGCAGCCGGCCCTATTCCGGAGCATTGGAAGCATCTGAATGTTTCGGTGCCCTTCTTGAGGGCGGCCCTGGAGAGTGTAGGTCCGTTGTGCATCGATCCTGCAACGGATGAAAGCACTCCTCAAATTGGTCCGCTGGTCGGAATGCACAGCTCGGTGTGGATACCGTTGCGTGAGGGTGGCCGCACGTTTGGGCTGGCCATGGTGGGTTACGCAAAGGCGCCGGGAAAATTGAATTTGCAGGCGCTGCAGGTACTAGCGGACGAAATTGCCGCTGCAGTTCAACAGAACCGGAACTCGCTTCGCAGTGAGCAAGCAGCCACGCAAGAACTTCTACGAAAAGTCATTGAGCAAAGCCGCGAATGCCTCGTGCTCATTGACGAGAAGGGAAAGATTGTCGAAGCAAGCTGGGCTGCGGCCAAACTTTTGTTTCCACCCTGGGGCCGCATGCACGGAACTATTCTCGAAGATCTTGCTTTTCCCATGATGCGTGCAGCGATCGCCGAATGGCGAGGGCAACTTCAAGTGGCCGCGGCCACCGGGTCGCATACGAGAAAGAGCCCCGTGGACCCGCTCGAAGTGGCGCTCGAACGCGGTGGAATTGTTCGCATGCACTTGCGCGCCGAGATTGCGGGACTTGGCGGGGACAGGCCGAAGTGGCTCATTTATCTTGAGGAACAAAGGACGCGGCAGACGCCGCGCGATACGCAAAAGCGACTGGAGTCTGAGATGGCGGGCCTACTGGCCTCCATCGAATCCGGTGTGCTTATATTGGACGCCGAAGGCCGGATCCTCGTGGCCAGCGAGCGGCTGGCGGCGATCTTCGGGATTGAACAACGGCGCATGTTGGAATTCGGCACGATCGACGCACTGATCGACAGCCTGGCGTACCAATTCACCCGCCCGGCGGAAACCGTGGCGCGGTGGCGAGAGCATGTGCGCCACGGCGATGAGGCCAGCTGGGACGAATTTGAGCTGATCCGCCCATCACGCAAGATCGTGGAACGATTCGCAAGGCCTCTTTACAAGCCGGACGGAAAGCGGCTGGGTTGGCTGGAAGTCTATCGCGACATCACAGGCCAGCGACTGATCCAGTCCAAGCTGCTGCAGACGGAAAAAATGGCCGCGCTCGGGCAGCTTGTTTCCGGCATCGCCCACGAACTGAATAATCCGCTCACCAGCATTCAGGGATACGCGCAGCTTCTCCTGAGCCGGCGCTCCGCGGCGGAGCGGTCGGCGGATGCGCAGCGCATCTCGCAGGAAGCCGAGCGCGCCGGGCGCATCGTGAAGAACCTTCTGCTGTTCTCGCGAGAAACCAAGCCGGAGCGGCGCGCCGTGCACCTCAACGAAGTCATTGAGCGGACGCTTGCACTGCGCGCCTACGAACTGAAACTCGAAAACATCGACGTGGAGCTGATTCTGGATCCGGGATTGCCGCAAGTCCTGGCGGATGCGGCGCAGCTTCAGCAGGTGATTCTGAATCTGATCGTGAACGCCGAACAGGCCATCGTGCAGGGACGCGGGGAGGAGATGCGCACCGGGCGTATCCAGATTCGCACGCGGCGGCTCGCGGGAGACCGGTTGTCGATGGAAGTGTCCGACGACGGCCCGGGAATTTCGCCTGAGATCGTGTCGCGCGATTTTCGATCCTTTCTTCACCACCAAGCCGGCGGGCGTCGGCACGGGTCTGGGGCTTTCGATTGTGTATGGAATTGTGCAGGAGCATGGCGGAGAAGTGAGCGTGGAAAGCCAGCCGGGCCGCGGCGCCACCCTGACCGTGGAACTGCCCGCGCTGGCCGTTGCCGGATTCGAATTTCCGCGCGAATTTCAGGACGAAGAGCAGCACAATCGGCCGCGCGCTGCCGCCGCGGCGCCCCTGCCGGCGCTGCACAAGACAGCGGCGAAGAAACGCATCTTGGTGGTGGAAGACGAGCCGACCGTCGCAGCGCTGATCGCCGACGTGATGGCCGAAGAGGGCTACCGCGTGGATACGCTGCTCGACAGCCGCGAAGCACTTGGGCGGCTCGAGGAGAAAAACTATACGGTCTGGTCATCTGCGACTTGAAGATGCCGCATCTGGACGGGCCGGGCCTGTATCGCGCGCTGGTGCGCCGGGAAAACCCCATGCAGCACAAGCTTCTGTTTGTCACCGGAGACACGATGAGCCCGCGCACGCTGGAATTTCTGAAGTCGAGCGGCCTTGCCGTACCTGGCAAAGCCGTTTCTGGTGGAAGAGTTGAAAGAAGGCTGTGCGGCAAGCACTTGCGGCGATCCCGACAGCGAAGGAACGGCTCCGGGACCGAAGCGTTCAAATGCTGTCGGCAGGGACTAGTGACTTGGAATTGGTGAATGGGAACTAGTGATGAGGAATCAATGAATTCCACGGGCCCAACTATTTTTATCATCAGTGCCGATCCTGTAACCGCGCAGGGATGCATCGAGGAACTTGCCGCTTTCGGAGGCCGCTATCGGACACCGGTAGTTGGCACAGTCGAGCAGGCACGTAAGAGGATTGGCCAAAGCGCTCCAGCGGTCGTGTTTCTCGACAAATCCGCAATTGACACCGTCAACGGCGCGGAGACTTTCGAATCCGCGGTGGCATTGCTTACGGAAACATGCGCCCGTGGTGGTCGCGGCGGCGGCGGAGAAGCAAGCGGGCTGGCATTCCTGATTGCTTCCGGCGCGGTGGATTTTGTGGCGCGCACGGGGCACTTCCTGCCCATCGTCGCGGGCATGCTGGACCGCCGCGTGCGCATTGGCCGAGCGGGCGACGGGTATGATCCGATTTCCAAGAGATGAATTGGCCGGCGATTTCGGAGAAATTCTCCGCCACGAAGTCAATAATCCGCTGACCGGAATTCTCGGGAATACGGAACTGCTGCTGGCGCGGCGCGACCGCCTGCCGCCCGGCGCCGTCGAGCGCCTGCAGACCATCGCGGAACTTGGCGGTGCGGTCTGCGCGAAACCGTTCGCCGCCTGTCCAACGCCTGGGACGAACATCACGAGCACGCGAGGCCGGCGTAAGAACTGAGAGCAAGGGAGCAAGGAGGCAAGGCTCAGGACAAGAGAAACGTTGATCATTGCTCCATGCCTCGTGCCGCTTTGCTTCTTTATCTCCTGCTCCCCTGCTTGCTGCTTCAACGTCTCTTCTAACGTCCTGAACAGCACGTCTTCCCGCTGAAACAGTTTCACGGCGATGCGCGATGCGCGATTCCCGCATAGACGCAGGACGACACGAAGATCAGCGCGATAAAATTCCAGTGATACGTGCCGGTGATGATTTCCTTGCTGACCAGGCTGGTGTTCAGCACCGGGACCAGGGCCAGAGCGGCGTGCTCAATTCCACGCCGGGCAGCAGCGCGGCCACGGCCGGCAAAACCACCACGATCATGAGCGGCGAAAGATAGCTCTGCGCTTCCTTGAAACTTTTGGCAAACAGCGAAATGGCCAGCAGGGCCGCGGAAAAAAACACCGCCAGCGGAAGCACCACAAAGAAAATGGAAACGATGGCCTTTCCGAGTCATCGTGATTTGCAGGGCTGCATCCGCCGCGCCGTGAGCCACGCCGAGCAGCAACTGCTTTCCCACGCCAAACGAAACGGCCATCGAGGTAATCGAAAGCACGGCCGTGGCGATCGAAGCCGTCAGGACCATCAGGAATTTTCCCAGCACCAGATGCGTGCGCGAGACCGGGCTGCACAGAATCGTCTCGATCGTGCCGCGTTCTTTTTCGCCGGCGGTCAGGTCCATGGCCGGATACATCGCGCCCGTCAGGCACAGCAGAATGACGAAGTAGGGAACCAGTCCGCCGAGAACCGCGCCTCCCACTTTTTCCGGCGGCGCCACATTTTGCTGCTCGATGTCGAACGGGCGAACCAGATTTTCCGGAAGATGCCGCGCCTACAAGATTCTCGCGAATGGTGCGGTCGCGCAGGTCCCGAAAAAATTTCTGCAGGCGGTCGGCGCCGAAGCCCGATTTCAGTTCGCCCTCGTACATGTAAATCTTTACGGTCACGGATTCGCCCGCGGCAAGCTTGGCGTCGAAGCCTTGGGGGATTTCCACGGCGGCGCGAATCTGCTTGTTGGAGATTTCGTCGGCATAATCCGGTTTTGCTGGGAACGATTTGCACATCCTTCAGCTTGCCGAGTTGCGCCACCACGCTGCGGCGAATCCTCGCCGCCCAGGATCATCACTTTCGGGATTTCTTCCATGGCCTGGCCATACAGGGCTGAACGGAGAGTACGCCCATTCCGATGGTGAGCAGCGGCATCACCAGCAGGGGCACGACGATCATGGAGATCACCGTTCTGCGGTCGCGCAGGGAATCGATCAGTTCCTTGCGATAGACGATGCCGATATTGCGCAGGCTCATGGTTCGACGACCTTCACGAAAATGTCTTCCAGATCCTGCATGCCGAATCGCGAGCGCAAATCGGCGAGTGTTCCTTCGGCCAGCAGCTTGCCGCCATGAATGATTCCGATGTGGTCGCAGAGTTTTTCGACTTCGCTCATGACGTGCGTGGAGAAGATCACCGTTTTGCCGCTGCTCGCGGCATTCCCGGATAAACCCGACGATGGTGCGCGCGGCCATCACGTCCAGGCCCACCGTGGGCTCATCGAAAATCATGACCGAGGGATCGTGCACCAGCGTGCGCGCGATGGAAACTTTTTGCTTCATTCCGGTGGAGAGCTTGTCGCAGCGCCGGTCGCGAAAATCGTTCATTTCGAGGCGCTCGAAAATGTTCATCGATGCGCCGGCGCAAGAGTGGGTTCATCGAGTCCGTGCAGACGGCCGAAGTACTCGACCATTTCCAGCGCCGAGAGACGTCCGTAGAGCGCGGTGGCGGTGGAAAGAAATCCCACGCGCGAGCGCACTTTTTGCGGGTCTTTCGCTCACGTCATATCCGGCGACGATGGCGGTGCCTTCGGAGGGCGCCAGGATCGTGGCCAGCATGCGCAACGTGGTGGTTTTTCCGGCGCCGTTCGCTCCCAGCAGTCCGTAAATTTCGCCGGGCCGGCAGGAGAAACTCACGTCGTCCACGGCGCGGACCTCGCCGCGTTTTTTGTCCCGGAACCGTTTTACCAGATGTTGCGCTTCGATCATTCAATTCTCGCATCGCATGGATGAGGCGCAAATTGTATCCGAATGGAGAAGCAATTTGCAGAAGCATGGGGTGATCTAATCGGATAGCAGGAGCGGCGCAGCTAACCCTTATGGCAATTGGGGCACTGCTTGGCGTCAAAATTTTCCGGCGTAACGCGAAACATATTGTTACACTGGATGCAAACACGATGAAGCACTGGTTGCCCCGGCGTCGGAGCTTCGTGTTTCGGGGCATGAGTTTGCGGTTGAGCTGGTTCGGTTGCCATAGCGGAATTCTAGCATAGCTGGCGGACGTGGCGACACCCTGTGCTGTGGTGGCATTCGGGCACTCGACATCCCGGCTTGAAGGGAGCGCGCATCTTAATTGGCGCAGTCGGAGCTGATTCAAGTCCGCCATTGGCAAGTCGTTTGCTGCCTGAATCTTTGTTAGAATGCCGGGTTTTAGATCCTGCCAGTTGAAGCGAGCTGGCAGAACGAGGATGGAATGACGATCGGCGCTGGGACGAAGACTGTGGATCATTGTGGGCGGCGCCCTGGTGCTGACCGCGCTGCTGGTGTTTCTCAGCGGCAGAGGATCCACGGCGCGCGTGGCCGTCGCGGACGTGGTGCGCGAAAACTTGAGTTCGGTGGTATCCACCAACGGAAAAGTGGAACCGGTGGCGCCAGTTTCGTTTCGCGCGAGATTCCCGACATTTGTCGCGCGAGTGTACGCGGTCGAAGGGCAGCAGGTGAAGCGCGGCCAAATGCTTTTTACGCTGGATGACACGGAGGTTCAGGCGGACCTGGCGCAGGCGCGCGCCGATCTCGCGGCCCAGGAAGAAGCGCTGCGTGTGGCCAAAGCCGGTGGTCACGCCAGCCAGGTTGCCAAGGCCACCGCCGATTTGCAAAAGGCGCAGGCCAGCCGGATCAATTGCGCCGCGACAACGAATCTTTGACGAAACTGGTGGCGCAGAAGGCCGCCACGTCCGAGGAATTGGAACAGAATCAACTTGCTACTGACCCAGGCGGAAGCCGACGTGCAAGCCACCGAAAAAGTGAAAGCAAACGCTGGAACAGCAGGCGCAGCTGGATCAGGGACGCGTAGCGCTTCTGGTGGAACATGCCCACGCAACCAGGTTCGCGACCTTGAGGAAAGTGGCCTCCGCGCACGGGACCGCGCCCTTTGATGGCACACTATATTCGCTGCCGATTCGGCAGGGCGATTTCGTGAAGGAGGGCGATCTGCTGGCGCGAGATTGCCGATTTGCACCACGTGCGCATCAGGGCCTTCATCGATGAGCCCGAACTTGGGGCAGATTGACATCAATCAGCCTGTCGAAATTC
This sequence comes from uncultured Acidobacteriota bacterium, assembly GCA_963825365.1. GTDB lineage: Bacteria > Acidobacteriota > Terriglobia > Acidiferrales > UBA7541 > Palsa-360. The sequence continues at coordinate 187,677 of CAWGSV010000021.1, read as the reverse complement.
TGTGGGATGCGCATCCCGAACGAATCTGGAACGGGCGCACGGAAATGTTGCCGCAAGCAGGTGGTGACACGCGGCACGCGCAGCGTCGGGGAATTGCTCTGCTCGGTATCCAACGACAAGCTGGACCTGCTTCCCAATACCACTGTCGATGTGCGAATTCACATCAGCGAGCGGCCCGACGTCCTGGTGGTTCCGCGCGGTGCGGTTTACATCGAGGGGGACACAGCGATTTGTGTTTCGAGTGGAGAACGATCGCCTTCACCGCCGTTGCCATCAAAGTGGGCATTGCCAATCCGACCATGATCGAAGTTCTTTCCGGCCTGAACGAAGGCGACGTGGTGGCGCTGCCGGGAGATGTTGCCCTTAAGGAAAATTTGAGGATTGTAGCGGTGCGTCCGGAATGAAGCGGCGTTTTTTATTCGCGTGCCGCGTTGACCATTCTCAGCTTGCGGTTGCGGCGGGACGTCCGCCTATGCGGGGCAGTCACCTCATGGCCGATGCGCAACGCGACTACAACTGCCGGACGCTACAACCGCGCCGTGGATTCGCTGAACAGCGCCATCGCAAAATCTCCGAATGACGCGCCCCTGCATTTTCTGCTGGGGCAGAGTTACTACCAGCTTCGCGAATTTCACGCACGCCGTGGCCAGCCTGGAACGCGCCGTGCAATTGGCTCCCAAAAATTCCGATTATCATGACTGGCTGGGCAAAGTCCTACGGCCGCAAGGCGGAGGAGAGCATTTTCTTCAACGCCATGAGCTGGGCGCGAAAAACGCACCGCGAATTTGAAATTGCCGTGGAGCTGGACCCGCACAATTTCGAGGCGCAGCGCGATCTGATCCGATACGAGATGAACGCCCCGGGCGTGGTCGGCGGCGGCGACGATAAGGCGCTGAAACACATCGACGAGCTTGAAAAAATCGATGCCGTTCAAGGGCAGCTTGCTCGCGGAGAATTCCTTTCCACCAAAAAGCGCATGCCCGAGGCGGATGCGGTGTTTCGACAAGATACTGGAATCGAACTCCGAACGCATCGGCGTTTATTTCGAGGTGAGCGACTACTACCGCGAACGGCCCAACACCGAAAAAATGGCCGAGGCCATCGAAAAGGCCGAGCGCATCGATCCCGATGACCGCCGGCTGAAATTTTACAAAGGCGTTCTTCTGGTGATGGAAGGAAAAAATCCCAGTGAGGCGGAAATGCTCTTGAAGATCCTACATGGTCTCGGTTCCCGACAATTCCGACGTTCCGCCGCATGCGAGCCGCGCGGGAATGGCTGGGGAGACTCTATGAATCGCAGGGAAGGTCTTCCGAAGCGGCGGAACAGTATGGGATTTCCCTCGCTCTCGATCCGCACAACAAACGGTGGAAGAATTATTGAAGAAAGTGCAAAAGAAGTGAAGCAGGTGCGGCGAGAAAGGGAATTGCGGGAGAACCGCTGCGCACGGCAGCGTTTGACCGGCAAGGTTGTCATAGTCAGCGAGAATCCTCATGATGCCACGCAACGAGACCTGGATGGTCGCGCTGGAGGCCCTCTGGGCCAATAAAATCCGCGCGTTCTTAACCACTCTGGGCGTGATCATCGGAAGCGCCTGCATCGTTCTGGTTGTGACCGTGGCGCTTAGCGGCCGGCGCTACATCATCCAGCAAATCGAAAGCGTCGGAACCAACCTCGTCTTCGCGCATCTGGACATCGAGCCGAGCCGCCAAAACATGCTTCAGGATGAATTGTCCGTTGAAGACATGGACGCAGCCAAGACCAGGATTCCCGGCGTTGTGGCCGTGGCTGGAACGCGCAGCGATCAGGCACCGTGAGTGCCGGGGCGTGGAACGAAGCGTGAGCCTTGTGGGCGTCACCGAGGGGTTCCAGCAAATTCGCAATTTGCTGATTTTGCAGGGCCGTTTTTTGGATGCGGAAGATGTTTCCACGCGGAGCCGCGTCTGCCTGATCACCCCGCAACTCGCCAATTTTTCGTTTCCGTCCGCTGACCCGATTGGGCAAAGTCTGCGCGTCGGCGAACTTAGTTTCACGGTCATCGGAGTATTTAGGGAACGCGTGGAAACGTTCGGGCAGTCTGAAATTAAGGATTACTCCATCCTTATTCCTTTCCCGCTGATGAAAAATTATCTCGGAGATTCATCACTGGATATGCTCTACGTGCAGGCCGGCACTGCGGAGGACGTGATCCCCACAACCCACCTTTTGGAAGCGCTGTTGGCCACGCGCCACTCGACGCGAACGCGATATACGGTGGAAAATTTTGGGTCCATTCTGGATGTGACGCGAAAAATCGCGCTGGCGTCTCACGATCGTCCTCCTGCTGATTGGATTTATCGCCCTGCTGGTCAGCGGCATCGGAATCATGAACATCATGCTGGTGACGGTTCAGGAACGCACGCGCGAGATTGGAATTCGCAAAGCCATCGGCGCGAGGCACCGGGAAATTCTGTATCAATTTTTGCTGGAAGCATTTTTGATCAGCGGATTCGGGTCGGTCCTGGGAATCCTGATCGCGGTTGCCATTCCGGTTGTGGCGCGGCCGTGGCTCCCCGCCAACGTGAGCGTTCCAGTGCCGTGGGAATCGGTGGTCCTGGCTTTCTGGTGTCGTGTTCCGTGGGAGTGTTTTTTGGATACTTGCCGGCATCGCGTGCGTCTGAATTGCAGCCCACCGAATCGCTGCGCTACGAGTAGATTAGCGCGATCCGGTCGGCGAATGAATTAGCGAGCGACGATGGCTTGACTGCCGGCATCGAAGAATGCAGGCATAAGTCCGATGGAAAGCAGGTGCATGAAAATGGATCGGGCGAAAAATTGAGGGCGAAGATTCATCGTATGTGGCCGGCTGCGGTGCGCGCGGCTGTGCTGGCGATTTTCGTTATTGGCGTGCGTTGCAGTCGAGCCGCGCGCAGGACGCCGGCGCCAGTTCGCAAGCTGTCGCTGAAGGAAGCCGTGAACCTGGCCGTGCTCAACAGCCGCGATCTGGCGCTGGCGCGGCTGCAATATGGCGTGATGCAGCGCCAGATTGGCGTGGCGCGCTCCGTGTTTCTCCCCAACCTGTATACCGGAACGGGCGTGGCCTATACCAGCGGCTTCCCGCTGCTGGAGGGAGGAGGAGCGCCCGCAATTTTCACGCTTTCCTACTCGCAGCAGATTTTCAATCCGCCGCTAAAAGGCGAACAGCGCGCGGCCGAGCAGAGGGCCGAGGAGCAGCGCCTGTCGATCGATGACGTGCGCGACGCGGTGATGTCCCGCGCGGCGCTCGACTATCTGGAACTGGCGAAAGTGCGCCACGCGCTGGAACTGATGCACAGCGAACGCACCAGCGCGGGGCACATTCTGGACGCCACGCGGGAGCGCACCGATACCGGACGCGAGCTGCCCATCGAAGTGATCCGCGCGCAACTGACCACCGCGCGAATCGAGCAGCGCGTGGCGCAGCTGGAGGACCGCGACGATTCCTTGAGCGGAGAGCTTCGCGACTTGATGGGTTTGACGGCGGATGAGCAAATTGAGGTATCCACCGAGGAAATTCCGGGCGCGGCCGCGGAAGCCTCCAAAGACGTTGTCTCCGAAGCCATGGCTCAACAATGTTGAGTTGAAGCAGGCGCAAACCGAGTTGCGCGCGCGGGAATTCAAGCTCAAAGGCGAGCAGGGCGGGCGCTGGCCTTCCTTTGCACTGACGGGCCAGTACAACGTGCTGAGCAAGATCAATAATTACAATGATTTTTTCGACAAGTTTCAACGCAACAACGTCATCTTTGGAGTGCAGGTGCAAATTCCGATTATTGCATCGCGCACTTCTTCCGCGGTGGCGTTTGCGCGTGCGGATTTCAACGCCGCCAATCTGGCCCTGCAAAAGAAACGCAGCGAACTTTCTCTGGATGTTCGCCGCAAGGCCCGGCTGGTTCGCGAAGCGGAACTGGGCGGGGAAGTGGCGCGGCTGGAGTTGCAGCTGGCGCAGGAAAATGTGCGCGTCCTGCAGGCGCAGTTTGATGAGGGGCGCGGCAGCTTGAAAGATCTGGAGGCCGCGCACATCGAGGAAAATGACAAGTGGCTGGCCTTTCTGGACGCCAACTATGCACGGCAGCAATCGCAGCTTGAGCTTCTGCACACCACCGGGCAACTGGCACAGGTGCTTCAGTAGCACAGGCACTCTTGCCGGAGCGGTTTTCGTGAATGTGGCACTGCAAGAGCTTTGAGCGGTGATCGCAAAAACCTCACAGGCAGCCCCTCGCATGGGCTCGGGGTAAAGAGTGCCCGCGCTACTCAATGCCACCAGGAATTTTCACCTTAGGGCAACACCACGTATGAGTTTTGTTCCGGGGCAGCCCGCGTTTCAGGTAAGATATTACCGTTCAGGGAATTAGCAGTCGTTACGCATGTCCGCGTCAGGGGAAGAATCAAATGCCGGAAGTAATGAAAACACTGTTTCTGAATCCGCCCAGCTATGAAGGGTTTGACGGCGGGGCTGGCGCGCGCTATCAGGCGCGTCGCGAGATCAAATCGTTTTGGTATCCCACCTGGCTGGCGCAACCCGCCGCCATGGTTCCGGGCAGCCGCCTGATTGACGCGCCGCCCGACGGGCTGACGGTGGATCAGGTCGCGCCGCTGGCCAAGGACTACGAATTGGCCGTGCTGCACACCAGCACGCCGTCGTTTCCGAACGACGCCAAGTTTGCCGCGCACCTCAAGGAAGTTAATCCCGAACATCATGATCGGAATGGTCGGCGCGCACGTGGGCGTTCTGCCGCTGCAATCCATGAACGCCGCGCCGGCAGTGGATTGGGTTGCGGTCGGCGAATTCGATTACATTTGCGCGGAAATTGCCGCGCGCAAGCCGCTCAAGGATGTTGGCGGCATCGCCTATCGCGATAACGGCCGCGTTACGTCTCACTCCGCCCCGCCCGACGATTGAGAATATGGACGATCTGCCCTTCGTCGTGGACGTTTACAAGCGCGACCTGACGATTGAGAACTATTTCATCGGCTACCTGCAGCATCCCTACGTTTCGCTCTATACCGGGCGGGGATGCCGCTCGAAGTGCACGTTCTGCCTGTGGCCGCAGACGCTGGGCGGGCATCGCTACCGCATGCGCAGTCCCGAAAATGTGGCCGCTGAAATGGCGCTGGCGAAAAAACATTTCCCGCAAGTGCGCGAATTCTTTTTTCGATGACGACACCTTTACCGACGACCTGCCGCGCGCGGAGGAAATTGCCCGGCGACTTGGGCAAGCTGGGAATGACCTGGTCGTGCAACGCCAAGGCCAACGTTCCGCGCAAGACGCTGGAAATCATGAAGGACAACGGCCTGCGCCTGCTTCTGGTCGGCTACGAATCCGGCAACGATCAGATTCTGATCAACATCAAGAAGGGCGTTCGCATCGACATCGCGCGGGAATTTTCGCGCAACGCCAGCGACCTGGGAATCAAGATTCACGGAACCTTCATTCTGGGCCTGCCGGGCGAGACAACGGAAACGATTCAGCAGACCATCAAATTTGCCTGCGACATCGATCCCGAAACCATTCAGGTTTCGCTGGCTGCGCCGTATCCGGGCACGGAATTGTACCGCCAGGCGCAGGAGCAGGGCTGGCTGCAAATTCAAACCGGCGAACTCGTGGACACGCACGGAATTCAGACGGCGGCCATGAATTATCCGAAGCTCAGCTCGACCATCATTTTCAATTCCGTGGAAGAGCTTTACAGGAAATTCTATTTCCGCCCGCGAAAGATGTTCTCGCTGTTCGGCGGAATGCTGCGCGATCCGGAAGTGATGAAGCGCCGGGCTCGCGAAGGCGTGGAATTCTTCAAGTTCCTGCACGAGCGCAAGGAGACGGCGCGCGAAATGGCGCAATCCGCCGCGGCCAGTCCGCTTCGAGCGCCGGAGACTAAACGGAATTTCAGTAGCACAGGCTTCAGCCTGTCGGGTTGGTTGGTCGCTGCGATCATGATCTACTAAATCCGCACAGGCTGAAGCCTGTGCCACAAGATCTTCCTCTGCGATGACTGCTCCAAAAAGTCACAAAACCAAAACATACGTGCTGCTTTTTCTGCTCGTCTTGCTCGGCTCGGTTGGAAATACAATTCTGAGCAAGGGAATGAAGGACGCGGGAGATCTGGACATTTCTCACTTTGCGTCGCTCGTATCGGGCGCGTGCGCGTGTTTTGACGAGTGGAGCGATCTGGCTGGGCATCGCGCATGATGCTGGTTTTCATGGTGTGCCACATGCTCGTGCTCTCGTGGGCCGATTACAGTTTCGTGATGCCATTTTCCGCGATTGCCTACGCGCTGGTTCCGCTGCTCGGATATCTGTTCCTGCACGAACAGGTTTCCGCGGCGCGCTGGATTGGAATCGTTCTGATCGTTCTTGGCGTTGTGCTGATCAATCGCACGCCGCACCGCACCACTCCTCAGGGAAACGCGCCGGGAACGACGGCCTGACATGCGCACCGCGTCCATCCTCATCTTCGTGGTGCTTGACCGGCACGGGCGGAGAAATCTGCCTGACGCACGCCATGAAGCTGCTGGGCGAAGTCCATGATTTTCGTCCGCGCGCGATCGTCGCTTTCGTTCTGCGCGCGCTGCGTGTGGGCTGGCTGTGGTTTGCCGTGCTGCTGATGGCGGTGTCCTTCTTCGCGTTTCTGACGATGCTGTCGTGGTTTCCGGTGAGTTTTGTGATTCCCGCCACGTCGCTCGCCTATGTGGCCGGAGCAATCGGCGCGAAATTATTTTTGGGCGAACAGTTGAATGGCGACGCGCTGGGCGGGAATTGTTCTGATCTGCCTCGGTGTGGGCATGGCCTGGGTGGACGAAGCTGCCCGCGTCGCTTCAATCTATCTCAATGTTCTCGATCGTGCGCTGGGCGATTCTGGCGCTGGCCTTGGGTCCGCTATTTTATTACCTCGTGGGAATTTATTCCGCTTGGCGATTTTTTCGAGTGGCGCATCGCCACGCAAGCCAAGCGCCGGCCGCAAAAGATGAGCTTCCTGCAACCAGCGTGCTGAAGCCGGTCCGCGGGCCTCGATCCGGATGCGTACGAAAACTTTGCCAGCTTTTGCAGCCAGGACTATCCGGAATTTGAAATTCTATTTGCGGTGAACGATCCCGAAGATCCTGTCGTGGCCGTCGTGCAAAAATTGATCGTCGGATTTTCCCGCAGCGATCGATCCGACTGATTGTGGTGCAGGAGCGGCTCGGCCCAAACATTAAGGTTTCAAATCTCTGCCGCCTGGTGCGCGAGGCGCGGCACGATTTGCTGGTCATCACAGACAGCGATGTGCGAGTCGAGCCGGGATATCTGCACAGCGTTGCGCGGATGTTTCGCGATCCCGGCGTCGGCGGAGTCACCGCGCTCTATCGAGGACGCGACAATTTGCAATTTGTTGCGGCGATGGATTGCGTGGGCTCCTCTGCGGCGTTTTGCGGCGCGGCGCTCGTGGCGCGCGAACTCGAAGGCCTGAATTTCATGATGGGCTCGACCATGGCCACGACCAAAGCAGCGGCTCGCCGAAATCGGCGGCTTCGAGGCCATGGTGGATCTGCACTCCGACGATTACGAACTTGGCCATCGCATCGCCGCTCGCGGCTACCGCATCGAGCTGCTCCCCGAGCCAGTCTGGATGGCATTTCCCTCGCAGACGCTTGGCGAGTACCTGCGCCACGAATTGCGATGGGCCATCGGCATTCGCAACATTCGCCCCGGCGGCCATTTCGGCATGTTGTTTACGCATGGGCTCCCCTGGGCAATTGCCGCTGCGTGCGTCGCGCCATCCGCTGCAATTGCTTCCGCATATCTTGGCGCCTATTTGATTTTGAGATTTGCGATGGCGTGGACAGTCGGCGTATGGGGACTGCACGATCCAGTCCTGCGCCGGCGAATTTGGCTGCTTCCCGTGCGCGATTTTCTTTCGTTTTTCGTTTGGCTCGCCAGCTTCGCAGTGAACCGCATCGAGTGGCGGGGAAGTTCCTTCACGCTCGAAAAAGGGCGAATGATTCCTGTCTCCCCGCGGGCTGGGCGCGGCTGACGGATTCACATCGCCCGCGATTGTGACAAATATCTCAACCCGGAAACAAAATTGTCACAGTCATTTCACTCTATTTAACATCCGCAAAACCATTCTGTAACATGCGCAACTCATATTCCGCTTGCCGGATCTGAAATTCAAACCTTCCAACCGGCCTACGGAGGTAAGAATTCCATGAAACATTTTTATGCAACATCGTTGAAATATCTGCGGAGCAGTTTGGCTTCCATTGTATTGTTTCAGCTCAGCTTTGGCGCTTTGTTCGCCGTTCCCGCCCGTGCGGACAACGATCATCAGGAAACAAGAACTCCCATCAAGCACGTTATCGTGATCATCGGCGAGAATCGTACCTTCGATCATGTCTTCGCCACATACAAGCCTAAAGATGGCCAGAGCGTTGACAATCTCCTGTCCAAAGGAATCATCAACGAAGATGGCACGCCCGGCCCGCATTATTCACGTGCTCATCAGTTTTCCGCCGACGTCACTGGCAGCACTCTTTTTCAGCTGAGCCCCAAGAACAAGTCCCTTTATTCCACTCTGCCCGCTCCGCTAAACGGTGGCCCCACGGACGTGTGCAAGAACAATGGCATCTGTTCCCTTGGCGACGCCACTTCATCTGAAAATGCGCTTGTCATCCAGCCCGGTTGACTACTACGAGTTCATGACGACGGGCGGAACCGGCCTGACTGGCAAAGTTCCCGATTCGCGCATCACCGGAGTGCAGCGCCACCGCGCCATACACAACGCTTGCCCCCGGGTCCTTTCCAGCTCACCAATCCCACCACATTCTCTTATGACGCTTACGCAAACAGCCCCGTGCACCGCTTCTATCAGATGTGGCAGCAGGAAGATTGCAGACGCCTCCTACGCAACGCGCCGGAATCCCAGCGGATGCAAAGCCGACTTGTTTGCCTGGACCGAAGTGACCGTCGGCTCCAACGTCAACGGTGTGCCACAACCCGCAAATTTCAGCACCAACTATTCGCCGACGGCAACCACCACTGGCGAAGGTGCAACGACCATGGGTTTTTACAACGTCCAGCAGGGCGATATGCCGTACTTCAAGGAGCTCGCCGACAAATACTCGATGAGCGACAACTATCACCAGGCGGCCATGGGCGGCACCGGTGCGAACCATATCATGCTGGGCTATGGCGACGCCATCTGGTTCAGCGACGGGAATGGCAACCCGGCTGCTGCCTCCCGCACAACGAAGCTCGTATGGAGCGGCACGCCGGATGCCGGGAACCGTGAATGAAATCGAAAACCCCAATCCGCAGTTCCAGGAACCAACAACTGGTGGATTCAGGACGGCTACGGTGGCGGTGGCTTCGGCTCCGCCGTTTACGGTGGCGGTAGCTACAGCAATTGTTCCGACGACACTCAGCCGGGCGTTGACCAGATCCGCGACTATCTGCAGTCGCTGGATCGCCCAATCAAGCCGAACTGCGAAGATGGACCGTTACTACCTGTTGAACAACTACAATCCAGGCTATTTCGGCGACGGTTCGAACGCCTACACCGACCACTACGTCTACAACACTCCATTCACAATTCCGCCGACCAATCAGCGAAACATCGGCGACGTGCTGCTCGATCGCGAAATTTCCTGGAAGTACTACGGCGACCAGTGGAATCAGTATCTCACCGACAAATACCAACTCAACTACGGCAACCGTGGGTCCGAACAGCGACCAGTACTGCAACATCTGCAACCGGCTTCCAATACCGACTTCCATCATGACCAACGATGCCGTCCGCACAGCCCATCTCACGGACACCACCGACCTTTACACAGACATCGCCAATGGCACGCTCCCGGCAGTCTCCTTCGTCAAGCCCAGCGGATGGGTCGACGGCCATCCGGCTTCGTCCAAGTTCGATTTGTTCGAAGGATTCGCCAGGAAAATTGTTCAGGCGGTGAAGGCCAATCCCGGAACTTTGGAAGAGCACGGCCATCTTCATCACCGTGGATGAAGGCGGCGGCTACTACGACTCCGGTTACGTGCAGCCGCTCGATTTCTTCGGCGACGGCACCCGAATTCCGCTGATCGTGGTTTCTCCCTTACAGCGACGGCGGGAAGGTTTCGCACGACTACTCCGACCACGTGTCCATTCTGAAGTTCATCGAGAAAAACTGGAACCTGGACCCAATCACACACCGGAGCCGGGACAACTTCCCCAATCCAAGAGTGGACGACGACAATCCCTACGTGCCGACCAACAGTCCTGCGATCGGCGATCTGATGGATCTGTTCCACTTCGACCATCACGACGATGACCACGACGGTGGCCACTAAAAAATAAGAGCCGCGCGACTTACTTTTCTTAAGTCGTAGTGATCCTCTGCCGAAAAAAGATGTGGCTGCGCCGGACAGGGCTTGAAGCCTGCCGGCGCCGCTGCTCTTTCAAAGTTTGAGCGAATGTGAGTTCGGCTCAGCTATGAAGCCTTGTAGATGAGCTTCGCGGAAACGGCGCCTGCCAGCACCACCCCGGACAGAATCAACCAGTTGTAATCCGCGCCGTAAGTGGCCGTTGGGAAATGATTGCTGATCATCAGAAAGATCAGCGGGACGGTCATGTAGGTGTTGTGGATGGTGCGATTCTTGGCCCTATCCGCAAGCTTTTGATCGATGGGTATTCCTGTTCGAATGGCGACCAGCATCTTGCGTGTCGCGGGCAGGATTCCCATCCAGACGTTGGCGGCCATGATGGTGCCAAAGAGCGCGCCGACGTGCATGTAGGCCGCGCGGCCGCTGATTACGTGGGTGAGTCCATAGGCCAGCGCCACGACCAGCAGATAGCAAATAGTCCCCGCCAGCACGGGCATTCGTCCGAGCGGCGATCTCCAAATTCCCTCGTACACGGCAAAACCCAGGAACAGTGTGCCCAGGCCGATTGCAACCCCCGCCCCCATTCCGATACTCGAGACGCTATCGTCCAGCAGCAGTCCGCCCGAGTAATACAAAAGCCCCAGCAACAGGAAGCCGGAAATCCACGTGACCAGAGCTTCCCAGCGAAACCAATAAAATTTCGCGGGCACCGATTTGGGCGAAGATTGTTTTTCGACCAGGGAAAAGCTTCCGCTGTGCACCAGCCAAACTTGTGGAAGCCTGCCTGACTTTAGCGCGGTCTCCTCATCCAGCCCCATGCGTCCTTCCAACTTGGTGAAATAATAGGTCTGCCCAATCCAGAAAATACCGGCGAGAATGTGTACCCAACGGAGCAACAGACTGATCCATTCGTTGACTACTGGCGGCATCGTGAGCGGCTCCCCTGAAATTGAGCGTGACCGCTACGGGGCGGAACGCTGGCAGACGATGTTACTGGCCGAAACACACTAGCTCAAGAACAAAAGTCACCTCGGCAAGCAGCAACAACGTTTTCCATCGTGTTTTCCTGCGATAAAAAGCGAAGTTTCCTTGAATCTGACCGCCTCCGCAGCGGTTGACGTGGCTTCATTTCCTGTCTAAAGTACTGAAGCTGGGTCGTGAGGCCGGGAACATCCTGGCTCGCCACGGCCCATTTCTTTCGTCTCCCCCGGCTGGGAGGTCGTACAATCGGCAGTACATCAGACTCTGACTCTGATTATCCTGGTTCGAGTCCAGGCCTCCCAGCCAATCTTTTAGTTTCAATGGCTTAGCCTCCTTCCTAAGAGCAAATCCTAAGAAATCTCCGCAACTCAGTATTACGTTTCTGAGGATCTGCAGGGCCAGCCCCAAATACACGCTCTACATACACGTCAAGGTGTCTCGCGGCGAATCGCGCTTCTGTCGTGCCTGCCGTTATAAGAATCACATGATCAAACCCAACACCGTGATGGTCGACGAAAAGGAAGAAATTCACCCCAATAGGCTGAAATAACCCGTTCGTGCACAGTTCGTGTCCAGTCCAGTTCCATCAGAAATCCTTCAGAGTGAACCCCTTGTTGAGACAAAGATGTCCGTCTCACCTTCCTTCGAAAGCCATCGCTCTGCGCTAGGTGTCTAAGTGCATGGAATCAGGAAGTGGGATTATAATTCGGGAATGGCATCCGCAGGGCGGAGTACCGAGCAGGCGCGGCTGGCGCAAGATGTTGACGCGCTTCCTACTCTGGCGTGGGCCGCTCGTCCCGACGGCTCGGCTGAATTCCTCAATCGGCGCTGGCTGGATTACACCGGCCTTTCTATAGAAGAGGCATCGGATTGGGGCTGGGCTGCTGCTCTTCACACAGAAGACCGCGACAGGCTCCTGGATTTTTGGCGGTGCTTATTGGCTTCTGGCGAGGCGGGTGAGATTGAAGCGCGCCTGCGCCGGCACGATGGAGACTATCGGTGGTTCCTGTTTCGAGTAGAGCCCGTGCGCGACAGTCACGGCGGCATCCTTAAATGGTATGGCGCGAATACTGATATCGAGGATCGTAAGCGCGCCGAGGCACTACTGGCCGCAGAAAAACGGACCTTGGAAATGATCGCCAACGGGGCTTGCCTGGCAGATATCCTGGAACGGTTGTGCGAAACGATCGACGCTCAGGCCAGTAACATCAGGACGGCAGTAATGCTGATGGACGCGGATGGCATACACCTTCGGCCCGAAGAGGCAGCGGATCGCCTCGCTATTCGAGAGCTCGTCGAGGCCTATGCACACTGCGCTGACCGTCGCGATGCGAAAGGCCAGATGGCGCTCTTCACCGCAGACACTCACTTCGTGGTGTACATGAATGCGTTAGATCCAACGCCAACACAGGAACTGCACTCGCGCGAAGCGCTCGCTCCCGTCTTCGCCGATCTGAACCAGTACGCCGCGACCATGCACTTCCTTGGGCAGACCACAATCCTCACGTTGACGCGCGACCGAGGCACAGGCGAGACTTATTGCATGCCGCATCACCTCACGATCAAAGATGGAAAACGACGCCTGATGATTGCCGCCCTCCGCTATATGGACGCGTTCGTGAAGATGGACGGCGCGTGGCTGTTTGCGGAACGCCAGCTGTATGTAGACTGGATCGAAGAGCGCCCACTTTCATGACAGCAACGAATCAAGAGAAGTTTGCGGGCCAAAAGCGTCTTGTCATCGTGGGCGCGTCAGGAATGGTCGGCGGATACGCACTTCGCTATGCGCTAGAGAAAGCTTCCGTCGGCAGTGTAACGAGCATCGGGCGCAAGTCGCTGGGCATCTCGCATCCCAAGCTAACAGAGGTTGTGCATCGCGACTTCGCCGACTGCTCTTCACTCGCGGATACGCTCTCAGGTCAGGACGCAGCGGTCTTTTGTCTGGGCGTGTATACGGGAGCGGTGTCGGAAGCGGAACTGCGCACGATAACCGTGGACTATACAATCGAGTTCGCGCGAGTTCTCCACGGAAGCAGCCCCAACGCCGCGTTCTCATTTTTGAGCGGGAGCGGCGCCGACCGGTCTGGACGAAGTCGGATGCCCTTCGCACGCTATAAGGGAGAGGCTGAGAACGCGCTGATCGCTGCGGGTTTCTCGCACGTTTACATTTTCCGGCCCGCGTACATCTACCCCGTCGAGCCAAGGAAGGAACCGAACCTCAGTTACCGATTGTTGCGTGCGATCTACCCTGCGTTTCGGGTCCTGTTCCCCAACCAGGTGATTCGGGCCGACGATTTGGCCCTGGCCATGGTGGATGCCGCCCTCGGCGGAACAGCGGATCGAGGTCCAATTTTCGAAAACCGTGACATCCGAACCATGGTCAAACTGATTCATTCCTCCAGAGGGTGACGCAAGGTTTCGGACGCTGGAATAGAGTGAGTTGAAAAGTTGGGGACGCATGAGTCTAAATAGGCTTTGAGTGAGTGAGAACTGGTCCGGCATCCACAGTAAGCGGGATCCCTCGACAGTAAGAACTCGCAAGTTACCAAACTTTTAGAATCAGTTGCTCGATTGTTTCGAAAGTGCGCTTTGCACTATAATTGCGCTCCCGTGACAGAACCCATCGAAGACTTGGATGATCCGCATCCTGCGCCCCGCCGCTCTGTCCAGCCACAGCCCGCAACGCCGGAAGTCGCCATCGACTTGATCGATGAGTTCGGTGGATTGCCGCAACTTTTCACCTTCGGGTTGCAGCATGTGCTCGTCATGTACGCCGGCACGGTCGCGGTACCACTTATTTTAGGCAGCGCCTTAGGGTTGACTCCCAAGCAAGTTATTGCACTCATTGGCGCCGATCTGTTTACCTCTGGACTGGCGACTCTCCTGCAAACTTTGGGCTGGTGGAAGTTCGGGGCCCGCCTGCCTCTTATTCAGGGATGCTCGTTTATCTGCGTTGCGCCGATGATTTTGATCGCCGGGCAGTACGGCATTCGCACCATGTACGGTGCGATCATCTGCTGCGGTCTCTTCACCATTCTGGTGGGGCCTTTGTACAGCCGCATGTTGCGCTTTTTCCCTCCGGTAGTGATCGGCTCGGTGATTGCGGTCATAGGTTTGTCGCTGCTGCCGGTGGCCGGCGGGTGGCTGGGGGGTGGCGATAGCTCGGCGCCTGATTTTGGAAGTTTTGCTCATATTGGGTTGGGATTGCTGACCATCGCGTTGATAGTGGCGATCCAACGTTTTGGCCGGGGCTTGATTGCCAATCTAAGCGTTTTGTTGGGGTTGCTAGGGGGAACCGCCGTCGCCGCACTCGCCGGCCAGGCCAGCTTCGCGCAGGTGAGCAATACTCCGTGGTTTGCGATGGCGCGACCGATGCTCTTTGGATCGCCTCGCTTTGCGCTGCTTCCATCGTTGGTGATGTGTATCGCGATGCTGGTCGTAATGACCGAAACGACGGGTAACTGCCTGGCGATTGGCGAGATCACCGGCCGGGAGATCAAGCAAGCAACACTGACTGCGGCCTTCAGGGCGGATGGTTTGTCCACAATGTTGGGCGGACTATTCAACAGTTTTCCGTATAACGTCTATTCCCAAAATACTGGACTGCTCTTGCTGTCCAAGGTGAAGAGCCGCTATGCAGTCGCAGCCGGGGGGGCATTGCTGGTATTACTCGGTTTTTTACCGAAACTCGCTGCTGTAATCGCGGCCATTCCGCGGCCCGTTCTAGGTGGGGCGTCGATGGTAATGTTCGGCATGACAACCATGGCCGGAATTGAAGAGTTGGCCAGGGTTCGCTTTCAGGGAACAAACAATGCAATCGTTGTTGCCGTCTCCATTAGCTTAGGAGTATTGCCCATCGCCACGCCCCAGCTCTTTGCGCATGCTTCCGATGCCGCGCGACTTTTCTTGAACAGCGGGATCTTTCTGACCGCCGCAAGTGCTGTACTCCTTAACCTTATCTTCTCCAGCAAAGCGGAGGGCTGAACGGCATGCCACGGGAAAACGTCTCGGAGCAGGATCTGATTTTTTTGAGGCGTGCGATTGACTTGGCGCGGGAGGCCCGCAGTGATGGACGGCATCCGTTTGGCGCACTAATCGTTAACGAGCGGGGTGAGACCATCGTTGCCGCACGCAACAACGCGGTGCGGCCAAAAGGCGATCCGACCCAGCACGCTGAGATGGTGGCCTGCGGCGAGGCGGCGCAGCTCTTGCCCGAAGCCGAGCTCGCTAAATGCACTCTGTACACCAGTACGGAACCCTGTGCCATGTGTGCCGGGGCAATCTACTGGACCGGTGTTGGCCGGGTGGTGTTCGCGTTATCCGAAACCGGCCTGTTGCGTTACACAGGCAGCCATGAAGAAAATCCCACGCTCGACCTACCCTGCCGAGAGGTCTTCGCTCGCGGGCAGAAGCGGATTGCGGTGGAAGGACCTTTACTGGAAGACGAGGCAGGCAAGGTGCATGAAGGATTTTGGAAGCCATGACGCACGATGGGACGAACCTTGCCTGCGGGGGAACAAGGGACTCCGTTTCCAGCAGCGGGCTTTATGGGGTTTCGTGGGAAACCAGCGAATACAGGAAAAATAGGATTCCGGCAGCAACCAGTGGGCATCCAAGCATAAGAAAAGCGACGAAAGCGAGCGGGTGCGTCCAAAGCAATGAAAGCAGTTGCACAACCAGCCCCGCAACAATCAGGCTGCCGGACCAGCGGATGCGGTGCTGGATCGCATTTGTACTCATCGTTGGGCCGCCGTTGGTTTCCAGACAGGCGCGCCGGCGATATCAGCCACGTCGTGGACAATGTCGTGGCAACCGCTGGACATGCAGGAAAGCTTATTGGAAGCTGCCTGCGCAAGCATGTCCGGATTTTTATGATGAGGAGAGGCTTCCTCGTAAGAGCGCGCACCGGCGTGGCAATGCAGGCATTCGCGATTATTAAAGGGCGTGTAGAGTTTGATGTCCTCCGGTTTTGGAATGTTTCCGAAGTATTGCACCAGGACGTGATGCACTCCCCGCCATTTCGCTTTGTAGTCTCCAAACATGGTGTAGTCGGTGTGGCAAGTGAAGCAGGCGTGATCGCGCGGCACAAAGTTGTTCTGGAAGTGAGCGGCAGGGAGATAGCTCTTGTCATCCACATAAAGGCTATTTCCAAAATTGGTCATTACATGGCAGGAAAGGCAGAACTGTGTTGAAGTCGAACGCTCGATTTGCGCATCAAAGCCTGCCCAAACGGAAAGCACCGGCAAAATGCACAGTGCAATGAACGCAAGTATTTTTCCGCCTCGCGCAATCGTAAGTTCCGGGCGCATGGCGGTGAGCAAGCCCAGAACGACTACGAATGCGGTGAAGAGAATCGGAATAAGCGCTGTGCTGAACATTGGAAACGAGTTGCTCCCTTATCATCCGAGCCACCGTTCGGGACGAACCGTTAAGAACGCAGCTTGCGCATTCTTGTTACGCTAAATTCAACCCCTCGAAATCCGCTTCGAACGGAGTCTTCGCGCAACGATTCTTCACGGCTTGGCAAGAGCCCGGCAATACGCCACCAACTGCTTCACCATGTCGGCGCCCAGTTCCTTTTCAAATCCATCCATGTCTTTGCCCTTGCCCTGAGCGACATCGTGGATCAAGTCTGCGTCGCTCATTTTCTGGATTTCGGCCGAGCGCAAATCCTTGGCTTTAACTTTGCGGCCCTTGGCCGTGTTCCCGGAACCGTCTTTGGCGTGGCAGACGGAGCATTTGTCCAGATACACGTCCTGAGCACTCTTCTGAGGCGCGGGAGACGCGAGCAAGGAACCGCCTTGCCCCCAGAGTAGAACCAAGGCAAAGCTCGTGCCCAACATAATTCTTGCAAACCCTATCGCTCTACTCATTCGGTTTCATTCTCCCTTCGGAAAATTAAGTTCCCTAACAAAATATCCAATTCTCAAAACGCTCTTGTCCAGCGGATAGTCAGCAAGTTTGCGCTGAAATTGTTCACCGTCACAATTTGCTCGACATAGTAAGTGCGTTGCAAGTCTACTGCGAACTGGCCGGCGTACGGAAGATTGTAGAATGCAGTCCCTGTGACAAGCGGCCAGACCACGGGTCCATAGGCAGGCGGTTCGCCGCTAATCGCTCCAACCCCGCTCGACCGGTCATAATTTCCCGAAAGGCGCAGGCCGATTCGCTTTGTGGGTTTCGCTTCGATGCCCGCCGACCAGGTGCGGTTCAGCTCCTGATCCCGCAGAGAATCTGCAATGGGCGCCGTGCCGCGGGCGTACAGGATATTTCCCTCTGCCAAGTAACTGTCGTAACTGAATCCTCCGAAGACGGAAAACCGCTCGCCCAAAGAGTAGGAAACAGTGATGGCATTGGAGCGGATTTTGTTTTGGAAATTGGTGGTCAGCAGCTTGTTGTTGGCGACACTGACTTCGTCCTCGACGGTAAGCTTTTCCATGGGGTGCAAACGTACAGGACAAAATGAGTGGCCTGCTGCGTGTGAGGTGTAATCGCAGTGTATGAAGAGCCATTGTCCATGCTATGAAAGTCGCCACGGATGCTGAAAAATTTCGACGGGTCGTAACCGAAACTGATTTCCGGCCTTGCCGTGTCGGTGCGCAACGTGGCCTCGGGGGTTATCACGCCGTTGGTGAGCGACTCGACGTCGGACCTCATGAATTGAATTCCCGGACGAATTACCAGGGCGCGTATTGGCGTGAAGTTCATACTGAAGGAGAGGTCGCTCAGCCCGTCGCGCCAAATCACTTCGGTCGTGCCGGAGGCCGCCGTCGTGCCGTTGAGTAGGCTTTGATAGTTTCCGACGGAGTCGCTGGTGAATCGCGAATAGCGATAGTCGAGATCGAGGCCCCACCAAGGAAAGAGATGATAAGTCAGACCCTGGCTGAAAATATTATTCGGTTCGGTAACCATGGCACGCGCGCTCTCGCTCACCGTATAGGGAGCCAGCGGTCCCGTGCTGCCGGGAGCGGTTCCGTTAAACGATTGAGTGAATGTAACCGGGCCAGAATAGCGGTAATACATATAGCTGCCGCGCCATTCGAGCTTGGGGAGCGGCTTGCCAAGAAACGAAAACTCGCTGATCGGAGTTGTTAAACGCCGGTATTGCGATCCTGAAAGAGCCGTCAGCGGTTCGATAGTTGAACTGCGCGATCGGATTAATGCTGAACTCCGGCGAGCCCACGTTATTCAGGTTGATATTTTCCGTAAAGGTCTGGTAACCAACGGAATAATGAAAGTTCCAGTCCCTCAGAGAGTAATCGATTCCGCCGGTAATTCGGTTGGTGCTGTCCGAGAGAGGGGCATTGAGATAGTAGGGATTTGCGCGGGCAAAGCCCCCCCAGAAACTTGGCGAGCTAAAGAAATCCAGCGAACGAGTGGTGAACGTAGTGCCATCGTCGGACGGACGATAGTAATCGAAATGAAAACGCAGGTTGTTGGTGGCGTAAATGGTGAGGTCCGCTGAGCCGAACTTTCGAACGGTGGCCCAATCTTGATTCGAAGTCAGGCCTTTGGAGATTCCCGTTGTGGCCGCGGCAATGGGAAGCACCACATTGTCGTTCTGGTTCCAGAAGTAGTAGCTCTGCCGCCAGTCGACACGAAAGTCGTAAACTTTATCCTTCGAAACCGCCAACTGGGCTGAGGGAAAAGGATCGCCGCCCAGGCTGCTCATCTGAATGGAAAAACGGTCTGCGAATGGATTCGTCCCTTCTTTTGATTCCCCGTAAATGCTCAGATCGAGCACACGGAAACCGCTATTCAGATCGAACATTTCCTCGTACTGCGGCCGATATCCTTTGACGTCCGTGAATCGATATCCACCCGTAGCAGAGCCGGACAACGTAAAATCGCCCAACTTCAAGGGAACGGGTTCCGAGCTGTCCTGCGCCCCTGCGAAGGGCGCGAAGATCAGGAGGGCCGCAAATACTAGGATGGATCGAGCGCCTGGTCGCATGAAGTTCCCCCTCATCGCAAAAAGTTCGGATCCAAGCTCGATCCGTGCACGGTTACGTGGCAGCGAATGCACTCGCCACTCGTCTGGAATCCCAGGCGGCTGTGTGGAACTTGCGCTTGCGCGTGGTATCCGGTGTGGCATTGCAGGCAGAGCTGGCGGCCTTCGCGCCGCACCAGAAGCATCCGGTTGGGACTGCCATGCGGATTGTGGCAGGTGACGCATCCCTCGATTTTTACTGCCGGGTGTTCGAAGACAAACGGTCCGCGCTTCTCCACGTGGCACTTCACGCAAGTTTCCGAACCAGGATTGTTGAGGCTTGCCATATTCTGCGAACCGTGCGGATTGTGGCAGTCCGAACACTTCATCAGCCCCTCAGGAACCCGGTGGTGTTCCGGCTGAGCAAATTGCGCTTGCACGGTCTGATGGCAGCCGTAGCATAGGGTTGGCTCCGACTGCTTCAGCAGGCTGCTATGCAGCCAGCGGTTTTCATCGGCGACTTGCGGAAGTTGAAAGAAATAGCCTTGGGGATGGAGCATGTCGCCCTTGCTGGCATCCTTTATTTCATCCACCAGGTGGGCCGAATGGCACTGGCTGCAGGAGACGCCGTGGCCGGCGTGCTCGGAATGTTCGAAAAGCTCTTGCTGCTTGCTGGTGTTATGGCAGGTGAGGCATCGGGCCGCGTTTTCTTCCGCGCTGCCCTTAAATGCAAAAATGGGATGCTCGACTAGCGCCTTTGCCGTATCGGCGTCGTCCCCATGGGCCGCCTGGACCGCGTCGCTGTGGGCTTTTCCTGGACCGTGGCAGGTCTCGCATCCATGAATGTAATCCTTGCCTGGGAAAACGATCTTGGAGTGACCCGTCCTCTCATACTGAAGAGTTTCGTTCTTGTGGCAGTCTTTGCAGGCCTCTGGGCCGGCAAACTCGCTAGCGGGCGCGTCAAACTTCGGTGCGCGGCTGGCCACGGAAGGGCCTTGAAGGGATTCAGCGCGCTTCTGAGCGGAGATCCCTTGTGCAAAGCAGGCGATAATCACGAAAGCGACGAGAAGCGCTCGCACTGAACCGATTGAGTGAGCGAACATTCCCGCAAATTGCTGGCGTATCATTCTCAAGCCCCAGTCTTCCTCGGAAGGGATCAAGGACACTTCGGCCTACAAGGATCTACAAAGCTGCCTCTTAAATCACTCTAATCGTGTCTCCAACTCCATGACTTGAATTACTAGGAAGCACATAATTGGCCAAAAAAATCGGGAACGGACAATTCACCTGTATCGAAATCAAAGTCTGATCCGTATTGAAACAAGGGCGACATCCATGACCAACCTCCTCTCTGACGCCGCCCGGTTTTCCGTCTATTCAATACTTCGGTATCGTGATCGGCAATTTCGTCTATGGCTTGATCGAAATAAGACATTTTTCATTTTGCTGGATGTGTGGAAATCTGTCTGTGCTGTAGCGCACAGACAGATGGATCCATGTTCCATTTCGGGGCAAAACGCCTATTTCCCCTGGCTTAGATAATGAGAGAATGAAGGAAAAGGAGCTGGCAAATGACGAACCTTCCCCAGGCCGGCCTGGCGCCGCCTTTTACGCGCGAAACGGCCATTGCTAAAGTACGTAGGGCGGAGGACGGCTGGAATTCGCGGGACCCGCAGCGCGTTGCGCTGGCATATACCGTCGATTGCCGCTGGCGGAACCGCTCCGAATTCATCAGCGGCAGGGAGCAGATCGTTCAATTCCTGACGCGCAAATGGAATCGCGAGCTGGATTACCGCCTGATTAAGGAACTGTGGGCTTTCGATGGCGCGAGGATTGCCGTGCGCTTTGCCTACGAATGGCATGACGACTCGGGGCAATATTACCGTTCTTACGGGAACGAAAACTGGGAGTTTGATGCCCAGGGCGTCATGCATCATCGCTACGCCAGCATCAACGATCTGCCAATTCAGCCTTCCGAGCGCCTCTATCATTGGCCGCTGGGCCGCCGGCCGGACGAACATCCGGGCCTTAGCGATCTTGGCCTGTAGGCCGCCAAGCGAACAAAGCAAACCATCTGGGAGATCATTGATTCTTTTCAGGCGTGCAAAGGAGTATTCGTGCACGTCAACAAGTCAAAAAAATGTAGCGGCAGAAGCCCGCTGACGCAGATCATTGCGGGCTGCTGCCGCTACGATTGCTGTTGACTTCCGACGCTACTAGCGCGACGTAATTACATCGACCCCATCATTCCCATATCGTTGCGAATGACGGCGCCGCCCTTCATCACGAATTTCACATGCTGCATCTCGGAAATATCCTGCAATGGATCTCCCGAAACCGCGATGATGTCGGCGAACTTGCCCTTATCGATGCTGCCGAGCTTGTCCGACATGCGAATAATTTCAGCATTTACCGTGGTGGCCATGCGCAGCGTGTACACCGGGCTTGCTCCCCATTTTACGTAAGACGGGGAACATTTCGCCCTGCACGCCGTGCGAGCAGTTGCACTCGGCGTTGTAGACGCGGCCTGGCGGCGGCGCGGAGCCGCTGCCCCAGCCGAGAACCACGCCGGCTGCAAGCATTTTCTTCCAGGTCACTTCCACCAAACGCCAGCGGCTGTAGGGGGCATACAGTTTCAGATCGTCCGGTTCATCCTGGCGGTGATCGAGAATCGTAGTGGTGATGGGTAGGTGCTTCTGCACGATTTGGCGGATGTCATCATCGTTTGCGGCGGTGGCGTGTTGAATATTGTCGAGGCCCAGGTCGATGGCCATCTTCAAGCCTTCGCCTCCGTAGGTGTGCGATGCAACCCACATGCCGCGGCGGTGCGCTTCGTCGATCACAGCGGCCAGTTCTTCGCGCGTGGGAAGAGGCTGGTTAAACATCTTGCCGTCCTTGTCAAAATAGAACGGCCCTGTGGTGTGAATCTTCACGTGTTCGGCGCCGTACTTGGCGAGTTCACGAACGGCGGCGCGCATTTGATCTGGTCCATTGGCCTCGATATCCGGGTCCATGGGCGTATTCATGAGCGGGAAGGGTGAACTGCCTGGCATCGTGATGTTGATGATCGGGCCGGCGGTGATGATGCGCGGACCTTTTGTCAGACCTGCCTGAATGGCCTTCTTGAGTTCCACGTCGGCAAAGCCGCCTCCGTGCGAACCCATCGCTACCAGCGTCGTGTAGCCTGCATTTAAGCTCGATTGCGCGCTGAAAAGCGCGACCATCATCTGGTGCTGCAAATTGCCCTGCGCATCCGTCAGGTGCACGTGGCCGTCGATCAAGCCGGGGAGCACGGTGGCCTTGCTCAGGTCGATCACTCTTGCTCCGGCCGGAATACTCACTTTGTCGGCCGGGCCGACGTCCGTAATCTTGTCGCCGCTGATGAGAATGACTTGATTGGCCAGATTCGTTCCTGACTTGGGGTCAAACATTTTTCCGGCGCGAACCGCTGTAACTTGCCCCTGCGCGGATGCAACGCTTGCCGCCGCGAGAATGAGCGCCGCAATACTCAAAATACCTTTCAATCGTTTCATGTAGCCTCCGTTGCGAATCGAATCTCTTTGATTCTATTTTGGTAGCGCGGGCTTCAGCCTGCGGGGTTTGGTCCTTGCAAGGTCTACACCCCGCAGGCTGAAGCCCGCGCTACGTAAATCTGAAACTGTTGAACTTACTTTCCCGTAGATCAACAATCGAAACGTTCCCGGCGTGGCCACAGGTTGCGGATTGGGCTGCTTCTCCGTGGCTGCCGGAGCCGGACCGAAATCCGCCGTGGTGAGGAACAGCTTGTGGGTCTTTGCATCCAGGCCCATGGTTTTTGCGCCGAACTCGGTCTTGATGGTTTCGACCTCGGACAGCTTGTCGGCGGAATCTTCATGGAAAATGTGCAGCGTGCCTTCGCGCGTTGCGGCCGCAACCATATTGGTTTCCACATCAAATACGTTGGCGTCCACGCGGTCGCCGATGGGGAACGGTTCGCCGATCACTTTTCCGGTGTCGGCATCCATCATTACCAGCATCTTGGGATTGCGTCCGCCCACGAACAGGCGGCGCGTCTTGCGGTCCATGGTGATGGAGGTGGGAGCGCCCGACGGTGCGACAGGGAAGCGCGATTTCACGGTCATTTCCTTGGTGTCGATGGCTACAATTTCGTTGGTGGACTGCAGCGTGTCATAGATCATTCCCTTGCCGTCTGCAATGGCCTGTTCGGGCGCGCCGCCCAGGGGAATGCTCTTGATCACTTCTTCCTTCACTGGATCGATGACGGTGGAAGTTTTCGAGCTGCCGTTAAACACGAAGATGTGCTTGGATGCGTTGTCATACAGGATCCAATCGGCGTCGTCCTCCGCCTTGATGGTCTTGGTGGGCTTGAGCGTCTTCAAATCGAATACGATCACGGTTCCGGCGTCGCCGTCGGTGATGAATCCCTTGTTTAAGGCGGGCACCAGCGCCACTCCGTGAACGCGCTTCCAGTCTCCGGTCACCGAGCCGATCTTCTCGCCGGTGTCGGCATTCACGACGTGGACAGCCGTTCCTTCTGTAAAGTACATGCGGCGCGAAGTAGGCTCGGGAATCACATAGTCAAAATATTCCCGCGTGGCTCCCACTCCCGGCGCCGCGCCGTAAGTCACTTTCTTGATTTGCTTATAACCACCGGCCGGCGAGCCCGCCAGAACGCAGGCAGCCGACAACACGACAGAAAACGCGAGCGCAAGTTTTGCGTAACTTGAAACCTTCATTGAGTTCTCCCCCTGATAAAGTAGGACAGGCTTTTTACCCTGAGTTTCTTGAAGGGCAGCCTGTCTTCTTTTGACTTCTTTCCCCTTAAATTTTTCCTTTTAGCTTCTTCCTGATTGACTTCTTGCCCCAAATTGCAATTCTGCTTAACTTCGCAAAGATCAAAACCAGACAGGCTGAACAGGCCGCGGAAAAAGTAGCACAGGCACTCTTGCCTGTGCGGTTTTCTCAATTTTCGCGCAGTCGTAACGCCATACTTCGCCAAAAGCGCACAGGCAAGAGTGCCTGTGCTACCAAAGTCTTCCCTGAATCCCAGAACAATCCCACGCCTGAAGTCGCGAGCCAATGAAAATCAGATTCTGCCGACGAAACGATGCCAAGACGTTATCAAAGCTAAGTGGGATTGGCAAAGACATCTTCTTGTTTAATCTTCTTGTTTAACTTGTTCAAAGCCGGATAGAACACCGTGAACTATAGCCCCGGCCCCCTGAAAATTCCCTGAAAGCGGAGGGTCAATTTTCATGCAGGAAAGATTTTGCATGACAGGCGTTTGAGTAGCACAGACTTCAGTCTGTGGGGTTTAGAATGCCAGGCTTGCCGCGTTGTAAATTAAATTCCACAGACTGAAGTCTGTGCTACTAAAAGCAAAAAGCCCGTCCGCCGAAGCGGACGGGCTTTTGCTTTTCCTGGTTAGCTGGAAATTACCATTGGAACTTCAGGGCGAACTGGATTTCCCGGGGCGCTCCAGCCAATTGGCTGATGTTTCCCACCTTGGCGGAAGAGCCGTCTTCGTTGAGGACACCAGCGAAGCAATCACCGCTGCATGGCTGCGGTGGAACGAAGTTGGAGTGGTTGAAGATATTAAAGATCTCGGCTCGGAATTGAATGTTAGTTGCTTCCGAGATGCGCCTGATCGGGAACGTCTTGTGAATCGAGAAGTCCATGTTCACGAAGTTCGGGCCGTACAGCTGGTTTCGGCCGACGTTGAACGGAGACAGATTGGAGCAATACGAGGTCGTCGCAGTGTTTGCAATCGCACCGAACTTGACGCATGGATAGGGCAGGGACGCTACAGCGGACGTTGGCACGCTCGGTTCGGTATAGCACGCGGTTTTGATGTACACGGGCGCTGTTCCACCGATCCAGTTGGAATTAACCGGATTGCATCCAGCAACCTTAACAAGGGGGCCAAACTGGTCGGCTCCGCTGTTTCCAAGGCCCAGCGGGTCGCCGTTGTTAATGACAGTGGTCGGCGTTCCGCTGTTGTAAGTAAAGATGCCTCCCACTTCCCAATCAGCCAGCGTTTCCCTCATGGCGCCATTCCACGATTTCGGCGTGGGGATGGTGTAAAGGGCGTTTATCGACAGGGTGTGGGTCACGTTATAGTCGGAAGGACCATAGAACGCTTTGGGCAACCACCACCAGGGCGAATTGATGCCGTTGGCGAACGTATCGCCGGCGATCGTCTGGGAGTCGTCATCCAGTGATTTCGAGTATGTGTAAGAAACCTGGAATTGGTAGCCCTTAGCGAATTTCTTGTCAATATTCACGTTGAGACCGTTGTAGTTTGAGTCGGTGTTCCAGAAGATATACCGGATCACGCCCAAGGCCGGGTTAACTTGTGCTGCAGTACCACCGGGAAATTCGTACCCGTAAGGTGTTACCTTTGCCGGGGTGGCAGTTCCTGGCGCACCGGTCATGTTCCCGTCATCACCCCGCATTAAGAGGTGAACGCCGTGTGAACCGACATATCCGACCGTCAAAGAGAGATCCTGTGCCAACTGTCGTTGAAAAGTCAGGTTCCACTCTTCGACGTAATTGCGGTGTGGGGTGCCCTCAATGGTCGATTCGGCCAGTTTGCTCCCTGTGTTGTTTGCCAATTGGGTCCCGCCAAGTCCAGGTCCCCAGGCTTGAACCGGAGGATTCATCCAATTGCCGGTCCCATGGATGCTCTTGAACACCAGGAACGGTCCGGCCTGGTTCTGTTGCAGGAGGAAGTAGCCGGCGAACGGATCCACGTCGTAGAGTCCGAAGCTGCCGCGAACCGAGCTCTTACCATCCTTAAAGGGATCCCAAGCGAAACCGACACGAGGCTCAAAGTTACGGAGCGTCGGGTTCTTGTAGTACGGGCCAGTGCTGCCGCAACTCGAGCCCGCTAGCGCTGGGCCTGGGTCCGTGAAGCTCGTTCCACAGGTAGGTGAGCTGGCAGTAATAGTTGCGAGGTTAGTGATCCTGCCCTGCGCATCCTTCAGCACCGTGGTTGGCTCGTATCGCAGACCGAGGTTTAGGGTCAAATTGGATTTTATCTTCCAGTCATCCTGGGCATACAGACTGAACGTCGTCTGCCGGAATTCCCGAGGATTGTCGACCACGTTTAGCAACCCGGCCTCCCAGGATTTCGGGATACCTTCGAGGAAGCCTACATAGTCAACGAATTGGTAGCGCCCTGAGGGTTCCTGAAAAGTGTGCTGGTTGTATTGCATCCGTTCGATTCCGCCACCGATCTTTATGGTGTGGTTGCCGTGCGTCCAGATCGCGTCATCGTTATACTGATAGGAATTCCATACGTGCAGATAGTGGGAACCCCCGTTTGCGCCGCCAAAGAAGTCGGTGATTCCGTCGTGAACGGAAAGCCGCGGCGCACCCTGGCCAAGGATCGCCTGCGTCGTGGCATTGTTGAAACTGGCCAGAGGGTTGATCGACGTTGGGGTGAATGAGTTACGGACGTTGTCCCGATTGAATCCAACGCGCGCGGCGTTCAGAAAACTGGAACTAAAGGTGTGGTCCTCCTCCAGCGAAATCGTTGTGCGGGAAGTGGTAGATTGCCCTAGGACATCATTATACGCGTCGGGCTGGTTGTAGGCCGCCTCATCCTTCAGGAACGTGCCGAAAAAGCTGTCCTTCTCCCCGAGCTTGTAGTCGACTCGTGTCGTACCGAAATTTTCCGGCGCGGTCTGTGCGGCGGCAAAAACGAAAGTCGATACGTCGGCGTTGCTCGCTTTTACGCTTGGAGATGTCGGGAAAAGGCCCAGAAGCGTCGCGGAATAGTTAGAGACGCAGACGTTCGAAAGGGGGGACAAGTATTTCCCTGAATTCGGAATACCGGGGCCGGCGGCCATGCAAGGCGTTCCGGCCGGATTGCCAAGAGAACCGGGCAGGCTGTACGCGGCGATTTCCGCAGGGTCCTGAATGAATCCAAGCCTCGCATTATTCGAGAACACGCCCGAAGCCGACGGAATTCCCTTCGACTGGCGGAGTCCCTCGTAGTCCGCGAAGATGAACAGCTTGTCCTTGATGATCGGTGCCCCCGCGGAAGCGCCAAATTGATTGCGCTTGAAGGCAGGAATCGGAGCGCCTGCCGAGCGCGTAAAGTAATCGTTAGCGTCGAACGCGCTGTTGCGAAGGAATTCATATACCGCGCCATGGAACTGGTTGGTGCCGGAGCGGCTGATGGCATTCACAACGCCGCCGGTTGCTCGGCCGTATTCAGCCGGGAATCCGCCGGTCAGCACAGAAAACTCCTGGATGGCGTCCACGCCAAGCACGACGCCGATCACGTTGCCGGGAGCCGCCATAGCGTAGTCGTTTACGGTGATTCCATCGATTCGATAGTTATTGAATGTGGAGCGCTGTCCGGAAACGGTCATTTCACTGCCGAATCCGCGGTTGCCGCGTGCGGAGGTCGCGAAGGCCATCTGTGTTTCGATGGGCTTCACGCCCGGCTGCAGAACTGCCAGCGAAGTCCAGTCGCGTCCATTCAGAGGCAATTCACGCACGGTCTCCGATTCGACTTGTCCAGAAACTGCTGAGGATGTCAGTTCCACTTGCGGCGCGGCCTCGGTCACTTGGACCGTTGTGGATGCTTGGCCGACCTTCAGGCTGAAATTGAGTTGTTGCTGTTGTCCGACTGCGAGCGATAGGTTCGATTGCACTGTCGTCGAGAACCCTGTCGCGGTGATCCTGACTTCGTAGTCTCCCGGAACCAGGTTCGACACGGTATAAAGGCCGGCAGAGTCGGACGTCGCATCACGAGAAACTCCGGTTGCAGTATTCCTAACTGAAACCATTGCGCCGGTGATCGTTCCACCGGAAGGATCGGTGATGGTTCCGGAAAGAGTTGCGCCGGTGACCTGAGCGTGCGCTACAACGCCGCCCATTAAGCTGAATAGCACTGTTAGCAGAATTGCGAAACTGGTGGTGAGTTTACTCAATCTTCCCACACCCATTTAAAGCCTCCTTGATGCACCCTCGTGGGCCATCGTTTGCAGCCTGGATTGAACGTCCGACCTAGATTCTGGAATGAAACACCCCAACTTGGGAACAATTTAAGTACCCGCTCAACTAGATGTCAAGCGTTTTCTTGAATATTTGGAACATCGAGGGTCGCCGGATGTGATTTTACTTTTTGAATTTTTCGAGTGGAAACGATCATGTAACGAAAGTGCGAGTGTTCACTTCAAATGACGCGCTTCTTTCGCAGGCCTTCTATTTTTTCGGCATCGTAACCTAGCTTGCCCAGCCACGCATCAGTGTGCTCGGACAGCGCCGGGGCGGGTCCTTGCGGCGAGGCTTGATCCTCGGGAAAATGGAAGCCGCCGCGGGTGAGTTTTTGAATTCCTGCCGGAGCCTCGAACTCAGAAACGAAGTTTCGGCCGGACAGATGCGGATGGCCCAAAATTTCCGGCACGCTCAGAACTCGCCCTGCCGGCACGCCTACTTCGATCAGCGCCTGCTCCCATTCCGCGGCGCTGCGCTTCAATAGTTCCGGGGCAATCTCTTTGTTGATGGCCAGGCGATTTCCCCGGCGCGTTTCGCGGTCTTCGAAGCGGTCGTCGGTCTTCAAGTCGGGGCGGCCAATCATGTCGCACAGTTTTTCGTACTGGGCGTTTTCGTTGGCGGCTATATTGAGCAGGCCATTCGCAGTGCGAAATGTGCCGGAGGGCGCGGCGGTGAAATTTTCGTTGCCCATGGGGATGGGCTCGACGCCCGCGTTCAGATAGTTCGAAACCACCCAGCCCATGGAGGCCAGCGTGGATTCCAGCATGGAAACGTCGATGCTGCGTCCATGGCCGGTGGTAAGCGACTCGACCAGCGCCGCGCAGATGGCCATGGCCGCGGTAATTCCGCCCATGGTGTCGCAGATTGGGTAGCCCACTCGCAAGGGAGCGCTTTGCGCGTCACCCGTGATATTCATGACGCCTGAGATTCCCTGAATCACTTGATCGTAGGCCGGACGCATGGCCAGCGGGCCATCTTGCCCGAAGCCGGAAATTGCGCAATATACGAGGCGGGGATTCACCTTTGCCAGGGCGGGATAGTCGAGGCCCAGGCGGGCCATCACGCCGGGGCGAAAATTTTCAATCACCGCGTGCGAAACGGCTGCAAGCTGCTTGAAGATCTCTTTGCCTTCCGGCGATTTCAGGTTGAGTGTTACGGACTGCTTTCCTGCGTTCACCGAGACGAAGGAAGCGCCCATCAAGCGCTCATTCGCTTGCGTATCCGCGCCAAGCTGGCGGGCCAGATCCCCTTTTACCGGCTGCTCTATCTTGATCACTTCGGCGCCCAACAACACCAGTTGGAAGCTGCAGAACGGCCCCGCGAGGACGTTTGTTACGTCCAGCACGCGGACACCATGGAGTGGAAGCGCCATCTATGTAAGCCGCCCTTCTTCCAAGCAATGTACGCGCAATTAGCTTGGGCGTAGGTTGATAGGTCCTGATGAAATTGGATCCTGCGTCGCTGGTAGGGGCACGGCAATGCCGTGCCTCTACAATTGTGTCGACACCACTATGCTGTTGCCACTGGAGCGATTCCGCAAGCGCCTGCGCGGCGCGCTCGCAAGAGATGGCCCTGATAGGGCCGGGACGAAAAGCGGCAAGCAAATTCGGCCGCATCCAGCAATTTTTCCATGTCGATTCCCGTGTCGTAGCCCATGCCCTCCAGAAAATCGACCAGATCTTCCGTGGCAAGATTTCCACTTGCGCCGGGGCAATAAGGGCAGCCGCCCAGGCCGGCTGTGCAGGAGTCGAATTCGCGAACGCCGGCTTCGAGTCCGGCAAGTGTATTGGCCAGACCTCGGCCATAGGTGTCGTGAAAATGGAGAATGAGATCGCCCGCCTTCAATTTCAACTCGCTCAGCAGCAGTCCGACCGTTTCCGTGACTTGATTGGGGAAGGCCATGCCGTCAGTGTCGCAGATGGCGATGCGCCACGGGCCGATTTGGCGCGCGGCGCGGGCCGCGTTCAAAACTGCCTGGCTCGAAATTTTTCCTTCAAAGGGACAATGAAAACATGTGGAGAATCCTACGCGCAGTACAACGCCGTCGCGTTCAGCCATGCGTGTGGCTTGCTCCAGCAATTGCAAGGATTCGGCCATGCTGCGGTTCAGATTCTTGCGATTAAAAGTTTCGCTGGCTGCAATCACGAATTCCATGTGGCGGATTCCCGCGGCCAGGGCGCGTTCATACCCTTTCAGATTGGGCACCAGGGCCGAAAACGTCACGCCAGAAAATTTGTCGAGGCCGGTGGCCACTTCTTCGGCATCCGCCATTTGCGGCACCCATTTGGGGTGTACAAAGCTGGTGGCCTGAATGTCCGTAACGCCTGCCTGCACCAACTTTTCGATCAGCGCAAGCTTGTCTCGCGTGGATACCGGCTTCGGTTCATTCTGCAAACCGTCGCGCGCCGTTACGTCCACCACTTTTACTTTTTCGCGCATGGCTGCACTTCCTTGGCAATATCGATTGCGGACTACTCTATCAATACTACGGCTTGCGCTCACGGAGGAAAACAGCAAAAGGGAAAAAAGAGCCCTGTCCTAATTTGAAAGACGATGAAGTGACAAAGCTCCGCAGGAGGACGGGACTTCAGTCCCGACAAAGAGGACAGATTTTTTGGGGGCTTCAGCCCCTGAAGCTTCAGGGGCTGAAGCCCGCGCTAAGGTGCAATCTGCACGGCCGAGTTGAAACTCGGCCCTCCTAAAGTCAAAAACCTTTCAAATTTGAACCGCATCAAAAAAACGGCAATGTTGACCATTTTCCCGCCATCCCTTAACCTGTATTCCTGCCTGCAATCTTAATTTCAGGGCGGACATGCCTATGAACTGGATTTGGCCCAACTCGGATTGCACGTGCCTCAAATAAATTTCTCCTAATCTTAAAGAAGAATGGACTGAGAAACCGATATGCCTGGAATCATTAAGGAAAGACTGTTTACTCCCGGACCGACGCCTCTTTTGCTGGAAGCGCAGCTTCGCGCGCTGACCATGACCCTGCACCACCGCACGGACGCCTTCCGCAAGCTGATGGTGGAGACGCTCGACAACCTGAAATATTATTTCAATACGAAAAATGACGTTGTGGTGTTCACCAGTTCTGGCACCGGCGCCATGGAAGGCGCAATTTCCAACCTGCTTTCTCCCGGCGAACGCGTGCTGATCGGGACCGCGGGAAAATTTGGCGAGCGCTGGGTCGACCTTGCCAAGGCCTACGGCATCGAAGCGGTGGTGGTGGAAGCTCCCTACGGGCATCCCGTGCCCGTCGATCAAATGAAGAAGCATCTGGAATCCAGCGGCAAGTTCCGCGCCGTGCTCATTCAGGCCACGGAAAGCTCCACGGGCGTGCGCAATGATGTAGAAGCGCTTGGCAAGGCCGTTGCCGCGCTGCCGGATTGCTGCTTTGTGGTGGACGCCATCACCGGGCTTGGGACCACGGATCTGCGGCCGGACGAGTGGGGCATCGACATCATGATTGGCGGATCGCAGAAGGCCACCATGATTCCGCCGGGCCTGGCGTTTGCCAGCATCAGCGAAAAAGCCGCGCGAACCATCGCGCAATCGAAACTGCCGCGCTATTACTTTGACTACGCCAAGGAACGCAAGAGCCTGGCAAAGGGAGAGTCCAGCTACACGCCGGCGACTTCGCTGGTGGTGTGCCTGCACGGCGCTTTGAATTACATCAAGGAACTTGGGCGCGAGAATCTTATCGCCAACGCTTCGCTCTTGGCCGAGGCCACGCGCGAATCGGCCGTGGCGCTGGGGCTGACCAACTTTGCGGTTAGTTCTCCCGCCAACGCTGTTACGTCGATTAACGCTCCGGCGGGAATCGAGTCCACCAAGATCGTCAAGGAAATGAAGTCACGGTTCGGCGTCATTCTCACCGACGGGCAAGGGTCGATGAAGGGCCACATGTTCCGCATCGCCCATCTTGGCTATTACGATTTTCTTGACCTGGTGGCTGTGCTTGGTGCGCTGGAAATTGTGTTGCAGAAAGTCGGGCACAAGGTCGAGCTTGGCAGCGGCGTTCGCGCCGCGCAAAACGTGTATTTGCGGCATTCATCCTAAATCACATAAGTTTTGAATTTCTCGGTATTCTCTCTGTGATCCTCTGTGTTCTCTGTGTTAAAGCTTTTGATCTGCGCAATGACAAAGGCTTTTAACACAGAGAACACGAGAAAGGAGAACGCCGGAGAATTCTGAGAGCCCAATGAAAATCGTGATTGCAGACAGTGTTGATGAAAGCGTGGTGGGCATTCTGAAGGCGGATCCGTCGTGGACCGTCGTGAATCTCCCCAAAACTAAAGGCAAAGTCGAGGACGAAATTCGCGACGCGGACGCGCTGCTGGTACGCAGCGCGACAAAGGTCACGGCCGAGCTGATGGACAAGGCCAAGAACCTTCGCGTCATCGGCCGCGCCGGCGTGGGTGTGGACAACGTCGATCTGGACGCCGCCACGCGCAAGGGCGTGCTGGTCATGAACACTCCCGGCGGAAACGCCATCAGCGTGGCAGAGCACACCATGACCATGCTGCTGGCCATGGCGCATCCCGTTGCGGCGGCCGACGCCTCCATGAAGGCCGGACAGTGGGAAAAGAAAAAATTTACAGGCAGCGAATTGCGAGACAAAACGCTGGGCCTCGTTGGCCTCGGCACCATCGGCACGGAAGTGGCGCGCCTCGCGCAGGCACACAAAATGAAAGTGGTGGCCTTCGATCCTTACGTGTCCACCGTGCTTGCCACCGAGCAGAATATCCGTCTCGTTCCGCTCGAAGAACTCTTGAAGACCAGCGATTTCATCAGCCTGCATTCCTCGCTGACGCCGGAGACCAAGCATTTGATCAACGCAAAGTCGCTGGCGCTCACCAAGAAGGGCGTGCGCATCGCCAATTGCGCGCGCGGTGAACTGGTGAACGAAGCGGCGTTGCTGGCGGCGCTGGAAAGCGGGCAGGTGGCCGGCGCAGGGCTTGATGTGTTTGAGGCCGAGCCGCCCGCCGATCCGCGCCTTGTGCAGCATCCCAAAGTGATCGCCACGCCGCACATCGCGGGCTCGACCGAAGAGGCGCAAAAAGTGGTTGGCACGCGCATCGCGGAGCAGTTGCGCGATTACCTGAAAACCGGCGCGGTGAAAAATGCCGTCAACATGCCGTCCATTTCTCCCGAAGAATTTAAGAAGCTGGGGCCTTATCTGCAGCTCGGAGAAAAGCTGGGCACGTTCGTCGCGCAATTGACCGAAAAACCGTTTACGGAAGTTTCCATCAGCTACGACGGCGGCCTGGCCGACCTGAACACGCACCTTGTGAAAAACGCCGTGCTGAAGGGCGTCCTGGGACATATTCTTGCCGATCAAATTAATCTAATTAACGCCGGCAATTTCGCAAAGGCACGCGGAATCGAAGTGGTCGAAGTGCGCAGCGCGCGCCGCGCCAAGTACACTAATTCGCTGGGCGTGGCCTTGCGCATCGACGGCGAAACCGTTTCCGTCCTGGGCATGATCGGTTTGAATGATGCGCTGCGCGTTCTCGGCGTGAACAACATCGACATCGACGCGCCGCTCACCGGTTTCCTTTTGCTCTTCCGCAACCAGGATGTCCCCGGCGTAATCGGCCGCGTCGGCACACTGCTCGGAAAACACGCCATCAACATCGCCAACTTCGCCCTCGGCCGCGTGCACAATTCCGACGAAGCCATCGGCATCGTTAACGTGGACCATAACGTTCCGCCCGAAGTCCTCAGCGAATTGCGCGCGATCGCAGCCATCCGCCAGGCGCGCGTGATTGAGATTCGTTAGACGGAGCCGCTTGTGGGGAAGTTAAATTCAAGAACCGCACCCTTGCAAAAACGGCAAGGGTGCGGCACCCCAAAAACCAAAGTCAAAGCCTGGCCTACCCGGCCTTAGCATCACCAAATCGTTTTAATCTGCTGGAAATTCCGGATTGAACGGTCTTTTGTGACGAGAGCGCATCCTTCGTCAAGAGCAGTGGCGGCGATTAAACGGTCAGAGGGGTCTCCGGGGAAAGTGGAGGGTAGTTGATTAGCGAGGACTGCGATCTTGGCCGTAATGGGGCGAATTGCGATGCTCGCCGTCATTCTTTCGACAAACGCCTCGACAGTTCCAGTAAGGCTGACCCGCCGGTGCGTCGCGATCCATGCCAACTCCCAGAGTGTGATTGCGGAAATGGCGAGACCATCACTCAGACGTGCAGTTCGGATCGCTTCGCTCGCTCTTGGCGACAACTTGGCTGGTTCAGCTCTGAGCCAAATTAGCGTGTGTGTGTCGAGCAGAATCATTTGCGCGTTATCTTCCAAGCCTTGAGAGGGACAACTGGAGACTCAATATCTCCGATGATTTTGACTTCATCGGCCATGGAACCGAAGATATCGTCCTTCTCCGGCTTTATGGGAATGACCTTTACGACCGGCTTGCCGCGCTTGGTTACGATTACCGGTTCGCCGGTGGCCTGGATATCGCTCATCACTTTCAGGCATTGCGCTTTGAAGGCGCTGGCGCGCATTTGTTTCATGGTGTGTTCTCCGTGACTATGGTCATTTTAACATGACCAGTTAGGGGAATGCCAGGACTTAAGGCGGATAAGTAGCACAGGCACTCTTGCCTGTGCGGTTTTGTGGATTTAACGCACAGACTGACTATGCAGCGGCGATTGCAAAAACAGCACAGGCAAGAGTGCCTGTGCTACATGATTTTTTCCGATATACTTATCCACTCCCGGACCTCCCGGCTGTATCCCCCTCAAAGGACCGGAGCGAGGAATTTTCCATTATGTCAGCCGAAGAGCAGCGCCTGGACGAATCGCACCAGCGCACTAAACACTGGAAGCGATGGGGGCCGTACCTTGCCGAGAGACAATGGGGAACGGTGCGCGAGGATTACAGCCCGAACGGAACGGCGTGGGAATATTTTCCGCATGACATGGCGCGCTCGCGCGCCTATCGCTGGGGAGAAGACGGCATTGGCGGGATTTGCGACCGGCATCAGCGTACCTGCTTCGCGCTGGCGCTTTGGAATGGGCGCGACCACATCCTCAAGGAACGCCTGTTCGGGCTGACCGGCAATGAAGGCAATCACGGTGAGGACGTAAAAGAGTATTATTTTTATCTCGATTCGACGCCCACGCATTCCTACATGAAGTATCTGTACAAGTATCCGCAGGCGGCTTTTCCCTACGATCAACTGGTCGCAGAAAATCACAAGAGAAGCAAGAGCGAGCCGGAATTTGAATTGATGGACACAGGTTTGTTCAACGAGAACCGCTATTTCGACGTATTCATGGAATATGCCAAGGCCGCGCCGGAAGATATTCTGATCAAGATCACGGCCTGGAATCGCGGGCCGGAAGAAGCACAGCTCGATCTGCTGCCCACGCTGTGGTTTCGAAATATCTGGTCGTTCGGAGAGAAGCACGGGCATCCCAAGCTGTGGCGCGTTGAGGATTTCATGGGCGCGGCTGTGGTAGCCACGGAGGATAGCCGCTATGGCAAGCACTGGCTGCTGGTCGAAAATGCGCCTGAAATGATGTTCACGGAAAACGAAACTAATTTTGAGCGCGTGTTCGGATATCCAAGCGGGTCGCCCTATGTGAAAGACAGTTTTCACAAGTACGTGATTGATGGTTTAAAGGAAGCCGTTAATCCCGCGCAAAAAGGGACCAAATGCGCCGCGCACTATCGTTTCAAGATTGCCCCGGGCGCTTCGGCCACGATTCGCCTGAGGCTGACAAACGTGGAGCCTGTGCAAGGCGGGGCTAACCCATTCGACGGCGAGTTTGAAAAAATGTTCGACCTGCGGCGCGGCGAAGCGGACCAGTTTTACGAGCGTCGATTTCCGCAGGAGCGTTCGGAAGACGCGCACAGTATCATCCGCCAGGCACTTGCGGGAATGCTGTGGTCCAAGCAGTGCTATCACTACGACGTGCGCACCTGGCTGCAGGGCGATCCCGGGCAGCCGCCTCCCCCGCCGGAACGAAAGAAGGGACGCAATCACGACTGGGCCCATCTTTACAACGCGGACGTGCTCTCAATGCCGGACAAATGGGAGTATCCCTGGTTTGCCGCGTGGGACCTGGCGTTTCATACAGTAGCGCTGTCACTGGTCGATCCGGATTTTGCAAAAGACCAGCTCATCCTGCTTCTGCGGGAATGGTACATGCACCCGAACGGGCAACTGCCCGCGTACGAATGGGCCTTCGGAGATGTGAATCCGCCCGTGCATGCCTGGGCAGCCTGGCGCGTTTATAAAATCGAAAAGCGCATCCGCGGGCGCGCCGATCGCAGCTTTCTGGAACGCGTGTTTCACAAACTGCTGCTGAATTTTACCTGGTGGGTAAATCGCAAAGACCCTGATGGAATGAACGTGTTTCAGGGCGGCTTCCTTGGCCTCGACAATATCGGAGTGTTCGATCGCTCGCAGCCTTTGCCGACTGGCGGACATCTCGAGCAATCGGACGGCACCAGCTGGATGGGCATGTATTGCCTGAACATGCTGGCGATCTCGCTGGAACTTGCGCGCGAAGACCCGGCGTACGAAGACGTAGCCAGCAAATTTTTCGAGCACTTCGTATACATTGCGGACGCCATCAATTCGCATGGCACTGAAAACATGTCTTTGTGGAATGAAGAGGATGGATTTTTTTACGACGCGATTCATTTTCCGAGTGGAGAGCAGCGATCCTTGAAAGTGCGCTCGATGGTCGGGCTGATTCCGCTGTTTGCGGTTGAGACGCTGGAACCGGAACTGATCGCGCGTCTGCCGGGTTTTCAGCGGCGCATGAAGTGGTTCCTGGACAACATGCCGGGCTTTGCGTCGCGCGTGGATTCCAGCCAGACTTCGCCGAACGGCGTTCGGCGCCTGCTCTCGCTGGTGGACAGCAAGCAACTGGTGCGCATCCTCGGCTACATGGTCAACAAGGAGGAGTTTTTTTCGCCGCATGGGCTACGCGCACTATCGAAATATCATGCCGCGAATCCGTTTATTTTCCCGGTCGACGGCAACGAACATCGCGTGGATTACGAGCCCGGGGAATCGCAGACAGGCTTATTTGGAGGGAACTCGAATTGGCGAGGGCCCATCTGGTTTCCGTTGAATTTTCTGATGATCGAGTCGCTGCAAAAATTTCATCATTATTACGGCGACGATTTTCGCGTGGAGTGCCCGACCGGCTCGGGACAGCAGATGTCGCTGTGGGAAGTAAGCGCGGAACTGTCGCGTTCGCTGACGCATATTTTTCTGCGTGACGAAAACGGCCGCCGTCCAGTGCATGGCGCGAGCGAGAAATTTCAGAACGATCCACTGTGGCGCGATTTAATTTTGTTTTACGAATATTTTCATGGAGACACTGGAGCGGGCCTGGGCGCGAGCCATCAGACGGGATGGACTGGCCTCGTGTCCAAGCTGCTTGAGCAGACGGGGGAGTAGATTTTTTGCAGCGCTTGCCTTCAGGCGAGCACTTTCGATCCACGGAAATGCCCACCTGAAGGTGGGCGCTACACGGCCAGTGCAAATCCAGCGTACGCGAAGGAGAACATCATGAATTTCCAAGATAAAGTCGTTCTCGTTACCGGCGGTACCGGGGGATTGGGACGCGAAGTGACCATGGCATTTCTCGAAGCGGGAGCGACCATCGTCGTTACGTATCGAGTTGTCGAAGAATTTGACGTTGTGGTGTCCGCCGCAAGGGAGATTGGCGCGGCGGCTGCAACGGGTGTCAGCGTTGACGTGACCGACGCGCAAGCCGTCGAAAAAGTTGTTGCCGACATTGTGAAGAAAAATGGGCGGCTCGATATTCTTGTTAACACCGTGGGCGCATACGCAGGCGGCACGAACCTTTGGGAAACGGACTCGAAAACTTACGACACCATGTTGCACCTGAACCTGAAGGCTGGATTTATCCTGGCGCGAGCCGTGGTGCCGCAAATGATCAAGCAGAATAGAGGATGGATTGTGAACATCGCGTCGAAGGCCGCGTTCGATCACGCCGCCGGAGGAGCGCTGTACGCCGCATCGAAAGCGGCTGCGCTGGCGCTCATGGATTCGCTTGCGGCGGACGTGAAGCCTTACAGCATCAATGTGAATACCATTTTGCCGAGCATTATCGACACAGCCGCCAACCGCAAGGCCATGCCAAACGCCGATTTCTCAAAATGGCCCAAGCCGGAAGAAATTGCGCGCGTGATTTTGTTTTTGTGTTCGGAAGATGCGCGGGTAATCCATGGCGCGGCCATTCCCGTGTATGGCAGGAGTTGAGTAGCGCGGGCTTCAGCCTGCGGGGTTTAGTCCTCGGAAGGCACAAAACCCGCAGGCTGAAGCCCGCGCTACATAAAGCTATTCGCGGATCAGGAATTTTCTTTGGGTTGCTCGACAAACTCAACCAGCAGCTTTTGATTGTCAGATGCAACTACCAGGAAAAAATTCACGCGCGTGCCATTGGCTCCCGCGCGAGTGACGGGATAGACGGGCTCAATTTGGAATCGCGTGCGCAGGATTTCCGTGGCGCGTTCCACGTCCGTTACGTCAATTTCCACCTGCTGGATCCCTTCTCCAAATTTTTCGAGGAAGCGCGCGATGGCTCCGTTCCCGCCGGGCGTTTTTGTAGTCAGTATGTCCAGCCGGACATGAGGTAGATTAGCGTCTTTGAAATCGAGCTCGAATTCCAAAACGTCCTGATCGGCGGGCGCATCGGCCAGCGGAGGAGAACCATTGGCGGCGCGGATCTTGTCAAACGTTTTCGGCAGGACGGCGATTCCGACGGTAAGCCTGGCGGAAAACGGAACAGCAGGCCTCTCGCCTCCAATGTTCTCGCGGACAAAAAGCTCCCGCAGTTCTTCATCTTCCTGCCATTTCTGAAAGTCCTTCAGCACGCGCGCCAAGCCCGCGCCGAATAGGCTGCTTCCCGCCCAGGCTCGCTCCGCAGGATCGTCGTTCGCAAGGTGTCCGATGAATTCAGGTGTCACCACGAGCGGATCACCGGCGATGGTGTATGAATAGACTTTTTTTGGCTGCCTATTTTTCATTTGAATTTTGGTCTTGATCACGGAGACGAGCATCGCCGCCGCAATGATCCCTCCAACAATCGCGAGAGAAAGCCCCGTGGAAATATGCACCCACGGATCGGCGAGCATTTTGCCGCCGATAAACATGACGGCCAGCGCCAGGCCTTCATCCAGATACTGAAAATATTGCAGGATTCCGGCCAGCAGGAAATAGAGCGCGCGCAGGCCCAGAATCGCGCAGACGTTGGAACTGTAGACGATGAAGGGATCGCGCGTCACGCCGAATACGGCGGGGATGGAGTCCACCGCCAGGACCAGGTCCGTCGTTTCAAGCACAATCACCACCAGGAAAAGCGGCGTAACCAGCCATCGCCCAGCCTGACGCACAAATAATGATTGTCCGGATTCCTGCTGGGACATGGGCAGGAATTTTTGCGCCCAGCGCACCAGCGGATTCTTCTCGGGATGCACGGCATGGTCGGCGCCGAACAGTTTGAAACCCGAGTACAACAGGAAGGCGCCGAATAAATAGAGGATCCAATCGAACCTGGCGATCAGCGCGGCGCCCAAGCCGATCATTACGCCGCGCAGAACTAGCGCGCCCAAAACACCCCAGAACAACAAGCGATGCTGGTAACGGGGATCGACGCGAAAATACTGAAAGATCAAGAGAAAAACAAAAACGTTATCAAGGCTGAGAGATTTTTCGACGACGTAGCCGGTGAAAAATTCAAGCCCTGGGCCGCGCCCGTGCGAAATGAAAATCCATGCGCCAAAACCCAGCGAAAGAGTCACCCACGCCGCGCTCTCGATAGCCGCTTGGCGCAAGGCGATGGCATGTGCGCGGCGGTGGAACAGCGCCAGGTCGAGCAGCAGAAAAATCGCCACGCCTGCGTTGAAGGCTATCCAGAGAGGCCATGTGCCCATCTAGACTGCGCTCTCTTCCAGGCAAGTCACTGTGGAGGGAATCCTCAGTTAATGGAATTCTGCGCCGTAGTGTTGGATTTTACGGCGTTGTAGTTGGAAAGCTCCACGCTGGCCGTTTCTCCCTGGCGGACCGTCACCGGGAAATTCCATTGCAGGTGAACATCGCCGGAAACGGCTTCCATGCCCAGCATGCCGATCCAATAATTTCCGGGAGCGACTCCCGAGAAGGATCCGTGGCCTTCGAGGTTTGTATCCGTTCGGCCAATGATGTAGCGCTCCTCGGCCAGTTGGAGCGTGTCGGCATCCAGCATCCGGCGATGCTTGCCTTCAATCGCCTGCCACTTTGCGTAGGGATTCAAATTGACCAGCTCAAGATCCATCCCTTTCACGGAATCGGGGACACCGGCGATATATTTGCGGATGGCGTCCATGTATTCTTTCTTCTGTGCATTGTATTTTTCGGGATTGGCTTTCATGTCCTTGGCCTTGAATTTCGGCTCGGGAAATCCCAGTCCTCGATAGGCCTCGTTGTGCGCCATGTAGGCTTTGAAGTATTCGGTTATATCCACGATATCGTCGGGCGTCAGGCTTTTGGTGAATTCCTCGCCGTTCAGGCGCACGGAATGATGTTTCTTCATCCATGCTTTCAGGTCAGCCGAAACGTCCAGCCCGTCGATGAACTTGTCGAGATCGGGAGCAGGGGCGTTTCGCAAGGCTTCCGCGCGAATGTCTTCCAGGTTCTTGCGAAGCAGATAGAACGTCAATTGTCGAACAGGCTCGGGCTGGCCGCCGGAGGGCGACACGCGCGCCGTGAATTCGACTCGGCCGGTGGATTGGGCCGCGAGATGCGCGGGAGATAGGATTGCCAAGGATGCGATGAGCAAGGCTGCTGTGCGAATGTACGATTTTGTTTTCATAGTTCTCACCGCAAAGTGTACATCGCCGCAAAGCGATAGGGAATGGTTCCGCAAGGATGTGTTTCCGCAGTACACGCGCGGCAAATAGTCAATTTGGAGCGGATTCAAGTAGCACAGGCACTCCTGCCTGTGCGGTTTTTGCGATGGATGAACTTTGCGGGCGCACTTAATGCTCAGAAAAGCGCACAGGCAGGAGTGCCTGTGCTACATGAGTTTTTCCGCAGCCTGTTTAGAGCAATCGGAAAGTGACTTCGATGGGAACGACCACGGGGACGGGTTTTCCGCCAGGCCCATTGGCGGGCTTGAAGCGCCATTGCTTGACGGCTTCCACGGCTTTTTCTTCCAGGCCAAGTCCTGGACCCTTCACGACTTGAATTTCCGTGGCGCGGCCATCCGGGGTGATCACCGCTTGCAGAACGACCGTGCCCTGATATTTGGCCTTGCGCGCTTCTTCCGAATATTTCGGATCGGGGCAATATACGCAGGAGGGATAGCCGACGCCGCCCGTTCCCGGATGATAGGCGCCGCCGCCCGTACCGCCGCCGGATCCTGGCCCCAGGCCGCCGCCATCGCCGCTGCCGATTCCTGTGCCCGTCCCGCTGCCAATGCCGCTGCCGCCTCCGGGACCGCCGGAATTGTTCATCAGCTTGGCCAGCGGATCGCCGTAGTTGTCCATATTCGGACTTGGAATTTTCAGCTCCGGAGGCCCAAGCAAAGTTGCTTCGATCTTGGAG
This sequence comes from uncultured Acidobacteriota bacterium, assembly GCA_963825365.1. Taxonomy (GTDB): domain Bacteria; phylum Acidobacteriota; class Terriglobia; order Acidiferrales; family UBA7541; genus Palsa-360. Next base: position 145,813 of record CAWGSV010000021.1, on the reverse strand, counting down.
TCGGGCTTTGTGTGCACCATGGGCGGTGCAATCTGGTTGAAGCTAAATTTCGGCGCTTTACCCCTTGTCGCCGGAAGGGGATTGCGCTCACCGCCTCCACCGCCGCCTCCCGCCTTGTCCTTGCCCGGCGGCAGTTTCATGGCGTAGTCGGAAATATCAAGTGGCGTGACCAACGTGTTGTTCACAGGATTGGCAGTTGCTTTTGTAACCACCGAATACAGGAAGGGAGAAAAGACCAGCAGCGTTAGGCCGACATGCACAGCAAGCGCAATGGCCTGCGAAGGCCCGAAAGCCTTATCTTTGGTCCAAATCTCTTTTACCTTGACCGGCTGGCTGGTTACCTTTAGCGGCGGCAGTTTGGGCGGCGAAATCAGGTCGCGAAGATTCTGCCACATCACTTTGTAAGCGGGTTGCCAGTCCACCGTCATGCGCGAGGAAACGGCTTTAGGAGTTGGCTTGAACCACTCCTTTAAATTTTCGGTCAGGCCGCCGCCATATTCTTCCACGGTGAAGACATTGCCCTTGACGTTCTTATTGATCTTTATGGGGCGCTCGGTGAGGAAGTCTTTCAAATTCGAGACAAAGCCGCGGGAGAGGGGTTTCTGAGAGCCACCCAGGCGTGGCGCAGTCTTCCCCTCGGGCAGAACCACCTTGGGGGTCGGTGTTCCCGGATCACTCCACTTTGGCGCGATTGTACTCAACGATCCCTCTGACTCAAGCTACGTAAATACGTAAGTAATTTCCCTAGCTGTTCGATTCTTTCCCGGCTCGAATGGATGCCCATGAGGGCCGACGGCTGACACACCGCCAAATCCATTGTAACATTGTGACGTTAACACGAGGAAGCAGGTTTCCCAACAGCGGAGTACAGGAAGGCGGTACAGGGAAGTACTGTACTTGCCATGCTGACATTGTAGCGCTCGTCCGCCGTGGCGGACGAACATGTGCTGGAATCGAAAGTGCCCGTCCGCTGCGGCGGACGGGCGCTACATGAGCTTCTATCATTTATTTCATTTCAGGCTCTAAAAGGACAGTTCGCACTCGAAGCTAACTTATGCCCAAAAATGTCGATTTAAAAAGCACCTTGAATTTGCCGCGCACGGCCTTTCCGATGAAGGCCGGATTGCCCCTGAACGAGCCCAAGCAGCTTGCCGAATGGGAAGAGAAGAAACTCTATCATCGCATCCAGCAGGCTCGCGCCGGCGCGCCCACTTACGTGCTGCATGACGGGCCGCCCTATCCGACCGGGACGATCCATCTGGGCACGGGGCTGAACAAAATTTTGAAAGACATGGTGGTGAAGTCCAAAACCATGGCGGGCTTTCGCGCGCCCTACGTTCCCGGATGGGATTGCCACGGGCTGCCGATTGAAACGCAGGTGGAAAAGGAATTGGGCGGGAAAAAGGGGAGCGTGCCGCCCGGTGAGTTCCGCCGTATGTGCCGCGAATTCGCTTCGCGCTACGTGGATCAGCACCGGCGGGATTTCAAGCGCCTGGGCGTGCTGGGGCAGTGGGAAGACCCGTACCTGACCATGAGCCCGCATTACGAGGCCACCATCGCGGACGCCTTCATCACATTCCTTGAAAAAGGATACGTGTATCGCGGATTAAAACCCGTGTACTGGTGCATCTTTGACCGTACTGCCCTTGCCGAAGCGGAAGTTGAGTACGAAGACCACACCAGCCCTTCCATCTATGTGCGATACAAACTGGTTCAAATCGCCGACTCGAAGGTGCCGGAAGAACTGAAGGGCAAGAATGTGTACGGGGTGATCTGGACAACCACTCCATGGACGATCCCCGCAAGTATGGCGCTGGCTTTTAACCCTGAGCATCAGTACGCAGCAGTTGAAGTTGAGGGCGGCGATGTGTACATCCTCGCCGAGCAGCTTCGGCACACGGTTGCCGCAGCCTGCAAGTATGTGGAAACCGGAAACGTTTTTGGAACGTACACGGGCCGTGATATCGCGGAAAAATTCGGCCTGGTGTTTCAGCATCCGTTTCTTACCGATCGGCTTGAGCCGGCTGTGCTTGCGGACTATGTTGAGCTCGATTCGGGTACCGGCATCGTGCACACAGCGCCGGGTCACGGCGTGGACGATTATCAGACCGGACAGAGATATGGCATCAAGGCTTACGCACCGATCGATGACGACGGAAGATTCGTTGAGGGATTGCCTGAATACAAAGGGAAGTCTGTTTTTGAAGCAAACCCGTTGATTGTTCAACTCCTGGAATCAAGAGGTGCTTTGATTGGCCAGGAAAAGACTTCAGCACAGCTATCCGCACTGCTGGCGCTGCCACAATCCGGTAATTTTCCGCGCCACGGAACAATGGTTCATCGATCTGGATGCAGCGGGGCGCGATGGCGCGGGCGCCATCCGAACGCGCGGCGGTTGCCGAAATTGAAAAGGTGAAATGGACGCCTGAATGGGGCGCGCAGCGAATCCACTCCATGATTTCGGAGCGGCCTGACTGGTGCGTGTCGCGGCAGCGCTTCTGGGGCGTGCCATTGGCGATCTTGTATTGCGCAAAATGCAACAAGCAATTTGAGGACTACGCCGCGCTTCATGCCTTGATCAAGAAATGGTTCACGCTGGAGGGCGCGGACGCCTGGTTCACGCATACAGTCGAGGAATTGCTTCCTGCGGGGACTCGTTGCTCGTGTGGCGCTTCCGAGTGGCGCAAGGAAACCGACATTCTGGATGTGTGGTTCGATTCCGGCTCGTCGCATCTGGCTGTGTTGGACCGCTCCGATGCAAGCGGCCAGCAGCTTCCTTGGCCCGCGGATATGTACCTTGAAGGGCCGGACCAGTATCGCGGATGGTTTCAAAGTTCGCTGCTGATCGGCGTTGCGGTGCGCAACGGCGCGCCTTACCGGCACGTGCTCACGCACGGATGGACGCTGGACGCCAAGGGGCAGCCCATGTCGAAGTCCCTGGGCAACGTGGTGCTGCCCACGGAAATTTGCGAAAAGTGGGGCGCGGATTTGCTGCGCCTGTGGGTCGCCTCGCAGGACTACACGGCCGACGTGCGCATGTCCGACAACGTGATGACGCAGCTGTCCGAGGCCTACCGCAAGCTGCGCAACACATTCCGCTTCGCGCTCGGAAATCTGGCGGACTTCGATCCCGCGCGCGATTCCGTACCCGACGCCGAAATGGAAGAGCTGGACCGCTGGATGCTTTCGCGCACGGCGGAACTCGTGGCGCAATGCCGCAAATGGTATGAGGGATTTGAATTTCACCGCGTGTTTCATGCGCTGCACGATTTTGCGGTGGTGGACCTCAGCGCATTTTATTTTGACGTGCTGAAGGACCGACTGTACACATTCGCTCCGCGAAATCGCGCGCGCCGCTCTGCGCAAACCGCCATGTACCGCATCTCCAAAGCGTTGCTCAGCCTCATGACACCGATCACCGTTTTCACGGCCGAGGAAATCTGGAAACATTTTCCGCGCGAAGCGGGCGATCCAGAGAGCGCGCACCTGGCGCTGTTTCCCAAGCCGGAAGCTTTTGGTTCACCGCTTGATGCTGCAAAGGCGGCCAACTGGGAGAAACTGCTCTTGGTGCGGACGGAAGTGCTGCGGACGTTGGAAGCGGCGCGCAACGCAAAGACAATCTCGGGCGCGCTCGAAGCAAAAGTGGTTTTGAGCGCGGGCCAGGATTTGGCTCCCCTGCTGTCACAGTACAAGGGTTGGCTGCCGGGATTGTTCATCGTTTCGCAGGTGGAAATCGCTGCGGCCGCATCCGCCGACGCGCAAAAATCGGAAGCGATTCCGGGATTGAGCGTGGCCGTGCTTCGCGCAGACGGCGCAAAGTGCGAGCGCTGCTGGAACTATTCCACGCACGTCGGCGAAAGCGCCGATTACCCGACGGTGTGCGAACGCTGCGTGAAGGCGCTCAATGAAATTGAACAATCGCGGACGGATTCGGCAGGTGGGCGCGCGGAAGGACAAGGGGCCGCGTCCTGATGCGCGGTGCGCGCTGGCTGTGGGTTTCTCTAGCGGTGCTGGCCGCGGACCGCGCCACAAAATACGCTATTGAGCGCACCAGCCCCATCTTTCGCCACTCCATTATTTCGGACATCGTGGTTCTGGTTCACAGCCAAAATCCCGGCATCGCCTTCAGCATGTTTTCCGAGTCCAAGTCGCCGTGGCTTACGCCGCTCCTGGTTGCAAGCTCGCTAGTGGTAATGGGTTTGCTCGTGTGGATGATTGTCTCGGGCCGCGCCGGCGGCGCCGTTGCTCAATGCGGCCTGGCGCTCATTCTGGGCGGCGCGGCAGGCAACGCTCTGGACCGCGTGCTGCACGGCGGCGTGACCGATTTCATGGAAGTGCGCCTATGGAAATATATCTGGCCGGCATTCAACGTGGCCGATTCCGCCATCACGATTGGTGCCGTATTCGTGCTTTTTGAATTGCTGTTCCGCGGCGCGCACCACCAGCAAGTTCCACAACCCCGCAAGCGGTGAGGCTTCAAGTAGCACAGGCACTCTTGCCTGTGCGGTTTTCTACACGTTCACTCCACCACGAGCTAACATCGATCGCTAAAAGCGCACAGGCAAGAGTGCCTGTGCTACTTGAGTGCCTGTGGATTTTTGGCGATGCTAAGGTAAGATTCACGCGGGGCAAACTTTCACGACATTGAACACTCCAAAGAAAAATCCACAGGCTGAAGCCTGTGCTACTCAATCGCAAGCTCTCATCGCCGCGTCGGGAGACGCGGGGCGTCGGCTGGATTTGTTTTTGGCGGAGCGCGTGCCGGAGCTTAGCCGCACGCGCATTCAGGAACTGGCTCGCGTAGGGAAAGTGCGCGTGGACGGACAGCTTGCCAAGGCAGCTCACCGCCTCGCGGCCGGCGAAACGATTGAGATCGAAGTTCTGCCGCGCCCTGCGATGGAGGCTTCGCCGGAAGATTTGCCGCTCGATCTGCTTTATGTGGACGAAGATTTCGTGATTGTGAATAAGCCTGCAGGGATGGTAGTGCATGCGGGCGCGGGCCATGCTCGCGGGACGCTAGTGAATGCGCTGCTGCATCGCCTGGGAAAACTTTCCGAGGCGGGAGGTGCGCTTCGTCCCGGCATCGTGCATCGCCTGGACCGCGAAACGTCCGGCGCAATGGTCGTGGCGCGCAATGACAAGGCGCATGAACATCTCTCCGAACAATTTCGTTCACGAAATGTCAGGAAAATTTATGTGGCGCTGGTGCATGGCAAAATGCCGCGCGATTCCGGCAGCATCACGCTGCCCATTTCGCGCGATCCGCATCGCCGCACGCGCATGACGGCGTGCGCCGCCAAGGGTCGCCACGCGCGCACTGACTGGCGCGTAATCGCGCGGCTGGATGGCTGCACGCTTGTGGAAACCGTGCTGCACACCGGGCGCACGCACCAGATTCGCGCGCACTTTTCGGCCATCGGGCGTCCGGTGGTGGGAGATACGCTGTACGGAGCGCCACGCGTGCTGCGCGTGGGAAAGCGCGATCTGCCTCTCTTGGATCGAAATTTTCTGCATGCCGCGCGCATCGGCTTTTCGCATCCTTCGAGCGGCGAGTGGGTGGAAGTTCGCGCTCCGCTGCCGCGGGATTTGCGAGTATACTTCGACCAGTTGGGAGCAGCCCTGGGCTGGCGTGCCGCGGAGATCGAGGCAGCGCTGGCGCCGTACGTATAACAAATATGAGAAAACAAGAGCTTTGGATGGCAATTGCCGGTTTGCTGGTGGCCGTAGCGGCGGTTGGCGCGCAGCAGGCGCAGCCTCCTTCGCCCCCCGCGCAGTCACAGCCGGGGACAGCGGCGCAGGCGGATCGCCAGGGCACGATCACGCGCGATGTCAACCTTGTGGAAGTGCTTTTCAGCGTGGTCACAAAGCGCGAAAAGCTGGTTACCGATTTGACCAAAAACAATTTCAAGGTGTTTGACGACGGCCAGCAGCAGGAAGTCACCGATTTCAGCCAGCCCACCGACCTTCCGTTGCGCATCGGCATGGTGCTGGATACTTCCAACAGCATCCGCGAGCGGCTGCAGTTCGAGCAGGAAGCCGCCGTCGATTTTCTGTTCAACGCATTGCGGCGAGGGAAGGATCAGGCCTTCCTGATGACCTTCGATGACGGTCCGCAAATCATCAAGGAATTCACGGGCGATACGGGCGAACTTCGCGACACCATCTTGAAGCAACGCGCCGGCGGCGGCACATCGCTGTACGACGCGGTGTACGCAGCCAGCAACCATCTGCTGAACAATTCTCCAATGCCTGCCGGACCGAATTCGGATGTGCGGCGCGTGCTGGTGGTGATTTCCGACGGTGACGACAACAGCAGCAGCAAGTCCCGCGGCGAGGCCGTGGACATGGCGCAGCGAGCCGGCGTGATCATCTACTCGATCAGCACCAGCACGGAATGGGCGTCGGCCGAGGAAGAAAAAGATCCCAACAAGCGGATTGCACGGAAGTACGAAAAAAATGAGGGAGATCAAGTCCTTGAACAGCTCGCGCTGGAAACCGGCGGCCGCGTTTTCTTTCCTTATAAGATTGACGATCTGGGGCAATCGTTTCTGGACATCGGGGATGAGTTGCGCCATCAATATGCGCTGGCCTACAGCCCGCCGGGCCGCACCGCTGATGGCAAGTACCACACCATTAAAGTTCAGGTCGATCGAAAGGATTTAATCGTTCGCGCACGCAAGGGATACTATTCCATTCCGATCGCGCCGCCCGCCAAGTCTGCCACGCCTTAGCCGTTCAGTAGCACAGGCACTCCTGCCTGTGCGCTTTTGTAGGCTGCACATAAGTCATCTATTTTGCTGCAATCGCGAACCCCGCACAGGCAAGAGTGCCTGTGCTACAAAAACATCCCTCAATAATTGGGCGCGTAATATCCGCGGCGTGCCAGCGCGGAAAAGTCTTTGTTCTTCATTTCCACTTTGATTTTGCGATAGCCCCCATCATGTTTCTTGTTGGAGGGTGTGTAGCCAATGCTGTACTGGCTGCGCAGTTCTTCCGATATCTGATCGAATGCCTGCTCCAGATTCTTTTCACTGCGCACCACGATCATGCGCCCACCGGTCTCATCCGTAAGCCTCTTGGCCACGCTCTGGTCGCCGCCGTCAGCGGCAACCAGCAGAATGTGGACCACGGTGTCGTTCCGCTGCGCTGCTTCGATGGCATCCTGCAGCGGCATTTTGCTTCCGGTATCTTCCGCATCGGTCAACACCACCACTGCTTTTCTGCCCGCTTCGCCGGCCAGCTTATCGTGTGCGGCCAGGTATACAGCGTCGTAAAAATTTGTGCCCCCTGTGCCGCTGCTGGGAAGCGGCCCTTGCACGATAACTCCTCCCACGGGAACATTGATCTGCGCGCGATTGATGGCGCGATTCAGCACACTGCGGTCATCGGTGAAGTCCGCAAGCAGGTCCACGTCCGTGTCGAAGGTCATGACCATGCCCAGATCGCCCTTGCGCAGCACGCGTCCGAAGAATCGAGAGGCGGCATCCTTTTCCGCGGAGAGCATGTAATATTCGCTGCCACTGGTATCGACCAGCATGCCCAGGGTAATGGGGAGGTCCGTATCCAATGAAAAATTGGTGATTTCCTGGAGCTGGCCATCCTCGTAGACCTGAAAGTCATCTTTAGTTAAGCCGGTAACGATCGATTTGTGTTTGTCGCGTACCGTGGCGAAGAGGTTGACCTGGTTTACTTCCACGCGGATTTGCGCTGGAACTGCGGCAAAGGCCAACCCTCCCGCGAGGGATGCCACGCACAGATAGGAAAGAATGGTTCGGAACCGCATTGTATAATCTCCTCTGGTACGATGGCGTGTAGGATGCCACGCCGGAACATTAAGATGCCATTTAGGGTCAAAGCGAGTGGCGATCGAATCTGGCTCTAGAGGAAATAGTGACGGGACATTCATGAAAAGTCCACGAAAATTGCTGGCGGTGAGCGTGACGATCGGCTTGGGGTTGATTTCCTTGGCGGCTGTGCGCGCTCGAAACGCATTCGGCCAGAGCGCCGGGCAGGGGCCCTCGCTGCAAACGCAGGATCCTCGCGGCAGCATCCGAACCACGGTCTCTCTGGTGGTGGTGCCCGTAACGGTCAAGAACAGCGCCGGCGAACTGGTCACTGATCTGCAACAGAACGACTTCCGGGTCTTTGAAGACGGCATCGAGCAACCGATCACCCAGTTTTCGGCGGAGGCCTTCCCACTGTCGGCGGCTATTCTGGTGGACGATGATCTGAAGCGGAGCACCGCGGATAAGGTTCAGAAGACGCTGGAAACTCTGGCGGCAGGATTCAGCCCCTCCGACGAAGTTTCCTTGTGGCGCTTCGACCAGGTGCCAGAACAAATTTCCGAAGACTTCATCGTCGATAATGACAAACTGCTCACGGAGCTTAAGCGCATCGATCTCAGCAGTTCGTTTCCCGGCGTGGGCTCGTACACAATGACCAACGGGCCGCGCGTCAATACCGCGCAGCCGCCGGGGCCCGCGCAGATTCCGGCCGAGGCCAACGGGCATCCCAATACCAAACACATCAATGACGCGATTTACGCCGCCGCTGAACAGTTACAGGACCGGGCGCACGACAAACGCAAAATTATTTTTCTGATCTCCGACGGGCAGAACGCCAAGAACAACACGCACCCATACGACCAAACTTTGAAGATGCTACTCTCCGCCGATATTTCCGTTTACGTGGTTGGGGTTGGCGAGGCCAATTTGAATCGCGGCATTACGTTTCTGGGAAACAATATTCTTTCCAAGTACGCCCATGCCACCGGCGGCGATATTTTCTACGGCGGAGTGAGCCGTGAAAATCTGGAAGGGCTATACGCGCGCGTTTCTGAACAGGCACGCAACCAATACACCATCGCCTATTCGGGCGCGCATACCGACCGCTCCAAGCCGTATCACAGCATCGAAGTGCGCGTGAAGCGCCCCGGCCTCTCGCTGCTCACGCGCGACGGTTACTACCTTGGCGCCACGCCTTAATCACTGGGTTCCAGTAGCACAGGCACTCCTGCCTGTGCGGGTTTCTGCGCCATTGGGCCGCGACGCCGCGATCGATCCGCAAAGGCGCACAGGCAGGAGTGCCTGTGCTACTGCAAACCGCGCCCATTTGGAGCATCGAATTATTTTAATTAGAATTTAAAATCCATTTACAAGAGTTTCTTCTGCGCAGCAACCCTTTTTTCGTTTTGCAGTTCTGGAATTAATTCTTGACTTCCGGCGCGCACACTCGTAAAAAGAATCACAGCGGGCTCGCGATGGATGGCTCGCTGCTTCGAGGGGAGAATGGTTCACGGAGCGATAGCGCGGATGAGTCCATCGGGGAAATAAGGCAAACCGAGTCAGGTCTAAGGAAAATGCTTCTGAAAGGGCGGCTACATTAGTGGCCGCCCTTTTTTATTTTGCCCGTATGTCGCAAGAAAATTTGATTTAAGGTCGAGGGCCACCAGACCTGCAACACGCCGAGGGCATTACTCTTCGCCAGAGGCACTGGCCGCCGCGCCTTGTTCGCGCGCCGGGCAGATGGATTCGTAGTCGCAGTACCTGCATGCGAAGCCGGGCTTGGCGGGGAACTGGCCTGCGCGAATGTCCGCGGCGGCTTCCTGAATTTCGGCGCGCACTTTCTTGAGCTGCTTTTCGTCGCGCGTGGAGCTCACCGGCCGGTTGGATTGCAGGAAGTGCAGCGTGAGCCTGGCGGGATTCCAGTCGAACACTTCGCGCGCGGCCAGAGCGTACACGCTGAGCTGAATATCTTTTTTAGCCTTGGCCTCGTCCCGCGGCTTTCCCGTCTTGTAATCGATAATCTCTTCTTCGCCGGGGCCGATGCGGTTCACCTGGTCCATTCGCCCGGTGAGCACCACGTTGTTGTCCATGGGCAGCTCGAAAGTTTTTTCCTGGGCAATGACGTCGGGCGGCGCGGCCAGAGTGCTTGCGTGGAACGCCCGCAATTGTGCCAAGCCGTCTTTCTTGTATTCCTGCTCCTGATAAGCGTCCTCAAACCCGGCAGAGGTCCACTCCAGCTCGAATTTTCGCTCCACTTCCTCGATGGGGAGCGTGTGCCCCTTGGCCAGTTCGCCGATAAAATATTTGATGGTGTTGTGAATCACGCTGCCAAAGCTCATGGCCGCGGCCGGGCCGCCGCGCAATTTCCACGAATAGTTGAACAAGAATTTTTGAGGGCACGATTCCAGCGTGCCGATTGCCGAGGGGCTGATCTGAAGCGGCTCGGAAACCGGCGGACGATAGGTGGTGGCCCACTCGCCGATTCGCGAGCCAATGCGCGCGGGCCGCTTGGGCATGTCGAACAGAGCCGGCTCGAGTTCGATGAGGGCCGGGGCTGGCGCATTGGTCGCGGTTGGCGCGAGTTGCTCAACGTCGCGGCGCTTGATCTGCGCATCCATCAGGATATCGTCCAGGAACAGAGACGGCTTGGAACGTTTGTTCTCCACCGTGTTCAGCGTGAGCCGCTGCCTTGCGCGTGTCACGGCCACGTAAAACAGGCGGCGCTCTTCCTGAATGTGAAAGCTGCCCTGCGGCTGCTCTTCCTTCATCAACGCCTGGGGGAATTCAAGCACGCGGGGTTTTTCTCCGGCCGGAAAACTTCGCTGTACCAGTCGTAAAATGTAGACATTGTCGAATTCCAGGCCCTTGGCGGCGTGCACGGTCATCAGTTGCACGGCATCGCCGGTTTCCTGTTCGAGATTGATCGATCCGCCGGCTTGCTCGAAATAATCCAGGTACTCGACGAATTCCCTGAGGCGCTGGGTTTCGCTCTTGGGCTGCCATTCGCGCACGAACTGCGCCAGGCGATCGAAATATTTGCGGTCTTCGCCGGTCACGGCAGAGCCGATTTCGAGGGCTTCGGCCAGCGCGTCGAATAATTCCACCGCCGTCAATTGGCGGGCTTTCATTCGAAGCTCCGTGACGATCTCGACCAGTGCTCCCAGGTTGCGCTCGCCCTCCGAAAATGGCGGCTCTCCTTTTGCGCCTTGCATGGTGTCCCATAGACATGAGCCTTTGTTTTTTGCGGCGCGTTCGATGAGGCGCACCAGGTCGGACGGCTCCAAGCCCCACGCCGGCATGGCCAGCACGCGCGCGCAGGCCACATCGTCCTGCGGTTGATCGATGAGCCGCAGATAGGCGATCAAGTCACGCACCAGGCGGTGCGAAAGGATGGAAAGATTCTTGATCACGAAATGGAATTTTGCGCGCCTTCAGCGCGTCCACCAGTTTGTCGCGATGCGAGTGGCCGCGATAGAGCACAGCGAAAGCGCGCCACTTGGCCCCGGCGCGATGAAGCCGTTCGAGTTCGCCGGCAACCCATTGCGCCTCGGCCTCGCTGGAGGCATGCGTGACGATGCGCACCTTTTCGCCGTCCTCGCGGACAGGCGTCAAGGGGTACTCGGGTATGTTGGTGGGTTTTTCATTGTGGCGGATCACTTGTCCTGCCACGCGCAGGATTCGTCCCACGGAGCGGTAGTTCAGGGTAAGCGGCCGCAGCAAATCCTTGTGAGTCTCGGCGTCACCCGTGGCGAAACGCTTCAGAAAAAGCGTAAAGCTGCCAAAGGACGCGCCGCGAAAACGGTAGATGGCCTGGCGATGATCCCCGACCACCAGCAAATTGGGCCGCTCGCCGCCCAGCAGCCAAAGCAGTTCGAGTTGCGCGATGTTGGTGTCCTGAAACTCGTCAACCAGGATGTAGCGGTAGCGCGCGCGAAGGGTCTCGCGCAAGGTGTCGTTTGCGCGAAGATGCAGGACGGCGTCCATAATCTGCGTGCCGAAAGTGATCAGTTTGCGCTCGCGCAGCAGCAGATCGCTCGAGCGGTAAGCCCGCGCGATTTCCTGTAGCTTGGCGATTTCTTCGTCGCGGATTTGGCGCTCATCCTCGGGCATTGCGGCGCGCACGCGGGCAAAGCTTTCCGCCTGCTCCGTGGCGTATTGCTGATATTCATCCGGCGTGACCAATTCATCCTGGCAGCGCGAGAAGAAATCCACGAAGTCGCCCAGGAATTGGCCGGGCTCTGCGAGGCGACGGTAGCGCTCCAGTTGCAGCAGGTGCAGATTGCGCCGAAGCAGAATCCAGTGGTCAATCTTGTCGATGGGTTTCAGGTCCGGATCAATTTCCTGCAGCAGCGTGTTACAGAAAGAGTGAAAGGTGCTGAGTGTAACCGCCTCGGCGCGCTGCGCTTCCACATCTCCACGATCGCGAGCCGCGGCCACCACGCGGTGCTTCATTTCCGCCGCGGCCTTGTCGGTAAATGTCAGCCCCAGGATTTCCTTGCCGGTGAGTTCCGGCTGGGTTTCCAGCAAATGGCGGATGCGTTCGGTGATGACGCGCGTCTTTCCCGTGCCTGCGCCGGCCACCACCACGAGGGGCCCGTCGCCATGGTGCACGGCCGCGCGCTGCTCTGGGTTGAGCTGAATGCCCGGCGCCGGTTTCCCGGCATGTTCAAAAAGGTCCGCCATCGTGAATCATCTCAATTAGCAACAGTAGCACACTGGCTGCATGCTGCGATTAACGGAGCCGAAGTAACGTCCTGGTTATTATGCTATAAAGTTAAAATTAAGATGTCGCGCATTAAGAATGTGGTAACGTAGGCAAACTTTCTCACCGTGCTGGCGGCCAAATAATCGGGATCTGCAGACTGGGAGCAAGACTAAAGGAGTTTACAAATGTCTCATCGAATCCGTGCTCGCGCGCCGACCCAAATACCGATTGAGCGTATTTTTGAAAAAGTGATGCACCGAAAAATGAATGTGGCGGAACGACTGGCACTTCAATTGGATATCGGCAAGCACCACCCCGGCAGGATTCACAGAGTGGTGAGATCCATCAGCAAGTTAGAGTCGTACATCAAAAGAGTGGCATGAGATAGACGCCATAGCGAAGGGCGAAATGCTCCATGGCCACTTTTTTGGGGCGAATTGAGGCCCGCGCCGGGCGGCCATCCGGCGTTGCCGGCTATCCTCGCGGAAATGAGAATTTATCGCGGGTCCCTGCAATTATTTTCCCTGTAAACAAGATGGACAAGATTTTCGACGCCACAGCGCGCCCGTCTCTATCTCTCCATTCACGGCGGTCCCAATCGGAAATCACCCTCTCGCCTGGATCATTCTCCCAGTGACTACAAGAAAATAATCCAGCTAAAATGTTCCTGTATTTCAGGCTACAGATGCTTAGATTGTTGGCGAGACAGGGGGTATTCCCATGAATCGATTGCGCTTCTTATTGGTATTCCTATTATTTTCATGCGCGGGAATTGCTTTCGCTCAAGCTCAAGACTCTGGCGGCGCGCGCCCCAATAACATTCGCCCTATGAGCCCCGAGCCGTATGCGGACATCACTGCGTATGGTGCATTTGCTCCCGGTGGCGCTTTTCCCGTGACCACGGCGAATTGCACAAAAGGCAGCAACCAGATCAGGATCAAGTCCGCGAACACATTCCGGCTCAATGAAGGAGTGACCATTTATGGATGCGGCCCGACGAACACCCTGGGCACGCCTTCCGAGTTGACCGTAACGCCCAGCGAACCGTGGGGATTGGCGAGCACAGAATCGGCGGTCAGCAGTCCCAAGGGCAACGCCACTTACGAATACACTGTTGTGGCTCGCGATATTTATGGCGCGCTCACTGCTCCCGCGACGCCCGTGACCATTGCCAATGGTTTGCCGTCCCTGGGGCTTCAAACGGCTGATATCAAGACCCTCTCAAGATCAAATGACAGGATCACGGTTGTGACCACGGCGCCGAACAATCTTGTCTACAGCTCACTTGTTGAACTCGAACCGAAGGACAGCAAACAATTCGGCGGCTGGTACAACATTGCGAAAATCGACAGCCCAACTCAGTTCGAATTATGGACCACGCAAACGGACACGCGGGCGCAGGGTTGGATGGTGGGAGACACGACCAGCTACTCGGGCGGCGGCAAAGTGGCATTTTATCAGGAGAATTATCTCAAGTGGACACCGCTGGCAGGCGCATGGGAGTACTACGTCTGCGCAAAGAGGCCAGGAGAAAATTCCCTCAAGTTGATCGGCGTGACCAAGCCCACGGGGCTTCACAACGGATACATCGATGCCGCATTTGAAGATTACGGCTCGCCCTACATGGATGGTCAGGCCTATCCGTCCTACGTCACGAATTCGATTTGCACGGGAGCGGCAAGCAACGATCCATTGTCGACATGGGTCACGGCCGTTTCCGCTGACGGTTTAACTTATACGCTGAACGCTGCGGCGTCCCAGACCGTCAGCGACACCAAGATCGTGTTTGACGATGCTCCCGGCATCATGCGTGCCTTAAAGGCGGCGTCCTATCAATCCCCGGAATATCTTGGCGGGTCGATCTACATTCCACCTTCCAAATATCCGTACGTCATCAACTCCTATCTGCAAATTCCCAGGCAAGTAACCATCTGGCAATCCGGAAAGCTGGCGGTGAATGAAACCATCGCTTTGGAATCCAATGTCAATTGGTATGGGGATTGGTCGAGCCAGGGCACTCCGCAATTTGGCTTCAACAGCGGAGCCGTGGTTAATATTGGCAGCGCCAGTCCAGGCCTTTATTTAATGGGGACAGGCAATACTTTCAGAACCTTGAACATTCTCAGCAATACCCCAAACGGCGCGCTCGATTTGCTGGCTGATAACGCGGCCCCCTCCAATTTCGAGTATGTGGAATTCGAAACGGGTGCAGGAGGAAATGCAACCGACCACCTGGGAATGGCCGTGGTATTGCGCGACAGCACGCAAACCATTTCCAACTATCACTTCAACAAAGTTGGAATATTGACGGGACCCGACCAGGTGAATGACGTAAGCTGGACGCCATCCTTCTGGGTTGCTCCTCCGCAGGCCTACGGGAACTCCGGCATTGAAGTCACCATGGACAAAACCACTTGGAACCGGCGCGGCATTGGTTGGGGAGGCGGCGATAGCGGGACGGCAGGACCAGGCGGCGTTGCGGATTTCGTGAGCAACTGGTCCTACAGGCAGGGCGGCATCATTCCGTTTTTCGCATGCATGAATTGCACTGAATACGCTACCCTCACATTCAATGAGGCATCGCAGGACACCGAAGGCCAGCCTCTGGAAGCGGCTTTTATCAATTTCCCAAATTCCGGATATCTGGGCCAGCACATTACCGCGCTTCATCCGACAGGCGGAGCGCAAACGCCACTCTTCGGCGGCGTGCGCCCTTCCTTCGCGGACGTGGATTCCTTATTCGAGTCCGCAAAAGCGTTTCAGAACAGGGACATCCTGTTCAAAACCGGCGGAATTTTTAAATATGTCTACGCACCGTACGCCACAACTGGAACTTATGCCCCTCAGATCGGTTCAATGGATTCGATCGTCCAACCGATGCACGGGGCAGGCGGCTACAGCTGGTGGTTCGATACCATGCCGCCGAAAAACGTTTCCGCTTCCGCGCCAGAAAAGGGCGGAAATATTCCGCTAGGCACCTACGTGTACGCGGTCAGCATGACCGGGGCGGATGGAGGGGAAACGATTACGTCTGCGGCTTCCCCGCCCATATCCGTATCCGCCGCTGGAGATCAGCAAATCCACCTAACATGGACAGGTTCGCCGGGTGCATACAGTTATAACGTGTATCGCTGTAACACCACTCCCAAAACTCCCGGATGCTATTACGAGGACGGGACGATCGGTCCAAACAACTTGAACCCCTGGTATCAAGTCGGGCAGCACGTAATGGGCACGAGTTTTTCCGACACGTTTGCCAATCCCCAATACAAGTGGGATTTGTCTCAAGCAAGTGGCACTGGATCGACTGTCTTGAACAACACCGGAGTCTACTCGCCGGTGGTGCAGGCGGAAACCGTTTCTGCGGGTGGAGGCGCGGTATTCGGCTCAGCGGAGATATCAACTGCTGCGGCCTGCGAAAGCGACTTCGGAACCACGCGCATCAGCGCCGCTGGCCCGGCCACGGTTACAGGATTGGCCTGCATCCCCGCAAGCGCATACATCGACGCGGTTGTTTATCGCGTCACCAAATCGATCACCCGGGCGGCCAGCTTCACGGTTGGCGTGGCAGGCGCCGCTTCCAAGTTTTGCGCGGCGCAATCTACGCTCACCGCCGGCGCCACGGGAATATGCAACGCACAGATCAACGCGGGTGTTCCCGTAGCAGGATCGTCGCCAGCTCCAATCGTGGTGACGTTCAACACTACACCAGGCGACGGAGTGATCCGCTTGATCGTTTACTACCACACCTGGAAAGCGCCCACGAATTAACAAGGATATCTCGGGAGATCAGAGCGCTCCGGTCGTTGGGCGAGTGCGCGGAGGGCAGGAGAAGTGGCTAACATCGTGAAAAGCCACATTGAGACTGCCCCGTTTCTCAGGCCCTATCCGGTCCGGTTGGGGGATAACTTCGGGTTTGCCGGTACTCCATTACCTTCCCGGTCTTTGATGGAGTAAATTCAGCCGACTCGGTCCCACGCCGCTACCCGCAGGCACGGAACTCGCCACGCTCAAGATTTTGGCACTCCTCAGCGTCGAGGCCATGGGTGAGCTATCCGCCCGAGATCGAACTCATGCGGCGATAGGCTGTCAGAGCCATTATTTGAGCTATGCTGGCCTGCAGGCAGTCAATAAGCAGCACTTTCTGCAATGGGCCAACGGTCGAAGCCAGGCCGGTCAGTGCAGCGCCGCCTACAATCACGATTTGCGCGCCGCATTTTTCGGCGGCAGCAATCATTAATTCCGCAGCGTGCTTTGGATTGTCCATGAGCTCCATCGGAGTTCCCTCGATTAGCCCAACTCCTTTGCAGCGGTCCTGCACTCC
This sequence comes from uncultured Acidobacteriota bacterium, assembly GCA_963825365.1. Classification (GTDB taxonomy): domain Bacteria; phylum Acidobacteriota; class Terriglobia; order Acidiferrales; family UBA7541; genus Palsa-360. The sequence goes on along the minus strand of CAWGSV010000021.1, from coordinate 129,000 downwards.
GTAAATTTTTACCAAATCGTTCAGCATAGCCGGCCACTGTTCACCTAAGGTCAATATTGCGAAATTGTCGCCCAGCTGCATTGCAGTCAGCATGGACGCCTCAGCCATGCCAACGATTGGAAAATTGAAACGCTTGCGCGCTTCCTGCAATCCCGGCTCGCCGAAGCATGCGATGATGCACCCGTCTGGTTCTTCATCCCGGATGGCCAAGGCAATGGCTTCGACCACTTTTCCGGCCGCAAGGGCCACATCAGCCGGAGTGGAAATATAGGCGGGGCCGCCTTGCGGTGTGCGGCAGATGAATTCGAGTTGCGGCGCGGCCGTTCTCGCGAGGGATTCCAGGCGGTCGGTGACCGACTGGCTACTATTCCCGTTGACCAGCAGGATTCGAGGTTTAGCGCGCATCGCTCAGCCATCGTGACATGCCAACATCCTGCGCCAGTGCGCGCTCGTACATTTCGCGATAATAGGGAAGCAGCGTCTGCGCATGGGCTTCGATGCGCTCGAAAGTGGGTAGATACTCACGCACAGCTTCGCGGATCTCGGCCTTCAGCGCAGCCTCATCAACAGTCAGCAATCTCCCGCCCCGCGCCACAATCCGGCCGGCCACCATGGTCATCTCAACGGATGATCCATTTTCACAAAACACTAATTGCCGTTTCAGGTTATTCAGTGGAGTAAAGCCGATTGTGTCCAGATCGAGCAGGATTAGGTCGGCCTCGAACCCAGGTGCGATCTGCCCAATCTGCCGCTCCAAGAGCATGGAGCGCGCGCCACCCAAAATTACGCAATCCAAAATCTCCGCGGCCTTCGGCCAGCGCGTCCAATCAGGTGTGGTGATGTGCTGGACCATTCCCATGGCCTTGGCCGCATGCCAGACATTCGCTGTGTCATCGCAGGGCGCCTCGTCGGTGCCCACAGCGATATTGATCCCTGCGTCGCGCAAAGCTCTGAAACGCATGATGCCCGAACCGAGCTTGAGATTGCAGATGGGATTGTGAGCGATGCTGCACTGGGCATCGGCCATCAATGCGATATCCGCGTCGTCCACCCAGATGGCGTGGATTACCAATTTGCGCGAATCCAGGCAGCCTATATCGTGGACGTAGCGGATCAGCGACTTGCCATGTTTTTCCTGCCCCAATACACGCTGAAGTCGCGTTTCGAGAATATGGATATTGAAAGGCAGATTATGCTCGGCGGATAGCTGGGTCAGATCCTGCAGATAGCGCTCCGTCACCCGTTGTGGCGCAGAGCAGGATGCCGAGCAAAGCAGCCGTCCATCTTCTGCTCCATGCCAGCGCGCGATGAACTCCCGGTACAGAGCCATCAGTTCCTCGCCGTTCTGCAAGGGCGCGGCGCGAATGGCGCGCTTCATTTCCTCGGGCAGAATGTCTGCGAGGAACGGGAACTTCTCGTATTCGACGACATTGGATTGGCAAATCGTCACGCGCGCCCGAATGCCCGCATCCCGATAAGCATTCATGATGGCGTCAACAGACTCGGGCAATGGCGTCGGATTGAAGAAAGCGTCGTCGTGGACGGAGGTGACGCCCAGTTTCAGCATCTCCATCGCGCCCAGCATCGCTCGCAAATAATAAAGTCTGGGGTTGAGGGGCGTATCGCCCATGGGCGGCACTTCGTAAAGCATAAAAATTTCCAGCGGAGAATCTTCCAGCGCCCCCTTGAGAAAGGCGGCGGGAGAATGCAGATGTCCGTTGACCAGCCCTGGCATCACCAATTTGCCTGCGCCGTCAATAACCTCAATGGTTTCCGACGTTGGATCCAGGAAATCGGAAACGCGCAAGTCGGGTCCCACGGCAGCGATTTTTCGCCCAACTACCAGCACGTCGGCCCGCGCATGTTCACGGCGGGTCTCGTCGAAAGTCAAAATGCGGGCGTTACGGATCAAAGTTGCCATGCAGCGCTTCTCCCTTTTTTCAAACAAATCTATTGGTCCGCGTCCGGCTTGTCATCCATTCATACCACGCAGTTCATGCGCACCACGCGTCATCGCAAAGTAGAGGCCAGCCGCGATCACGGGACCGGCAATCGCCGATAGGTCGGCTCCCTTCAACGCACGGGCGACGGGCCCGACCAGCACTGGGCTGTTAATGCAGAGTAGCGCCGCCACGGTTCCACAGCCCTCCGCCACTACTCCCGACCAGCGGATGCCGTTGTTATACCAGAACGGGCTTTTCGTCGACTCGTCGCTCAATTGCAGCCCGTCGTATTGGTGGCGGCGAAGAAAACTGTCCGTGACGTAGATGGCGATGCACGGCCCCAGGACGGCGACTGATAGAGAAAGGAAATTGTTCAGTGAATCGAAAAAATTCGAGATGAATAAGGCGTAGATTGTGAGGGAGACGGCCACCACACCATCAATACCAACTGTCACAGCCCGTCGAGCATTGATCCCCACGGCCTGCAAGGCCAGCCCGGAACTATACGTGGTGATCACATTGTTGGTGATGGAACTGACGATAATTACCAGGAGAAAGATTGGATAGAACCAGTTTGGCAGGATGGCCGCAAAGGAGGTTTGCGGATCGGTCATGTCCACCGCGGTTCCTGCCAGCGCCCCCAGCACCGAAAGCAAGACTGCGGGGACGAAACACCCCAGAGTTGTCCAGATCACGATTCCTTTGGCAGACGCGTTCACCGGAAGATAGCGGGTGTAATCGGCACCGGTCGGCCAGGACATTGGGCTGGATGCGATGATGGCCAGCCCCACAAAAGCAGTGGCCCAGGCAGTCGCTGAGGTTGGCGAACCTGGCGGCGTGTAGTGCAGATTGACGTGCTTGAGCACGAACCAGGCGAGCACACCGAAGCAAAGAGCCAGGCCCACTGTGAAATAGCCGCTCAGGCTGACGATGGTCTGATGGCCGTAGACGCTGATGGTGATGGTGACAATACTGATGACTAGCACCATTGCCAGCTTCCAGCCGAAAGTCGGATTGATCCCAACGGCCTTGATCAGCGCGAAACCCGCGAGCCCGCCCATCGAAAGGTTGACTGCTTCGTAGGCCACCATAATGCCCCAGACGCAAACGGCCACGTTGACGCGATTTGCGCGCACACCGAACATGGCCCGCATAATCACCGCGCCAGCCGTTCCCGATCTCGATCCGCTAATGGAGACGAGGCCGACCAGAAGCCAATAAGCGTTCCCCAAAACGATTACGGCAATCGCCGGCCATATGCCCAGGCCAAGCTTCATCATCGCGCCGCCCAGGATGACGTCCAGATACATTATGTTGGGGGCCATCCAGACAAGGAATAATTCGCGCGCGTGTCCCATGCCGCTCGGCGTTCGGAATATGGTCGATGCCGCGCGCTTCTATATGTCCGAATTGATCGCTGTTCGGTAGAACAATTTCGGAAAGTTCGCGCGTGTCCGAAGGCTTCATGGCCTCTCGCCTCTTCCAATCGATGAAAAACTGGATGGCAGTATTTTTCTGCTTGGAATCGACGCGTCTCCGCCGTCGGCTTTTCCGCGAGAGGGATCAAGTAATCCTTGCTACGATTCTCCCTCTTGCCGTGCGCCGGAAAATTCGGCCTCTTTGCCAAATCCGAATGAGCGATTCAGCTTAAAAGGTAAGGCTCAGAGACATTTGGACTTGCCGAGCGCTTCCGATGGTTTTCGTTACCTGTCCCAGACCACCGGGGCAGTTGTAGAAAAAGCTGGGTGGTCCCGCAGTGCCGCCGCTGGAAGAGCATGCCGCCGCCGTTGGCGCTGATCCCGTACCTGCCTGCGGGAACGAGCTGTAGGCCAGGTTTTGCGTTACGTTATCGATGGGGATATCGAAGCTGGGAGTATTGGTCATATTGAAAACGTCAAAGGTGTACTTCAAGGTAAATCGTTCCGTTAATGTAGTAACCTTCACGATTGAGATGTCAGCATTTCTTTGCCATGACTGCCGGAAAATATTGCGCTGGCCCGTTGTGAACGCCGTTTCGTAATTATCGCCGGGAGCGACGCCATTGCTTGCGCTGGGCGTCAAGAGCGGCAAAGTGAAGCAAGACGCCTTCAGGGCGGGCTGGCCGGGAGTAGCTCCAATCGCTCCGGTGAGAGCGTTCTGTGGCGTGCAACCATTGGCATAGTTCAGCGGAACGATGGGATTGGTAATGCCGTTGAAGATGCCGTAGTAAATGCTTCCCACCGCGCCGGAATAATCAATCACGCTGTAGGGCTGCCCGCTCTGGATAACGACCAGACCCTGGATGCCCCAGCCGTCCGCTACCTTGCCTTCCCATTTTGAAGTTGCAAAAAACTTCGGCAATTCATAGTGGTAGTCGAAATTAAAAACATGAGTCCGATCGTAGTCCGAGGGCCCGTATCCCTCTTTTACGTTTAGCGGATTGTTGCCGTTGTAGAAGAGACCCATGGCGCTCTGCTCGTCAAAGGAGCGAGAGAACGTATAGGAGACGCCGGCCTGAAGCCCGTGGCTGAGGCGCTTCTCGACGTGCAACTGCAATGCGTTGTAAGAGGATATTCCTTCTGCGGTGTAGGTTTCCGACTCGTTGGCAAGCCCGATATATGGGTCGCGCAAATCGGTATTGCCTCCTTCGGCAGTGGCGATCATTGGATTTCCACCGGGCAAAACGAATGGGCAATTGTCCGCAAACGGGCTGTAGCCACCAGGGCATGCGCTAGCCTGGAGCGTATAACCATACGTATAAGACTGCGCCCACGGCGCTCCGCTGGGGCATGGCTTCGGTCCGCACAACGGGGTGGTGGGAGTGGCCGTCCTCGCCTGGTTGAACGGAATAGGAATCACTTCGTGGCGGCCGAGGGCATTCACATAACCAATATCGATTGCCAAATCGTTGCGGGGCTGCCACTGAATATCCAGAGTGCTATTCATTGTGTAAGGGAGTTTGTTGTTTCGCGCGTACGTACCCAAAAAGAACGGTGGAGGACTGCTCGAACTCGGCACGCAGCCCGCGACACTGGGAGCCGGAGTGCCTAACTCAGTAGCAAGTTGGCAGGCATTGGGCAGAACGATGTTGGCGGGATTTCCTGAAGGCTGCGCTGCCGCGAGATTCGCCGAGGTACCCCACGGATTTTCGAATGTCGGGTTGGAAACGGAAAGGGTATTTACGAAAGGTTGTGATTGGTTGACGCCGAATAACCCGCCAGTCGTAATGTTCTGAGTCGTTCCAGGTGAAAGGTACGCAAAAAGTTCGCCGCGGTCGTAATACAATCCCCACCCTGCGCGGACCACCAATTTGTTGTTGAATATTTTCGGGCTCCAGGCAACGCCAACGCGGGGCGCGAATCCCCACTGCCTTCCAGTAAGAGTCGTGTTACTCACGCCAGGCGTTCCAGCCTTGGGATTATTTCCGGCTACAATCAAACCGTTAGAAACGATTGCGTCCGTCATTGGGTTGTAGTCATATTTCGAGGGATCGAAATTGAGAAGGTTGCCGTATTTCTCGGTCAATCCACCGTTCCAATCCCACCGCAGGCCTGCGGTGATGGAAAGGTTCGAGCGCATCTGAAATTTGTCCTGGACGTATTCACCGGAATCATTGGCGCGCCAGTATCGATTGGGGTTCCCTACCAGCAGCGCAGTAATGTTGAAATTATAGTTGGGTGCAAGGTTTCCCACCACAAAGCTGGTGAAATCCGGTGACGCGATGGTACCGATTTGATTCCGGTTGTCTCGCGTGTTGAGTTGTGTGTACCCGTAGCTGCCGCCAAAAGTAATTGTGTGCTTGCCGAGCGTCCAGATGGCGTTGGCGGAAGGATTGAAACGGTTCTGGAAAACTCCCGTAAAAGCTCCCAGGGAACTCGCACCGGCCCCGATATTCTCCGAATAAGCATAGGAAGTCGCGCTTGCCCCCGCGAAAACCATGCTCATCCCGGGGAAATAGGGTGTACCGAGATTATTAATCGTGCAATTAGCCGCAGACTGCGAGGTAAGGGTCTCGCATGCACTGGCAAATTGCGCAGTTGTAAATGGTTCGTCGATTGTGGTGTAGGCCTTTTCGCGGATAAACCCAAAAGTTTCGGTGACACTCAGGTTGGACTTCACGATCTGCGTGTGGCTCAGTGAGATCACCTGGCTGCCGGCATCAAGATGCTGATCGAATCCGGCAACCATGGAATAAGCGTAAGGCGCAATCGTTGGGTCATGCTGGTAATAATACTTGGCGGAAAAAGAATGTGTGGAGTTTGGATTCCAGTCGAGGTCCGATACGCCTTGATGGGCGCGAAACAATGCCGTTCCTGGAACTTCCGCATCCTCGGGAAACGCCTCGATCAGTGCTGATTGGATCCCCGCATTTGAGCTATACAGGCCCGGGTTAACGATGACCGCATTGGGATTTGCGGATGGAATCAAGTATTGGCCATTCGCGAATTTGTAGTTGAACATGGTGTACGCAATCGGATTGATTCCGCATGTGTCGTTCACGCCAGACCCGCAGGGAGTGGCGCTGAAATTTGAGGTCACCGTCACAGGCGCCGGCGAAGCTGCATTTGTATTTGAAGGTGACGCGAACGTAGTGGCGTTATTGGCCGCTGTCGCCAATCCGCTCAAGGAGCGATCGTTTGTCAGATCCGGCGGCACAAAGGCCCGCGAAATACCAATCTCATCGTCGGAAGCGCGAGTGTATTGGTAGCTTGCAAAGAAGAAAAGCTTGTCTTTCTTAATCGGCAGGCCAATTGTCGCTCCAGCGGTATATCTGTGCAGGCCTGGATTCTTTTCGCTCGCCGGAATGTTGGGATCGGCGTTGTAGAAATAGGGATCTGCATTGAGCCAGTTAGTGCCGCGGTGCAGGTAGGCGGTTCCATGAATATTGTTTGTGCCGGATCCGGTGCTCATATCGATGTGCGCGCCACTGGTGGAGCCTTGCTGCGCGTCGTACATGGAAGTATTCACACGCACTTCCTGAATGGACTCGGGAGCTGGCGAGGGCATGGATTCGCCGATGGCAAGATAAATGGATGCGCTGCTTTGGATTGGGATGGAGCTGAGGCCGGAGGCGTTGCTGACGCCCGTATTATTTACAATGCGCGCTGAATTCACCTGGCTGGTGCTCTTGCCATTAAAGAGGCTGCGTGCATCCACCCCGTTCAACAAGAAGTCGTTGCTGGTGTCGCGCTGGCCGTTGGCCCAAACCGGTGCATTGCCCAAACCCGCATTCGCGCCGCTTCCGCCGGAAAGTTCCGCGCTGACGCCCGGAGAAAGTATGGTCAACCCCGTAAACGAACCTGTCGGAAGGGGAACCGCATCGATCTCAAGTTTGTCCATCACGTAGCCGTTGGTCGTATCGACCATGTTGATCAGTGGTGTTTCCTCGACCGTGATGGATTCGCTCACATTGCCGATCTTCAATTCAGCGTTGACCGTCAGCGTGCGGTTCGCTTGCACCAGCAGGGCCGGTATGGTCTGCGATTGAAACCCTTGCTGTGAAAAGGAAAGTGTGTAATTCCCGATGGGCAAGTTCACAAAGAGGTAGCTTCCGCTGGAATTGCTGGTCTGCGTGCGGCTCAGTTTGGTCTGATCGCCAATAAGGTTGACCGTAGCTCCTGAAACCACCGCGCCCGATGTGTCCGTCACCGTGCCCGTGATCCCGCCTAAAGTTTGCTGAGCGTTCGCTGAAGGGATTGAGAGAAACGCCATTCCTGCAAGGAATACCAATACAAATGCGCTGCGCCGAATTTGCATATTCTTGATGAACCTCGCCCTTTAGGAACCAAGTTTGAACAATTTTCAAAAGTTCAAATCTTGACTCCCATCGAAGCTCCGGCATCATGGCGCACGACCTTCAATGAGATTCGCAGAATATAGGCCAACTTTGATTTGTTGGCATAACGCTTTATTTGGATTGTCAGGATAAGTCAAACACATGTTGCCGTCGGTACAGTTTCAAGCATGCGACAAGATCTGGACTTCGGAAAAAAACTCAGTATCGGCGGGATTAAAAGGACAACCAGGATGCTTACTCCCTAAAAAAAGGAGAAAGTGTAACTTATGTGTCATCTAATCGGAATAAAGCTTTTCACGGTATCAGCCTCTTCTCCTGCCCTCCGCCCGCTCGCTCTCGGTCACGAACCCTCAAGCAGGGGGTAGCGCACTTTTGCCGTCGCCATGCACTAAACCCGGCGCAAAATTGACCGCACTGCAGCTCCCTCCTATACTGGGCGCTGGAGATGCAACCATCCTAACGCCGCGCGCCGCCACATATGTTTTTTGAGGAGAGTAACCGTGGAGCAAGCCGTAATCCTTAGCGCTGTCCGTACGCCCATCGGGAAATTTCAAGGTGCGCTTGCGCCGCTCTCGGCAATGGCGCTAGGCGCAAAGGCTGTCGCCGAAGCTGTTCGCCGCGCGGGCATCGAGCCCAAAGCTGTGGACGAAATTATCATGGGCAACGTGGTGCAAGCAGGGCTGGGGCAGAATCCCGCGCGGCAGGCGGGCCTGGGCGCGCGGGCTTGATGTGCGCGTTGCGGCCATGACCATTAATAAGGTTTGCGGCTCGGGACTGAAAGCCGTGGGCCTCGCTGCGCAAGGCGTGATGCTGGGGGAAGTTGAAATCGTGGTTGCCGGTGGCATGGAGTCCATGTCCAACTGCCCTTATTTATTGCCGGGAGCGCGCGCGGGCTACCGCTACGGAAATGCGGAAGTAGTGGACTCCATCGTGCGCGACGGCTTGTGGGACGTTTACAACGATTTTCACATGGGCATCACCGCTGAACTGGTGGCCGAAAAATTCGGCATCACACGGCTGGAGCAGGATCAATTTTCACTGGAGAGCCACCAGCGCGCCGTCCATGCGCGGAAATCGGGCATCTTTGATTCGCAAATTGTGCCCATTGAGATTCCCCAGAAAAAGGGCGATCCCGTTGTGTTCCGGCACGACGAATCGCCGCGTGAGGATGCTTCGCTCGAAGCGCTGAGCAGGTTGCGTCCCGCGTTCAAGAAGGACGGCACGGTGACGGCGGGCAATGCTCCGGGCACAAACGATGGCGCGGCGGCGCTCGTGGTCACGAGCGAACGCAACGCGGCTCGCCTCGGGAAAACTCCCATGGCGCGTATCGTTGCGCAGGCCGTGAGCGGCGTCGATCCCAAGTGGATCATGATGGCGCCCATCTACGCGGTGGAAAAAATCCTGGAAAAAACCGGCTGGGATCGCGACCGCGATGTGGACCTGTACGAATTGAACGAGGCCTTTGCCGCCGCCGCAATCGCTGTGACTCGCGAGTTGCACATCGATCCCACAAAAGTAAACGTGAACGGCGGCGCCGTCGCCATCGGGCATCCCATCGGCGCTTCCGGCGCGCGCATCCTCACAACGCTGCTTTACGAAATGCAACGCCGCGACGTGCATCGCGGCATCGCCGCGCTGTGCCTGGGCGGCGGCAACGCAGTAGCGCTGGCAGTGGAGCGCTAACAATTGCTGTAGCCGCGCTCTACAGAGGTGGGCTGCGCCGGCCGCGGAAAAGTAAAAAATGTTTTGTCATTCTGAGCGAAGCGAAGAATCTCTCTTTCTTTTCATAGGCCTAAATCAAGGAGAGATTCTTCGCTTCGCTCAGAATGACAAAACACGATTAATTTTCTGCGGCGCGTACAGCCAATCCATATGACCAACGATTCCCTCGAAATCCTCTGGCGCGGTGGCGACCCGGCTAAATTTACCGCGCTGCAAGCGGCTCTGCGCGACGAGAGCATTCCTTTTTGGCAAACGCAGGTCTACGATCCCGCAGGCGGGTTTCTTTCTTCCCGCCCGTATTATCTGGAAGCGACTCCCGGCTTTGAAATTCGCGTGCATGCTTCGGACCTGGAGCGCGCGACTAGCGCATTGGACTGGGTGGAAAGCAAGGAAAACGCTTCTGTGGCCGGCGATGGTTCCTCGTCGCGGGAGCACGATCGGCTAGATGCCAGGCAATCTCTGCCTCACGCCTGGAATTCCAGCGAGGCCACCGCGGAAGTGTGGTCCGGCGAAGAGGAATCCATGGCCGAATACCTGGCCAGCGCGCTGCGCGAAAACGGCATCCCCAGCCGCATTCCCGATGAACAGGGCCACCGCGCACGCCTCTGCGTGCGTCCCGAGGATTTGAAGCGCGCGCGGGAAATTGCCCGCGAAATAACGGAAGGATAGATTCCCGCGCCTCCCCGGCGTAGAATGCACGCCCATGTTCTGCCCAAACTGTAAGTGTGAATACATACGCGGCGTGACGCAATGCGCCGATTGCGATGTCGCCCTGGTGGACGCTCTCGATCCTCTTTCGCCTGGTCTGGACGACGGCGTTCGTATTGTGCCAGTCTGGAGAGGCCGCGATCCTGGGGAATTCGATGCAGCAAAGCAGGCGCTGCATGACGCAGGCATCCTGTTTACTGTCCCCGATTCCAAAGGCTCCTTTAGTTTTATTGCCTCGGAGCAAAACTTGGAAGTGTGGGTTGCCGAGCCGGACCAGGAAAAAGCCAGGAAAATTTTCTCGGACCTGGAGGGACAAGTGGATCCCTCGGAATTGACTCCCGAGGAACTCGAATCGCTGGCTCTTTCGGAATCGGACCAAGAGGACATCGAAGAGACCACAAACCAGCCGCTGAACCTTCCTGAACACTGGTATGAAGACCAGCCTGTCGTGGAAGTGTGGAGCGGCGGCGACCAAAAACTAGCGGATAATTTGATATCTTGCCTTCGCGAAGTAGGAATCGCATGGCATGAGTTTTCTGAAGAGAGCCACTTGCGCCTGGTCGTCTTGCCTGAGCAGGAAGCCCGCGCAAAAGAAATCGTGCGCGAAGTCGTGGAAGCCAGCCCGCCGGAATGATTTGAGTAGCACAGGCTTCAGCCTGTGGGGGTTAGTCCTTGCAAGATGTAAAACCCACAGGCTGAAGCCTGTGCTACTCAAACCCCCGCAGGCTGAAGCCCATACCACTTTCCTTTCCCCCCTCAACTTCCTATACTTCCTCAGCTTCCTTCTTGCGAGGAGAATCAATGACCATCGAAACAATTCGCACCGTAGCCGTGCTCGGCGCGGGAACCATGGGCAACGGCATCGCGCATGTTTTCGCCCGCTCCGGCTACGATGTGATTCTGCGAGACGTGGAGGAAAGTTTTCTGGTTCGCGCACGGGACACCATCGCCAAGAACCTGGACCGCGAAGCGAAGAAGGGAAAGTTTGCGGAGGGAGAGCAATCGAAAATTCTTGGCCACATTCACGCCACAACGGATTTGTCGGAAATTGCGCGCGCCGATTTCGCCGTGGAAGCCGTGCCTGAGCGCCTGGACCTGAAACTTTCCGTGTTGCGCGATGCGGACAAATTGCTGCGCCCCGGAGTGATCCTTGCGTCCAACACTTCCTCAATTTCAGTAACCACGCTCGCCGCCGCAACCAGCCGTCCTGAGCGATTCATCGGAATGCACTTCATGAATCCCGTGCCGGTAATGCCTCTCATCGAAGTGATCCGCGCGCTGCAAACTAGCGACGAAACATTTCAAGCGACCATGTCGCTGTGCGAGCGCCTGGAGAAAAAGCCCGTGGCCGTGAACGACGCGCCCGGCTTCGTCTCCAACCGCGTGCTGCTGCCCATGATCAACGAGGCCGCCTTCGCCGTCATGGAAGGTGTGGCCACTGCCGATGCCGTGGACTCCATCATGAAGCTGGGAATGAATCACCCCATGGGCCCGCTGGAATTGGCCGATTTCATAGGCCTGGACGTTTGCGTGCACATCCTCGACGTGCTCCACGAGGGTTTCGGCGACTCCAAATACCGCGCCTGCCCGCTGCTCAGAAAAATGGTCGCCGCAGGCTGGCTCGGACGCAAGTCGGGGCGCGGGTTTTTTATTCACACCAAATAAGGCAGGAGCTACAGACTCACTTGTGGGGAGACTCAGGAACGAAAACCATTCAACACATCGCAGCGTAGCCGCAACCAAAGGCAACTTTCATAACAAAATTTCGAATTCCCCTTGTTTCCTCCGCCAGTCCCGTTAGGGACGGCACATCGTAGCCCACCACGTAAGTGGTGGGAACGCAGCACCCGGCTAATAAAAGCCCCGGAGGGGCGGCACAAGCTTCAAACTTGTGCCGCCCCTCCGGGGCTTCGAGCGAAATCACACCTGGACCTAAGCAATACTAAATTCGTCGCGCCACGCAAAGAATCTGCGGATTAGTAGTACAGAGGACACAGAGGACAGAGAGGACACGGAGAAGTGCAACAGAGTGTATTGGAAAATTTCGCGCTGAACATCTTCCGAGTGTGGACTTCGCGAGTCTAAACTGCCAGGAAAGTAAGAAGGCCGGCCGATTCTTTCATTACCATAGATGAGCAATCAGAGCCGCGCCAGATGCCACCAGCGCTATGCCGGCGATTTTCGCGATCAGTTCTCCCCTTGGGAGGACCTTCTCTGCAAGGACGAAGAGCGCTATCAGCGCGACCCACAGTAAATTCATAACGCCTGCGACGAAGAGCAAGGCCATCAATGCCCAGCAGCATCCCAGGCAGTACGCGCCATGTCGCAGTCCCATAAGGAAAGCGCCTGCACTGCCTTCACGCCACTCGCTCATCAGAAAGGAGAGAGGCGAGCGGCAATTTTTCAGGCAGGAATGTTTTAGCGGGGTCCACTGGAAGACGCCCGCTGCGATGAGCAGTCCGCCGTTCAACAACGAACTGGTTGCCACCATGGTGGGAGAAAGAAGCGCGGCCCGATGCAACCACCACTCGGCCGCTGTTGCGAAAGCCGAAAACGCGGTCCAGATTGCCAGATATCCGAAAAGAAAGATGGCCACGGGCACGAACGGTCGGGCCGCAGCCTTCCGGCGCTGGTTCACTGTGAGAAAAGCAAGAACCATTGGCGCCGCCGATGGCACCATCATGGCCACCATCATCACGGTCCACATCACGAAGAGCACGAGGACCGTGCTTAGCCCCCATTGGTTCATTTCTGGCATAACCATGCCGGGCATATTCATGCTCGACATGTCCATACCGGACATGTCCATACCCGGCATGGATGTTTTTGTATGGAACAAATAAATCCAGGCGAGAATCACCATCGCTGCGAGGCAGCTAGCGATGATCAGCCGTTCCCGCCGAAGAATCGTTTCCAAATAATCTATCCGTTCGCCCAGTCAAAATTGTAGAAAATCCAGTTGGACTTCGTTGAACCCACCGACACGCCGGATGCCTCGGCCTTGAATGTTCCCTGGCCGCATTGCCCCCTTTTCCAGATAAATCCGTCTGGGAGGTCGACATTGACAGTATGATCTTCGCCCGTGACTGGATTCTTGAGGGTGTCGCCACGGGCTTCGCCGACTCCTTCGATCTTGAACACGCTCTTGGTCCCGCTTCCTTCAATCGTTATCTTGGTCTTCACGAGACCTGTCACCGCATAGGTCGGCCCCAGGAGTTCCCAGGGCATGCCGCCCAACTTCCCCGTGCAGATTTGAGCCAGCGCTTCAATCTGCTTGTCGGTCGTGCTTGGCTCCACGATGAAGACACATCGGCCATTTCCCTCGTGGATTGCTTTCGGCCAATCCAGGATCGCCGCGCACTTCAATCCTGAGAGATTGACATCACCGCACGACCCGCTCTCAATTTTCATCCCCACCAGCGCGCGGCAGCTTCCGTCCTTGGAATTCGGAAACCCGCCGAAATTGCAGCCGCAGCCGAAGTCGCAGTTGCAAAATTCATAGCCCAGGCCCTTGAGTGCCCACCGGGTTGCAGTAGCTGTCGTTGCCATACGGCCTCCTTTGGCCAGACGCGCAGATCATATCCAAATTGTGTTAGATTTCCAGTGTTTTGACGAATGGGCCGCCAGGCACATACGATTCTTCGAATTCCGGGAACGCAGCTTAAAGTAGTCAGCAAAATAGTATTTGCTTTTTCTTCGCCATATGGTATCTTGCCTGCCTAAATGAAATTGCGCCGGACACAGCGGTTTATAGTAGACTCCAAAAGCGGCCGCGTCCCCGCGCAGTCACCAATCGTGACAACTTAGCCTCCGAGGTGGATGATGAACGACGAAAAAACAAAGATGCTGGAAACTGCGATTTCGCAGATTGAAAAAGATTACGGCAAGGGCGCCATTATGCGCCTGGGCAGCCGGGACGTTCTGGTGCCGGTCAGCGTAATCCCCACGGGGGCGCTATCGATCGACGCGGCTCTGGGCGTGGGCGGCGTGCCGCGCGGGCGCGTGATTGAAATTTACGGCCCTGAATCGGGCGGGAAAACAACGCTGACGCTGCACATCATCGCCGAGGCGCAGAAGATGGGCGGCCAGGCGGCCTTCATCGACGCCGAGCACGCGCTCGATCCTATCTACGCGCGAAGGCTGGGCGTGGATGTGGACAATCTGCTGGTGTCGCAACCGGACAACGGTGAGCAGGCGCTGGAGATCGCTCAGAAACTGATTCAGTCCAACGCGGTGGACGTGATCGTGGTGGACTCGGTGGCCGCACTCGTGCCGCGCGCCGAACTGGAAGGCGATATGGGCGATCCGCAGATGGGCTTGCAGGCGCGCCTGATGTCGCAAGCGCTGCGCAAACTCACGGCCATCGTTTCGAAGTCGCACACCTGCCTGATTTTCATTAACCAGATTCGCGAGAAGATTGGCGTGATGTTCGGCAATCCGGAAACCACCACGGGCGGGCGCGCGCTGAAGTTTTACTCCTCGATCCGGCTCGATATTCGCCGCATTCAATCCATCAAGGAAGGCGATCGCGTCATCGGCTCGCGCACACGCGCCAAAGTGGTGAAGAACAAAGTGGCCGCGCCGTTCCGCGAGGCCGAGTTCGACATCCTTTACGGCGAAGGCGTTTCGCGCGAAGGCGATTTGATCGACCTCGGCGTGGAAAAAAGCGTGCTTGAAAAATCAGGCACGTGGATTTCGTATGGCGGAGAGCGGCTGGGCCAAGGACGCGAGAATGCTCGCGTGTTCCTGAAAGAGCACGCCGACGTTCGCGCAAAATTGGAAAACGAGCTGCGCAAAAAGATGGGCATTCCGATTCCCGGCGGGGCCAACGGCGCAACGGCCCAGGCGGCATCTGCGGAAAAAGGTACGGAAAAGCCGGCGGCACAGGCAGCCGCAGCCAGCGCCGCAGCAGCAAAACCGCGCCCGTTGAAGTAGTCTGTTGCAAAAACACGCAATTCATCCCAGTAATCGCGGCCCGTCAGTCTTGCGGGCCGCGAATTCGTTTTTTTTAGACGCCTTTCCGCATAGTAAGCCTCTTGTTTAGGGTTTAACTTGAACCAAGTGTTCCTCACAGGTACACTCGCTCGATTCCGAATTACCCGTATTCACTCTGCTTTCAGCTAGTACCAAGGTACTGGCGAATGGCCCTGTGCGTGATAGTACCTAATAGCCGAGATTAGCTATTGCCTTCCGGCGGGCAAATTACCTAGAATCAGAGTTTAAGCCTGAAATGCGTTTCTGGACGTTGATGTGGTCCATATTGAAACGCCAGATTGGAACGATTGAATATGATTTCCCGGCCCACATATTTGCGGATTCTTGTGATCATTCTCAGTATGTCGATAGTAGGAAGCCCGCTCGCGCTGGCTGCTCCCGCTCCACGCACCGCGCGCGTTGCATCCAAGAAGAAAAGTTTATACTCGCGCTATGGAGTACCCACGTTTACGGACTCCGAGAAAAACGATGTCGCGTCTTTTGACGACCCCATCGTGCGCAAGGCTGCAGTGGACGGACTGGGCCGCTTCAACGGTTCTGTCGTAGCCATCGATCCTGCAAGCGGACGCATTCTCACAGTCGTCAATCAGAATCTCGCGTTTTCCGCCGGTTTCATCCCGTGCTCGACGATCAAGCCGGTGATCGCTGTTGCTGCGTTGCAAGAAGGTGTAGTAACGCGCGACACCATGATCCGCGTTGCTCCCCGCAAATATTTGAACCTTACGGAAGCCCTGGCGCACTCCAATAATGCTTTCTTTGAAGAGCTTGGCCGCCGCATGGGTTTTGACACAGTTTCGCACTACGGCCGTCTCCTTGGCCTCGGCGAACTGTCCGGCTATCAGATTCCCGAAGAGCATCCCGGTGGATTTCCCTCCGAGCCGCCAACGTTTGGCGGCGTGGCGCGCATGTCCAGCTTTGGCCAGGGAATTCAGATGACGCCGCTGCAGCTTGGCGCGCTCGTTTCGAGCATTGCCAACGGCGGAACACTCTACTACCTGCAATATCCGCGCACCGCGGAAGAGCAGCAGAATTTCGCGCCGCGCATCAAGCGGCAGCTCAACATCGAATCCCTTCTTCCTGAAGTGCGTGACGGTATGCTGGCTGCGGTGCTCTACGGCACTGCTCGCTCCAGCTATATTTCCGACGATGAGCAAGCCTTCGGCAAGACCGGCACTTGCTCGGATAACGCATCGCGCCTCGGCTGGTTCGTTTCCTACGCAGGGCAGGAACGTCCCAAGATTGTGCTGGTGGTGCTCGTTCGGGGCCATAGCAGCATGATCAAGGGAGCCATGGCAGCAGGCGTTGCGGGACGAATCTATCGCCGGCTAAACGATGAAAAATATTTTGCAGCGAAAGACAATAATTCGCCCGCGGATGTGTTGTCAGCCCGAGCGCATTAGAAAACAAGAATCTACAAAAAAAAAGAGCGGCCCGATTTTTCGGGCCGCTCTTTTTTTTGATACTAGTTTCAATAGCTCGTTCTAGATCTGATTTGTCAGTGCGCGGAAAGACTACTACTTCACTTCCCAGGTATCGCCGGCATGCAGCAGCTTTTCCAGATCGCCTTGGCCGCGCTTGGCGATGATGTCCTGAACCTGCTTGGCCATCACGTCCTCGTAGCGATCGCGATCCCACGAGCGAAGCACGCCAATGGGAGTGGGGAAGCCAGGCATGTCCTCCATCTGTGCAAGCATGTATGCATAAGTCGGATTCGGATGGTGCTCGTCGTGGACCAGGATATCTTTCTCGGTGAGTCCGTTTCCGTTGCCGATATGGACTACCTCGAGCTCCATACCATTGAGGCGAATACCCTTGTCGCGGTTCTTGCCATAGATCAGCGGCTTGCCGTGTTCGAGCTGAACGACGTGCTCGCTGCGGGCTTCTTTTTCGGTCAGGTCAAACCACGCGCCGTCATTGAAAATGTTGCAGTTCTGCAGGATCTCAACGTAGGCCGAGCCCCGGTGCGCCGCAGTCTTCTTGAGCGTGTCCTTCAAGTGCCCCTGGAAGACGTCCACGGAGCGCGCCACGAACGAAGTGCCGGCGCCGATCACCAGGCCCAACGGATTGAACGGACGGTCCGCAGTGCCAAATGGTGTCGATTTGGTCTTCTTGCCGAATTCGGAAGTCGGCGAATACTGTCCCTTGGTGAGCCCGTAAATCTTGTTGTTGAACATCAGCACCTTAATGCCGACGTTGCGCCGCAGCATGTGGATGGTGTGGTTGCCGCCAATGGCCAATGAATCACCATCTCCGGTTGCCACCCAGACCTCCAGATCGGGATTGGTGACCTTGACACCGGTTGCCACAGCGGGTGCGCGCCCGTGAATGGTGTGAAAGCCGAACGTGTTCATGTAGTACGGAAAGCGGCTGGAGCAGCCGATGCCGGAAATCACCACGAATTTCTCGCGCGGAATCCCCAACTCAGGGAATACGGACTGCACTGCGGAGAGAATTGCGTAGTCTCCGCATCCGGGACACCAGCGGACTTCCTGGTCCGTCTGGAAATCCTTCTTTGTAAGTACTGGAAGCGTGGCCGTTGTCATTTTTCTGTTCTCCAGATTCCTTTCAGGCTTGCCCCCGTCAGGGGGCCTTAGCCCAGAATTTCTTCGATCTTTGCTTCGATTTCGGAAGTCTTAAAGGGCTGACCTTGAATCTTGTTATAGCCTATGGCATCGACCAGAAACTTGGCGCGCAGAATCATGGACAGTTGGCCCATGTTCATTTCGGGTACAAGAACATGCTTGTAACGCTTCATCAAATCGCCGAGGTTGCGTGCCAGCGGATTCAGGTGCCGCAGATGGACGTGGCCGATGCGATGTCCCTTATCGCGCATGGTCTTCATGCCCGCAGTGATCGGGCCGTAGGTCGAGCCCCACGCCACGATCAAAAGATCGCCGTCGGGATCGCCGGCTGGAACCAGATCCGGAATATCCTGAGCCACGGCTTCGACTTTGGCGGCGCGCAGTCGAACCATCTTTTCGTGGTTCAGCGGTTCGTAATTGATGTTTCCGGTGCCGTCTTGCTTCTCGATGCCGCCGATGCGGTGCTCGAGGCCGGGCGTGCCGGGTATCGCCCAGGGACGCGCCAGAGTGTTGGGATCGCGCGTGTATGGATGAAAACCTTCTGGATTTGTAGCAAATTTCACCGGAATGCCGGGAATTTCATCAAGTGTGGGAATGCGCCATGGCTCGGCGCCGTTGGCCAGGTAGCCGTCGGACAAGATGATGACCGGTACCATGTACTTGAGTGCAATGCGGCAGGCTTCTACAGCAACCCAGAAGCAATCGCCCGGAGTTGAAGAGGCTACTATCGGGATGGGCGCTTCCGAATTTCGTCCGTACATGGCCTGCAACAGGTCAGCTTGCTCGGTCTTGGTCGGCAAGCCTGTGGACGGGCCGCCGCGCTGAATGTCGCAAATCACCAGCGGCAATTCCACGGCGACGGCCAGACCCATCGCTTCCGTCTTCAGTGCCATGCCGGGGCCAGAAGTAGTGGTCAGAGCCAGAGCGCCGTTGTAGGCCGCGCCGATGGCGGAGGCGATTGCCCCAATTTCGTCTTCGGCCTGGAAAGTCATCACGCCGAAATTCTTGTACATGGAAAGCTCATGCAGAATGTCGGACGCGGGAGTGATCGGATAGGAGCCCAGGAACAGCGGAAGGCCGGCCTTTACCGAGGCCGCCACGAAGCCGATCGCCAATGCCTGGTTGCCGCTCAGATTGCGGTACGTGCCGGGCGTGAGCTTGGCGGGAGGAATTTCGTAGCTGACTTGAAAAGCTTCAGTGGCCTCGCAGTAGTTGTAGCCCGCGCGCATCGCCAACTTGTTGGCTTCGATCAGCAGGGCCTTGGTCTTGAACTTGTCGTCAATCCACTTGGACGTCAGGTCCATGGTGCGGTTATAGAGCCAGTAGCACATGCCCAACGCAAAGAAGTTCTTGCAGCGGTCCATGGACTTGGCGTCCAGGCCCACATCCTGCAGCGCGGAGCGCGTCAGGCGCTCCAAGCCGACCGTAAACAGCCGGTATGCGGCGAGCGAGCCGTCTTCCAGCGGATTGGTGGTCTGGTTGGCCTTGCGCAAATCGCCGTCGGTGAATGCGTCGCTGTTTACGATAAGGATGCCGTTGGGTTTCAGGTCCTTGATATTGGTCTTGAGGGCGGCCGGATTCATGGCCACCAATACGTCCACTGAGTCGCCCGGTGTAAACACATCACCCGATGAAAATTGGATTTGAAAGCCGCTGACGCCCGGCAGGGTTCCCGCAGGGGCGCGAATTTCGGCGGGATAGTCGGGGAATGTTGCTAGGTCGTTTCCATACAGGGCAACGGTGTTGGTGAACTGGCTGCCCGTGATCTGCATACCGTCGCCGGAGTCTCCGCAAAAACGGAGGACGGCTTTGTCGATGACTTCGCGCTTGTGTGCGCGGACGACTGGGTCCGTAATCGTAGCCATAGCTTCAAAATGCTCCAATTCTTAATTATGAATTTTAACCACCCGGTTTGCCCTATGGACCACCCAATGCTTTTGCACAAATCTCCCAGAGGGCTTCCAATGTCTAAGGATATCACAACGCAACTGGCCATGTAATCCCGCGAAGCAAAATCCATGTCGCCAATGCGCCATGAGCAAAAAAGGGCAACACTGGCCAGCGTCTATTCGATTGCTTTGATGCGTGGGTAAGGGAGCCAGTTACAGGGGTTCTGCGATAGAAAATAATTTTATTTCCGCCAAATTTATGGCTTGCTATTTCGCTTTTACTTCGCCTAAGATGGTGGTCGCAGGGGAGGAACGAGCCATGACACTTACCAAACGCCAAAAAGAAGTGCTCGATTTCCTGGTCTCTTTTCACAACAAGCACGGCTACTCGCCGAGCTTTGAGGAGATGGCGCGCTCGCTGAAATTGACTTCGCTGGCTACGGTGCACAAGCACATCACCACGCTGGAGCGAAAGGGATTCATTCGCCGCGGCTACAATCAGAGCCGCTCAATCGAAGTCATGCAGCTGCCCAAGCCTGTGCGTGAGCAGGTTCACGAGCGCAACACCATGGAGCTTCCACTCTTAGGCCGCATCGCCGCCGGCAGGCCTCTGGAGGCGGTGGAAGAACGGGAAACACTTTCGCTTGGTGAATTCGCGCGCTCGGACAAATCGTTTGTGCTTCAAGTCAAGGGCAATTCCATGATTGAAGATCACATCATGAATGGCGATTACGTGGTGATCGAGCCGACGCAAGTTGCTAATCCCGGGGAAACGGTTGTTGCACTTGTCGGGAATGACGAAGCCACATTGAAGCGTTTTTATCGAGAGTCCGGCGGAAAAATTCGTTTGCAGCCCGCAAATTCGGAAATGGCGCCGATTATCGTTCCCGCGTCAGAAGTAAAAATTCAAGGGCGCGTAGTAGGCGTGCTGCGAAAATATTAAATGGTAGCGAGGCGCCGGCATCTTGCCGGCGTACTTTATTCCTGAAAATGTAAAGGGCCGAAAGTCGCAGGCACTGCCAAGCGGCAGAGCCGAAGAAGTGAATTCGCAATGAAAATATGCCATTGAAATGTTTCGATTTGAAACAAGTGTTCACAAATTATTTTTCGATTGCGTTGCAAGATTCCTTCTTGTACAGTTTCTTCTTCCAGCAGGGCCCCCAGCCCGTGTTACTTTAAGGAACACCACGCCTTCAATTCACTTGTTCCCATTTTGACCAGGGGGATACATTGTGTTGCACCCCGGTTCTGCACCAGTATTTTTTTGGTGTCTCTGACCGAGGAGGCCAGAATCATGTGGGGCGATAAGAAAGCAGAAAGACCGCAATCAGAAACGCCGCAACCGACGACCGCGAAAGCTCCGGAAATACCAGCACCGGTAGCGCAGCCGGCTTCGGCCAAAACGGAGGGAATATCCATGAGCACTGATGCCATGCGCCCGCTAAGCTCGACGCCGTCCGGTTCCACCGCCCGGCTAGGCTCCAGCTTGCACGTAAAGGGCGAAATCTCAGGAAATGAAGATCTGCATGTGGACGGCAGCGTCGAAGGGCTGATCCAGCTCGAAGACCGCAAGCTAACCGTCGGCGCCAGCGCAAAGCTGACCGCTGACGTGGTGGCTCGTGAAGTTGTCGTCTATGGCAGCGTAAAGGGCAATTTGCGGGCTCGAGATCGCATCGAAATCAAGAAGGATGGCTCGGTGGTCGGAGACTTGACCACGGCGCGCATCATGATTGAGGACGGCGCGTATTTCAAGGGCTCCATCGAAATCGATCGCACCGGTTCTTCCGGCAGCGACAGCGATCATGATAAGCCCGCGTACGGCCGCACCGCCGGAAGCTCCACCACGGCGAACGCAGCGCACGTGTCCACAACAAAGACGTCTCTGTAAGCAAGGATTTCAGCGCCCGCCCGCGGTGCCGCGCCTAGACGCGTTGCATCGCGAGGCGATTGGCGTCTCATCCTCTTTTCAAAGCATCCTGCATAGCCTCGCGAGGGACCGCCTGCCTGCCGCAGTCAAGACTTCCTTAAGGTATTGATATAGTTTGAGCAGACCGCGGAAAAACTCCTCAAGCATTCCGTCATTCCGCTCACGGCGAACGTTCACCGTGAACGGAATGGCAAAATTGACGACTTTTTCCGCAGCTTTTGAAGGCAGTAGACTACTATCGCTGTTGGAGATATTGTACCCATGGAGAATTTATGACTAACGAAAAGCCGCTGCCTTCCACCAGGGAAAGAATAGGCGATGTCGCACCCAAGCTCGTGGATCTGACCGAGAAGGTTCTGTTCGGTGATGTATGGGAGCGCCCCGGCCTCTCCAAGCGCGACCGAAGCGTCATCACGGTTACCGCCCTCGTGGCCATGAACCGCACGGAACAATTGCCCTTTCATTTGCGCCGCGCGCTTGAAAACGGCGTCACCAGGGACGAATTAGTCGAACTGATTACACACCTTGCCTTCTATTCCGGGTGGCCAACAGCGATGTCCGCCATGGGACTGGCAAAAGAGGCGTTCCGGGGGAGCGGGGATTCAAAGTAGCCCGCCAAGGCAGGTACGCTTTGATTTTCTTGTCTTCCTTGACGCGGGAGCGATTTTAGACTACATCTTTGCTCGCGCAATATGGCCAAATCGAAGACAAAATCCAAAAGCAAAGCCAACCTCACTCAAAATTGGGAGCTTTCCCCCATTGGGCGGCGAATCCTTAACGAAGGGCGCCAATTCGAGACGGTTCACCGTATTGTGGTGGCCGCGCGAAAAGTATTCGCCAAGCGCGGGCTGACAGGGGCGCGCATGGATGAAATCGCGCGCGTCGCGAAAGTCAACAAAGCCCTGCCCTACTATTATTTCCGCAGCAAGGAAGAGCTGCACCGTTTCGTGCTGGAAACAATGATCGCGCAAATTTCCGGGCACATGAAATCACCCGCCGTGCAGGCCATGGAGCCTCCCGATCGCGTGCGGGCACTGGTGAACATGACGTTTGACTTTGTCATGCGCAACCCCGCATATCCGCGGTTAATCCAGCGCGAAATGATGGCTCCTCGCCGCCATTTGCATTGGATGGTGGTGGCGCATCACAGGCCCTTGCACATGCGCGTCGCGAAGGCCATCCGCGAGGGAATTGCGCGCGGCCAGTTTCGCGAGGTCGATCCGGATCACATGGTGTTCACTATTTTTGGGATGATCATGTATTACTTTGCGACCGGAAAATTGGCCAGTGAGATTTGGAATCGCGATATCTGGAATCCTCGAAACGTGGAACAGCGCCGCCGCTCCGTTCTTGATTTTCTTGAGCACGGTCTTTTCCTGCCCGGCGCCTCGAAGTCCTAGACTGCTTTTGTGGCATAGGCTTCAGCCTGTGGGGTTTAGTCCTAGCTAGGATCAAACCCCACAGGCTGAAGCCTATGCCACGTAAAAGCTCGCGCTCTTTACGGCAAGGAGAATGAGCGATGCCCCTAATGCGTTAGGACCAACAGCGGCAAACCGATATTTTTCCGCCTAAACGATCTGCATGATTTCGCGGGTGCCGGAAATGTACAAATCCGTGTAGCCTTTCATCTTGGCGCGGAAAGTTTCATTCGAGCCGTAATCCTTCAGCTGGGCTTCGAATTCAGCGAAACTATCCACTTCAAATTCCAGAATGACGCGGTTAAATTCACCCGTCAAATCGGTAAGAATGCGGTGCCGCGGAAACTTTCCCGAGGCTGCCGCCTCCTTTATTTGAGCGGCGAGCTTGCTTGCATTTCCGGGTTTAGCAACGAAACAATTTCGCACCACTAGCATAAGTTGTCCTCCATGGAGATTTTCCTGCTACGGACTAAACTGTGTTCCTCCGGCGCCAGACGGCATCTTGCGGGAACCGATTGCAGGGAGCCTGACATTTTCATGTAAAAAATGTCAAGGCGGATTTGAAGGCGGCAGGGGACGGATCCATGTTTGATCAAGCGCCGCGGCTCTGGGCAGGGAACTGGAAGCGGCGGCCAGGATTGATTCGCACCTAAACTAGAGAGTCGCGGCGGCCTCACTTTCGCATTGTTTGCGGGGGCGGCGGGGTGTAGATTGCCGTTCTGCGGAAAATCAATCTACAAGATTGCAGTCCAACGGAGGGCGCAGAGATGAAGCGTCTAGTTTCAGGAAATAGGAATTCTGCCATGACGCTCGATCTCGATAAGAGTGTGGCAGATTTCCCTTTAGCCGCCGATTCCTCGCGGCGCGAAGTTTTGCGGTGGCTGGCCATGGCTGGAGCGGGCGCGTGCCTGCCCGCTGGGAAACTGCTGGCACGTGCCGCCGTCCCCGGTCCCGCGGCAGCTGCCGGCCGAATCGATGTGCACACGCACACCGTGCCGCCGTTTTATACAAAGGTGATGGAGAAAGAAATTATGGCCACCGGGCACCCGCTTCCGTCGTGGTCGCCGGCACAGGCCATTGAGACCATGGATAAGGACGGCGTGGCTACGTCAATGCTTTCTCCCATGACGCGCGTGGTGCAGGATTCCTTTTCCGACAAGTCCGAGCGGGCGCGCAAACTGGCGCGGCAAAATAACGATTACACGCAACAGCTTGTGAAAGATTATCCCGGGCGCTTCGGCCACTTTGCCGCGATTCCACTGCCGGATACGGACGGCAGCTTGCACGAGATCGAGTACGCGCTGGACACGCTGAAAGCGGATGGCATCGGCCTGTGGACGAGTTACCTCGACAAGTGGCCCGGCGACCCCATCTTCGCGCCCGTTTATGAGGAACTCAATCGCCGCAAGGCCATCATCTTTCTTCACTCCGCGCCGCCAAGCTGCTGCCGCGGGTTGCAGCCCGGCATTGCAGATAGCGTCGTGGAATACGATTTCGATATTGCCCGGGCGGTGGTCAGCTTTCTGAAGAGCGATTCATTCCGCCGCTACCCCAATATTCGATTCATCTTCCCGCATTCCGGCGGAACCCTGCCGGTGCTTGCAAACCGCGTGAGTGAAACTCTGCCCGAGAAGCGTAGCGAGAAAGATTCCGACGAAATCATGAGTGAATTGAAGCATGTTTACTTCGACGTGGCGCACGCGGCCTACCCGGCGCCTCTGGCCGCGATCACAAAAGTCATCCCGGTTTCGCAGCTTCTGTTCGGCAGCGACTATCCGATCTATCCCCCTCCGGTGACATCCGGACCCCTTGACCATTTCGGATTTTCGGCAAGCGATTTACAGGCGATTAATCGCGGAAACGCCGAGCGGCTGTTTCCGCGTCTAAGGGCGTAACAGGTTCAGCGCAATTACGGAGGCACTATGGATCGACGAATGATTAGAACTGGATTGGCAATTTTGTTCCTGGCGGGCATGGCGACGCTGGCCGGTTTGCGGCACGGCGCGCAAGCCGCCGACGCGGCGAATTCGGCCATGCCGCCTGCTTCCATTCCCACGTTCTCCACGGAAAATGTGGGCCGCGAGGCGATCTTTTATGTGGGCGGAAAGTACGAGGGTGCACCGGGCAAAGAGGAAATGCACGGCGCCATGTATGTAGAAGTCATGGTGCCCAAGAAGATCAGGCAGAAGTATCCCATCGTTCTGTTTCACGGCAATGGGCAGACCGGCGCGGTGTGGAAGCAGACGCCCGATGGGCGGCCGGGCTGGGCTTACTATTTAATTAATCAAGGCTACGTTGTCTACATGGTAGATTACCCGGCGCGCGGCCGCTCGCCTTACGTGCCGGACATGGACGGCAAGCTGGGTCTGCGCACGGCCCTTGACCTTGAACAGATCTGGACCGGCCCCACGCTCTCCGGCGGAAATTTCCCGCGCATGAAACTGTACACGCAATGGCCCAGCGACTCGCCCAAGAAGGGCACCATGGGCGATCCCGTCTTCGATAATTTCATCAAGGGCCAGATGCAGTTCATACCCGGGCAGGCCGAACTCGCCGTGCCCGCGGGCGTGGCGCTGCTTGATCAAATTGGCAGCCCGGTCATCCTGATCACGCATTCGCAGGGAGGCGGCATCGGCTTCAATGTGGCCGACCAGCGGCCCAAGCTTGTGGCGGGCATGGTGGCCATTGAGCCAGGCGGGCCGCAAATCGGCAACGTGGATACCGCCAAGGTGAAATACACGGGCCGCGTCGGAAACGCATGGGGGATCACCAACATGCCCATGCACTACGAGCCGCCGGTCAACAGCCCCGACGATTTGAAAACTTATCTCGAAGAGAAATCGGACCGGCCGGACGAGGTTCCCTGCTACCTGCAGAAGGAACCCGTGCACAAGCTGGTGAACTGGGCCAACATGCGCATCCTCTCCGTCTCCGCCGAGGGCACGTATCACCGCGTGTTCGATGCATGCATTCCCAAGTGGCTCAATCAGGCGGGCGTGAAGGACGATTTCGTTCGCCTGGAAGACGTGGGCATCCACGGCAACATGCACGAAATGTTTCTGGACCGCAACAGCGACGTGGTCATCAAGTTCATCGATGACTGGCTTCGCAAAAACGTGAAGTAGAGCGATTTTGCAGTTCGGCAGTTCGGGTGCCGCACCCTTGCGCAGTTCAAGGGTGCGGTTTTTGTATAGCTCAATTGAGAAATTTCACGACGAAGAAAACCCCGCACCCTTCACAAGAGCGGTGAAGGATGCGGCACCCACAAAATCAAATTTACGGTCCGAATCTGGCTTTCTTTGAGTATCAGCTGTAGTCCCACGTCTTCACACGCGGGGTTTTCTTGCGCGATAAGAAAGACCTCGCCTCTGAAGAGGCGAGCTACAGCACCTCTAATCTGTATCGAAGCGCTGCTCTTTCCAGGGGTCGCCGTGCATGTGGTAGCCCATTTCCTCCCAGAAGCCGGGTTCGTCCTGGGCAGAGAGAGCGAAGCCGCGCACCCATTTCACGCTTTTCCAGAGATATAGGTGCGGCACGATCAGGCGCACAGGGTAGCCATGCTCGGCGGAGAGCGGTTCGCCATCGTGCCGGAAGGCGAAAATTGTAGTGGGCTTCATCAGGTCTTCCATGGGCAAGTTGGCGGTGAATCCATTTTCGCCGCGCACGAGTGCGAAACGAGCATCCGGCTTTGGCGTCACGAGCTTCATCACTTCGGTGAACAGCACGCCTTCGAAAAGGTTGTCGAAACGGCTCCAGTGCGTCACGCAGTGCATGTCACATTGAACCTGGGCTTGCGGCAGATTGTTGAATTCCTCCCAGCTGAGCCGCAAAGATTTCTCGACCAGTCCGTTAACGCGAAAATCCCACGTGCTCACATCGACGTGCGGAACGTTTCCCGCGTGCAGCACGGGCCATTTCAGTGTGAGGGATTGCCCGGGAGGCAGGCGGCCTTCCTCGCGCCGCTGCTGTTCGAGTTTCTTGCGCCCGCCGCTATCGCCGAAAAGCATGGTTGCCTCCTTTTCACCGTGAAATTTGATTGTACATGAATTTTCTTTCTATGCGGATTTGTCACACGAGGGGGGCAGAGGTGAACCTGCCGCCCTTCTAACCACAACAAAAAACGACGGCAGGATGCCGGCGCCACGACGGAGCTCGCGGCATCGGCTGTGCTACCATTGAAGGGAAGAAAGCTTTTGTTGTTTGGCGAGGAGCCATTGTGCCAGCGCGCATACTCAACGGCATCCCCATTCGAGACCAAATTTACGCCGAGCTAAAGCAGGAAATTGCTGCCCTGAGCGCTTCGCGGATTCGTCCCGGACTTGCGGCGGTGCTGGTGGGCGAAAATCCTGCGTCGCAGATTTATGTACGCAGCAAGATTGCGGCTTGCGAGTTGCTGGGCCTTGGCAGCTGGATGTATACGCCGCCCGCTTCTATAACCACCGATGAATTGCTGGCGCTGGTTGCGCAGCTGAACGCGCGCGATGAAGTGGACGGAATCCTGGTGCAGCTTCCTTTGCCGCCGCATATCGATACCAAGCGTGTGCTGGAAGCTGTGGACCCTGCCAAAGATGTTGACGGCTTTCATCCGGTGAATCTTGGGCGGCTGGTCTCGGGCCGCGCTGGGCTTGTGGCATGCACGCCTGCGGGATGCATGGAGATTCTGCGGCGCAGTGCAATCCCGATCGAGGGAGCTGACGCAGTAGTTGTAGGGCGCAGCGATATTGTGGGCAAGCCGATGGCGCTGCTGCTTATGCATGCAAACGCCACGGTGACCATCTGCCATTCGAAGACACGCGATTTGCCGCAAACGGTAGGGCGCGCAGACATCGTGATCGCCGCGATTGGGCGCGCAGCAATGATCGAGCCGCACTGGGTGAAGCCCGGCGCGGCGGTGATCGACGTAGGCATCAATCGCATCACGGATGCCGCCGAAGCGCAGCGCATTTTTGCGAATTTCCCGGCAAAGCTGGCTCAATTCCACGAGAAAAACTCCGTGCTGTTGGGCGATGTTCATCCGGCTGTTGCCGAGGTCGCCGGAGCGATGACGCCGGTGCCGGGCGGCGTGGGCCCTCTCACAATTGCCATGCTGATGAGTAATACCGTGAAAGCAGCCGGTCTGCGGCGGTCGCAATCCGCATCCAATAGAGTGAAGGGGAATATGCCCGGCGCTGCCGCGGCCCAACCCTGATGCTGAGCGTCGGCCTCACCGGAGGAATCGCCACAGGCAAGACCGCGGTGGTCGCGATGCTTCGCGGGCTCGGCTGCCGTGTCCTCGAAGCGGACAAGATCGGCCACCACATGATTCAGCCTGGGGGCGCGGCCTATGAGGAAGTGGTGCGTGAATTTGGACGCGGCATCCTCACGCCGGAAGGCCTGGTGGACCGGCAAAAGCTCGGGCCTATCGTGTTTGCCGATCCCGAGCGCCTGGCGCGCTTAAACGCCATCGTGCATCCGCCGATTCTCGAGGAGCAGAGCCGCCAGCTTGCGGCGATTGAGCAGGCTGACCCGCACGCCATCGCCGTGGTGGAGGCTGCATTGCTCATCGAAGCCGGATTCGATAAGAAATTGGAATTTCTGGTGGTCACCTGGTGCACGCCAGAGCAGCAGCTGGCGCGCCTCACGCAGCCCGGGACGGGGCGCGGGCTAAGCATTGAGCAAGCCCGGCAACGCATCGCGGCTCAAATGCCCGTGGAGGAAAAACGGCGCCGGGCGGATGTGGTAATCGATTGCTCGGGCACGCTGGAACATACCAGGGTGCAAGTGATTGCGCTCTTTGCCAAACTGAAAGGCATGGAAGGCGCGAAATCCAAGAATGATCGAGCCGGGATTTAGATTGTGCGCGATGAATTCGCGATGTTGAGTTTTTGTAGCGCCCGCCTTCAGGCGGGCATCGCGCGAATTTAGAATGCCCGCCTGAACGCGGGCGCTACAGAGTTTTGGCCCGGATGGCCAAGCCGATTATTTGGGAGCTGGAGGCAGTATCGTCATGAGTGAAGGAAAAGACAGCCGGCGCGTCGTTCGGTTGCTGACCATGGGCTTGGTGCTTGTCCTGGGCGCGTATTGGGCGGGCAGCCGCTGGGGAGAACGGCAGCCGCGAAACGTTGAAGCCGTGCCCGCTGCGCCTGCCAGGCCAGTGGCCCTTGCACAATCCAAGCCGGAGGAGCTTCTCGGTGACGAAGCCATCTACGTAAAAATTTATAGCCAATCCGCGCCAGCCGTGGCGAATATCGTAACTCGCACGATGGGCTATGACAATTTCTGGATGGAGCCAGTGCCGGGCGAGGGCGCGGGTTCCGGTTTCGTCATTGATCCGCGTGGATACATTCTTACCAATTTTCATGTCCTGCAGAACGCGCAGGCAATTTCGGTAACTTTGGGCGATCGCACACACTACGACGCGAAATTCATTGGAGCGGATGAGCGCAATGACATCGCACTCATCAAGATTGATCCGAAGGACAGAAAACTTCCTGCGCTGACCATGGGCGATTCCGAAAGCCTGCAAGTGGGCCAGCGCGTGTTGGCCATCGGGAATCCTTTCGGCTTCCAAAGCACGCTCACTACAGGCGTAGTCAGCGCGCTCGGGCGCACGGTGCAGACCGGCCAAACCACGGTCATTGATGGCGCAATCCAGACCGATGCCGCAATTAACCCGGGAAATTCGGGCGGACCGCTCTTGAATTCTCACGGAGAAGTGATCGGCATCAACTCGGCCATCTACACGCCATCCGGCTCAACCGCCGGCATCGGCTTCGCTATTCCGATCAGCATCGCGCGGCAAATTGCTCAAGATTTAATTGCCGACGGCCACGTTCACCGCGCTTCCATGGGAATTGAAGCACGGCTGCTCACGCCCGCGGTTGCTGAGGCATTGCATTTGCCTGTTAACGAAGGGCTGATGGTCGAGCGCGTTACGCCTGGTGGTCCGGCGGAGCATGCGGGCCTGAAAGGTGGAGATCACCCGGCAATCCTCGGCACGGGCAGAATAATGCTGGGCGGTGACATTGTGACAGGAATTGATGGCCGCCCCATCACGGGTCAGACCGACTTGACTCTCGCCTTAAATCGCAAGCGTCCCGGAGACGTTGTGAAAGTGGAGTACTACCACGGCGGACAAAAGATGACGGCGCAAGTGACGCTCAACGACGCCAGCCGTTGAGCGGAGCCACTTCGGAAAAGCGGCAAATCTCAGGTGAAGTTCCTGGTAAGCCTTGAAATTTCATGCCTCCAAATGTCTACATCATCGCGGGTCCGAATGGCGCAGGCAAGACGTCATTCGCGCGAGAATTTCTGCCTTACTATTCTGAATGCAAGAATTTCGTCAATGCGGATTTAATCGCCCAGGGCGTATCGCCTTTCTCCCCTGAAACAGCTGCCATTCATGCGGGAAAATTAATGCTTGAAGAAATCGACAACTTTGCGCGACGCGGGGTTGATTTGGGTTTCGAGACTACCCTGTCAGGCCGCGCGCATTTGAAGCTCATTCGCCATCTGAAGAGTCGTGGCTATGGGATTAATATTTTCTACCTTTGGATACCCAGCGTTGAAGTCGCATTGTCGCGGGTCAGGGAAAGAGTATCCGGCGGAGGACACAATATCCCCGACCATATTGTCCGTCGTCGCTTTGGCCGCTCGATACGAAACTTTTTTGTCCTCTTTTGAGAAAGAGTCCAAACTGCGTACAATAGATGAGAAACTTTTCAATAAGCTGAATGACTCATACGGGGAGAGATGAGAAAACCGCCTCCAAATGTTCTGGAATTGCCCTTAGAAGTGCGCGCGGAGATGGCGCTGAAAGCGGCTGTCGAGAAGCTCATTGAAGAACACGCTCGTGAAGGACGGTCGATTTTCATCTGGCAAGATGGCAAGGTTGTCGAAGTTTCCGCCGAGGAGTTGCGAACTCTTCCCACGAATTAGTTTCAGACCGCGCCAACTAACGGAAATTCCACTCCTTGCGTTCCCGCTCTCGTTCTTCTTCTGTAAGTGAAAACCAGCTCTCTGCCACGTCTCTCAAGCGTTCCAGCATTTTCTGCATTTCCTGTTGTTTCATCTCAAGGGCATCGTGATCAGTATCTTTGGGCACGTCAATCACCGGCGCGAAAATGATAATTGCGCGCGTAAACGGTTTGGGGATGCGCATGAGATCCCAGGCCTTTTCGAGCGTCCAGGCGCGCTCGAGGCCAATGTGAAATAGCACAATGGGCTTGCCGGAGCGGCGAGCCAGCATCACCGGACCGGGCTTTGCCACGTAACGCGGCCCGCGCGGCCCGTCGATGGTGAATCCGGCGTCGACTCCTTCATCGAGACGCTTGGCCATTACAGCGAGCCCGCGCAATCCTCCGCGCGTCGAGCTTCCCTGAGCGGTGCCAAATCCCAATCGTTCAATCACGCGCCGCGTCCACTGCCCATCGAAATTCGTAGTGTTCATGAGCACGCCGTTGCGGTTTCGGAAGTACCAGGCCGCGGGAATAATGCAGCGATGCCAGAAGGCGAAAATGTTTGGCGGCAAATCGGGCCGGTAATCGCGCCCCGCTTTCTTCCCCCCTAGAACCTCGAAGCGAATGGTCGGGCCGAGCAAGCGAATCACAAACCAGACTACCCAGCCGATAATCGGGATTAAAACGCGCTGAAGAAGCGTGAGTTTCGGCAGCCTCGTGTCATAGTGGACAGGGACGTGTGCTTCTTCCTGTCCCGGCGGCGTTTTCACATGGTCGGGCATGCCGTTATAGTATAAGTCGAAGATGGCGATAAGATAGCCTCACAACGCCAGTCAGGAAGCTGCAGACAAAGGTGCGTTTCTTACCGAATCCGCGAAGGTTCTCTGCTGCCAGGGTGAAAATTGCCGCAGTCGCATTGCTGGCGATTGTTGCCGCGCTTTCCTTGCGCAGCACCCATATTTCCGCGCAGGACTTGCCCGCCGTGCTGGGGCGAATCGAAGGCGACGATCTCGAAGTAGTCACCAAAACTCCGGTGGGTTTGGAAACGGATGCGGCGCCAACGGTGGTCGCCAGTGGCAGCGACGTCACACTGCATTCAGGGCGCGCCCTACTTCTGCTGAATGGCGGCGGCGAAATCAGCATTTGCGGTCCCGCACATTTCAAAATGGTTAAGTCCAGCGGATCGCTGACGTTGGCGTTGGATTATGGCCGTGTGCATTCCTCGCTGGATTCAGCCGATGCCTTCACGATTTACACGCCCACGATTGTTGCCACGCCCATTGCAATTTCGGCGGGGCCCCGCGACACCACTCTGGGACTCGATCAAAGCGGCGAGATGTGTATCCTCACAGCGCGCGGAGCGATGCGCGTTGAAACTCAATTCTCCGACCAGAGCATGATTATTCCTCAGGGCGGCACGGCAAGCCTGACTGAGGGGCAAATCGTATCGCTTCGCGCGGATGCCGCCGCCTGCTCGTGTGAATTTCCCCGCGCCAGGCTCGAATCTCCAAAGTCCGCGCCACCTGCGCAATCGCAATCGCAACCGCAACCGCCACCGAACCGAGAGGTTGGCACACTGGCGCGCCCGCAGCCGCCGGAAAGCAAGAAAACCGAAAGTGCGCAGCCCCCATCCGCTCCCGCGGGAGAGCCTGTGTACACCGTTCTGATGCCGCCGCTCAGCTTCGACGCTAAATCTCCCGAACCTCTTCCTGACCCTGCCCCCGAAACCATAGCGCTGGTGCGCGAAGTGCGGCTGCGTCCGACGGTGGAATTTCGCGGGCATGTGAATCCCGCGCCCTCGCAGCCGGCCGCTCCTCCCACGCCTCCCCCAGCGCCCACGCCTCCCACGCCGCCGAGCGAAGCGCGCCCCAAGCCGCAACCCGGCATTCTGGACCGCGTGCGGTCCTTTTTTCACAGGCTCACAAGTGCGAACAGCGCTCCCCTTGCGGACGCAGCCAAAAATGCTTGAAGGCCTGTCATTATTCGTGACAAAATTCATTGACGCTTGATTTTCCCTGTGATACCTTCCGCCCAGTTTTTCAGAAGTTCTGACGAATAGGCCAAGCCCATGCCCAGTCCATTGAATTTGCATCTCTGCGCGCATCCTACGCGTGCAATTGACCTCGCCTCCCGAGATGGACGGCGGGAAAATTTCCCCTGCAAACTCTTGTGCGCTTGTGTCCTGCTCTGCTCGATTTGCACTTCTTGCGGTTTGGTTAGCTCCTCGTCGCCTCCTCCACCGGCCACAATTAGCGTCACACCAAATTCGGCGCAACCTTTCCCCGGCGGCGTTGTGCCGTTCCAGGCCGTGGTGGAAAATGCATCGAGCCCCGCGGTCAGCTGGCAGGTGAACGGGACCATCGGCGGGAACTCCACTGTGGGGACGATCGATTCGAGCGGGCGCTACACGGCTCCATCAACGGTTCCAAATCCAGCGACGGTTATGGTCATGGCGGCCTTGCAATCGGATCCGACCAAGACAGGGTCCGCAAGCGTAACGGTTCAATCCTTCAGCGCGTATACAGGCCCTCTTGTAGTTTCGCCCGCGCTTACCAGCATCACCCCATCGCAGACTGTGCAGTTCAATATACTGACTGCGGGAATAGGCAATACCGAGGTGAGCTGGGCTGCTACCGGAGGGACGATCGCATCGAACGGGTTATATATGCCTCCGAGCGCGCCCGGCGCTTACACCATCATTGCATCGCTGCCTCATGCCACGGCTTCGGCCACGGTCGAAGTCACTAATTTTCCGGGCACGCTAACCTGGCGCAATGACAATGCGCGTTCGGGAGTAAATAGCCAGGAATTGGCGCTGGCGCCAGGAACAGTCAATCCATCCAAATTTGGGAAGCTATTTTCCTGTCCGATCGATGGCTACGCATACGCGCAGCCTCTCTATGTGCCAAATCTGTCGATTCCCGGCAAGGGGACGCACAATGTCATTTTTGTGGCCACGGAAATGGATTCGGTATTCGCGTTTGACGCTGATGCTCAGCCATGTGTTCAGCTCTGGAAGACAAGCTTGATTCCTGCAGGATCGCAAGCCATTGCTACTCCCAATCTGACAATCACCAGCACTGACATCGTACCTTTCGTGGGTATTACTGGAACTCCTGTGATAAGTCTAAGTCCCTCCACTCCGTATTTGTATGTGGTCGCCGCAATTGAGACCAATCCGGCCGCGCCGTCATTCAGCCAACTGCTCTACGCCCTGGATTTGGCCACTGGACAGATCCAATTGAAGCCTGCTGGAATCCTTTCGTCGCCGGGACAAGCCTATCCATACTTGCCAACGTTTGAAAATCAGCGGCCCGCGCTGCTTCTTGACAATGGAATCGTGTATGTGGCCTTCGGCTCGTTTGGCGAAGTGGGCGAATATCACGGCTGGTTATTTGGATTTGACGCGGCCTCGCTGCAACCAACCGGATCGTTCGACGTAACTCCTGGCGGCCAGCACGGCGGAATCTGGCAAAGCGGCGGCGGTCCGTCCGTGGATTCAAATCACAATGTTTATGTGGCCACGGGAGACGGCACGTTCAACGCAAGTCGTCCCGAGGTCAATTACAATTACGGCGACAGCTTTCTGCGGCTACAGCCTGGTCCGGCATCGGCAGTCTCCGATTATTTCACGCCATGCGATGAAGGCAGCGGGCACCTCGTGGGGACCGGCGCGCCTGTTCTCTTGCCTGATTCCGCAGGTTCACCATCGCAGCCGCATTTGCTGATCGGCGCATCGAAAGGCATCTCTGGAGGCGGCTCCTTATACGTCGTGAACCGCGACAACATGGGAGGACTCGCCGGACCTTGCCCCGATTCTACCGCGCGCGTACAAACCGTTCCCGTCGCTGGCGGGCCGATTCTCAGCACTCCATTATTCTGGAATAACGCGGTCTACGTGGTCCCCGGCAGCGGAAATTTGCAATCATTCCAAATGTCCGGAGGAATTCTCAGTGCCACTCCATCTGCTTCCCAGTCCCCGGAAATGCTGGGCCCGCAAGGAGCAACGCCCGTCATTTCCTCCAACGGAACCAGCAATGCCGTTCTTTGGCTGATTGACTCGAGCGGGGCGCTGGCCACGCAAAACTCGCCAGCCATTCTGCGCGCCTACGATCCGAATAATCTTAAGAATGAAATTTACAATAGTGCGATGGCTGCGGCGTCGCGCGACACTGCGGGCCTAGCCGTGAAGTTCACGGTTCCCACGGTGGCCAACGGAAAAGTTTACGTCGGCACGCAGACAGAACTCGATGTGTACGGACTCTTGCCATGATGTGTTCTGAGTAGAACAGGCTTCAGCCTGTTTTCTTTTGAATTTAGGAAGTCCCAGTAGAAAACCAGACAGGCTGAAGCCTGTCCTACCTTCCGCGGCCTACATCCCTTCATAATTCGGGCCGCCGCCACCCTCGGGTGGCACCCAGGTAATGATCTCGTAAGGATCGGCGATGTCGCAGGTTTTGCAATGTACGCAGTTGGACGCATTGATCTTCAGGCGCGGCTGGCCCTTTTCCTGCACCATTTCATAGACCGCTGCGGGGCAAAAATACTGGCAGGGATTTCCGTACTCGGTCACGCATTTCGTGGCGCAGACGTTCAGATCGGAAACCAGCAGGTGGCAGGGCTGATCCTCTTCATGCCGCGTGCCGGAATGATAGACGTCGGTCAGGCGATCGAACGTCAGCGTACCATCGCCTTTGAATCTGGCGGGCGCGGGCTCCGAACCATTGAGCTTCTGATATTCCTCATGGCCCGGACGGCAGCGCATGGGATCGATGAGGCCGCGCCCGCCGGTAACAAATTGTATTCCGGCGTGAAACAGTCCTGCATAGAGGCCGTGCTGAAATCCTTGATGGAAATTTCGCACCGCCCACAATTCTTTCTTGATCCAGCTTTGCTCGATCTTGTGCGGAAATGCCGAGAGAGTTTTCGACTGAGGCATCGCCGGTTTTAAGCGCCTCGAAAACCGTTTCGGCCGCGAGCATGCCGCTCTTGATGGCGATGTGAATGCCCTTAAGCCGCTGCGAATTGAGCAGGCTGGCCGAATCGCCAATGATCAGGCCGCCATCCACGTACTGACGCGGCATGGAATACCAGCCGCCGTAAGGCACGGTCTTCGCGCCGTAGCGCACCAGTTTGCCGCCTTCGAGTACGCGCTTGAGAAACGGATGCGTCTTGTATTTCTGAAACGCTTCGTGCGGATCGAAACGCGGATTGTGATAATCGAGTCCAATCACCATGCCGATCGAAACGCGATTTTCAGGCAGGCCGTAGAGCCATCCTCCGCCGTACGTATGCTGGAATCCAGCGGCCAGCCCAGCGTGTGCGCCACGTATCCCGGTCTTGATGCGCCCCTGCGGGAACTTCCCACAGTTCCTTGATCCCGATGCCGTAGACCTGCGGATTCAGGCCATCGAGCTTCAGCCGGTTTACCATTTCCTTGGTGAGCGATCCGCGCGGGCCTTCGGCAAGCACCGTCACTTTGGCGCGCAGTTCGTAGCCCGGAGTGAAGTTGTCCTTGGGCTTGCCTTCCTTGTCCACGCCCTTGTCTTCGGTGATCACGCCGGCGATCCCGCCGCCTTCGTAAATCAACTTTCTGCCTGCAAATTGCGTGAACAAATTCACGCCAGATTTTTCCACCAGGCCGCCGAGCCATTTCACCAGCTTGTTCAACGAGATGATATAGTTGCCGTGATTTCGCA
The DNA here is from genome assembly GCA_963825365.1 of uncultured Acidobacteriota bacterium. Taxonomy (GTDB): domain Bacteria; phylum Acidobacteriota; class Terriglobia; order Acidiferrales; family UBA7541; genus Palsa-360. The sequence continues at coordinate 92,404 of CAWGSV010000021.1, read as the reverse complement.
ACGGCGGCGGAGTGATCGGCAGCTTCCACGCGTTCGCGGAAGTCAGAACAAATGCGGCGTCATCGGTGACCGGCGATTCGAGCGGCGCGGTCTTCTCCCAATCAGGGACAAGTTCTGCAAGCCCTCGCGGGTCCATCACCGCGCCGGAAAGCTGGTGCGCTCCAATTTCGCGCGCTTTTTCGAGAACGTAAATATTTTCAGCGGAAAGTTCGGGCTTGGCCCCCGAAGCATTGTGCTGCGCGATCAACCGCGAAAGGTGCAGCGCGCAGGCAAGCCCAGCAGGACCCGCTCCGACGATCAAGACATCCGCGTCCAGCCTCTCTCGTTCGACAGCCATATGCCAATCCTAGCAGAAAGCCTTGCCTTAGCTGGCGGGGCATTCCATCAGTGTTATTGCACCGCAATAGAAGCGACGCGGTGCATTTCGAGCCTTGCGAAGGGATTTTACTTCAAAGGCGGCCCATGGCGGTTCTGAACATTCCGGCTAATTCTTCATGACAAGATTTTTACAAATGTTGGACATTTCGGGGACATTTTCCAGGTGCCACGAGTGTAATTTCCGTTTAGCCCGGGCGTGCAAATGAGTTTCTGAGGCTATCGGCATTTTTCAGGGCACAGTAGAATGCCGATCCTGTCCTCTATACTCTTCCCGGCGGGGGCTGTGGACACGCCCGGGCGTTCTTCTAGAAGCATTTCATAAACAATCATCGTAGGTCGCGGCTTCACAGGCTGCGGAAAAAGTACTGTTTGTCATCCCGAGCGAAGCGAGGGATCTGCTTTCTTCTCTGGTTCCAAGAAACAGCAGATTCCTCGGGCAAACCCCGCCCTTCGGAATGACAGAGTGCGAGTTTTCCGTAACCTTTTTAGCCGCGAAGTTCAGATCTCTGAAAATCAAGGGCATTAGCCCCGGACACCTGATCGACTTCTCCGGCTAGCCATTTATGTAATGACTTCTAGAAAATTCTTCTAGAAGCGAATATTTCTAAGTTGCGACTTTCTCGGTGATTTCGTTTGCGGATACCTGTATTCGCGGCAATTTTACGAAGAAAGTCGTTCCGCTCGCGGAGGTGTTTTCGACCGTAACAGTTCCTCCATGGTCCGCGATGATTTTGCTCACGATGGCCAGGCCGAGCCCCGTGCCGTTAGGTTTTCCCGCGCTCACAAAGGGATCGAACAAATTGTTTCGTATAGCAACCGGAATTCCCGGCCCATTGTCTGAAATGCGAATTTCAAAAGCTTCCGGCGTGGATGCGATATCAATCGCAATTTTCCCATCGCGGTTTGAAGCGGCCTCGCAGGCATTCAACGCGAGGTTGAGAAACGCGCGCTCCATCTTCTTGGGATCGAAAACTCCTGCCATGTCTCCTGCCGCGCGGATGGAAACCTCGCGGTTGCGTAGCTGGGGACGGGCACGCGCAGCTTCCACGGCCCGGCGCACGCATTGATCGATGGAAGCATTGACGGGGTGGATGTTGCGCTGCTCACGAGCCAGGTCGCGCAGGGAGTCGAGCAGTTCGGTCATCTGTTCCGAGGCGGTCTGAATCTCCCGGTACACTTCATCGCGATCCAGCTTGAGTTTTTCGGCCTCGTATAGAAATTCTGCGTTCGCCACCAGAGCTGCCAGGTGGTGGCGAAGGTCGTGGGAGATGGAATTCGCGGCGCGGCCCACTGCGGCCACGCGCTCCGTTTCAATCTGCTTTCTTTGAAACGCAAGCAATTCACCGCGCATTTTAGAGAAGGATTCGGCGAGTTCCACGGCTTCACTGCTTCCGCGGGGCGTGATCGTATAGGTGTAATCGCCGGCGGCGAGAGCACGCACGCCGGCCACAAGATTGTCGAGCGGATGAGTAATCGTTCCCGCAACGAAGCGCAGCAGCAAGAAGGCAAGGATGATGGCCGTCAAGCCAACAACCGCGATTGTGCGGTTCAGCTGGCGGAGAAAAGCCATTGGGCGTGTCAGGGAAATGAATACGTAGCACTCCACGGGCGACGGAGGATTGGCCTGCAAGGTTACCTTTGCAACCTGGTAGGTGTCTTTCCCCAGAGTCATGTTGGCCGTGCTCTCGCCGGGAAGGACTTCCCCAGAGAGAATGCGGCCCTGAATTAAGCCCTCTTCTTCAGCGGAAAATGTGGATGCAATAATTCGCTTATCCGCCACCAGCACAATCTTGCTTTCGGCGACGAATCCGAGTTGCTCGGCAATTCGCGAATTGGTCTCATATCCAATGGCTACGATCCCCAGAACCTTTGCATTGTCTCCCGTCCCGGCAAGGATTGGGCGGATAAAAACCCAATAGAGCCGCCCGCCCGAATACCACCAGGCGGACTCCTGCCCGTCCTGCAGGGAGTTTCTTATATAGCCCTCCGCAGCTTCTCGATTGAGCCCTTTTTGAGTGACGTCCAGCGCGGCCACTCGGCCTTGAGGATTCGCAAGCAGGAACAGGTCGCTGCCGGCGAGCCTCCAAAAGGGAATGGACCCATCCTGGATCGTCGCAGCATCACCAGTTGTCATCAGCGCTTTCAAGGTGGGAATCTCGGCCAGAAGAGAGGCCGTTCGGGACAGTTGCAGCTGCAGCTGCTTCTGAACCGTCCCAAACTCCTGAAAGGACGCTTCCGTGCTGAACTTCACCTGGTCCGCAATCTGGGTTCGAACGGTTTGCCGGATGATGAGAAGGATCGCGCCCGTCAGGGCGCAGATAATCAGCAGCGTGGAGAGCAGAAGTTGTGATTGCAGACGAAGACGTGCCATCAAACTCCCCCCGAAACGAGTTACCTTTTCTTGTTCGCGGCGGCACTGCCGGGGACAAACTTGTAACCCGCGCTGTGCACCGTTACAAAATAGCGAGGATGCGCGGGATCGGGCTCAAGTTTCTGGCGAAGCCGGAGGACATGGTTGTCCACCGTGCGCGTGGAGGGATAGTTTTGATATCCCCAGACCTCGTTGAGCAATTCCTCGCGTGAAATCACGCGATCAATGGACCGCGAAAGAAATTTCAGCAGTTTGAATTCCTGCGCGGTCATGCTTACGGGATTGCCCGCTCGTTTGGTTTCCATGCTTGTAAAGTCAATTTCCACATCGCCAAAAGTCAGCACATCGCGCAGGGAAGCAGCTTCGGCGCCCGTCGCGGATACTTGTTTCCGTCCGTTGCGGCGCATGGCACGGCGCACGCGCGCCAGCAATTCCTTGGGGCTGAAGGGCTTGGTAACATAGTCATCCGCTCCCAATTCGAGCAGGACCACCTTGTCGTCCACGTCGGCATTGGCACTCAACACGACGATGGGCACGGATGGCGCTTCCGCCTTGAACGACCTGCAAAGCTCCTTGCCGGACAGGCCCGGCAGCTTCAGATCCAGCACCACCACATTGGGAGTCTCCTGCTGGAAGCTTTGCAGGCCTTCCTCTCCATCCGAGGCAATGCGAACTTTCAGGGAGTCCGATTCGAAGAGTCGCTGCAGCGTGCGCTGCATCGCTCGGCTGTCTTCAATGATCAGAACCGTTTCCATAGTTTGAACTCAGGCCTGAGAGTATACTTCCAGAAGCCCGTAGGGATGCAACTCGATGTGATTGCTTCGAATCTAGATAAGTTGCCCGCAGAAATACGGCTGCACGGAAGGTACACGACCATGATATTGCCCGGATTGAAAGCCACGGCATGCATCGCAATTCTTGCCGGCGCCTGCATTGTTCCCGCTGGGCGCGTTCTGGCGCAGGCGCCCGCAGGGCCCTTGCCTCCTACGCATCCGCTGCCACCACCGCCGCCTCCACCTCCTGCAAAGAAGAAAGTGCAGGTAGCGCCGAGGAAGACGCTGGCGGGATATTGGAAGCTGAACACCGACGAAAGTGATGATGCCAGGAAAAAAGTAGACGAGGCGCGGCAACGAAAGGCCGGCCCTGGCAACGATCCTGGGAACCCGGGCGGCAATGGCGGCGGTGGCCCGCGTGTAGGCTTTCCTCCTCCCTATCCGGGCGGCGGCGGTGGCGGCGGGAACGGGCCATACGGCGGCAATGGCCGGGGAATGGGCGGCGGGGATACGGAAACCAGCGAACGCATATTGCAGGAGGTTCGCCCCGATTACTCGCAATCGATTGCGTTGATGGACACTGAAGTAGACGCTACCAACGACCAAGGCAATAAGATGGTTTTCTTCACGGATGGCAGAAAGGTTCAAAAATCGAAAAATGAGGCCGTGCAGGAAATTCCCGCGCACTGGGACGGCACCAAACTTGTTACCGATGAAAAAGGGCCGCAGGGAAGGAAAATGAGCCGGACCATCGAGCTTTCTCCTGACGGCCGGCAGTTTTACGAAACCTGGCGCATCGAAAATGGCAAGTCGGGCTCGCCCATTGTCATCCGCTACGTTTTTGACGCTGCCGATGAATATCAGTAGCCGCGAATCGTTTCCGATGGGACGATGAAAATTTCTGTCCGCGCGTTTCGTCGTGGGATATAAATTTCAGGTTGGACCAAGCAATCCCCTTGCATGGCCGTAAAATGAATTGCGCGATTTCCCATGATCCGGCTGTTAAAAAATCCAATCTGGCGTTTCCATCTCAATAGGAGTAAGTGTATATTGAGTTGTAATTGTCCATTAATGAGCCTGGAATTCGGATAACGCCACTAAGGGCGTCATATTTTTCTGATCGATCCGTCGAGAAAGGAATATCACCATGGCGCGAATCACGCTGAAAGTGAATGGCAAGTCCAGCTCCGTTGAAGCCGACCCCAGCACGCCGCTGCTGTACGTTTTGCGCGACAACCTGGAGCTTCATGGCCCTCGTTTCGGCTGTGGCCTGGGCCAATGCGGGGCGTGCACGGTTCTCGTGGATGGTAACAGCGTGCGCTCCTGCATGCTGCCGGCTTCGGCAGCGCAAAATAAGAGCATCACCACGCTCGAAGGATTGGGGAGCATGGCACATCCTCACGCCATTCAGGCCGCCTTCGTCGAAGAGCAGGCCGCGCAGTGCGGCTTCTGCATGAACGGCATGGTGATGGGCGCCAAGGCTTTGCTGGACAAGAATCCGCACCCCTCGGTGGCGGAAATCAAAAAATCACTGAACAGCTATATCTGCCGATGCGGCACTCACCTGCGGGTTATCCGCGCGATTCAGCGCGTCGCAAGTTCAAGCGTGAAAGCTTAAGGAGAGCCGAACATGGAAACCAAATCCATCTCCCGCAGAGATCTTCTTAAGAGCACGGGCGTACTAGTCGTGGGCTTCAGCTTTTTCGGGGGCGCTACGAGAGCGCTCGCCCAGGGCGATGGCCTCTCCGTGGACGGCATGGATCCCACCGTGCTCGATTCCTGGATGGCAATTTCCAAGGATGGCACCGTGACCGTATTCACGGGCAAAGTGGAACTCGGCACGGGCGTCGTGACCGCCCTGGCGCAGATTGTAGCCGAGGAACTGGATGTGTCTTTCAACAAGGTCCACATGGAGTCGGGCGACACAGATACGGCAGTCGATCAGGGAGTCACGGCGGCCGCCAGAACCATCGAACGCGGCGGGCCGCAATTGCGGCAAGCTTCCGCTGCCGCGCGCCAGGAATTGCTGAAACTTGCATCCGTGCGCCTCGATTCGCCGGTGGACAAGCTTACCGTCACGGACGGTGTGGTCAGCGTGATCGGAAGTCCGGCCAAAAAAATCGCCTACGGGGATCTGCTGGGCGGCAAGCGTTTCAACATCAAAATTGTGGCCACCGGAATCGGCTGGGACATGAAAGTGGCGCCGGAAATTCCGGCCAAGAACTACAAAGATTATAAAATTGTCGGCAAATCGATTCCTCGCGTTGACCTGCCGGGGAAATTTACGGGAGAGTTTGTCTACTCGCAGGATGTCAGCGTTCCCGGAATGCTGCATGGACGAGTGGTGCGTCCGGCGACGGCGCTTTCCGCGCCGCTGAGCGTGGATGAAAGCTCAATCAAGAATATTCCCGGGCTAGTGAAAGTCGTGCGCGAAGGAAATTTCGTGGGCGTGGTGGCGCAGACGGAGTGGGCGGCGATCCAGGCGGCGCGCGCGCTGAAAGTGACCTGGTCTGAGCCAACATTGAAGATGCCCGCCGGCACCGACGAAGTTTTCGATTATCTGAAAAATACCAAGAGCTTTAAGGACACAGTCGTAACCAACAAGGGCAATCCGGACGCGGCATTTTCTCAGGCGAGCAAAAAATATGAGGCCACCTATTACTGGCCGTTTCAGTTGCACGGCATGATCGGTCCGCCATGCGCGGTTGCGGACGTGCGCGCGGACAAGGCCACGATCTGGACCGGGACGCAGGGACCCTTCCGCACGCGCGACGCCATTGCCACCATGCTGAAGCTGCCACCGAAAAGTGTGCACCTTCTCTATCGCGAAGGTTCGGGCAGCTACGGACGGCTGGAGAGCGATGACGTGGCCGAAGACGCCGCGCTGATGTCCCGCGCCGTGGGCAAACCTGTTCGCGTGCAGTGGATGCGCGAGGACGAACATGCCTGGGATCCCAAGGGGCCCGCGCAGTATTCGACGGTGCGCGCCGGAGTGGACGCGCAGGGCAACGTGGTCGCCTGGGATTTCATGGACCGAAGTTTTCCGTGGACCGAATCGGAAGGAAATCCGCTGCTGGCCTCGACGCAAATCGGCATGAAGCCGACTACGCTGGGATTTTTGAATGGCGCCGGCGGCGGCGGCCAGATCTACACGTTCGAAAACCAGAAAGTGCTGGCGGCAAATATTCCCTGGGTGCAGCAAGGCCAGTGGCCTTTGCGAACCAGCAACCTTCGCGCGCCGGGAGATTTGGCCCGCGTTTTTGCCAGCGAATCCACGATCGATGAGATTGCCTCGGATTTGCATCTCGATCCGGTGCAGTTCCGGATGCGTTACCTCACCAGCGACAAACGCATCTCCGAAATTCTAGTGGCCACCGCCAAGAAAGCGGGCTGGACCGATCGCCCGTCTCCAGCCCCCGCGCCAGCTTCCAGCGGCAACACCGTCTCGGGAAGAGGCATTGCCGTGGCCAACCGTGCCAACACCATGACCGCTGCCGTCGCGGAAATTGAGGTCGACAAGACCACCGGCGAAGTGATGGTGAAGAAGATCACGCTCGGGCACGATTGCGGCCTGATCGTCAATCCTGACGGGCTGAAAAACCAGATCGAAGGAAACATTTTGCAGGGAGTGAGCCGGGCTTTGCTGGAAGAGGTTCACTTCGACTCCACTGGGCAAACAAATCTGGACTGGAACAGCTATCCGGTCATCCGCTTCGAGCAAGTACCGGAAGTCGATATCGTGCTCATCAATCGGCCGGAAATGCCGGCGCTGGGCGGAGGCGAGCCGTCCATCGTTCCCATCACTGCCGCGATTGCCAATGCCATCTTTGACGCCACCGGCGCGCGTTTGCGGCAGGTGCCGTTCACGCCGCAGCGCGTCCTGGCCGCTCTGAAGGCATAGTTTATTATCTGTATTGTATCTTGTAATTAAGTTACTGATTGTGGTAATCTTTATCGGCTGAAGGCTGGGATGAAATGGTTTGTCTTTGGTTAATCTTTTGATGTATGCTTCCGGCACCCAGTCGGATTTGTGAGCCGCTTTACTTTCAATATTTGAATGTTCGAAACCGGAGGTTCCATCAACCATGATTATCGGCGACCGATTGCGAGGTTTGCGGGAGCAGAAGAAATTCTCCCAGGGTGAAATTGAAAAGCGCACCGGCCTTCTTCGCTGCTACATCTCCCGCGTTGAAAATGGACATACCGTGCCAGCCGTTGAAACATTGGAAAAATTCGCGCGCGCCCTTGAGGTGCCGCTTTATCAACTCTTCTATGACGGTGACGAATCGCCGAAAATAGCCATGCTCCCCAAGCGGCGGGCTGGTGCAGGTTTGGTCTGGGGCGACAGCGGCAAGGATGCCCGGACACTGGCCAAGTTCCGCCAATTGCTCAGCCGCGCGGACGAAGACGACCGGCGCTTGCTTTTGTTCATGGCCAAAAAGATGGCCAAGACCAAAACGCCGTAGACGGTGCTTCGGGCGCCTAGGGCTGATCGAGTGTGTCAGGCTGCGCCACAATCAACAGGACTATTCCCACGACCGTGAACATGCGGAAAGCTGCGTCCTGACCGTTCCATGTTTTCGATTGCCACATCAGAAACCACTCCGCTCCCACGGACAGGAACGCGACTAGCCACATCATCAAGCTCAGCGTTAGCGCCGCGATGGAAATTCGTTTGGCCTGATGAAACGTCGCGGGAGTCCCTCGCAAAGCCCCGGCCATGCGAGCCGCGCCCCACCAGCACAAAACCATTGTGATCGTTTCCCAAGAAATGATCGACAAATAAAAAGCGGTATGGATCAAGGGTGAATCGATGGCGCGCCACATGCCATGATTTCCAGGGAAGGTAGAGTCCATCATCAGCACATGCCGAACGAATTGGTAGTTGGAGTTGTAATCCGTGATGTTGTTGAAGACTACCAGCGAATATAAAATGGCCACGCCAAACATCAGCACGGATTTGATTGCACGAAGGGTCATGGTTTGCCCTGCCCGGAGAATGTCCGGAAGTATGCGGTCAGAGCCCCAAGCGTGGCGTCATCGTATTCCGGATTGCCGGGCATCTGCGCGTGCGGATTCCTCGTGAGTGGAGCGCGAATGTAGCCGGAAAAATCCTTGGGCGAGCCCACCGCAAATGCGGAAAGCACCTCCCAGGATAGCCCTGACTTCTGGCCTCCCTCGCGGCCCGAGTTGTGACAGCGATAGCAATTCTGTTGCGCGATGCGAAAGCCGTTTTGCACATCGCGGTCCTGCGCGTGCGGCCCGCGCGGGGCAATCGCGCCAAAGACAATCTTCTCATCGCGAAATTCGATGCGTACAACGCCCCAGGGAATTTGCGGCTCATCGGCATGTGACAGAATCTTGTAGCTGGGCGCGAATTTCGGGTTGGAAATCATGTAAGGGCCCATATCGTATTTATGTTCGACGGAATCCTTGGGCCATCCGGAGGGTGGCTTGCCATTTACTTCCAACACCAGCACGGGATGATGGGCGGCCAGATAAGCTTGCGGATAATTCGCTCGATATTTGTCATCGCAGATCGCCACAATCATGTCCTGCGCGGGAGATGCACCCAGCGCGCGCGCCAGATCCTCGAGCTTCACCCCGCGAATCCTTGTTGGGCCCACGAAGTTTGTGTCGCCCGATGAGGTATAGGTCACCAGCGGCATAGCCATCAGATCGTCGTGCGTAATGTAGCGCGTTGAATCGGGAGGAAGGCCGGCAAGCGCTCCGCTCACCTCCAGGTCCGTGGGATTTTGCCTTTTTTCGTGCAATACAGGAGATGCCTGAGAGATCGTCGCGGCGATGAGGAACGCCACGTAGGCTGTGACGTATTTCAAAGAGAGATGCATGGCACATAGTAGCGCACGATTGGCGAGAGACAAGCGGAAAATCCGGGAAGGGAACTGCTGTGCTAAACTGACGCGATTATTTTCGAGGGAGGTTGCCGGCATTTATGGCTGCTGCGAAGATTGACGAAAAGTTGAAAGAGATTGGCATCGTTCTTCCCGCGCTGCCTCAGCCGGGCGGAAATTATCTTCCCGCGAGGACGGTTGGGCAGATGGTGTATCTGGCCGGCGTCATCTCGATTCGTGGCGGAGAAGTGATTTCCGGAACCGTGGGCGCGGGGCGCACCATTGAAGAAGGCTACGACGCCGCGCGCGACTGCGCGCTGATTCAATTGGCGGTACTGACTTCTCACCTCGGCTCGCTGGATAAAATAAAAAACATTGTGACCGTAAATGGATATGTGAACGCTGTCCCAGGTTTTCCAGACTCGCCGAAGGTTATCAATGGTGCGTCCGATCTTTTCGTCGAAATTTTTGGAGACGCAGGGCGCCATGCTCGCGCGGCGATCGGCGTTTCGGCGTTGCCGCGCAACGCGCTGGTGGAATTGCAAATGACGGTGGAGGTATAGACAGGCCCATGGCTGATCATGCTGTAAGTGCGGAACCTACTCACTCCTGCTGGAATCGCGCGCTCAAGCCGCGCTTGCACGTTGCCCCCGGCGACATCGTTCATATGGAATGCGTGGATTCCAGCGGCGCGCAAGTGCACCCGGCAATGACGCTGGCGGAATATTTGAAAATCGATCGCAGCCGCATTCACGCGCTGACTGGACCGGTTTACGTGGATGGCGCGGAGCCGGGCGACGTTTTGCAGGTGGACGTCCTGGAAGTGGCGCATAAAGGCTGGGGCTGGACAAGTGTCGTGCCCGGCCTCGGCTTTTTGAAACAGCGTTTTACGGAACCATTTTTCTTTGTTTGGAAAATGGAAGGCGAATTCAGCAAATCGATTCCGCCTGCGATCGTCCCCTTGCGTCCATTTTGCGGAGTGATGGGCGTTGCGCCCGCGGAAGATGGAGAGTTTCGCACGCGCCCGCCCGGAATCTTCGGCGGCAACATGGATGTGCGCGAGCTGTGCACTGGCGCTACCTTGTATTTGCCGGTGCTCAATCGCGGCGCGCTTTTTTCCGCGGGCGATGCCCATGGCGCGCAGGGCGATGGAGAAGTTTGCATTAACGGAATCGAGTGCCCCGCGGACGTAACGTTGCGCTTCCAGGTTCACAAGCAGCGCGCGCTTCCCGGGCCAATGGTGGAAACTCCCGCTGGGCGCAAGCATGAATCCGCGTCAGGCGAATGGATCGTGGTCGAATCGTCGAGCGATGCAGCGGGCGCCGCTCGCGCGGCCACTTCGCGCATGATCGATTTGCTCGCCGATCGCTGGGGCTTCAGCCCTGTGCACGCTTATTTGCTGTGCAGCGTGGCCATGAATCTGCGCTTCAGCCAGGTTGTGAATGAGCCGATGTTTACGGTTTCGGCGGCGATCTCGAAGGAAATTCTTCCCGCAAGAAAACTTTTCTAGACAAGTAGCACAGGCTTTAGCCTGTGGGTTTTTTCGCATGTGCAATGTCAAAATCCACAGGCTGAAGCCTGTGCTACCAAGGCGAACCAACTATGCAAATCAACGATCCTGAAATCGTGGCGGAGTTGCAGCAGCTCTATCCGAAATACGAAGCGGCGCTCATGACCAACGACTCGGAAACGCTGACGCGAATGTTTTGGGCCTCGCCGCACGCCATGCGTTTCGGAGTCACTGAGAATTTATACGGCATCGAGGAGATTGAAACGTTTCGTAAGGGCCGCTCGCCGGCCAATCTGGCGCGCGTGGTGCGGCGGCTGGACATCGTCACTTTCGGTCGCGATTTCGGCAGCGTAACTCTGGAATTTGAGCGCACAGCAAATGGGAAAACAACTTCGGGGCGGCAAAGCCAGGTGTGGGTGCGTTTTTCGGAAGGCTGGCGAATAGTCTCCGCGCACGTCTCAGTTCTGCCGTAGATTTTTGTAGCACAGGCTTCAGCCTGTGGAGTTTAGTCCTTGCAAGGCCCAACCCCCACAGGCTGAAGCCCGCGCTACTCAAACCTGCGCGCTGGCCTGATTCAGCAATTCGATGGACTCGCGGTCCAACGTCAGCTCCACGGAAGGAATCAAATCGTTCAACTGGGCAAGAGACGTCGCGCTGACGATGGGCGCGGTGATGCTTGGGCGCGCCAGCAGCCACGCGAGTGAAATTCTGGCAGGGGTGGCATTGTATTTTTTTGCGACGCGGTCCAGCGCATCCAGAATCGCAAAGCCGCGTTCGTTGAGATATTTTGTCACGCTGCCAGCCCGCGCTCTCCCCACTGTGTCGCTTTCCGCGCGGTACTTGCCGGTGAGGAATCCGCTGGCCAACGGCCAAAAATTAATAACGCCGAGTCCCTCCTTTTTGCAAACCGGTTCCAGATGCTCCTCGTATTCGCCGCGCTCAACGAGGCTATAATTTGGCTGCAAGGTCTGATATGCCGGCAGTCCGGTTTTCCTGCTGGTTTCAAGGGCCTCGGCAAGTCTTTCCGCCTTGAATTGGGACGCGCCGATGGCCCTCACTTTTCCTTGCTTGATAAGCTCGGCATAGGCTCCCAAAGTTTCTTCCATCGACGTCTCTGGATCGTCCTTATGAGACTGGTAGAGGTCGATGTAGTCCGTCTTGAGACGGCGCAGTGAGTCTTCCGCGGAGCGCAGGATGTGCAATTTGGACAGCCCTTGCTTCCCGTCGCCCATATCCATGCCAACTTTGGTGGCCACAATAATTTGATTTCGATTCCCGCGCTGCTTCATCCAATCGCCAAGAATTGTTTCCGATTCGCCACCCGCGTGGCCGGGCACCCATCTGGAGTAGACATCAGCGGTGTCGACGGCATTAAAGCCAGCGCCAACAAAGGCATCCAGCAGCGTGAACGATGTGGATTGATCCGTCGTCCAGCCGAAAACGTTTCCTCCGAAAATCAACGGAGCTGTCTCTATTCCCGTTTTGCCCAGCTTTCGCTTTTTCATCTTGACCCTTTCTCCCACGCTATTCGTTCATCATCACGAAATGGATTATATCCCGAGACGAAACAGTATATTACTCGCGAGTAGGACAGGCTTCAGCCTGTCTTCTTTTGACTGCTGCCCACGCGCAAAAATCAAAACAAGACAGGCTGAAGCCTCTCCTACTAAAATCAAAGCATGACCAACGCCAATCGCGCCTCGCGGACCATTGAGCTTGCCCGCGCTGCGGGATTCGATCTTTGCGGCATCGCGCCCGCCGCCGAATTCCCCGAGCTTGCGCACCTGGGGGAATGGCTGGAACGCGGCCACGCCGGAGAAATGCGCTACCTGCACGATGCGCGTCGCGCTTCGCCGGCCTTGGCCATGCAAGGTGCGCGCAGCGTGATCGTATGCGCGCTCAACTACAACACGGCAGTTCCCATATCGACCGAATCGCACGCGCTGCCGGGCCAGGACGCAGGGCCGCGCGGCTGGATTTCCCGCTACGCCTGGGGCGACGATTATCACAATGTGCTGGGCGAAAAACTCGAGGCGCTGATCCAAAAATTGCGTAACGAATTTCCGGAGCCATTCGAGGCGCGAGCCTATGTGGATACCGGGCCGATCGTCGAGCGCGTGGCCGCGAAATACGCGGGGCTTGGCTGGCTTGCAAAGAACACCTGCCTCATCAATGAAGATGTGGGCTCATGGATGTTCCTCGGCGCGATCGTGACAACCCTGGACCTCGTGGCCCCTTCTGAATCGGCCGAAACCCCTGCACCGGATTTGTGCGGAAACTGCAGCCTGTGCATTGACGCGTGCCCGACCGGCGCAATCGTCGAGCCCTACGTGTCTGGACGCGCGACGCTGCATTTCCTATTTGACGATTGAACTGCGCGGCCCTATTCCGCCTGAGTTGCGCGAGCCAATCGGGCGTCACGTCTTCGGCTGCGACATCTGCCAGGACGTCTGCCCGTGGAATCGCCGTGCGCCGGTGACGGCGCTGCCAAATTTCCAGCCTCGCCTTCGCGCTGAGCACTCACTTTTTTCGCCGGAGCTGGAATGGCTGCTCTCGCTCACGCAGGAGGAATTCCGCGACGTGTTTCGCGGAAGTCCCGTAAAGCGCACCAAGTGGCGTGGCCTCTTGCGCAATGCTTGTGTAGCGATCGGAAATTCAGGCCTGCGCGCGGGCGAGCCGCGTTATTCGGAAATCTGCGCACGTCTCTCGCAATTGGCCGAGTCTGAAGATGCAATCCTGGCTGAGCACGCGCAGTGGGCGCTGGAAAAACTTGGGTTCTCCACTAATCTTCCTTCAGCTACGTCTGCCCGGTGAAAATGCATCTGCGTGTCGTGTAGCGCTCGCCTTCAGGCGAGGATTCCCTGCCATCCAAGATGCCCGCCCGATGGCGGGCCCTCAAAACAGCCGGGTTGTGCCGCCCGATAGTCGGAGTTAGAATGCAAGTGCCCAGTGACACTGAGCTATCATCCAAGTCTGAAGAGGAGGTATCCATGTCACAACAGGCTGCAACGCCACAAAAGGAGGGTCCTTTGGCCCACGTTCTTCCCCCGCTCCCCTACGCTACCGACGCGCTGGAGCCCTACATCGATAAAATGACGATGGAAATTCACCACGGAAAACACCACAACGCTTACGTAACGAACTTGAATAAGGCACTCGAGCAGCACGCCGATCTTCAAGCTTTGTCGATCGATCAACTGCTCAAGAGCCTGGACAAAGTTCCCGAAAATATCCGCACCGCTGTGCGCAACAACGGCGGCGGCCACTGGAATCACTCCATGTTCTGGAAACTCATGAAAAAGGGCGGCGGCGGCGAACCTTCGGGCGCCCTGGCGGACGCCATCAAGTCTGCTTTCGGCTCGTTTGCCGATTTCAAAACAAAATTCGCCGCGGCTGGAGTCGGCCGCTTCGGCTCAGGCTGGGCCTGGGTAGTCGCCAAGGACGGCAAGCTGGCGATTGAATCCACACCCAACCAGGACAATCCGCTGATGGCCGGCGGAAAAGCCATCATGGGTCTGGATGTTTGGGAACACGCCTACTACCTGAAATATCAAAACCGCCGCCCGGATTACATCGAGGCGTGGTGGAACGTTGTCAACTGGGATGAAGTTGCCGGCCATTACTCGGCGGCGAAATAGTTCTCCCGATCGGAAAGTTCGCCGGCAAGTTGCGCGGTTCTTGCGCCGGTGTGATTTTCAGAATGATTGGAAAAATCAACGGCCCATACGGATGAAACTCCGCATGGGCCGTTTGTTTTTCTTAGAGTTTCTGCCGGACTATGTGGCGTACCCTTCGCGTGAAAATAACGGCATGAGGCGGTTGCGCGAGCGCGGTGCTTCTTGAGGAGTAGCGATTGTGCTCTCAGCCTCGTTCTGCGCGGGCGCATCTTCCTGCGCGGATTGCTGCGAGCGAACGGGGAAGCCGAACAGAGTATCCGGGATATTTTGCATGGAAGCAGGGAGAGACGGCATGCGGGCGAGAGATGCTTCGCGGCTGAGCGCTATGCGATCGGACACTCCAAATTTTGCCAGTAAAGAAGAGACGTGGAACTTTACCGTGCGTTCCGCCACGTTGAGTTTTGTGGCAATTTCCTTGTTCGCGAAGCCCTGAAAAATGCAGTCCAGCACTTCCTGCTCGCGGCGGCTTATCTTCACGCCAGCTCCAAGAGCGCGACCAGCGGTCAGAAGTTCCTGGGCGCGTTCCGCTGCGGCGTCCAGAAGGGACTCGCGGGGAACCACCAATAGTTCGTAGTCTTCCGGGGCCTGGCCTCGCACCAGGCAATGCACGGCCAGCAGACCGGCGACTTTTTCAACCGGCATGCCGCCATCAGGATCCGCATCGACGCGAAAGCGCACCGCACCGGTCGATCGTTCACACAAAACAAAACTTTGAATGGGAAAAGCCGATTGTTGATCTTGCGCCTTAGCGAGGTGTTTTTGTCTACGTAACAATGGGGGCCTCATAGTTTTCAGTCCAAGCCGGGTAAAAGGACCAATTTTATTTTTATTAATGTCACCTGAACTGGCGCTGGCAATCAGCGAGAATCGCCACGGATTGCAAGCCAGAACGCCAGTGGACCCGGGTGGGTGGGGGCGAATTCGAGTGCGAATCTGCGTCCCTGGCTTCCGCTCGGAAAATGCAAGCCATGCTTCCCGGCATGGCCAACCGCTGCACAAGATTCGAAATAACAATGACTCTATGCAAGCAGGCTACCATTTGACGGATGAATCCTCCGGCACACATTCAGAAGGAGTTGTCAGGCGATCCAAGAGCCGGGCTACATGATTTACGGTAGAGATTTCCCTGAACTGGAAAAAAGTTCACTGTGGAACGGATGATTTCTCTGCCTGCGGTCCGCATGGCATACAATGCCAGATCGGGAAATGCGGGCAATAGATGGGGGTGTTATGAATTTTTCGGTTCAATGGCCGGCATGGTCGCTCTCGTTCGCATTCTGGAAACTGGACGTGGCGTTTGCCGCCAGTCCTGCAAGCGTTGAACAAATCGCGTTGCGATTTATCCACATCTTGGCGGGCATTGTCTGGATGGGGTTCCTGTGCTTTTTCGTTCTGGCAGTTGCACCCACTCTCAAGTCGCTTGACGGTCCGACCCGAGCAAGAGTATTTCCTGAAATTGCCTCCCGGGGGCTGTGGTGGCTTCGTTGGAGCGCGCTGGTCAGCTGGCTGATGGGATTTCGTTACTTCATGATCCTGGCCCAGACCGATGCAGTGAATGCGGGGCGTCCACACGCGTGGGGAGCGTGGATCGGAATTTGGCTGGCGTGCTGGCTCGCGGCGTTTGCCATCGAAATGGCGCTTCTGAAGGGCGGCGGCGCGCTGGGCAATTCGAATATGGTGTTCGTGCTGGTAATCTTTGTGATGGCGGCTGTTTCGTGGCTGGTGGTTTCGTTATTGGCGCATCCGGGAGTGAGCAACCGCACGCTCTGCATTTCGATTGGCGGGGGGCTGGGGACGATTCTGTTCCTGAATGTGTGGGGAATTGCCTGGCGCTGTCAGAAACGCTTGATTGCATGGACTCGCACGGCGTCGCAGCAGGGAACGCCCATGCCGCCCGAAGCCGCGAATCTGGCTCGTCTGGCCACACTCACCATGCAAATCAATTTCTGGCTTAGCTTTCCGATGGTTTTCTTCATGGCCGCTTCGGCGCACTTCCCGTTCTTATCCGGCGGGTAGGTATCTCGCAGGAATCATTTCACTCCCGCAAGGAACTCTCTGTTTTTCTCCTCTTTTCTCTGTGTCCTCTGTGTTAAATGTTTTTTGCACTGGAAATGCTCAACACAGAGGACACAGAGAAAAGAGGAGAAAAGCGGAGGATGCCGGTGCGCTTCAGCGAGTGAGAATGCGCGTTTGTCCCGGAGACAGAAGTTGGTAGCGAATGCCGCGCCAGCGGATTTGCCGGCTGAACAGGGCCACCAGCGTGTTCCACAAGCCCAGGAACGGCGCGACCGCTGCGAGAAATGTCCAGATCCACCCGTCGGCCAACAGCTTTGTTTTCCATTCCGGTAGAACTTCCATAAGCGAGGCAAGACGAAGCACGCCGCGTCCCATGGAAAGGACGGGCGGTATGAGGGCCAATGTCAAAAGCTGGATTCCAGGTGCGCCCGTAATCAGATCGCCGATAAAAAGCCCGACGCCCAGGAAAATAGCGCCGCAGTAGAGCGCGTGCGCCAAGCCGCCCAGAATCCACAGTCTCGATTCATACACGCGCGTGATGATGATTTGCCTGTTCGTGAATTCCAGGAGGCCGGCCGCATTGCAATCGAAAATTGTTGGAACCATGCACTCCGGCGCGAACTGGATGGGAAGTCCGAATTGCCGCAACGCGTGGGTCAGCGAAAAATCGTCGCTTACGGACCCGTTCCAGAATTCAAGCACATTGCATTGCTCGAAACGCTCACGGCTGATTGCCGTGCCGCCCCCCCAGCAGAAATTTCGGCCGTGCTCGCCGAGATAGGTTGCCGCCGGTGCGTTCCAGGCGGAAGCCAATGCGCTCCAGAATCCGCCCGTCTGCGGGAAGAACCAGCGAAACGTGGTCACCGCGCCAAGATTGGAATCCGTCAGCGGAGCCACAAGGCGCGCGAGCCAACTTCGCCCGGGACGTCCATCGGAATCTGCAAAAACGTAAACGTCGAATCCCTCGGTGGCTTTCGAAATGGCAGCACGGAGATTATTCACTTTTTCACCGCAATCGGTTGGCCGGCCCGCGATCACGACATGAACCTTATGTTTGCTGCTTGCGGTGACTCTCTCAATGATCTTGCGCGCGGGGTCATCCGCGCTGGCCATGGTGAAGAAGATTTCGTAATCGGGATAATCGAAAGAAACGAGAGCGGAGATGTTCAGTTCCAGCCCCGGCTCGGCGCCCTTCACCGGGCAGAACAGCGCTACGCGCGGTGCGTAAAATCCTGTATGAGCGCCGGCGCGGCGCTGCGCCAGTCGCAGCCAGCTCAATCCGTCCCAAAGGCTGTATAGGCCCTGCAAAACCTGTTCGAGGACCAGCAAGTAAAACAGAGTGAGCATCGCCTGCCTCGCCTCACGCGGCAACTGAGAGGTGCAGGGCGGAGCATATCAGATAAATTTCGTCTCGTGGCCACAGGATGGGGCGGTTACTATCGCTATGAATCCAATCCGTACACAAGGAGATTATGCCGATGCCCGTTCGCGTTGAGACCATGATGGTGACAACTGCCCTGGAATTGCCCGGTTATCGCATCGTGCGAAACTATGGCATCGTGCGCGGCATCATTGTTCGTTCGCGCAGCCTGCTGGGTTCCATCGGCGCGGGGTTGCAAACCATCCTTGGGGGAAACATCACGATACTCACCGAGCTTTGCGAAAACACGCGCGAAGAAGCCTACGAGTTGATGATGCAGCACGCAGCCGAACACGGCGCCAACGCCATCATTTCCATGCGCTATGACGCAACGGAAATCATGCAGGGCGTCACGGAAGTGCTTGCCTATGGCACTGCAGTGCAGGTGGAGAAAATTTCTTAGCCGCCAGTAGGATAGGCTTCAGCCTGTCTGGTTTTGCGATTTGCAGGCGCCGAAAAAAGCGACAGGCTGAAGCCCGTCCTACCCAAGCGTCTTGCGCAGAAGCTTGCGAGCCAATAGCCCCAATCCGCCATGAAATTTCCGCGCCGCGCGGCGGCCTTGCTCCAGCATGGAGGGATCCAGCAACAATGCAACGCGCGCGATGAACGGGGCCTCTTCCTCCGGCGTCTTTCCGCGTTTGCGTATACGAGCCGCCGTTTTCTGCAGCGCAACGAAATCCGTATACAACGCAAGATCGCGATGGAACTGCTTTTGGTCATCAACGCTCCACTTTTGCGCACGCCCCAGCGCCGCCAAGTAGTTCGCCAAAGAAGGCGTCCACCACTTCCAGCTCTTCATTTTTCAATTTTGATTTCTTTTTCTTGCCGAAAAATGCGGGCAGCGCGTCTTCCACTTCGATGATCCAGGCCAGCAATATTTCGCGGCCAATGGTTTCCGCGAGCTCGCGGTCGCGCGCGGGCCCGCCAAGAATCCCAGTGCGTTTGTAATCCGCCACGTAAGCGGAAACGAATCCGCCGACCACGCGGTCGCGTGCCAGGGCCGTGACCATGTGATTGGCCAGAGTGCTTCCGTAAATTGGAAAGAGTTTGCGCGCGCGCGCCATGGCTGAATCTTAGCAGCAGGGAACTGCTGAGTGAAATGCGACTGCAGTGATTTTTCTGTAGAGGTAGTGCGGGCTTCAGCCTGCGTGGGTAAGTCCTTGCAGGGACTAACCCCCGCAGGCTGAAGCCCGCGCTACAAAAAGCAAAATCCCGGCTCTCTGCGAGAGAGAGCCGGGATTTTTGCATTGCTTGTTTTTGATTGGATTAGTGAATGGGCGGAACCACAGGAGCAGGTCCGACCGGTGGCAACTGCCCTGCCTTCAGCCCTGTTGCGACCGCTGCGGGCTTTGAGAGCGCGAACTCGAGAGCCTGATCCACCGTGCTGACGTAGTGAATTTCCACTCCGTCGAGCACGTGCGGTTGCAGGTCCTCGTTCACGTTCGGCTCGTTTTCCGCGGGCAAAATCACCTCGCGGATTCCGGCGCGCTTCGCGCCCAGGACTTTTTCCTTGATTCCGCCGACCGGCAGCACGACGCCGGTGAGCGAAATCTCGCCCGTCATGGCCACGCGCGGGCGAATCGGCCGGCCCGAGAGCAGGCTCACCAGTGCGGTTGACCATGGCGACGCCGGCTGAAGGACCGTCCTTCGGCACTGCGCCGGACGGCACGTGAATGTGGATGTCCTGCTTCCGGAAGAAGTCGGGATCGATGTCGTAGCGTTCGGCATTGGCTCGCACCCAGGTCAGCGCCGCGGTCATCGACTCCTGCATCACTTCGCCCAGATGCCCGGTCATGGTGAACTGCTTTCCACCACGCATGCGGCTCGCCTCGATAAAGACGATGTCGCCGCCAGCGGGCGTCCAGACCAGTCCGACCGAAACGCCGGGCTTCTTGACGCGTTCTTCGACTTCCCGTTCGGCGCGATATTTCGGCACGCCAAGCGCTTCGTGCACCACTTCGGGCGTGACCACCAGCTTGTCGGTCTTGCCCTCGGCCATGCGCCGCGCCTGTTTGCGGATCAACGTGGCGATTTCGCGTTCGAGATTCCGCACGCCGGCTTCACGCGTGTAGCTGTGAATAATCTCGCGCAAACCGTCGTCCGTGAACTCGATCTGCTCGCCCACCTTGAGTCCGTGTTCGGCCGCCTGCTTGGGAACCAGGTATTTGTTGGCGATATGGATCTTCTCGATCTCGGTGTAGCCGGCCAGTTCGATGATTTCCATACGATCGCGCAGCGGCTCCGGAATCGGATCGATCATGTTGGCCGTGGCGATGAACATCACCTTGGACAAATCGAACGGCACGTCCAGATAGTGATCGCGGAACGATCGCATTCTGCTCCGGATCGAGCACTTCCATCAGCGCCGCCGAAGGATCGCCGCGGAAATCGCGCCCGAGCTTGTCCACTTCGTCCAGCATGAAGACTGGATCGTTGGTTTCGGCGCGGCGAATTCCCTGGATGATTTGTCCGGGCAACGCGCCGATGTAAGTGCGGCGATGGCCGCGGATTTCCGCTTCGTCGTGCATCCCGCCCATCGAGATGCGCACGAATTTGCGGCCCAGCGCCTGCGCAATCGATTTCCCGAGCGAAGTTTTCCCCACGCCTGGAGGCCCGAGGAAGCACAGGATCGGCCCCTTCATGCCCGGCTTGAGTTTCTTCACCGCCAGATAATCGAGAATGCGCTCCTTCACCTTTTCCAGATCGTAGTGGTCCTCATCGAGAATGGCTTGTCCCTTGGCAATGTCAATATCCTCCGCTCCCGAGGATTTGGTCCAGGGCAGAGAGATCATCCACTCCAGATAAGTGCGCGCGACCATGTACTCGGCCGAAGCCGGAGTCATTTTCGCGAGCCGCTTCAGTTCACGATCGCACTCCTTGCGGGCCTCCGCGGACATGCCGGATTCTTCGAGCTTCTCGCGAAGCTCGTCGATCTCAGCCTGGCCGTCGTCGGATTCGCCCAGTTCCTTGTGAATGGCCTTGAGCTGTTCGCGCAGCAAATACTCGCGCTGGCTCTGGCTCACCTGCTCCTGCACCTGCTCCTGAATTTTGTTGCGCAGTTCCAGAACTTCCAGTTCCTTGGAGAGTTCGCGAATCAGCGTTTCCAGGCGCCGCCGTACGTCGGCAGTCTCCAGCAGTTCCTGGCGCAGCAACGTCGGAAGAGACGGCAAGTTCGCCGCGATGAAATCGGCCAGGCGAACCGGATCGTCGATGTTCAATGCGGCGGTTTGCAAATCGTCGGAAAGTTGCGGCGAACGCGCCACCACGTCGCGGAACAGTTCGCGAGCGTTGCGCTCCAGCGCCATTAATTCGGCGTCGTGCTGCGCCGATAATGTCCGGCTGAATTTCCACGCGCGCGGTCAGAAACGGCCGGAAGCTCACAAGCTCCACCACGCGGATTCGCTGCAACCCTTCCAGGAACACAACCACGTTCCCGTTGGGCATCCTCACAAGTTTGTGGATCTTTGCGGCCGTGCCAACCGGGTGCAAATCGGCAGCCGCGGGCTCCTCGACGCGGGGATCATGCTGCGCCACAATGCCAAGCAGCTTTTCATCTCCGTGCAACGAGTTCAGCAGGGCAAGCGATCCTTCGCGCCCTACAGTCAGGGGTTGCACGCCTCCCGGAAAAAGCACCATATCTCGAACAGGCAAGATCGGTAGCTCTTTTGGAATCGGAATCGTCTTTTCGCTCATTGGGTTCCCCCTTAAGATTCCTAAGGCAAGCAACGTCAGAACTGCATAACACTTATCTTAGATGCAGGACAAACACAAAAGATACCAAAAAGAAACACGATGATTAGCAACATACCTTAGTGTAAGTCACTAAAGTATAACGAAATAGCTGGCAAAAATCAAGACTCCATCCAAGTACTTAAATACAAAAGACTTAACAAAATTACGTTCCACTATCCGCGCTTCTACCACGACCCGTCCCCTTCCGCCTGGCTCACATCGGCAGGATCAAGGTCGCCGTGAGTTTGTCGCACAGCCAACATTGGCCGCGAGATTCTGCCAAATTTCACACTTCCACGACGGAATCGATGTCCAAAACCGCACAGCCAGCCGCTCATAGGAGCTCGGGATGAAGATTGGCTGTACCACAAAATCTCAGGACTGGGCGAGCGACCGCGCGAATTGAAGAGCGCTCTCTCGGTCCAGGAGCCGTCCGTCGAGTTGGGCCTCTTCCACGGCCAGCAGGATTTCCTTGAATCGGGGTCCCGGAATCAGGCCCATGCCTTTCAGATCATCCCCGGTGATCAGCCTTGGGGGACGGACTTTCTCGGGGGGAGTTTCCACCAGAAACTGCCGCACGAAATCGTAGGCCTCCAGATTTCCGTGGCATGCAAGGCAATCCAGGCGGTGCAGTTCCAGGTGCTCGTCAAATCGCGGCAGGCGCACAAAACGCTTGAGCGTCGCCGTGCGCATTTGCTGCACATCCTTGAAGCGCATGTGATTGGCGACCAGCGTCTCGATCTGCTCGATGTCTTCGTTCGAGAAGCGCAACGAACGGCAGATGTGCTCGGCCATGCGCGCGCCAACTTCCTCATGGCCGTCGAAGCGGATGCGCGTGCCGGGCCCGCTTGCAGGGGTGAAGGTTGGCGGCTTGCCCACATCATGCAGAAGCACGCCCCAGGCCAGCGTGGGCGAGCAATTCGCCGGAAGTTTTTCCAGCATCATGCGCGTGTGAATCCACACGTCGCCCTCGGGATGAAACTGCGGCGGCTGCTCGACGCCCTTCATGCGCGCGATGTCCGGAAGCACCACCGCGAGCAATCCGGTTTCCTCCAGCAGCTCGAATCCGCGCCGCGCGGCGCCTTCGGTCAGCAGTTTGGTCAGCTCATCGCGAATGCGTTCGGCGGAAACCTGCGTGATTTGAGGCGCGAGGCTTCTGCGCCGCCGCCATCGTTTCGGCTTCGATCTGGAAACCGAATCGCGCGGCAAAGCGCACGGCGCGCATCATGCGCAACTTATCTTCCGTAAAGCGCACGCGCGGATCGCCGATGGCGCGCACAATTCCGGCGCGCAAATCGGCGAGCCCGCCCACAAAGTCGAGCACTTCGCCCGTGGCGGGGTCCATCAGCAATCCATTGATCGTGAAATCGCGCCGCAGCACGTCTTCCTGCGGAGTATCCGAGTACACCACCTGGTCCGGATGCCGCCCATCGGAATAGCCGATGTCGGAGCGAAACGTGGCCACCTCGACTTGCGCCGCATCTTGCGTTTCATCCTCAAGCACCAGAATCACGCCGAATTTCGCGCCCACCGCAAGGCTGCGTGGAAACAGTTCCTGCACGCGCTCCGGCCGCGCGTCCGTGCAAACGTCGTAATCCGCGGGCGCGCGCGCCAACTCCAGATCGCGCACACACCCGCCCACGAAGTACGCCTGATGCCCGTGGCGGCGCAGCGTCGCGCAGATCCGTTCGGCCAATGCACGCGGAGTCATTTCTTGGATTATGCGCCAGTTGTAGCCATGAGCAAAAGGATTCAGAAAAAAGTAAGGCTTTTCGACCACAGCCGAAATATAAGAAATCCCCTCGATAGCTACACCCTTCACTGGATGGACCATTCAGCTTGCGGCTGTCATCCTAAAGATGGTTCGACCCGGCCGGGCAAAGATAAGCGAGGGACCGCCGATGCAAGAACCAACACGATGGCAAAGCGAGGGCAACGGAAGCATTGCAATTGAATTGCGTTGCGCTTTGTTCATCGCGTTTCTTTTGGCTGCACCGTCCGTCCTCCAGGCAAACGATCTAAACGAGCAAACAGTCAAGGCGTGGGACGCTTACATCCAACAGACGAATTTGCGAATGGAGCAACGCTTAGCCGGGTCACCATTCCTCTGGATTGATGAAGCGCCGGGAAGGCGCGAACGCGTCCGGCAGGGAGAAGTCCTGGTCGAGCCGGCAAATGAAAACAGTCCCAAGAAAGCGCCTCAGGGATTGATTCACGACTGGCTGGGCGCTGTTTTTATTCCTGACGCCACGATTGAAAGTGTTTTTGCAATGCTGAATGACTATGGACAATATCCCCTCTTTTTCAAGCCGGCGGTGCTCCACGCCGCGCTCCTCGACGATTCGGGAGAAACACGAAAATTTTCATTGCTGATTCATGAAAAGGCGCCATTCGTGAATGCTGCAATTTCCAGCGATTACATTTCAAAAACAGTTCGCGTGGACGACCAGCATTGGTACAACATCACTTACAGCACACGCATACAACAAATCGAAAATTATGGGGAATCGGGAGAGCGGGTCCTTCCTCCCGACACAGGAGCTGGCTTCATCTGGCGGCTCTATTCGATCCAGAGATTTGAAGCCCGGGATGGGGGAGTTTATACCGAACTGGAAGCGATCGGGCTTAGCCGGGACATTCCGTTCGAGCTTAAATGGCTGGCAGGGCCAATCGTCCATCATCTGCCCCGTAATTCAATCACGGCAACGCTTCAGAGAACGCGAGATGCAGTCTGCGCCGAAGCTAGTTCGAGAGCAGGGAAAGAAGCGAGGCCCGGGCCCTCCAATGGAAATTCCCCCGCACATGACCCGATGGTGGTAAATCAGCGTGGGCTGGAAAACCATAAAATACCCACCGCTCGATCGCTCGGACTTCAGCCTCAAAATTGAAAACTTGCCTTGGAACGTATTTCAATCTTCCTCCTCCCGACTGCGAGATTTGGTTATCGAACCGCCAAACTGAATTTTTGAGAAACCGAAGCGGTCGCGCAGGGCGTCGGTGGCTTGCGCGATGCGTTCCAGTTTTTCGCGGCGCGAGCCGTCCAGCAGGTCGAGTTGCTCGCCGCCGTGTGTGAAGGAAGAGAGGGCCACGCCGACGAGGCGCACTTTGCGGGTGCGGTCGCAGTGGAGATGGAACAATTTCTTCACTGTCTCGTACACGAGGGGGTCGAGATGGGTTGGCTCTCGCAGCGTGTGCGCGCGCGTGATGGTTTCAAATCCGGCGTAGCGGATGGTGACGGTGACCACCTGCGTGCTCAGGCTTGCTTCGCGCAGGCGCTTCATGGCTTTCTGGCATAGCAGGCTCAGCGTTGCGTCCAGCAGGGCTCGGTCCTGGGTGTCCTCGGAAAATGTGCGGTTGTGCGAAATGGATTTGGGTTCGGCGTCCACGAAAAATTCATAGGTGTCGCCGCCATGTGCTTTGCGATAAAGGGCCGTGCCCCAGCGGCCGAATTCCTTCTCAAGTTTTTCTCGGCCCATCTCGACAAGTTGTCCCACTTTTTCTATGCCTTGCGATTTGAGAGCCTCTTCGGTGACTTTGCCGATTCCGGGGATGCGCCGCACATCCAGCGGCGCGAGAAACGATATTTCACTTTCGGCCGGAACCCAAACTAAACCGCGCGGTTTGGCCTGATCGCTGGCCACTTTTGCAACCAGGCGCGTTCGCGCAAGGCCCGCGGAACATGGCAGCCCGGTGGTGGCTGTAATTTCGCGCAGCAATTTATCCGCCGCGGCGAGGGGCGGGCCGAACAGGCGCTCGGTCCCAGAAAGATCGAGATACGCCTCGTCCACCGATGCCATTTCCACCACCGGCGAATATTTTCCGAGGATTGCCGCCACACGATCGCTCCACTGGGAGTAAAGATGGTGGCGCGGTTCGAGAAACACCGCGTGCGGGCACAAACGCCCAGCCGTGCGCAGCGGCATCGCCGAATGAATGCCATATTTTCGCGCTTCGTAGCTTGCCGTGGAGACAATCCCGCGCTGGTCCGGCTGCCCTCCAACGACCACAGGTTTGCCGCGCAGCTCAGGCCGATCCAGCAGTTCAACGGAAACAAAAAATGCGTCCATATCTACGTGAAGAATGGATGTTGATGAGGTGGAGGAAGATTGGGAAGTTGAGGATGTCGAAGTCGATGTCTCCGCGACGGAATCGCGCTTGGCTCGATAGGTGACGAACTTTGGCATGGCTGCTGGCAGCCACTATACACCCAGGCGAATATGGAGCGAAGAAGAATGAGTGCGCGGAGTGGGCGCAGTGTGAAGGAAAAAGTAGTGAAAAAGTGCGCTAATCTGAATTTCTCACCGCAAATGCACCTTCAACCCTGAAATCGTCTAAACGCAAAATTGCGGAGCGGTTTTTGTGGCGCCGGCGTCCCGCCGGCGGTCTTGTCGCGTGGCACAATTGCAAAATCCACCGGCGGGACGCCGGCGCTACGAAAAGCACCGTCTCAGGTGCAATCCTCGTATTGCTCCTTCAACTCGCTCAAATTGTTTTGGGAAATCCGAAGCGGCTAGCCGTGCGCTTTGTCCTTGGCTTGCCAGAATTCGGGTCGCGATCTTGAGGTTGCGGATCTCTTGGCCACCACGTGGAGGGCTGGAGATTGGTTGGATGCGCGTTCCGCAGCGTGCATCAGGATGTAGCTGAGATTGCTTCCTTGCGGAACGCTTCCCTGGGCAAAATCTTTTGTGCCGCCGCCTTTTCCGCCGTAACCTTTGACGGCCTCGCGCAAAATAGCGTTCATATCGCCGGCTACTCCCTCGGATTTGGCCATGACAATAAATCCGTTGGCCTCCGAGCCGAGCAGCGCCACCGCTCCATCTTCGGCTACGATATTGGCCGCAACGCATCGAAGATATTCGGCATCCGCGTCCGGCAGAATGCCCGTCACGATTCGCTCATAGTGAGCCAAGTGCTGCATGTGCTCCTTGGCCAGAAGGATTTTGGCTTGCAATGCCGCGGCTTCTTCGAGGTAGCGTTCGCCGGTTCGACTGGCAGCGTTGCGCTCGTTCAGGATCCGCGTAATTCCGGCTTGAAGCCCTTCAGGGCCGCAGGTCAGGCGCTGCGAAAGTTCTTCAATATGCGTAAAATCGGTTCGCGCCACTCGCATGGCCCTTTGCCCGCATACAAATTCCACGCGCCAGTTTTCTCGCACTTTCTTAATGCGCCGCACAAGAATCATTCCGATCTGGCCCGTGCGGCACACATGAGTCCCGCCACAAGGCTGTATATCGACGCCCTGGATCTCGACCGCGCGCAATATTCCTTCCCGCTCCGATTCCTTTTGCATGCCCAAAGCTGCAAGTTCGGTGGCCGTTCCATAGCGAACGTGAATGGGCCTGTCTTCAAAAATAATATTGTTGGCGTGGTGCTCAATTTTTTCCAATTGTTCTGGCGTTATGGAGGAGACAGCCACATCCAGCGTGCACAGAGTCTTGCCCATGTGGAATGAAACCGCGGGAATATCGAAAAGCGCCTGGAATGCAGCGGTCAGCACGTGCGATCCCGAGTGCTGCTGCATGTGATCGAAACGGCGCTGCCAGTCTATGGATCCGCGAACTGATCCGGGCACCAACTCACGATCGGTAACGTGCACCACTGTGCCGTCTTCCCGCTCGAATACGTCCATGACTGCCGCGTCGCCCAGGAGCCCTGTGTCATGCGGCTGTCCGCCCGACGTGGGATAAAACGCGGAGTGCTCCAGGATCACCCACCAGCCGTTGGACGCACCTTTCGTTTTCTCGCCCCGAGCCCTCTCGCAGGAAATCACATGTGCATCGAATTCACGCAAGAATGAATCGCGGTAATATAGCCGATCGTCCAAAAGGTGGTCCCTCCGACGTTCTCAGTTCGAAATAGCCCGATTCCTCAAGTGAACCCTTAGTGTCTCGCAGCTATCGCCGAATCGCATCATTTCGCGCCCTGCTAGCGCCATTGCGCATAGCTACTGGGCTGGCAATAAATTACCCATGAGGCGCTCTCGATATGCTCCTCATACCTTAGCAATCGGACCACCACATGGGCTTGAGGACGCCATCCGTCGCTAAGCCGACAGTCATGTGCAACTATCAGATTGCAAGTGGGTTATTACGGGCCTTGGTGCGCCATATATCGTCCTGTCCGAGCGAACGCCCATGGGAACGGTCTGATCGGGAAACCGTTTTCCCTAATGTTGCGAAAAGTTCCCATGGTTTGTTCACTATATGTTACAGAGCAAACGCCAAAATTTGCCATTAACCTGCGCACAATGAAATGCGGCCGGCAGCGGCACAATCCATCGACGAATATCAGTAAGTCGGGTTAATAACCAGTGAGTATCCAAGGAGCGCCCGAACCGCATCCGGCCATCCCTGAAAAAATCGCCTGGCGGGAGTTAATGCGCGGCAATTTTCCGCGCTGGCCCTGGCAAATCAACAATCGAATATTTGGAAGCCAACAATCCGATCTTTGAATTTGCCAAGCACGAACGCCTGAGCGAGGATGGATCAGGAGGAAAAGATTTTGAAAAGCTGGATCGAATCTTTTTCTTCCGTGTTGAAAGGGATTGTCCCCAGTCTTTCCTGCAGAAGCTAGGCAGTTTCAGACACCGCGCTGTGTCCCGGCAAGTGCCATTATATTTCCAGTGAATTTTGAGAAAACTTGGCCGTTTTCTTCATAAGTATTTTTATTTTCAAAAAATTTATATTTTTTCGGGGAGGCATCATGCTAACTGAGCAGAATCTGTTTTTGGAAGACGTGTACCCGGGCGGCACCGTAAAGAGCAGCGTGGTATTGCCACCGCCGTTAGCTTCACCGCACGGGCGTGTGTTTGCAGAAGCTTTGCTGGAGAACTCCACTACGCGCCAGCGGCGCAGCCCCATGGATTGGGCCGTCTCCTTTTTGGTTCATTTCGCCGTCTTATTCCTGCTGCTGTTTCTGCCGCTCTATTTTTCACAGGGAATTGACATGAAGAGGTTGGAAACGACGCTGTTAGTGGCGCCCATGCCACCGATGGCCCCGGCTGCGCCAGCTCCTCCTGCGGCCATCGCTCGCGCGGTCCACGTTGCGCCGAGAGTTTTCACACCTGGGCAAATTATCGCGCCAACTTATATTCCAAAGTCCATCCCCACGGCTTCCAGCGATGCGGCTCCCCCGGATGAAGCCTTTGCGCCGTCATTGGGCGGCGTCGCCGGCGGCGTGCCCGGGGGGCAGATCGGCGGGATCACAGGTGGCATGCCCAGCATCGCGGCTCCCGTGGCGGCAGCGCCGGTCGTGGAGAGGCCAAAGGGGCCAGTTCGCATTGGAGGCAACGTGAAACCGCCGCGCCTGCTTTTCGGGCCTGCGGCCATTTATCCAACCCTGGCGAGCCAGGCGCACGTCCACGGCATGGTCGTGATTGACGCGGTGATTGACGAGCACGGAAACGTGGTCCAGGAAAAAGTCGTCAGCGGACATCCCTTGCTGCTGCAAGCGGCGCTAAAAGCCGTTTCGGAAAGAAAATATGAACCAACGATCCTCGATGGAGAGCCCACACCGGTTGACTTGAGAGTAGAAGTCAACTTTCAAATGTAACGACACGCCACTTCCCGCCGACCATCTGCGCGCGGCCCGATGAAGGGCCGCGCGCAATCCTCTCCCTGAGAATGCGCGCTTTCCCGCCCTTGAAGAGCATGAATCGTGAGACTCACGCCCCATGTTTCTCGCCACGAAATTGTTAATTGGGATTGGCTTGACCCTTGGCGACCGCGTCCACCACACTGTAAGAGGGAAGTATCAGTCGCGCTTCTTCAAGTAATGAGTGGTGCTCTTCCGGAGGAAATCACGACCTCCAAACTTTTGGGCGCTCCTCAATAAAGTCTATGGCTGAATCAGCAGCGAAAGATCGACCCGTGCGGCGGTTTCGGTCAACACCGATTATCCTGGCAGTCGACGATGATCCGGCCGTGCTTCGCATTGTCGACTCGTACCTGTCGCGCCACGATTTCACAGTGAAGACGGCGGCCAGTGGCGAAGAAGCCCTTAAAATATTGAAGACTCTGACGCCCAGCTTGTTGATCCTGGATGTCATGATGCCTGGAATTTCCGGTTACGATTTATGCCATCTGGTCAAAAGCGAGGAGCGGCTTCAGGGCGTGCCCGTTATTTTCCTGACTTCTCGCGGAAGTCCTCAGGATTTTAAGACGGGGCGCGAACTGGGCGCGGTGATATACATGGTGAAGCCGTTGAAACCCGAAAAACTGCTTAACATTGTTCAGATGCTTCTGCCCGTTTCTGCCTAGAATCAGTCACGGCCATATTCTTCTCAAATGTCTACACGCGCACGCCAACATTTTCAGGATCGCGCGTAATCCTTCTCAAATTCGCCCAATGCAGTTTGAAGCTTGGCAAGCTCATTTTCCAACGATGCCAGGTCTTCCTTGGGCACTGAGGTGGAACCGGCCCTGCCGATTTCCTCGATCCGGGCAGCAGCTTCCATGACGCTTCTTGCCAGCAAGTTTGCAGCCGAGCCTTTCAGGGCGTGCGCCGCGTGTTCGAGTGCCTTCGGATCTTGCCCTGAAACTCCCGCTCGAATGTTTTCCATGTGCTTGGGGAATTGTCGCAGTGAAATCTCCACGATTTCGCCCAGAAGATTGGAATCGCCTTCAAGCGCGTCAAGAGCCGCGGATAAATCAAATACAGGATCGTGAGATTTGGCGCGTGAATCGCTTCGATTAGTTTCTTCGGAATCGTCTGCCAGTTCGTCGAGGGTATTAAAGAGCGCTTCTCTATCAATTGGTTTGGTCAAGTAGGCGTCCATTCCAGCCGCGAGGCAGCGCTCCCTATCCTCGTTCAAGGCGGAGGCTGTCATGGCGATAATTGGAATGTGCTTCCCGGTGTCTTTTTCCTTTCCCCGGATGGCCTCGGTCACTTCAATTCCACTCATTTCGGGCATTTGAATGTCCATCAAGATCAAATCAAATTTGCGGTCTTCCAGTGCCGCGAGAGCTTCGCGTCCATTGTTCGCAATGAATACGTCATATCCACGCTTGCGAACGAGGCGCTCTGCAAGGATTTGGTTGATTGGGTTGTCCTCGACCACAAGAACCTGCAATTCCCGCCAGCCGTTGCGGGCAGATTGTGGCGAAGAACGCGAATCGACGCGCGAATGGCTTCTCCCCCAATCCCCTTTTTCTTGTTTTTGCAGGCCGAATCGGGCGGTAAAATGGAACACGCTGCCCCGGTCCACTTCGCTTTCAACCCAGATCTTTCCTCCCATCATTTGCACCAGGCGCGATGAAATCGAAAGGCCCAGCCCAGTTCCTCCGTATTTTCGAGTCGTGGAACCATCGGCTTGCGCGAACGCTTCAAAAATAAGTTGCTGCTTGTCTTGCGGAATTCCTATCCCCGAGTCCGTGACCGAGAAGTGCAGGCACACTTCCTGTTCGGACTGGGAATCTTTTTCGATTCGCAGAACCACCTGACCCCGCTCGGTAAACTTGAT
The DNA here is from genome assembly GCA_963825365.1 of uncultured Acidobacteriota bacterium. Taxonomy (GTDB): domain Bacteria; phylum Acidobacteriota; class Terriglobia; order Acidiferrales; family UBA7541; genus Palsa-360. The sequence goes on along the minus strand of CAWGSV010000021.1, from coordinate 61,215 downwards.
TGCATTGTCGATCAAATTGGAAACGATTTGGCGCAGCCGCCCCGGGTCGCCTATCAGCGCTTGCGGCGCTTCCGGCGCGATGTGGCTGGAAATATGCAATCCCTTCTGCTTGGCGCGCACGCCCGCAAGTTTCAGCATGTCCTTGATGCCTTTGCGAAGGGAAAATTCGGTACGATCGAGATCCAGCTTTCCTGCTTCAATTTTTGAAAAATCCAGAACGTCATTGAGCAGCGTCTGCAGGGACTTGCCCGAATCGCGGACCATGGTCAGATACTCCCTTTGTTCCTGGCTAAGCTCCGTGTCCAAGGCCAGCTCGGTCATTCCGATAACCGCGTTCATTGGCGTCCGAATTTCATGGCTGATATGCGCGAGGAAGGCGCTTTTGGCGCGGTTGGCGGATTCGGCCGCCTCCTTTGCTTTTTGCAGTTCCAGCTCCGATTGTTTGCGCACCGTGATATCCACCAGGGTTCCCTGATGGCGCACCATATGTCCGCCGGGATCTCCAATGGTGTTGGAATTGTCGATGCAAATCACCGGCGTACCATCCTTCCGCCGCAAAGTGATTTCGCGTGTTACGGACGCGGAGGAATGAGACCCCTGGCGCACTGGGAACAGATCCGTAGGCCTTTCAAAATATAGATTGCCAATGGTGGTTCCGATGAGTTCGTCCCGATGGGAATATCCCAACATGCGAACCATGGCCGGATTGACGTCCAGCAATTTTCCTTGCGGATCGCAAAAGTAGACGCCCTCCTGAAGCGTTTCAAACAGTTCGGTAAAGCGCGTCTCATTCTCCCGCTGCGCGGTAATGTCCCGCGCCAGGCCGCTGGCCCCAACCACTTTGCCGTCCTTTACGATGGCCTGCAAAACGCAATCGAAATAGTAGATGGCGCCGTTTTTCCTGAGGCGCGCCCGCACCGTGCCAGTCCAGTTCCTTTTCTGCTCGAACCATGCGATGGAATCCTTCAGGCTTCCCAAGCGGGGCTCATCGAAAAACTCGTCCATGCGATGGCCAACCATTTCCGCATAGGGCAATTCGAAAAACTGGGAGATGCGCTGGTTAACCGTGCGGATTTCGCCATCCAGCGAAGTCGTGAATACCAAATGATCAAGGCTATCGATTAAGTCTCGGTAGCCTTGCCTCGAATTGGCGATGACTTCCGCCAGCCTTTCCAATTGTTCCGCGCTGGGAGGCGAATCCTGGAGCTTCTGAAAACCGCGGACATACCCGCGCAATTCGTCGATCTCGCGCTTCTTTTTCCAGATGTAGACGCCAAAAAGGGCGATCAGAACTCCCGCGCCGATCGGCAGCGATTCCAGATGCCAGGGGTTCGCTTGAAGCGCCTGTTTAGACAGAACCGCGACTCCAACGGCGAGGACGACCAGCATGGTAATCGCCAGGCGCCAAATTTCATTCTCTTTGCGCTGAAGCTTGTCGAGTTCCTGTGGCTGCTGACTTGGATCTGGATTGCTGTTGTGCACCGGTTGGTACCTCGCCAATCCTGGAATAGCAATGCGGAGGAATGCCGCGAAAGTCCTGAATCCATCGTAGATTCATGTACTGGAACGGGGCAATGGTATTTGGACGCCAAGTTTCTAAAACGGAAGGCTGGAAGGCCTCATTTGCGGTGACGCTCGCCTCATGTCCATGCCCAAAGCAAAGGCCATCCGAGCTCCGCAAAGACGGGGGACCAATCAGGTGCATACTAGACGACACTCAGCCAGTAATGGCTTGCCTAGCCTTGGCTTCTGCCTGAGTCTATATCAATAGAGCCTTCCTATAGTGCGCCGCTCTACGTTTGCAGTGATGAAAAATTGAGGCATTTACAAGGGGTCTATTTATGTCTTCCGACAAGCAAGTAGAGTCCATGAACCCCGCCTCGTCCAACCCTGCTGAGCGTCGCCGCAATCTGCGATTTCCGTTTACGGCCACGGTGGAAGTGATCGAAACCAAAAGTGGCACAAAGACAATTGGGAGAACAAGCGATTTGAGCTTTGGCGGCTGTTACGTCGATACCCTCAGCCCCTTTCCCGTGGGGACGGACGCAAAGGTACGAATTCTTCGGGAAAATGAAAGCTTCGAAGGCAACGTCAAGGTTGTTTATTCCACGATTGGAATGGGCATGGGTCTTGTGTTCGTATCTGCTCAACCGAAACAAGTGCGGCTTTTCCAGAAGTGGTTGCTGGAAATCAGCGGCCAACCCGCTCAAGAGGAAGCGAACGAAGGAACGACCTCGCAATATACTTCCGAAATGGCTCCCGCCGAGAGAACCCAAACTTTGCACAATGTCGTGTTAAGCGACCTGATTATGACGCTCATGCAGAAGAAATTTCTCACACAAGGGGAAGGGAAAGATATGCTCAGAAAACTGTTTCGGTAATTTGTTTGGCTTGCAAGCCGCCCGCATAACCAGACTGTGACAGATCCCAAGTTTTCCCTCTTCACGAATTTCAATGATCCGCGGCCGTTGCTGTGTAACACTTACCTCGGGCCACGAAAATCATGCTACGACCACCGCTCAAACTGATCGCTCGTCGTGCCGCGCACTGGCGTTGTCCGAACTGCGGGCGTGGCGGATTATTCCGCGGCGTCTTCCGCATGAAATCGCGCTGCCCGGAATGCGGGCTGTCGTATTTTCCCGAGCAGGGATATTACCTCGGAGCAATGATCATCAACTACGCGGCCACCACTGCGGTTGTCGTCACGATTTTTCTCTTGTCGCTGCTGTTTCCGGATTTCACAACGCTCTCCACCAATTCCAAGATTACGATCTGGATCGCTTTTGCTATCTGCTTGTCCCTATTATTTGTGCGGCATGCCTACAGCTTCTGGCTGGGAATCGATTTCTGGATCAAGCCCAGGCAGCCGGACGTTTTGTCGGGGCAACAATCCTAACCGCCACGAATCAACTGAGCAGCAATTCCAATGGCAGCGCCGCCGAGCACCAGCCACGCCGAATTGATACGAAAGCGAAACAATAAAACCGCGCTGGCAATCGCAATCCCAATGGTCAGCAAATCTACAATAGCTGAACGACCCAAATCGTAGCTGACGGCGGCCATCAACCCCAGCGATGCCACATTCACACCGTCCAGAAATGCGCCAGCAGTTGCCGAACGCCGAATCAGCGGGATCAAAGGCCCGCTGACGGCCACCAGGATAAATGCGGGAAGAAAAATTCCAATCGTGGCCACCAGCGCGCCAACTGGTCCGCGCAACAGGTAACCCAAAAAAGTGGCTGTGGTGAACACAGGTCCCGGTGTCACCTGTCCGATAGCGACAGCGTCCACCAGTTGCGCGTCCGTCACCCAGGCGCGATGCACCACCAGATCTGCCCGCAGAAAAGCTAGCAGGACATATCCGCTGCCAAAAACAATTGAGCCGATCCTCAGGAATACCAGAAACAGCGGCCACATCTCCGGAATCACCGCGACCGCGCCCGTCGCTCCCGCCCACGGAAAAATTCGCACGAAGGTTGGGCGCGCTCCTCGCCAAACGGAAAGAAGAGTCAGCGCAGTTGCTGTTTTCTTGTCCCCATCGCGATTCCTGGTCAGCGCATGCATCCCTGCAAGCATCGCGCCTGTTCCAAACAAAATGAGAAGAACATTTGCGTGGGCAACACTGAGCAAAACGCAAGCCGCGCCCGCGATCGCTAACGGCCAACTCTTGACCGCCGTGCGGCCAAGTCCCCACAGCGCTTGCAATATCACGGCAATCACCACCGGCTTGACGCCATACAGCAGTCCCGCGACGGCGGGCAAATGTCCAAAACGCACGTACGCCCAGGCGATGATTCCCACCAGAATCGCCGCCGGAAAAATAAAGCATGTGCCGCCGATCAGCAGTCCCGCCCATCCAGCGCGCAAATAGCCGATGTGAATGGCCAGTTCGCTGGAGCTGGGACCAGGAATCAGGCTGCTTGCGCCGAGCAGGTCCAGAAATTTTTCGCGCGAAAGCCATTTGCGGCGGCGAACCAACTCGTCTTCCATAATGGCGATATGCGCCGCAGGCCCGCCAAACGCCGTGACGCCAAGGCGCAGAAAGAAAAGCGCCAGTTCTTTCAGCGATCCGCGAGCCGCAGCGTCCAAGTGAGTTTGTTCAAGGTCGGGCATTTAGTAGGACAGGCTTCAGCCTGTCTGTTTTTGATTATGAAGTGAAACGCCCAGTGTGGTGGAAACTAAAAGCAGACAGGCAGCCCTTCAAGGAGCTCAGGGTAAAAAGCCTGTCCTACTAAATCCGCCATTCCTTTACTGAGATATTGCAGGAAATTGAAAATTAGCGGGAACTCGCGGCGGCAATGTAAGGATTCAAATTCACCGAGCGCCAATCGCCTCGAATAATCGCCGCGCGAATCTGCATGGGAGTTTTTCCATTTTGCGTGAGCTGGTAGGAAAGCACCGCTTCCTTCTGGCAAACATCGCACTCCGAGCCGTGCGTGCCCACGAAGCAATCCAGCAAACTCTTGTGCCCCTCATGTCGGTCGCAATAGCAGTAGCAGGGCTGCTGGTACAAAACGGGCCTGATCTTGGCGGCCAGCGCATACACATTCTGGTTCAGCGCATCGGGAAATTTTTTAGGATCAAGCGTGGCCGGAAACGGCGGCTTCAGCGCATAGGCATGGTAAGAGGGAATCCCCAAATCGGTCGGCCCCGACATGTCCATCGGCATCTGCGAGCCTTGCGCACCCGCATCCGCGCCAAACGCGGGACGGAGCTGCGCTAGTCCCGCACCCGCAAGAATCAGTAGCAACGCGATTGCCAGTGCCTTGTATTTGCCGGTCAATGTGAAAATCCTCCGCAACGTACTAAAACGGTAGCGCATCCTGTATGCGCACGCAACTGCTCAATCATTTATCGGCGTAAACTTTACGGCACGCAAGGCGGTCCGCACTCAGGAAGTAGTTGAATCAGGTTCGGCTTCATTCAGCGATTCCGAGGAAGAGGCGTTATCGTGTTTGGGCTTGGCGGAAGTTACATCGGACGCAGCATCCGCAGCCCCCGCGGCGGCGGCACTTGACAATACTTCCAGCCGCGCCGAAAGCGCGTCCGCCAGCAAATCGATCAGCTTCCGCGCGCCTTGACCATCGGTATCCAGGTCCGGGTTATAGCCGGCTACTACCAAGGCGGCCAGATTCGGCTGGCCGACAAATACGCGAAGGGCATCGCGGACTTCCTGCAAACTGAGCCCGCCTGCTGCCGGGCATATTCGTCCAGGGGAACTCTTCGCCATTGATCACGTCCACATCGAAGTGGAGGACGAAATCCTGCTTTGCGGCGTGCACGCGTTCCAGCGCCAGGCGAGCGGCTGCAGCAGCGCCGACGGTCGATACTTCCAACGCGGGATGTCGACGCAGGGGCGATGTCACCAAATATTGTTCTTCTGGCGGGTCCAGGCGATCAAATCCGAACAAGGCGACGTCTGGTTCGCGGACGAGCGGCGGCTCGCCCCAGAAGCGCACCAATTCCGGCGCGCCGCGCCCGATGACTTGCGAGATCACTCATGCCATCCACGCAACCCGACGGAGACGTTGCCGGCACATTCAGATCGGCATCGCGGTCCACATAAATCAGGCTGACGTTGCGATAATAGCGGCGGGCCCCGGCAATCACCGCCAGCACGGAAATGCAATCGCCGGAAAGGATGAGCGGAAGTGCGCCGGTCTTCACCGCGACTTCCACGCGTGGGCGCAAATCGTTCAGCGACTTGAGAATCGCGTCAGTGTTTCTGGCTCGAGGATGTTCTTCGTCCGGTTGCGAAACGTAGGTGGCCGTGTCGCCGTGGTCGATGACGTGAAATCCATCGGCCTTCAATCGATCGGCGATGCCGGCGGCGCGCAACGCGGCAGGCGTGCGTTCAAGCCCCGGGCGCAGGGCAGCCGCGCTCGTGGCCGAGCCTAGCAGAACAATATTCTTCAGCTGACGGGTGATCTTGACCGCCAAAGTAGCTCTCCTGAACTTGGAGACCAGCTCCCCTGATTGACGATCCGCTGTATCTGTACTTGCTAGCCGGCGCTTCCGCTATTTCTAATTCGAAGCCGGCGCGATAGTCGTCAACTCGGCCGGCAACGTAAAGCGCACATCTTCGCGGATCAGATCGAGATCGCGCTGATTTGTGTAGCCCAATCCGGCCAGTCGCTGGCTCACCTGCTCGACCAGAATTTCCGGTGCCGATGCCCCGGCAGTCAGCCCCACGCGGCTAATTCCTTCCAGCCATTTCGGATCGATATCTTTTGCGGAGTCGATCAATTCCGCGACCACTCCGGAACGCTTGGCGACTTCCACCAGGCGGTTTGAGTTGGAACTGTTGGGCGAGCCAACCACAAGGATCAGTTCCACCTCGCGCGCCAGTTGTTCCACGGCTTCCTGCCGATTCTGCGTCGCGTAGCAGATATCGTCCGAGGCGGGGCCCTCAATCGTCGGAAAGCGCTCGCGCAAGCGAGCCACAATTTCCTGAGTGTCGTACAGGCTCAGCGTGGTTTGCGTAAGAAACGACAGGCGATTGGCGTCCTTTACTTCCAGCGCATTCACCGCCTCGACGCTATCCACTACCACCGTTTGCTCGGGAGCTTCTCCCGAAGTTCCCACGATTTCCTGGTGATCGCGGTGTCCGATCAAAATAATTGTGCGATTCTCGCGCGCGAATTTCAGTGCTTCAAGGTGCACCTTGGTTACTAGCGGGCAAGTGGCGTCAATCACGCGCAACTCACGCAAGCGCGCTTCTTCGCGCGTGGTTGGCGGCACGCCATGCGCGCTGAACACCAGCACTGAGCCCAGCGGGACTTCCTCCACGGTCTCAACGAAGATCGCGCCGCTTTGGCGAAGTTGCTCCACCACGTAGCGGTTGTGCACGATTTCGTGATGCACATACACGGGCGGCCCGTAGGCTTGCAGGGCCAACTCCACGATGTCCACGGCGCGCACCACTCCCGCGCAAAAACCGCGCGGCCGCACGCGAATCAAACTCTTGCCTTCCGATGACGGTTGCGTCTGGTTGCTCATTCAGTACCCTCAAAAATACAACCATAGATTAACACGGCGAGGGAAATGAATGCGACCTTTGCATGCGGAAATAGTTGCTAGACCAGCGAGATTTCGAATAGACTCCAGCCATTCATTGAACGATGTTCTAAGAAGTTCAGTCACGATGCCATGGGGATTATTCTGCGATGAAACACCGCCGCGCCCTGGCTCTGGAGGGAAGCCGATGTCAAAGAAACTCTGTTTGCTTTCGCAGTGTTTAGCTGTGGTGGGTTTGTTCGCGATTCAGGCGATTGCCCAGGTCCCTGGCCCGCTGAAGCTGGCACAGACGATTCCCTTGCCCGGGCTAAAGGACGGCGATTTCGATCACTTCGCGCTGGACTCTGCCGGGCAAAGGCTCTTCCTGGCCGCTGAGGACAATTCGGCGATTATGGTGATCGATCTGCACACCAACAAATTGATTGGAAAGATCGCTGGAGCCAAAGCGCCGCACTCGATGGGGTACAACTCAGAGTTGAAGAAACTCTATGTCGTGGATGATGGTGGCCCTAATCAGGTGGAGATCTTTGACGGAACCACGTTCAAGCTCCTGGGAACGATTCCCATGGGGGCCCATGCCGACGTCAGCGCCTACGATCCCGCCAGCAAATTGTTTTACGTTGGAAACGGCGGCCGACGTGCCAAGGAAGATTTCACATCCATCAGCGTGGTGGATACCACAACGGACAAGAAATTGGGCGATATCAAGATTGATGGCGACCGCATCGAATCGATCCGCATGGAAGAAAAAAGCCCGCGCATGTTTGTCAATGTGTACTTCAAGGGCGAAATCGCCGTCGTGGATCGCGCAAAGCGGGCCGTGATTGCCACCTGGTCCTTCGCTCAGCAGGGTAAAAACTTTGGGTCGATGGCTCTGGATGAGCCTGACCACCGCCTCTTCGTTCACGCACGCGACCCCGGAACGGTTCTTGTGATCGACACCGAAACCGGGAAATTGGTCATGTCGCTCCCTTGCCAGGGAGATTATGACGATGCCGTTTACGATGCCAAAACTCGCCGCCTTTATTTGATTGGGACTCCATTTCTAAAAGTGTGGCAAAAAGACGAGGAAGGAGACCGCTACGACATCCTTGGTCAGGTTCCCACCGCGTTTCACTCAATCACGGGATTCCTAGTTCCCTCGATGAACCACCTGTTCATCGCGGTAAACCACCATGGATCCACGGATGCAGTAGTTCAGGAATACGACATTGTTCCGTAGGTCGAAGATTGGGGACGTGCCCCGCTTTCTACATGACCCGAAAGGGTCCACACTAGGACAAAGCGTTTCCAAGGGGCGTTTCTCCCGTCGAAGGACATAAGAATGCGTAAATCGCAATTATTTCTAATAGCTGCCCTGATGGCTTTGATCTGTCCTGCAACCGGGGCGCAATCCCGCAAGACACTGGAAGTTTATTTCATCGATGTGGAAGGCGGACAGTCCACGCTGCTGGTTTCGCCATCGGGACAATCGTTATTGATCGATGCGGGCTGGCCGGGGGCGCGCGACGCCGATCGAATTATGGCCGTTGCGAAATTGGCAGGAATCGCGCGGATTGACTTTCTGGTGCTCACGCATTATCACGTCGATCATGCCGGAGGTGTCCCCGAACTGGCCTCACGGATTCCCATTCGGAACTTTGTCGATCATGGCCCCACCCACGATCCCTTGGTAAACGTCCCGCAATATTACGCGGCCTATCTCACCGTGCGCGATAAGGGCAAGCACGTTCTGGCAAAACCCGGTGGCAAAATTCCCATCGATGGGATCGACGTGCAAATTATCTCTGCTGCAGCTCAAACGATTTCAGAGCCTCTGCCGGGGGCAGGAGCGCCCAACCCTTCCTGCGCCGTATTTCAACCCAAAGATGAGGTCAAGGATCCCATGGTGGGCGGCGAGAATAAGCAGTCGGTTGGAATGATTATTTCCCTTGGCAAATTCCGAATGGCTGATTTTGGAGATTTGACCTGGAATAAAGAGCACGACCTGGCCTGCCCGAACAATCTGCTCGGCTCTGTCGATGTCTACGTTGTCTCCCACCATGGCAAGGAGACTTCCAGCCTGCCCATGCTGGTCCACGCCATGCATCCGCGAGTCGCGGTCATGAACAACGGCGCGAATAAGGGAGCAGAACTTCCAACTTTCGCAACGCTGAAAAGCTCTCCCGGTTTGCAGGATCTCTGGCAATTGCACTACGGCGTAGAAGCCGCCAAACGGAATTCGCCGGAACAGTTTCTGGCCAACCTCGGTGTAGAAGGCACAAAGGATTCAGGCGTGCCCAACGAGTCGCCTGCGAACTACATCAAGTTGTCAGCCCGGCCAGACGGTGGATTTACGCTTACCAACTCGCGGAATAGCTACAGCAAGGAATACGCGCCTATTCAATAATGAGCAGCGCGGGCTGATGCGGGACTGGGTTGCGCAAATCAAAAAAGTCGCGGGAGGTTGAACATGGCGAAAAGGATCAAAGTGAATATTTTTGAGGACATGAAGGAAGCTCTTCGGGATGTAGCCGCCTACGAGCGGGGAGAAGCGGTGAATCTTCGCGTCACGACCATTCCCTCGCGGCCAAAGGCAATCTCTCCCCGGGAGATTCGCCGCATCCGTCTGGCGCTGCAGGCCAGCCAGCCTCTTTTCGCCAGATTCCTTAACGTGAGCACAAATGCAGTCCGCAGCTGGGAGCAAGGCACTCGGCGTCCGCGTCAAGCCGCGCTGAAGCTTCTGGTGATCGCCAAGTAGGACCCGAAAGCCTTGCTAGTTGCTTGATCTGCCGAAGGAAATCTGGATTATTGTTCGAAAAAGGCCGGGTGCCGCACTCTTCACCGTTCTTGTGAAGGGTGCGGTTTTTCTGCCGCTCGGAATGCGGCGTGCGTGACGAATAGTGGAATCTCGTTCAGCCAGCAGGAGTTACGAGGCGAGGATCGGAAAAACCGCACCCTTGAAGATCGCAAGGGTGCGGCACCCGAAAATCAAAACTGAGCAAAGGCTGTGCCACCCGCCGCCCCATGTTCGTAATCTTAATCACGAGTAGATGTGGTGGAGTGGTATTGAAAGTGTGAAGCGCAAACGATTCCGTGAGGTGCGATTTAACCGGAAAAAACTTAACACAGAGAATACAGAGAAGGCATTTGAGAAGACCAGAGGTGACAGGCCTCTATTTTTGGGTCATATTTTATCTTAATTCCTATTCCGCAATCACTGCTCCCCGTGCCGCTTGCTTCTCCGATTTTCTCCTAGCCGTTCTCTGTGTCCTCAGTGTTAAAAGTCTTTTCCGGGCTTTCCGCAGTTGAACTATTCGTGAAGCAAATCGAGTAAGCATGGCCCGTCAAGATTAGAGATTGAGTGTTTGTGCTCGGCTCCACTATAATGCGTGCTTCGTCATGTGTGCGGCTGCTGCGTACATTCCTGAAACACGGGGAATGAGCATAGGGCTGCGCGGGAGGAATTTCGGCCGTGTGGGACGCTCTTCGTGAAAAGAAAATAGGCGTGCGCATCTTGCTCGGAATCATTGTGGGGATTCTGGGGATCGGCATGTTGCTGTACCTCGTGCCGCAGGGCACCAACGATATAGATGCCGCGGAGTCTGTCGCAAAAGTGGGCGACCAGACCATCACCGTCGTCGATGTCCAGAATCAATTGGCCAAGAGCACGCGCGGCAGCCAGATACCTCCAGCCCTCGTGTCCATCTACACGCAGCAGGCGCTCGACCAGTTGGTCGATGAGAAGATGCTGTCCATGGAAGCCGACCGCATGGGCCTGACCGTCTCGGACGAAGAGCATGCCGACTTCCTGAAGAAGCTCGTACCCACCGCGTTTACCGGCGACACCTTTATCGGCATGGACCGCTATAGCGCGGAAGTTCAGGCGCGCTTTCAGATGAGCGTGCCGGAGTTCGAAGCAGAAGTAAAAAATGCCCTGCTGCAGCAGAAGTTCCAGCAGATTGTGACCGATGGCATCACGGCCAGCGACGATGACGTGCGCGAAGAATTCCGCCGCGAAAATGAAAAGATTAAGCTCGACTACGTGCTGATCAAGCCGGCGGACCTGCAGGCCAAGGTGGAAGCGTCCGAGCCCGACATTGCAGCCTACTTCGACAAGAATAAGGCGCAGTACGTCGTGCCCGAACGCCGGACCGTGGACTACGCAATGCTGAGCCTGGCGCAGCTTCGACAGCGCTCCCCAATTACCGACGACGAAGAGAAGGTTTATTACCAAAGCCATATCGATCAATACAAACTGGAAGATCGCGCGCACGTCGCTCACATTCTATTCAAAACAGTGGGCATGACGGACGCCGAGGCTGCCGAAATCAAGAAGAAGGCCGAAGCCGTCCTCGACAAAGCAAAGCATGGCGGGAATTTCGCCGATCTGGCCAAGCAAAACTCCGAGGACACCACCAAGGATAAGGGCGGCGACCTGGGCTGGATCGTTCGCGGGCAAACCGTTCCCGAATTCGAGGCGGCCGCGTTCAGCCTTCCCAAGGGATCGATTTCAGACCTGGTGAAGACTCAATACGGCTTCCACATCATTCAGGTAATTGACCGCGAGACCGCGCGCACGCAGACACTGGACGAAGTCAAAGCCACCATTATCAATCAGTTGCAGACGGAAAAGGCCGAGCAGCTGGGAGAAACTATTTCCACCCAGATTGCAGACGAAATCCGCCGCAGCGGCCGCATACCGCTGGATGACTTGGCCAAGAAATTCAATATGTCCACCGGGGAAGCAAAACTGGTGGAAGCCACACAGCCCTTACCGGAGATTGGTAACGCACCTGGACTGATGGATATCATTTTCCACCAACGCGCTGGGGATGTAGGCGCTCCGATTCATACCGATGCAGGGTATGTCGTTATATCCGTGAAGGATATTCAACAATCGCACGCAGCGACTCTGGCGGAGGTTCATGATCGTGTGGCAGGGGACTACCGCCACGAAAAGGCAGTGGAACTTGCGAAAACCCGCGCGGAAGATCTCGCCAAGCGCACCAAGTCTGGTGAGAGTTTTTCGGCTGCCGCAAAAGCCCTTGGACTTGAAGTCAAGACTTCGGATCCCGTCGCCAGGACGGGCTCGATTCCCGACGTTGGCAGCGCCAAGCAATTTTCCGCCGCGTTTACACAGACGGTAGGACAGAGCGGCGATCCACTGCCTCTCGGACAAAATTGGGTCGTCTATCGTGTGGCGCAGCACGATCCCGTCAATCAGGATGACTTCGACAAGCAGAAGAGCAAGGTCGAAACGCAGGTTTTGCAGGAGAAGCGGCAAACTGCATACGAATTGTTCCGGGCTGGACTGAAAGCGCGCCTGCAGAAGGACGGCAAGATTCAGTTCAATGCCGACACCTTGAAGCGCATGACTAACCCTGCATGAGTCGTAAGATTAAGAAAATACATTAGTTACTGGTTGTCTTACGGAACTTGCTTTCCCAATTCCCCTGAGCTAGCATAGTTGTGTTGGCAGACTTGACCCCTTCGCCAGTGGTTCAAGGTTCAGAACCTGCCGCCTTCCCAAGGCCCGTTGCCCCTAATTTAGGTTGGTCTCAAGATTTTCGACATTTGATTTTCCTTAGAGAATTTCGACAGTACGCACAATCGGGCGCTGAAGTTCAAATTCAAGGTGCAGTTTCCTCAAACGGCGGAAGTCAAGTGAGTGAGGTGGGTCATGCAGGACAAGATGAATCGTCGCAATGAGTATCAATGCTCGATCGAAGTGAATCGCAATGGCAAGTACTGCGTGCGCGTCCGGGCGCTATTTGCCCGCAAAGAATGGGTTCTGCCTGTATTTTTCCTGGCCTCCACGTTTGACCGCGCAATGCGCAAACTGGAGGAATCGCTGCAATTCCTTCAAAAACAGGAAGAACGACTGAGGTTCTGGGGGGTAGAGTCTTCGGACGACCCCATTATTTCCGAGGAACTTGTGCGGGAGGCAGGGCTGCGGCTGGATCGCCGGAACGAGTTTCCGGTCAGGTCGTCGAATGTAGCTCTTTCACCCGAGAAACCGGTTCCTGCTGTGCTGCTCGCTCCAGTTCGCCGGGGATTGGCCAATTCAATCGATGCCAGCCGAGCCGGGGCAGCCGGGAACTAGCCTTACTTTTCCCTCAAAATGACTTCGCCGTTGCCGACGGGCTGGTCGTTCAGCCAAAGGCGGTATTTGTAAGCGCCGGGATTTGTACCCGGGCGCGGCGGTCCGCTTTGCAGCTGTCGGCCTGGAGGCGCCTGGAAGACATTGGATTGAAATGGGCAGCGGTTGGGATCGAATTGGATCTTGAGATTGCCGGTGTCAGACAGCCAGACCACCTGCTCGTCGGAATTAATCACCACAATTTCGGGTATTACGCCAACCAAAACCAATTTTTCCGCCATCGATGCGCTTTCCTCCGGTGCCACGCGAAGATAGCACAGCAGGCACCGACCGTGCTTGCAGAATGTGCGCGCTTCCGCGGATTGCCTGGGAACCATGGCCGCCAGGATTTGGTTTTCTCCTCTTTTCTCTGTGTCCTCTGTGTTGAATGATTTTGAATTTCCGCAGGAAGGGCGAAAAACTTTTAACACAGAGGACACAGAGAAAAGAGGAGAAAGGCGGAGGATGAGGAGCGCGAATTTGTGCGTTCGATGGAGTGCGGCGAAGCAGCTGATAATTGTTGAGACACAGCCATTTTGGCGGTTGCGCCAGGGCTGGGAATCGCGCAAACTATATGCTGGTCCGGAGTTTATTGGAAAGAAATGCCCCGGAACGCAATCGGGGCAATGGATTGCTCCTCCAAGCACTTTTCGATAGTCCGTGCACAAATCATATGGCGCATTCCAGGATATATTGGCGAGAAAACCGCTTGAAAGCTGAGGTTTGATTCCATGTTGAATCCGATGGACGAATTACGACCGCCCACAAGGCTGATGCTTACGCCTGGCCCATCTTGTATCAGTCCGCGAGTGTACCGCGCGCTGGCCACGCCGATTGTGGGGCATGTCGATCCGTGGTTTATCGAATTTATGGGCGGCGTTCAGGATCTGTTGCGCCGCGTTTTCCAAACGCAGAACCACACCACCTTTCCGATTTCCGCTTCAGGATCGGGCGGCATCGAAACGGCCGTGGTCAATCTTCTTGAGCCCGGCGACGAAGCCATTGTGTGCGTGAACGGCACATTCTCCGGGCGCATGGCGGAAATCGCCGATCGCACAGGCGCCAAGATACATCGCGTTCCCGCGCCGCTTGGCCGTGTCGTGGACCCGGATGACGTTCGCCGCGCTGGACAAGGCCGCAAGATCAAGTTTGTGGGCCTCACGCACGGGGAAACCTCGACAGGCGTGGTATCGAAGCTGGAGCCATTTCGCAAGGTTGCCGATGAACTGGGCGCCCTGCTGGTGGTGGACAGCGTGGCCACGCTCGCCGGCGTGCCGCTGGACGTGGACGGGCAGCGCATCGATGTCTGCTTCAGCGGGACGCAGAAGGCCATCAGCGCGCCTCCGGGCATGTCACCCATTACGGTAAACGCGCGTGTCGAGGAACTGTTGCGCAATCGGAAGTCAAAGATTCAGAGCTGGTATTTCGACCTCACCACCGTCATGAATTATTGGGGCAAGGAACGCACCTATCACCACACGCCGCCTATCCCCCTGATTTACGCGTTGCATGAAGCATTGCGCATCGTTCTGGAGGAAGGGCTGGAGGCAAGCTGGGAGCGCCACCGGCAAAATCAGGCCGCACTCATCGCAGGCCTGGAAGCGATGGGCATCCGCATGTTCGTCGAAAATCCGGAGGACCGCCTGCCGACCGTAACATGTGTGTGGATTCCCGCCGGCATCGATGGCGTAAAAGTGCGCAGTCGCCTGCTGAACGAATTCAATATCGAAATTTCCGGCGGCCTGGGGGATATCAAGACCACAACCTGGCGCATCGGTCTGATGGGTTACTCCTCCCAGCGTGCAAACGTGCTTTTGTTCCTCGATTCGCTGGAAAGGGTCTTGCTCGATCAGGGCATGAAGCTGCCCGTGGGCGCAGGCATCGCCGCAGCGGCTGGAAGTTTTGCGCACGCCGAGCCTGTACCCGTCGGCCACGGAAAGTAGAATCATGAACACGGGAATTGGAATTTCAAATGCCGGCGCGATGAACCAATTTGTCGGGGAATTTGACGTGACCTCGCGGCTCACCGACCGGACCTATCATTGCCGGTTTTCGCATTTGTGGAATGGCATAGCCACGCGCCACAGTGACACGGTGGACACCAAGTTCCTGGTGGACGGCAAGGGATCGGTTGTGGGCCTCGCGCATCCTGGAATCGTTCAATTTAAAGACAAAGCCGGGCGCGATATTTCGGATCGCGAAGCCAGTTACGTGGCTGCCTACTATCTGCGGGAACAGCTCGAGCAGGAAGACGAGCGCCCGCTCTACGATGTTTCCGCCGCGGATGTTGTGCGCATTATCGGGATACTAGGACTTCAGTAGCCGTGATTCGTGACCTGTAATTCGTGATTCGTGAAGTGCCTCTCGACCCTTGCTTGTCCTCTCCCGCTTTTCTCTGTGGCCTCTGTGTTCTCTGTGTTAAAGCTTTTTCCGATTGGGTCGGCGTGATCGCAACTATGCGTCGGAGAGCGATTCATTGAAGCCGGCCGATGGTTCCGGCATCTCGCTGGATTCCACGATGGCTCCGCAGTCCAGGCACTCCACATATTCCGCGTCTGAATCCTTGGCGATCAGCTTGGTGCGGGTGTGGGGGCAAGTGGCAGCGTCGTTCATGAGATTACTCCTAGACGATCAGCGTGCATTTTAACATGTCCCCTGGCGCGCGAAGCTGAACTTAATTCTCCAAGGAACTCCCCCAAAATGTCCCCACCTGAGTTATAAGAGAGAGCCTTGCAGCCGCAGGGGCACGGTCCGCCGAGGCGGATGCCCCTACCGTTCGACACTGAGGGAGATTCGCAACCACCGTGGCGCAAAATGCCGACAAACGTTTCAGCAACGCTCTGTTCTACGGCGTGGTGTTGTGTCTTGCCTATTTCGTGATTCGAGTTTTTCTGCCGTTTCTAACGCCGCTCGGCTGGGCGGCTGTGTTCGGCGTCATTTTCCATTCTTTGAATGATCGATTTGCGAAAAAGTGGGGCAGCACGCAATCGGCCGTACTGATCACCTTGGGAGTCACCCTGATTCTGATCGTTCCCGTCCTTTTATTTGCCGTAATGTTTGTCCGTGAAGGGATCGCGGCGGCGCGGGATATGCAGGGCGCGATGGCGGAAGGACGCTACGGGTGGCTCGGCAACGCTTGGGGGTGGCTTTCCTCCAGCATCGCCGCCCAAGGCGTGACTGTGGATTTGCCGAGTTTGATACGCGAGGGTGCCAGCCGCGCCGGAGAGTACATGGCCACGGAACTTGGCGCGGTGATTCGCAACATAATCCTTTTCCTCTTCGAATTATTTGTCATGCTGTTTGCACTTTTTTATTTCCTGCGGGATGGCGATCACATTTTGAATCGCTTCCGGCATATCTTGCCGTTCGAAGAGAGCATGAACGAGCGAATGCTGTCGGAAGCGCGCGAGCTGATTTTCGCCAGCGTCACTACAAGCGTGGTGATCGCGGTCGTGCAGGGAATTATCTGCGGCGGAGCCTTCGCCATAGTGGGATTGGGTTCGCCGATTTTTTGGGGCGCTGTTATGGGATTTTTGTCGCTGCTGCCGGTGGTGGGAGCGTGGCCGGTCTGGATTCCCGCTGCGATCTGGCTGTTTTCGACGGGGCACACGGGCCGCGCGTTGCTGCTGGTAGTCATCTGCGGCGCGCTGGGCGCCTTGATTGACAATATCTTGCGCCCCGTGCTGCTGGGCGGGCGGGCCTCGCTCAACGGATTGCTGGTGTTCATCAGCGTGCTTGGCGGCATTGCTGTGTTCGGCGTGTTGGGAGTCGTGCTTGGACCCATCGTTGTGGCCACTGCAGTGGGGATTCTGGATGTATATTCGGGAATTAATTTGGTGAAGCGCGGATCTAAAGCGCCGGCACGCTAGCGTGACCTTCCGATTCCGCTACGCATCCGAAGGTTGGGAGAGGCTTTTTGGAATGTTTGCAGATGGTGGAAATTAGTATTGCAGTGACTGTGCCTGGTCCATCCTGCCTGTGCTAGAGTAACGCGCCTGGGACCAGGTAGGACAGGCTTCAGCCTGTCTCCGGCGTTGTAAATATTCAATCGGAAAGCAGACAGGCTGAAGCCTGTCCTACTTGAGAAGATTCCACGATGGCCATTGAACTCAAGACATTGCCCGCTGGCTTGCCTCCTGAAAAACTTCGCTGGAGCTGTGATCCGGCAACGATTCCGTTTGCCACCACGGCGGAAGCAGAGCCGGTAAAGGAATTGCTTGGCCAGGAGCGCGCATTCCGCGCCCTGAAGATGGGCGTTGAGCTGAACGCTCCCGGATTCAATATTTTTGTGTGCGGGCTTGCGGGGACCAGCCGCGGCGGCACCATCACGCACTTGATCGATCAGATTCATCCGCCCGCGAAAGCTTCACTGGACCGCTGCTACGTCAACAATTTCAAGAGTCCCGACCGCCCCAGGCTTCTGGCTCTGCCGCGCGGACAAGCCAACGGCTTCAAGAAGGACATGCAGAGCGGCATCGAATTTCTGCGGCGCAGGATTCCGCAAGTGTTCGAGGGCGAGCCGTTTCAGCGGCAAAAAGGGCGCATCGTGGACCGCTTCACTGTGCGCGAAAAAGAATTGATGGACGATTTCACGCACCGCATCGCGCGCGAGCAGTTCGCGCTTGGGCACATGCAGGTCGGCGCCGTGGCGCTGCCGGAAATTTTCCCGGTCCTCGAAGGGCAGATGGTGCCGATCGAAGACATTCCAAAAATGGTGCACGAAGGCAAGCTGGAAACAATTGTGGCCGAGGATTTGGAGCGCAAGTACGAACAGTTCCGTCAGGAATTCACAGTCGTTTACCGCAAGACGCTAACGCTCTCCCGCGAACTAGCCAGCGAGCTGAGTTATCTCGAACAGGAAGCCGCCTCCGTGCTGGTCGACGGTTTCATCGAGGAGTTGAAGGAAAAATATTCAGGTAATTTGGTGGCGGAATATCTGGAGGAAGTTCGCCACAACATTCTGGACAACCTCGATCCATTCAAGGAGCGCGAAGGCGAAGAAGAGCCTGGCGGAGTGCCGCCGCCCGATGGCGGCCCGCGTTCCGCTTCCACTGAGCGCGATCCGTTTCGCGTGTACAGCGTCAACGTTCTTCTTGCTCACACCGATGAAGACCGCTCGTCCGTAATTTTTGAGACCACGCCAACTTACACCAATCTTTTCGGCACCATCCAGCGCAGTTACGACTCGCGCGGCGGATGGAATTCGGATTTCATGGATTTGCGTCCCGGGTCGATCCTTCGCGCGGACGGCGGCTTTCTGGTGATGTACGCATACGATGCGCTGACCGAAGCGGGAGTGTGGCGCACGCTCAAACGGATGCTGAATCACGCCAAGCTGGAGATTCAGCCGCTGGAAATGTTTTTTCCGTTCGGGTCCTCGGCGCTAAAGCCCGAGCCCATCGACATCGATGTAAAACTTATTTTAATTGGCGACCGGCACATGTACGAAGTGTTGTACGAATTCGAGGAAGACTTCCGCAAGATTTTCAAAGTGCGCGTGGAATTCGACGAAGAGATGGTGATGAGCGACGCGGTGGTGCGCCATTACGGCGACCGGCTGCGCCAGCTCTCCGAGCAGGAACATATCGGGCCGTTTGATCGCACCGCCGTGGCGAGCATGCTGGAATACGGAGTGCGCCTGGCGGGACGCCGCAACAAGGTCACGGCGCGATTTCCGGAGCTTGCGGATTTGGCCAGGGAATCTGCGTACATTGCGCGGCAGGAGGGCGCCGGGCTGGTGAATGCGCTGCATGTTCGCCGCGCCCGCGAAGCCCGCATCGAACGGCACAACCTCACCGAAACCAAAATTCGCGAAATGATTGAAGAAGGTACGCTGTTGATTGAAACGGACGGTCAGCGCGTGGGCCAAATCAACGGCCTCAGCGTTCTGGAAATTGGAGGCTATGCGTTCGGAAAGCCCGTTCGCATTACGGCTTCAGCGTCATTGGGCAAGACCGGACTGATCAACGTGGAGCGGGAATCCAACCTGAGCGGAAGCTTTCACGACAAGGGCATGCAAATTATTGCCGGATATTTGCGTACCATGTTCGCGCAGGATAAGCCTCTCTCGCTCGCGGCCAGCATTTGTTTCGAGCAGTCCTACAGCGGGGTCGACGGAGACAGCGCCAGTTCCACGGAAATTTACGCGCTTCTTTCAGCGCTCTCCGGATTGCCCATTCGGCAGGACATTGCCGTCACCGGCTCGGTCAGCCAGCAAGGCGATATTCAGCCGATCGGTGGAGTGAACCAAAAGATCGAGGGATTCTTCGACGTTTGTCGCGTGAAGACCGGATTGACGGGGCGGCAGGGCGTGATGATCCCGTCGGAAAATATTGAAGACCTGATGCTGCGCGACGACGTGATTGAAGCCGTTGCAGCCGGAAAATTTCACATTCTGCCAGTATCTACCCTGGAGCAGGGCATCGAAATTCTCACGGGCGTGAAGGCCGGGCGCCGCGATTCCAAGGGAGCTTTTGAGGCCGGTTCGGTGTACGCGCACGTGGACCGGCGTCTCCACGAAATGGCTACGATATTGAAGGGCTTCGAGTCGTAGTAAATAATCGAAAATTCAAAAGCCACAGGCTGAGCAGCCCGCAAAAAAGAACTTTTTGTCATCCCGAGCGAAGCGAGGGATCTGCTTTTCTTCTCAGATTACAACAAACAGCAGATTCCTCGGGCAAACCCTGCCCTTCGGAATGACATTGTGCGATTTTTTCCGCAACCTATGGAGCCTCTGCTAGTTACTGCGCGCGCTGCCCGTGTCTTTGGGCGTCGAAAGATAACCGTTCACTTTGTCCTTGGTCACGTCGAACACTACGATTTCGTAGGGGTGCGTTGCGCCCTTAATGTAGAACTGCACCGGTTCGTCGGCTGTCTTGTCTTTTTTCTCGATGGTCTTGTCGTCGGCCACCACAGTCAAAGTGTATTTGAATTTCTTGGGATCCGTTTTTGTGAGTGTCACCTGAATCGGGCCGACGTGCGTGGGCGTTTTGGATCTTGTAAGGTGCAGCTCAAAGATATTGCGTTCCCCGGAACGCTTCAGTTGATCGAGTTCCTCCTGGTTGCGCGCGATTAATCCGCTTTGCACGCCCAGGTCGCCAACTGTGCTGGTGAGTTTTGCCTTGGTGGCTTCCAGATCCTGCTTGGTGGAGCTGATGTCGCCTTTCGCTCCGGTCAGGTCCGTACTTACTTGCCCGATTTTAGCATCGGTGTCTTCCTTCACCTGGCCGATTTGAGCGGTGAGCTTGTCGTCAGAATCTTTTTGGGACTGGCGAATGTTTTGCGCCAGAGCGCGCGCCTGCGCCAGTTCAGCCTGAGTAAATCCGAGCTTCTGCGTGGTTACTTCCAGCTGGCCCTTGAGGTCCGCCACGCGCGAATTGGTTTGATCGATCTGCACGGAAAGGATGGCCGATTTGGAATTGGCCTGCGCCAGGTCGGTCTCCAGCTTGGTTTTCGCGGCGTTGCCCGAGTACAGCAAGTATCCCAACAGGGCAAAAGCCGCGACAAATGCCACGATGATCCAGCGAGGAGTAGGAGTCGCTTCGTAGATATTGTGCTCATATCCCGCCGGTTCGGGAACATTCGGGGAAATACTCATCGTTTTTTCTCCTTGGCAGCCAGCCCAAAACCGGCCGCCACATGAATATTGCGGGCTGGATTTCCCGCCATGCCTGGAATCTCAAAGTATTAGACGAACCGCACCCGTTACACCCGTGAGATTATTACCGAGCCGCAATGGGTTGTCTACGATTTGCGCGAGCGCGTGTTTCCTGGCCAGCGAGCCTCCACCGTCGTGCTCATCCCGCCGCGCGGAGTGAATTCGCCGCGCACCAGGCACCAGGCCGGGTGAATGGCGTCCACGATATCACGCAGCATACGGTTCACGGCATTTTCATAAAAAATGCCCAGATCTCGATAGGCAAGAAGATACATCTTCAGCGACTTCAGTTCGATGCATAATTTTTTTGGTTGGTATTCGATGGTAATCGTTCCGTAATCGGGCAATCCAGTTTTGGGGCACACCGATGTGTATTCTGGATAGCGCGTGACGATCTGATATCCCGGGAACTGGTTGGGCCAGGTGTCCAGATTCGGAAATTTGGTCTTGATCCCAGCGCGCGCATGCTCTGAAGTGTAGTCGGACATCTGTCACCTCTCGTGCAATTGTACACGCCGGCGCGACCGGAGAGAGATGGAACTTGCCATTGAATAAGTGTTACCGTATCCTCTTCGTAGTTTTACCAGGGGAAAAGAAAAATTGCTTTGTCCGGAGTGCCGTAGCGATAGTCCCCGCCGCTCGCGCAGGGGCACGGTCAAGGATTACGTAGTAGGTGTGTCGAGACTACGCCCTTGGCGCTGCCGTGTGTGCGACGCGCGTTTTTACGCCTGGGCCACTCCCATCGGATATGTCTGGTATGTGCATTGCGGGATGTGCGGCAATCTGGATGTGCAGCGCATTTCCAGCGAACACGGGATGGGAATGTTGGCCTGGATATACCGCCTGTTTCGCGCTCCCGCGTACCGTTGCGCGCCTTGTCGCAATCGCTTTTTCTCATTTCGCGTTTACCGCCGCATTGCGCCCACTAAACAGCCGGTGGAGCCGAGGGCGGAGTCGCACGCCGTTCGGCAATAGCGCCAAACTTCCCTCCGCAACATTCGCCAGTCCATTGTTGACTTCCGTGGCGGCATCCGTATCATTGCCAAAGGCGATGGAGTTCGCCTTATAACCGCTGTCCATTTCGCCGGGCAGATGATGACTCCTGACAAGATTCTTGTCGCGGAGCCATGTCCCCGGCAAGCAACCAGTCGGGCAAGTGCAATAAATTTTTGCGCGAGACGAGCGTTTGCGCGTCTCTGAACGCGTTCGTATGTTCACTGCAAAAGTTCGAAGGGATTTTTTAACAGCTTCATAAACAAAGGATTGGCGAGGGCGCGCATGACCAAATACTGGATGGTTGGCCTCGGTGGATTCCTCGGATCAATTGCGCGGTTTTGGCTGGGTGCGTACATCACCTACCGCATGGGCGCGCGCTTCCCTTACGGTACATTTGTCATCAATATCACAGGATCGTTTTTGATCGGGCTGATCGTGACCTTGATCGCCGAACATGCGCAGTGGAGCCCGAACGTGCTGTATTTCATTCCCATCGGATTTATCGGTGCATATACAACTTTTTCCACCTTTGAGCTGGAAGCGTTTCGAAGCGTTCGCGGCGGCGATGTTTTGTTGGCGTTGCTGTACGTCCTTACGAGTGTGACCGTGGGATTTGTGGCGGTGTGGCTTGGGGTCGTCACCGGAAAGACCATTGGATAAGAATTTGCGGCCAATTTCTCCAGGCGTTTTGCGCGGAGTCCCCGCTTGATTCTTTCTTATGTTCATATAAAATTATAGTTGGTCTGGCCGAATTGTTTGCACGGTCGAGTGAGCAAGTATTCAGGCCAACCAAGCCGGCGAAAAGTACCGGTGGCTACGCGAGATTCGCGGGAGGACATGTAAGAGTGCGCACACCAGAAAGCCCATTCTCGCGATATTCAGGACTTGCCGCATTCCTGCTTTGTATTGCCGGCCTCGGAATTGTGTGTGCGCCGTCGAATGGCCTGGCGCGCAACTTGGCTGCATCCGGCGAGGCTTCACTCGCGACAGTTGTTCATGGGATGGACGCCATTCCGGCGGCCGCTTCCCGCTTGGCTGCCACTCAGGACGCCGGACAAACTGCGCCCCCTGCAACGGCGACTCCGCCTAAACCGGTGGAGTTGCCCGAGGGCGAGGGCAAGCCCATTGCCATGGAGTTTTGCCAGGATTGCCATCGGCTGACGAATTTGACCAAGGCGCACAAGAACCTGGACGACTGGAAAGACACTCTTCAATTGATGATCGATCGGGGCTCGCGCCTCCCCGCTGAAAAGATCGATTCTCTCGCGCAGTATCTTGCCGCAAATTTTCCTCCCAAGGACGTAGCGCCTGCAGCGGGTGCGGCCGCGGCCCCAGCGGCCCCGTCAACTTCGTCGCCGGACGCGGCTGCCCCTGGCACGCCTGCACCTGCTAAGGCCGTTGTGGAGCTGCCGGAAGGCGACGGCAAGGCCATTGCCACGGAAAATTGCCAGGTGTGCCACAAGCTCACCAATCTCACCAAAGCACATAAGAATCTGGAGGACTGGAAAGACACCGTGCAGATCATGATCGATCGTGGTGCGAACGTCCCCGCGGATAAGATCGATACGCTAGTTCAGTATCTTGCCAAGAATTTCGGCCCCAAGGACGCATCCGCGCCGGCTCCCGGTGCAGCGCCTCCCGCGAGCACCGCGCAATAGTTCTTTACGCTGGGCGTCGCCCTCCTGGATAGTGCCAGTGTTCCAGATTTCCTGGAGTTGACTGCTGACGGGTTGTGCTGATTGAGGTCGTGCCGGAATTGGTTTGTTTTCAGGCGAAGCTTGCGCCAGTGGTGTGTCCGTGCGAAAATCACCACTCAATCGTCAGTGCCAATCGCCCAATGGTTAGCGTGGCTTTACTGCAATATGGGGGAGTATGCGATTGGCTCGCGACGGCGATATCGTCTAAGGGTTAGGACGTGGCCCTCTCAAGGCCAAAATCCGGGTTCGAATCCCGGTATCGCTACCAACTCATGGGGTTTGCGTTAATCGGGCTATTACGTAACCGAAGCCGACCAGGATACGTCAATGTATGTGGTGTCGGATCACTTCATATAAACTGACAGGACAAATATGGCCATTTCTAATTCTTCAGGACTAAACGATACGGGGCATCAGTCGGACTTGAATGCTCTGGGTGGCGAAGCCGGCAAGCCAAAAAAAGGCGGCTGGATATGGTTCCTAGCGATCATCGTCCTGGTTGGCGGTGGGTACTACTACTATAAGACGCGCCCATCCTCAGAGAGCAAAGCCGCTCCCGCGCCTGGCGGCAGAGCCGCATTGGGTCCCGTTTCCGTTGCCGTGTCACAGGCTTTGAAACAAAACATTCCCTACTATCTTTCGGGGCTGGGAAGCGTGTCAGCGTTTAACACGGTTACTGTGAAGAGCCGCGTGGACGGAGCGCTGCAGAAGGTCAACTTTACCGAGGGTCAATTTGTGCACGAAGGAGATCTGCTGGCCCAGATCGATCCGCGGCCTTTCCAGGTGGCCCTGGAGCAAATGGAAGGGCAACTGTCCCGCGACCAAGCGCAGCTGAACAACGCCCGGGTGGACTTCAAGCGCTATGACCAGCTGCCCAAAGAAGGCGTCATCGCTCCGCAGCAGGTGGACACGCAGAGCGCCACGGTTCAACAGTTGGAAGGGGCTGTACGCGCCGACCAGGCGCAGATCGACAACGAAAAATTGCAGCTGATTTATTGCAAGATCACTGCGCCGCTGAGCGGGCGCGTGGGGTTGCGGCTTGTCGATCAGGGCAACATGATTCACGCCACGGATCCAAATGGACTGGTCGTCATCACACAAGTGCAGCCGATCGCGGTGCTGTTTACGTTGCCAGAAGACAGCCTGCAGGAAGTGATCCAGCACATGAAGGGCGGGCAGTTGGGAGTTCAGGCATACAGCCGCGACGATCAAACCAAGCTGGCGACCGGCAAGCTTGTGACGATTGACAATCAAATCGATGCCACCACCGGCACGGTTCGATTCAAGGCGGTTTTTGACAATAAGGATCTGTCGCTCTGGCCCAATCAATTTGTGAACATTCGCTTGATGCTTGCGGTTCGCAAGGACGCTATCGTGGTGCCGCTGGCGGCGATTCAGCGCGGAACGCAGGGTACCTACGTCTACACCGTGAAGGATGGCAACGCCAACTTGCAGCCCGTGAAAGTGGACATGACGCAAGGAAATATCTCCCTGATCGCCAGCGGCGTTTCAGAGGGCGATCAAGTGGTAGTGGATGGGCAGGACAGGCTTCAGTCGGGTACGCCGGTGGAAGTGCATGATGCCTCGCCGGGCGGTTCCGGCGGTGCTGCCCGCCAGTGGCGATGCGGCTTCCGGCAAAGGTTCCGGGCGAAGCGGCGGACAGAAAAACAAGAAGCAGGGAAAGCAAAGCTAATGAATCCGTCAAAGCCATTTATTCTTCGTCCGGTCGCAACATCTCTGCTGATGGCCGGGATTTTGCTGGCTGGGGCCGTGGCGTATCGGCAGCTTCCAGTTTCCGCGCTGCCGCAGGTTGACTATCCGACGATTCAGGTTCTGACGTTTTATCCGGGAGCGAGTCCTTCCGTGATGGCTTCGTCGGTGACCACGCCGCTCGAACGGCAATTCGGCCAGGTTCCCGGACTCAACCAGATGACCTCGACCAGTTCCTTTGGGGCGTCGCTGATCACGCTGCAATTCGTGCTGGATCTGAACATCGACGTGGCCGAGCAGCAGGTGCAGGCCGCGATTAACGCCGCGACCACCTATCTGCCGAACAATCTTCCGAACCCGCCGATCTACAGCAAGACGAATCCGGCCGACACTCCTGTGCTCACGCTGGCGCTGACTTCCGACTCGCTGCCGCTGACGAAACTCGAGGACATGGCGGACACGGTCCTGTCGCAGAAGATTTCGCAACTGCCCGGCGTCGGCCTGGTAAGCATCAGCGGCGGACAGAAGCCGGCCGTGCGGATTCAGGCGAATCCGACGGCGCTGGCCTCGTACGGCTTGAGCCTGGAAGATTTGCGCACGGCGCTGGCGCAGGCGAACGTGAATCAGGCCAAGGGCAATCTGGATGGCCCGCGCCAGGCGTTCACGATCTGGGCCAACGATCAGTTGCTGACCAGCGGATTCCTACAAGCCCATCGTCATCGCCTACAAGAACGGCGCGCCGGTTCGGATCATGGACGTGGCCAACGTGATCGACAGCGCGGAAAACTGTGAAACTGGCGGCCTGGGAAAACGACAAGCCCGCCGTGATCGTCAACATTCAGCGGCAGCCCGGCGCGAACATCATCAACGTGGTGGATCGCATCCAGAACCTGCTGCCGCAATTGAAAGCGTCGCTGCCATCCTCGGTCCAGGTTTCCATTTTGACCGACCGCACCACCACGATTCGCGCGTCGGTGTCGGACGTGCAATTTGAATTGATGCTGACCGTGGCGCTGGTCGTCCTGGTGATCTTTCTGTTCCTGCGCAGCCTGGCGGCGACGGCGATTCCCAGCGTGGCCGTGCCGCTTTCTCTGGTGGGCACCTTCGGCGTGATGTATTTGCTGGGCTACAGCCTGGATAACCTTTCGCTCATGGCGCTCACCATTTCGACCGGCTTCGTGGTCGATGACGCCATCGTGATGATCGAAAACATCACCCGGTATATCGAAGAAGGTGAGGCGCCGCTGCAGGCCGCGCTGAAAGGTTCCGAGCAGATCGGATTCACGATTCTTTCGCTCACCGTTTCGCTGATCGCCGTGCTGATCCCGCTGCTGTTCATGCAGGACGTGGTCGGGACGGCTGTTCCGCGAATTTGCGATCACCTTGAGCGTGACGATTCTGGTTTCGGCCGTGGTTTCGCTGACGCTCACGCCGATGATGTGCTCGAAAATTCTGCGCCATCAGAAAGAATCGGAAAAGAGCTGGTTCTACCGGCATCGGAAAATTCGCTGAATTGGATTATCGATCGCTACGCGGTGATTCTGCGATTCGTGCTGAAGCATCAGCCGGCCACCCTGGTCGTCACGGTCGGGACTCTGGCGCTTACCATTTTCCTGTTCCTGATCATTCCCAAGGGCTTTTTCCCGGTGCAGGATACCGGAGTGATTCTGGGCGTTTCGGAAGCTCCGGCAACGCTTTCGTTTCCGGCCATGGCGGAGCGGCAGCAGGCCCTGGCGAAAGTCATCTTGAAGGATCCCGATGTAGTCAGCCTCTCGTCGTTTATCGGCGTCGACGGCACCAATATGCTGCCGAATAGCGGACGCATGCAGATCAACTTGAAGCCGCGCGAAGAAAGAGCCGAAGACGCCGACGATTATTCGCCGCC
Source organism: uncultured Acidobacteriota bacterium (assembly GCA_963825365.1). GTDB lineage: Bacteria > Acidobacteriota > Terriglobia > Acidiferrales > UBA7541 > Palsa-360. The sequence continues at coordinate 34,132 of CAWGSV010000021.1, read as the reverse complement.
TGCAAAAGCAGCTGGCCGACGTGAAGGGAATTACGCTCTACCTGCAGCCGGTGCAGGACCTGACCGTGGAAGACCGCATCAGCCGCACGCAATATCAATACACGATGGAAGATGCGGACGGCAAGGAACTGGCCGAGTGGGCGCCAAAGCTGATCGATAAATTGAGAGACTTGCCCAATTGCGCGATGTGGCCAGCGATCAGCAGGAGCGCGGCATGCAGGCATCCCTGACGATTGATCGCGACACGGCATCGCGGCTGGGAATTCTGCCGCAAACGATCGACGACACGCTGTACGACGCGTTCGGCCAGCGGCAAGTCTCCACGATTTTTACGCAGCTGAACCAATATCACGTCGTGCTCGAAGTGAATCCGACATTCCAGCAGAATCCCGACGCGCTGAAACAGATTTATGTGCATTCGTCGCAACGGAACGCAGGTTCCGCTGAGCGCGTTCACGCAATACTCCTCGGAACTGACCCCGATCGCGGTCAACCACCAGGGACAATTTCCGGTGGTGACGCTTTCGTTCAACCTGGCGCGAGGGCGTTTCGCTGGGACAGGCCGTCGACGCCATCAAGCTGGCGCAGCAGGAAATCGGTCTGCCCGCCAGCATCCATGCGGGATTCCAGGGAACGGCGCAGGCTTTCCAGGCGTCGCTTGCGAACGAGCCGATCCTGGTTCTGGCGGCGCTGGTGACCGTGTACATCGTTCTGGGCGTGCTCTATGAAAGCTACATTCATCCCATCACGATTCTTTCGACGCTGCCCTCGGCGGGCGTCGGCGCGTTGCTGGCGCTGCTGATCACGCAGCACCGATTTCAGCGTGATTGCGCTCATAGGAATCATCCTGCTGATAGGTATCGTGCAGAAAAACGCCATCATGATGATCGACTTTGCGCTGGAAGCCGAGCGCAAGGAAGGAAAGAGTCCCTCGACGCGATCTATCAGGCTTGCCTGCTGCGCTTCCGTCCCATTCTGATGACCACCATGGCGGCCATGCTGGGCGGCTTGCCGCTGGCTCTGGGCGGCGGAACCGGCGCGGAATTGCGCAAGCCGTTGGGCATCGCGATCGTTGGCGGATTGATTTTCAGCCAGGCGCTGACGCTGTTTACGACTCCGGTTGTGTACCTCGCGTTTGACCGGCTGGCCAAGCGCCTCGCCACGGGACGTCCGTGGAGACAGCAACCCGGGCCGGCGCCCCGGCGGATTAATCGCCGCGCTCTCAGGGGCTGGCGCTATCGAAGAGCGATCTTCCTGTTGAGAAGTACGCAAGCGCAGAGCTGTCGCCGAAGCGGTTTAGCGAGACATGCACATTTCCCGGCCCTTTATCGAGCGTCCCGTCGCAACGTCGCTTTTGAGCATCGCGATTCTTCTGGCGGGTGGAGTGGCCTATTTTTTCCTTCCCGTAGCGCCGCTGCCGAAAGTTGAATTTCCCACCATCAACGTGCAGGCCAACTTGCCGGGCGCCAGCCCTGAAACAATGGCTTCGTCGGTAGCGACGCCGCTGGAGCGTTCCTTTGGACGCATTGCCGGCGTTACCGAGATGACGTCGAGCAGCCAGCTTGGCTCGACGAACATCACCCTTCAACTTGACCTGGACCGCGACATCGACGCGGCGGCTCGCGACGTGCAGGCGGCGATCAATGCGGCGGCCGGTCAACTGCCCGCTGACCTTGCCAAGTCTGCCCCGCTATCGCAAGTCGAATCCCACCGACGCTCCGATTATGATGTCTTTCGCTGACCTCCAGTGTGATTCCGCGCAGCCGCCTCTACGACATTGCGGACTCCATTCTTGCCCAGAAAATTTCCCAGGTGGATGGCGTGGGCCAGGTGTTTGTGGGTGGCGGCGTCCAAGCCGGCGGTGCGCGTGGATCTGAATCCCGCTGGCGCTGGCGCACTATCAGATTGGTTTGGCGCAAGTGCGGCTGGCGCTGCAGGCGGCGAATGCAAATTCGCCCGAAGGGCCTGGTGGAGGACTCCGAAAACCGCTGGACTGATCTTCGACACGGATCAATTGCTTACTGCCGGACAAGTACCTGCCGCTGATCGTTGCTTACCGAAATGGCGCGCCGGTCCGGCTAAGAGATATTGCGAATGTTACCGAGGGAGTCGAAGACGTTCGGAATGCGGGCCTACATCGATGGAGAGCCGGGCGTGGCTTATGATTGTTTTCCGGCAGCCGGGCGCCAACATCATCGATACGGTTGACAGGATCAAGGCGCTTCTTCCGGAATTGCGCGCTTCCATTCCGCCGGCGGTGAATTTTGCGGTGACGTCGGACCGCACGCGAACCATCCGCGCTTCGGTCCAGAACATCCAGTTTACCTTGCTGCTGACGGTTGCGCTGGTGGTCATGGTCATCTTTCTGTTTCTGCGCAACGTGTGGGCCACGGTCATTCCGAGCATTTCCGTGCCGCTTTCCCTGGTGGGCACGTTCGGAGTGATGTACCTGCTGGGATACAGCATCGACAATCTTTCGCTGATGGCGCTGGCCATCGTCACGGGCTTCGTCGTCGATGACGCCATCGTCGTGATTGAGAACATTGCGCGCTATCTGGAAGCCGGCGATTCGCCGCTTGCAGGCCGCCCTCAAGGGCTCCAGGGAAATCGGGCCGACCGTCCTGTCGATGAGCGTTTCGCTGATTTCCGTTTTTATTCCCATTCTCCTGATGGGCGGAATTGTCGGGCGGCTGTTCCGCGAATTCGCGGTGACGCTCAGCGTGGCCATCGCGGTTTCTCTGTGCGTTTCGCTATCGGCCACTCCGATGATGTGCGCGCGATTTCCTGAAATCGCCCAAGGACATGCAAGCATGGCCGCATGTACATGCTGGGCGAAAGAATCTTTGACCGCATGCATCGCGGGTATGGTAGCGGACTTGCGCTGGGTGCTGAACCATCAGCCGCTGATGCTGGCTGGTAACGCTTGTGCGCCATGTGCCTCAATGTGTACCTGTACATCGTGATTCCAAAAGGTTTCTTTCCGCAGCAGGATACCGGCCGGTTGAATGGAGCGATTGTCGGCGCGCAGGATATTTCCTTTCCGGCGATGATGGATAAGCTCATTCAGTTTGAAAATATCATCCGCACCGATCCGGCGGTCTACAGCATCTCCGCGTTCGTGGGCGGCGGCGCGGAAAATATCGGACGCATGATTATTGAGTTGAAGAATACCGAAGAACGCAAAATCAGCGCCGATGCGGTGATTGCCCGTCTGCGGGAGAAACTCGCCGTTGTCCCCGGCGCCACTGTCTATCTGCAATCCTATCAGGATGTTCGGGTAGGCGGGAATTTCACCAGTTCCCAATATCAATTCACGCTGCAGGGAGAGACGCTCGACGAGCTGCAAACCTGGGCTCCGCAGATCGAAGCCCGGCTCAGGACGCTTCCCGGATTGCGCGACGTGGCCAGCGACCAGCAGGACAGGGGTCGACAGGCTTCGCTGGTATTTGACCGCAATACCGCCGCGCGGCTGGGAATTCAGTCCCAGCAAATTGACGAAACGCTTTACGACGCATTCGGGCAGCGCCAGGTCTCCACGATTTACACGCAGCTGAATCAATACCACGTGGTCATGGAAGTCGATCCCGCATATCAGAATAGCCCGGACGCGCTGAAAAACATGTATGTACGCTCGTCCACCGGAACCATGGTGCCCTTAAGCGCCATTTCTCATTACGAGGAAAGGACCACGGCGCTGGCCGTGAATCACAAGGGGCAATTTCCCGCCGTGACCATTTCGTTCAATCTCGATCCGTCCGTGTCGCTGGGCGAGGCCGTTACGGAAATTGAGGCGGCCACTCTTCAGATGGGCGTGCCGGGCACGATTCACCGCAGTTTTTCGGGAACGGCGCAGGCATTTCAGGAATCGCTGCGCAACGAGCCGTACCTGATTCTGGCCGCGCTGATCACCGTGTACATCGTGCTGGGCATGCTGTATGAGAGTTACATTCATCCCATCACCATTCTTTCGACGCTGCCTTCGGCGGGCGTCGGCGCGCTGCTGGCGCTGCGGATCACGCACACGGATCTGAGCGTCATTGCTCTGATCGGAATTATTCTGCTGATTGGAATCGTGCAGAAGAATGCCATCATGATGATTGATTTCGCCCTCGATGCGGAACGCAAGGAAGGGAAAAAGCCAATCGATGCCATCTATCAGGCATGCCTCTTGCGCTTTCGCCCGATCATGATGACCACGACGGCCGCCTTGCTTGGCGGTTTGCCGCTGGCGATCGAAGTCGGCATGGGCTCGGAATTGCGCCGGCCTTTGGGAATCAGCATTGTCGGCGGCCTGATGGTCAGCCAGGTGCTAACACTGTTCACCGCGCCCGTCGTTTATCTGTACATGGAGCGCCTGCGCGCCAAGCTGGTGCGCCGCAAGAGTGTGGCCCATCCGGTACCCACTCCTTCGCTCTCCAGCGAAACTCCTTCATAAGATGGTTTTAGTAGCGCAGGCTTCAGCCTGCGGAATTTAGAGCTTGCGAGAACTAACCCCCGCAGGATGAAGCCTGCGCTACCAAAATCGCATTCCTGCTGCCGAGCTATCTAACATTTTTCCAGGAATTTGCGGATCTTCCGCAACACGCTCGCGAACATCGCCGGAGTCAGCCGCCCTGTCTGCGTATTTTGCTGGCTGGGATGATAGGCCGCAAACAAATGAGGAAGCTCGCCAGGCAAGTTCAAAGCTCGCGCCGTGCGAAAAAGGATATTTCGTCCGCGAAAGTATCAATCCCTGCCGCTTCAGCAGATCGAGATAAGTGTTCAGCGCAATGCCGCCCAGCGCGAGAATCGCGCGCGGGCGAATCAGCGCAAGCTCTCGTTCCAGATAAGGCAGACAGTTGCGAATTTCCTCCGGCAGCGGTTTGTTTGCTGGCGGAGCGCAACGCACCGCCGCTGAAATCAGCGCATCCTTCAGCATCAGCCCATCATCGGCGCGTTTTGATTGCGGCTGATTCGCAAATCCCGCGCGATAGAGCTGCTCGTACAGAAAATCCCCCGATCGATCACCGGTGAACATTCGCCCCGTGCGGTTGGCCCCGTGCGCGGCCGGAGCGAGGCCAATGATGACCAGCCGCGCTTCAGGATCGCCAAACGCAGGCACAGGACGCCCCCAATAGGTCCAGTCGCGGTAGGCGCGTCGTTTGGTGCGCGCTACTTCTTCGCGGTAATTCACCAGGCGCGGGCACTTTCGGCAATTGGTGATTTCGTTCTCCAGAATCATCAGCTCGTTTTTTTGCACTCCAAATCCCCTCAATCGCGCCAACTTTTTCTAGAGCCGATCTGGAAAGTATAAGGCGCTTGCATTGAATTTTGTTTTGTCATTCTTCGCTTGCCCGGGAATAAATTAAATTTGACAGCCTGATTCGGATAGTCCTCATTCGGCCGTTCCGATTATTGTTGCTGCGTTCAAGGTGGGCAATGTTTTCAGAGGGGTCGCGCCATGCGCTCCCAAATTGGCTGCCAACCAAATTGGGGCGCACGCCATTTTGGCTTCCATCCAAATTGAGTCTGGCCCTCATTTCGCAAAGAACGATTATGAAGAAGCACTAGGAACCTGGAAAGTTGAACGGTTAAAGGGAGGGGAAGATGAAATACCAACGCTTGTTGGCAGTTCTGATGTTGTTGATTGCGGGAACACCTGCTTGGGGAAAGAAGAATCCATCTCGCCAGTTCATGCTGCGGGAAGAGGTCGAATTGAATGGAACTCAGCTCCCGGCGGGGATATATGAATTGGCATGGGAAACTCAGGGGCCGTCCGCGCACGTGACTTTGTCGAAAGACGGCAAATGCGTGGCCACCGCTCAAGGCGCCATGGTGAAGAGCGGAATGAAGTTTGCGGAAGACGCTGCGTTGCTGCTGGTAAATTCCGATGGGACGAAGTCACTCATCGAGATACGCATCGCCGGCGGCGACAAAGGCGATTGTGCTCAATCACTCTGACGTCGTAGCGCACTATTCCGCAATGAAACGCTAATTTGCCTTACCCTTATCGTGGGGGCTCCGGAACCTCGGGGTCCCCGCGCATGATTGACTCCCCCTGCGCTGGAAGATAGCATGATGGTTTCCGTTACTGCCCTAATTCGTGACGGAGAGACGCGCCCATGGCGGCAGAAACCAAATCCGGAACCGTGCTTGACCGCATCATCGAGGCGCGCCGCGCCGCGATTGCTCATCGCAAGAAATGCGTTCCGGAGACGGCGCTGCGTTTTGGCGTGAAGCACGCGCAAGCCGGTGCGCGATTTTGCCGCGGCGCTGACGCGCGATTCGCTAAACGTGATCGCCGAACTGAAGAAGGCGTCGCCCTCGCGCGGCTTGATTCGCGCGGATTTCGATCCTGTCGCGCTGGCGAAGGGTTTTGAGGCGGCCGGGGCGGCGGCGCTCTCCGTGCTCACCGAAGAGGAATTTTTTCAAGGCGATCTGAAATACATGCGCGATGCGCGCGCGGCCGTGGGCTTGCCTGTGCTGCGCAAGGATTTCATTGTCGATCCGTGGCAGGTTTGGGAAGCGCGGGCGACAAACGCCGATTCCTTTCTGCTGATTGTCGCGGGGCTTGACGATGCCATGCTTGCGTGAATTGCTCGCGCTGGGCCGCGAACTGGGCATGGAGCCGCTGGTCGAAGTGCACACGCGGGAAGAACTGACGCGCGCCTTGGCCGTGGGAGCGCGGATCATCGGCGTGAATAATCGCGACCTGCGCACGCTGGAAGTGCGCGTCGAAACTTCGCATGGAATTGATCGCAGGAAATTCCCGAGGAATGCGTCGCCGTGTGCGAATCCGGATTGCGCTCGCATGAGGATTTGCGTGCGCTTTCGCGCCGCGGGATTTGACGCATTTCTGATTGGCGAGCACCTGATGGCGCAGCCGGACCCGGGAGCGGCGCTGCGGAAGTTGCTGGGGCGCTTAAAGTAGCGCAGGCTTCAGCCTGCGGGGGTTGGGCCTTGCTAAGCCAAAAATCCGCAGGCTGAAGCCCGCGCTACAAGAATCCCATGCCGACTCGTGTTAAAATTTGCGGGATTACCACCTGGGATGACGCGCGCCTGTCGGTTGACCTGGGGGCTTCCGCGCTCGGATTCAATTTTTATCCGCCCAGTCCGCGAGCCATCAGTCCCGCGGACGCGTGGAACATCATTCGGCGTCTTCCGCCGTTTGTGGAAGCAGTTGGCGTGTTTGTGAATTGGCCGCCACTGGTGGTGGATGCGCATGGCGCGAGCCTTGCGGCTCGGTTCGGTGCAGCTTCATGGAGCGGAATCGCCCGCGGAAGTTGCAGAACTGGGGCGAAAGCATCGCGTGATTAAGGCCATTCAGGTGAAGCGCGGTTTCCGTCCTGGCTTCGCTTGGCTCGTTACAGCGCCGCGGATGCGATTATTGCTGGATGGATTTGCGCGCGGTCTGCATGGCGGCACGGGCCGCACGCTCGATTGGAAACTGGCGCGCGCGGCGCGCCGTTACGGCCGAATCATCCTGGCGGGCGGCTTGACGCCGGAAAATATTGCCGAGGCGATTCGCGTCGCCGAACCGTACGCCGTGGATGTTGCCAGCGGCGTCGAAGCGCGGCCCGGGACGCAAGGATCCCGCGCGATTGCGCGCGTTGTTCGCGGCGGTCGAATCGGCAGGGAAGTAGGTTTTGCTTGTGTAGCGCCCGCCTTCAGGCGGGCATCTGTGCGGCTAAAATGCCCACCTGAAGGTGGGCGCTACAGCAACGTACCGCAGCTTACAACATTGCGTCACCGCACGATTTAGAAAAGGAAACGATGAGCAGCGCAACACAAATCTGGCCGGACGCGAAGGGCCGCTTCGGTCCGTACGGCGGCCGCTACGTTCCAGAAACGCTGGTCGCGCCGCTCGAGGAACTCGAGCGCGCCTACGACGCGGCGCGCCAGATCCCAGCTTCCAGACGGAACTCGACTACCTGCTCAAGAATTTTGCCGGGCGTCCCACGCCGCTGCAATTTGCTTCGCGGCTGACGGAGCATCTGGGCGGTCCGCGCATCTATATCAAGCGCGAAGATCTGCTGCACACCGGCGCGCACAAAATCAACAATTGCATCGGCCAGGGATTGCTGGCCGTGCGCATGGGCAAGCGCCGCATCATCGCGGAAACCGGCGCGGGGCAGCACGGAGTGGCGACGGCCACCGTTGCGGCGCGGCTGGGCCTCGAATGCGTCGTCTACATGGGCACCGACGACATGGAGCGCCAGCGGCTCAATGTTTTTCGCATGCGAATGCTGGGCGCGGAAGTGGTGGGCGTGAATTCCGGCACGCGCACGCTGAAGGACGCCATCAACGAAGCGATGCGCGACTGGGTCACGAACGTCCGCACGACGCATTATTTGCTGGGCTCGGTGCTGGGAGCGCATCCCTATCCGATGATGGTGCGCGATTTTCATCGCGTGATCGGCGACGAAGCGCGCGCGCAAATTCTGGAAGCGGAAAAGCGTTTGCCGGATCTGCTGGTGGCCTGCGTCGGCGGCGGCTCGAATGCGATTGGATTGTTTCACGCGTTTCTGGATGACGCGAACGTGAAAATGCTGGGCGTGGAAGCCGGAGGCCGCGGCACGACGCTGGGCGAACACGCCGCGCGCATGGCCGCCGCCGCGGGATATTCCGGCGCGCGTCCGGGCGTGCTGCAGGGAACATATTCCTACGTGTCTGCAAACGCCGGACGGCCAAATTGCCACAACGCATTCCGTTTCCGCGGGGCTCGATTATCCGGCGATTGGTCCGGAGCACGCGTGGCTCGCCGATCGGCATCGCGCGGAATACACGGCGGTGAGCGACGACGCCGCGGTCGCCGCCGCGCGCACTCTGGCGCGCATGGAGGGCATCATTCCGGCGCTGGAATCCGCGCATGCGCTGGCCGAAGTGATCGCGCGCGCGCCGAAAATGTCGCGCGATTCGCTTGTGATCCTGAATCTTTCCGGGCGCGGCGATAAGGACATGGAAATTCTGGCCCGCATGTACTCTGTAGCAGGCTTCAGTCTGCATTATCCGTACGGCAATCCATGCTGAAGCCGCGCTACAACAATGGCACGCAACCACCATGACGAATCCATCGCGCATTTCGCGCCGCTTTGCCGACCTGCGCCGCGCGGCGAAATGGGTCTGGTCGCGTATATCACCGCGGGCGATCCGTCGCTCGACGCGACCGAGCAATTTGTGCTGGCGCTGGCGAATGCGGGCGCCGACGTGATCGAACTGGGCGTGCCGTTCAGCGATCCGGTGGCCGATGGGCCGGTGATTCAGCGCGCGAGCGAACGAGCGTTGCGCGGCGGAACGACGCTTGCCGGCGTGCTTGCGCTGGTCAAATCGCTGCGCGCGAAAACCGAAGTGCCGCTGGTGCTGTTCAGCTATTACAATCCCGTTTTGCAGATGGGGCTGGAGAAATTTGCGCGACGCGGCAAAGGCCGCGGGCGCCGATGGCGTGCTGATCACCGATGTGACGCCCGAGGAAGGCGGCGAATATCGCGCGGCGATGTCTTCGCGCGGCCTCGACACAATTTTTCTGGCCGCGCCGACGTCGACCGACGAGCGACTGGCGCTGATCGCGAAAGCGTCGAGCGGATTTCTGTACCTGATTTCGCGCACCGGCGTGACGGGCGCGAAAGATCAACTGGCCGAGGAATTGCCGGCGCTGGCGCGGCGCGTGCGGCGCGTCACCGAACTTCCCATCGCCATCGGATTTCGGCATTTCGCTGCCGGGGCATGTTTCGATGCTCGGCGGACTTGGCCGACGCCGCCGTGGTCGGCTCGGCGCTGGTCGAAGAAATCGAGCGCGCCGCGATCGTCGAAGCGGCGGCCGAAGCGCTGGCGCGCTCGCGTGAAATTGTTGAAGGGCGCCGCAGTGGCCGGGATGAGCCGGCGGGAGCGCACGCATGACGCGATGAAGCGATCGAAGACTGGCGACGCAAAATTGATGAAATCGACCGGCAGCTCGTCGAGCTGCTGAACGAGCGTTCGCGCTGCGTCGTGGAAATCGGCCGCATCAAGCAAGCGCAGCGGCGATGCGCTCTATCAGCCGGACCGCGAGAAGCAGGTGCTGGACGCGGCGTCGACGCGAATCCCGGGCCCGCTTCCGGACGCGGCGATTCGGCGGCTGTTCGAGCGCATTCTGGATGAAGCGCGTTCGGTGGAACGCACGGTGATGCAGGATGGCGACGGAAAGAAAGAAAGATACGAACGGTTGTGCGGCACCAGCATCGCCGCAGGTGGCGAGTTTCTGGTCCTGCCGTGCTTCAAGAGCCGCGGGCTAACGCCGACGCGAGTAATTCCGACGTTCAATCAGGAAGAGGATTTCAATGGTTGTTGTAATGCAAGAAGGCGCGAAGGAAGAGCAGATCCAGCACGTGATCGACCGCCTGGTGTCGATGGGATTCGACATTCATCGCTCGACGGGCGCGTCGCAGACGGTGCTGGGCGCCGTGGGCGTTCCGGCGGATTTCGATCCGCGCGACATTGAAGTGCTCGACGGCGTGCGCGAAGTCGTGCGCATCACGCAGCCCTACAAGCTGGCCAGCCGCGCGTTTCGCCCGCAGGGAACCGATTGTCGAATTGCCGCGCGGCGTGCGAATTGGCGGCACCGAAGTCGTCGTCGCGGCGGGTCCGTGCTCGGTGGAAACGCCGGAACAGATTGGCGTGATCGCCGATCGCGTTGCGAAGGCCGGCGCCAAAATTCTTCGCGGCGGGGCATTCAAGCCGCGCAGCTCGCCCTACAGTTTTCAGGGGCACGGCGAAAAAGGCGCTGAAGATGATGCGCGAGGCCGCCGACAAAAGCGGCTTGCTGGTGTGCAGCGAAGTGATGGACGCATCGCAGATTCAGATGATGCTGCCCTACGTGGATATTCTGCAGGTCGGCGCGCGCAACATGCAGAATTATTTTTTGCTGCGCGCGCTGGGAACGGTCAGCAAGCCCGTGCTGCTCAAGCGCGGAATGTCCGCGACGATCGAAGAACTGTTGCTGAGCGCCGAATACATCATGGCCGGCGGAAACCACAACGTGATCCTGTGCGAGCGCGGCATTCGCACGTTTGAGACTGCGACGCGCAACACGCTCGATATCGCCGCGATTCCCGTCATCAAGAAGCTTTCGCATCTGCCCATCGTCGCCGATCCGTCGCACGGCACGGGAATCCGCGACAAGGTTCCTCCGATGGCGCGCGCGTCGGTCGCGGCCGGGGCCGATGGACTGCTCCTCGAAGTGCACAACGATCCCGAGCACGCGCTTTCCGACGGCGCGCAGTCGCTGTTCTTCGATCAATTCGAGAAACTCATGGCCGAGCTGCGCATCATTGCTCCCGCAGTCGGCCGGACCATCGCCTAAGCCATGGCCGCCTCCTTCCGCCGAGTCGCGATTCTTGGCACCGGATTGATCGGCGGCTCGTTTGCGCTCGCGCTGCGCAAATACTTCGCCGGATACCGTCGTGATCGGCTGGGACAAAGCGCATGTGCTGCGGCACGCGCTGCGAACGCGGCGCGATCGACGAAGGCTCTGCCGACCTTTCGCTCGCGGTTGCCGGCGCGGATTTGATTTACATGGCGCTTCCGGTGGGGCAGACGATCGAATTGTTGCCGGAAATCGCGCGGCTGGCCTCGCCCGATGCGCTGGTCACCGACGCGTCGAGCACGAAGCGGTCGGTCTGCGCGGTGGCCGACGAATGTTTTCGCGGAGGCGGCGCGCGTTTTCTTGGCGGACATCCGATGGCGGGGAAGGAAATCTCCGGGATCGCCGCGGCCGACGCGGAATTATTTCGCGGCTCGAAATACGCGCTGATCCGCGAGGCCAGCGAGAAAAGCGGCAGCGACGCCGATCCGCGCGTCGCGAATTTCGTGGCGTTGATCGAAAAGCTGGGCGCGGAGCCGATCTGGATGGATGCGGAAACGCACGACCGCGCCGCGGCGATCGTCTCGCACCTTCCGCAACTTCTCGCCGTCGCGCTCGCCGGCGTGGTGCGCGAGCAGACCGACGAAACCGGCTTGCCGGTGACGCTCGCGGGCCGCGGTCTGCGCGACGCGCTGCGCCTGGCGGGAAGTCCCTATTCGGTCTGGCGTGATATTATTCTGACGAACAGCGACAATCTGGATCGCGCGCTGGACCAGTTGATTCAGTCGCTCGAGCAGCTGCGCGGCGACCTTGCGAACGCGCGCGCTCGAAGAGGAATTTGCCGCCGCCGGTGAACTGTACAAAATTCTGCGCGACTTGCAGTAAACTTGCGGGCGACAATGTACTGGAATAATTTCATGCCAGCAGGGGGACTCGATTCGATGGATAAGCGCGTAGCCAATGCCGATGTGGCGATTGAGAAATTGTTCGATGGCGCCACGATTCTGGTCGGCGGATTTCGGAACCTGCGGCATTCCCGAAAACCTGATTGCCGCCGTGCGCCGCAAGGGCACGAAAAATCTGACGTGCGTCTCGAACAACGCGGGCACGATGGATTTCGGCCTCGGGTTGCTGCTGCAGACGCATCAGATCAAGAAAATGATCGCCAGCTACGTCGGCGAAAACAAACTGTTTGAGCAACAGGTGTTGAACGGCGAAGTCGAGGTCGAACTCAATCCGCAGGGCACGCTGGCCGAACGGATGCGCGCGGCCGGCGCGGGAATTCCGGCGTTTCTACACGCCGACCGGCGTCGGCACGATGATCGCCGAAGGCAAAGAAGTCCGCGAATTTGATGGGCGCAAGTACATTCTGGAGCGCTCGCTGCGCGGCGATTTCGCGTTCGTCAAGGCGTGGAAGGGCGACCGCTGGGGAAACCTCGATCTATCGCAAGACGGCGCGAAATTTCAATCCGGTGATGGCGACGGCGGCGGATTATGTGATCGCCGAAGTGGAAGAACTCGTCGAACTCGGCGCGCTGCGCTCCGGAATCGCGTGCACACGCCGGGAATTTTCGTGAACGCCATTTTTCAAGGAGTGAATTACGAAAAGCGGATCGAGAAGAGAACGGTGCGAAAGCGCGCGTGAGTGCAGCGATCTTGCCAGCTGACATGAAAGGAAAGAAAGTGGCACCAGTCCAGAAGACAGAGCAAGCGAGAATTGATCGCCCGGCGCGTGGCGCAGGAACTGCGCGACGGCTACTACGTGAATCTGGGCATCGGCACGCCGACCCTGGTGGCGAATTACATTCCGGCCGGCATGGAAGTGGTGCTGCAATCGGAAAACGGGATGCTCGGCGTCGGCCCATTTCCCTTCGAGGGCGAGGAAGATCCGGACCTGATCAACGCGGGCAAGGAAACGGTCACGGAGATTCCCGGCACGAGTTATTTTTCGAGCGCCGATTCCTTCGGCATGATTCGCGGCGGGCACGTGAACATGACGGTGCTGGGCGCGCTGCAGGTGGATGAAAAGGGCAATCTTGCGAACTGGGCGATTCCGGGCAAAATGCTGAAGGGCATGGGCGGCGCGATGGATCTGGTGGCCAGCTCGCCGCGCGTCATCGTCGCCATGGAACATGCCACGAAGGATGGGCAGCCGAAAATTCTGAAGAAGTGTACTCTGCCGCTCACCGGCGTCGAAGTGGTGGACATGATCGTCACCGAACTGGCCGTCATCGAAGTCACGCCGGAAGGACTGGTGCTGCGCGAAGTGGCGCCGGGCGTTACGCCGGAAGAAGTGCAGAAAGCTCACCGAGCCGAAATTGCGCGTTGCGCGAGAACCTGAAAACGATTTCGGTTGTGAGACGTCGAAGAGATGCAGTGCGCCGATCGCAGTGCATGGAAGCGAAGCGAGCACATCCTTGGAACCAAATTCCATCGTCATTGTGAGCCTGCACACGCCCAAGGAAAAATTGTGGGGCGCGCTGGTTTCCATGAATGCGGCGGGAGTCACCGTGCGCGGCATCGATCTGAATTCCTTCGACGATTTCATCCGGCAGGTGATGGATCCCGGAGGGCGAGCGCATCGGCCTGCCGACGCTGTTTTTCCCGATGCAGCGCGTCGAGCGAATCGCGCTCGACGAGCCGCACGGCTCGATTCCGTCGCTTTCCGAGCGATTCGAGCAGAGAGTGGGCCGCTCCTTGCGTGATTATCTCGCGCTATTCGTCTGAGCTGGACATAGAATCCACAAAAATGGCTTCCCGCAGTCTTCACCGTTCCCAATCAGCTCACGTTTCTGCGCCTCGGATTTCTGCCATTTTTTATTATTTCCATTCATTACCGGCGATACGATCGTGGCGCTGGGCGTTCTCATCATTGCCGGGCTGACCGACGGGCTCGACGGCCTTGCTGGCGCGCTCGCTCAACCAGAAGACCGCGCTGGGCGCCTATCTCGATCCCATCGCGGACAAGCTGCTGCTTTCCTCTTCGTTTGTCGTGCTGGCGCTGAACCGGAAAATCAGCTGGTGGCTGGCGACGCTGGTGCTGAGCCGCGACATCATTCTTCTCACCGCGGCCGCGGTGATCCTGGTTGTGGTCGGCTACCGCCCGTTTCCGCCAAGCATCTACGGCAAGATCACCACGGCGCTGCAAATTCTGCTGGTGTTTGCGGTGGTGCTGCTGGCCGTGACGGATTGGCCGTGGCTGCAGTCGCCACGAAACATCATCGGCTATCTGGTCGCCGGATTTACGGTTTTTTCCGGGTTTCACTACTGCTTCACGGTTGCCCGCCGCCTGAGCGAGCAGCCGAGTGAATTCAGTAGCACAGGCACTGCCCAGCCTGTGCGGCTTTTCTTTCATTTTGAAGCAGCAGATCTACAAATCGCCAAGCACAGCTGCGAAACCCGCACAGGCTGAAGAGTGCCTGTGCTACCTGAAGATGCCGTCTACGTATTCTGCAAATAATTCAAGACCATGAAGCCGAAGCTGACCGCGACGGCGATTCCCGCAACCCATCCCAGCAGATTCGCGCGGCGCCGCTCGCTGAGCGTCCGCGGGAGTCCGGTCGGTCATCATGCGGCCGAGCAGATAGCCGGACACCAAGCCGCCGAAGTGCGCGTAAGTTGTCGGTGCCGCTCATGATGAAGCCAAGCACGGCAATATAAATCAGCCAGCGAATCAAAGCGCTGCGGAGGGCCTGCGCCGGCCAGGTTCTTCCGGCCCGTTGTCGCGGCGAGCAGCACGCCGATCAGTCCCAGCAGCGAGCCGGAGGCGCCGACGCTCAAGTGTCCCAACGAGCGAACTGACCACATATCCGACCGCGCCGGTTGCAACAAACAAGAAAAAGTATCGCGCCGAGCCGTACAGTTCCTCGACCATCGGGCCGATATCCATCAGCACCCACATGTTGAAACCGATGTGCAACAGTCCGCCGTGGAGAAAAATTGCCGTCACGAACCGCCAGGGCTGTGCTCGATGTTGTACGGCCAAGGGAAGCGATGCGCCCAGCCGATAATTAACCTGCGTCGCAATCCCGCCGAGATTCATCAGGCCGCCGCCCGCGCCTCGCCGCCGGAAAATTTCATCGTGATCACGAACGACAGCGCGTACATCACGCAGCAGATCGTCAGCATGGCGTACGTCACCGGAGAAGTCTGCGGCATCCAGCGGCCGAGCGATCTGCTCGCCGCGGCGAAGGAAAACGTCATGTTCGCGCCGCACTGATGGCACTTGGTCGCCGTTGCGCCGACCAGCGTGCCGCAGGCCGGGCAGAGTCTCGGGCGCATTTGTCTTCGGCTCGGACTGGAACATTCCGGCAATCTGGCTGCGCCAGCGGTCGAGTTTGTAGCGCCATCGAACGGGAAGTGGCACGTCGTCTCCTTGCTCGTGGAAATTTTTGCATGCCTATAATAGCCGGAATCGTCGCGCGGACGCGAAATACGGCATGCATTCGGAAATCGCTCGCGCGCGATCGGATTTGCTGGGGTCCCGGGACGACATACTGTAGCCACACGTAAGTGCTGGGAAAATGCGCGAGCCAAAGTGAGCCCCCTAGAGTGGCGGAGACCAGATGGTTCACGTAGGCGCTCTTTCAGGCGGGACGTTGGCGTGACAGACGGATGCCCGCCTGAAAGAAGGCGGGCACTACTAAGCCTCGCAATCGGGCTCTACGCAAACCGTGGGGCGGCACACACGGATTAACGTACGATCAGGCCGATCACCGACTGATCAAGGACGGTTGAAAAGGTCCCGATGCAGACCGAAGCCGCGTGCAAGATTGACTAGGCGCCTGAGTGCGTCTCTGGCGACGCTCCTCAATTCGCGGAGGCTAATTTTCACGTTTGTTGCGGCACTGCCCGCTGCAGGCTGCGCGGGCCGCCGCCCAATTCCCAACTTCTCCGCCTGCTCCTCGCAACCGGGACCTGTTCCGGCGCCGCTCCCGAGCCGACCAAGCCGCCTTCCACGCCAACGCCGCGCAGCCGCCGACGCGAACCGCGCCATTTGTGCCGGGCATTTACGTCGAGCAGGGCATCGCGTCGTGGTATGGAGTACCGTTTAACGGACGCCGCGCCGCCAACGGCGAAATCTTCGACATGAACACGCTGGTGGCGGCGCACCGCACGCTTCCGTTCGGCAGCATCCTGCGCGTCACCAATCTGAATAATGGCCGCGACGTGGAAGTCCGCGTCATCGACCGCGGCCCGTTTGTCGGAGATCGGATTCTCGATCTTGCGCGCGCGGCGGCGGTTTCGCTCGACATGATCGGCACCGGCACCGCGCCGGTGCGCATCGAACTGCTTTCCGGTCCGAGTCCCGCCGGTGGAGAATTCACCGTGCAGGTGGGCGCATTTGCCGATCGCGCCAATGCCGAGCGACTGCGCGAACGTTTGCTCGCGCGCTATCAGCCCATTTTTATTCAGGATTATGATGCGCCGACCGGCCATTTCTACCGCGTGCGCGTCGGCCGCGTTCCAAATCCCGATGCCGCGCAACAGCTTGCCGCGCAATTGCGAAAATAGCGATGGATTTCAGACGTTCGTGATGCGCCTGGATCAACCGAACGATCTTGGCGTGAAGTAGATGCGATGAGTCTGACGAAAATTCTTAACTCACGACTCTCACTGTAACTCTTATGCACGGCTCTGTGTCTCAGCTTTTCTCTGTGTCTCTGTGTTAAAGTTTGTGCTGTTAAGCAGACTCTTAACTCAGAGGCATAACTCGAAAACTGAGGAATCAATTCTGGAGGTGCCATGAACGATTGCCTGTTCTGCAAAATCGGAAAGAAAGAAATTCCCGCGAAACTGGTGTATGAGGACGCCGAAATATTCGCGTTTGAGGACATTCAACCGCAGGCGCCGACCCACATCCTGATCTGCCCGCAGAAACATCTGGTCTCGCTCACCGATGCCACCGCGGAAGACGCGGCGATGCTGGGCAAGCTGCAGCTGTCGCCGCGAAGCTTGCAGGAGAGCGCAAACTCACCGATGGCTACCGCACCGTGGTCAACAATGGACTCGGCGCAGGGCAGTCCGTGTTTCATCTGCACCTGCATTTGCTGGGAGGACGCGATTTTCGATGGCCGCCGGGATAAAAGTAGGACAGGCTTCAGCCTGTCTGTTTTTGACTTTTGCGAAGTGAAAGAAATCAAAACCAGACAGGCTGAAGCCTGTCCTACTTGTGCGTCATCACGTAGACGCCGTCCCAGTTTTCCTCGGGCCCGGCGACGAAATATTCCCTGCAGCGATTCAGGTACATGCGCGCCGGGCCGTCATCGGGCCAGCGCTCCAGCAACTTTTCAAAAATAATCTGCGCATCCTGCCAGCGCCGCTCCCGGTAGCAGGCGCGACCCTGCGCGAAAAGTTCGAGACGCTCTTCCAGGTCCGGCGCGTCGCCTTCCGGAGTTCCGCGTGCGGCAACCAGTTCGTAGAGCGTGACCGGCTGCAATTTGCCTTTCACGCGAATCAGATCCAGTTCGCGGAAAACCAGAACGGGTCCTCCACCGCTGCGTAGGTCGTTTCGCTCAACAGAATGTGCGTGCCGTATTCCTTGTTCAGTCCTTCGAGGCGCGCGGAGAGATTCACGGTATCGCCCAGCGCCGTGTATCCGTATCGCAGGGCCGAGCCCATATTGCCCACCGACGCGACGCCCGTGCTGAGCCCGACGCCGATGTCGAGCACCGGCTTGCCTTCGGCTTTCCATTTGCTTCTGCATTTCCTTCAGCCGCGCGATCATTTCGAGCGCGGCGTGGCACGCCTGGGTCGCGTGCCCCGGCTCTTCAAACGGCGCGCCCCAGAACGCCATCACCGCGTCGCCAATGTACTTGTCGAGCGTTCCGTTGTGGCGGAACACAATCTGCGTCATGTCGGTCAGATATTCATTCAGCAGCGCGGCGAGTTCCTGCGCGTCGAGTTTTTCCGAAATGGTCGTGAACCCGCGGACGTCGCTGAACATCACCGTGATTTCCGTTTTTCGCGGCTTCACCAGATCGGGATTTTCGAGCAGGCGGCGAATCACTTCCGGACTCAGGTATTGCTGGAACGCGCCGCGCACGCGCCGTTTTTCCTTTTCCTCGACCAGCGCGCGATACATGGCGACGAAACCCACGTTGGCGACCAGCGTTCCGGAAGGAACGATAAAATTCAGCCACCAGCCATGCAGAAACGCGATACCACACTCCGAAACCGAACGGCACCAGAAGCAGCAAGCCAAACAGCATCGAGCGCGGCTGCGCCAGCGCCAGCCACAATCCCAGCGGCACGCCGAACAGAAAAATCAGCAGAAGATCCACAGCCACCTGATTTGCGCCGCGATACAGGAAATGGCGATTCAGAATGTTGTCGATCACATTGGCGTGGATTTCGACGCCCGGATAATTGATTCCGCCGAATGGCGTCGAGCGCAGGTCGCCGATTCCCGTTGCCGACGCGCCCACCAGAACGATTTTTCCGTTGAACGTTCCCGGCGGAAATTTGTGATTCACGACGTCGGCGATCGAAACGTACGGATACGTGTGCGACGTCGCCTTCGTAGTTGATCATCATTCGCCCGATGGCGTCCGGGTCGAATCACGAGCGAAGGTCCAAACTCGAGCAGCCGTGACGCCTGTCTCGCTGAAATCGAGCACCGTCTGCTGGTCGGGCAATCCCTGAAAGAGGCGCACCGCCTGCACGTCGAGCGATCCGTAAAGATCCCAATCGTCCAGATTCTTCGAGCGGCCGTAGGGAAGCACCAGCAGGGAATGGCGCACCACGCCATCGGCGATCCGGCTCGACATTGAAAAATCCCGTTGCGCCGTGCCCTTTGCGCAGCGCGTCGCTCAGGATTTCGATATTGGCCTGCGTGCCTTTGGGCATCAGCGAATACGGCTCGCCGAATCCCTGCATCAGATGCGCGCAGATCGCGCTGGCCGGTTTGCGGATTTGCCGCGCGCACCTGCGGAAACGGGAAATCGGCGAGGATATTGGCGTAGCGGTCGAGCGTCTTGTCATCGACGCCCTTCAAGTCGTATTCGGAGTACAGGAAGAAATTTCCGAGGACCACGTTTCCAAATCGCTCGATGGCCCGCGCGAATTGTTCGTCTCCATCATATTCTTTCGACAGGCGATCAAGATCCGCGATCACGCGCGGATCTGTGCGGCCACCCTGCTTCTGCCGCTCGATGACGGTCTCCCGCAATTCGCGGATCGGCGCAGCGGTTTCATCGGGCTTGCTGAAGGTGATATCGAAGGCCGCGACTTTCGCGCCGTCCTCGCGCAGCGCGTCCAGCATGTGCGCGAAATGCGTGCGCGAGAATGGCCAGCGTCCCAGAATTTCCTGCGAGCGCTGGTCGATGTCCACGATGATGATGCGCGGATCGGGATGCTTGTATCGGTCCGGCCGGAGGCGAAATCGCAGATCGAGCGCGTTGAGCTCCAGCCGGTTGATGAAGGAAAAGACGGCCGTGGGACGGTCGCCAATGAATGTGTAGGCGTAAATGGTCAGCGCGAATGCGGTCAGTCCCACGCTGATTGCAAAGGGAACGCGCCGTCGCCACCACGCCCGCAACCATTCGCGCGGGACAAACAAGGCGCGACGCGATTCACCGCCCGTGGAATTTCCTGGCATGATACGGGAATTGTAACCGAGGGCGCGGCGGGTCTAATCGCGATACACGAAATTTAGCCGCACGCGGCCTACTTCGATCACATCTCCGTCGTTGAGTTTTGTCAGGCCGGTGATGCTGGCTCCATTGATTTTCGGCACCCGCTCGCCCCGGCCCAGGTAGTAGCCGTCCTCGTGCTTATTGATCTGGGCCGCCACGTCTGGGCGTGAACCACCCGCGGAGGCGCACGGTAGCCATATTGGAATTGCCGATCACGGTAAGTTTGCCTGAGATCCGATACTCTTTCTGATCCGTGCGGCCGCGATCGACGACAAGCGTGGGGACGCGCAAACGTTCCGGGGCCAGTTGGGATCGCTCGCCCGCCGCAACGGCCGCTCGAGCAGATCCCGGCGTTGCTGAGTGTCGAGGACCATCGTTTCATTTACGCGCGGAGCCGGCGCTTTGCGCAGCCCGTCCAAGCGGAATGGCTGCGTCGTGCTCCTGATCCACCAGGACTACATGCTTGCCGATCAGAATGGTGTCGCCGTCCTTCAGCATGGCGCGTTCGACGCGAATATCGTTCAGGAACGATCCGTTGAGGCTGTTCAAATCCTCGACCACCAGCGAACCGGCTTCCAAATACACACGCGCGTGATAATTGGAAACCGCCAAATTATCGATGGGAATGTCGTTGTCCGGGGCGCGCCCGATGGTTACCGGACGAGTTCCCAGCGGAACCTCTTTCAGTGTTGCGTTCTCGAACTTCAAGAGCAGTCTGGGCATTGCGTTCTCCTCCGGTCAAAGCCGGCACAGCTTTATCCGGAGTATCGTTTCCAAATCTTCAGCCGCGAAAACACACTTTCCGATTTCTCAAGCATTCGCAAAACGATCACGCTGACGTTATCCACGCCGCCGTTTTCGTTGGCCAGTTCGACCAGGCGGTCCGCGGATTCCTGGGCGCTGGCGCTGGTCAGCAGCGTGCTCGCGATTTCAGGATCGCTAACCATTCGCGTCAGGCCGTCCGAGCAAAGCAGCAGGAAATCTCCGACCAGCAAAGCCTGTTCGTCGGTGTCCACGCTCACCTTGTCGCTGGTTCCCACCGCGCGCGTCAAGACGCTTTGCATTTCGCTGGCTTCGGCTTCCTGAGGCGTCAGGATCCCCACGCGCACTTTTTCGGCCACCAGGGAATGATCGGCTGTCAGCTGGTCCAGGGACCCGGCGCGAAGCAAATAGGCCCGGCTGTCACCCACGTGTGCAATGGAAAGCCTTTGCGCGTCTATCCACGCGGCCACGATCGTCGCTCCCATACCCGCCTGTTCGGGATTTGCGGCGGCCGTTTCATAAACCTTTCGATTTGCCAGATGGATCGCGCTGGCCAGGCGATTTGTCCGCTCTGAGACTTCCGGGCTGGATTCGCCAAAGAGTGGAGTCGAGCGGCTGTTTTCGGCCCTGTCTGCAATGCGCCACGACTGTCTGGACGGCAAGCTGGCTGGCTACCTCTCCATGCGCTTCTCCACCCATTCCGTCGGACAGTACGTACAACTGCAGCGAGGAATCAATCGAGTAGCAATCTTCGTTGTTTTTTCGGACGCGCCCAAGGTCGGTGCGCGCACCGGCTTCAATATGCAAAAGAGTCCTCATTCGGCTGACGGTGAGGTCCTATGCCTGTAAAAGCACGGACTCCGTGTGCCACAAATCTGGCACCGCTTCCAGACTCGCTCATCAAGAAGCTCGACCGCCCACGTAATTTCAGACTAACAAAGCCGATTTTGAGACCGCAATAGCGTGTGACGTAAGTAGTTACAACCTTTCACGACAACCTGCATGTTAACTTTCCATCTACGTCATACTAACTAAGATATAATTCTCCTGTAGCGGAGCGTGCAGAGACTTAACTCTGTCGCTTACAGCGCCCTCTCACATGCCGCAGCATGCAGAAATCTGGTATTTTGAGCGATCTCCGATCGCTCCTCTAGCCCGTTGCTTGGGCCGCACGTTCGCAATTCGAGCGCTGCCGGCTGCTTCGCACGGGAAAAGGCCCTCCTCGCCTGAGCTTGGAGAGGTCCCTATTGTGTGCTTTGCCGACCTTGGCGGGGGCGAATTGGCCGCAGCGCGGCGGCTGGTGCGACGTGCTCCAGGCATTCGCGTCATTGGGGTGGCGCGCAATGGCTCGCTGGAGAATGCCCCTGGCTGCTTTTCAACGCTTCCGCGAAAGGCCAAACCCTCACTCGTCCGCAAGACCGTGGACGCCGCGATTGCCAACATTGAATTGACGCAGCGGGAACGCGCCGCGCGTGCCGACCTTGCCCGCGCGGAACGCGAGATGGAGGAATTGAATCGCATTGGCATTGCCCTATCGCAAACGCATGAGGTAGGGGCTCTGCTTAATATGATCCTTGCCAAGGCGCGCGAGATCACAGGTGCGGATGCCGGCTCGCTCTATCTTGTCGAAGAGGCCAGCCCGGATGCCATGTCTGGTGAGCCAGGCGAGCGCCGTTTGCGCTTTAGATTGACGCAAAACGACAGCGTGCAATTTCCATTTGCTGAATTCGAGCTTCCCCTGCAGGAGAAATCCCTGGCCGGGTATACCGCGCTGCACGGCGAGGTAGTCAACCTGGCTGACGCCCGGCGCATTCCCCGCAGTCGACCCTATAAATTCAATCCGCGCTACGACGAGGAGACCGGATACCGGACGCGGTCCATGCTAACGCTGCCGATGAAGAATGGCCGCGGCGAGGTCATCGGCGTTTTGCAACTTATCAACTGCAAGCTTCATCCCGCGGTGCGCCTTGACAGCGAGGAAGCTGTGGATCGCGAAGTGCGCCCATTTTCCGATCGCGCGGTGCGGCTGGCGCTTTCGCTGGCATCGCAGGCAGGCGTCGCCTACGAAAACAGCCGTTTGTACCAGGACATCGAAAAACTGTTCGAAGGATTCGTGCAGGCCTCGGTGAAGGCCATTGAGCAGCGCGACCCATCCACTTCTGGCCATTCCTTGCGCGTCTCCCATATGACAGTGGGGCTCGCGGAGATCGTGGATCGCGTGGATACAGGGGCGTATGCGTCAATTCGTTTTTCTCCCGAGCAAATGAAGGAAATCCGCTACGCCGCGTTGCTGCACGATTTTGGAAAAGTTGGCGTGCGTGAGGAAGTGCTGGTCAAGGCCAAGAAGCTCTATCCGTTGCAAAGCGACCTCATTGCGCACCGCTTTGACTATCTCTATATGGAGTTGCAGGCGCGCCTGGAGCGCGAAAAAGTCCGCGCCTTGATGGAAATGGACAGGCCCCAAGCGATGGCGCGCATCGCCATTCTCGAAGAAGAATATCGCCTGCGCAAAGCCCAGATGGAAGGCGGCTTCGAGGCCGTCCTTCTGGCCAACGAGCCGACCGTCCTTCCGGAAGAAAAATTCGAGCGCCTCTTCGAAATCGCGCGGCAGACCTATCATCGATCCGCGCGGAGTCGAGAGGCCGATTCTCACGCCGGAAGAAGTCCGCTACCTTTCCATCCCCAAAGGAAGCCTCAGCCCGGACGAGCGCGCCCAGATTGAATCCCACGTCATTCATAGTTTCAATTTCCTGCTGCAAATTCCGTGGACCAGGCAAATTCGCGAAATCCCGCGAATTGTCCGGGCGCACCATGAAAAGCTGAATGGGACCGGCTATCCCTACAAATTGCGAAGCGATGAAATTCCGGTGCAGGCCAAGATCATGACGATTTGCGATATTTTCGACGCGCTGTCCGCCTCGGACCGGCCCTACAAGAGGGCCGTGGCCGCCGACCGGGCGCTCGGCATCCTGGAAATGTCCGTCAAGGATCAGGAACTCGATCCGGAATTGTACCGGCTCTTCCTCGAATCGAAAATCTTCCAACTGGCAAATAAGAGTTAGAGATCCGAGAGTGCAACGCAGGGTTCATCTTCATCCGGACGAAACCACCTGTGCTGATTTCGCTCTCCCGGCACAGGCGCGGTAGAATCTCTGTGATGATTCGCGCGCGCGCTGGCCGTGTTCACCTGGACCGCCCACTGGCAATCCTATTTTGTGGTGGGCATGTGCTGCCTGTCCGCTGCGGCCCAGCACCCGCCCAAACCCCGTCCAGCTGCTGTTCCACGCCAGATCATTCTGCCTTCAAAAGTAATTGCCGGCGCGCAAGCCACGTTGGCGGTGCTCGATTCCCAGGGGCGGCTGATGCCCAACATCATGGTGGAACTTTCGGGAGGCCTGAAGGTCACCACGGACGCCGCGGGGCGGGCGCTGTTCAATGCCCCGGGCGGGTCCGCAACACTGGTTGCAAGAATTGAAGGTCAGGGAATCTCTTCATCCACAAAGGTTTTGTCTGCCGAAGATTCCGGGCCTCTCGCGGCGAATGCAGTCGCGAAAATTGTTGACTACCCCGCCGTTGTGGCCATCCACGACCGATTCATATTGGAAGGTTCCGGCTTGCGAGGTGCGGCGGATTCGAATCACGTCTTCTTGAATGGCGAACCATGTCTTGTGCTGGCGTCGTCTCCCATTTCTCTTGTGGCATTGCCCGGGCCGAATGTTCCCGTCGGAGACATCAAGCTTCACGTGGTCGTGGCTGGAGCCGAGGTGGGAGAATTTCCGGTCTCCGCCGTAATCCTCGAATTTACTGGCCCAGCGGGAGCCGTGAGTGCCGGTTCAGAGGGGACACTCATACTGCACGCGCTAGGCTCAATCCTGCCGCTCAACGTGGAAGTTCGCAACGGATCGCCCAAAGTGATTCAACTCGAGGAAGGAAATGTGCAGCGCCTGAAGACGTCCGGCGGCGACCAGAATACCGCCGCCATCGAGGTGCATTTTGTCACCGCTGGAAACTACGCGGTTTCGGCGAAGTTTATTTCCGCGGATCGCCGTTGAGCTCAACTCGCAGCGTTCTACGTCCGCGGAAAATGTAGTGTATTTTGTCATTCTGAGCGAAGCGAAGAATCTCTCCTCGGTCTGGTTCTCGATACAAGAAAAGAAAGAGAGATTCTTCGCTTCGCTCAGAATGACAAAAAGTTGAAGCGCCATTCCTCGGATCGTCGCTGAAATCAAGGCGCGCGCTTCAGCCTGTGTTACTTCCGGCATGGTAGAATCTGGCATTCAGCATTAACGTTTTACTAAATCCTTCGCTCAAGGCGCCTTCATGACAGGAACAGGAATACTGATTGCCATTGCATGCCTTGCGGCTGGTTTTGCCGTTGCCTGGGCGTGGGCAAATGCCAAGGGCGGCTCAGCCCGGCTGGAAGTCGAGAAGCGCGCCGCTGGCCTGGATGGCACGGTCGGCGAGCTGAAGAAACAAAATGACGCCTTGCAGCAGGATCTTCGCGTTTCGCAGAAGAGGATTGAAGACGAACAGAAGCTGCGCGCCACCGCCGAAAAAGATGCCGAATCGCAACGAGCCAACCTTGCCGAGCAGCGGCGATTGCTGGATGACGCGCAACTGAAACTGCGTGACGCGTTCCAATCCCTGGCCGGGGAGGCCCTGAAATCCAGCAGCGATCAGTTCATGGAGCTTGCCAAATCCAGATTCGATTCCCTGCAAAAGGAAGCTGAAGGAGATCTGGAGAACCGCAAGATCGCAATCCAATCCTTGGTGGACCCACTGGAAACGGCCTTAAAAGATCTTCGCTCGGAAGTGTCACGAGTGGAGTCCGCGCGGCAGGAGGCCTACGGCAGTCTTCGCAACGAAGTGCAATTGCTTGCCACGACCAATAAGGAATTGCGCGAGGAAACGGGCAGCCTGGTCAACTCCCTCAAGCAACCGCAGGTAAAAGGGAAGTGGGGCGAACTGACCTTGAGGCGCGTCGTGGAGCTGGCTGGCATGTCTCCCCACTGCGATTTTCTGGAACAGCAATCCGTGGACACGGAAGAAGGCCGCTTGCGCCCGGATCTTATGATTTACCTTCCCGGCGGCACGCAGATCGTGGTGGACGTAAAAGTTCCACTGCACGCCTTTTTCAAGGCGGTCAGCGCGCAATCGGATGCCGAATATCGCGAAGCCATGGTCCAGCACGCCAGCCTGGTCCGCGAGCACATTAAGGGTTTATCGGGAAAGGAATACTGGAAGCAATTCGAGCCAACGCCGGAGTTCGTCGTTCTATTTGTTCCGGGAGAATCTTTTTTCAGCGCCGCCCTCGAACAGGACCGGACGTTGATCGAAGACGCCATCGATAAGCGCGTGGTTCTGGCCAGCCCGACGACTCTTATCGCGCTGTCTGAGAGCGATTGCCTACGGTTGGAAACAGCAATTGGTTGCCGAGAATGCCGAGCGCATCACGGAATTGGGAAAAGAATTGTATGACCGCGTTGTGAAATTCGCCGAGCACCTTTCCGAAATTGCAAAGGGTTTGGAGCGAGCCAGCAAGGCTTACAACAATGCAGTGGCTTCTTTTGACAGCCGTCTGATTCCATCGGCGCGCAAGTTCCGAGAAATGGGTGTGGGAAGCGCGGACGTCCCGCAAATTGAACCCATCGAAACTTTCCCCCGTCCGCTGCTTTCCACGCCCAGTTCCGAAGAAGACTAATACAGAGTTGGGATCTGTGACGGTTTTCAGTAGGACAGGCACTCCTGCCTGTGCGCTTTTCTTAACCCAGCAAAAACCGCACAGGCAGGAGTGCCTGTGCTACTAGAACCAGTTCCAAACCAACTTTTTCCGCAGGCTGCCCTTCAGAACTGCTCAGGGTAAAAAGCCCGCGCCACCGAAAAACATCCCAGAACATTCTTGTGTGATGGAAATCTCGGTCGCTGGCGGAAACTTACTTAAGCAATTGCAGGATGAGACGCCGCAGCAGTTCACGGTCGCGCGGTTTCATGTGCACGAATTCAACGCCAGCTCCAGTCGGCGTGATGTTGCGAACTACGGCCGTACATTGTAGTTTGCGAAGCCCGGTGCGAATCTCCAGTTGCATGGATTCGCCGACTGACAATCGTTGATCGGATTCCACGAACGCTCCCCCCAGCGCCAGCACTCGAATGCGCGCTGACCCGCTGTGACTTCCCGAAATGATGGCCTGCATCGGCGGCTGCACGCGCGCGCGCAGGTAGCGGCGTGGGCGGGAGTGCGAAACACTGGACTTGGCTAGCGCGCTTTCCTCGATGCGCGCTCTCGTGGCAGAAGGACGGTTTTCAAGCAGTCCGAGCGCTTCTTCGGCCACCGCCCGCAGGGCGGCCGGTTCGCTGTGGGACAAGCCGTTGCGCGTTCTCACGATTCGCAACAATGCGGGGGCAGCTTCCACCACGCGCATTCTGCCAAGAGCTTCAATCGACTTGATGCGCAGGAAAATGTCCCGAAGCACCAGATGCTCCCCTTCGGCAATCTGAAGCAAGGTCGGAACCGCCGCGGTGTCATGCGTAATGCCCAGATGATCGATCATGCAGGGAACGACCATGGCATGCGCTTCCGCCAGAGTGGCGCGGAAAGCCTGCGCGGTCGCCGCAGCCACGGGAGGATTCGTCCACTTCATCAGTTCCGTCGCTGCAAGGTCCTGCAAGCTCCATTCCCAGCTTGCCAGCGCCTTCGGCAGCGCGTTCGCCAATCGTTTGGGGTCCGCGCGAGGCAAGCAGATGAATGGCGGTCGCCACGCGTTGCCGGCGCGCTTCGTACAACCGAGTTTCCAGAGCGCCAAGCACCGGCTCGCCCGTGGCGTGCATCAAACGCACCATCGCGGGAAGCGAATTCAGTCCGTCAGGCGCGGTCAGCAGCAGTCCCAGGCGTTCGATCATGCGATCGGGGCATCGCTTCAGCAATCGCGGAACGACCGGATTCAACGGCTGGCTTGAGAGGGCTTCATCCACCAGATAAAGCCACTGTTCGTCGCCCACGATGCGCGCCACCAGAGTAGCAATATGCGCATGTTCGTCGTCACGCGGCGCCGCCTCCAGCGCCTCGAGAATTCGTTCGAATTCGGCGTATTCGCGCTTCAGCAAAGAAGTGCGCGCCAGCTTCTCGACCACCGCGGACAGCAATCCCGCGATTCCCGGCGAAGTTTCCAGCAAGAGTGCCTGCACAACTCCCGCGCCCGAACTCCGCTGTCGAGGGGTGAGGCCACAATCGTTCCAGCTGTGGTGCGATTTCCGAGAGGCCCGCGGCTACGGTGCGCCGCGGCTTGCTTTCTTCCGATTCAAGACACCGCGCGTACGCCAAAAGCACGGCGCGCCCCGTACTTGCCGCCGCATCCGATTTCTTTTTTCCGCGGCGGCGGCCAGTGGTTCCAGGAAGCGAGCCACGCACTGGCCGCGGGCACGGACCATGCGTCCGCGCTTCGCAACACTTTGGCTTTCACCCGCGCCGGTAGCGAGTTCCAGAATTTTTCGCACAGAACCGCCACGCGCACTTCGTCATACTGCGTCCCGCCAAACCGGAGATTGCCGCTGTTGTCGGCTTGCCCGCGCTCCTGATCCAGGCGAACCAGCAGGGGCAATCAACTCCGGCGATTTCGTCCGGCCGGCTTCGAATTCCTGTTTTATGAATGCCAGCACCGAGTTCATCCGTGAGTCTCACCAGATAGGGGCCCAGGGTCTCGCCTTCGCGGGGCCTCACGTTGGAAACCCCGTACACGATCAGGGAGATGCAAGACGGCTCGCTTCCGGAAACGACGGAATGAAACCGGCGCGCCAAGTCTTCTGTCGAGGGTGCATTTCCGGATCGTTCGGGGGGGCCAGCTTTGAAAGCACGCGCAAAGTGGCCGCGATTTGTTCGAAGCTTGTCTCCGGCATGCTTCTTACAGCGCGAGAGTGGGAGGAATGCTGCGCCGCGTTGTCGTAGGCCAGCACCGCCGACATCAGGCTCGCCAGCAGCACCGAATCACGCCGCTCGGTGGGAATATTGAGGCGAATTCCGACGATGCCGCGATTCTTGATCCAGTTGTCCCACAATTTTCGCGAAGCCGTATCGCCCGGATTGGCGATTCGCGGAACCCCGCTGATTTCATGCGCCAATAAGTCCAGCTCACCCACGTTGATGGGTTGCGTAAAGAGCATGGAGCAAATTCCGCCGCGTAAAAGCTCTTCCGCCAATCCCCGCAATTCGCCGCGCGCATCGCGCAGAATCTCGCCGGTGTTTCCCTCCGAATTGGGAAGCAGCATGCCGTTCGCATCTACAGCGACCAGCAGCGGGCTGCGCGCAGCCAGAGCAATGCGCAACTGTTGCTCGGTGGACGCCAGGATTTCCATTAGCCGCGGATGATTCCGCTGATACAGGCGCGCAGCGCCCAACAAAACCTTGAATTGCCGCAGGAAGAAAATAATTGCTGTTTCGGAATTGGAGAATGCCGGCCGGATGGGAACCGCTTCGGCGGAAACTGGTTCGGGTTTTCTCAGAGGGAGCAGTGTAGCGCTAACAACCGGCGTATCCTCGCTGAGTTGAACCTTCGAATTGTCTAGGCCTTTCATTCGTAAGACAGTTCCTTCTCAAGATCGTTCACAGCGACTGCATCAGTTGCAAAATGACACTAGTCAGTTCGTCGATGCGGTAGTCCTCGCGGCGCCCTTGGGACAAAAGATAAGGGTAGTTCTAAATTGGAGCACGCCATCTTCCGTAAGGATGCGCCTCCCGAGCGTTGAAACATAGGGAATTACTGGCCGCTGGATGCCAATCGATCAACTGGCCTAGATATCGTGGATAGAATGGTTACAAAGCGGGATAAGTCTCTATTTAGCAGCGTTTGCTGCCCAAGAAGGTCGCGGAACTGGCCTTCCGGACAGGGTGATGCGACGTGCATCGCCTCATAGGAAGCTGTTATTCGGAAGGCAGAGTTTCCGTAAATTGCATGGTTTCGCCTGATTTTAGGGTCACATTCCTGCGAGAGACCCCATATCCTTGGCGTAGCAATTGAATTTCATGCCCTCCAGATTTCAATTCCAGCCGCGCTGGAGTACGTAAGCCGGTCTCCGTCCCGTCCACTAGTATTCTTGCCGCGGGGGGTGAAGATCGTACCCATATCCATCCGCTCGCAGGGGGTGCCGGCACTTCAGCGGAAGTTGATTTCACATCACCAGCCAGATCGATGTCGTCAATGATTCGAACTCCAGCCGGAACCGTGCGCAGATGTCCCAGCAATTCACGGTGTTCGGCGATGCTAAGAGAGCCGGAAAGAGTGAGCGCGTTCGTAGTGGCCTGAAACTTCACCTTGGAAGCCAGAGGTTGGCCATTCAATTCGGCACGTAGCTTGGACTCAAGTAAATGCGCAGGCGAAGGAGTAACGGGCGGCGCGGGCTGTTGCGGCGCAATGACCTTGTCCGAGGCGACGGCCTTTGCAGGTGCGACTTCGAGTAGCTTTGGCGGCGGTGGCCGACGCGGCTGTTGGCTGCGCAGTCTCCATCGGGGCGGAAACTGGCAAAAGTGCGGCAGCGGCAACGGCGGCGGGAACAGGCGAGGGCGTCTGCGGCGCATCGGCAGGCTGGATTTCCGGTTTCACATTTGAGCTTTCGACATTTACTGTGTCCGGTGCTGTCGCTGTTGCCGGCGTTGCTTGCGCACTAGTCGCTGGCGTCCGAGTCTCTGCTTCCCGCTGACGAGCACGCAGCCACAAATCCATGATTGGGGGATACACACGATATCCCGAATACCCGATGATTCCGAGCAAAACGGCCACCAGCAGCAAACCTCCATGTTTTTTCGGAGGCTCCTCTTCCATAATGACCGGTGAGAACAAAGGCACCGGTGTCGGCGCTGGCGCCACATTGGATTTCGCATTCGCAGTTGCATTCACGTTCGAATTCAACTGTGTGGCGGTGATTCGCGGAATCTGAGCCGCTGGGCGGCTGCCTACCGACGCGGGCGCGGAAGTGACAGGCGCCATCCTCACGGTCGTCTCCGGACCCGCCAATTCATGGTGATTCTTCAAAGCGTTCAGCAATTCATGGCAGCTTTGGTATCTCTCGGCGGGATCCTTTGCCAGGGCCCGGGCAATCACGGCGGAGAGGCCCGGATGGATGGAAGAATCCAGGGAGCGCGGAGGGATTGGCTCTTCGTTAATAATCTTATAAATAACGGTGGTGATGTTCTGTCCGGGAAAGGGCTTCTCTCCCGTCATCAATTCGTACAGGATCACACCCAGGGAGAAAATATCCGAGCGCCCGTCGATGGCCTTGCCCTTTACCTGCTCCGGCGACATGTAAGAGGGCGTGCCCATGACATGCGCTGTCTGAGCAGTGCCAAATTGAAGAATTTTGGCCGTTCCGAAGTCCGTGATCTTGACGGTGTCATCCGGCGTCAACATGAGGTTCGCCGGTTTGATGTCGCGGTGCACCACGCTGTGCTGGTGAGCGAAATCCAGCGCCGAGCAAACCTGCTCCATGAGTTTCAGTATGCGCGGGAAAGGGAAGGTCTGTTGCGCATCGATCAGCGCTTGCAGGCTTCGCCCCTCCACAAACTCCATGGTGATGTAGAAAAGTCCATCTTCCTCGCCGGCATCGAACACCACCACGATATTGGGGTGTGCCAGCAAGCCCGCGGCGCGCGCTTCCGTCTGGAAGCGGCCAACCAGTTCTTCACGCGACAGGCCCGTTCCGGCCTCGGACAGGCGCAGGGTCTTAACCGCCACGCCACGGCCGATTACAGGGTCGAATCCGTGATACACCACGCCCATGGCGCCGCGGCCAAGCTCTTCGCGGAGATCGTAACGGCCTGCTTTGACTAGGGTAGTCACTTTTGTTTAACGCGCTGGCGTGTCTGAAATCGCTCCGTGACCCTCTGGGGTCTGGCCGTCAAGACTGTGCTCGAGCGGAACTGGCATGAATCGCTGCATCGCCAGGAAAGCGCCGGCGCCAAGGCAGCATTGCCCCGGGGGAACCGCAAGCACTCCGCACTGCCTTGTAATCGAACATATCCTTCCGGCAAAGTAGCGTCAACGACCATGAGGTACAGTGTTCCGGGATAGCAATGGGTAGGTGTTTCTGGGCATCTATTTCGAAGAGTAGTGAGTTGAAAACCATGAATAACCTGCAAGCTTGCGCCTGCATCTCATCTCGTGTAACGTGGGTGAACCGTGAAGGTTAAGACTTCCAAGAAGAGAAAGAAACCGACTCTGGAACAAACTGCCAGAAAACTGACCTCTATCGCTGAACGTCATCTAAGCGTATTCACCCCAGAAGAGCGCGAGGTCAGGGTCGCTGCTTTCGAGCGGGCTATTTATAAGGCCTCCCGTGCAAAGACCGCCACGCGTTCAAAGAATGCCGATACTCGGGTGACCCGGGTAGCTGCCCAAGCTCGTGAATAATCGTTTCCTTGAATAAATCCTCATCGTTTAGCTTTAGTGCTTCCCTGAACGCCTTTAGGAGCCGCAAACGTAGCCTGTGCGCTTCAATATCAATCGGTCTGCGGCCTCGCCGCTTCTCTTCTGCGAGAAGATCTTTTAAGTCATCATCTTTGCCCATTAACCGAGCATATTACTCCGAGTCTTTAGCCGGGCACATCAGTTTTCTCAGAATCTGGGCTGGTCGAAATACCGATGGACCCGATCATATTGGGCTTCGGTCAAAATTGAATCACGCCTACCATTAGCTCAAACCAGTGACACTTTTTTATTACCTCTGACCTGTGGCATGCCGTTCAATTCATGTGATATAAGCTAGAGATCACTGTGAAATCGAGGTGAATACCCATGGCCAAATCAGTTAAGCCCGGAGTGGATCGCCGAAACTTCCTGAAGGGTGCGGCAGCGGGTGCCGCGGCGCTTGCGGCGGGCACAGCGGCTGCGGCAGCATCGTCAGCGGCGGCGCAACCGGCCGAAGTGAAGCGCAGCATTCCCCCGGCCATGTCCCCGAAGGCCGAAGTCGACGTGCCTTCCGGAGCGGAAGTCCTGACCGCGGAACGCACCGGGTCAGACTACATGGTGGATGTGATCAAGTCGCTGGGATTTGAGTATGTTTGCGCCAATCCCGGGTCGAGCTTCCGCGGTATTCACGAATCGATAATTAACTATGGAGGCAACAAAAGCCCGGAGTTCATCACCTGCTGCCATGAAGAGTCTTCCGTGGCAATGGCGCATGGCTACTACAAGATCGAGGGCAAGCCGCTGGCCGTGCTGGCCCACGGCACGGTGGGAGTGCAGCACGCCGCAATGGCCATGTATAACGCCTACTGCGACCGCGTGCCCGTCTACGTAATTCTCGGAAATATTATCGATGAGACTAAGCGCGCGCCGGGCGTGGAGTGGTTTCACAGCGTGCAGGACGCGGCGGCCATGGTGCGTGATTTCACCAAGTGGGATGATCTGCCCATTTCTCTGGAGCACTTTGGCGAGTCGGCCGTGCGCGCCTACAAAATCGCCATGACCCCGCCGACCCTGCCTGTGGTGCTGGTGGCCGATGGCGATTTGCAGGAAAGCCCCGTCTCGCCTGACTCGAAAACTCGCATCCCCAAGCTGACTACCGAAATGCCGCCGGTTGGCGATTCCGGTTCCGTTGCGGAAGTGGCGCGGCTGCTGATTGCGGCAGAGTATCCGGTGATTATCGCGGACCGCACGGCGCGCACTCCGGCGGGACTTGCCTGCCTCGTGGAGCTTGCCGAAGCCCTGCAATGCGCGGTGGTCGACCAGGCCGGCCGCATGAATTTCCCCTCACGACATCCGCTGAATCAGTCTGATCGCGGCCGCGCGGCGATCTCCGAAGCGGACGTGGTTCTGGGCCTCGATGTGGCCGATTTGTACGGCATTACGCACACCTATCGCGATCAAATTGAGCGCACAGCGCGCGCGGGTATGAAGCCCACCGCCAAGCTGATTACCATCAGCTCGGACGACTTGTACATCAAGGCCAACTACCAGGATTTCCAGCGCTACAACGAAGCGGACATTGCCATGGCTGCGGATTCGCAAGCGACTTTGCCTTCCCTGACCGAAGCGGTCAAGCGCCTCACCACGGATGCCCGCAAGGGAGCCTTTCAGGAGCGCGGCGCGCGGCTCAAGACGTCACACCTGCGTGCGCTGGAAAGTTCGCGGGACGCGGCTGCCTTTGCCTGGGATGCAAGCCCGATCAGCACGGCGCGCATGTGCATGGAGCTTTGGGATCAAATTCAGGGTTACGACTGGTCCCTGGTTGGCGCCACAACCTTTGTCAGCAAGTGGCCGCAGCGATTGTGGAATTTTGACAAGCACTATCAATACATCGGCGGCGCGGGAGGCTACGGAATCGGCTACAACGCGCCCGCTGCCACGGGCGCGGCGCTTGCCAACCGCAAGTATGGCCGCCTGACAGTCAACATTCAGTGTGACGGCGACCTGATGTTCGCTCCCGGCAT
>CAWGSV010000020.1:0-14449 GCA_963825365.1 uncultured Acidobacteriota bacterium | reverse complement strand
TGGCCGTTTTCGCGCACGCATTTCGCGCACATGCTCGACGCCCTGCGCGAGGACGGCGCGAAAGTCGCCGCCTTTGACATCACCTTCAGCAAGCCCGACGAGACCGCAGCGCCCATCCGCGAATTGCGGCAAACCGTCATCGAACGCCAGAAACAGGGCGGCAGCACCGATCCCCGCGTCATCGCGGATCTCGATCGCCTGTCGAAAGAATATGATGGCGACGAACAGTTCGCGCGGGCGATTGAGCGCTTCGGAAATGTCGTGCTCGGAAATTTCTTCCTGTATTCCCAATACGACCTGAACGGCGTGGATGACAAGACGCTCGACCGCTACGCCAATATCCTCGCCGATTTCCCGTTTCCACAGGTGCGCGCCGCAAATCCGCAAACCGGGCAGCGCGATCTTGCGCACCTGATGCAGGGTTTCGGCGATCCATATTTTCTCTTGCCAAAGGGCACGCAGGCAAATATCGAAGTTCTGAGCGACGCGCTCCGCAATGGGCATGGCGCCACCGGATTTTTCAACGTACAACCGGATCCTGACGGCGTCGTGCGGCATTCCCTGCTGGTGCTCCCCTACGGGCGATCGAAAAACTTTGACGATTGGGACATGTACGGCTCGCTCGACGTGCAGGCAGTGCGCCTCTTCCTGGGATTGCCGGACCAGCAGACGGTTCTCGATTTCAGCGAGACGGGCGTCACGGCTCTCGAGTTCGGCCCTTCCCTGGTGATCCGGCCCGACGCCATCGGTCGCATGATGATTGACTACGAAGGCGACGTGAACACGTACCCGTATGTTTCGATTGCCGACGTTGTGAACCACAAATTTCCGCCAGGAACATTCAAGGGAAAAATCGTTCTGGTGGGCGCGTCGGCTACCGGAATCGGCGACATGCGTTCGACGCCCTTCGGCGGAATCAATGATCCGGGTGTCGAAATTCACGCCAACGTGATTGACAACATCCTGAATCGCCATTTCCTGGTTCGCGGCGCAAATCAGGTGGCCTTGGATCTTTTGCTGATCTTTCTGTTCGGCGTTCCGCTCGGGTTGTGGCTGGCGCTGGCGCAGCCGCGATCCATGCTGTTTGGCTTGCTGCTGCTCGTTCCGTTTGGCGCGGGGGTATGGTTTGCGTTCCTGCATGGCTGGTGGCTGAACTTCGTCGTTCCTTCCGGGAACGCTGGTGGCGAACGTGGGTTTCGTGGCCATGTACCGCGCGCTGGTGGAGGAAAAGGAAAAGCGGCGCGTGCGCGGCGCCTTCCAGCAATACCTGAGTCCGGAAGTGATCCGCCGGCTGCTGGAAAATCCCGAACTGGTGAAGCCGCGCAAAACCGAAATCACCGTGATGTTCAGCGACGTTCGCGGGTTCACAACGATTTCGGAAAAGCTCGACGCGCAGGAGCTGGCCGCCCTGCTGAATGAATATCTGACGGAAATGACGCAGATCGTGTTCGCCACAATGGAACGCTCGACAAATACATTGGCGACGCGGTGATGGCGTTTTGGGGCGCTCCATTTGAAGAACCGGGACACGCGACCGAGGCGTGCCACACGGCGCTCGAGATGATTGCCCGGCTCCGGGAAATGCAGAAAAAATGGAACGCTGAGGGCAAGCCGGCGCTCGATATCGGCGTGGGGCTGAGCACGGGCGTCGCATCGGTCGGCAACATGGGCTCAGCCCTGCGCTACGGCTACACCGCGCTGGGCGACACCGTGAATTTGTCGGCCCGCCTCGAAGGGCTCAACAAAGAATACGGCACGCACATCCTCTTGAGTGAATCGGCCTATGTGATGGTGGATGATCCTTTCCTGCTCTTCCGGGAACTGGACTTGATTCGCGTGAAAGGACAAGCTACAGCCGGTGGTGCTTTACGAACTGCTGGCAGCGCGCGGCACTCCCGAAGGCGATGCGCCGGGACTTGAAGAGCGCGTCGAACTTTTTGCTCAAGGGCGCGCCTGCTACCGCGAGCGGCGATGGCAGGATGCGCAGATTATCTTCGAGAAACTATCCGAGCGCTGGCCCGAAGACGGCCCCGCACGCATGTACGTGAATCGCTGCCGCGAATACCTCGCTCAAAGCCCCGAAGAAAACTGGGACGGCGTCTACGTGATGACGCACAAGTAGGACAGGCTTCAGCCTGTCTGGTTTTGATTTCTTTCACTATAGTGAAAAGTCAAAAACAGACAGGCTGAAGCCTGTCCTACTTTAACCAGGCGGCCATCGAAAATCGCGGCCTCCGAGCAGATGCAGGTGCAGATGAAATACGGACTGCCCTGCGCGGAGCCCGTTGTTCAGCACGGTGCGGTAGCCGGCCGTCAGATTGCGCTCTCGCGCAAGCTTCGCGGCAACCAATTGCAGCTTCCCTAGCATGGCCGCGTCCTCCGCGGTGGCATCCGTCAAAGACTCCAAATGTTTGCGCGGACAAATGAGGATGTGGCTGGGAGCTTGCGGCTGAATGTCTTCAAACGCAAAAATTTCGGCGTCCTCATAAACCAATTTCGAAGGTATTTGCTTCTTTTCGATTTTGCAGAACAGGCAGTCGTCCATCGGCAGCACTCCAGAACTTGGTTTTCTCAGCTTTCCTCGGATTTTCTCTTTGTTCTCTGTGTTAAAGGTCTCGTCTTAACACCACAAAAACTTTAACACAGAGAACACAGAGAAAAGCTGAGAGCACAGAGAGTGTAAGTCAGAGTTTACAGCTAAGAGTCATCATTGAAGATTTTCGCCAGGCTCATTGCACCTACTTTACGCCAAGATCATTTGGCTGATCCAGGCGCATCACGAAGGTCTGGAAGCCGTCGCTATTTTTGAGCTGCGCGGCAAGCTGTTGCGCTGCGTCCGGATTTGCAACGCGGCCCACGCGCACGCGGTAGAAATGGCCTGTCGGCGCGTCGTAGTCCTGAATGAAGATCGGCTGATAGCGCGCGAGAAGGCGGTCGCGCAAACGTTCGGCATTGCCGCGATCCGCGAAGGCCCCGACCTGCACAGTGAAGTCACCCACCGCGGGATTCGGGCCTGAGAGCAATTCGATTCGCACTCGAGCCGTGCCCGTGCCGATCATATCCAGCGACACGGCCGCGGCGCGGGCGAGGTCCAGAATGCGGTCGCCGACAAACGGCCCGCGATCAATGACGCGGACTTGAACGTCGCGACCGTTGTTCAGATTGGTGACGCGCAGAATGCTGCCAAACGGCAGAGTGCGGTGCGCGGCCACCAGCGAATTCATGTCAAAAATTTCGCCGTTGGCGGCGCGGCGTCCATTAAAAGGGATTCCGTACCACGACGCTGTTCCCTCTTCGACGAACATGCCCGGCACGAATGGAGTGGACCGCGTGGGCGGCTGCGCGACGCCTGGCATGGAAGGCGGCGGGGTTGGCGTGGGAGCGGGAGAAGGAACAGGTCCGGATTGCGAGGTAGAAGGCGGAGTATTCGAAATTGGGCGGCGGCCAGCGCAGCCTGACAACAAGACTGCCGCAACAAACGTGAAAATTAGCCTCCTCGAACGAGGAGCGTCGCCAGAGACGGACGCAGGCGCCTAGTCAATCCGTGCACCGGCGGTCTTCGGGGTTTGCAATGAGATTCCTTTTCAATTGCCTTGAGTACTTTTCGTGTTGGCGCTGGGATTGAGTTGCGTCCCAACTGCGTGTGCCGCCCCTGCCGGGGTTCGCTTTAGTGCGCTTTCCACCACTTGCGTGGTGGGCTACGGTATGTCGTCCCTCCGGGACTCCCGGCAAAATTCAATTGCACGCGGGAACAAATGCCGAATGCATTGCTTCGTGTTTCGCGTCCGCGCTCGATTCCGGCTATTATAGTCGTGCTAAAATTTTCGGGCAACGAGCAAGGAGACCACGTGCCACTTCCCGTTCGATGGCGCTACAAAATAGACCGCTGGCGCAGCCAATTTGCGGCGATGTTTCACTCCGAGCCAAAGACCCAGCGGCCGCGACTCTGCCCGGCCTGCGGGACGCTGGTCGGCACAACCGCCACGCAAGTGCTATCAGTGCGGCGCGAGCATGACGTATTCATTCGCCGCAGCCAGCCGCTCGCTCAGCCGCTGGATGCCGCAGACTTCACCGGTGACCTACGTGATTCTGGCAATTTGCTGCGTGATGTATGCGCTGTCCTTCGTGATCACCATGAAATTTTCCGGGGGCGAAGGCGCGGGCGGCGGGCTGATGAACCTCGGCGGAATCGCCACGCAGGTCAGCTATCGGCTTGGGCGCATCGCTTCCACTGGCGTACAACATGAGCCAGCCGTGGCGATTCGTGACGGCAATCTTTCTCCATGGCAGCCTCCTACACATCGGCTTCAACATGTGGGTGTTGATGGACATTGGCCCGATGGTCGAGGAACTGTACGGCTCGGCGCGATATTTGTTCTTGTTCGTAGTAACGGGAGTGGCCGGATACATTCTCAGTTCCTCGGTGGGCCACCTGAGCGTGGGCGCGTCGGGCTCGCTGCTGGGCCTGGTCGGCGTGCTGCTGGCCGCGACAACGGGCCGAAAGAACATGGCCGCGCAGGCGTTGCGAAGCGCGCTGATTCGCTGGCTGATTTATATTGCGGTGCTTGGCTTCGTCTTTAGCGGCACTGACAATTATGCTCACCTTGGCGGCGTGGCATCCGGTTACGCGCTGGGCCGCCTGATGCCAGACCGAACTCCCGCGGATCTGAGCGAGCGGCGCATGGCAAATTTTCTGGGATGGGTCGCGGGGATCGCCATCGCTGTCAGCTTCGGATTCATGGTCATGAATTATTTGCAGAATACGTAGCACAGGCACTCCTGCCTGTGCGCTTTTCTACATTTTAAGCGCAACTACAAACGAACAATCGCGAAACCCGCACAGGCAAGAGTGCCTGTGCTACTTTGTCTCCTGCTCACCCAAACGGCGCGCAACCGTGAAGCAATAGTGAAACCCGGAGAACACCGTAAATCCCGCAACTAGATAGACAATTATCTTTGTGGCGTATTGCAGCCATGTCCAATCCTTGACCGCCAGCAAAATTACAGCGAAGACCAGCAGGATTTGCAAAGCCGTGGTGGCCTTGCCGTAGATGCTTGGCGGAAATGGCCGGTAGCCGGCCACTACCAGGATCACGGCGGCCGCGGTCAGCAGGATGATGTCGCGGCTCAGCACCAGCGTGGCCAGCCACCAGCCGATACGCTGATTCAGCGCCAGCACTACATAGGAAGAGGACAAGCAGCAGCTTGTCCGCAATGGGATCGAGATACGCGCCCAGCGCCGTCTTCTGGTTCAAGGAGCGCGCCAGAAGGCCGTCCAACCCATCGGTGAGCCCGGCGACGATCAAGATGGCCAGCGCCAGACCGTACCGCCGGTAATGAACGGAAATAATAAAGAACGGCAAAAATCCAAGCCGCAGGAAGGTGAGTTGATTGGGGACCGTGAAGACGCGAGATGCCATTTTGGATTTCGATTCCGCTTACACGAATAGCGCCAGATAGTCGCGCAATGGGCGTCCCACGCGCTGCTCGAACCGCTCGGAAAGCGAAGGGATCGATCCGTGCGGCTCGTCGAGCGCGATGCGCTCGATGCGCTGCATGGGAAAAAACAGCGTGGGCAGGCCGATACGCTCGCCTTCCGGGTCCATCACCTGCCGGATAAAATCGTCAAACGAATTCAGGTCGATGGCGCGAACCGTGACGCCCGAGGCGTTCATGGAAACGAGCGAACCCCACAATTTTTCCTTGGGCGTGTGCAGGCTCACGATGACGATGGAATTCGGTTCCAAGGATGCGCTCGCTTGGCTCCAGCGGACGGAGCACTCGATTTTCTTCTGCCGTTCATAGCGAAATCGTTTTCACGTTTTCGCCCACAATCAATTTCGCTTCGGTCACTTTCTGCACGTCCGCGGGCGTCACGCCCGCAGCCACTTCGCGCAGCACCAGTCCCTCCGGCGTAACTGCAATGACGGCCAGCTCGGTGACAATCAAGTCCACCACTTCCAAGCCGGTCAGCGGCAGCGTGCACTTGTTCAGAATTTTGGGCTGGCCGTCTTTGGTGGCGTGCTCCATGGCGATGATCACGTACGGCGAGCTGGCAACCAGGTCCATCGCGCCGCCCATGCCCTTCAGCATTTTGCCGGGGATGGCCCAGTTGGCGAGATTGCCTTTTTCGTCCACTTGCAGCGCGCCGAGCACCGTCATGTTCACGTGCGCGCCGCGAATCATGCCGAATGAATCGGAGCTGGAAAAATAACTCGTCCCGGGAATCTCCGTGACCGTTTCCTTGCCGGCGTTGATCAGGTCCGGGTCTTCCTCGCCCTCATAGGGAAACGGGCCGACGCCGAGCATGCCGTTTTCCGATTGCAGCACCACGTCCATGCCCGCCGGAATGTAATTGGCCACCAGCGTCGGCGTGCCAATGCCGAGATTCACGTAGAAGCCGTCGCGCAATTCCTGCGCCACGCGCCGGGCGATCAATTCGCGCTTGCTGTCTTCAGACTGAGCCATCTTTGTCCCTTCGCGATGCGACGCAGCGTGGTTTCAAAGCCGCGGAAAAATCACCCGTCATTCTGAGCGAAGCGAAGAATCTCTCCTTGTTTCTTTTCTTATACTTCGGTCGAAGAGGGATTCTTCGCTTCGCTCAGAATGACAAAACAGTTCTACGTCATGCGCGTTTTCGTACCGTTCTCTTCTCGATTTTTTGTCGTAATTCACGCCCTGAAAAATGGCGTTCACGAAAATTCCCGGCGTGTGCACCGATTCCGGCGGCAGCGCGCCCAGCTCGACGATTTCCTCGACCTCGGCGATCACATAATCCGCGGCCGTGGCCATCACCGGATTAAAATTCCGCGCCGTCTTGCGGTAGACGAGGTTTCCCCAGCGGTCGCCCTTCCACGCTTTGATGAACGCAAAATCGCCGCGCAGTCCGCGCTCCAGAATAAATTTGCGCCCGTTAAATTCGCGGACTTCCTTTCCTTCCGCGATCAGCGTGCCCACGCCGGTGGGCGTGTAGAAGGCGGGAATTCCCGCGCCGGCCGCGCGCATGCGTTCGGCCAGCGTGCCCTGCGGATTGAGCTCCACTTCGACTTCTCCGCTCAGCACCTGCTGCTCGAACAATTTATTTTCGCCCACGTAGCTGGCGATCATTTTCTTGATCTGGTGCGTCTGCAGCAGCAAACCAAGGCCGGAATCCATGGTGCCCGCGTTGTTCGAGGCTACCGTGAGATTTTTCGTGCCCTTGCGGCGCACGGCGGCGATCAGATTTTCGGGAACGCCGCAGGTTCCGAATCCGCCTGCAAGGATGACGGCGCCGTCGAAAAGTTTTTCGATCGCCACATCGGCGTTGGCTACACGCTTATCCATCAATTCAGGCTCCCCCGAAAATATTATTTGAACCGCGAACTCTTGCGAACAGTCTAGTTTACTGCATGTCGCGCAGAATTTTGTACAGTTCTCCCGCGGCGGAGAATTCCTCTTCAAGCGCGCGAGTCCGCAAATCGCTGCGAACCTGCTCCAGCGCCTGGATCATCTGGTCCAGCACGCGCTCCAGATTGTCGCTGTTCGTAAGAATAATATCACGCCACACGGAATACGGACTGCCGGCGAGGCGCAGCGCGTCGCGAAGGCCGCGGCCTGCCAGCGTGACTGGCATGCCCGTTTCGTCCGTCTGGCTGCG
This sequence comes from uncultured Acidobacteriota bacterium, assembly GCA_963825365.1. GTDB lineage: Bacteria > Acidobacteriota > Terriglobia > Acidiferrales > UBA7541 > Palsa-360. Next base: position 6,813 of record CAWGSV010000020.1, on the reverse strand, counting down.
CACCACCCCCGCGAGCGCCACGGAAAGAAGCTGCGGCAAATGGGAGACCACGGCCGCCGCGCGATCGTGCGTTTCCGCATCCAGCCACACCGGCTCCGCGCCCAGTTTCTTGACGAGCGCCACAAATTCGGCCACGCGCGGCTCGGCCTCATGGCCTCTTTTTTCGCCGGAGGTTGCGCGAATCAGCGCGTACTTCGAGTCGTGAAATAAATTCGCGTCCGCGGCGGCGATCCCGGAGATTTCTTTTCCGGCCATAGGGTGGCCGCCCAGAAAATGCGCGCCGGCTTCGCGGAAGGATTCTTTTGCCACTGCGCAGACCGATCGCTTAGTGCTGCACGCATCCGTGACCAGCGCATTCGGTCCTGCAAGCCTGGAAATTTCAGGCAACAACTCGATGGTGTGCCCCACCGGGAGCGCCACATAGATCAAGTCCGCTCCAGCCACAGCCAGAGCCAAGTCGGGATTCCCTTCGTTGATCGCACCGCGTTCCAGAGACTGGCGGAGCACCTGAGGCTTGTCCCAGCCGACAACGAACATGTCCGGAAAGTGTTTGCGAAGCGCGAGAGCAAACGAGCCGCCAATCAATCCCGTACCGACGACTGCGACGCGGCGGAAGGAGGCGGCCATGGCTTAGGCGATGGTCCGGCCGACGGCTGGAGCGATGATGCGCAGTTCGGCCATGAGTTTTTCAAATTGGTCGAAGAAGAGCGATTGCGCTCCGTCCGAATAGTGCGTGCTCGGGATCGTTGTGCACTTCCAGTAGCAGGCCGTCGGCGCCGGCGGCAACCGCGGCGCGCGCCATGGGAGCCACTTTGTCGCGAATGCCGATTCCGTGAGACGGGTCGGCCACAATCGGAAGGTGCGAAAGTTTCTGAATGACGGGGATCGCTGAGATATCGAAAGTGTTTCGCGTGGCGGTTTCAAAGGTGCGAATGCCGCGCTCGCACAGGATCACGTTGTGATTTCCGCCGGCCATGATGTATTCGGCGCTCAGCAACAGCTCTTCAATTGTTGCGGACAAGCCGCGCTTGAGAAGCACCGGCTTGCTGAGCGTGCCGAGCGCGCGCAGCAGAAAATAATTCTGCATGTTGCGCGCGCCTACCTGAAAAATATCGACGTAAGGAAGCATCAGAGGAATTTGCGATGCATCCATCACCTCGCTGCAAACCAGCAGGCCGCTTTTCTCCGCCGCGTCGCGCATCATGATCAGGCCTTTTTCGCCGTGGCCCTGAAAACTGTAGGGCGAGCTGCGCGGCTTGAATGCGCCTCCGCGCAAGATTTTCGCGCCGGCTTTGGCGACGCGGTCCGCAATCACACCGATTTGTTCAGGAGTCTCAACCGAACATGGCCCCGCAGCGACGACCACTTCCTTGCCGCCAACCTGCACGCCGCGCGGCAGCTCGAATCACGGTCCCCTGCGGACGAAACGCGCGGCTGGCCAGTTTGTAAGGCTGCGTGATGCGCACCACTTCGCGCACACCGTCAAGCACTTCCACGTCCCGCGGATCGAAGTCCGCCGGAACTCCCACGGCGCCCAGCACCGTTTGGGATGCGCCCGTCGAGCGATGAATATCGAACCCCATCGACACCAGGCGGTCGATTACGTGCTGGATCTGCTCTTCCTTCGCGCCTTCCTGCATTACTACAACCATGTGAAATCCTCTTCCTTTTCCACGCGAATTCAGGTCGGCATCTTGCCGGCGGTTATTCTTTCGCTGCGCCGGCGGGACGCCGGCGCCACTAATCGATTCTCACTCTTCTTTTTCCGTCGCCGCCGTGCATCACCACGCGCTCGACCGAGCGAGCCTCATCCAGAATGCGCTCAAACAGGCGGCGAATTGCGGCATCCGGAAGCGGGCCTGGATTTGCACGAACTACGCCATCGAGCACTTGTTTTTCGCTGTCCGGCTGATACAGCGCATCGCCCGTCGTTTGCTTGATGCGCCCGATTTCAACAACGCAGCGCGAACGTTCGTTCAGCAACTCGACCAGACGCCGGTCGATTTCATCAATTTTGCGACGCCAATCTTCACGCTCATCCGCGTTCCGTCCGGACGCTCATGCCTGTGGCTCCCGCCGGCTCATTCCGGCCGCCGCTGCACCCTTCAGCAATTTGACGCGAGCGCCCAGCGCCGCAGCAGCCGCATCCACGGATCCCGCGCGCTCAATTTCTTCCACCAGCGCCGATCCCACCACGGCGGCATCCGCAAGCCCGCCCAGCAAAGAAACATGTCCCGGCAGCGAAATGCCGAAACCGATGGCAATGGGAAGTTCGGTGAAACGCCGCACGCGCCGCGCCAGCGCGGGCAATTCGTCGGCGAGTTGATCCTTGGTGCCAGTCACGCCGGTGCGCGAAATCAGATACAGAAATCCGCTCGTCGCTTTGGAGATGAGCGCCAGGCGCTCGTCGGTGGATGTGGGCGCGGCCAGAAAAATGGTGTCCAGGCCGCGCGCGGACATTGCCGCGCGATAGTCGCCCGCTTCCTCGGGTGTTACATCGGTGATCAGCGCACCATCGGCGCCCGCGGATTTTGCCGCGTCCGCGAATTTTTCCAGTCCCATTTGCAAAACCGGGATTGTAATAGCTGAACAGTACCAGCGGCACTTCGGTCTTCGCGCGCAGCGATTTGACAAGCGCGAGCACTCCGGCAAGCGTCGTGCCGCCGCGTAGCGCGCGTTCGCTGGCGCGCTGAATCACAGGGCCGTCGGCCACGGGATCGCTGAACGGCACGCCTAACTCGATCACGTCGGCGCCGGCACTTGCCAGCGCGAGCACAAATTGCTCAGTCGCTTCCAGCGACGGGTCGCCCGCGGTGAGATAGGCGACCAGGCCCATTTCGCCTGATTGGCGCAGAGCGGCAAAGCGTTGCGCGATGCGCGTTGGATTGGTCATGGTTGTAGTTGCATGTGCCATTTTAACGTAGCACAGGCTTCAGCCTGTGGATTTTGATCTTGAGCGCGAATAAAATTCCACAGGCTGAAGCCTGTGCTACTAAAACCCCTACAAATAGCGGGCCAGAATTTCCATGTCCTTGTCGCCCCGCCCGGACAAATTCAAAATCACAATTCTTCGCGAGACATTTTCGGAGCGCGTGCGATCACTTCTGCCAGCGCGTGCGCGGATTCCAGCGCGGGAATAATGCCCTCCATGCGCGCCAGCATGCGCGCGGCGGCCACTGCTGCGTCGTCGCTCACGGCCGTGTATTCGGCGCGATGCCGGTCGGCCAGCCAGGCGTGCTCCGGACCAATCGCCGGGTAATCGAGCCCCGCGGAAACGGAATGCGTGTTTGCAATTTGCCCGTCCTGCGTCTGCAACACATAAGAATATGTTCCCTGCAACACGCCCGGCCGCGCGCCGGAGTATCCAGCGGCCGCAGCCATGCGCGCGGCGTGCTCGCCGAGCGTCGTGCCGCGCCCTCCGGCTTCCACGCCCAGCATTTTTACACTTGCATCATGTCAGAAACGCGTGAAACAACCCAATGGCGTTGGAGCCGCCTCCGACGCACGCCACCAGCAGATCCGGCAAACGCTTTTCCATTTCCAGAATTTGCGCGCGCGCCTCCACGCCAATCACGCGGTGAAAATCGCGCACCATCATCGGATACGGATGCGCTCCCAAAACCGAGCCCAGCAAATAATGCGTGGTGCGCACGTTGGTGACCCAATCGCGCATAGCTTCGTTAATGGCGTCCTTGAGCGTGCGCGTGCCGGAATTCACGCCCACCACTTCCGCGCCCAGCAATCTCATGCGGAACACATTGAGCCGCTGTCGCTCCATGTCATCGACGCCCATGTACACAACGCATTCCAGGCCCAGCCGCGCCGCAACCGTGGCGGTGGCCACTCCGTGCTGCCCTGCGCCGGTTTCGGCGATCACGCGGCGCTTCCCCATGCGCACGGCAAGCAATCCCTGTCCGAGGCAATTGTTAATTTTGTGTGCGCCGGTGTGCAGCAGGTCTTCGCGCTTGATATAAATGCGCGGACCGCCGAGATGCTCCGTCAGCCGCGAAGCAAACTGCAGTGGCGTCGGCCGGCCGGCAAAATTCTTCAGGAGGTAGTCGAGTTCTTTTTGGAAATTGGGGTCCAGGCGCGCCGCATCGTAGGCGCGCTCCAGTTCCTCGAGCGGAGCGACCAGCGTCTCTGGAACGTAGCGGCCCCCGTACGGACCGAATCGGCCCTTCGCGTCAGGCCATGTTTGTGTTGCGCTGCTCATCGTTTCCTTTTCTCAATGGTGCGGTGACGCACTGATGTAACACACTGCTGTAGTGCCCACCTTCAGGTGGGCATTTTACGTTCACGCAGATGCCCGCCTAAAGGCGGTCGCTGCACAAGCAAAACCTACTGCCCTGCCGATTCGACTGCCGCGAATAACGCGCGCAACTTTGCAGCATCCTTTCGCCCCGGCCGCGCTTCCACACCGCTGGCTACATCCACAGCGTACGGTTGCGCAATGCGAATGGCATCTGCAATATTTTCCGGCGCGAGGCCACCCGCCAGGATGATTCGCCCGTAACGGCGCGCCGCATGCGCCAATTTCCAATCCAGCGTGCGGCCCGTGCCGCCGTGCAAACCGCGCGCGAATCCATCCAGCAATATCGCATCCGCGGCGCTGTAACGAGCCAACGAAGCAGGACGGAAACCGCGCTTCACCTGAATGGCCTTAATCACGCGATGCTTTCGCCCCAGTTCTGCAACTTCCGCGGACGATTCCGCTCCATGCAGCTGCACGGAACCGAGCCGCAAGGCTCGCGCCATGGCATCCACGACCAATGGCGGCCAATCCACAAACACGCCAACTGCTTCCACGAACGGCGGAAGACGCCGAATGATGCTCCACGCGTCCGCGGGACTGATGGCGCGCGGGCTGGGCGGATAAAAATTGAATCCAAGCGCGGATGCCCCCAAGTCAATCGAGAGGCGCGCGTCATCCCAGGTGGTGATCCCGCAAATTTTAACACGAGTCGGCATAGGATTCTCTGTAGCACAGGCTTCAGCCTGTGGGGTTTGGGACTTGCAAGGCCTAAAACCCACAGGCTGAAGCCTGTGCTACTTTAAGGCCCCAGCAATTCCCGCAGCGCCGCTCCCGGGTCCGGCTGCGCCATCAGGTGCTCGCCAATCAGAAATGCATCAAATCCCGCGGCGCGAAAGCGCAGCAAATCCTCGATGCGAGCGCAACCCTGATTCGCACACGGCGATGCATTCTTCGGGAATTTCCTCGATCAATTCCATGGACGTTTCCACTCGCACTTCCAGCGTGCGCAGGTTGCGATTATTCACGCCGATGATGCGCGCTCCCAGCGGCCAAGGCGCGCGTCAGCTCTTCGCGCGTATGCACCTCGACCAGCGGCTCCATGCCCAGTTCGCGGCCCAGCGTGAGCAATTCACCCAGCATGGCATCACCAAGCCCCGCGACAATCAGCAGAAAGGAATCGGCGTCCGTGGCCCGCGCCTCCCAAACCTGCCACGGATCCACAATGAAATCCTTGCGCAAAACGGGCAAGCCCACGGCCGCGCGCGCATCGCGCATGTATTTCAGATCGCCCTGAAAAAATTCCTCTTCGGTGAGCACGGAGAGCGCCGCCGCCCCGGCCGCCTCAAAACCCTTGGCCAGCGCCACCGGATCGAAATCCGCGCGAATCAAGCCGCGCGAAGGCGAAGCCTTCTTCAGTTCGGAGATCACGTTTAGGGAATCGCGCGTCAACGCGGCGGCGAAATCGCGCACCGGCTTGGAGTGCTTCACGCCAAAACGCAGTGCCGTCTCCGGAACGGATTTCTTGCGATGAGCGATGGCGGCGCGGCGCGCCTCGATGATGCGGTCAAGCACGGTTCCGGATTTGGTTTCTGCGGCCATAGGCGCGTCTCTCCGTCACGAATTATGGCAGTAACGGAAACCATCATGCTATCGTCCAGCGCAGGGGGAGTCAATCGCACGAGGGACGTCAAGCGGTTGCAACTGTAGGGGCACGGCAATGCCGTGCCCCTACAGTTGGGGGTCTCTGCCCCTTCACATCGCCAGCGGTTAGCGTTTCATGGCGGAATAGTGCGCCACAGTGTCGGAGTGATTTAGCACGATCGCTTTTGTCGCGCCGGGCGATGCGTATCTCGATGAGTGACTTCGTCCCATCGGAATTTACCAGCAGCAACGCAGCGTCTTCTGCAAACTTCATTCCACTCTTCACCATGGCGCCCTGAGCGGTGGCCACGCATTTGCCGTCTTTCGACAAAGTCACGTGCGCGGCCGGCCCCTGAGTTTCCCATACCAATTCATATATCCCCGCCGGGACCTGAGTTCCATTCAATTCGACCTCTTCTCGCAGCATAAACTGGCGAGATGGATTCTTCTTTCCCCAAGCAGGTGTTCCCGCAATCAACAACATCAGAACTGCCAACAAGCGTTGGTATTTCATCTTCCCCTCCCTGTAACCGTTAAGCTTTCCAGGTTCCTGGTGCCTCTTCATATTCGTTCTTTACGAAATGAAGGCCAGACTCAAATTGGATGGAAGCCAAAATGGCGTGCGGCCCAATTTGGATGGCAGCCAATTTGGGAGCGCACAGCGCGACCCCACTGAAAACATTGCCCACCTTGACCGCTGCAACAATAATTGGAACGTACGCTTTGCAACTATCCGGATATTGCTGTGAAACTAAATTTCTTTTTGGCAAGCCGAAGAATGGCGAAAAGCCCATGCAAGCGGCTTATACTTTCCAGATTGCTTTCAGCAAGCGTTGGTAAGCGATTAGGGGACTTAGCGTGCAAAACAACAAGCTGATGATTCTGGAAAGCGAAATCACCAATTGCCGAAAGTGCCCTCG
>CAWGSV010000019.1:0-74329 GCA_963825365.1 uncultured Acidobacteriota bacterium | reverse complement strand
CCACCGGCTCCAGTTGTTTTGGGTATTGGCGGGGGAGTTCCACCGCTGGCCCCAGGCACTGGCAAATAATTGTAGCGTGATACCTAGTAGCCGACTGGGTCCGCGCGGAGGCTGCAGACTCTATGTTGGGCCCAGTTGACTACATGGTTTGGCTCGTGATAACCCTCGCTGATCTATTTTGTTTGTTCTGTGTCCTTAGAAACAGGAGCTTTTCCAAACACTTCACAATCGTCCTTTTTCTGTCTTCCTCCGTTGCGATCAGCGTGTCCCGGTATGTGATCCTTCTCGCTAGTGGGCTCAAATCGATTTCCTACTTTTACTTTTATTATTATTCGGATGCAATTCTGACGATCTGCCTCTTCTTTGTGCTGATGGATTTCTTTGGACAGGTTTTTTCGGAAATGAAAGTGAGCAAATTGCTGCGCGGCGGCGCCATGCTGCTTCTCGGCGGGACGGCCTTGATTTCCTACCACATGGTGTCTTCTTCCAGCGACAAGCTGCTGACCAGGTTTGCCTATGAGCTGTCGCAAAACCTTTATTTTATCGGCGTGGTTTTGACCTACGTACTTTGGGGCGCAATCATGAAGATGCGGGAGAACAGGACGCAGTTGATGCAACTGGTTCTCTCACTGGGCGTCTTCTTCAGCGCCTTTGCGGGCAGCTATGCGTTGCGGAATATGTATCCCGACCATGCCCTGTGGCGATATTTCATCCATTTCATGGCCATTTGGCTGCCGGTTTCGTGGTCATACACGTTTCTAAAGGTTCCTGAGGACGCCCGCATGGCTACGGCGAGAGTGCTGGCTCCCAATCATCAATGATCGCAGCGGCAATCTTCCTGATTTCATTCCTCACCCTGCTGCAATTCTTTATTTTTTATAGCCGTTCCCTGATCGCCGAATCGCGGGGCCATAAGCTTTCCTCGCAGGCCCTGGAAATTTGCGGACTTGAACGGAAGGGAATGACCGACGGCCAATTCCGGCGTCTCCTGCAACTAATTTCCCTTTGCCCCGATCCAGGGGGAGACCAAATGGGAGTTCGAGTGGTTGCCGTTTATTTTCACCTGCTGGCCGTGGCACAAACTTTATTGAGTTGGGCAATTCCTTCCGCAAGGCCATGGATCGAAGCAGAACGCGACGGTTGTGCCCACGTGGCAGCCGTGATTTTGGATCGGCGGATTGCCTACAGCCGGACGATGGTGGCGCAACTGGCAAGCCGTTAAACTTTAGTTCGCCCGCGACGAATGCCTTTCCTTCCAGCTTGAAAGACCTTCGCGCATTGGTCGATTTCAATCTTAATTGCTACCATTGTTGCTTCCGGCGGGCTCCCAGGAATGCGCGTATTCGACGAGGGAATCCCGCAGGCGGTGTTTCCTGATGAACCACGATCTCCATAAACGGGTCCGCGACACCATCGATCGTCACGGCATGATTCGGCCGGGCGACCGAGTTGGTCTGGGTGTTTCAGGCGGCGCGGATTCCGTGGCCATGCTTCGAATTTTCGCCGAATTGCGGACACATTTGGGGATCGCAATTGTGGTGCTGCATTTCCACCATCAATTACGTGGAGCGGAAGCGGACCAGGACGAACGCTTTGTGAAATCACTGGCAAGCGAATTCCATTTTGAATTTGAGTCGGGCCGCGCTGATGTTTCCGGCGAGGCAGCGGCCCATGGATGGAACCTGGAAGACGCAGCGCGGCGATTGCGCTACCAATTTTTCGACTCTGTTGCGGAGTCGCGCGGCCTGAATCGTGTGGCTGTGGCCCACACGGCAGACGACCAGGCCGAAACGGTTTTGTCGCATTTGCTGCGCGGCACTGGCCTGGCGGGTCTGGCGGGAATCTATCCTCTGGCCGGCATCATCATTCGCCCGCTGATTGATTTGCGGCGCGAGGAATTGCGCGAGTACCTTTCCGAATTGGGGCAGCCCTGGCGGGAGGACGCCAGCAATCAGGACACTTCGCGCACGCGCGCGAGGATTCGCCACCAGCTTATTCCACTGCTGGTGCGCGATTTCGATCGCGCCGCCGTGACGCGACTGGCACGCCTTGCGGCGCATGCGCGCGAGGACGAAACATTTTGGCGATCGCTCGAAGATCAGCGATTCCACGCTTTGACGACGCGCGAATCTTCAGCCGCAATTTCCCTGAGCATCGCGGATATTCTGTCACCCTTGCGATTGCCGATCACCGCGGGAAATGAGGCCGGCGCAGAAGCCAACGGCATCTTCCATCTCCACAACGGCTCTCTACTCGCCGCCTGGTTCGGCGGATTTTTGCAGAGATTCGAGGCAGCCGCGAACAATTGACTTCGCGGCACGTGGATGCCGTGATGGACCTGGCAACAAAATCTCAAAGCGGTGCAAGGATCGATCTGCCCGGCGTGTGCGTGGAACGAATTTTTGACCGGCTTCGTTTCGCGAGTGCTTCCGTTAACTTGCATCCGGCTCGCGAAGGCGAAGAGCCACTGCAAAAGGGCGATTTTTCCTACACGGTTTCCCGGCCCGGGCGCATGGAAACGCCTTCCATTGTTGTTACGGAAATTCACCGCCGGTTCAGTTTGAAAATAGTTGACTGGCCAGCGGCCCCGCGCGACACTGTAGTCAGTAGCGGTGCCCTTGATTTCGATCTTGTAAAATGGCCGCTAGTCCTTCGAGCATGGCGTCCCGGGGACTCCTATCGCCCACACGGGAGTCGGCACGTTCGGAAGCTAAAACGACTGCTCCTGCAATCTCGCGTTCCCAGAAGCGAGCGGGCAGGCTGGCCCGTTTTTACCAGCGAAGGAAAAGTGATTTGGGCTTCCGGGTATCCAGTGGCCGATGAATTTGCGGCGCATTCGGGAACGCAAATTGGGTTGGTAATCGGCGAGGAAGAGTTTTAGAACTCGGCAGTTAGGGAAGTTGCCGGAGTTGCCATAGTTTCAGCGGCGGCAAAAGCGGGGAGGGCTTGATTACTTTGGCCCTTAGCCTGCATCTAAGTTATAAGGGCAATTGGGGCAGGGGAAATATACCTTCATAAATGCCCGAAATTGTATTGAAATTTGGTGATGCGCGGGCCATTTCAGGATGCCGCGCGCCGGAAGATCCGGCAGGTGAGGTAGAGCCGTGAACTCGAGTTCGACGCTAAAAACCATAATGTTCTGGTTGTTCATCATTATGCTGGCCGTGCTGCTGTGGACGCTCGTTTCCAAGAGCGGGCAATCGGCGCGCGAGGAAGAACCCAGCTACAGCGAATTCATGGCGCAAGTGGACCGCAGCAACGTGAAGGAAGTCACGTTATACCTGTCGCCGACCAGCTACGAAATCGAAGGCGAATGGCGCGAGCCCTCCAAGAAATTTCGCACCACGATATTCAAGGAATCCGCACCGGATTTGGCCAAGAACCTGCGCGATAAGCAGGTGCTGATCAACGTCAAGGAAGTGAATCGCGCGGACTGGGTTACCTTCCTGCTGAACGCTGCGCCTCTTTTCCTGCTGGTGGCTTTCTGGATTTTCATGATGCGGCAAATGCAGGCCGGCGGAAACAAAGCGCTGAGTTTTGGAAAATCGCGTGCGCGCCTGTTGACCGCGCAGCAGAAAAAGGCAACCTTCAAGGACGTGGCCGGCACGGACGAAGCAAAAGAAGAGCTGCAGGAAATTATTGAATTTTTGAAGGACCCGCAGAAATTTCAGAAACTGGGCGGGCGCATCCCCAAGGGCGTATTGCTGGTCGGGCCCTCCAGGCACGGGAAAAACGTTGCTGGCGCGCGCCATTGCCGGTGAAGCCAACGTTCCCTTCTTTTCGATTTCCGGTTCCGACTTCGTCGAAATGTTCGTGGGCGTGGGCGCAAGCCGCGTGCGCGATCTGTTCGAGCAGGGCAAGAAGAACGCGCCCTGCATTATCTTCATCGATGAAATTGACGCCGTGGGACGCCATCGCGGTGCTGGCCTCGGCGGCGGGCACGACGAGCGCGAACAAACGCTCAACGCGCTGCTGGTGGAAATGGACGGCTTTGAGTCCAACGAAGGCGTGATCTTGATCGCCGCGACCAACCGCCCTGACGTGCTCGATCCGGCGCTGCTTCGCCCCGGCCGCTTTGACCGCCGCGTGGTGGTTGCGCGTCCGGACGTGAAGGGCCGCGAAGAAATCCTTCGCGTGCACACGCGCAAGGTGCCTCTGAACGATGATGTCGATCTGTCGGTGATTGCGCGCGGAACGCCCGGGTTTTCCGGCGCGGATCTCGCCAACCTGGTGAACGAAGCCGCCCTGTGGGCCGCGCGCCAGGGCCGCAAAACGGTTTTCATGATCGACTTCGAAATGTCCAAGGACAAAGTCCTGATGGGCGTCGAGCGCAAGTCCATGATTCTGTCCGACGAGGAAAAGAAAAATACCGCGTATCACGAGGCGGGCCACGCCCTTGTCGCGGCGATCACTCCCGGCACCGATCCGCTGCACAAGGTGACCATTATTCCGCGCGGCATGGCGCTGGGCCTGACCATGCAGCTTGCCCATCGACGACAAACATACCTACACGAAGACTTATCTTGAGGGAACGCTCACCGTGCTGATGGGCGGGCGCTGCGCCGAGGAAATTTTCCTGGGGCACATCACCACCGGCGCCGGCAACGACATCGAGCGCGCCACGGACATCGCGCGCAAGATGGTCTGCGAGTGGGGCATGAGTTCGCTGGGGCCGCTGGCATACGGCAAGAAGGAAGAAGCGATTTTCCTGGGCCGCGAAATCGCGCAGCATCGCGACTTCTCGGAAGACACTGCCATCCGCATAGACCAGGAAGTTCACGGCATCATCACTACCGCGTATAACAACGCGCGCGGCGTGCTCGAGAACAACCGCGACACGCTGGAGCGGATCGCTCTGGCGTTGCTCGACCGGGAAGTGCTCGACGCAGTCGAATTAAAGCTGCTGATGGACAACAAACCGCTGCCTGAGAAGGTGCGCCCTGCGCCGCCTTCGCCGCCGCAGCCGCTGCCCAGCGGCGAGCCTAAGCAAGCGCCGCGTCCGGAATTGCGGCCCGCTCCTGGATTCAGCAAGGGCTAGCGCTCTCTTCTTTCGCAATCGTTTTACGTAGCGCGGGCTTCAGCCTGCGGGGGTTGGATCTAGCAAGGACTAACCCCCGCAGGCTGAAGCCCGCGCTACGTAAACCCACGCGACTCAATCTCCCATCCAAAAGGTATTGCCAGAATCGCGGATTACCTCGCACAAAATAAAGTGCGCGGCGGGTCATCGTTTGATGAGCCGCCGCGCGGGTGTAAAACTTTGAACTGAGCGTGCGCTTATTTAGGCGCTGTCTTTTCGTTGTGCTTTTCGTTGTAGATCTGGCGGCTGGCGCCGTTCTGCCGCCGGTTGATGTTCTGCCTCTCTTGCGGCGTTAGTTTTCCGCCGTTGGCCGAGCGATCCGCGGCGATGTGCTTGTTGATATTTTGCTCGTGGTTCTCGGCCTTGGCGGCTTCCGACGGCGACATTTGCCCGCTGGCGACGCCGTTGGCGATGCGGTGCTGCTGGTTTTCGCGGCGCTGGCCGACTTCGTTGTTGCCGTAGGTCGCGGTGTTGGCGTTGTGCTTGTCGTTGTAGATGGACTTGCTGAGATTATTCTGCTGCTGATTGACTTGCCCGCGTTCCTGGGGCGTCAGAGTGCCGCCGTTTGCCGTGCGGTCGTTGTGAATCTCCTTGTTCAGGCCCGCTTCGCGGCCTTCAAGATTCTTGGTTTCGCCGGCGGTAAGCTGTCCGGAACCGACGCCCTGCGCGATGCGGCCCTGCTGGTTGTAGCGCCGTCCGTCGACGCGGTCCATCGCTGTGTTCGCGGGCTGGCCGTGATTGAAGGAGGCCAGCTGATGTTCGTCCCCGCGCGCAGTCTGCTCGTGGGAAAGCTGGTTGGAAGTCGGCTGGAAGTGCTGCTCGCGCTCGGCTGCCGCTTCCGTTGCGGTCGGCCGCGCATTTATGCCGCCCTGCCCGTTGAAACTGTAGTGGTTATTGTTGACGGTCGTGTTGTTGACCACCGTGCGATCGACATAGGTGTTGTGCACGATCGTGGTGTTCACGTTCATCACGGCCGTGTTGTAGGCAAAACCGCCGCCGACCCAGCGCCCGCCGAAGAAGCCTACGCCGCCGTATCCAAACCCGTAATTAATCCCGCCATAGAATCCAACGTGGGGTCCCCAATAGCCCGCATGCCAGCCGTAGAGACCGCCGGCAAATCCCCAGTAGCCGGGCGTCCAGAACACGCCTACACGTGGCGGCGCGACCCACACGCCAGGAACCCAGTAGTAGCCCTCGGTCCGCCAACCCCAGTAGCCAGGGGTCCACATGTAACCTTCCGTGGGGCATGGCGGCTGCGCGTAAACAGGCAACGCCGGCGGCGCCACCCCGACGGTGATGCCCACGGCCACCTGTGCAGAAGAAGTGGCAGGAAGCGTGAACAGCGCAAAGAGAAGAACCAAAATCGTTGGTGTCAGAAGTTTTCGCATAAATGGCCCCTCCGTGGGCTTTACTGATAGGTGAAGCATTTTTCACCCAATTAGAGTTTATGGCTGCTTGCGAGTCTTGCAGCCAGTAGAGTAGTAATCCTACCCAGTTGGCTGGCCTGATCCCAAGCGCCATGCCTTCCACCTAATTCAACACGGGTTCCGGCGAAAAGTCTCTGTAGCGCGTCCTGAAAGTGCCCTGAGGGGCAATAGGCGGCCTCGTGCGCGCTGTGTGAGGCTGGGTGAGGGCCCCGGCCTCCCTACCGCGTTGGGAAGCCAGTCGCCCGTCAACCCGGATTGCCGACGAGCGAGTCTTGGATCGCACTCGTAGAGGCACGGCATTGCCGTGCCTCTACGACGCAAACAGGAAGTGATGGCTTCTTCAGAGAAAAAGGCATGCGAGGAGCAGGACCACGGGCCGCGACGGATGCTATACTAGCCGACTCTTATGGCGCAGCCGACCAAGGAAGGCCTCACAAGCATCCCGCCCGAAGTGATGGCGGGCTACGAGCCGGTCATCGGTCTCGAAGTCCACGTGCAGCTGAAGACGTTGACCAAGGCGTTCTGCGCCTGCTCGACGCGCTTCGGCGATGCACCAAATTCGAACACCTGCCCGGTGTGCCTGGGCTTGCCGGGCGCGCTGCCGGTGCTGAACAAGCGCGCCGTCGAACTGGGCATCCGCGCCGCGCTGGCGCTGCATCTGAACGTGCAGGCATTCTCGCGCTTCGCCCGCAAAAATTATTTTTATCCCGACCTGCCCAAGGGCTACCAAATTTCCATGTACGAATTGCCGCTGGCCTCGGCGGGCTAGCTCGATATCGAGCACGACGGCCAGATCAAGCGCATCGGCATCACGCGACTGCACCTGGAAGACGATGCCGCGAAGAATCTGCACGAAGGATTTCCCGACTCCGCTGGAAAAGAGCTACGTGGACTACAACCGCGGCGGCACTCCGCTTGCGGAAATCGTTTCCGAGCCGGACCTGCGCTCGCCGACCGAAGCGCATGCCTATCTGACGGCGCTCAAGCAAGTGATGCTGTACACCGAAGTGAGCGACTGCAACATGGAGGAAGGCTCGCTGCGCTGCGACGCCAACGTGAGCGTGCGACGGCGCGGCGCGGAAAAATTCGGCACCAAGGCCGAAGTGAAAAATCTCAATTCATTCCGCTACCTGCAGCGCGCGCTGGAATACGAGATCGAGCGGCAAATTGGCGTGCTGGAATCCGGCGGAACCATCAAGCAGGAAACACGCCTGTGGAACGTGGCGGCGGGCCGCACCGAGTCCATGCGCTCCAAGGAATTTGCGCACGACTACCGCTATTTTCCCGAGCCGGACCTTCTGCCCGTGCGCGTGAGCGCCGCGTGGCGCGATGAAATCGCCGGCGCCATGCCCGAACTGCCGGACGCCAAACGCAAGCGCTTCGTGCGCGATTACGGCATCACTCCGTATGACGCCGGAGTGCTGGCTTCCACGCGGGAGCTCGCGGATTATTTTGAAGGCGTGGTCGCGCGCGGGCGCGCCGGCCAAGTCCGCGGCCAACTGGATTCAAGTGGAGCTGCTGCGCCTGCTGAACGATGCGCAAAAAGAAATCACCGAGAGCCCCGTGCCGCCCGCGGAACTCGCGGCGCTGATTGCCAAGGTGGAAAGCGGCGAGATCAACGCGGCGACGGGCAAGAAAGTTTTCGCGCGCATGTTTGAAACCGGCAAGCCCGCGGCGGAAATCATCGCGGCGGAAGGCTTCGCGCAGGTCAGCGACACGGGCGAAATCGAGCGCTGGTGCCGCGAAGTGATCGAGAAGAATCCGGACAATGTGGCGAAATATCGCGCGGGCAACGAAGGCGTCTTCAAGTTTTTCGTCGGCCAGGTGATGCGCGCCTCGCGCGGACAGGCCAATCCGCAAACCGTCAACGACACGCTGAAGCGCCTGCTCTCCTGAAAGTCGTCGAGCCAGCGCTTGAGCAGTTGCACGCAGCTACCCACGTAGGACCCCGTATTTTGAAGGAGCACTTCATGTTGAAAGAAGGCGATCCAGCGCCGGAGTTCCGGCTTCCGGCCGATGATGGCCAGCGAGATTTCGCTGGCCGATCTGCGCGGCAAACACGTGGCGCTTTATTTCTATCCCAAGGCCAGCACGCCCGGGTGCACCACCGAAGCCATCGAGTTTCGCGATTTGAAAAAGGAATTCGACAAGCTCAATGCCATCATCCTGGGCTGCAGCGCGGACTCCGTCGAGTCGCAGGCCAAATTCAAGGCCAAACAGAAACTGAATTTTCCGCTGCTCAGCGATCCGGAATTCACGGTGATCGAAGCGTACGATGCGCGGCGCATGAAAAGTTTTCTGGGAAAATCCTATCTGGGAATTGTGCGCAGCACTGTCCTGATCGGTCCTGACGGCAAGATCGAGAAAATCTGGGCCACGGCCAAATCCAAGGGCCACGCTGCCGAAATCGTGGAAGCGCTTAAAACTCTTCAGTAGACGCCGAAAGTAGCACAGGCTTCAGCCTGTGGGTTTTAAATTTGCAAGGTCTAAATTCCACAGGCTGAAGCCTGTGCTACTTAGCGGGTAACTGCTTGCCTTTGGTTTCTTCGCCGAAGGGGACTAGCGCCAATCCCACCACGAACGCCAGCGCCATCATGGCCACGGGAATTCCGAAAGTTTGAAAGTGGCGGATTCCTGCTCCCACCAGAAACGTGAAGCCGGCGGCGAAAAATCTTCCCAGATTGGTGATGAAGGCGAAGGCGCTGGCGCGGCATTCCGTTCCATACTGCTCGGGCAGCCAGAACGAATAGACGATAAAATTCGCGCCGCCCAGGCCGAGCAGCGCGGAGCACACCAGGAACCAGGCGATGGCGTTTTGCTGCATGTAAAACACGTGCGCGAAGGCCAGCCAGATCGCAAACATCATCACCACATAAAAAATCGCGAGCGTGGCGCGGCGGCCCAGCCAATCCGCCAGGTACGGCACGATCAGCGCGCCCAGGACCGTGGCGACTCCCAGCAGCGCCGTGGAGTACGAAGCGAGGCGCGCGCTTTCCGCGGCGGTTTTTCCGGCGCTTTGCGCAATGTACGTCATGGCCGTCGGCGCGTACACCGATCCTGCCCACAAGCCCGCCAGCGAAACGATCAGGTAGATGCAATTCACGATGGTCCTGCGGCGATATTGCGGCGAAAAAAGTTTCAGGAAGGCGCGATGCATCGTGAATCTTGCGCCGAGTTCCTGCACCTTGCTTTCCCAGCGCGCGGGCTCGTGCACGTTATTGCGAATGAGGCCGATCAGCAGCGCGGGCACGCCGCCCAGCGCGAACATGGCCCTCCAGCCGTAATGGCTGCCGATAAAAATATTGGCGATGCCGGCGAGAAAAAATCCGATGTAGTAGCCGGTGTGCATCAGCGCCGCGCCCATGGTGCGCCGCTCCTCGGGCCAATCTTCGGAAACCAGCGCGGCGCCGATGGACCACTCTCCGCCGATTCCGACTCCCGCCATGAAGCGGAATACCGCCAGGCTCCAAATTCCCGTGGCGAACGCGGCCAGCAGCGTGAACAGCGAAAAACACAAAATGCTGAACATCATGGTGCGCACGCGGCCGAATCGATCCGCAATCGGTCCCCAGACGAGCGCCGTGCCGTAGCCGATCAGAAATAGTGTGAAGAAAATGCCGCCGTAGTAGCCGACGTTGGCGGGCGTGGCGGGAATTCCGGAGCGGGGCAGCAATTCGGTGAGCGCAGGAACGAGCACCAGCGAATAGATGAACGAATCCATCCCGTCCATGCTCCAACCGCCCCAGGCCGCCCAGAAGCTGCGGATCTGGTTGCCGGTGAGCTTGGGTTTGGTTTTCGCCTGGATCGAGATTTGATTGGTGCTCACGCGAGTCCGAGCACGTATGCGGCGTTGCGGTCCAGGATTTTTTCGGCGTCAGCGGGCTTCAAGCCGGATTCGCTGATGTATTGAATGGCGTGATTGAAAAGCTCGCCCGCTTCGTATGGAAAATCAGTGCCGAGGCAAATGCGGTCGGCGCCCATGGAATCGACGGCCGCTCGCAGCGCCGGCGGATGTCCGTGGCCCACGCTGCAATACCACATGCGCTTGGCGGTGATCGTCGGAAGCTCCGGCAGCGGATGCTCCCACTTGGAAATGTTGTCCAGCCGCTGAAACACCATGGGGATCATTCCGCCCAGATGCGAATTGACGATTTTCAGTTTCGGATATTTCTGCGGAATGCCCGCTTCGATCAAGTGCATGATCGAAACGGTGTCTTCCATGGGCGCGCCGATGATCCAGCGCAGATTGTAGGGAATCACGAACGGTGAATCCACGCCGTTTCCGGACGGATGAATGTACAGCACCGTGGCGCGGCGGTTGAGCTCTTCGTAGAAGGGAGCGAACGCGGGATCGGCCACGGAACGGTTTCCGATGAACGTGGTGATGGTTGCGCCGACAAATTTCAACTGATCGAGCGCGCGTTCCAGTTCCTTGAGCGCTTCATCGACGTGAGGCAAGGGCACGGCGGCAAAGGCCTTGAATTTTTTTGGCCAGCGGCTCACGGCTTCGGCGTACAGATCGTTGGCCATGCGCGCGGCGTTTACGGCGTGCTCTTTGTTTTCAAAGTGCGGCGCTTGCGGGCAAATGTCCAGAATCTGCATCTCGACGCCATTGGCTTCCATCTGCGCGAAGCGCTTGTCCATTTCTTCCTGGCCCATTCCCGCGCCCTTGTTGCGTTGTGTGCCGGTGTCCACATTTCCGTAGCTCTGGCACAGATCGAGGTACTCGTTGTTCCAAAGATGCGCGTGAATGTCGATGCGCATGCCCTTCCTGGCCTGAGCGCTCAATCGCGCGCCGGTCAGGAGGCCCGCCGCCGCGAGAGAACCCGCGCGCAGCACTTCGCGCCGCGTGAAACCGCATCCGCATCCCATGATGGAATTGCCTCCCTGAAGATCTTACGGGTCTATTCCGACGAGCATTGTACGACGAAATGTTTTGGTAGCACAGGCTTCAGCCTGTGGGGTTTCGCGCTTCTCAGATCAAAACCCACAGGCTGAAGCCTGTGCTACTGGGCGGCTATCGCTGAGAGGCTTTGCCCGAAGCGACATTGGAATTGAATTCGGCGGATTTGCGGCGAGGAATCGTCAAGGCATTCCAGTCCGGTCCGGCGAAATGTTTGGAGAGATAGACGATTTGTCCTATGTGGTAGGAATAGTGCGCCACCTGGCGGTGAATGGTTTGCATGACGGAGTGGGCCTCGCCGCGAATATAGACGGTGCGCGTAAGATCGGCGTCGGTGAGCGGGGAGAGCGCGTCAAAGGTAATGCGCCAGCCGGACTCCCACAACTGCAGCAATTCATCGCGCGATTTCGGCGGCGCTTCAAATTCCGAGTCGCGGTCGCGATCTGGTTTTTCGCCGTCGCTGGTGAGGAAATCCGTCCAGCGCGAGCGCATGTTCCCCGCCAGATGTTTCACGATGATTGCAATGGAATTGGACTCTCCATCGAGGGTGGTGAAAAGCGCGCCATCGGAAACTTGCGCCATGGCGCGGTCTGCCAATCGTTTGTAAAAGCGGAGAAGGTCCACGGAATCTTTCAAACAAGAGGTGGTGAACTCCAAAGTCATGCACGGATTTTGCAACTGCCGCTACGGAAAATCAAGCTGGACAAGTGGCGCAGGCTTCAGCCTGCGGGGTTTGAATTTAGCTAGGACCAACCCCCGCACGCTGAAGCCTACGCCGCGAAGGCAATTTAGGCGTAAAATGGGGCCATGAATAAGAAACCATCGCCGACCATTGAAGTGACATGCCCCTGCTGCGAGTCAAAACTCACAGTGGACATCGATCTCGCCGTAGTGCTCGCGCACACGGCGCCCGTGAGGTCCGCGCCGAATGTTGACATCAGCGACGCGGCGCGCATCCTTGCGGATCAGGCGCAGAAGCGCGAAGACAAATTCCGCGATTCCTGGATGGCCGAAAGCCAAAAGGAAGATGTTCTTAACCGCAAGTTCGAGGAAGCCCTTAAGAAGGCTAAGGACCAGCCTGTCGAAAAACCGGTGCGCGATTTCGATTTGTAGGGGCTGGCTAGCGAAGGCGTCGGCCTGCGAACCTTCAACCTTGCTTGGGCTAAAACCCACAGGCTGAAGCCTGTGCTACTCAGAATATCTGGCATACTGGGGGCGTGTGCGGAAATTTTCGACTCGCGTATCGCTTCCTGCTCGCAGCGCTGATTCTATTGAATGCGATTGATGCTCGCGCCGCTGGCGCGCAGCAGCAGCAAACTCCCCCCGCAAATTCTAAGAAGCTGCCGCGCCCGATTCCACTGGGGCGCGACATGACATTCGAACGCGATTCCGTTTCCGGCGAATTGCATGCCGCCGTGAAAGATTCGCCTGCCGCGCTGTCGAATGGCGCGATTCGTTCGCGCGTTACTCTGGTGCAGGTGCCCTGTACGGTTGCGGCGCCGGACGGGACACAGGTACGCGGTCTCGCCGAAAAAGATTTTCGTTTGTTCGAGGATGGCGCGGCACAAGAGATCGCTTCGTTCGACGCCTCGTCCACGCCGGCCAGCGTCGCCGTGGTTATCGATGCCAGCCCCAGCATTTTTCACCAGCTGGCGGATATGCGTGGCGCCGCGCACGCGCTGGCTGAAAATCTTTCTGCTTCGGACGAAATCGCCGTCGTGTCTTTTTCTTCCGCGGCTCACCTGCTCCTGCCGTTTTCAACAAACCGCGCGCTGCTGGATCGCGCCATCGAGTCAAAATATCTGGCCCAGGTGGAAAATTCCTCGGAGTCGCGAATTTACGAATCCGTGTTTCTCACGGCGCACGAATTGTTTCAGGGGCGCACCGGGCGCAAGGCAATCGTTCTGCTCACGGACGGGCAGGATAGCGGCCTGGGCCTCACGTGGGATCCGCGCAGCGCGCTGGCCGGGACGGGCGCGGCGTCGGCGCGCCTTGCGTTTGACGATGTGGCGCGCGAACTTGGCGCGGACGGCATCGCGCTGTTCATCGTCTCCACGGAGAATCGGCCTCGCGGCATGACGTCCGAATGGCTGCAATGCGCATCAGAACGAAATGCTGGTGACGGCGGAAGCGCGCAAAGCAGAATATGCCGCACTACACGCTGTATCTTGCGGAGCTGGCGCGCCGCGTCGGCGGGCAGCTTTATTTCCTGCGCGAGATTGGAAATTTGAGCGAGATCTACCGCCGCATCGCGCTGGCCATCAGCGCGCAATACACGCTGGGCTTTTATCCCTCGGCGGGGACGGCGCGTGCCGGCTGGCGTTCGCTGCGGGTCGACCTGGCCGAAGGCGCAAATGTTCCGCCCGGGTCAAAGCTCACGTATCGCGGCTCGTACTATGTTTCCGCGTTTCAGTAGCGACAGGCTCCTCTTGCCTGTGCGTCTTTTGTTGAGTCCGGACAAAAACTCGCACAGGCAAGAGGACCTGTGCTACATTAAAGGCGATCCCATGGCCGCGAAAATCGCAGGTTGAAAAAGTGGACGCATCCCGATTTCCGCGTGCGCGTGATCGAAGCGGGGAGCGAATCCACGCACCAAGTCGTGATCGGATCCAAAATACTACGCGAGGCTCACTGGAGGAACCTGTGAACCGGAAGAACTCATTCAGAAATCCTTTGAATTTCTGCTGCAGCGCGAACCCAAGGAATCGATCCTGAACAGCTTCGATCTGTCCGTCATCAGCCGCTACTTCCCCGAGTACGAACGTGAAATCAAGAAGAGGTCTCTGTAGCATCGCCTCGAGGCGACGAGCTACAAAAAGGCTCCGCAGGATCATTTTGTGGAATATTCAGGATCGAGCTGCGGTCAGGGCTTGACGGAAACGTCGTAATACGCGATGGTGTCGCCATCGCCGCGAATGGGCTCGATGCGCAGGATTTCGAAATGGCCCTGGCTTCAGATCCTGCACGTTCTTCTGCACCGTCTGCATGAAGATCGTGTTCGAGCTCCGGTGTTCGAATGGGAGTGGCCAGCAGGCGCGCATCGACGCGATAGGTGGCGATCTGGCCGGGCGCCATGGTCCGCAACTCGCACGAGGGCCGCCGCGGGCGGCAGGACCGACGGACGGCTGATCGGTGTAGTGAATGATGAGCGGGGAGAACAGGACGAACAGTACGATCCCCACGACCGCGAGATCGTACTGCCAGGTTCCGCGCTCGTAGGACCAGAACAGAACCCGCACGATGGCTCGCCAGAGCGTTCGCATGTCAGTCGGCCGGCACTCCGTCGACGATCACGCCGTCGCGCATGTGCACGACGCGGTTGGAATATTCCGCGGCTTCGGGATTGTGCGTGATCATCACGATGGTCTGGCCCAGTTCCTTGTTCAATTGGCTCAACATGGATAACACAATTTCCGAATTTTGTGTGTCCAGGTTTCCGGTGGGCTCGTCCGCCAGGATAATTTTGGGCTCATTGATAATGGCTCGGGCGATGGCCACGCGCTGCTGCTCTCCGCCGGACATTTCCGAAGGCCGGTGCTTCAGGCGGCCGGTGAGGCCGAGCAGCTTGGTGATCACCTCGAAGCGGTGCTGGTCAAAACCATCGCCATGAATGTGCTGCGCGATGGCGATATTGCCCCGGGCGTCCAGAGTCGGCAAGAGATTGAATCTCTGAAACACGAAGCCGATTTTGTGCGCGCCGCAGCTTGGTCCGTTCGGCGTCGCTCATGGTGGCCAGATCGTTGCCGTCCACCAGAACACGCCCCCGCGAGGCCTGCGCCAGCCCTCCCAGCACGTAGAGCAGGGACGACTTGCCGCAGCCGGAGGGTCCCATCACGGTGACGAATTCGCCGGGCAGAACTTTGAAATTGACGCCGCGCAGCGCCGGAACTTCCACCTTTCCGGCGTGGTACAACTTCCACAGATTTTCGGTAACGACTATTGGTTCCACTCTTGATTCCCTTGTGGTGAGCAGCGCTTCGGCAGGCGGACGTATTGTAGTCGCGATTGCCATTTCTGACTAGGCCTGCGACTGCACGAAGGGAAGTTTGGCTTCCAGGTCGGGGCCTCGCCGGCTAATGGCCCTGCATCAATCGTAGGAAAGGGCCTCGATGGCATCCTTGCGGCTGGCCAGCCACGCGGGATAACTGGCCCCGAGCAAGCCCGCCCGCCAAGGCGATCAGCGCGGACCGCACAATCCATTCGGGCGTAATCAGAATCGACAGCGTCGGAAATGAAGAAAGAAACACGCTGCGCGCTGACATAGCTCATGGCAATTCCCACGCCAATGCCGATCACGCAGATGAAGACCGATTCGCCCAGCAAGGCCCGAATGATATATCCCTTGGACGCGCCAATGGATTTCAGGACGCCGATATCCCGCGTCCGCTCGATCACGGTCGTATACATGGAGAGCAGAATCACCAGGAAGCCGATGGACACCGCCAGCGCGATCATGCTTTCGATGAAAGCGTCGAGGCCGGGCAGATTGGTGGAAGTCATCAGGGAAAGAAAATCCTTGAGCGGCCGGATTTCGTATCCGGGGAAAATGGGCCGCATCTCATCCATCACGGCCTGCGTGTGGTCCGGATCGCGTACACTTCATGAAGAAAATGGATGCTTTGTCGCGCGAGCCGGAAAGATCCTGCAATGTCGCGAGAGGCACGAACAGGCGCGCGCCTTTGCCGTGCTCCACGATTCCGGCGACGTGAAAATCGTGGTCCAGCAGGCGGAAGGTGCTGTCTACCGTCACGTGCTTGGCTTTGGCGGCCCAATCATCCATCAGAATGTCGTCCGGGCCCTGCATGTCGTGGCCTTCGAGGAAAACAAATCCGCCCGAAACGTCGCGAAACGACTTGCGGATCGATTCCGTAAATGACGTCCACGCCGCCGGAGGAACTGAATTGCAGCAGGACCGGGGCAACCGCCTGCACGTATTTCAGTTCGCGCAATTTGTCGCGCGATCTTGATGGGCATGGGCGCGCCGCTGAACGCCAGAAAAACGGAAGCGGACGGCGGCTGCAGCATGATGTCCGCGCCAATGCCTTCGATGCGCTTGGCGGTCTCCTGCAGCAAGCCGCTGGTGAGCCCGACGATCAGGATGACCAGCGCCACTTCCACGCCCACGGCGATCACGCTGACGATCGTGCGAATGGGGCGGTGCAAGACGTTATTCACAATCAGCTGGCGAATCATTGATGTGACCCTGGCCGTGACCCGGCTGCGCATGCAATTGGGCTCCGTAGGTTCATCGCCCACATGCACCAGATCGGTTCCCGCGGGCTGCGCCAGCTCAAAGCGGTCCGGTGAAATCGGTTCGTTCAGCGTGAGCTTCAGGATTTGAATCTCCAGTTTGTAATCGTCCTGCGGACGCCAGATGTGAATGTCGCGGGCGAAAGCTCGGCTGTTCCGTTGCAGGGCGCTCCTGAAGTCGAGCGGCGACCGGCTGCCAGTCCGAATACGCGATGTCGGAGTCGAGTTTTCCGCCCGTTCCGAATAACTGCACGCGGGAAACCCGCAAATCGGTGCGGTTGTACCAGATTTTCCTGGCGATTTCGAATTTCCCGCCCTCCCCTTGACGCAGCAGCGTCAGGATGTAGTAGCGGCTCACGTTGAAATCAAACTGTTCGAAGAGCACATTGGCGCTGGGCGGCAATTCCGGCCAGAACAGGGCTTCCACGATATGTTGAGGGCGCAGATTTTCCAGCGGCTTTTTCGACGGACGAATCAGGGCCGTTGGTCCCACCAGGAACGAGTTCTTCGAAGGAATATAGACCCGGAATTCCTTTTCGTCGCTGACCATGTCGAAAATATTTTTGGCCACCACCGGCGCCTGCCCGATTACACGCACCGTCGCCGGGCGCTGCGCCAGGATAAATCCCGGAACGTCATGATATTCCTCGATGACGCCGCTATAGGTCGTCCCGGTGCTTGGAAACAGATCCACCGTGGCCTGCAGGCTTTGCACGGCCCGGACCTGTTTGTTGTAGCTGGCCAGAAGTTCGTCTTCGCTGGATTCAAGCTGCGGGCGGATTTCTTCCTTCTTGACCTCGGTCCTTCTCTTGATGGTGATACACCCCGCCGCTTGCATGGCCAAAAACGCCAGCAGCAGGCTCCAGATTCGTGGATTTTTCCTCAGTGTTTCCTGCTCCCCCAGCTCAATCATTCAATCTAACAACCGCTCCGGGCGGTGTCAATTTGAAACGCCGGGGTGGGTTGGGCGATTTGGCAAGACAGCCAATCGACCTGCCACCGCCAGCCCTTTTCGCTACTTGCGGGATGGGTTACAGTTCCAAGGGCCAGCGGTTCGTCGCTGGTGGAAAGGGGCTGGTTTTCAATTCCATGAGTTCCGTTGCGGATACACACGTAGGTTCACAGGTCGCGGAGGATCGCGACGGCGTGGAACTCTCCATCGTCATGCCCTGCTTGAACGAAGCGGCCACCGTGGGCATCTGCGTGCAAAAAGCGATTGCCGCCCTGGAGCAACACGGCATCCGCGGCGAGGTGATCATTGCCGACAATGGCAGCACCGACGGATCGCAGCAGATTGCGCGGGACAGTGGCGCGCGCGTGCTATCGGTAGAGAGGCGCGGCTACGGCAGCGCGCTGCAAAGCGGAATCGCCGCGGCCCGAGGGCAGTTCGTGTTGATGGGCGACGCCGATGACACCTACGACTTCTCGCAGCTGGACGAATTTGTGGCCAAATTGCGCGAGGGATTTGACCTGGTAATGGGCAACCGTTTCCGCGGAAAAATCCTGCCCGGCGCGATGCCTCCTTTGCATCGCTACCTCGGCAATCCCGTGCTTACTGGACTCGGGCGGCTGTTTTTCAAAAGTCCCGTGGGGGATTTTCATTGCGGGCTTCGCGCGTTTCGCAAGGATGCCATCGAGGGGCTCGGCCTGCGGACCATGGGGATGGAATTTGCCAGTGAAATGATTGTGAAGTCCGCTGCCTTCGGTTTGCGCGTCACGGAAATTCCCACCACGCTTGCTCCCGACCGCAGAGACCGCCCGCCGCACCTGCGCACATGGCGCGATGGATGGCGGCATCTCCGTTTTCTTCTGCTGTATAGCCCGCGCTGGCTGTTTCTCTATCCGGGAATCGCGCTGTTTGCTCTGGGAATCCTGGTGAGCGCGCTTCTGCTGCCCGGGCCGAGAGAGATTGGGAACGTGGTGTTCGATATTCACACGCTGCTGTTTGCGGCGATGGCCATTCTGATCGGATTTCAATCCGCGGTGTTCGCGACGTTTACCAAAGTGTTTGCGATCTCCGAGGGCCTGCTGCCGGAAGACCCGCGCCTCACTCGAATGTTCCAATACATTTCGCTGGAATTGGGGCTGATCGTGGGCATGCTGCTGATTCTCGCGGGCGCAGGCGCATGGTTACTCGGCTTTCAATACTGGCGCATCCACGAGTTCGGCCCGCTCGATCCGCAAGAGACGCTGCGCATCGTGATTCCGGGCATGGTGTGCTTCACGCTGGGGTTCCAGATCGTACTCTCCAGTTTTTTTCTAAGCGTGCTGGGGATGTCTCGCCGATGAGCGATGCGGAGGATCTGTTCGATCAGTACGCCGCCGCATACGAGCAGGCCCTGTCGAATGCCATTTCGCCCTCCGGGGAAAGTCGCGAATATTTTGCCGAGGGCCGAGTGGCCTGGCTCAAACGCTGCCTGCAGGAAATGAAGCAGCCGGTAAATTCCCTGCTGGATTTCGGCTGCGGCGACGGCGCGACAACCCCCCTGCTTCTCCAGGCGCTCAACGCGAAATCCGGTATGGGCGTGGACGTGTCCGCGAAGTCATCTGGAGATCGCGCGGAAGCGCCACGCGAGTGAACGTATTCGTTATGAATCCATCGGTGAATTTCAGCCCTCTGGGGAAATGGATCTGGCGTATTGCAACGGCGTGTTCCACCACATTCTGCCGGGGCAACGCGCGGCGGCGCTGTCGCTGGTCCATCGAGCCTTGCGCGAGGGAGGCATTTTTTCGCTTTGGGAAAATAATCCGTGGAGCCTGGCGACGCGCTACGTGATGTCGCGCTGCGAGTTCGATCGCGATGCCATCACGCTGTCTCCGCCGGAAGCGAGAATGCTGTTGCGGAATGGCGGCTTTGAAATTCTGCGGACCGATTTTCGATTTATCTTTCCGCGGGCGCTGCGCGCGTTCCGCGGGCTTGAGGATTTGTTGTATCGCGTGCCGCTGGGTACGCAGTATCTGGTTCTTTGCCGCAAGATTTCTTAAGCCTGAGCGACTATTTCTTTTGAGACTACTTCCTATTTTGTCATTCCGAGCGAAGCGAGGAACCTCTCTGTGGTTTGTGCCTGAAAAAAGAATGAGAGATTCCTCGCTTCGCTCGGAATGACAAAATAGGGTAATTGGTTCACAAGGCTGGCTAATCGAGATGCGGGCTAGAGTGAGCTTCCCCTCGTGGAGCTGGAGTCCGCCGCGTTACACCGCTCCGAAATCAATTCGCGGTACAAGGTTTCCATTTGGGCGAGCGGCTCGGCCCAGCTGAGCGAATTCGCGACGTCTTTGCAGCCTTCGCGCAGACGGGCTGCAAGTTCGCGATCAAGCAGAATCCGCGCCAGCGCCTCCTCGAGCGCGGCGCAATCGTGCGGCACGACGAGGCCTGCGCGCTGGTCCAGCATCGGCGCTATCCCGCAGCGGTCGGTGACCAGAACAGGGGTGCCGCAAGCAACTGCCTCCGCGGCGGTGTTGCCGAAATTTTCGTTTTGCGAAGGAAGCACAAACACATCCGCATCCCGGTAGGCCGCCCACTTGGCGTCCCCATAGAGAGGACCCGTAAATAAAACTTTGCCGCTCAAGCCCAATTGCTTTGTCATTTCTTCCAGGCGCTGGCGGAAACCGTCGCCTTCATCCGGTCCGGCCATGACAAGCACGGACTCTCGCGATTGCTCTCCGCGCCCGATCCAACGGGAAAATACCTGCAGCATCAAATCCGGACTTTTCTTCGATACCAGGCGTCCAAGGAACAAGATCATTTTTGCTTCGTTCGATATTTTCCATTGCGTGCGGAACGAGCCGGCGGGCGGAAACTTTTCCGGAATCTCAATTCCGTTTCGGCGAACCACAATTTTGGAATCCGCGATGCCGCCTTCCAAAAATTCCTGGCGCTCCTGCTCCGCCGTGGCGATCACACGGTTCGCTCCCGCAAGCATGCGGTTGCCAAGCACACGGTGATAGAGCCGCTTCATTCGGATTTTGCGAATAATCGGCAGGAACATGCCCATTGGTTCCACAACATATGGCTGGGCAATCCGGCGACACGCTCCGGCGACATGTGGTCCGAGAAAATCGTAGAGACCATAAATGTGAGTGAGGTCGAAACCGCCAAGGCGCTCTGTGCAGAACGCGCCGATACCCGGATTCCAGGTCAGTGACCGGTAGCGAGCGCGCGTACGAAGATAAATTGTTTCCACACCGTCTTCGTTCGCTTGAAATCCCCAGCGTCCCGGAACCGCCTGGGCAATTTCTTGTTTCGCCCGGTCGAATCCCAGATCGGCTGACAGCACGGTCACGGCATGTCCGGAGGACGCCAAGCCGCGAGCGAGCGCCCTGACTTTGACCGTAGGACCACCCATATCAAGAAAGGGGTAGTAGGATTGTGTTACATGCAAGAGGCGCATAGGCACGAGAAACCGGAAACGTTGTAGAGCCAGAATGAAAGTGCAGGGCCGAAGGCTGTAGCTCTCGCTTTCACGCGAGCACAGGCCCGAATCCACGGCGCCCGCCGCGAATTATACTCCCGCAGGTCGGCTTCGCACGGCAAGCTTGTCCATTCATTGTTCTTTGTGGAGAACATCATTCAGAATTTGTGTGAGCTGCGATTGAAATTGCACGAATGAAAAAGTTTTAGTTAGGCGATCCCTTCCCTTCGCGCCCATTTCCCTGGCCATGTTCGGATTGCTGAGAAGAGATTCAAGTGCTTGCGCGAGGCGCTCAACGTCGCCATGAGGCACAAGCAATCCCGTCACGCCATCTTGCACAATGTCTGGAATTCCTCCGTGCGCTCCGCCAATTACCGGCTTGGCATGGGCCATGGCCTCCAGAAAGACCAGGCCAAAACCTTCGCCGCGGCTGGGTAGCGCGAAAACATAGCAGTTTGCGTAGCACGCAGCAAGTTGCTCAGGCGTCAGGCCACGGAAAAAGTGCGTGCGTTGCGAAACGCCGAGATCCTGAGCAAGTTTTTGCAGTCTTGGCCGGTCGTCTCCGTCGCCGACAAGCACGAGGGACGCGTCTGGCGCGGCTTTCAAAACATGCGGTAGCGCCTCGATCAAATTGTCCGCACCTTTGTATTTTTCTGCGGAATCCCATCTGCCAACCGTCAAAATAATTTGGCCACTTAGGGGAAAGCCTGGCGGAGGCGAAGCCGCAAGTGGATCTGCTGCAGCAATGCGTGACTCGAAATCAGGATCGAGCCCCCACGGGAGCGGCTGAGTTTTGCCGGGAAGAATTCCTTGTTCGGAAATCAGATGCTGCACGGTGTCCGCGCTCGGCCCAATAACCAAATCGGCGTTGCGTAGCGCTGCGCCGCGCGGCCAGCCAAGCGGTTGCCACACCTCGATTCCGTGGGTGAAAACGATGGAGTGAAATTTTCGCCCGCGCGCTCTCATGGCCCATACGATGGGAGCCAAATGCGGATGAAGCGCGATCACCAACGCTGGTTTGCGGCCCGCCGCGCGCAGCGCTGCCGAGGCGAATTGTGTTTTGCTTCCCGCGTATCCCGAGACAGAAAACTCCTGCGAACCAACACGCACGGTGTGCAAACCTTGCGGGTCGTTGAGACTGAGGAACCGAGCCGTCATGCTGTGATCAGCCGCGAACTTGGCGGTCACCGCAGCAACGTGCCGGCCGGCGCGTTGAACGCCGCCCATGGGAAGCACGTCCGTGAATAATCCAACAATGAAACTCATTTTTGTAATGCGGTCCGCCTACTTAGATGGCGCGTGCGTGTGCATTTCGCACGCTTTCTGAACGCTGAGATCGAGCTTCGGTTTCAGGCTCATCGACAGAGTCTACCTTACGAGGGGACTTCGTGGCGCGGGCTTCAGCCTGCGGGTCTTGGTGCTTGCAAGGACGAACCCCCGCACGCTGAACCCCGCGCATGTGTGACCTAGCGTAATCCAAGGGAACAGGTCTGCTGAAATGAGGGCAAGTGGCCCGCGTAAAATGAGAGAATCGATTCGCTATCAACTCATAGGAAGAGTCAATGGACACTCGTAGTTTTCCATCCGGCCTCGCCGCGGTCGGCCAACATTTTCTAATTGGATTGCAAAAGTCCGTGACGCTCACCGAGCACGATGTGCGGCTGCTCACGGCCTTGCGGCCGGCTGGAATCATTCTCTTTCGGGACAATTTTAAGCGCGGCGTGCCGTACCAGGAATGGCTCTCATCCTTTCGCGAGCTGATTGAGTCCGTCAGGGCGTGCATCGAACGAAGAGCGTTGCTGATCTCCATTGACCACGAATGTGGCGCTGTATTTCGGCCGCCTTTCCCCATCACAAATTTCGGGCCTGCCGCCACATGGGCTGCAAAAAGCGCTCAGGTGGGCGCCGCCATGGGAGTCGAACTCCGGTCACTTGGCATCAACCTCAACTACGCACCGGTAGTGGATATTCATACCAATCCCGATAATCCGGTGATAGGCAATCGCGCATTCGGCACAACTCACGAAGTGGTGATCGAAAGCGCGCGCAATTTTCTTTTTGCGCTGGAAGGCCAGGGTGTGATTGCCTGCCCCAAACATTTTCCCGGGCATGGAGATACGAATGTTGACTCTCACTATGGCCTGCCGGTTGTTGAACGGAGCCTCGACGAACTTCGTCGTCGCGAGCTCTTGCCGTTCGCGGCAATGGTGCGGGCCGCTGCGAAGATCATCATGTCGGCGCATATAATTTATCCGGCGATAGACCCGTTGCATCCGGCCACAATGTCGCGGTTATTTTTAACTGACGTCCTGCGCAACGAACTGGGATTTGGCGGCGTCGTTACCACCGATGACATCGGCATGGGCGCGGTATCGGCGCTCTTTGAAAAGCCGGATGCCGCGGCAACTACGCTGCAGGCTGGATGCGATTTGATCATGATGTCGGCGCACTGGACGGACACTAATCGCTGCATTGGCCTGGCGCAAAGTCTGCTGGATAGCCTGAACAGCGGGGCACTTAATCGCGAAGTCTTCGAAACCTCGCAAAATCGCGTCGAACGATTGCTCTCGGAAGCCCCGGCTCATTCCGTGGAAGCGCTGCCCGATAGCGTGTTCGCCGCCCACCGTGCAATTTGTGGCGCCGATTAATAAATTTGCTGCTACGCTGACCCGTCCGCATTTTGAGTCAGGGGGATTGTAAAGTGACCGGAAATCCGAAGCGTATTTTGCTGACGGGAGGAGCTGGATTTATCGGCTCGCATGTGGCGGAGGCATTGCTCCGCAAGCATGTTTCCCTGGCCGTTGTGGACAACCTCGACGAGTTCTATTCCCCGGCATGGAAAAAAGCCAATCTCGAATCGATCGGAAAAATCGGCCCCTTCGATTTTTTTGAACAGGACATTTGCGAGATGGACGGCATGCGGGAAATCGTGGCCCGCGTCCGGCCGGATGCCATCATTCACCTTGCGGCGCGGGCAGGCGTTCGTCCTTCAATCGAACAGCCGCGGCTGTACGAGCGAGTGAACGTGGCCGGCACGGTGAATCTGCTCGAGCTGTGCAAAGAGTTCCAGGTCTCGCGGCTGATTTTCGGCTCTTCCAGTTCCGTGTACGGAGAAAGCGACCGGGCTCCTTTTTCCGAGGAGCAACACGACCTGCGTCCCATTTCGCCGTATGCCGCCACGAAACTCGCGGGCGAACAGTTTTGCTACACGTACGCGCACCTTTACAAATTGCCGGTGGTTGCCCTGCGATTCTTTACAGTGTACGGGCCGCGGCAGCGGCCCGACCTCGCTATTCACAAATTTGTGGCTCGCATTGAGGCGGGCAAATCGATCCCAATATTCGGAGACGGGGAAACGGGGCGGGATTACACGTACGTGGATGACATTGTCGCGGGTATACTCGGCGCGCTCGACTATGATTTTTCTTCCACGGTGGGAGCGCCGATTGAAATCTGCAATCTTGGCAACTCTCATCCCGTAAAACTTTCGCAACTGGTTGGCATGATCGAACACGCGACCGGGAAGAAGGCGATCATCCAGCGGGAATCTTCGCAACAAGGCGACGTGCCGCTTACCTGGGCCGACATTTCAAAAGCTGGAAAACTGCTCGGCTATCGCCCGCGGACGACTTTGGAGGAAGGTCTCAAGAAATTTGTGGTATGGTATCGTGCGATCGATGTAAGCCTACGCACCTGAAACCACTCACGAAACGCCGCCGTTGCCAGTCGCAGCCTTATCCGCGACGCCGAATTACATGAACGTCTTTAGAACGGTGGCAAAGTGATAGGCATGTCTGCCTTCTAATAAAGATAATTAAATGAGAGCAGACAACTGACAAACTTGCCGCACCCACAAAAAAGGGCAGTACCCGGAAAATCTTGGTGGTGCCCTCTGGTTTTTTAGCCACAACAGAGTTTACCGAATTTCTCCAGATTCACTTTCGCGATATTGCTAGGGACAGGTTGGTGCGGCCTATTTCGAAGCTAGCAGGTTGCGAGACGGCGCGAAAATCGGACGGCTGATTTCCTGCCCGCGGAATCAGGCAATCTAGACGTACACTGCGGGCGGAAGCGGTTGCCCTTTGCACTTCGCTCCACGCGATTGAGCTACGCTACTGCACGAGTAATGGAACGTTCCAAGCCGGGCTCATATCGCCGCGTTTCACGTCAATGCTTCATGATTCGGCAACAGAGTGGCTGATTCCCCGACCTTGGGATCAGGGCGTCTTGATATTTACCTGCTGCAGTTGTTCCCTTATGTTATAACAGTGCGCCGGATCGACCTGTGTTAGCGTTGGGTCCTTCAGTTATTCCGGATAACAGTTGTACCCTCGCGACATTCTTCCTTTCGGTTCTCAAGCGTCCAGGGTTTGTAGATGTCCAGGTCTGGTTCCGCCATTAACACGAATTGCCATAGTTGGTGCGTCATTTTGCGCTGGCGCGAAAAAAGGCAAACGATTGATTCCATACAATATATGTGAGTTCGTTTTGCAGATTTGTATTTTTATTCTCTCGATTTGCTTTTAATTGCCTCCGGACACACGTCTAGCTCTTCGTAGGCCACGCCAGCGATGGAGCCGACCGAATTCGTTTCGTGACGGCACATCCCGCGCACAAAGTTCCTTTGCGAAGAGGAAAGGAATAACTTGGTGCGCGCTATGTTGAAGCGATAAAGTTCTTTGCAGCGATGAATATTGAATCGACGCCCTAGCCTCGGATCACAAAACCTTTATGTCGAGCTGGGGCGGCAGCGGCTGGCCTTTCCGAATTCGCTGCGCCCGTTCGTACAGAGCCCACCAGCACTCGAACTCACGTCTCAAACTCTGTAAATACCGAAGAAATCGCTCTTGCCCCGGAGAGTCGGGAACTCGTTGTTGGAGCATTTCCAGCTTCGCCCTTTCGATTGCTGCCTCTTTACTTCTCTTTTCTTCTAGCCTGTATTCCTTGAGTCGGGCAATCTCGGCGTCAATCTTTTCTAAGACAACACTTTTGCACACATCGGGGGGCGCGAAATCTTTGCCGTCGCGTTCTTCGTCAGTAATTCGCGACGTGCAAAGGCACGTCAAATACTCGTCTTTAAGAGTAGGTCCCGGATGGCACCGATCTGAATTGTCGTAAATTCGGTTGAGCAAGCGCATGTCATCCTTTTCGTCAAATCCGCGTTCGCTGATTCCTTGCCGCAAATCAGTAAGCAATTCAAAGCAGAATTCAAGGTCATCTGGACGGTCAATTGTTGCGATCAAACAATTTGAACTATTAGCTGTTCTCACCTCATATCGTCGAGTTGAAACCACTGCATTGAGAGAGTTGATCTGAATGTGTGCGCCTTCCGCAAGAAGTGCCCGATGTTGACGCCACAAGTTGGAGGCCATCATGTCAACGTAAATGTTTTCTAACTCACTGCCCCGCGGTATGGATCGGCGGAGCCCGTCCAGCAGTTCATCAAATTCCTCGCGCGACTCGCCCTTTATCAGCGTTGCCCGCGAAAAGATTCCATGCTTGGTCGCATTGTGGCTCGACGTCCGCTTCCCGTGAATTGTCCTTGGGCCCGTGGGTCCTTTGCGGCTTAGTTGATCGATATCTCGAATCGATCGGAGATCATTTGTCTTTTCACCGCCTAGGTCGTGCGACTCAATCTCGATGGGACTACTCTTGAGGTCGACTTCACGCTCAGATGGCACATTCGTGGAATCAACTAATTCAGTACTTTCTGAACTGCAAACTTCCGTGACATTCCCGCCTGCCGCATCACCCTCAAGTTGATCCTGGCTTTTTAATATGTCCGACATGTTTGAATTCCTCCTATGTAAGGTCGCACCATGGAACTCACAAATCTCGAAACGCATGGTGCGGAAGTGTCCGCAGTGGGATCTTCATTCCAGATTGAAGCTCAACAGGGAGGGAGTTACAAACAGCTTAGCACAAAAGTTCGTTGTCATTTTGAACAACGAAGGTAAAAAAAGTCGCAAATCCGGGTAAAAGCCGCCTTATTTTCAATGTCCTTCAACAAATGACTGCGTTCCTTTGTCTTCGCGCGAGTTTGGAAAAGTGATCTACACCACCAAAGTGCTGGATCACAATCAGCAGCGCACCAAGGCAAGGAAATCCGATCTGATGGAGCACGGGCGCACTCGTCTCTCTGCGTTTCGCGTTGATTGCGTGAATTTTCTGCGGGCCTTACCTTACTCTGAGGATGCTTCCTTCTTCTGGCGAGAGAGAAGTCGTTGGAGATATTTCGGGCCATCCTTCTTGTAGATCTCGAGCCCGCCCGATAGTAGAGCCTCGCAGACCTGTGCGAGGCTACGGCCCTCATTTAGAGCCACCTTCTCGAGCTCCGTTTTTAAATGCCCAGGAATGCGGAAAGAAAGAGCTGTGTCTTTTCTCATGGCAATCACATTGTATTTAAATGTATGGCATTAGCCAGAAAAAAATCCATTGACAATATGTATGCACATACAATACAATGCGTTGTGTTTATCTTATTGTCCCAGGAGTTCTGACCTATGAAGAACCGAACGAACCTCTCTAGGTTAAATATCAATCTCGCCCGAAGGACCTGGGGAAATCTGCCCACAGCCGTTATATCTAATCTTAAGACTATGAGCGAAATGTGTGCCCTGTCGGTGGCACAAGGTGATCTCCAGCTATTAGATGGCCGGTGGTACGTCACTCACAGCGGCCTGCTTCGTATAGCGTTGCGGAATCGCTGCCTAGGAATCAGCACAACCGTTCAAACTGCGTTGTCTGATCCAGCCGTCGGCCGCTGGGTCTTCAAGGCGACCGTCTACAAGTCTCCCCGCTCTCGCGGCTTCGTCGGCTACGGCGACGCCGATCCCTCCAACGTCTCGTCCTTGGTCCACGGCGCCGAGATGCGCGTCGCCGAAACCCGCGCCGTCAACCGCGCCCTCCGCAAGGCCTACGGCATCGGCCTCTGTTCGGTCGAGGAACTCGGCTGGGCTCCTCAGATCCAACGCGCCCGGACCGCCCGATCAGCGCAAGGCTTCCACGAACGGAAACAACGGCCACCACAACGGCCAGCCTCGCCTCCGCGATCGTCTCTGCCTGCTGATTCGCCAGCACCAACTCGATGCTGGCCTCGTGAAGGCCTATGCCGCCGACTACTGCGGCACCGCCACCCTGCGAGATGCCAGCCGCGATCTGGTCGAAGCCTTCATCAACGATCTGGCCGAGCGCGCCGCCAAAGATCGCGACGGGCTGCTCTGTCAGCTCAACAGCTATGCCAAACCACAGGAGGTCAGCTCATGAAACGCCATATCCCTGGTTTGCATGGTGAAAGTCGCAACTCTGAGAGCATCTTGGAGGGCGTCTTCCTGGTCCGCGTCGATCGGGCCTTCTACCGCTGGCATCCGCAACGACCGTTCTACGTTCTGCGGCTCACCATTCTCGAACCAAGAGAACATCAAGGCCATTCACTCAACGGTCGCCTCTACTGCACTCCCAAAGCGCTGTGGAAACTCCGCTGGTTCCTGCGCGACTTCGGCTACGACCCCGATCTGATGGGCAGAGACGAAGTCGATGAAAAGGCGCTCCTCGGCCTTCGAGGAATCGTGCGGATTTCCCGCACCACCCTGAACGGCCGCTCGCTTTCTCAATCTCGGCGGGTTTGCTCCAGCCAGTGAATGGGAAGAACTTTCCGTTTCTGTCGGCGAGCAGCCAGGAGGTGGCCCATGACGTTTAGCTACACGCAAGTTTCGCAGTACCTGCGCTGCCCGAGGAGCTATCGCTATCGGTATCTGGACGGCTGGAGGGAGAAGGAGTCTCGGGCGGCGCTGTGCTTCGGCCGCTGTTTTGAGAAGGCCCTGGCTGCGTTCTTCGAGCGTGAGGATGCCGGAGCAGTGTTGTTCAAGGAGTGGGGAGCGTACCGCGATGTTCCGCTGGAGTACTCCCACGGAGACGACTGGGAGCGTCTGCTTCGCCAAGGAATCGCGCTGCTGGAACAGTTCGCCCGAGATAACCGCATCCGCATTCGCCAACCCAAACGAAACATGCAGAAGAAGATCGTTCGTTCGCTCGCAAACGGCAACGAGTTTGTGGCCTATGTCGATGCCATTGGCCAACTGGACGGCACAGCGCCGTTTGCTCGAATGGAAAACCACCAGTGCTCGCTATCCCGGAGCAGCCCGAAGGGCTGACGTCGCTTGATCTTCAGCTGGTCTGCTACTCCTGGATCAGCGGGCATCTCCGATGTCGCCATTGTGGCTTTCGTCAGGAAACGCGTTCCGGAGATTCAATATCTGCTGGCTTCGATCACCGAAGAGCAGCGTCAGGAGTTTGGCCAACTGGTTGAAGCGACGGCCCGTCAAATCGAAACTGCCCAGTTCCCTTCCCGCCCAGGAATCCGTTTCCCGCAGAACGGGTGCGTCAGCTGTGCCCACCTCGGGCTGTGCCTTGGGAACGAGGCACTGGTTGGAACCAAACTCATTCGTCAACCAGGAGCGAGCGACCTTGATTGGCTTGACGTGCTTGACGACTAACGGAAGGCCTTTGGTGGCTCCGAAGCTCAATCGCCGGCGTGCCGTGTTTGTGCTCTCGAAGATCGACGAGATCTTGGCGTGGGAGAAGGCCACCGATCGCGAACGGGATTCGAAGTTTGTCGAACTGGGTCGCTATCTGTGTGAGGTTCGGGCAGGACAGTACTGGAGGGTGGACAACGTCCGTTCGTTCGATGAGTTCCTGGAGAGGAAGTTCCCGGAGTCGAGACGCAAGGCCTACTACCTGATGGCCATCCACGAGCAACTGCCTCGCATTCACAAGGCGGAACTGCAGCAGGTGGGCTGGACCAAGGCGACGGAACTAGCGAAGGTGGCGCGGAGGGATGGTCAGAGGTTCGATTGTGCAACCTGGTTGCACAAAGCCAGCGAACTGCCCAAGGAGGAATTCAAACGGGAGGTCTCGAAGCACCTGACCGGGAAGGAAACCGAGCCGTGGGAGATCCTCTATTTCAAGGCCTACAAGAGCCAATTGCCTGTCATCGAGCAGGCGCTAGAAACAGCGGGTCTGATGCTCGGGAGCGACAAGTCGCGAGGCTACTGCCTGGAGATGATCTGTGCGGATTTTCTGGCGGGAGTGAGCTTGGAGACGGGTAACCAGGATGCTCTTTTGCCTTGCCTCGACTCGGCTGGTCATTGGTCTTCCGAAGCCGCAGCGGAAGCAACTCCTTGAAGAAGTTCAGGTGACGCTTTGACTGGGATCCGAGCCAAACGGCCACGCTTGAGGCTTGACCCTGAAGCTTATCGCCAGCTCTGCCGCGAAGTCCTGGAGCGAGACGGCTGGCGTTGCCAATCGTGCGGGCGAATGGAGGATCTTCAAGTCCATCACATTCAGCCGCGGAGCCGCTTGGCGATGACGCTGCCGAGAATCTGATCGCTCTTTGCGCCAATGTGCCACCGAGAAGTTCATAGACAAGGGTCTGAAAAAACCTCTGAAACGCATTGATCTACCAAAACCAAATGGAGATTTTTTCAAAAAACTGTCGAAAGCTGCCTCCAAGTGAATACCGGAGGCAGACGACGCTGGTGGAAGGTCTCAAGAAATATGTGGCCTGGTATTGCGGCGCCGACTCAGGGCTGCGCGCGTAAGTAGTAGTGAAGCTGGCCACATTCCTCCAATTGAAGTCCACGCTACAAAAGCAAATCTACTTGGCGTTCTCCGGTGTTGCAGGTGCTGTGCTAATCCCGCGCCGGCGTTCCAGTGCGCTGGCAAAAATCGCGCGCATCTCGACGCCATTGCGGTCCCAGGTGTAATTGCTCGCGGTCACAGCGGCGTGCACAGCGATGCTCTCTCTCTCCTGGGGATGCTCGTAGAGCCATCGAATCATGCGCGCGAGGCCCGCAACGTCGTTGGGATCCTGCAGAATCAGTCCATCGACGCCATCGGTCATGATTTCGGAAGTTCCGTTGGTCGCGGTGGTAATCACGGGCAAGCCGCAAGCCATGGCTTCGGTGGGAGGCTGCGCAAATGTGTCTTCCAGGGATGGGCCAACGTACACGTCAGCTGCGCCGTAATACCATTGAACGTCCGCGCGAGACGGGCAGAATTTTACTTTCCCTTCCAGTCCCAGTTCTCGAATTCGGCTTTGGTAAGGGGCCGAATCGTCCTTGCCCGCAACAACCAGAGCCAGCGGCAAATCCTTCAGCTGCGCCAGCGCTTCAATCGTGGCGACCAGGCCTTTCTTCTTCCAATCGTTGCCAACCATCACCAGAGTGAACGTATCGTCCCCAATGCCAAGCTGCTTGCGAACATCGGGGCGATTGCGAAGCCGTAATTCCCGGTTGAATATTTTGTGGTCCATGCCGATGTAAACGACCGGCAACGGGCCCTCGATGCCGTAATGGCGCTTCAAATCGTCCGCTGTTTTTTTGGCGATCAGAATCAGGCCGGTCTTCGGATTGGTATACATGCGGCTTTCCAGAAAAATAATCAGCCGATAGTAAAGCCAGCGGTGAATCGAGGCGCGGCCAGAAGCGAAGCGGGCTTCCGCGAAAGCGCAATTCGTGCTCGGACATGCGCACAAATTCGGCGAACACGATGTGGATGGAGATCAGATCCGCGTCCCAGCAATTTGTTCCGGCTGTGTAGACCAGATCGGGCCGAAGCCCGCGCATATTCGCATCGCACCAGCGCCACAAATGATTGGCCGCCAGCCACCAGAGAAAATTCAAGAGTGAGGCCCGGGAATTGTGCGGAATGCGATGCCATTTCATGCGCGTGAGATCCACGTCTTCCACGCGCTGGCTGTAAATATGGATTTCGTATTCCTGCGGCAGGCGCGCGATCCATTCGGCGATGCGCCGCTCGGTTCCGTGGCGCTTATCGATGAAGGGTGAAACAACGGCGATGCGGACAGGTGGCAT
Source organism: uncultured Acidobacteriota bacterium (assembly GCA_963825365.1). Taxonomy (GTDB): domain Bacteria; phylum Acidobacteriota; class Terriglobia; order Acidiferrales; family UBA7541; genus Palsa-360. The sequence goes on along the minus strand of CAWGSV010000019.1, from coordinate 42,386 downwards.
TCGTTTGAAAATCTCCCTACACGCTAACTTGCATGAGCTCGCACCAGCGCTGCAGAACGAAAAGACTCCAGATGCGCGACCAGCCCACGGCGCCTTCGGACCGCTCGTAGCGATCCCACAGGCGATTCACCGCAGCCGGTTCGAAGGATGCCGGCGGCGCGTAGCCGCTCCGGCGCAAACGTTTCCTTCAGCACGTCACGCAAATCATGCGACAACCAGCGCTGAAATGGAAACGTGAATGTGCGTTTCCGTCGGGCAGCCAAATCCGCCAGAAGAGCGGGCGGCATAAACGTTTTGGCGGCATCCAGCAGAAGCCGCTTCTGCTGCATGCGAATACTGGACGGAACGGAAAGCAAAAACTCCACCACGCGATGATCGAGAAACACCGGCCGGACTTCAATGCTGTGAGCCATGCTCATGGCGTCGAGGTCACGCAAGAGGCGCGGCTCCAGATGCGCGTGGATGTCCATGAACGCGAGGCGCTCGCGCAGATCTTCTTTCTCGACCTGCTTCGACCAGTACGTCAGATGGTCCCTGGCTTCCGCGGGATGCCCATTGCGCGCGAAGCGATGGAGAGAGGAACTCGCCAAGATCCCGGTCCAGGAAAAGCACCTTCACGGCCAGCTGCGCGGCCACGAATGGATCGTCCGCCCCGATCAGGTAGGAAAGTTTCCTCCAACGAAATGGAAACGCATTCTGGTCAAGCAAGCGGCCGAATGGATTCGCGGGCAACGGCCTGGCCCATCGCGCAACCGTATTGAAACGTTCGAACCATGCCAGCGAATCGTATCCGCCGAACAATTCGTCTCCGCCCTGGCCCGAGAGCGCGACCTTGAATCCGGCCTCCGCTCCAAGTTTCGAAATCCAGTAGGAGTTCAAGCCGTCGACCGAAGGCTGGTCCAGCGCCCAGACAGCGTGGTCGATATCGGCTTCCACGCGGCGTGCGTCGAGTGTTACGACTTCGAGAGGGATGCCCAGCGCATCGGCCGTGCGGCGTGTCAGAGCGCTTTCGTCGAATTCGGCCTCGCCGAATCCCACCGTCATTGCCGAGAGATTTTGCGCGCCAGCTGCCCGAGCCAGGGCGCCGAGGCAGGCCGAATCCGTGCCGCCACTCAAAAAAATCAGCACTGGAACATCCGAGACGAGATGGTTTCGCATGGCGTCCAGCAAGACTTCCGATAGGTCGGTCGCAGATCCGATCGCGTCGAAGCGCTTGCGAAGAATGCGGGGAAAGCGACCAGTACGGCTCCGTTCGCCACTGGCCATCCTTCCACACTCCAACGTGACCGGGCGCGAGCGGAGTGACGCCGCGGATGGCCGACCACGGCGGAGGAATATGCCCTAGCTGAAGAAACACGCGGAGTCCCGCAGGATCAAGCTGGCGCGGCACAAGTCCAGAGGCAAGGAGCGTCTTGATTTCGGATGCGAAAACCAACTGGCCGCCGGACTCATGCACGTAAAGCGGCTTGATGCCCAGACGATCGCGCGCCAGAACAAGTTTGCGGTCGCGGGCATCCCAGATGGCGAAAGCAAACATGCCGCGAAGTTTTTCGACGAAACGTTCGCCATATTCCTGGTAGAGATGAAGGACGACTTCGGTGTCAGACGTGGTGCGGAAGGAATGGCCGCGCTGTTCGAGTTCGCCGCGCAATTCGGCGGCGTTGTAAGTTTCGCCGTTGTAGGTGATCCAGGTCTGGCCATCGGGGCTGGACATGGGCATGCGCCCGCGGTCGCTCAAGTCGATAATGGAGAGTCGCGCGTTGACCAGGAGACAGGATGGAAATTCCTGGACGCCCTGGCTGTCAGGGCCGCGATGTTTCATGGCGGCAGCCATGCGCTCGGCGGCTGGACGCAACGAATTGTCAGGGTGTGTGGTGGCAATCCCGGCGATGCCGCACACGCCGCCTATCTTCCAAGCAGCGCGACCCGCCAGCGGGGCAACTCCGCGCATGTGTCTGGGAATGGGGACGGGCTGAGGCATTTCCGCAAGCTATGGGCAAGCGGTACAAGACTCCGGTCAAGAGCCACAAGTAGGCGTTATTCACAAAGTTCTGATAGAACTGAATTCCAAAGTACATGAGCAGAATCGAGACCACCACCGCATACCACCAAATTGCAAAACGCCAGCGGAAAATAAACAGTTTCGCGAAGTTTTCGAACTATCTTCCATCCGTACCATAGCAACACCGAAACCCAGCAAACCAAAGAATAGGTCCAAAAATACCCATTTCCACGATGAGGGCACCGTAACCGCTTTCCACGTCAAACGCAGGCATTGGCTCGTTCAAGAAACGTGAAACATATTGCATGCCCAAGGAAGACATACCCGTGCCGTGCCCGATCAGCAAATCCCCTTCCGAGAGGGCGTTAAGGAAGTTCTGCACTGGGTAATCCCAAGATCGGCTCACAAGTTCTGAACCTTCGCCGCTGATCGAAAGTGTTTCCGTGAAGAACGACCAATTTGCGCCGATGACAGTGGGAAACGCGAAAACCATACAAATCAGACCGAGCCCTCCGATGAGGAATCCGCGGCGAAGAGCCTTTACCATTCGATGTCCCTGTCCCCATCGCCAAGGAGCACCCCAGAGAAATGCAGATGTCATGACAAACGCGCTGCCAATGACGAAGACGAACGGAGTGCGAGTCCCCGTGATCATGACGGCGACGGTGACGACTCCTATTCCCACGAACCCATACTTTGCACCCGGCTTACGCGCCAATAGAAAATATCCCTGGGCGCCCATGGCCAAAATCCAAAGCAGGATCAGATAGAAGGAAAAACGACCCGCACTTACGAACACGGAACTTGGAGCGAAAACCTCCTGGTGAGTTATAGGAGAGAATCGAATGACATGAGACAGGTCATAAATCTCGGCCTGGGTAATCCTCGGGCGTAAGAAAAGTCACTCCGAGGACGGCTTGCATTATCCCAAGGCCTGAAATGACGATCCCCGCGACCAGACTCACTATGAGAAGCTGGTCCAAATCCGCGGGGCGTTTCAGCATCGCATAACCGAGGTAAATCAGAGGTGTATAGTAGAAATAGAGTTTCATTCCCAACAATCCATATAGAATATTGGGGGATGAAGTGTTGAATACCTCGATGAATGCCAGTCCGGCGAAAAGCGCGAGCGGAATCAGAAAGGGCGCCTTGAACGCATCCACCTCCCCTCTGCGCTTCGCGAAATAGAATGAAAAATAAGTGATACCAACCAAGAAATCTTTGGCAAAGTATATTGTCATACTGTTGCCAAGATATTTGCGGGCGAGATCCTCGAATAGAAGCCACACCAAGAATACAAGAACGCCGCCCCGCCAATCGTTGAGGGTATGAACTACGATGGCGACAACAACTAAACTCAGCCCGAACATGACTAAGTTCGTGTCTGAACCAGCAACAATCCAGGCTGCCAATTCCCAAATGACGGCCAAAATAACTAGGCCAATGACCGCAGCTTTGATCTGCCGATTGCCGCTAAGAGATCCTATAGTAGTAAGCTGCATCTATTTCTTTCCCACGGTAGTATGCCATCCTAAGCATCGGGAGCAAAGTCTAAATGTAAAATGGTTGTTGTCGCGGGTGAATAGCAGTTTAACAACGGTTTTCGACTCGGATGGGGGCAATCACCTGGAGCAAGCGGCGCCTCACATGTGCAGTGCGCCCTTCTGTCATTTCGGCCACCAGATATGCGTAGATCAGGATGAAAAGGCCGATTCCCGTAGCATACGTCAAGTGCAATGCATCGGGCTGCCAGTTTCCCGAAGGATTGAGCAATCCACGGAGCAGCAGCAACGTCGGGAGATGAAGTAGATACAGAGTATACGAAAATCCGGCCAGCTTCCTTGCCCCATTAGCGTAGACGTCAGAAGTATCGTCTCGCGACCCAAGCAGTATTGAATACAGCCAGAGCGCAAAACAAAACGCGACAAGGTAGTCGGTCCGCATGTCCGAGGAGAGCCGATGCGTGCGGCTCCACGCAAGAGTTCCCGCGAAAATCAGTCCGGTTAATAGAGACAACCCGGGGAATCCAAGCTTGAATCTGGCGGTTCGCTGGAGATATGCCAAAAGAGCGCCGCCCAACCAGATCAGAAAATAAGAACTAACTTGTGGACCAATAAACCATAGGAGAAATAGGGCGAAACATACGTATAAAATTCGCATACGAATTCCTGGCCACATTGCTGCCGCAAGGATCAGAACGGGAAACAAAATGTAATACCAGAATTCATAACTCAAGCTCCACAGAGGAGTGTTGGAGCCAAACACGGGCGAATGGATACTTTGCAGGAAGAAGAGATTTTCAAGAAACACCGGAACCGTGGACCGAAGAGCAACGCTTGGATCATAGAATTTGTAGAGTGCACCGAAATAGCTGGGGGCCGCCTGGGGTATTCTCATTCCAATTCGGTCACATAGCCCTCCGAGGACCAGGGCGGGAAACAAAACTAGCTGAAGCCTCGTCAATCGGCTCACGAGATAGGCTCGCCACTACCAATTCCCCGTACCGACGGATTCCATCACACTAGTGCCGATGAAATACCGCTGAGAACAAAGAAAACCATTACTGCCTGGTGCCCATAGCCAGTGACAGCATAGAGCAGAATGGACAGTAGGGTCTTGTTCGCAAGAAACGGAAAATCTAGGAAAAAGCTCTCTCATGTGAAATAACATGACGGCAAGAGCCGCGACACCCCGAATCAAGTCCAAGTGGACGGAGGTCCGCTTCGCCAGTCGGGATTCCTTAGGCAATCTTTCCTTTAAAGACAACTCATGAGGCTCGCAGTCAGGAAGCCGCATTATTTCTACCAGTCAACTGGACAGCTCGCACAACACTATCAACGTACTCCCGAGGCGACCATGTTTCCATACGCCGCCGTGCCGCCGCACCCATGAGGGCCCTTTTTTCCTGATCCGGAAGAATCTGTCGGAGGATCGTTGCCAATGCCTCTATATCACCAACAGGAAATATGTATCCGTTTTCGTCCGGATGTACCAGATCGAATCGCGCACCTACGCGGTCGCTGACCACGACCGGCAAACCACAAAGCATGGCCTCGTTGATAACTAATCCAAAGGCATCGAACAAAGATGGCAAGACGAACAGGTCCGCAGCGCAATAAACGGATGGGAGTTGCGATTGATTCAGAAATCCTAGAAAGAGCACGCGTTTCGCAATGCCTAATTCCGTTGCCCTCCGTTCGAGGTCACCTTTTTCCGGCCCATCACCAGCATAAACGAGATAAGAATTGGGGACATTTGCGCGGACAAACGCTTCGAGTAGATCCATGGGACTCTTCCACGGCTGAAGTTTGGCGCAAAGGAGCGTGACGAACCCCTCGGCCGGAATCTTCCAGGTCGCGCGCACTGCTGTGCGGTTAACTTTCGCCGATTGCTCGATCCACCAGTCATTATCTACGGCTGTAGGGACAAGGAAAATGCGGTCAATCGAAAAACCGAGAGACTTCAAATACTCCACACCACCGGACGATGAAACGAGGATCGCACTGCCTAGCGAAAAAATCCTAGCGCACAAGCCACTTCTTGAATTGAAGCTTCCATGTGCGATTGGGCACTCCAACTTCGCAGACTATGCGAATCTGTCACGAACAAGATGGGGATACCATACCATTTTGCTGCTGCAATTGCGATCCAGGCAGTACAATAAAATAGCCGGGCAGAATGACAGCATCGAATCGACCTTGCGAATCAGTCTCCACACACCAGGATTGAAGAGTCCGAAGAAGCGTCCGATCCCAGGAACGGGTGAGCGATTCGGCAGGTGAACCCATGGATAACCATCCAGTACAAACGTATCCCATTTAACTTCTACGCCGAATTCCGGATCGATCGGAAGGTGTCGCTCCTTGTAGAGTGCAATATGCGATTTGCAGATCAAGGCGCGGATCCTGCGCCATTCGGCGAAAGAGCGGAGACGAATATTGGATCACGTGAGACGCCAGCACGAGAATACGTCGCCGCCTGTCAACCCGACCCGTAGCATTCGCTGCTTCCGAGGATCCCTGCGCTACGGCACCGGAGTTCATCACTGAGAATTGCAAACGCTTTTCGCCATCATGGTATTCCGACGCGTTCATGGTTTTCTTCCTCCAGCATTAATTCCATTGAACCCTCTCCCAACATGGACATCAACGAGTCCCGCATCGGCAAACCACTGACGCACAGTGTCGAGCGTCTGCGGATGGTCGTGCACCGGAGAGAACATATCCAGTGCGCTCAGAATTTTCACCTGCACCAGTTCCTCGTCCGTAAAAATCAATCTCGGCGCATGCGATACCGGACCGATGGGAATGAGATTGCCAATCGCTTTACCCACCACTGGCACTTTGTAAAGCGCCTTCTTCAAATAAAACGCTGGTGGAATGACCAGCGATAGAAATTTATGTACGCCTTGTGGTCCCATCCAGGTTAGAAAAGGACGCACCCAATATTTCAGCGGGGGGAAAAGACCGGTGTGCTTCTGATAGACGTCGATCACGATTTCGCCGCCCGGCTTCAGGAATGGGCACCAGGCTCATGAACGCGGCGCGCACGTCAGGGCAGTGTTGCAGAACTCCCATGCAAAACACTTTGTCGAACGATTCCTTACGAAACGGAATTTCGTAAATACTGGCCTGCACGATATGGACTCGCTCAGAGTCTCCGTTATTTCGGAGATTGGCCTCCACGGCATTGCTCAAATCGAAGGAAAATAATTCCGCGCCGGTTTCCAGAGCGATCTGGGTGAATCGGCCCATGCCACATCCGGCTTCCAGAACTGCTAGCCCGTCCATTTGTTTTGGCCATTGGGTGGTGGCGAAAAATCGTTCGCGGCTGAGGTCGTTGCCCATGTGGCTGTCCAGCTGTGTCTTGTCGAAGTAATTCCATTGATATCCAAAACTGTGAGCATAGTCTTCGCTGGGAACGAATCTTGCAATGGAACGGACAATTGGAAATGCGCGTCCACAAGACATGCAGACCAGGCGTCCCTCGTCGATCGTTTCAGTGGCTTGAGCAGGCGAAGTCGGATTCCGCGCGCAGAAGCGCGCTACAAGCGATGCACCTCAGCCATTCAACCGATTTCGATTTCATTTCGTGGCCCAGCCCCCGTACTTAAATTCGCGCAATGGCGTCGGATTCCATGGTCTTGTTTACAGCTGGAAACTTGTCCCTCAATTGAAATTCCCGGGCAAATTTTTCTGAAATCGCGTCCCACGAAAAATATTTTTGATGGGCCTGGCGGCTGCGCGCGGCCAGCGTCTCGCGAAGCGCGGCGTCTGAAAGCACGTTCACTAAGGCATCCGCGAGCGCCTGCCGGTCGCCCATAGGCACAGCCACAATTCCGGCTTCCGTTATGGGCCAGGCCGTTTCGGAGCCCGAGTAACACACGATTGGCAAACCGCCGGCAATCCCGGCGATTGCGCTTCCGCGCCGGCTGGAAATCTGTCCGCGCACAAATAGCAGAACGTCGGCGCGAGCCAATGCTCGCTGAACTTCGATGGGCGAAAGAAGTCCCAGCGATTCGATTTCCAAGTTCACGCCTGCCAACTCGGACCGCAGAGCCGGTTCGGCTTCACGGGAACCGCGTCCGAACAGGAGCAAGCGAATCGGCCCAACTGAATTGGCGGCCCGCTTCAGTGCCAACCCGAGATCGGCAATTTCGACTGATGTGCGATCTCCCCCGGTGATGCTGTACACGGCGACTGTTTTTGAATTCACAGAGCTCGTCACGAATGGAGGAAAATGAATCCGGACAGTTCGCGCCCACGGGGATGAACACCGCATTGTCATGCCTCGAGGGCAGCCAGGAGATCTTGTCCAGCGCGATTGTGAATATGGACAATTCCGAACGCTCATGAAGACGGCGCAACACACGCAGTTGAATATGTTCACGGGCATTGCCGACAAGTCCCGAGCCGGGGAGCGGCCAAAAGTCATGAAAGACAACACCCGGGCGGGCCCCGCATTGCTCGAAGAATTTCGAGCAGGCGCGGCGCGCGAAACGGAAATCCACGGCGCGACCAGGCCAGGGTGGTGTATTGGAGAAGGACCCAGCGATTGCGCCAACCGGCGGCGGCTCTCCGCAACTCCGCAAGCGCCTTGTTCCATCCGCGTTCCGCCCAGGGGAGTTGTACGGACTCAAATGAAAGGCCATGGGCGAGGCCCGACTCGCGCAGCATGTCGCAATAATCCGCCACGCCGTCGGTGGGTTCGTCGCGCCTGCCAAGGAGCAAGACGACCTTCTCCGTGTTCACTTTTCCACCAGATAAGAACCGATGACAAGCGCATCCATTCCTGAGCTGAAGAAAGTGCGAATGGCGTCAGTGGGCGTGTTCACGATGGCCTCGCCGCGCAGGTTGAACGAAGTGTTCATCAGAACGGGCACGCCGGTACGCTTGCCAAATTCGTTGATCAGATTCCAATACAGCGGGCTGATTTCCTTTTCCACTGTCTGCGGGCGGGCGCTTCCATCGACGTGCGTGACCGACGGAATAATGTCCCGCTTTTCGGGGCGCACCGGATTGGTCAGAATCATGAATGGAGAATCGCAGGCGTATTCCAGATATTCTCCCGCCACTTCTTTCAGCATGGAGGGCGCAAAGGGGCGCCACCATTCGCGGAATTTCACCGCGTTGTTCACCTTGGCGTTCATTTCCGGATCGCGCGGATCGGCCAGGATGGAGCGGTGTCCGAGCGCGCGCGGGCCAAATTCCATTCGTCCCTGGAACCAGCCGATAATTTTTCCGTTGGCCAAAAGGTCAGCGGTGGTTGTGGCTACATCTTCCAGCTTTGAAGCGCGCAGCTTGTAGGTGAACAGCGCCTTCTCAATTTCCGCGTCGGAAAATTCGGGGCCGAGATAGGCGTGGCGCATCGGCTTCATGGGCAAGCGGCCGCCGCTGTCCAGGTAAGGTGCAAATACGGCGCCGAGCGCCACGCCGTCGTCCGAAGCCGCTGGCTGCACGAAAATGTTGTCGACAATGCCCGCCGCTTGAATTTTTCCGTTGGCCTTGGAATTGAGCGCCACGCCTCCGGCGAGACACACGTTGCGGCACCCGGTCTTTTGCGTCGCCAGTTTCACGAGCGCCAGCATGGCGGCTTCGCACGCGTCTTGCACGGCGAAAGCGATGTTCTTGAAACTGTCGTCGATTTCGCTTTCGGGGGTGCGCTCGGGCCCCAGTCGCTTGGCGATGGCGGAAATGCCGTTGTTGCGCTCGAACAGAAGGGGTGCGTTGGCGCGGTAAATCTCTTGATCCAACGAAATGAATTCGCCGAGATTCACGCCGGGGCTTCCATAGGGCGCCAGGCCCATGACTTTCCATTCATCGCTATTGGGAACGAACCCGAGGTATTGCGTGAACTGCGCGTAAAACAAGTCCCAGCGAATTGGGCCACGGAATCGTGAGTACATGATCGAGCCTGCCGTCGTGCCCATACCAAATGGAACTTGCCTCCCAGGCGCCGCGCCCGTCCATCACGACGACTGCGGCGTTGTCGAACCCCCCGTAGGAGTACGCGCTGATGGCGTGGGCCAAATGGTGGTCCACAAAACGCATTTGCGCTTTGCTCGGACCGAAATTTTGTGTGAATGTTTTGAAGCCGCCATTCTGGTGGGCCATGCTCGCGTAATGTCGCGCGGAATTCAACACGTTCATATAAGTGGCGGGATACTGACCGCGCAAAAAGCACTTCAGGTCTGTCGCAAAAACGCTTTGCGGAGCGGGCCAGCCCTGGCAAACGAAATCAAGCTGATCGGGGCGCACCTTCGCGAAGTCCAGACAGGCGCGAATCGCCAGGCGCGGAAAACCGGCATCGTGCTTGATCCGGCTGATGCGTTCTTCGGCTACCGCAAAAAGGAGTTCGCCATCGCGGGCGATGCAAGCGGAAGAATCGTGCATTTGCGAATAATTAAATCCCAGGGTGATCATGAAGGATCGTCGGTATCCTCTTGGGCCAGATAAACTTCAGCAAAGCCGCATTGCTCACGATACGCATCTTAACCAGATCGCGCAATATATCCCTGCGCGCTCTGTTTGCGCGGGACAAAAATTCAGTGTGCATGGTTAAATCCTCGCTCCGCCAATCGCTTTAGCACTTCGGCCGCGCGTTCGCAAGGCAGGCACAGTGCATCGCAAAACTCTGTATGTTTTGTGGGATCCCACGGTTCCAGCCGTCGAAACTCAAGCTGGAAAAGGCGATATCCCCGCTTCAGCAGAAAATCGGCTGGACCGGATGGCGAAAATCCTCCCTGCTCAAGTAGGACGTTGTTGATCTCCATCACCACCGATGGACGAAACTTTTCCAGGAGCGATTGCGCGCCGCGCAGGACGGCAAGCTCCGATCCCTCGGCGTCCAGTTTCATGGCGTCCCATCTCTGCAATTGCAAATCGCGGAAAACATCATCGAGAGCGACAGAGGGAATTTCCACGTGTTCCCCTTTGCCGAAGTCACGAACTGCGCTTACGCTACCCCAGCCCGATTCACTCTTGGTTGAGGATCGTTCGAATGTAAGCGTGCCTGTGCTGTCCCAAACGGCCGCGTTTGTCGCCTTGGCCCAAGGGAATTGAGAAAGATTGCGCGCCAGGCGTTCATAATTGCGCGGATCGGCTTCATAAGCGAAGACTCGTCCTTGAGCTCCAACCCGATGCGCGGCGAATGCAGCGTGAAATCCAATGTGCGCGCCAACATCAAAATAGACCGCTCCAGGGTCGAGGATTGCGCCAAAACACTCGCGCACATGCGGTTCATATACACCGGCCCACATCTGGCGTTGGATTCGATCGCTCAGGTCCGTTTCAAAGCGCACACCCGGCCACGGGGATGCCACCGCTCGCTCTCCACCGATCCAACACGCAAGCTTGCCAAGCCCGTCCACCAGCCGCCCCTGGCCCGGCACCGGGCGGCGGCCCATGCGAAGGCTGCCAAGTCCGTGGGCGGTTGCTCCCATCAAAGTTGTATTCATATCTTCATCCGGGCCGCCGCTCAACCAGCTGCACTACTGGAACGGGATTGCCTGTCCATCGACGAAGTTTTCTTAAACCTTTTTCGCTATACCAGCGCCTGAGCCGGTAAAACACCCGCGGAGGAAGCAAAAGAGTTTGAGCAAGAACGAAACTCTGGAATAATTTGTGGCGCCATGTCACTGCGCGGTAGGAAATTTTGTAGGCAGCACGCTCCACATGAAAGGTCCTAAGGGAGCTGCCTCCGTCTAGGTCCAATCGCATACGCTCAATTTCCACATTGGTTCCGCAAAAAACCTCATCGATCACTTCCTGCGCAACACCAAAGGAAAGAAGTTTAGGAGGCAGCTCGCGCACTAAAACTTCCAGGATTCCCATTTTCCGGCGCACTTTGGCGGAATCGTATTGCTGAAACTGAAACAGATTTCCGTCATGAAAGCCGTAATAGAAGAGCGGCTCGTTGATGACCATTGCAGGCGCGATGGCGGGCGCCAAAGTGAAAAAATACTCGTCAGCTTCGATTTTCAGTTCTTCAGGAATTGGCAGAATTTTTTCGAGCACAGAGCGACGGATAGCTACCTTGCTTGTTCCAAAAAACCCTGCAAGATTCCTGAAGATTCTCGCGCTTTGAACTGACGTTAGGTCGACAAGGTAGGTATCCCCCGGCAGGATGAGACCGTTTGGCCTGCTATCCGAATAAACCTCGTGGTAACCATGGCCGACCATGCCTACTTCTGGATGCTCGCGGAAGGATTCAAGGACTCTGCGCAGCTTTTCCGTGGCCCACCAATCGTCGCCGTCCAACATGGCGATAATGTCTCCCTGCGCTTGAGGGAGAGCCGAGGTTGAAGGCGGAGGCCTGACCTCCGTTGGGCTTGCGAATCAGGCGCACGCGCGGCTCAAACCGGCGAACAATTTCCGGAGTGCGCATCCGTCGAGCCGTCGTCCACGACCAGGATTTCCACGTCATCCATGGGCATATCTTGCTCGAGGACGCTGGTTATGGCGTGCTCAATGAAGCGCTCGTGATTGTACGTATCGATCAGAACGCTCACGCGCGGGATGGCGTTTGTTTCCATAAAATTAATATTTAGGCGCCGCTTCCATCGTTGGCTGGTATCGCGCGCTCAACTCCGCCTCATTCTTCCCAATCCATGCGAGGATGGAATCCAGTCCCTCGGCAAGACTGACTTTTGGTTTCCAACCCAGGACGCGTTCCACCTTGCGATTGTCCGTAATATAGATGACGGTGTCCGCCTTGCGCGGATTCTGTTCGTGAGAAATCGACATCGTTTGGCCCGTTTTTTTCTCGAAGTACTGGGTGGCCTCGAGAAGCGAAAGCGAGTTCGCTGCGCCGCCTCCTGCATTAAACACGCCGCTCTTCAATCCGCCAATCTGGGCAATCTCCAGCTCCACCAGCCTGCAAACATCTTCCACAAATAAAATGTCCCGCACCTGCTTGCCGCCCCAGCCGATATATTTCAGCGGCAGCCCAAAGCGGCAGGCCACGGCCCACCACACCACCCAGCCTTGATCGATTTTGCCGAACTGCCCCGCACCGGAAATTACGCCGAGGCGGTTGACGATCACCGGAATGTCGAACGCGTCCGCGTATTCCTGGCAGACCACGTCTGCCATCAATTTGCTTACGCCATAAATGCTGCGGCCCGCGCCGTCCAGGCTGAATTCTTCGGAAACGCCATGTTGGGGGTCAAAACCTGGGGGGCGGCTCTCCGCGGGAAGTTTTTGCCAGGCGGCGCAATCCCATTCCAATCGTGTCGCGCCCTCGCGCCGCGGCAACGCGTTGATGCGGTCAGCGCTGTAGATGCGGTTCGTGCTGCAAAAAATCAGCGGGCAGCGGTGTTCGCGGGCGTACTCGAGGACATGGATCACGCCGAGTGTATTGTTGGTCAGATCGAACATGGGATTGGTATAGCCGGAAACGACCGAAGGCTGGGCGCTGGCGTCGCAGATAAGTTCGATCCCCGGCGGCAATCCTGCAAAATCCTCGACGCAGCGGACATCGCCATGAACGAAAGCGACTCCCTGTTTTTGCAGCCGCTCAATGTTGGATTCGCTGCCTCTGCGCACCAGATTGTCCATGGCCACCACTTCATGCCCTCGCTCGCGCAGGAACAAGGCAAGTGTCGAGCCCAGAAAACCGCATCCACCCGTGATCAGGATTTTCAAACTGTCGATCCTTCCATCTATCTCGGAGCCTCGGAGCTGTTACGCTGCCGCAGTCCCAATCGCTCGCGCAACGGCCGTGTCTGGTTCAGGAACGCAAACCATACGGCGCTGAAGATGCGCCAACGTATTACGCTTTGATAATACCACCCAATGATAATAGTTTGGCCGAAGTCCGCTGGAGGCAAGCCGATGCGTGGCATTTTCAAGCGTGGCGTACTTTCCCCCTTGCATATAGGAGAAGTTTTGACGCGCTTCCTCTCCTCCATAGACGCCCTTTTGCCCTTCAGGATGGTGCGCATAGTCGTGGTTTTGGTGGATGGCGGTCACGACTTGTGAGGCATCGATTACAAATGCGCCCGCGGAGCGGGCGCGCCACATCATCCAATTGTCAATCCCTGCTCGTCCGATTACCAGCGGAGGCGTCTTTTGATCGTAGAGGTCGCGTGAAAACACGAAGTAATCAATCCACTGTGGCCCCCGTTGGCAATTGGCGGTGAGTGCCCGCTGCCTTATTTCGGTTTGCCATTTTGAATCTAAAAAATTCAGTGGTTCCCTGACGTCCGTATCCCAACGCCGTCCAGCCATCAAGAATTTTGAATTCAGAACCCCCAGCTGCTCGAGAGCTTGCTGAAAATCCGGAAGCAAAATAATGTCACAGTTGATGTAGCAGAACAACTCGCTGCCGGTCATCTCCCGGGCGCCCTCAAGGATCGACGAGAGGTAGGGCGTGCCAAAGGAGTTGCGCTTGACCATCGGGGCATGGCGAACGCCCAGTTCGCCCGCAATTTCCGCCGTGCCCTCTTCTTCACCGAAGAGAATTACCTCGGCATCCGGATGCACACGCTTCCAGCTTTGAATCGCATTCCGCTGGATGATTCCGATATGTCCACGAAACGGTTTCGGCGAAGTGAGAAAGGTCAGCATGACAATTTTGGTCAGGAGGCTCCCAAGCCTGCTTTTCGTTGCATGTTTTCCTGGTACCAAGCGATGGTGCGTTCCAGTCCCATGCGAAATGGAGTTTGAGCACGCCAGCCAAATTCTCGAAGAGCGCGTGTGGTGTCCAGACAGCGTCTCGGCTGGCCGTCAGGCATGGAAACATCCCAATCCACAATGCCGCGATAGCCTACCAGCTCTGTAACCAGACCCACCAAATCGCGGATACTAATTTCATGCCCTGAACCAAGGTTGACCGGATCAGGGTCGTTATAGCTTTCCGCGGCAAGCACGATGGCATCCGCGGCATCCTCGACATAAAGAAACTCTCGCGTGGGCTTCCCGGTTCCCCATACCACAAGACGAGGTGAACTATTTTGCCGGGCCTCTATGCATTTGCGAATAAGCGCTGGAATCACGTGCGAACTATCCAAGTCAAAATTATCGCGAGGACCGTAGAGGTTGACTGGAAGAAGAAAGATCCCATTCATGCCGTATTCCTGGCGATAGGATTGCAGCTGCACAAGCAGGTTTTTTTTGGCCAGCCCATAAGGGGCGTTGGTTTCTTCGGGGTATCCATCCCATAATGCGTCTTCACGAAATGGCACCTGCGCGAATTTAGGATAGGAACAGACGGTTCCTATACAAATAAATTTCTCAATTCCGCTGCGGCGCGCCTGCTCAATGGTGTGAATGCCCATGATGGCGTTTTCGTAGAAAAAGCGCCCCGGGTGTTTGCGGTTTGCGCCGATGCCACCCACTACAGCGGCGAGATGAATAAAGAGATCAGGGCGCGTGTCTTCAAAAAGACGGGCGACATCGCTTTCCACTCGCAAATCATAATTTGCGCTGCGCGGCAAGAACAGTTGCTTGCAGCCCCGCTGGCGAAGTTTCTCCGCCACAAATGAGCCGAGAAATCCATTGCCTCCGGTTACTACGACGCGTTTGGTATTCCAGAAGCTCATCTTCCCTTACTCCGATGCCCGTCCGGCCGTGGCGCGGACCACTTTGCTGACTGAGTTGTGCCACTGGTGCCAATGTCCTAATTTTTCCTGCAAGATTGTCTTACCTTTGCCCGGAGACTGTAATCCCATGGCTTGCATGTCCGCATCCACCATGATCGCTACAAGGTCTGCAAAATGTATGCGAGGCTGCCAGTTCAGTTCCCTGCGGGCCTTCGATGTATTGGCCAAAAGCCGCTCAACTTCGAGCGGCCGGAGATAGCGTTCTGAAATTCTGACATGCTCTTTCCAATCCAACCCGGCATACGAGAAGGCTTCCTCCACAAATTCGCGCACCGAGTGAGTCTCACCGATCCCGATTACAAAATCATCGGCCTTCTCTTGTTGCATGATCTGCCAGGCTGCCTCCATGTATTCGGGGGCATAACCCCAATCCCTGTGCGCATCCAGATTCCCGAGATGCAAAAATTGTTCCCGGCCCGCAAGAATACTTGCAATGCCTCGAGTGATCTTGCGAGTGACAAATGTTTCCCCTCTGCGCGGACTTTCGTGGTTAAAAAGGATGCCGTTGGAGGCGAATAAGCCATAGCCTTCACGGTAGGTTCGAGTCATCCAATAGCTGTAAATTTTGGCTACCGCATAAGGGCTGCGGGGTTGGAATGGAGTATTTTCATCCTGCGGCGCCGGCGCCGCGCCAAACATCTCCGAACTAGAGGCTTGATAAAACTTCGTTTTGATTCCGCTTCGTCGGATTGCTTCCAGAATCTTGGTTGTGGCCAATCCGGTGATTTCGCCGGTGTAATCGGGAATCTCAAAGCTCACTTTGACGTGGCTTTGCGCGGCCAGATTGTAAATTTCCTCCGGAGCAAGATGATAGATCAAATCAAGCATCCATTCGGAGCTGGCCAAATCTCCGTAGTGCAGGCGCAATCGCGCATCTTTCTCGTTGGGATCCTGATAGATATGGTCGATGCGCTGAGTGTTGAACGTGCTTGCTCGCCGAATCACACCATGCACTTCATATCCCTGAGCCAGCAGCAGTTCCGCCAGGTAAGATCCGTCCTGCCCGGTAATTCCTGTAATCAACGCTCGTTTCATGAAGTCAGCCTTTTTCCATTTCTTCTCGGTTCTTACGCCAAATGGTTCCGCTGCAATCCAGCAATTAGCGCCACAAGCAGGTCACATTCTGCAATATTCAAGGGCGGAACATCCTATCCTCGCGCCTGCCGTTGCTCTGCTGCGACCATCTCGTCCAGGATTCCTGAGAGAGATCGGGTGACTCCCCAAGCCGGATAGTGTGACTTGAATTTCGCCAAATTCGAGATGTAGCAGATGTGATCGCCTTTGCGCGCCTGCTTCCGAATACGTCCAGTTAATCTTGCGGCCTGTCAGCGCTTCGATTTGCGAGATGGCTTCCAGCATGGAGACGCTGTTGGCGCGGCCCCCGCCGAGGTTGTACACCTCGCCGGGACGCGGATTGCGGGCAAACTCCTCGAACGCGCGCACCACATCGAAGCTGTGGATATTGTCGCGAACCTGTTTTCCCTTGTAGCCAAAAACCGTGTACGGCTTTCCGCAAAGCGCCACCTTGAGCAAATAGGAAAGAAATCCGTGCAGCTCGACGCCTGAGTGAGACGGTCCCGTCAGGCAGCCGCCGCGGAAAACTGCCGACACGCATTCCGAAGTAGCGGCCGTATTCCTGCGCGTAAATGTCCGCCGCGACCTTGGAAGCGCCAAACAGCGAGTGCATGCGTGCGATCGATGCGGCAAGTTTCGTCGATGCCGTCGAAATCGGCGGGATCGGAGTAATCGTAGCGCGTCTCGGTCTCGCGCAGCGGCTTCTCGTTGGGCGCGTCGCCATACACTTTGTTGGTGCTCATGAAAATAAATGCGGCCTCGCGGCAGTGCTGGCGCGTGGCTTCCAGCAGATTCACGGTGCCCATGGCGTTGACTTCAAAATCCAGCAGCGCGATGTCCGCGGCCTTGTCGTGCGAGGGCTGCGCGGCGCAATGAATGATCAGATCGAAACGGTTTTCGCGGAACAGCGCCATAACGCCTTCGCGGTCGCGAATATCGAGCGGCACGGGAGTGAAATGCTGCGTGGTGCTCTTGAGCCGCTCGAGATTCCACAGCGTGTCCCCTGGCGGGCCAAAGAACATCGCGGCGCATGTTGTTGTCGACGCCGACGACGCTTATGGCCCTGCCGGTCGAAGTACTCGACCGCTTCCGAGCCAATCAGGCCGCTGCTTCCGGTAACGAGAATGTTCCAGGGTTTCACTGTAAAGCACCCCGCACCGTTATCGCGAAAATGGAGCCGCAAAAGATCGCAGCAATTTTCATATTTTAGAACCCATGGAAATCGCCCTGGAGCCAGCGAGAGTATTGCTGCCAATTCCGATCGACACGTACTTCACGCCTTCCACAGCCGTCAATTGCGGAAGCGCTCGCCAACAATCCACTACAGTTCGCGGTGGATCGCGGCGCGCCCACTCAGCAGCGGGAATGTTCAGGAACTCGGGCCAAGGCGTCGCCAGAACTACAACGCCGCAAGAGAAATACATTCCTTACAGGTATCCATGAAGCGCACTTGATTTCCCAAAGGCTCGCAGACATTTCGAGGTCCGGCCGGATCGTAAACTAAAACCGCAACTCCGCGGGCGGCAAGCTCACGCGCCAACAGAGTACCGGCAGCCTGCTCGACCACATCGGTATCGGGTTTGTAAGTCAGTCCGAGAATTCCAACGGTTTCACCCGGCTGCGGCGTGCCGTTGCACAAGGTCAGCAAGCCAGGAGACTTGAGACAAATTGAAGCGGTGAGTCGCCTCCGCGATGTCGGCTGGAGCTCCAATTTCGTGCGCCAGGTGCGTCAACGCCAGGTTATCGCGCGGAAAGCACGGCCCGCCATAGCTGATGGCGCCCTTCAAATATTTGCCCCCGATGCGGCTGTCCAGACCGATAGCCTTGGTCACCACATCCACGTTGGCTTCAGGAATCTGCTCGCAGATTCTGGCGAGCATGTTGGCAAAGCTGATTTTTGTGGTGATGTAGGTATTGACGGCTAGTTTAGCCATTTCTGCATTGACGAAATTCATTCTGGCGACCGCGGGGCTGTTTTGGCAGACCTGCTGATAAAGCGACTCCAGCAGGTCGCCCGATCGAGAATCGGATTCGCCGATGAGAAGAAAATCGGGATTCAAGAAATCGCGAATCACCGAACCCAAAGCGATGAATTCAGGGCTATAGCACAGGCCAAAATCACGTCCCACTTGCTTGCCGCTGGCCCGCTCCAGCGTTTCCAGGACCTCGCCACCGGTCATGCCGGGCAAAACCGTGCTGGTCAGGCAGATCAGATGAAACTCCGTTTTGGAACGCAAGACGCGCCCAATGGCCTCGCAAACCGGGAGCACAAAGCGGAGAGAAAAGCCGCCGTTCGGTTCGCTGGGGGTGGCTACAACAATGAAAGTAATTTGCGTGCTGCGCGTGGCCTCTTCGATATTCTGCGTGGCCGTCAGATCTGTCCCCAGAGGATTGCAGCAGCTCCGGCAATCCCGGCTCAAATACCGGGGCGCGATGTTCGTTGATGGCCTTAACTTTGTTTTCATCGGCGTCAACCCCAACAACGCGCACGCCGCGAGAAGCCATGGCGGCCGCCATCGGCGCGCCCAGCTTTCCCAATCCAACGACGCTTACACCATCGATCATAGTTCCCTCGGATTCAAACGCTCACTCAGACGGCCTCGGCAGTCACGCACAAATGCCAGCCCAGCATTCTCTCCAGCGCGTGAAATAGAGGCTCGGGCAACCATCGAAAATACCATTCCTTTATATACCGGTATTGCACGTAGTCCTGAATCCGATACGGAAAAATGTGCTCAGCTTGCACTTCCTTCACGCGAAACCCGCTGCGCTCCATCAGACTGCGGAGTTCGCTCTTGCTGTAGGAATAGGTGACCGGGCATCCGGTTTCCGCTTCCGAATAACGAGCCACAAGTTCCGTCAATTTCCAGAACTGGCACTTGCCATAGGTCATCAGAATCCAAAGCACTTTCCATGAGTAACGATGATAGACCATGATTTTCACGGTGCTTCCCGGCCGGACATAGTTCTTCAGTTGTGCCAGGACCCGCTCCGGATGCGGCGTGTGATGGATGACGCCAAACGAATAAACCAGATCGAAAGGTTCCGGCGGAACGACTTGCTCGAGTTGCTCGGCGCTGCCGTGAAAAAAGCGGATGCGATCCGCCAGGCCATAAACCTCGGCGCGCGTGCGAGCCATCTCAAGCGATTTCTCGGAAAGGTCGACGGCCGTCACCGGGGCGCCATTGCGAGCAAAATTGATCGTATCGGTGCCGATGCCGCAGCCGATTTCCAGCACACGCTTGCCCTGCCAGCGCGGAAACTCGGCGAATCCGCGGAATGTGCGGCTCGACAAAATATTTTCTGCGCTCCACCTCGTCGAAGTATTCGCGGGTGCCCGACGGCTTGGTCGAGTGACGGATATTGCATGGCCTGCGATTCCAGTATTCCTGGACCTGGTCGATGGGTACTTGATCGAATGTCTGCGCGCTCAAATTGCACCTTTGCGGCCGAACTGTTCGACCCTTCCGGATCCAATCGCGCCACAGCTTCCGGTGACCAGAATATTCCGAGGCTTCACCGCACCGAGCCTTGCAAATCATCCGGCGTTTGAACTGGAATTCTTCCGCCCATGGCTTTCCATTGAATCGCCTTATTGAGCATGGACATTGGGTTGCGCAAAAAATCCTCGCGCAACGCACGATCTTGCCAGTCCAATATTTCCTCATGCTTATCGACTGAATTGATGATTTTCCTGACGATCTTGGGCATTTCGATCAAACTATCGGACAAGCAGTCTGGATGACAAACCATGCGGTGATAAACTTTGTCCCTCTGTCCGATGCAGATACAGCCAAGTGTTGCTGCCTCTGGCACTCCCTGGCCGGCCCCACTAATTTGCCCTCCGGAAACGTAATATTTGCATTTTGAAAACGTCTCCAGGAAGTGTCGCGAATCTCCCCAATGCGGCGGATCATTCACACCGTACACACCTCCAAAAACCTTCCCACCGAATCGGAGTGGAAGCCCGAGTACTTGTTCAAGCCTCTTGGCGGCCGCTTCAGTTGCGTTGCTCCACGGATCATTGATTCCGGCTAAGGTAAGCGTGGCCAGGGTCCGCCAATCGATTGCTATGCTATTTTCCCGGTCCCGTCCGAATAATGATCGAACCGTTTCAATATCGTGGAGATATGGGAAAGCAATCGCCTGTGGAAGAGAGTTCAGATCCCCGGACGCCTCCATCATGTGATCGAGAAACAAGTCGTAATTGCGTAAGGGCCCTTGGCGTGATTCAGTGTAATGCCTGTCCTTGTGCTCCGCCGCAAAATACGCAAACAACGGTTTTGCGCCCGGGGGCACATCAAGAATCGCATCGATCGAAAGAACCAGATCGTAATCCTCAAAAGGGATTTGCTCAGGCTGAACGATGCCGCGCGTGTACTTACGGACCACTTCCTCCTGGCCCGGGTGACTGAGGACGGCCCAATCGGTGTAGTCGGTCCTCTGACGCTGAGGAATAATGAACCAGTCGGCTTGGAACAGACAGGCCATCTCCCAGTAAAGAGCCCTGGTAGGCCATACATCGAAAAGATTCGCGGGCGTGGTTTCTTGCCATCGGACGCTTGACCACGGCCCACAAATATCGAGGACTTGCTTGACCATGGCCACCTTCATCGGACGCCCTCACGTAATTTCAAATACGCCGGGTGGCCCGGCTTTGCCGCAATGACCATCGAATCGTACTGGTAATCCGGCTTTAAATCCGAGATCTTGCCAGTGTCGCTATTCAGCAATAGCAGGGTGTAACCGCAAGACTCCAGGAACCAGAGTATTTCGACCGGATGATAACCAAATCCCCGCGTAAGAGATCCGAATCCTTCGTACAGAATCACAGGCGCATCCGGGCGCTGAAGCAAATCTCGCGCTCCGCGAAACAACATCAGTTCCGCACCTTCTATATCCACTTTTATAACGTCGACGCGCGAAACATTATGGTTCGTCATAAAAGCGTCGACCGTAGTGATACAAACATCTTCCTGGCCGACCACCTTGCTGTCTGGGATGGGTTGCTTGCCCTAAAGTATTTAGGCCGTCTTTCCCGCGGGCATTCACCTGCAACACGCCCTCACCAATCGACTCCCCCAAAGCCATCTGCACAACATTTACATCAGCGATGCGATTTAACTGCAGGTTTTGCTTCAACAGCTCAAAGGTGGACGAACACGGCTCAAATGCAAAAACCCCTTTCCCACCGATCTTCTTGGCGGCGCTGATTGAAAACAGCCCTGCATTTGCCCCGACATCGAAAAAAATCATTCCCGGCTCGAGCACACTCAAGATGAAGCAGACCTCATGTTTTTCGAAACGCTGGCCTGTCCAGAAAAGACTGGCAATGTGCCCTCGTGGCGCCAGTCGGATGGGAATTCCTTCGAAGGAAACCGTGAGCGGGCGATTCAAAAGCATGGCATTGCGCAAGGGCAAGCCAAACTGGCGCATCCAACTCTTGCGTCGGAGGTCGAAACGCCTGCATGGCTCGAATGATTTTGCGCCCTACGCGAAGCCCGAGACGCCCCAGTTCGAAACTTTCCAGGAAATCCTTGACCGCAGGAGGAACGATATGTTCCTGCGCCGCATATTGTTCTTTAGCCAAAGGCCATTGTTCCTACCCCTTTGAGGTGCTTACCCAGGAATGAGAAGCCGTCTCACCCAATTGCGCGCCCATGCCAATTTTCATACCGCCGGGCTTGCTGTAGGTGGACAGCCACTTCCCTATTCGCTCAGTTGACTTATTGAAATTAACGAACAGCTATGCTGATTCCCTTCTTGCTCGCTGCGCAGCCCCAGCCATCGCTACATCTCCTGAGCTCTGGATCTTAAACTCGGAGGGAACATTCAGAACTCCGTTCCATTCGTCGCGCAGGTCCTGATGAATTTCTGTAGCGATTGCCATTTCCGGAAAGCACGACCAGACGTCCACTTCGCGGCCATAATCATAAAGGCTTACAAGCCACCTATATTGCCCGGGCCTCAAGGGCAACGTGGGGAAGGAATAGTGAAATTCATGGAGTCCTTCACTCAATTGGAGATGGTTGGCTGCCCAGCCCCACATCAATTGGCGATCATGATTGTAAAGGGCGATACCGTGATGGCCATCCGCCACGGGCTTACTCAGGCGGAGAACAAACTTCATTCGAACCGGGCCGAGCGTGGTCAACATGTTTGGATTTTCAGCACGTGGCTCGACAATCTCCCAGCTGACAAAACCGTTGTTCACCTCAGGCGCACCAGCAATATCTTTTGACTCTTCCGGCCGGCGAGTCATGGAAGTTTCGTACGCGCCAGTAACCTCAGGTGTCGGCCCGGACCTGAAAAATCTTGCCCTGATCGAGCCAGATCACTTTCTCGCAGAGGCGGCGAATCTGGTTCAGCTGATGGCTGACAAAGACGATGGTGCGGCCACCGCTGGCAACTTCTCCCATCTTTCCCAGGCATTTTTTTTGAAACGCCATGTCGCCGACGGCAAGAACTTCATCCACCAGCAGCATCTCCGGCTCCAGGTGCGCGGCGACGGCAAATGCCAGGCGCATCTGCATGCCCGAGCTGTAATGCTTCAGCGGCGTATCAATGAAATCGGCGACTTCGGCGAAGGCCACGATCTCATCGAATTTGCGATCGATTTCTTTTTTGCCCATGCCCAGAATCGCGCCGTTCAGATACGTATTTTCGCGGCCCGTCAGCTCCGGATGAAAGCCGGTGCCGACTTCGAGCAGGCTGCCGACGCGGCCGTGAATTTCCGCCGATCCAACCGTGGGCTGCGTGACGCGGGAGAGAATCTTCAGCAAGGTGGATTTTCCGGCGCCATTGCGGCCGATCAGGCCGACCACTTCGCCCTTGCGCAATTCGAACGAAACATCGCGCAGCGCCCAAAAATCCCGATGGCCGCTGGAGGCTCCACTGCGATTGCGAACTCAACCAGCGAACGGCGCCTTCATCGCGTGGGTGAGCCGCTCGCCGCAGTGGTTTGCCGGGCGCAAGCGCACCGATTCGGTAGCGCTTCCCCAACTCCTCTCCGCGGAAATGGCGATTTCGCTCATCGTCTCAGACCACATCCGCAATCTTTCCTTCCATGGCGTGGTAATACACCAGGCCGCTGAAGACCAGCAATGCCACCGCCGCCGGAAGACGCCGCCAGCAGAATGCCCGGCGGCTGGCCGTGCCCGGTCAACGCCCAGCGAAATCCCTCAATAACGCCGGCCATGGGATTTAATCCGTAAAGCCAGCGCCATTTTGCGGGCACCAGAGAGCTTGGATAGGCCACGGGCGAGGCAAACATCCAGAACTGCACCAGAAAAGGCACAACGTAGCGCACATCCCGATACAACGCATTGAGCGCCGAAAGCCACAGGCCGACGCCCAGAGCCGTCAGAACCGCCAGCAGCGTAAAGACCGGCAGCCAGATGACCGCGCGCGTCGGCATGATGCGGTAATAGGCCATCATGAGCCAGAAACACGACGAACGAGATGGCAAAATCCAGCAGGCCCGACAGCACCGCAGCAATCGGCAATACGACGCGCGGGAAATAAATCTTGGTGATGACCCGCTGCTGGTCCACCACGATGTTCGTGGCGCTCTGCATCGCGGTGGCGAAATACATCCAGGGCAGCAGCGCGCAGTAATAAAAAATCGGATAGGGCAAACCCTGCGAGGGAATCTTCGCCAGCTTGCCGAAAAACAGGCTGAAGACGATCATCGTCAGCACCGGCTGGAGAACCGCCCAGGCCGCGCCGATCACGGTCTGCTTGTAGCGAACCTTAATGTCGCGCCAGACGAAGAAGTAAAGCAATTCCCGGTAGGCCCACAATTCCGGCAGGTCCAGCGCCAGCCAGCCGCGCCGCGCCTCAATACGCACGACCGGGACTTCGGAAGCTTGGCCGGCCACCGCCACCTGGGTTTGCGGTCACAGCCATCGAATTCGCTACTCTCCACGCTTCTCTTCGAGATGTTTGCTGCTCGATATCTTCCTGCTCAATGTGCTGCATCATGTCCCCGCGGTGCAAGAAATAGGTTTCCAGGCTATGCGTCATTCGCACGGGCACCTCGACGAACTGATTGTGCACCATCTCGGGCCAGGAAATTTCTCCGCGCGCCGGAACCATGTGCGTGCCCCATTGAAAAATGAATCCGAGGTTCCAGACAGTCGAGCAAGGCCAATGATCGGTCCAGCCACGGCAACCGCGCGCGCAGGCTTGCCGCAGCCAATTCGAAAACGAACTGAGCAACGCCGCCAGGCCCAAAATAAAAATCGGCGTCAAGGAAATGAAGAAACGATTTCCGTAGCTGGAAAGGCCGTCCCAATCCGGGATAGCTGGCAATAAAATAGTAGAAAGCCAGAAAGGTCAGGATCGACCCCGCTCCCAGCAAGGCGTCGCGCTTGATAGAGAAAAATCAGACCCACCGACCGCCAAGGATCAGGATTGGCGTCCAGACTGAACATTCCGTGATCGGATGAAAACAGGACCTGCAGCAGCGCGGGGGATGTCCAATTCCACGTCCTAATTCCCGGGTATCCCGTCGCAAACGGGCTTCCATAGATAATCTGCCGCGTAATGAATGTAGGCAGCAGCGATAGCAACAAAAACCACGCAGAAATACGCTGCAATCGAATAATCACGTTTTGCATTGGGACAGCGGGCCGTCCATCGTCGCGCGCTTGCCGAGCAGAAAGATAAACAATTTCCAGCGCCGGGAAAAATCAACAGAATGGCATTCGGATAATAGACATTCCCCATCAGGCCCGCGATCAAGCCCAAACGGCCCATTGCCCGAGGGTACGCTGCAATCGTGTGCGATCCCAATACCAGAGAAACAGCGAAACCGAAAATGCGGAAAATGCATGCGACCACGAGGGATTGAAATACATGTAAACCGGCAAAGAACTGGCCAGCCAGATTCCAACCGTGGCGAGAAACGCCCATTGCTCGTCGAAATATTTTCGGGCGATCTGAAACGCCAGAAGCAAGCGACAGAAAACCATAGCAGGCCGTCGTAAGCGCCATGGCCAGCAAGATACGGACGCGAATAGCCGTCGCGGGCACGTGCGCGCCAAAATGATCAGCCAGGAGAACTGTCAAATGAACGACGAGCAGCACGGGCGCCCACAGAATCGCGGGGCCCACGGTGAAGTGATTCTCGACGTGTCCCGTCTTCGTGTATATGCTCGGAAGCAGATGTCCCTGCGCATCGACGCGGGACATGACGAAGGATTCGTTCCCCGCAAGGTAGTCGTTTTCAAAATTCAGGTCGTGATCGATCAGCATGGAACGAAGATAGGCGTAATAACCGACGCCATCGCCGCGCACCCACGGATTCACCAAAGGGAGAGTCAGAAGGAAAAGGAAGAAAAGAAGTTTCGAGTACGCCGCGATTGTTCTGGAGCCTGACACCGCTATGCGCGAGACAAGGAACGTGCACGGCGATTCCGTTGCCTCGGAAGCGCCTCATCGGCCCGCGATCCGCTCATGCTTGCACTCGCACATAGATTCCTTCGCAGACCTCCCGATCGAAGCCGGACCAAACTGCTAAGGTCACTGCCCGAACGGTCCGCGGCTTTGGCAGGATCAAAATACCGGTCAGGCAGCTGGAGTTCGCCGCTTGCCTGCGGCGCGCCCACAAATTCCTTTTTTCTGTCCGTGATACGCGGCACCCGATCGATAATTTCCGGCAATGGGTGTGCTGGGACGAAATCCGGTCAGCCGCTCCAATTTATCGAGACAAGGAACGCGCCGGAACATGTCTTCAAAGCCAGGCTCATAGGCCTGGTCGTAGGGAATAAACTCGATCGGCGAGGAGCTTCCGGTCCGCTCCTTCACCAGTTGAGCGAGACCCTCAATCGTCACTCTCGTAATCGTTGCCCACGTTCACGACTTCGCCGACCGCTTGATCCGTCGCAACCAGTCGCAGAATCGCTTCGACGGAATCCCGCACATCGCAGAAGCATCGCGACTGCTGGCCCGTTCCGTAAACCGTGATCGGCGTCGCCCTCCAGCGCCTGGCCGCACAAAATTCGGCAGAACCATGCCGTAACGGCCGGTTTGCCGGGGCCCAACCGTATTGAATAACCGCGCGATGACGACCGGCAGTCCCTTTTCTTTCCAATAGGAAAGAGCCAGAAATTCGTCCAGCGCCTTCGACGCAGCGTAACTCCAGCGGCCTTTGGTCGTCGGTCCGAGCACCAGGTCGGCGTCTTCGTGAAAAGGAACATTGGTATTTTTTCCGTACACTTCGGAAGTCGAAGCGGTAAAGACCAGCTTGCGTTTTCTGCAGGCGGCCTCCAGCACCATTTGCGTGCCGTTGACGTTGGTCTCGATCGTTCGCACCGGGCTTTCGACGATCAGCTTGACGCCCACCGCGGCAGCCAGGTGAAAAATGACGTCGGCCTCATCCACCAGTTCCGCCAGCAGCTGGCGATTTTCCAGCGGCTCAAGGAAATAGTGCATCCGGTCGTATTTCTTGAGGTGCCGGATATTTTCCATGCTGCCGGTGGAAAGATTGTCCATCAGCAGGACTTCGTCGCCGCGTTCGAGCAAACGCTCCGCGAGGTGCGATCCGATAAACCC
This sequence comes from uncultured Acidobacteriota bacterium, assembly GCA_963825365.1. Classification (GTDB taxonomy): domain Bacteria; phylum Acidobacteriota; class Terriglobia; order Acidiferrales; family UBA7541; genus Palsa-360. The sequence continues at coordinate 15,651 of CAWGSV010000019.1, read as the reverse complement.
TGCACCACCTGTAATCAGAGTAAACCAAGCAAATCCTCCTTGCGCGATCTAGTCCTGGCCCAATTGCGATTCCGATTGTTCGGCTCGGCGCGATTTGCGCGACTTCTTGCGTGTCTTCTTCCCGGCCATAACCGCCGTAGGAGTAGGGATAGTAGCGATACGAGTAGTAGTAGTCGGGCGAACTGGCATCCACGGCGTTCAGCACCACGCCCAGCATGTGGCATTTCACGCCCGCCAGCAGATCCCGCGTGCGGGTAAACGCTTCCTTGGGAGTCTCTCCGCTGCGCACCACCAGCAGAACTCCATCCACAAGAACCGAAAGAATGACGGCGTCGGTCGCCGCCATAATCGGCGGCGAATCGATCACCACAAACTTATATCGCGCGCGAAGTTCGGCAATCAGCTCCGTCAATCGGCGCGAAGACAGCAAATCGGCCGGATTGGGAGGAATCGGGCCGGTCGGAATGGCAGACAGATTGGTAATCGCCGGGTGCGGCACGGTAATCAAATCCAGCGAGGAAACGCCCGCGAGATAGGAACTCAATCCGGCGTGTTTGCCGTCGACCAGGCTCAACGCGCGGTTGATGCCGGGCTTTCGTAAGTCGGCGTCCACCAGCAAGGTCTTGTCGCCCAGTTGCGCAAGCGTCACGGCCAGGTTCACTGCCGCAGTCGTCTTGCCTTCGCGAGGCAGCGCGCTGGTCATCAGAATCACCTGCGGCGGATGATCGGCCTGCGACAGCAGCAACGACGTTCGCAGCGCGCGAAATGCTTCCGACATTTGCGACTGCGGCATGTTGTGCGAAATCAATTCCGCGCGGCCTTCCTTGTGAGCAATACCGGGATCTTCAATAATTTCGAGAAACGGCCGCTGCGCTTCCCGCTGGAATTGGAGAGCGCGGGAACAACGGCCAGAGAAGGCAGCCGCGCCAGCGTCTCGATGTCGTCCGGAGTCTTCACGGTGTTATCGAGATACTCGCGCAAAAGCGCCAAGCCGATTCCGCCAACCAATCCGACCAGAATGCTCAGCATGATGTTTCGCGTTTTATTGGGACGCGAAGGGCCCGTGGGAATCAGGGCCGGATCAACAATTCGAATATTGGAGGAGCGCAGTCCGGCGGTGATGCCCGCTTCCTTCAATTTCTGAAGCATGCCGTCGTAGAGCTGCTTATTGGTGTCGGCTTCGCGCTTCAGGATGTTGTACTGGACCAGCTTTTCGGCCATCTGGTTGGTTTCGGCCTTCTGCTGATCGAGCGCCTCGTTCAAGCAGAAGTTCGCGCTGGCGCGAACCGCGATATTCCGCTTCCACCTGATTGCCGATATTGGTCTTTTCCCGCGTGATCAGCTGATCGAGATCCTTCAGCTGGGCCTGCAGTCGCATAACCTTGGGATACTTGGGCCCGTACTGATTGACCGCGTCGGTATACTGAGCGCTCAACGTGCTCTGCTGCTTCAGAATATCCTGAATGACGGGGCTTTCGCGCACGGCGGCGATGGCATCGTAATTCCCCGACTGCGCGAGCTGATAGACGGCTTCTTTGTTGATGCGATCGGTTTGCGCATCGGTCAGCTGCTTGTTCAGGTCCGCCAGTTTTTGCGTGCTGATATCACTTTTTTCGTCGATGGTCCAGATCTGATTCTCGCGCTCGTAGGCGAGGCGAGCGTCTTCGGCATTCTCAACCTTGATCTTCATTTCGTTGAGTTGCCCGGCGAGCCAATTGGAAGCCTGCGTAGCAGCTTCGTAGCGGCTTCGAAAATTCTGCTCGATAAAGTTATTCAAATGGGCGTTCACGACGCGCGCCGCAAGGGTGGGATCGGTGGCTTCAAACGTCACATCGAGCAGCCGGCTGTTTGGCACGCGCTTGACGCTCAGGCTGCCAAGAAACGCGCCCAGGGCAGGCGGCCGCATCAGGCTGGCATCGCTTCCCGGCGGCGGCGGGTTTCACCGGTTTCCCCGGCGTCGCCGCCAAATTGCGGCAGGTGATCGAGGCCCATGGACTTGACCGTCTGCATCGCCAGAGTTTCGCTCTGTCAGAATTTTCGATTGCGTGGTGATGTAATCCTCCAAGATCCTGCATACTCGTCGGACTGATCCGAATCGGTAAAATGAATCGCATTGGTGTTCTCGCGATCGATCTTCGACCCTCGCGGTGGCTTCGTACACCGGCTGCATGCGGAACGTGGCAATCGTCACGATCGAAACGATCGTCAGCAGGAAAAACAGGATCAGCCACTGATGCTTCCGCAAAACGATCAGGTAATCGAGCAGGTGCGGCTCGCGCGGCATCAGATCCAGCGCCAGGAATGGGGAACGCGTCTGGAGCGAATCCGCGGATTGGTGTCGAAGCGCTCGCGCGGTGCTAGATTGTTTGTTTCATCCATAGAATCTTCATTTGCTCCACGATTTTCAATTCGATTCTGTCCGGTCGCAGGCGATTAGAATTTGCCTGCAGCTACCAGGGCCAATGCCGGTCGTGAGAGCAACTGCCACATCGCCCGCGCGATGCAATGCCTTCTTTCCATTGCTGTCCGGAACAAAGAGGATGTCGCTGGCCTGCAGCTGACATCTTCCGTCTTCAGGTGCATCACTTTATTCAAATCGACAGGCACCTCGATCGCGCTTCCCGGTTGCGGGATTCTTGCGCAGAATGACCGCCTCTTTGACTCTTGGCTGTGTTGGTCGTTCCGCCGGCCAGCGACAGCATCTTGAGCGTGGTCATGCGGTCGCGATCGTTCTGCATCACGAATCCGCCCGGATGATTCACCGCTCCCACCACGTAAATGATTCCTGCGCGGGGCACGGAGATGACATCGCCGCCAAGCACGGGAATGTTGAACCGCGAATCGCCCGATTCCAGAAGGTCGCTCAGGTTAATGGTAAAGGTTTGGGGAGCCGCAACCGGAGGATTGTCACTCGGTCCCGCTGCATCTGCAGTCTGCTGAAACGTCCGGAGACGGGCGCGTAACGATGACAGTAGTTGCCGGCGTCGTCCGAATTCCGCCCGCCTGAGATAGAGCCTGGAGCAGGGTCGTCTTGCGCAGCGCCTGAATCACCATCGGGGTCTTGACTGCTCCGATCACGGTAATCGGCTGGCTGTGTTGCTCCTTCAAGATACGGTGACTTGCGGCGTCGATACCAGACCATTGGTCTGCAATAATTCCGCAAGCTTGTCCTGCAGTTGAAACGTGGTGAGTCCGGCGGCGCGCACTTTCACGGGAATCAGCGGAAGAGAAATGTATCCCGTTTCATTCACGCGAACGTCGCGCGAAAGTTCCGGAACATCGAACACTTCGATGCCCAGCAAATCGCCGCTTCCGATGACGTAATCGCCCTGCTTCACGTCCGACGCCAGCGCCAGTTGCGCGATGCGATCGTTGGTCTCGGCGTTCACTACATTGACAGGTTTGTTGTTGGATGCCGGATCCGGCGGCAGTGGCGCTTTCTGTTGTTGAGAGAAGACCGATGGGACGGCCAGAAGAAAAAGAATCGCCGTTCGGCTAGACAAGTAGAATGCTGGGCGCAATACACCCTTCCATCTTTGATTGCTCAATATAGATACTCCCCCACGCGACTGCCATTATACAGAGTCTTTCGCCGAGTCAAGGAGTTTTATTCATGAAAAAAAATAATGTTCCGGAAATATAACCCTTATGAATTTCACAAACCTCTCCAAGCCCGTCCAGCAAATCAACTCCCGCGCGGTCCTGCGGTGGGTTGAAAGGCGGTGGTGGCCAGCGCCGCCTGCAAAAGAAAAATGAGCGCATTCGAAGGAATGTGAAAATTGAAATCCACTCCTGCATGGACCAGAAGCCCCAGGCAGGCCACTAGCGCGCCCGCATGGTAGGCAAAGTTTTTCGGATCACCTTGCATGTTGAGAATTCTCCAAGAGGTCCAAAAAAGCAGCACCAGGAAGGCCAGCCAGCAAAAACCGCCAATCACACCCGTTTCGGCTAAGGCTTCCGCGTAGTCGTTGTGGCTGTGATTCACGATAAGACCGTCGTAAAACGATTCGTAGAGCGGAAACACTTCCTGCAAAGTGCCCAGCCCGGTTCCCAGGACTCGGTGATCCTGGAAAATTCGCAAGCTGTCGTGCAGCATTTCTACGCGGCGCCCCTCGCTGGTCTCCAGTTTCTTATAAGCGGCAAATCGGTCCAGCGCGCTGCCGATTCCCAGCCACGAAACCAGGATAGCGGCCAGTGTGACAATCAACGCTCCGGCCACCAGGCCGTCTTTTCCCTGCGCCGCGCCACAATCAAGATCACCAGAAAAACTATTTCCGCCAGGAAGCTCATGATTCCGCCTCGCGAAGCGGAAAGAAACAACGCCCCAATCGGCAACAGCGTGAACAGAGTAACGAGCGGCAATTGGTCGCGCCGCTCCGCGCCCAGGATCTGAATGGCCAGCCCCGGCGGGATCAGCAGTTCCATCAGGCCGGCAAAATGATTTCGATTGACGTATGGGCCAAACGGAATTCCGCCGTACTGCAATTCCCGCACCCAATACAATTTTCCGTTGAACGTGAAATGCTGCAGGATGGCGAACAGCGAAACCGCAAAGCCAAGGCTCAGCAAGAACCAAACGAAGGTGCGCCATTGGGTTCGCGTCCGATAGGACTGCACAAAAAGAAAAAACAAAGCCAGCAGCGCCGAATATTTCAGCAGTTCGATGCGCGTCAGGAACGGAACCAGCGAAATGCCGGCAGCCAACTGAACTGCCGCAACCACGCCGAAACCAAGAAGCGGCCACATCAGCGGATTCCAAACCATCGTGACTTCAGAGTCCGTCAGCGCTTTCCAGGACCAGATCAGCAGCAGGACAGCAGCTCCAATTTCGAGAACGGCTTCCGACCATGGCTCGACCGCTCCGTGCGCGAGCACGGCAAATGCGGCCAGTACGCATACTCCTGCGCGGATGGAACTCATGCGCATGCAGCGGCGAAGACCGCCTTCCTGAAACTTTCTCCCGCGAAACGTTCCTCTGGCATTTGCCTCCGATTCTTTCCGCCTCGATAGTTCCGGGCTGCCGTTTCCTGTCGCACAATCCGATCTAATTGAGCTTGTGAATTCCCGGCAAAGGCACTTCGTGACCGGTGCCGCCCGGCATGAGACTTACGTCGTCAATCCACACCGTGCCGCGAAGCTGATTGTCCAGACGCACGCTCTGTTTTCTAATGAGTCGAATGACAATCAGGTGCGTCTTTGGCCCTGTTGTGAAATCGACTTGCTCGAGTGTCCACGGCAGAGTGCCTGTCTCATTGGGCGTCAACACATCCAAATCCTGCAGGTCTTTAGGATCGACAATTTCAAATCTCATGCCGCTCTCGGTCGAAATTTGATCGGTACGCAGAAATCCCTGAAAACGATAGCGCGTGCCCGGAGAAACCAGCACATTTTGAAATAGATTCTGGTATGTCAGATTCTTAGTGCCATCGAAAGTCAGCCGCGCGGACCGGCTGCCAGAATGCTTTGTATCCGTATCGAAATCGAAGTCGGCGCCCTCCACATCGCTCTGCTGCCAGCCAAAGCCGCCTCCTGAAATATCTCTTTCAAATCCGCCATCATAGACGAGCGAATTTCCGGAATAGGCGGGCGCGGATCCTGGATCCGTGGCGATTGCCTGGCGCCAAACCGCGCCGGCTTCCTCGAATCTTTCCTGAGCAACCAGCAAATCGGTAAGTTTGTACGACAATTTTGAATCCGTGTGCGGATCTTTTGCGATCAGGCGATGCCACATTTCAAGCGCCGCGCTGGCTTCCTGCTGATCGTCCAGATAGGCCAGCGTTGCCGAATAGGCCTCGGCCGTGTCCGGCAAAACTTGATCGAGCAGCAGGTGAACATCCGGATCGCTGCGCCAAACGCGCGACACAGCGAGCGGAACCAGGTTGGGGTCCACCAGTACCGCGCGGTGAATTTCCGCGTACGCTTCAGGTAATCGGTTTTGTCGAAGTAGAAAATTTCCGTATTTCCAGGAAACCTCCCCGGAGATTGGGTAGGCGGCCCGGGCTGCTCGAAATTCGCTGTCCGCTTCGCCCATGTTCCCAGCCATTTCATAGGCGCTGGCGAGATCGATCTTGTAATAAGGAGAGCGAGGATTGAGCTTCTCCGCACGCTGGTAATAAGAAATTGCCAGGGGAATATCCGTGTTATCGAAGTCCAGCTGGCGGAGACGCCCCAGACGGTACCAGGTTTCCGCGTTGTCCGGCTCGATCTGTGTTGCGCGAAGCAAACTATCCGAATTTGACGAAGCCGCGTAATGGCTCGCCAACGCGTGTTTTCCGCCCGCATAGCAGAACCACACCGCGGCCAGGATAGCGGCGATCGCGACGATCCGCTTCAGGCCGGGATTGGCGGGGGCTTCAGGCATGCGCGGATAATCTGCTACGAATCACCTAGCGTGCGCAACTAAAAACAGGGAAAAGGTGCCCATCGTGGCGCATGCGACAACAGAGATGCGCGAAATGGCGGCGTAGTAATTATGATCCCGAACTTAATTTGGCGAGATCGAAGACAGTCAGCGCCAAATTGCAGGCACAGCTATTCCACCTCTGGATCTTTCGCCGAAAACTCCCCGACCCTCCACAAATAAAGAGGTGATTTGTTTCCATCTGGAAAGACGTGGGTTTCCATCCGCTCCGGCGCCCAACCATAAATTTGGAAATCGCACGAAACGACTCGCGCGCCGGGAGGCAGTTGGGAACGCAGCCGAGCTGCTATCCTCAGATTTCCATGCACGCCCAGATACAACGTTACGACGGTGGCTTTAGACACATCCAACTGCTTGGCATCGCCCAGAATAAACTGAACACGATCTTCAACTCCGTGCCGTCGCGCATTCTCCTTCGCCTCAGCGATACGTCGAGGGTCGATATCCACGCCTACTGCGCGGATGCCGTATTTTTTGGCCGCCGTCACCACAATTCTTCCGTCGCCGCAGCCCAGGTCGTAAAGGACATCGTCCGATGAGACCTCCGCGAAACGAAGCATTCTATCCACGATTTCAGGATCAATAGGTACATACATGGCCAAGTCCGGCTTGAGCCGACGTCTAAAACCCACGCCGTACTGGCGCAGAAGCCTCCAGGGACGCACAAACGCATAAGCAGGGGCAAGGAAATGCGGCAAGCGCACCTTCTGGCGATCGCTCTCGGTTGGACTTAGCGCCAGACGCAGTAGGTGCGCAACTCCTTCGCTCATTTTATCGCGCGATCGTATTCGAAACGCGGCGCGGCGCAGCACTCCCGTGCTGGGATCGGATATTCCCTGATACTGTTCGCACACTTTGCATGCCAGCCAGCGCACATTGGTGTCCTTTTGCGCCCTATCCAGAATGTCTTGCGGCAGGGACAATCCGCACAGGTCGTGCGCGAGAAATAGCCCCAGAAGAAACAAGCGCGTGCATTTCATTTCCGCGGCGATTTGCATGGCCAGCGCCCAGTCCACCGGTTGCGTCGTCGCTAATTTCGCGACGTCCACTATCCAGCCCAGCCGCTCCCAAAAATGCTTTGCGCCATGCACGCAAAGCATCACTAGCGTATCCTCGACCGAAAACGTGGGCACCGCGCGGCCAGCTATCTCAACCGAGATCAGCCTGGCACTCATTTCATCCAGGTTCAGCGGACGCGGGAAGTAACGAAGCGTTCGTTCAGTATGAATCTCCACCCGCAGGCGGGACGACCCTCGCGAAAATGCGTATTCGCCCACTGCGGGCTGGCGCCCGGCCGCTGGTGCTTCCTGGGGATCGAAATGGGCGTCATATCCGGCGGCTTGAAGCACGGCCATGGCCTGTGGGAAATGCCGCTGCGGAACAACAAAGTCAATATCCGCAAAGGGGCGAAGTACGAAGTCGTGATAAGCCAGCCAAGCAAGCACAGGCCCCTTATAAGGGATTGCCTGAATCTGTTGAGCTTCAAACAGGGCTTGCAAGCGCATCATTTCGCCCAAAAGAGCCATGCTGGCCTTTCCTTGATTGCGCGCCAGTTCGGTCCAGCCCTTGCGCTGATCTTGCGCCGCATTTTCCATGTCACCCGCATAGAATCGCTCATACAAGACCGGCAACAAGTTGTGCTGAATCGCGAAAGCCAGAACTTGGGACCAATTCACGCCAGCTCTGAGCATTTCGCGAATGCGATCTTCATTCTCGTCGCTCTTCACGCGCGCCGAACGGAGAACCAACTCCATATCCGGACGCATCTTAAATTCCGCTTCTTCGTGAGTTCGTTGCACCATCGCCGCCATTCTCCCAGTATTTCCGGGTTCTAGCGCGAGAAAAACAAGGAAACTATCGATTTACGCAACAAAATATTCTGTAATTCAGTAATGTTCGCCGCAGACGAAGGGAATTTGTTCGTGGCACGCTTCGGAAATTACTTACGCTTCCATCCAGCTCCATATTCCCGAAGCAGTCTCCACGGCCGGACAAACATGTATAAACACGCCGCTTTTGCGTCGCTCCTCCACGATCAATTCCACCGCCTGCGGGCCGACGCCCTTTAGCGCGGCCAGCGCGTAGAAGATGGTGCCGTCGCTGACCTCGAAGGTCGGGCCCGAGCGATTGATGTTGGGCGCCTCGACCTTGATCTTGAGCCGCTGCGCCTCGGAGCGAAACTCCGAAAGCTTGTCGGTGTTGTTCAGATCGAGCGTCATCGACGCCGCCAGGAACTCCACCGGATAATGCGCCTTCATGTAGGCGGTCTGATACGACACCAGCGCATAGGCCGCGGCGTGGCTCTTGTTGAAGCCGTAGTCGGCGAATTTGGCGAGCAATTCGAAGATCGTATCCGCCTGCCCTTTCGGCACGCCGTTCTTGACCGAGCCCGCAACGAAGATCGCGCGCTGCTTTTCCATCTCGGAGCGGATCTTCTTGCCCATCGCTCGGCGCAACAGGTCGGCGTCGCCGAGCGAGTAGCCCGCCATCACCTGGGCGATCTGCATCACCTGTTCCTGGTAGATGATGACGCCGAAGGTTTCCTTCAGGATCGGCTCGAGCAGCGGGTGCAGATATTCCGGCTCCTCGTCGCCGTGCTTGCGCGCACAATAGGTCGGGATGTTCGCCATCGGACCCGGGCGATAGAGCGCCACCAGCGCGATGATGTCCTCGAAACGGTCGGGCCGCATGTCGACCAGCGCGCGCCGCATGCCCTGGCTTTCCACCTGGAACACGCCGACCACATCGCCCCGTGCCAGCATCTGATAGCTTTGGGCGTCATCGAGCGGCAGCGTCGCGAGATCGACATCGATGCTGCGCTGCTTGAGCAGTTTGACGGCGACGTCGAGCACGGTCAGCGTCTTCAGGCCGAGGAAGTCGAACTTCACAAGCCCCGCAGGCTCGACCCATTTCATGTTGAACTGGGTCACCGGCATGTCGGATTTGGGATCGCGATAGAGCGGCACCAGTTCGCTCAAGGGGCGATCGCCGATCACGATGCCGGCGGCGTGGGTGGACGCATGCCGGGTCAATCCTTCGAGGCGCTGGGCGATGTCGAAGGCGCGCGCCACCACCGCGTCCTCGTCGCGGAACGCCTGCAGCTTCGGTTCGCTCGCGATCGCCGCCGCCAGCGTCACCGGCGCGGCCGGATTTTGCGGCACCAGCTTTGTCAGCTTGTCGACCTGCCCATAGGGCATCTGCAGCACGCGTCCGACGTCGCGCAGCACGCCCCTCGCCTGCAAGGTCCCGAAGGTGATGATCTGCGCCACCTGATCGCGGCCGTAGCGCTGTTGCACGTAATCGATCACTTCGCCGCGGCGGTCCTGGCAGAAGTCGATGTCGAAGTCGGGCATCGACACGCGTTCTGGATTGAGGAAACGCTCGAACAGCAGGCCGAAGCGGATCGGATCGAGGTCGGTGATGGTCAGCGCGTAGGCGACCAGCGAGCCTGCGCCGGAGCCGCGGCCCGGCCCCACCGGGATGCCTTCCGACTTCGCGTGCTTGATGAAGTCGGCGACGATCAGAAAGTAACCGGCATAGTTCATGCGGTTGATGACATCGAGCTCGAAGGCTAGCCGCGCGCGGTAATCCTCTTCCGTCATGCCGTGCGAGAGCCCGTGCACCGTCAGGCGGTTGGTCAGGCCCTGCTCGGCCTGGCGGCGCAGTTCGGCGGCTTCCTCGTTCTCGGCATCTGCGGCATTGCTGCCGGCGCCGACGGTGAAGCGCGGCAGGATAGGCTTGCGCGTCTTCGGCCGGAACGAACAGCGCTCGGCGATCTCGATGGTCGAGGCCAGCGCCTCCGGAATATCGGCAAACAGCACCGCCATTTCCGCGCGCGTCTTGAAGCGGTGATCGGGCGTGAGCTGCTCGCGGTCGGTCTCGGCGATCAGGCGGCCGCCGGCGATGCATAATAGCGCGTCGTGGGCTTCGTAATCGTCGTTGGAGGCGAAGTAAGGCTCGTTGGTCGCAACCAGCGGCAGCCCCTTGGCATAGGCGAGATCGATCAGGCCGAACTCGGTGCGGCGTTCCTTGTCGATGCCGTGACGCTGCAGTTCGACGTAGAGCCGGTCGCCGAAAATACCGGCCAGCCGCTCGCAGCGCGTGGCGGCGAGCGCGGCATGATCGGCGGCAAGCGCCAGCGCGATCGGCCCGTCCGGGCCGCCGGTCAAGGCGATCAGGTCCTCGGCGTCGCCCTCGAGCCATTCGAACTTGATGTGCGGGGATTGATGAACGGGCGTCTCCAGAAACGCCCGCGAGTTCAGCCGCATCAGGCTGCGATAGCCGCGTTCGCGCGCCGCCAGCAACACGATTCGCGCAGGTTCCGCGGCAAGCGCATTGCGAGCGTTGGGGTCGACATCGCCGAAGTCGACCGCCAACGCGCAGCCGATGATCGGCTGGATGCCATATCCCGCCATCTTGTCGGAGAACTCGAGCGCCCCGAACATGTTGTCGGTGTCGGTCAGCGCCAGCGCCGGCTGGCGGTCCGCTTTCGCCAATTCACCGAGCTTGGCGATCTTGATGGAGCCCTTCAGCAGCGAATAGGCCGAATGAACGTGGAGATGAACGAATCCGGCACTGGACATGGTTACTTCTGGGTTTCCGGCATCATGAATGGGCAATCGTCATGGCCTGGGACATCCGTCGCCTAAGCCCGAACTCGCCCGCCCATCGTGATGCCTCACCTGCGCGGAGTCCACGCGGAAGGCGCCGCTTCAGGCAGCCGTCCGGCTTTTCCCAGGGGGTACCTAGTCTGTCCCTGCATGCGTCGCTCAGAGCTGGGGAATCAGTTGCGCCCACACTGCGATCATCCCGACGAACAGCGCGATCGATGCCAGGGCTGCTGCTTCTTCCACGAAAATCTTCAACATGGCTGCCTCCTCCCAACAGGAACATATGCGGAACAATGTTCCGCTTTTGTTCCTGGGAGTCAAGGCCGGGTAGTGGGGTCAGTTTGAAAAGTGACCCAAAAATAAAGTCCTTGGTTAATTCCGGGGACCGTGGGGCCGGGACTCGCGCCGGACGCGAACCTGCGTCTAAGATCGCGCCATGCGAAAATGGATCGAACGGTTCCGAGATTTTCTTCAACTGGGGATGGCTCGCCTATCGAGTTGTATGGGTACTTTTTGCCACCGGCATCGCCACCGCCATGGGCGGCGGGGTCTGGGCCGTGTTGATAGGGGTCCCTCTCCCCATTGCAATCATGGCCGGCTACTGCACCCTGGTTGGTGCGGTGTATCTTGCGATAGCGCCGCTTGCCTATCGCGCTCTCGCGCAAAGTCCGGCGAACAATTCATCGCCGCAACCCAATAAGATCACGCCAGACTATAAAGTTTGGTCCCATATAAAGGTTCTGGGACTTCAGCAGGCGGCATTCCTCTGGTGATTCTGATCCAAATTCAGAGACCAGAACGAGCGACATTGAAATGTGGCTGGCCGTATTCAAAGACGCGATAACGGCGCGCGAGTTGCCGGTAGCATTTAGCGAGCTTGATGATTCAGTCGATAGAAAATTTGCAGTGCTGGCACCGAAGGATGACACAAAAGTTTTGCGCGAAAGTCTCAAGCAGTTTGCGCGCAATAAACATTATGACCCAACATTCTTGCGGGACCATTAGCGAATGTCGCCACATCTGGGGTAACCGCAGTGCGGCCGAGCTTTGGGAAAAGCGCGGTTTGCCTAAGGTCCCGGCTATGGATGCCGTTTTCCGGCAGCACGACATGTTTGAGAATGCGACCCTCGTGCCCCGATCGGTGGCAGCTTAGCTCTTTTTCCATCTAGCGGCAGCCGCCGCTCGGGCTATTTCGGACCGTTGCTCGGGTGTAAGGGCCGCCGCCCTTGCCGGGCCGCCCTTCGCCCCTCCTGCCTTCGCGCGCTTGGCAAAGCCGCTTTCAGGCGCGTCCCCATCATCGATTGGGCTAGGCTTCTGCCCGTCGCAATGTCTATGATCGACTTGGCGAGTTGGTTGGGGTCCCTAGGGCGTTTGGGGTGCTTGTCGGTCATTCGCCTTCCGCAATCCTTTGCCTGCCAGCGTTCGTTAGTCGAAGTTCGCCCGGCAATTCCAGTATGTATCCTAGTTGGATCAGTCGCTCTTTGTGTTCGGGCGGAATTGTGCGGTGCATCGGCCCCTTGGCGCAGTGCTGCAACGAGGCGAACTCTTCGCGGGTTAATGGTGGTGCGGACAAGCCTTGTGCCATCCAGCGAATATGCGCTCCAGACTATCCGTTTTCCAGTTAACAATCCTGCCATAATCAAACTGACCCACTACCCAAGACCGGTCGAAGCTTCGAAATCAGGTGATATCGCCGATGGTTAATTCGCGGGATCCAATGAAAAAGCCCCGGGCACTGCCCGGGGCTTTCAGTGACGTCGCGAATGAAGCGAACGCCGGTAACTTATCAATACTTGGCGACCGGGCCGCCGAACCTGTAGTTCACGCGGACGGTGACGAGATCGACATCCTGACGGATGCGATCGCCGCCGGCAAGGACGCCAGCCGGCGTGGTCAAGTTGTAGGTCTTGTCCTGCATGAACAAGTGATCGTACTCGACCGCCGCCGACCAATTCGGAGCGAAGCCGTATTCAAGGCCGACACCAACCGTACCACCCCAGCGGGTGTCGTCACCTGCGCTTGCAAACAGAGCGCCACCAGCGGTGTTGATGCGATACTTATCTGCAGTCACCGCCGCACCGCCCTTGAGGTAGAACAGTACGTTGTTGGCGGCATAGCCGATCTGACCGGTGAAGAGGCCGAACGCATCGGTCTTCGAGTTATTGACGAAGCCCGGGAAGAGCACGCTCGTGTTGCTGCCCTTCAGGTCAGCCCAGTCCCCCTGCGCTTCGAGGCCGAACACCCAGGTGCCCGCCTGCCAGCGATAACCGACTTGACCACCGACAACGCCGCCGGTCGCGTCATGGCTACCTTCCCGGCCAACGAGAAACGGCGACACGAAGTCCCAGCTGTTGCGGCTCGAACCCCAACCACCGTTGATACCGACGTAGAAACCGCTCCAGTCATAGATGGCAGCGATCATCGGCGGCGCCTTGGTGTAAGGACGCGCAGCCAGATCCGCAGCCGTTGCCGGCGCAGCCGCGCCGAGCGCGATCAGAACTCGCCGATACAAGCAAAACCTTTTTCATTTTTGTTCCCATTCCAATTTCAACTGGCCCCCAGGGCCGTGGCAGCCTCATACCAGTCTTCGTCAGAAATGCTGTAACTTCACTGCAACAGGCATAGCGAAACGACTTTCGTCAAATTGTAAGTTAATATTGCGTTACAGGCACTTCTCGCAACTTTGTGAGATTCCTTGCCGCGAAAAATTCACAATTCGGATTCGCGCGGCGCTATGCGCAAGATTATTCAATGCATGAGAATGTGTTTGGCGGGAAACCCGCGCGTTCGTCTTTGATCGCGGCAATCGAACCGGCGACGATGAAAGATTGCGGCCACACAGGGTGATTTTGATCTTGCTTGGGGCGAGCTCGCTAGCAGCAGCGTCGTCTCCGGGCTCGCCACCGGATCCGCGCTGATCGCAGCATTCCATTACGCGAATTGGCGAACTTGCAACGCGCTAACGTGACTTGACGCCAACACAGCCAGACCATCTATAGGCGTCAGCTATTTCGCAGGAGGTCCTAATGCGCATTCTGGCGTTGACGATGTTGGTTTTCGGAGCGATCTCGGCGACCCAGCCGGCAGAGGCTCAAACCTACAACAACCCGAACTATCCGGTTTGCCTGAACCGCTACACATGGGGTGGCAGCCACTATTACGACTGCAGCTACACCTCCCTCGCTCAGTGCCAGGCGACGGCTTCGGGTCTTTCCGCGACGTGCGACACCAATCCGTACTACGTGAACGCGTATGACGATCCGCCTGTGCCGCGCTCCAAGCGATATCGCCGCGCCTATTGAGCGCTAGTCCATCTCGACGACCTGGCCGTTGGCAAGCGACACCCGACGGTCCATCCGGGCGGCGAGATCCATGTTGTGGGTCGCGATCAGCATCGCCACCCGCGTCGCCTTCACCAGTTGCATCAGCGCGCTGAAGACGTGATCGGCGGTGTGCGGATCGAGGTTGCCGGTCGGCTCGTCCGCGAGCAGCGCCCGCGGCGCATTCGCCACCGCGCGCGCTATCGCGACCCGCTGCTGCTCGCCGCCGGATAGTTCGGCCGGACGATGGGTGACGCGGTCGCCCAATCCCAGATAGGCCAGGATTTCGGTCGAGCGCTTGATCGTCTCGGCGCGTTTCAGCCCGCGGATCATCTGCGGCAGCATGACGTTCTCAAGTGCGGTGAATTCCGGCAACAGCCGATGCTGCTGGTAGACGAAACCGATATCGGTACGGCGGATCTGGGTCCGGTCGGCATCAGCCAATTGCGAGGTCGGGGTACCCGCGACATAGACCTCGCCATCATCGGGGCTTTCCAGCAGGCCCGCGATGTGCAGCAGCGTCGACTTGCCGGAACCCGATGGCGCCACCAGTGCCACCGACTGCCCGGGCCACAGCGCAAGCTTGGCGCCGTCGAGGATCGTCAGCGTCGCCTCGCCCTGCCTGTACTGCCGTTTTATCTCGTGAAGATAGATAACCGGTACATCTTCTGCCCCCTCGGCCATCTCGCCCTCACTCGTACCGCAGCGCGTCGACGGGATCGAGGCGCGCGGCGCGCCAGGACGGGTACAGCGTCGCCAGGAACGACAGCGTCAGCGCCATGATCACGACGGCCAGCGTCTCGCCGAAATCGATCTCGGCCGGAAGCTTGGAAAGGAAGTAAAGCGTCGGATCGAACAATTCCGTGTTGGTGAGCCAGGACAGGAATTGCCGGATCGACTCGATGTTGAAGCAAATAAGCAGCCCGACCATAAGGCCAGTCAGGGTACCTACAACACCAATGGAGGCGCCGGTAATGAGGAAAATGCGCATGATCGCGCCTTGCGAGGCGCCCATCGTGCGCAGGATCGCGATATCCTGGCCCTTGTCCTTCACCAGCATGATCAGGCCGGACACGATATTGAGCGCGGCGACCAGCACGATCATGGTCAGAATCAGGAACATCACGTTGCGCTCGACCTGCAGCGCGTTGAAGAAGGTCGAATTGCGTTGCCGCCAGTCGACCAGGAACACCGGCCGCCCGGCCGCTTCCGTCACCAATTTCCGGTAAGTTTCGATCTTGTCGGGATTCGCCGTGAAGACCTCGATCGCGGATACGTCGTTGTTGCGGTTGAAATAGGC
>CAWGSV010000018.1:0-258792 GCA_963825365.1 uncultured Acidobacteriota bacterium | reverse complement strand
GGACGAAGCCCGGCCATGGTCGAAGTGTTTGAAATGGTTCGTAAGGTGGCGCGGCATTACACCAACATCCTGCTCATAGGGGCGACTGGCACGGGCAAGGAGTTAATCGCCAAGTCGATTCACCAAATGAGTCCCGTCTCACAGCAACGCTTCGCGGTTTGCAACTGCTCCGCGATGGTCGATACGCTGCTGGAAAGCCAGCTTTTTGGACATATGCGAGGCGCATTCACGGGCGCGACTGACACGCGGCAGGGACTGTTCGAGTACGCCAATGGCGGCACGGTTTTCCTGGATGAGGTGGGAGAAACGTCGCTTGCCATGCAGGCCAAATTGCTTCGCGTGATCCAGAACCGGGAAATCCAACGCGTCGGCTCTCCAGAGGTGCGCCACGTGGATGTGCGGCTGGTTGCCGCAACCAACCGAGACTTGCGCGCCGAAGTTCTGGCCGGACGTTTTCGAGAAGATCTATTCTATCGCCTCAGCACCATTCAGATCCGCGTGCCAAATCTGGTCGATCGTCTGGAGGATATTCCCCTGCTGATTCAATTCTTCCTGAAAAAATACAACGAGGCCTACAGCAAACAGATCAAAGGCCTCACAATAAGGGCCCAGACGATCCTCTACCGGCATGACTGGCCTGGAAACGTTCGCGAACTTGAAAACGTTATTTCCTGCTCATGCCTCACTACGGTCAGCGATTTTGTGGACGTGGACGACTTGCCTGAGAACCTGCAGAAACCCGCGGCCCAATCGAGCCGCGGAGGGGATACATGGCGGCCGATTCCCCTGGAGGAGGTTCGCCGCCAGCATATCCGTCGAGTGCTGGACGCCTGCGAAGGCAATCGCGTGCGAGCGGCTCAAATGCTGGGTATCGGGCGCACCAGTTTGTATCGATTCCTGAAGCGGGCTGAAAAGAAGTCCGCAAATTCGGCGGCGTCATAAGGACTCGGGCAAACTTATGATAGGGCTGCCGATCTGCGATTGCTGCGTTCAGGCTGGCGTTGCGATTACAACGCATGCCCGCCTGAAGGCGGGCGCTACAGTCGCTGGTCCGAATCATCTCGCCAGAGAGGTTCCGGCATTCATGGAAATTAATATTAATCCGCTTCGTTTTTGATCGACACTTTTTCGTTGTTGTCAGCCGTGAATCTTGGCAGCGTGACAGTATTGTCCATGCGCACTCGGATGGTGGTTTGCGCCGGCAGGTCCACTTCCTTGCCTTTTCGCTCCACAATGTAAACGGCCGCGCCAATCAACCCAAAGCCGATCCCGCGCGAAACATTGCTGAACAGGGCGCCCACCACAGTCCCGCCGCCGAGTCCCACTGCCCCCCCGATTACATCTCCCTTGATGTCATGCTTTTCCTCAACGACTTGACCCTCGTCAATATTAATGTCTTTGCGTCTTTTTCCCTCTCGAGTATCCGTCGATGGGCCTTCCAGGCGCAGAATGCTCATCTTTGCCGGGAAGATGCGGCTATCCACGACGATCTCGCGAAAGGAAAGGCTCATGGCTGACTGGCCACGAATGATGGAAAAATGGCGCGTGTGTATCACTCCGCCGACCACCCCGTGAACACGCGCTCCCGCGGGCAGAACGATTTGGCTATCCACGGAAACCGGCTCGGTGACTTCGGCGACAAATGGGTCGCCGCTCTTGGCGTTGGAAGTGTTCAAATTGGTGAGCAATCGCAGGTGCACCTCGGTGCCCTGCAGAAGTTCATGGGATTGCGCGCGAGCTGGAATCGCGGCAGCGGAGAACAGCAACACAAATACAGCCAACGAAATACTGAAAGAACTTACGATGCGTTTCACGGGATCCTCCATGCATTCGCGCCGGCCGCTGATGCGACCGTGTGCGGGCTATGCCTCGTGACGTGAGGCCATACGCTGGCGCTGTGCGCCCGGCAACGCCCTGCGGGAGCGAGCCGGACCGGATGCGGAGGTAACGTCCGAATGCATGATACTCCGCGCTCCGGTTTGCATGCCTCTCAAATTCGCCGGGCGTGTTTCGAAAGGCCAACGGGTCTTGGCAGGCCGCGAAAAAACTCAAGACTCTGTCATTCCGAGCGAAGCGAGGAATCTCTCTTTCTTTTCGTTGGCGCAATGGCCAAACCAAAAAGAGATTCCTCGCTTCGCTCGGAATGACAAAAGGAGCGGGTGACAAAAGGATTTGGGCGACAACAGGATTGATTTTTTCCTGCGGCTTTTAGCGCCGCAACTCGCGAACACAGATTTGGCACTCCTTTTTCTGCCCAGGTGTTTTTTTCAAACACGCCGTGGCTTCTTTTTTCAAGTGCGCTGCTGTGCTAGACTGCGTTTGCAGCCGCTTGCTTGCAAGCGACTGCCGATGCGTGGAACTTCGGGCTCTGTGCGACGAAGTCCCGCGAACCCCGCCAGGCCCGGAAGGGAGCAACGGTACCGGGATCGCTTCGTGTGCCGCAGAGTACCCGAAGTTCCTCTCATCTAATTATGTGGGGTTCAGTTGCAGATTGTAGCCCGCCTCTTCAGAGGCGGGGTTGCCAACAAGCCCCCGCCTTGAAGAGGCGGGCTACAGCAAGGATTCGGATTCTCCTGGCTTTCCGGTTCCGTGTTCTCTGTGTTGAGCTATTAAGTTCTCGGACCGAATCCGCCACGGAGAGTTTGCCGGCACTGCGGCGTCATGAGCTACCAAGTCATCGCACGAAAGTGGCGGCCGCAAACCTTCGCCGACGTAGTCGGCCAGCAACACGTCACCCGCACACTCTCCAATGCTATTCAATCCGGACGCGTAGCGCACGCCTACATTTTTTCCGGCGCGCGCGGCGTTGGCAAAACAACCACCGCGCGCATTCTGGCCAAGGCACTCAACTGCGCAAAGGGCCCGCCGCGGAACCCTGCAACGAGTGCGACTCCTGCCGCGAAATTGGTCTGGGAAATTCCCTGGACGTAATTGAAATCGACGCGGCATCCAACCGCGGCATCGACCAGATTCGCGAATTGCGCGAGATGGTTCGCTACGCGGCTGCCGGCGGCCGATATAAAGTGGTGATCCTTGACGAAGCGCACGCGCTCACCGATGAAGCCTCCAACGCACTGCTGAAAACGCTCGAAGGAGCCTCCCGACAAAGTAATCTTCGTGATGGCCACTACCGAGCCGGAAAATCTTGCCGACACCATCCGTTCGCGCTCGCAGCATTTTCACTTTCGGGCGCTCTCGTTCGCGGAAATTTCGGATGCGCTGGTAGATATTTGCGCCAAGGAAAACCTGACCGCGGAGCCGGGCGCAATCGGCGTGATGGCCCGCGCCGCCGAAGGCAGCGTTCGCGACGGCCTCTCGCTTCTGGAACAGGCGCGCGCCTACTGCGGCTCCAGCATCACGGACGCGCAGGTTCGCGAACTGCTCGGCGTGGTCCCCGGAGAAATTCTGGACGAACTGACACACGCGATCGAGAGCGATCGGCAGAGCGCGTTCTTTCGCTCGTGCATCGCCTGCTCGCCGATGGGCAGAACCTTCAGCATTTTTGCCGCGAAGCCATCGGGCATTTTCGTAATCTGCTGGTGGCGCGCGTTTGCGGAGCGGATTCCGAATTGATTGCCGCGCCCGCCGACGAGCGGCCGCGCCTGAAGAAAGCCGCAGAATTTTTCAGCGAGGAAGATTTGACGCGCTTTTTCCAGATTTTATTGCACACAGACGACGACCTTCGCCGCAAGCCAGATGCGCGCCTGCACCTGGAGATGGGCCTCCTGCGCATGGTGAATGCCGCGCGCCTGGCGCCGCTTGAGGAATTGCTGGCCGATCTGGAAGGCGGAACTCCCGCTGCGCCTGCGTCAACACGAACTTCAAGCGCTTCGAGCGCTTCATCGCCGGCGTCATTTGCCGCGAGCACAAGCGCTGCTCCGCAATTCCCTTCTCCAACGCGGGCAAGCGCTTCACAGCATTCCGTTGCCTCTACCTGGCAAGGCGCGGGCGCGTCGCAGGGCGCCGCGACAGCAGTCGCGCTCGCCAGAGCACAAGCCGCTCCCGCGTCGCGCATGGAAACCGCGACTCCTGTTGCCGCCGTGCGTGAAGAACAAAATTCTCGGCAAAGCGAATGGACGCGTCTCCGACAATCGCGCCCGCCGCTGTGCCCGAAAAAATGTCCTACGCGACGCTCGACCCGCCACGCGGCCCGCTGCCACGGCGAAGGCCTGATGGGACGCGCAAGTCGAATCCATCAAGAGCGCGATCGTTGCACAGGAACAATTTCTCGGCGAACTTGTAACGAACGCTTCGCGTTGGGAAATGAGTGGCGGAGAAGTAAGATTATTTTTCCCCACGGAAGACCGCGCTCTCGCCGAATTACTGCAGGCCCGTGATCCCATGGAACGTTTGCGCAACATTGCCGGCCGCATCCTCGGCCAGACGGTGCGCGTCTGTGTTAAACTCGAAGCCGTACCGGTGGCAGGAACTTTCTGAGCGATCCGGGCGGTTCAAACGGATCGAGCGGTTCGAGCAGCACACGCGAATTGCGCGCAAAGTTCGAGCAAGATCCGATCGTGCGCGGAATGTTAGAGCGATTCGGCGGCCAGATTTCCGACGTGAAACGCCGGGGCGAGGAGTAGACCATGGAAGTGAAAGCGCTGCAGCAGATTCTCACGCAGTTTCGCCAGATGCAGGAGGGCTTGCAAAAGCAGGTCGAAACTGTGCAGGTGGAAGCTTCAGCCGGCGGCGGCATGGTCAGCGTCAAGATGAACGGCCAGAAACAACTCACCGACATTCGCATCGATCCCGAAATTTTCGCGGGGAAAGATCAGGAATTACTGCAGGACCTGGTGCGCGCGGCCGTGAACGAAGCCAGCCGCCGCGTGGATGAAGAGCTCACCAACCAGATGAAGAACCTGACCGGCTCCATTCCTGGAATGGCCGGACTTAAAATTCCCGGCCTGTTCTAGGCCGCTCCCTTTGAGAAACTTTTTGACACCTACTTTACGAGTGAATCCGGATTCCCTTTCCCGCATCACTCCGTCACGGAACAACTTTCATGCCTGATTTTGCAGAGCCCGTCGAGCGGCTGATCGACCAACTGAAACACTTGCCCGGCATCGGCGCGAAGACCGCGCAGCGCCTGGCATTTCATATTCTGCGGACCGATTCCGAAAACGCGCTGGCGCTGGCCGACGCCATTCGCGACGCCAAGTTGAACATGCGAATCTGCTCGGTGTGCAATAACATCACAGACGTTGACCCGTGCCTGTATTGCACGGGCAGCACGCGCAACCGCAAAACCATTTGCGTGGTCGAAGAGCCGCACAACATCATGGCCATCGAAAAAACGCGCCAATACAGCGGCCTGTATCACGTGCTTGGCGGATCGCTGGCTCCCCTGCGCGGCGTCGGGCCCGATCAACTGCACCTGAAAAGCTTGATTGAACGGCTGAAGGGCGGCACGGTCGAGGAAATTATTATCGCCACAAATCCGAACGCCGAGGGCGAGGCCACGGCCATGTATCTTTCCAAGCTTCTCAAGCCGCTGGGTGTGCGCGTGACGCGCATCGGCGTGGGAATTCCGGTGGGCGCGGATCTGGAATACGCGGACGAAGTCACCATGATGAAAGCCATGGAAGGCCGCCGCGATTTGTGAAGGGTTTAGTAGCACAGGCACTCTTGCCTGTGCGGTTTCTGCCATCGATCGCTTTCACGGATAAGGTAAAAGTTTCGAAAACCGCACAGGCAAGAGTGCCTGTGCTACTGGTGCCCCTGCGCCGCCAGTATAGCGCCTGCCATAACGCTGGCCTTTGCGGATTCCGCTTGGGCTTCCGCAGTTCTCCCCATTGCCGACAGGATTGCACCGCGCGCCGCATGCGCAATCGGACGATTGGGCGCAACCTCGATGGCTGTGTTCACTTCCGCCAGGGCCTCATCGAATTTCTTATCTTGTGCCAATTCGATGGCCAGCTTTTCGTGGGTTAGCGCGGACACTTCGGACAGATCAACCTTCCCGTCGTACACGAGGATTGAATCCGCGACCAGCGCCGAAGGACGCAGTCGCTGAAACGGCATATACGGATTCACCCAATCCGCTCGCCAGAACGTGCGCGTCACTTCCGTGGCGCTGAGGAAAACAGGCCCGTCAACCTGCGGAGGAACGATGGACATTGGAATTTGATTCGAGTCCGCAAAAGCCGTGGGCAAAACTTTGCACGGAATTCCGTAGTAGGAAAAATCCACAATCATCTGGCCGAAGTAGGCGAACCAGCAATTCTTGATGTGTCGCTGGTCGATGTACTCCCGCATGGCTACCAGGCCCTGCCCCCAATCGACGTTGGAATCCGTCAGAAGTTCATGCGTCCTGGCCGGACCACCCCACAATTCATTGGCGTAGGGAATGTAGTTGGGAAATGCGCGAAGAGAAGACGCCGCGTGGGCGACAACGAGAACCGCGACGAGCACGGCGAGTGCGCGATGCCGCTGCCCGAGATTCCAGGCCGCGTATGAAACCAGAATAATCAGGTATGGATAGATGGGAAGAAGATGGCGCACGCCGTAGTTAATGCCGGATGACATGGCCACTGCAAGATAGATTGCCGGAGGAACGGCAAGGAAAAGGAATTCCCTACGAATTTTCTTGCTTAGGAATGCGGCTGCAAAAGGCGCGAGGCAGCACAAGATCAAAAACGCCAGCGTGGACTTCACAACAAAAACAGACGGAAAATAAAACCACTGCGCGGACGGATAGTATTTTCCGAAGATGACAGTTGGCAGCTTCCCCACCGTGGCAATGTCTGCTATGCCGTAGAGATAGGATTCCGGAAGCAAATGCCAGCGCGCGATCCCCAACACGATTGCGGAAGAGCCGCCCCCCATCCCGTGCACGAATTCTGTGAGAGGGGGACTAACTCTTAGCCCCGCGGGGCGCGCTGCGTAACGAAATCCGTAAAAAGACCAGAGAACTACCAGCGAAATCGCAACGATTGCCGCGAGCGACGCGGCTTGACGCACCACCGTTTTCTTAAAATCGGGCGCAAACTTTTGAGTGGTGGAATCGCGCAACAAAAACAGTTCGGCAATTGCCAGAACGAGCAGCATGGGAAATAGCAGAATTCCCGAATGCTTGCTGCCCAGACAAATTCCAGCCGCGAGCCCAGCGCCCACCAGGCTGATCGCAGAAGGCTTTTTCAAATAGAAATAGAAACAGGCGACGCCAAGAAATAGTCCAAAGGTCACGCCCACGTCGGTGGTGACCAGCGCGCCGTGGGCCAGAAAGTTTGGATCAAAAACCAGGAGCGCCAGCGATAGAAACGCAGGGCCAGCTCCCCACATGGAATTTGCCACCAGGAAGATGATGAGGCCCAGGCAGACTGTGAAGGCGGCCGCGGCCATTCTTGCTCTCCACAGCAAAGTCGTTGCGTCATTGCTGTAGAGAAACGAGCGCCCGGCCAAATATTCCACGGGCTTAAAATCGGCGTCGGGAAACGATGTTGGTGCGCGAAGCGGCATGCGTAAGAGAGGAATCGCGGCGACCAGTTTGACGAGCGGAGGATGTTCGGGATTAAATCCAAAATCGAAATTCTTCCAGTATCGATAGCCGGAATAAATGTGCACGGCCTCGTCGAAGGTCTGCGATTGCCGGCGGGCGGAGAGCGCCAGCTGCGTCGCCATAACGGCGAGCAGCAGAACGACTCCGATCGCCGAAAGGATGCGGCGAGATGCCTCTGATTTTTGATCTGCCATAATCCTGGGATGACGAAAGAAACGTGCTTCCTCTCCGAAGTGCTTAACGTAGCACGGTGGTATGGCGAATCGTTTAAGAGGGTGGGCCGATGTTTCCTGGTCGGAACCCGGGCGCGCGGAAAGCGCGCCTCTTGGCGGAAATTTTTAATGGGGCTGGGAGCAACTTTAGCTCATCTTTTTCACAAGTGCACGCCGTAGGGGCACGGCAATGCCGTGCCCCTACAATCGAGGCATAAGCAAGGGTGAAGTTATTCAAAGAAAGATCCAGGGATCTAAGATGCACTTGTGAGAATTCTGTGGTGGTCGCAGCGCAAAACTGCCGGCTGGACGCCGGCGCTACCAAAACCGATCAGGCTCACTGCTCTGCTTTTGTCAACTTTCTTACTAGTGCTGGTCGGTGATAAAGTAGAGCACCGTGGAAAATCAGCAACCAGAAACCGAACAACAGAAGCGGCTGCGCGCGGCGCGCCGCGCGGTGATCAAGCTGGGCACCGGCATCGTGACCGGCGAGCGACGGGCAATTTAACGCCGAGCATCTCGAACCGGTGGCGCGCACGCATCGCCGCACTGAAGAAGGACGGCCGGCAGATCGTGCTGGTGTCTTCGGGAGCCGTCGGCCTGGGCCGCGGACGGCTGGGCCTGCATCGCGACCGGCTGAATGACATGGTGATGCGCCAGGCCTGCGCGGCCGTCGGCCAAAGTCTGCTGATGCACGAATATGAAAAATTGTTTCAGTGCGCACGGCGTTCATCTCGCGCAAGTGCTGCTGACCGAGGGAGATTTCGTCGACCGCACACGCTATTCCAATCTGCGGCGAGACGATGGAAGCGCTCTTGAAGCTGGGCGTGCTGCCCATCGTCAATGAAAACGACACGGTTTCGACGGCGGAACTCGATTACCTGAATATTCGCGCGGGCGAACGCATCTTCAGCGACAACGATCGCCTGGCCGCGCTGGTGATGAGCCACATCGAAGCCGACGTGCTGGTCCTGCTGACCGACGTGGACGGATTGATGCAGCTTGGGCCCGTCCGGCTCGAATCGATGCGGCTGCAAAGGTGATTCCGCTGGTCGAGGAAATTTCGCCGGAGTTGAAAGCGCTGGCGCTCGGCCCCTCCGAAGGAGGGCGCGGCGGCATGTTGACGAAACTCGACGCCGCGGAAATTGCCATGCAGGCGGGCGGCGTGGCCGTGATTGCCAACGGCAAAAAGCCCGACACGCTCGACCGACATTTTTGAAGGCGAGCCGACGGGCACGGTGTTTCTGTCGAAGACGCGCATGGCGGGAAAGCGCCGATGGATCGCCTATGCCGCGGGAGTTCGCGGGCGCGTGATCGTCAACGCGGGCGCGCGCGAAGCGCTCACCGGCGGAAAAGCCAGCCTGCTGGCTTCGGGCGTCACGGGCGTCGAAGGAGAGTTTGACGCGGCCGAAGTGGTGAGCATCGTGGACACCGAAGGGCTGGAATTCGCGCGCGGAATTTCCGATTATTCGCGCGGCGACGCGGAAGGCATGATTGGCAACGGCGCCAACGACGCCGCCGAATGCGCCGGCGGCCGAACCAGCGGGCGTGCAAGCGTGCTCGTAAAGCGCGATAATATTGTTTTACTGGATCGCAAATGAGCGTAACGTACAAAAACAACTCGAACTTTCCGACGTTCAGCGCACTGTCCGGCGCGCGCGCCGCGCCGCGCACATTCTGGCGACGCTTTCCGGAGAGCGGCGCAACGAAGCTCTGCTTGCCGCGGCGAACGCCATCGAAGCGCGTTCGGCGGAAATTCTCGCCGCGAACGAAAAAGATTGCGCGGTGGCGCAGCAGGCCGTCGAGCGCGGCGAATTGTCGCGCGCCATGTTCGCGCGTTTGCGGACCACGGAGCGCGGAATCGCCGAAATGGCCGCGCGCGTGCGCGATGTCGCGCGCCTGCCCGATCCGCTGCACCGCCGGCTGTCGACCATGGAACTGGACGACGATCTGGTGCTGTACAAGGAAACCTGCCCGCTGGGCGTCGTGGGCGTGGTGTTCGAGTCGCGGCCCGACGTCGTGCCGCAAATTTCGTCGCTGGCGCTGAAATCCGGCAACGCGGTGTGCCTGAAGGGCGGCGCGGAAGCGGCGGAAACAAATGCCGTGCTGGTTTCGATCTGGCGCGACGCGCTGTCGGCGTTTCCCGATATTCCCGTCGATTCCGTGGTGCTGTTTCACACGCGCGAAGACGTGGCGCAGATTCTGACGCTGCACGACGAAATCGATTTGATCGTGCCGCGCGGATCGAACGAATTTGTCCGCTACGTCACCGAACACAGCCGCATTCCCGTGCTGGGCCACGGCGAAGGCATCTGCCACGTGTACGTGCACAGCGACGCGGATCTGCAGAAGGCGCTCGATGTCGCCTACGATTCCAAAGTTCAATATCCCGCCGTCTGCAATGCCATGGAAACATTGCTGGTGCATCGAGGAAATCGCGCCGCATTTCTGCCGCAAATGATTGCGGAATTTCGCGAGGCCGGAGTCGAAGTGCGCGGCTGCCCACGGACCTTGGAATTGGCCGGAGGACAAGAAGTGATTCCGGCGACGGAAGAAGATTGGAAGAAGGAATATTCCGACCTGATCGTTTCGATCAAAGTTGTGGACGGCGTGAACGAAGCGATCGAGCACATCAACCGGTACGGCTCGCGGCACACGGAATCCATCGTGACCGAAAGCCATGATGTGGCCGCGCGCTTCATGGAGTTCGTGGACGCGGCCAATGTTTTTCAAAATGCTTCCACGCGATTTTCCGACGGTTTCCGTTACGGCCTGGGCGCGGAAGTTGGAATCAGCACCGGAAAATTGCATGCGCGCGGCCCCGTGGGCCTCGAAGGGCTCACCATTTACAAGTACAAACTCTTCGGCAAAGGTCAAACCGTGGCCAGCTACAGCAAGGGCCAGCGCACCTTCAAGCATCGCGTAGTTGAGAGTTAAGTAGCACAGGCTTCAGCCTGTGGGGTTTGGCCTTGCAAGGATTAAACCCCACAGGCTGAAGCCTGTGCTACTTAGGCCCTACCGCCAACGAAAAAGTTTCAACGCCAGCGCGAAACAAATCACCAGCCAGGATGCGATGACGGCGAATTGCGGCGCCATGTGCGCCAAATTCGAGCCTTGCAGCATGTTCGCGCGCAAGGCGTCGATGACGGCAGTCAACGGCAGCGCTCTGATGAAGGGCTGCATCGCGTCCGGAAATTTTTGCGAGGAAAAGAAAACGCCGGAGGCAATCCACATTGGCATCATCACCACATTCATGAGGCCGGAAGCCGCTTCAATCGTTCTTGCGCGCGAGGCCAAGAGCAATCCCAGCGCGCTGAAGGAAAGCGATCCCAGAACGCACAGAACCGCAAGGTCGAGCAACGAGCCGCGAACAGGCACGTGAAAAAACAAGGCGCCGAATCCAACGAGCACTCCCACTTCCACCACCAGCAACAAGATTCGCGAAAGCAGAAACGAAAGCAAATAGTAAGGCCGCGGCATGGGGCTGGCGACCAGGCGCTTCAAAAGTTTCTTGCGGCGCGCATCCACAATCGCGAATCCCATGGACCAGATGGCGCTGCCCATCAGATTCATTCCCAGCAATCCGGGAATCAGGAAATCGATGTAGCGCGATCCCGGCTCGCGCATCAGCTGATCGCTGGTCGTAACGGGATCGACGCGGCCCGCCGCTTGCTGAATCGCGCGATCCGCAAGCAGGCGCGCGGCGCGGCCTTCAGGATTGGTATCGTCGTAGCGGTACTCCACCGTGCCGCTCGCTCCCGGCGCGGCGAGCAGCGCCACCTTGCCGGTGCGCAACGCTTCCTGCGCGGCGGCTGCGTCCATCTGCTGCACGTCGAGAAGTTTTTCCTGCCGGAGCGATTGCGCAAGTTCCGGAGTGACCACCGCGATTCTGAGTACGTCCGCCGGACGATTGCGAAAAGCAATACCCAATCCCGCAGCAAGAAGAATCGGAAAGACGAACACCCAGAAGAGTGCCTCCGGCTCGCGTATGAACTCGCAGAAAGCGCACCAGCGTCAACTGCACCAGCGCATGATCCGCGAGCGAACTCGCGCGCGGAGATTTCTTCTCCGCGACAGCGGCGCGAACGTCGGGGATGGCGTTGTCACTCATCGCGCAAATGGCGTCCCGTCAAAGTTACGAAGACGTCCTCCAACGTCGCCGAGTGCGTACGCAACTCGGTGAGCGGAACATTCTGCCGCGTCAACTCGGCGAGCAACGCCGGGACGGCGGTGTGAAGTTCGGTCACCTGCATCAGCACTGCGTCGTTTTCCGTGCGAACGTCGCGCACGCCTTCGATGCGGCGCAGGGCGGGCACATCGAGCGCATGGGAAGCGCTGCCCGCCGTAAACTCCACCATGTGTTCCGCGCAGGTCGAGGCGATCAATTCGCGCGGCGTGCCCAGGGCGATTTCCTTGCCATGATCGATGATGGCCACGCGGTCGCAAAGCCGCTCGGCTTCGTCCATGTAATGCGTGGTGAGCAGAATGGTGCGGCCGGAGCGTTTGAATTCCTCGATCAAATCCCAGAGCTGGCGGCGCGCTTGCGGATCCAGTCCGGTCGTGGGTTCATCGAGAAACAGAAAATCCGGATCGCCGACCAGGGCGCAGGCCAGCGCCAACCGCTGCTTCTGCCCGCCGGAAAGATCGCCGACGCGCGAATTGCGTTTTTCCTCCAGCTGCACGCGCGCGATGACCTCGGGTGCCTCCGCTCCCTGCCTGAAAAAGCTGCGGAACAGACGCACCGTTTCGTGCACGGTGAGTTTTTCGGAAAGCTGCGTATCCTGCAGTTGAATGCCGAGCCGCTGGCGCAATTGCTCCGCATCCGAATTCCAGTGCAAGCCAAGCACTTCGACGTCTCCGGAATCCGGCTCCGTCAAACCTTCGCAGATTTCCACCGTGGTGGTTTTTCCCGCGCCATTCGGCCCCAGAAGTCCGAAACACTCGCCCGCTTGCACTTCGAGGTTCAGGCCATCGACCGCAACCACGTCCTTGTACACTTTTCGCAGTTGGCTGACGCGCAGTGCTGATTTGGAGGCGATTTCCGGCATTAGGCCAGTATCGCGTCAGAGACCTGGACATTCAAGGCGGGATTCCAACAATACGAAGTCGCATGATTGATGGAGAAGAAGTCTGAAGTTCCGAATCAAGCGCGCCATTTAAATGCCGTTCGGATCGAAATAGCGCCGCTGAAACCACAGCGACACATTCACAAGTCCGAGCAGCGCCGGCACCTCCACCAAGAGGGCCGATGACGCCGACAAATGCCTCACCTGAATTGAGGCCGAAGACGGCCACCGCCACAGCGATGGCCAGCTCAAAATTGTTGCTCGCGGCGGTGAACGAAAGCGTGGCCGTTTTTGAATAGTCCGCACCCAGCTTGCGTCCCATCCAGAAACTCACGAGGAACATGAGCACGAAGTAGATCAGCAGCGGCAACGCGACGCGAAGCACATCGAACGGAAGACGAACGATGAGATCGCCCTTGAGGCTGAACATCACCAGGATCGTGAACAAAAGGGCCACCAAAGTCAGCGGGACTGATGCGCGGAATAAAGCGGGTCCGATACCACTCCTCTCCCTTGGCGCGCAGAAGCACGAAGCGCGTCAGCATTCCCGCAAGAAACGGCACGCCCAGGTAGAAGAACACGCTCTGGGCAATCTGGCCGATTCCAACGTGGACCGCGCTCCCCTCCAGGCCGAACCACGTTGGGAAGCACGGTGATGAACGCCCACGCATAGACGCTGTAGAAGAGCACCTGAAAGACGCTATTAAATGCAACCAGTCCGGCGGCATAGTCCGTGTCGCCGGCGGCCAGCTCGTTCCAGACGATAACCATGGCGATGCAGCGCGCCAGTCCGATCAAGATCAGGCCGCGCATATATGCGGGCTCCCCGCGAAGAAAGGTAATCGCAAGGACGAACATCAGAATCGGTCCAATGACCCAGTTCTGGAGAAGCGAGAGCCCAAGCAGGCTGCGATTTCGGAAGACTTCGCCCAGCTTTTCGTAGCGCACCTTTGGCCAGAGGCGGATACATCATGACGATCAAGCCAATGGCAATCGGGATGTTGGTCGTGCCAGTCTGAAAACGCTGCACGAAATCCGCCATGCTCGGAATAAAGTGTCCCAGTCCGACGCCGATTGCCATTGCCAGAAAAATCCACAGCGTTAAGTAACGATCCAGGAATGACAAATGCGCCCGCGGCATTGGTGAGCAGACTTGCCCTTGAGTGTTCAGGGTTGCCGACATGCGCGCCTCCGCGAGCGTTCAATGTCTTTCATTGTTTGCCTATGCGATCGATTTCGTTCTTGATGGCTAGTTGGCTGAGTATGGATAGCGGCAAGTTCAAAAAAAGCGAAATTCTGCGGTCAAGCATCACAAAAGCATCCCGGAATGCGCGCTCAATTTGTTCGGGCGAACCCTGTACTGCTGCCGGATCTGGAATGCCCCAATGCGCGGTCATCGGCTGGCCAGGCCACAACGGGCAAACTTCGCCGGCGGCGTTGTCGCACACGGTGAAAACGAAATCCATTTGCGGCGCGCCAGGCTTGGCGAATTCGTCCCAGCTCTTGCTGCGAAAATTTTCGGCAGGCATGCGCGCGAGCTCGATCTGCCGCAGCGCCTCAGGGCGGACTTTCCCCGATGGATGGCTTCCGGCGCTGTACGCGGAGAAAAATGGCCGTCCCTTCCAGTTCAGGATGGCCTCAGCCATGATCGAACGCGCGGAATTTCCAGTGCACAAGAAAAGCACGTTGTAGCGTTTTTCCATGGAGGTCACTTTCGCTCCGAAAGCCCGGAGTTCATGGCCTAAATCCCAGCACAAATTGTATGAGGTATTGTAGCGCCCGCCTTCAGGCGGGCATCGTGGATTCGACCGGATGCCCGCCTGAAGGCGGGCGCTACACCGCCAGATCCCGAATTGCCACGCAGACAACTCACAACGCAGCGGGCGTGCAGCAATCGGAAGCGCAACATGACTTGGCCGAAACCGGCCTTTCGGGAAGATTGTCCTCGAGTACGGCGAAAACTTCCCATTCGTTCCCATCGGGATCGCGGACCCAGGCCTTATCCTGCAGCGCGTAGCAGCACTCCGTCTTCATTTCATCGCGGGTGAGCAATCCTTTTTCCTGCCAGCCCTTTCGCACGGCCAGCACGTCGGCCGTGGACTCGACTTGAATTCCCAGGTGCGACAATGCGCCCTTCTCCGCGCCTGCCACTTCATTCAAAGTAAAATTGATGGGCGGATTCGCAACGTCGAACTTGGCGTATCCAGACCGTACTTTGCTGGGTTCGATCTCGAAAAGTTTCCTGTAGAACTCGATGCTCGACGCGACATTCTTTACATTGATGGCAACATGGGCCTTGCGGGCAATGACCGATTGTAGTGACATGGCTCCTCCAGAACAGGCTGCAAGATATATACGCTTATGCGTATGTAAGTAAAATACGCTCCCTTGCTCATATCTGTCAAGCCATATATAATAAGCATTATGTCCGCCAAGAAAAACGCCTTGCCGCTGGACCTGCTATTTCGCGCGCTGGCCGATCCCACACGCCTTCGTCTGCTCAATCTCATGGCCGACAAGGAAATTTGCGTTTGCTATTTTGTGGAGATCCTGCGCATCAGCCAGCCCAAGATTTCCCGCCACCTGGCCTATCTCCGCCGCGCCGGCCTGGTTGCCTCGAGGCGGCAGGGGCGCTGGATGCACTATCGCCTCAGCGTGCCCCAGGATGCGGCTGCCTTTGAAATATTGAAAGAAACAATTTCCCATTTAAGGAAACTGCCCGAAATGCAGAGAGACTTGGCCAAGCTCGAAACCAATTGTTGCACCCCCAATACGGACGAGCATCCGCGACAGGCCCCCCAGCCACTAATCCTCCCCGTGGCAGTTCCGTAGCCACAAGCCAAAGCAGGGCATGCATTTGAATCCGAACATAGTGGCCATACGGTGAATTATGTAGTACATTTCAGCCGTCGGAAGGTCCCCGCCCCCTCCCTTCCCGCGGATAGCTGCGACCTGGCATCCGCTGGGGCAAGTTGTGCTGATTCAATGCAAAGGCCTGTATGGGGTCGGCGTCGCAAAAAACCTGTATTGACCGTTATGAGCACAAGAGTAAGGCGTTACCATTACGAAATCTGCTTCCCATGCGCCTCGACGGTCGAGTGCCGTAATGTTACGCTTTGGAATTGACTCTTGAGGAGTGGTAGTGGCGGACTCAAATATTCATCCTGAAATGGAAGCCCAGAAGCGGCGCAGCACCCGAATCGTGCAAGCCGTGCCGCTTACTGTGACGGGTGTAGACGCGCTCGGGCGCCCTTTTCAGGAACGAACCTCCACCCTCATCATTAATTGCCACGGCACGCGCTACCAGTCCAAGCACTACGTCCTGAAAAACATGTGGGTCACTCTGGAAGTGCCCCACAATGAACCCGGCCGCCAGGCACGTACAGTCCGGGGCCGCGTCACTTGGATCCAGAGACCACGTACCGTCAGGGAGCTTTTTCAAATCGGTTTGGAACTCGAAGTCAGCGGAAACGTTTGGGGAATTGCATTCCCTCCAGCGGATTGGTTTCCGTTCCCCGAAGGCGGGGCTGCTTCCAGCATAGGAATTGCCGCCACACCCTTCGCGGATGAACAACCCAGTCAAGAGGCGGAAGATTGGTCGAAGGTAGATAACCCCGCAGTGGGAGCGCTGGAAGCCGTCGAGGATAATGTGCGCGTTATTCCCCTGCCTGCCAGCGAGGAAACCTCCCTGCAAATTGCTCGGCAGGTGGCGCGATTAGTTGCCGAGGCCAAGCAGCAAATCCAGAGCACCGCCCAAGAAAGCGCCAGCCGCGCAGTGGCTGCCGAAACACGCCCGCTGCTGGACACTCTTCAGACGCAACTTCGGGAAGCCGCTGAACAATCCGTAGCAACGGCTGCAGAGTCTCAAATGGAAAAGTTACGGCAGGAAGCCGCGCAGCACATACAGCGCGAACAAGAAGCCGGCATGGCAGCCATGCTCAAGCAACTGTCCCGCGAGATGGAGAGCAGGCTTGGGCAGGCCAGGCTAGAAATCGATAGCCAGATGGAGGAAATAGAGCGTACCCGGCGCGCGGAGTTCGATCAGCAGATTCAAAGCCAGCTTCAGGCGAGCATCCAGAAAATGGAAAGCCTGAGCGGCAGCTTCGGGAAAAATCAGGACGAAGTCCGGGCCGTCATGAATCAATTGCGCGAGTCCGCTGCACGGGCCGCCGCGGATGAGATGCTGCACTGGAAAGAGCAAATGGACCTTCGAACCTCGGAGGCTCAGGCACGTTTGACGGAAATGGACCAATCGGCAAAGAAACTGTCGGAGCAGATCGCTGCCGCTACTGCAATCGGAGAAGCCGGCTGGCGAAAGCTCCTGGAGACTGACCTGGTTAATGCCAGCAAACATTGGCAGGAAACAATGGATTCGGCAATGGAAGCCGCCAAACTGCTGACGGAAGAAACGACTTTTAAGAAATTCTGAATCATCAGCGCGGCAAGTAGAGCAGCAGCTTCAGCAGCGCATCAATCTCCTGGGGAATGCTCACTCCCAAGTCACGGCCGAAGCAGAGAGCGCGCTTGGAAACTTGCGCGCAGCCATTAGCGGGGAATCTGCCAAGGGTGAAGCCGTGATTTCGCGATTTCAGGAATCCGTTGCGCAGTTGGAAGCCAAGCGCGGTGAATTCTCGGCTCACTTGCAATCGGCGTCGGAAGAATGGGCGCGGCGCGGCGCAGATATGCTCGAGGCGCAAAGCGCCGAAATGAATCGCCGTGCGGAAGCGGCCGTGGGCGGAATGGGGCAGCGGCTGCAACCCATGCTTGAGGCCGTGGGCCGCGAATCGATTGATAAGCTGGCGAAGGAATTCGAGCAGCGGTTCGCTCCCCAGGTTGCGCATGCAACGGAAATTCTGGGAAATTTGGCAGTGGACCAGGACCAGGCCGAGAAAGCCATTGCCGAGCATCAACAGCGGATTTGGCAGGTTTCGGACCGAGGAATGCAGGATATGGCGGCGCGCAGCAAGGATCTCCTGGCACAAATTGAACGGGATTTCGCTGAATCAGCTCGCACCTCCTCTTCAAGATGGCTTACGGAACTGGAAGCCCGGGCCACGGAGACTTCGCACAGCACTTTTGAATCACTTTACAAATCGGCGGAATGGTACGAGAAGAAGATTCAGACCCAGATGCAGACGACATTGGAGAAGGGCCTGGATCAGGCCGCCGCGCGCCTGCGGGAAAAGGCCGCCGAAATGTCTGGCCTGTTCGCCAGCGAACTGGATCATTACAGCAGGAGCTACGTAGAGCACGCACAGGGGCAGATGCAGGAAAACGCGCGTGAAGCCGCCGAACGAGGAGCCAAGAAACTTGGCGATGCTGGCGACGCGGCGGCCGCAGGGTTCGTCGAACGCGCCTCTCAGCTCGGCCGCGAACAATTTGAAATCTATTCCTCCCAAACAAGAACAGCGATGGATGCGAATTCATTGCAAGTTCGTGCGAATCTTGAAAGCGACGCGCGCGGCTTCGCCGAAGAGTTCCGGCGGGCCCTGGCGCAGCATGCTCAGGAAACCATGGGCTTGGGCAAGCAAGAGCTAAATCTTCAGATCGACAAGGCCAGGGACCTCCTGCTCGGCGACACTCAGAATCTGGAACAGCAGTTCCATGCCTCGCTGAATTCCGTGGGAGAAAATGCCATGGATGAGCACAAGCAGCGGCTGGATAACGCCTCAAACTCCTGGCTGCTCACGACGGTCAGCAAGCTCAACCAACAGTCCGAGAGCCTGATCAACGAGATGTCTCTTTCGACCGAGAAGAAACTGAAAGCTGTCTGCAGCAACGTGTTCTCCGAAATGGGAGAAGCCCTGCGCCAGCGTATGGCCGGGCTTGCCGCGCCGTTCGCTGCGCCAGTTGCGCCGGCTTCCCCCTCCCTGCCTGCGAATTCTCCCGAAGATAAAAAGTAAAACCACATCCGCTTCATTCAGGTATCGATCCCTTTGGAAATTGAAAATGATTCTTTGCTCTGCGGGGTGAATTCGCTTGAGTTCTGGATAGGGACGATACAACCCCATGCCGTCCATCAACTAGGGGCTATCGGAAATTTCAAAACATATCTAGACTTGGGCTTGTTTCCAACCCAAAATGGGTCGGCCCATGGGGCCTAATCTCGCATGTTCAAAACTAAAATGAAAAACCAATTTTCGCTGTTGAGAGTCTTCTCACTCACTGTAGCCTTCCTTGCCGTCGCCTCCACCTTGTCGGCGCATGAGCGGGACACATACAAGATTGGCGACAAATATTACCTCCTCGTCGTAGGGTCTCTGAACGAACCCTTCGTTGTGGACAGCATGTCCGGAGTGGACTTTCGCGTATCGCAGATCGACGCGCCCGGCGGCCACGGTTCCGCTGCCTCGGCCGGCAAGGGCACGCCCGTTACCGGGCTCGATCAAACGCTCAAAGTGGAACTCGCTGCCGGCAACAAAAAAACGACACTTGCGCTCGATCCGTCGGACCGCGCTCCTGGTTCTTACACTGCAGCCTTCATCCCCACGGTGCAGACCACATACAGCTATCGCATCTTTGGGACAATCGACAGCAAGCCCGTGGACCTGACTTTTGCCTGCGTGCCCGGCGAAGTCTCCGAGAAAGCTGAAGACAATTCCCTGGTGAAAGTTTCCGACATGATTACGCGCATCGATAAGATCGGCGCCTTTGCATGCCCTGCCGCAAGAAATGTCGCGGGCTTTCCAGAACCTGCGCTCTCTTCCTACGAGCTGAGCCAGAACACGCAGAATCTCGCCGCTGTAGCGCAGACAGCTGAAAAACAGGCAAGCACGGCGCAGGCGTTGAGCATCGCGGGAATCGTTGCCGGACTCTTGGGACTCGCGGTCGCGGGATTCGCATGGAAAAGAAAATAGGATTCCCGCATATGAAGCGGATGCTTCCGGTCATCCTGGCATTGCTGTTTGCGGGAGCCGTGTTTGCCAACGGCCTTGGCGGGGAACGACTCGAAAAGGTCGTCGGCGATTTAATTGTGGACATTGGCACCGATCAAACTTCAACGCCCGTGGCGGGCGAACCGATTGAATTCGATTTCAACCTCCTGAAAAGCGATACGCGCGAGCCAATTGGCCTTGCAACGAACATCGGCATTAGATATCGCCCACAACGGAAAGTCGATGCTCAACTGCGACATCATCACGGAAGAGCCCAATACATTTCTCTTTTACTCATTTCCGGAGGGCGGCACGTACACTTTGAAAGTGACGTTTTTCGACAGCAAACGTACCCCGCCGCAGCTGGCCACTGCGTCATTTCCGCTTACGATTTCGGGGCCCAGAAGCAAGATGCGGCTACTGTACCCGGCTGCGGGTTTAGCGTGCATCCTATTGGGACTTTTGGCGGGGTATTGGGGATCTCGCAGGCGAAATGCCGGATAGCTTAGCGTCCTGAACTCTTTCACTTTCTGGCTGATTTCTGTACTGTCAGGTCCTGGCCTGCTGCGAACGATGTTATGCAAATGAAATTTAACTCGGTCCTGAAAGGTTTTTGTTTATTCCTCTTCTCAGCGGCGATGGCCGAGGTGGCTTTTGCGCACGCTACGCCCTTGCAATATGTTCCGGCGGCATCCTCCGTTCTATCGCAAGCGCCAGGAAAAGTTCAAATACGATTTAGCGAACGAATCGAGCCTCGCGTCTCCAGCATTTCCGTGCTCGCTCCCGATGGCTCGCGCGTCGATTTATCGGATTCCGCGCCTGATCCCGCCGATCCGAGAGTCTACAGCGTAGGCCTGAAAGACAGCGGAACAGGAACCTACACGGTTTCGTGGCAAGTGATTTCGTCCGACGACGGCCATTTCACCAAGGGCGCCTACGTCTTTTCGGTGGGAATCGTGAAGCCTGGAGCCGCCGAGGAGTCTGGCGGATTTCAGACCATCCACAGCTCCAGCGTCCCAGAAGCGTCAACCCTGGCAATCGAATTGATCGGCGACGCGGTGATGCTGGGCGCGCTGCTCGTGCTTGCGTTCATCTGGCGGCCGATTGCGCAGGAACTTCCCCGAAGCGAGATCCGCGGAACAAGAATTTTCGAGCAGATTACAGGTTCTGCTGATTCTCGGATGCGCACTGGCCATGGCGGGCGGCCTCGCATACCTCATCTATAAAACAAACGAACTCGCAGCCCTTCAGGAAACATCTTTCACGGCTGCCTGGAGTCCTTTCCTTGCCACCACCTCCGCGCTTTACACGATCTATCGAATGATTGGCGTGGGCTTCATCCTGATCGCCTTCCTGGTCATGCGCAAAAAGATATTCTCCGCCGAACGCATCACCTCCGTCGAATACTGCTGTTTGCAGCTTTGGCGCTGATCGATTTGGCGCGCGCGCGCGTCAGCCACGCCGCCGCCTCCACGTTCGCGCCGGCCTTCGGCGTCCTGATGAATTTCGTGCATCTTTTTTTTAAGGATGTCTGGATTGGCGGAATCATCGCGCTGGTCGCTCTGCTCTCGCCGCTCATCCGAAAATCGCGGAATCTGCGGTTCGCCGCGTTCGCGCTCACCGCGTTTTCGAGGATCGCCAGCATCGCGCTGGGTATCGCGGGCGTCACCGGTGTCTATGTCGTGTGGCTGCATCTCAAAAGTTTTTCCTATGTCCTGACCACCGACTGGGGAAAGCGTTTCGCCATCCTGTCGGTCTTTGCCGCGTTTCTGCTTCTGCTGCGCCTGTTCGATCAGCTTTATTTTGAGCCTCGCATCGTGG
Source organism: uncultured Acidobacteriota bacterium (assembly GCA_963825365.1). Classification (GTDB taxonomy): domain Bacteria; phylum Acidobacteriota; class Terriglobia; order Acidiferrales; family UBA7541; genus Palsa-360. The sequence goes on along the minus strand of CAWGSV010000018.1, from coordinate 237,320 downwards.
ACGCCATCGAAGAAAAACGATGAGGCTCAGTTGCGCCGCGCATTCTCGTGGCTCGGCTTTACCTTGCCCGCGGAAATGGCCATCGGCATCGCCATCCTCGCGGTGACTTCCCTTCTGATCATCACCACGCCTCCGCTGGCGCCGCACTTTCGCTTCGTTCGATCCGCCATCAGCCAGGGAGTAGCGCTTTCGCTCACCGAGCAGCCTTACGAAAGCGGCAAATTTCTGGTGACCGCTGAAGACCCGCTTACAAAAACCGCTGCGGACCTGAAAAGTTTGGTCGTCACGCTCAGCAATCAGGCGGCGGGCATTGGCCCGATCGTCGCACCGGTCGAGGAACGATTTGCCGGCGGATTTGTGTTCGATGAAAATCTTTTGGCTCCAGCGGGAAAGTGGACCATCAACATTACCGCCCAAAGAGCGGGAACTTACGATGCCACCGCATCGTTCCAGCTGGATTATCCGCGGGAAATTAGCGAGAGCGACGCGCACTCCGCGGACAGAACGTTCGGATCGTTTGAGGAGATTCATATCCTGGTGGCGCTGGTGATCCTTGCCGCTTCGATCTTCCTATATCGCAAGAGCACTCTCTTGAACCTATCCACGATTTCCGCACCCGAAATCAACCCGGTGCCGGGAAGCGTCTCACCGAACTTCTCAAGCCGTGGGGCTTGGATTCCTCCCCTGATTCTAATCGCAGTCGTTCTGTTCTTTACCGGCGGAGTTCCTGCCGTGTCTTCCGGCGTTTTGGTGAGCCCGTTTCAGCGCGCCTGCGAGGAAAGCAACGTCATGAATGTCTGGCACGAGAGCGTTCCCGAGCGCGACGGGAAAGCAACCTCAGACCTGGCGATGCCCGGCTGCACCGTCGGCCTTGGCCTGGGACAATTTCATTTCGTCGATGCGCGCGAATTCGCCTACTTCGTGAGGCCCGCTCGCGCCAGGGCTCAGCTTGCAACCAGCCCAACGGAGCTTGCGCCAAATGTTCCCACCACGCTCACCTTCTCTTTGCGCGATTTGCAAGGCAATCCCGTGCAGGATCTTGTCCTCGATCACAATCGCATCCTGCACGTAGTGATCGCCAGCGAGGATTTTTCAGTTTTCGCGCATATTCATTCGGAAGATCTCGGGCCGGTAACACCCGAAATGCTGAAAGCCGCTGTCTTCCCCGTGCACTACACGTTTCCCAAGGCGGGCCAGTATCTGGTCTCTGTGGATTTCACCGAGAGGGCGTACATTTTCTCCGATCAGTTTTATTTGAATGTGGGGCAGGCAACTTTGTATGACCGCAGTTTTCGCGAAAACTTTTCACCAAAAGAAAGCATCGACGGCTACGACGTAACGCTGAAAACATCGCCGGCCACGCTAAAAGCGGGCGCTCCAGCCACGCTCGATTATCACATCGAAAAAAACGGCAAACCATTTACCGAGATGAATCCCTACCTGGCCGTTCCCATGCACATCAGCATCATCCGCGACGACCTCATGGGATTCCTGCACATCCACGGCCTGCTGCCCGTATCGTTCCTCGGCAAACTTCTGGGCGAGAGCGTCCACGCCTCGCACCTTTTCCTTCCCAACAATTTCGGCCCGGACATCGAGGCCTCCTATTTTTCCTTCCCGTCCCCCGGCATCTACCACATCTTCGGCGAATTCAGCGCCGCCGGAAAAACAGTCGTAACCCAATTCACGGTGAAGGTGGAGTAGAGCAGCCGGGTTGAAAATAAGTGCCGGAGCCGTATCCAATCACACATACAGGGACTGCTTTACAATGCGGAGGAACTCAAAGCGTCATCCCAGAAAATGGATACTGGAATTTCTCGCAAGCGCGGCCCGCATCCGTTTGTTTTCCTTTGAAGGATTTCACGTTTTGCTGGCGTCACAGTAGGGGCACGGCGTTGCCGTGCCCCTACTGCGTATCCATGTACCAACAGTTTTTCTATGAATGAATAATTGCACGCGTCGATTATGAGAGGGGCGAGATAGTATCCATTCGCTTATTTAAGATGAAATGCGCAGCATCGCGACGGGGGTTACTTCTCTTTTGACGAGCTGGAGGTCTTTTTCTGTTCCTTTGCGGAAGAAGAGGACTTGCTCTCTGACTTGTCGGACTTTTCGGACTTCTCCGATTTTGCAGACTTATCCGCCTTATCGGCTTTTTCCGCTTTTTCCGCCCGATCGTTCTTCTCCGCCTTGCTGGTATCGCCGCCGGAGGTTTTCTTCCCGTAGTCGGTGACGTACCAGCCGGAGCCCTTGAATTGGATGGAAGGCGCAGTAATTACGGATTCGACTTTTCCGCCGCAATGCGGGCATTTCTTCAGGTGCGGCCCGTTCATGTTTTCAATCTTGTCGGTGTGGCGATCGCACTTGAGGCAGCGGTATTCGTAGAGCGGCAATTCTGGTCTCCTTCATATGCAACTGGAACGGATTATCTTAACACGATGAGCGGCCGGAGGGCCTGCGCTCTCGACTCTCGTGGCATAGGCTTTAGCCTATGGGTTAGCTGCTTGCCACGATTAAACCCACAGGCTGAAGCCTATGCCACTCGATCGCCGCTGACGTGCTAAACTCCCTGCGACGAGGTAATTGCAATGAGCGACAGGCAAGACAATTCGCAGACAGGCTGCCTGTATCTGGTGGCGACGCCGATCGGGAACCTCGAAGACATTACGCTGCGTGCGATTCGCATTCTGAAGGAAGCCGACCTGATCGCCTGCGAGGACACGCGGCAGACTCAGAAATTGCTGCAGCACTACGGCATCCACAAGGAAATGGTCAGCTATCACGCGCACAATGAACTGACGCGCGCGCCGGAACTGGTGATTCGAACTCGAGCAAGGGGCGCAAGGTCGCGCTGGTCAGCGACGCGGGCACTGCCCGTGGTTTCCGATCCCGGGCATCGCCTGGTTGCGCTGTGCCTGCGGCATCATATTCCAGTGGTTCCGATTCCCGGACCATCGGCGTTTGTCGCGGCGCTGGCGGCTTCCGGCCTGCCCACGGAAGAATTTCTGTTCGTGGGATTTCTGCCGTCGCGAGCGGGCGCGCGCCGAAAAGCGCTCGATGCGTTGAAGAGCGGAGCCGCGAACGCTGGTGTTCTACGAAGCGCCGCACCGGCTGGTGGATACGCTGGCCGATGCCGCGGACATTCTCGGAGCGCGGCCACGCCGTCGTGGCGCGGGAAATCACCAAGATTCACGAAGAATTTCTGCGCGGCACTCTGGCCGAACTTGCGCGATGCGGCGCGCGAGCGCGCTCCGCGCGGCGAAATCACGCTGATGATCGGCCCGGCGGTGAGGGAGAACTGCAGGCGCCGCCGGCGGTGTCGCTGAAAGAGCGCGTCGAGCAACTGGAAGCGGAAGCAGGACTCGATCGCAAGGCGGCGCTCAAGCAGGCCGCACGCGAACGCGGCCTGGGCAAGCGCGAGGCCTACAAGCAGCTTCTGCTGGAGCGCGTGGAATTTTCTGCCTAGAGACCTGGCATTCAATCGAACAGATTGGCTTAGTAGCGCAAGCATCAGCCTGCGGATCTTGGACCTTGCAAGGACTAACCCTCGCAGGCTGAAGCCCGCGCTACTACGAAGTCGATTCCGAAACGAACATGCGGTGAAAACGCGGGCCGGTGAACTCGACGCCGACGATCAATTCGCTGATCGCTCGCTGCCGCGGATCAAGGTGGACGATGCGGCCTTGGGTGGAAAATTCCGCGTCGGGTTCGCTGGCCGAAGTAGGCAGAACGGGGATGTTAATTTCCAAGCTGGCTGCCGAGATCGAGCGCGATAGCGCGTCGCGAATGCGGCGCCGCCGCGGCAAAGATTTTCGCTGGATGTACGTTCCTCGAAAGCCACCCCGGTGCGGTCCGTACCGCGAACCAGCATCGGGAAGATGAACCGGGACTCTGCGTTCCCGGCGGCGCTCGAGGGTGGGGTCGAAGCGCTGGCTGCGGTCATGCATTGCCTCCTGCAGATCACAGACTCGGGCAAAAAAAGAATCCACTCGATCCAGAATTTCGGCCAGGAGTGCGCGCGGTGTGCACGTTCCTGCGCAACTCGCTGCCGTTGCGAACGCCATGCGTGAAATAGCAGGCGAACTGTTTCATCCTGCCGATTGCGTCGGGCCATTCGGTATCCACCAGATTGCGGAAATAAGCGGACAGCAAGCTGGTAACGGTCCAGCTCGCTCGGCTCGTCATAAGATCCGGTTTCGCGCATACTGCGCGATCTGGCGGAAAATCCAGGGATTGTTCGAAGCGGCGCGGCCGATCATCACGGCGTCGCATCCGGTTTCGCGCAACATGCGCATGGCGTCTTCGGGCGAGTTGATATCGCCGTTGCCGATCACGGGCATGCGCACGGCCTGCTTCACGTCGCGAATGATGTTCCAATCGGCGCGTCCCGTATAGCCCTGCAGCGCGCGTGCGCGGATGAACGGCGATGCCCTCGATGCCGATTTGCTCGGCCATGCGCGCGACTTCCACCGCGACGATGCTGTTTTCATCCCATCCGGCGCGAATCTTGATGGTCAGCGGAATTTGCACGGCGGCGCGCACCGCGCGCAGCAACTGCTCCAGCGCTTTCAAATCGCGCAGCAATCCCGAGCCGCCGCACTTGACCACTTTTTTTGCGGGGCAGCCCAGATTGATGTCCACGATATCGAAGCCGAGTTGCTCGACCATCGCCGGCGGCGCGCGCCATCACCTCCGGGCTCGGCGCCGAACAACTGGCCGGTGATGGGATGCTCGTCCGGCTCAAAGAAAAGATAGCGCGAAGTGCGCGCGGCGTTGCGCGTGATGCATTCGGCGCTGGTGAATTCGGTCATGATCAGGCCGCAGCCGCCGAGGCCGCGAATCATGCGGCGAAAAACGGTGTCGGTCACGCCGGCCATGGGCGCGAGGACCGTGCCCGGGAGAAATCACGTTGTCGCGAATTGAGAATTGTGCGGGAAACATTATTCATTTAGAGTAATCGTTTCGTCCAGATTTCGACGTGTGCAATTCTGCAACAGGCGCGGCGGGCGACGTCAACGCTGCGGCGCGGCGCCGGGAGACGGCAATGGCACTGCGGCCGCGCCTCCCTGCGAAGAAAGATGCGCGGCAAGAGCCTCCGGCGAACCGTCAAAAAATCCCGCCACGATTTTCTCCACGGCCTTCAAGCGCGCTTCATCGGCGCTCAGATTTGCCTGGTACCGAAACGCGCGTGCCCACTTTGCGGCGCGTCACGATTCCCTTCTGCGCCAGCCGATCCATGATCGTCAGGACCGTGGTGTAGGCGCGCGGGCGCGATAGCGGCCAGCTGCGCGATGAATGTCGCGCACCGTGCCTTCGCCCATCGGCCACAGGGCGCTCATGCATTCCAGTTCGAGCGGTGCAAGATCGAGAATGGAATGGCGCGGGCCCGGGGCTCTTGCACTGCGCGGTGGAGTTCCATGCGGCTATTCATTTCCATCGCGTGGAGTCCTGCGCCGCCAGCCGACGCTTGCGCCGCCGCGGTCTTTTGCAGCGGGCGCGTTCTGCGCACCAGAGAGAAAGCGATCGGTGCGCAGGATTCGGCGTTCCAGCGCGCCGTTGTACGCCGTCCAATTCCCTTCTCCCTTGTCGGAATCGAGCGCCGCGCGCACCGCGGCCATCTTGGAATCGAGATCGTCCAGATAATGCAGCATCAGCGCTTCGCGAAACATCGGAAGCTTGGGAGAACCGAATTCGTATTGCCCGTGATGGCGAGATCAGCATGTGCTGCACCAGCGTTTTCAGCGCGGGCGGAAATCCCTCGATGGCATCCATTTTCTTGGCGACCAGTCTCATACTCGATCAGGATATGGCCGAGCAGCTGGCCTTCGTCGGTGTAGCCGATGGAACGCTCGTAACTCAATTCCTCCAATTTTCCGATGTCGTGAAGAACCGCGCCGGTCAGCAAGCAGATCGGCATCCGCTTCCGGATAATGCGCCAGAACCACGCGGCACAAGATCGCACAGGCTGATGACGTGCTCGAGCAAGCCGCCGAGAATAGCGTGATGCATGACTTTGGCGGCGGGCGCGCGTTTCAGGCGCGGAACAATTTCCGGATCCTGGACGACGCTGTCGAGAAGTTGCCGCAGCCAGGGATTGCCGACCGAGCGCCACGATTTCCAGCAGCTTGGCGTACAGCTTGTCGACATCTTCCTTGGTGTGCGGGAAGAAATCCGCCGCATCCACTTCGCTATTCCTCGGCGCGGCGAATTTTCTCGATGGACAGCTGGAGTTTGTTGCGGTAATTTTCGACGCGCGCCTGAACTTTCACAAAATCGTCGCGCTCAAACGTGGCGCGGCCATGCGTCAAAGCCGTCCCACATGCGCGCCTCGACGCTGCCGGTGGCATCGCCCAGCTCCAGGCGCAGGTAGGATTTGCCTTCGCGCGTGGCGCGAATTTCTTTTTCACAGACAAGAAAGTGGGAGGTAATGTTCTGGTCGGGCTGGAGGCTGGAGACAAAACTCTGTTTCATGTGCCGGATTTCTTCTTGGGAAGAATCAGCAACCTTTTCGCCCGGACTTTTTTTGGTATCGTCCTTGTCGGGCGTCGCGGCAACTTCCTCGATCGGCTCGGCCTTCACCGCGGCCGTATCCGTATATCCCGGGCTTGATCTGAACGTAGCTGTCTTCCCGCAGCGTTGTCAGATAGGTGCGCATGCCCGGCTCCATTTTCTGTTCGTAAAGATGATTGGTGATTTCGGGTTCGACTTTGTCGAGAGGCTGCTCGCCGGCATCGTAGCGCTCGCGCGACCTGCAGGATTTCGAATCCGGTTTTCGTTTCGATCACATCGGTCATCTGGCTGTGGTTGAGCGCGAAAACTTTTTCGGCGATCTTGGGATCCAGCTGCGAGCGCTCGAATGTCCCGAGATCGCCGGACTGCGGCGCCGTGGAGCTGTCCGAAAAATGCTTGGCCATGTCGCCAAAATCGTCGCCGTTCTTCAGGACGCGATCGCGCAAATTGTCGGCTTTTTTTCGCAGCGCGGGAATGTCCGCGTCGGGCTTGCCCTCGGTGGAAACGAAAATTTCGCGCAGCACAACGGTTTCCGGGCGCACAAATTCGCTCTTGTGATCGTTGTAATATTTCACGACGTCTTCGTGACTGATAATGATCCTGCGAGCCCACTTCCTTGCGGATCAATTCCTGCGTCAGCAACTGGTTGCGAATCTGGCTCTTGAAATCCTCGTAATCCTGGCCGCTCTTGGTGACTTCCGCTTCCAGCGCTTCCATGGCTGGGCAATTTGTACTGCTGGCGAATCGCGTCCAGCCGCTTGATGACATCGGCGTCGACGTTGATGCCGGTATCCTTGGCGCGCTGCACGAGCAGGGACTGATCGATCAGATCGCGCAGCAGATTCTTTGTCCTTCTCCGCCACTTCCCGCTGAATCTGCTCCGGAGTGCAATTCGGGCAATCGTCCCGCACTTCGCTCTCGAAGCGACTCGCGCGCATGCTCCAGGTCTTCCCGCGTGATGATTTCATTGTTCACGCGGGCGACAATTTCCTCGACGACGCTGCTCTTGGTTTGCGCGTGCGGCGGAAATGCCCAGACCCGCGAAAAGAAGAGGAAAAATCAGCCATTTGCATAGATTTCATAAGGTTCTCTCATATTCCAGTTTATCGCTTCGTTTCCAGCGGAAGCAACACGTTTCTGACGCTTTCGGCGATCCGGCCGCGCCGCTCGAGGCGCATCCACAGCGTGCCGCTGGGGTCCAGCCGCAAGCCTTCCTTCTGCGAGCGGATCAATTTCACCAGGTTTTCCGGTGACAACGGCGTCTCCGGATGAAATTTGATGGCCACTTCGTTGGCCCGCCTTTCGATCGACGGAAATCAGGAGTCCTTCGGCCAGTCCTTTCAGCAGCGCATAGTCGAGCAGATTGCCCACGGCCGGGGGCGGCGCGTCCGAAGCGGTCGGCAAGTTCGCTGTTGACCTCTTCCCTTTCGGCTTCATTCGGTGATGCCGGCGATGCGCTTGTACGTCCTCAAACGCAAATTCTCGTTGGGGATGTACTCCTGTGGGATGCGAATATCGAGCCCGAGGTTGATCGTGGCGCGCATTTCCGGCTTTGACTTCTTCGCCCTTCAAGGCAGACACGGCCCGCTCCATCATCTGGCACGTACAGATCGAAGCCGATGGCGTTGATGTGGCCGTGCTGCTGGCCGCCGAGCAGATTTCCGGCGCCGCGAAGTTCCAGGTCGAGCGCGGCGACGCGGAATCCTGCGCCCAGCGCGCTGAACTCCTTGAGCGCGGCGAGCCTGCGCGTCGCCAGCGGCGTAAGCGACACATCCTCGGGAACCATCAGGTAGGCATAGGCGCGCTGGTTCGAGCGTCCCACGCGCCCGCGGAGCTGGTACAGCTCGGACAGGCCAAAGCGGTCGGCGCGATTGATCAGAATCGTGTTGGCGCGCGGAATATCCAGGCCGTTCTCGACGATCGTCGTGGAGACCAGAACGTCCGCCTCGTCGCGCACGAATTTGAACATCACGGATTCCAGTTCCTTCTCGTTCATCTGGCCGTGCCCCACCACCACGCGCGCCTTCGGAACCAGCTTGCCCACCAGATCGGCGATGCGAGTAAATCGTCTCCACGCGGTTGTGCACGAAGAAAACCTGGCCCGTCGCCGCGACATTTCCTCGTCAATCGCGCGGCGAACCAGCGATTCGGAAAATGGCGCGACCACGGTTTGAATCGCCAGGCGATCCTTCGGAGGCGTCTCGATCACGCTCATGTCGCGAAGGCCGACCAGCGACATGTTCAGCGTGCGCGGAATGGGAGTCGCGGAAAGCGTCAGCACGTCGACGTTGAGCTTCAGTTCCTTCAGGCGTTCCTTGTGCGCGACGCCGAAGCGCTGCTCCTCGTCCACGATCAGCAGGCCGAGATCGTGAAATTTGACGTCCTTGCGAAAGCAGCCGGTGCGTGCCGATGACGATGTCCACCTTGCCAGTTTCCACTCGCGCCAGAGACTTCCTTCTGCTCGCGCGGCGTGCGAAACCGGCTGAGCATGTCGACTTTTACGGGGAATGCGGCAAAGCGCCGGCGAAATGTTTCGTAATGCTGGAACGCGAGCACGGTCGTGGGCGCGAGCACGGCGACTTGCTTGGAGTCGGTGACCGCCTTGAACGCCGCGCGCATGGCCACTTCCGTCTTGCCGTAGCCCACGTCGCCGCACAGCAGGCGATCCATCGGCTGCGGGCGCTCCATGTCGCGCTTCACGTCGGCGATGGCGATGGCCTGGTCCGGCGTTTCCTCAAATTCAAAGGCATCTTCAAATTCCCGCTGAAACTCGCCGTCCGGCGAAAACGCGAAGCCCTCTCCCGCTTTTCGTCTCGGCGTAAATCTTCAACAAGTTTGTCGGCCATGTCCTCGACCGACTTGCGTACGCGCGCCTTTCGCGCCGTCCAGGTGCTGCCGCCCAGCTTGTCGAGAACGGGCTTCGCGCCCTCGACGGCGCGATAGCTCTGCACCAGGTCCAGGCGTTCGAGCGGCACGTACAGGCGCGCATCGTCCGCATAGCGCAGGCGCATGAACTCGCCGCGCGCGCCGCCATTTTCGATCTGGTGCAAGCCCTTCAAACTGGCCGATGCCGTGATCGACGTGAACGACGTAATCGCCGGGCTTCAGTTCCGAAAAATCGCTGAAGAAACTGGCCGTCTTGGGCCGGCGCTTGGACGCCGCGCCCGCAGGCATCGTTTCAAACAGGTCGCCGGTTCCGTAGATCGTCACGCGCGCATCCAGAAAAACCACGCCGTCGGTGAACGGCGCGCGGCACAGCACGATCGCGGGAACGCTGCCGGCCGTGGAATCCTCGGCGAGGCGCGCGCTGGTGGCGCTTTCTTCAATTTCGCCGAGACGGTAAGGAACTTCGTACTCGTGGCAAAGATCGACGTAGCGTTCCAGTTCGCCGAGGTTTCCGGCCGCCAGCAGGACGCGCTCGCCCGGCGGCAATCCGCGCGCGCGCCTCCGCCATGAATGCCGGGCACGTTGCCGTGAAAACGCGTGGTGGGCTGCGTTTGAATCGTGTGCGATTCGGCTTCCTCGCGCGTCAGGCCGAGGTGTTCCAGTTCCAGGCGCGGATGGCGCGAGAGAGCTGTCGTCCCAATCGTCGGTGAAATAATAAGCGAACATTACGTCCAGCGAATTCGCTCGTGCTCGATTCGAGGTCTTCCGCCGCGCTTTCCAGAAATTCGCGGGCGGCTTCCTCGATCGCATCCGGCTCATCCAGCAGGATCGACGGTATCTTCACGCAAATCGAACAGAGAATGCGCCGGCGGCATCGTTTGCGCGATCCGTGCGGAATTCCGTCCGTCCAACGCCGAAACCATTCGCGGGCTGTTCGAGGAGCGGCGGAAGCGTCACGCGGTCGATGGGACGCACCGAACGCTGCGTGTTCGGATCGAACTCGCGCAGGGATTCGACCGAATCGCCGAAAAATTCCAGGCGCACGGGACGCTCGGCCTCCGCGGGAAACACATCGACGATTCCTCCGCGAACCGTGAATTGGCCGGGCATCTCCACCATGTCGTGGGATTCGTAGCCCACGCGCCGGAGATGCGCCACCAGATCGTCGAGCGAAACGACTATCTTCCCGCGCGAGCGTGCGAGCCTGCTCCGCATAATATGCCGCGTCGGCGAGACGCATGCGAGCCGCGGCAATCGGCGCAACCACCACGCGAGCCAGTCCGGTGGCATAGCGCCACAAAGTGACCGCGCGAGTCTCCAGAATTTCCGCGTGAGGCGCGGCGTCCTGCCAGGGCAACACGTCCATAGCCGGAAGGACGGTCACTTCGGTAGCTTCCTGCCCGGCGAGCGCGCTGTAAAAAAATTGCAGCGATGCGGCCAACGCTTCGGCGCGCGCGCCCGATGCGACCAGCACGACCATGGGGCGGCGAAGTTCGGCGGCAACCTGGCCGCGAGCAAGGCCTTGGCGGTGTCGGTCAGTCCGGCCAGCCGCTCGCGCGCCGTTCCCTGGCGCAGCGCCGAAATCGCGGACTCCAGCGCGGGATGCCGGCTGACCGACGCCAGAGTTTCCGAAACCGATGGCAGAATCATGATTTAGGTGTGGTCGGATTGCCGACGCGGCCCGCCGCCGTCTGGCATCGTCCGGGTCATGCTGCTTGCGAATTTTCTCCACGAGATTTGTGGTGGAATATCCCGGCGCGAGTGGAATGGAAACCACGCGGCCGCCGGCGGCTTCGACTTCTTCGCGTCCGGCGACTTGCTCGAGCGCCCAGTCCGCGCCCTTCACCAGAACATTCGGAAGCACGCGAGAAATCAGTTCGCGAGGAGTCGGCTCATCAAAAATCGTCACGTAATCGACGGAAGCAAGCGCGGCCAGAACTTCGGCGCGATCCTGCTGCGGCACGAGCGGACGTTCGGGGCCCTTGTTGCCGCGAACGCTGCGATCGCTATTGACGGCCACGACCAGCAGATCGCCCAGCGCGCGCGCCTCCGCCAGGCACCGCACATGGCCCGGATGCAGCAGATCGAAACATCCGTTGGTGAACACAACTACGACGGCCGCCGCGCTTTTCGCGCGCGGTCATCTGAATGAGTTCATCCTGCGAAACAATTTTTCCCATGAACGATGCAGCGCGCGCGAAATTCACCCGCGGCCATCTGCAAAAACTTCCTCTTCATACTATCATGCGAACGGCTTCCATGTTCTTAGGCGGAACAGGCTGCGGAAATTTCGAGTAGTGGATGATTTTAGTAGCACAGGCACTCCTGCCTGTGCGGTTTTCGCGATTGATCACTTTGTGGATGCGCCCAACACGTAGAAACCCGCACAGGCAGGAGTGCCTGTGCTACTTTAGACTGTAGAGTCACAAGCACGGGAGAAATTTATGCGATTGCGCCAGCTGGCTTACGCCATTGTCTTCAGTCTGGTAGTGCTTAGCGCCGCTCGCGCGGATGAGATCAAGTTAAAGATCATCGCATTCAACGACTTCCACGGTAACCTGCAGTCCCCCGGAAAAATCAGGGCAAATGCGCAGTCTCCGAACGTGGATGCTGGCGGCGTGGATTTCCTGGCGGGATATATCAAACAATTGAAGAGCGAGAATCCCAACAACGTGGTGGTCTCGGCCGGCGACCTGATCGGCGCAAGCCCCCTGGTTTCCGCCCTGTTTCATGATCAGGACACCATCGATGCCATGAACCGGCTTGGGCTGGAGTTGAATGCCGTGGGCAACCACGAATTCGACAAAGGCAAGCAAGAACTGTTGCGCATGCAAAACGGAGGCTGCTTCAAACCGGATGGAATCAAGTGCGAGGAAAAAGAAGGTGTCCCGGCAACATTCGGGGGCGCGAAATTCCAATTCCTGGCCGCCAACGTGTTCGACACTTCCACGGGCAAGACGCTTTTTCCGGGCTACGCCCTCAAGACCTACAACGGCGTCAAAGTGGCGTTCATAGGGCTAACCTTGAAGCAGACGCCCACAATGGTGGTCCCCAGCGGCGTGGCCGGATTGCGATTTGACGACGAAGCAGATTCCATCAACGGGATTGTGCGCAAACTACGCAAGCAAGGCATCGAGAGCTTCGTGGTTCTCATCCACCAGGGCGGCAACCAGACGACACGAGGCACGCCTGACATCAACGCCTGCGAGGGCGGCCTGAGCGGGACTCCCATCGAGGCCATTGTCGGCAAGCTCGACGATGCCGTGGACCTGGTCATCTCCGCGCACACGCATCAGCCCTACATCTGCCGGATTCCCAACAGCGCCGGACGCAAGATCGCGGTCACCAGCGCTGCATCCTACGGCCGACTGGTTACGGACATCGATGTGAGCATCGATACAAAAACGAAAGATGTGACGAACGTGGCGGCACGGAACATCGTGGTGGATCGAACGAACGCGGCTGGGATCGTGGTGGACGCAGCGCTCAAGACCAGCGTGGACCGATACGCCGCACTAGCGGCCCCTGTCACAAACCGCGAAGTGGGATCGATCGCTGCGGACATCACCAAAGCGCTTAGCCCATCCGGCGAAAGCTCGCTGGGCGATCTGATCGCCGACGCGGAGTTGGAGGCCACAAAGTCCAGCGCTTCCGGCGGCGCCGTGGCGGCCTTCATGAACGAAGGCGGAATTCGCACGGATATCTATTTTGCGTCGAACGCGCCGGGAGTCAAAGACGGAAGCGTAACCTACGGAAAACTGTTTCCCGTGCAGCCGTTTGGAAACAATCTAGTCACCATGACCCTCATCGGCGCGCAAATTAAAACGTTGCTCGAGGAACAGTTCAAGGGCTGCGCTCTGGATTTTCCAGCAGGCAATGCTTCCCCGCCCCCAACCAACAGAATCCTGCAAGTTTCCGAGGGTTTTTCATACACGTGGAATCCGGAAGGCGCGCCCTGCGACAAGGTCGATGCCGGCACAATTAAAATTAATGGCGCAGCGGTCGATCCCTCTGCGCAATACCGCGTCACGGTGAATAATTATCTGGCCGACGGCGGCGATCAATTCTACGTGCTGAAGAAAGGGAGCGATTTGATCGGCGGCCCGCTGGACCTGGATGCGTTGACATCTTATTTCGCGAATCATCGCTCGTTGCCGCCAGCCGAACCGCACCGCATCAGTGTGAAACCTTGAAGCAGAACCGCACAATATTATTTCGTGTGCTGATTGCTGTCGCGCTTGTGTTTCCGGCGGCGTCTGTTACTTCAACTCCCGCTCCAGCCGCGAACCGAATTTTCCTTTTCGCCAGCCCCAACAAACAGGAATCGCTCAGCGACGACGTGGCGAAGACGCGCCTAACCTCTTTCGAGCAACTCAACGCCACCGCAGTCGCGGACCGCGCGGCTTGCACGATGACCCGCTCAGTTGAGATTGCCGATAGTTTGGGCGTCTACGATGTATCCTCGGAAAACGCGTTCATCCTGGAAACCAACCTGGACCAGAAAACATCCGAATATCTGGCCGCGCTGCTTGGACTTTATTCGCGGCAGGAATTTATTTTGTTGTTTCTGGATGAAGCCGGTGGCGGCGACCGGCTATGGATCATCAAGACGCAGCAATCTCCGGACACCACTATCGCCACACTTCGGAAAATGAATCTGACTCCGGTCACCGTGCGTGCGCAGAGAGATCACAACGAGGTCTGGTTCGTCGATCGCGGAGAGAAACACACGCAAGACTTGAAGAAGTTGGCGTCAGATGTGAATGGCCGGGCCAGCGTCGAGGCAGGCGTCGCGGAAATGCCCGGAAACAATGACCGCGCCATTGCCGTAAAAGAATGGCAGCAGCAAATTCATGCTTACGAGCAAGGCAACGGCCGCCACCTGTCTGCACAGATGTCTGGCAAAAACTGGCGCAGCGCCACCGCCGTCCACACCTGCAGCACAGAGATTTCAATTCCATAGAGTGTCAGCAGGCTCGCTAATTGCACTCAGCGCAACTCCCGGTATGACCGTGCGCACAGGCCTTCTTCCTGTGGCCCGCCTCGCGGAACTCAATCTTCACCCCACCGGGTGGTAACATAACAAGCCCTCCCTCCCTAAAAAGAGGCCTTGTAAGCAAAATGTGAGGATGTTAGAAATAAAAATGTGGAACCAGTGAGATCCGCGGTCGAGCCGGAGCAACATAGGAAGCATCTATTCTATGAAACATCGCATTCGCCGTCCCTGGCGGACCTGGTGGGCTACGAGAGGGCCAAGGAAATAATCGATTTCTGCTTCATCGCCAACCCGTATTACCCCACGCCCGAGATGCTCAACGACTTAAAGGAGAATTTCCCGAACCTGATCAAGTCCTATCCCACCAGCAACCCGGCAACCAGCCAAAAGTATTTGTCAGAAGTGCTGCACGTCAATCCGGACAATTTGATCATTGGCAACGGCGCCACCGAACTGATCGTGCTCATCAACACCACGCTGATCGACCGCATTGCCATCCCCGTGCCGACCTTTGGCGAGTACATCGAAAAGCTCAAGGATCAGCGTGACGCCGAGTTGTATGTGATGCGTCCGGAAGTAAACTACAGGCTGCATCTTCCGGATTATCTTGCCTGGGTGCGCCGGCGCGGGCTGAAAGCGCTTGTTGTGATCAACCCCGGCAACCCTACCGGCCAGCTTTTATCGCTCGATGAGATGATCGATTTGTTGCATCGCGCCAAGGACATGGAACTGGTCATCGTCGATGAATCGTTCATCGATTTCGCTGGAGACCCCGTCCCGAGTCTTTTACAGGTAGCCGACAAATTCTCCAATCTGCTGCTGGTGCGCAGCATGAGCAAGCATTGCGGCGTGCCGGGCCTGCGCCTCGGCTACTGTTACAGCAGCAATCTTTTCGTCTTGAATCGCATGAGGCAATTCATTCCCACGTGGAACATAAACACGCTGGCGCAATATTTTCTGTCCATGCTTGCCGTCAACCGACGACGCATATCAAGAAGCCCGAAGACGATTGATCGGCGACGTTCGCCAGCTCTATAACGATTTGCGCGCGGTCCCGGGAATCGATGTATATCCCACCGGAGCCAATTTCATTCTCATCAAGATCAAGCGCGACATGACCGCCACCAAGCTTCAGGGGCTTTTATTGAAAGAGCACGGCATGTATGTGCGGGACTGTTCCAATAAAGTAGGTATGGACGATTTTCACATCCGTGTTGCTTCGCAAGGCGCCGAAAAGGATTCCCTGCTGGTCGAGGCGCTGCACATTTTATTCCCATGAAGCGCCCATCCGTTCTAGTTGTTTCCCGCAGGACAGTTCGCAAACATAAGTACATCGATTACGTTGGGGAATATCACCTTGCTCTTCTGATCCGCATGGGCATTCTGCCGGTCATGGTCCCCGTTGTGGAAGGCGCCTTCTCTTGCCTTCCCGAATACATGGCGGAAATGAAGGGCCTTCTGCTGGTGGAGGGCGAAGACATCGAACCGAAACGCTACAAAGCCCTGCCTGAGAATTTTGAGTACCTTGAGAAGACCCATGCTTTGAAAGACAAAATAGAAATCAAACTTATCCGCCAGGCCTTGCGCAAAAAACTCCCGATCCTGGGAATCTGCCGCGGATCGCAACTACTGAATGTTGTTTGCGGGGGAACGCTGTACGGCGATGTGCAAAAAGAAAAGAAGTCCTCCGTGCAGCATATTAATCACGAACATTACGATGCCTACCGTCACCCGATTTCCTTCGTCGAGGCAAGCCCACTGGAAAATTGGTACCAGCGAAAATCGATGCAGGTAAATAGTTACCACCATCAGGGGATCCGCGATCTTGGCGCGCCGGTTCAAGCCCATTGCTTACGCCGAGGACGGGCTCGTGGAGGGCTTTTACGATCCGAAGGCCAAGTTCGTCGTCGGCCTGCAATTTCATCCCGAACGAATGCTGGAAGAAGCCGCTGGAAATTTGCGCATCTGGAAGGCCTTCAGCGCGGCAGTGCGGAGCGTCGGAAATTCGCCATCGCTTTCTCGGCGAATTTGAAGGTTGGGAGAAATCAGCGGCATAGCGTACGGGGCTTCTCGGGGCGCGGCAAATGATGAAAAAGCCGCTTTCCGAGAAGCCCTTTATTCCGAAGCTATCGGGTTATGTGAAATCCCCAGCGCTTGAGAGGCGTTCCTCAGGAGCCGCTTGCAGCCTGGGCTTGGGGCCGGCTGGCCATTTGTTCCTTCATCTTCTGTTGCATTTCCTTAGGAGTGGGTTCTGCAATGTGGGTAGCGACCATCCAAGTGTAACCATCGAGATCGACAATGGTCCCAGTCCGATCGCCCCAAAACATATCCATCACCGATCCCTTTGACGTAGCCCCAAGCTTAAGGGCCTTGGCCACCACCTTGTCCACATTTTCCGTCAGCAGATACAAACTGGTCGGCGATGCGCCGATGGTTTTGGCGGCGCGGGCGCCCATCTGCGGCATTTCCGGCCCCAACATTAATGTAGTACCCCGAAGAGTGAGCTCGGCATGGACCGCTTTGCCATCTGGACCATTCATAATTCCCCGTTTGGTAAATCCGAGGGCCTTTTGATAAAAGTCTGCTGCGGCTTTCACGTCAGTTACCGTTAGCATTGCTGTAACGGAACCATATTGCTTCTTATTCAGCGGATCGATCTTCTTCTTGGCCATAACGCTCCTTTTGCGATGTGAGTATTCGGGCTGATTTTCGACGGAAGATGTTTGTGCTACCTCGTCGCATTCTAAACCCATCCTTGTGGAACCACCAAGCTCTGCGTTTGCCCGTTGGACTCGCACCTTTTCCCGCTGCAATTTGGTTGTGTCCACGGCGGAAGAGGCATACGATTCGCAAACGAGAGATCCCATTCACAAGATTGCAGGCGGATTCTCACGATGTCTGTGTCGGTTAATATTTCGGCTGCTATTTATGATGGAGAAAAATATGAAGAAAACACTTCCAAGCTCGAAACTTTCCGATCGCTTGTCACGCAGAGATTTACTTCTGGGCGCATCGTCCGGCGTAGCAGTCTCGCTTGCTGGAGCAGCTCTCCCGGCCTGGAGCAAGCCGCCGCAGGCTGCTGCGGCCACAGCGCAGGGCAACGCAGAAGGAACTGCGAAGCGAGCGCTCTCACCCACGTCCATGCCAAAGGCGTGGTCCTCTGAAGAGTTTCGCCGGCGCTGGAAAAATGTGCGCCAGGCAATGAAGGAAAATCATTTTGATTGCTTGATCGTGCCGCAACACAGCACGCAGGCCATGATTCACGACCGGCAGGACGGCGACGCGGACGTGCAATATCTCGTGGGAATTCCCGCAGGATGGGTGATGGTCCCTGCGGAAGGAAAAGTCACCGCGATCTCCAACCGCATCGGTTCCCTGCTGGCGGATAAACGTCCTATCCCCGGCCTGGTGCTGACCACGCTATTTGCGGAAAACGCGCCGGACATCGAAGTGCGCTTTTCGGATGAAGAGGGGCAGTGGTCACCCGCCATTATCGATTACCTGAAAGAAAAGAAGTTGGATTCCGCGCGTATCGGCGTGGGTTCGCTGGGGAACCTCTTTCGAAACGCGGAAGGCTCGATGATTTATACGACGTATGATCGCGTTCGAAAAGCGTTTCCGCAGGCACAATTTGAATCGGCCGCAGACATTCTCTGGCGCGTAAAGCTGGTGCACAGCGCCGAGGAGATCGCGGTGCTGGAAAAAGCCACGGAAGTCAGTGAGGCCGGAATGCAGGCCATGCTGGACTCGGCCCGGCCCGGCGCAGTTCATCGCGACGTGTGGCTGAAAATGTATGCCGCCATGGTGCAGGCCTCCGGCGAGCGCCCCTGGAGATTGAGCATCAGCACGCGAGGATCGGGCAATGCCAGCTTCGGCTTTCCGCTGGACGATGTGTTTGGCGCGGGGCAAATTTTGGGGCAGGAGTGCTCGGGATCGGTCCTCGGATACGGCTCGCAGGTGAACCACTCCGTGCTGCTGGGTTCTCCAGCGCCCGCGGATTGGGCCGCGGCAGGGCAATATTCTCTCGACCTATTCCATGATTTACTGGATAAGGTTGCTCCAGGAAAAAGCGTCAAGGAATTCTGCGACTACTGCGGCGAGAAATTGAAGGCTCGCGGCGTGGCCCGGCCCGGCGGCGTGCTGATTCATTCCGGCGGCTTGGCAGACCTGCCGCGCTGTGGCCCCGGCCGCATGGAAGGCGGCGACGATCTGCTCTTCCAGGCCGGCATGGTTTTTGACTTAAAACCAAGCGTGCCGGTCAAGCAAACTCCCACGCCGGCGGAATTCGGCGACTCCATCGTGGTTACGGAGAAAGGCGCGCGCCGCCTCGGCAAGCGCAAGACGGAGTTGATTGCTTTGGGGGTATAAGCACATCTCAATTATGGTCTCTCAGATGGTCATAAGTGGCAGCCAGCCTCTCGCGCAAATAGTTGGCGCCGCGTTTGCCTTGTGAATTTACGTTGAACGTCGGAGCGCTCCTGTGATATGCAAGCGGAAACTATCTTGGGTGGCCAACAATATGGCCAAAAGATAGCTTGTCTGCTGCCAGGAAGACCGATACCTTGGCATCCAAATGTTCCGGCAAAGGGATTGAAGGCAAATCGAAGGGACGCAATCATGGCATTCGAATTTGCCTTGCATTTGTGACACAAGTCACGGATGCTCACGCTGTTTCGAGATAGGGTTCTATTCAATTTGGGTGGCAACGGAAAAGGGCTGGTTGCGTCTACTCTTTCGTTGCAACGGCGTAAGTGTGCAAATGAATTACGGCAAAGCGATCAATCAGGAGGCCGCACGATGTGGGAAGCACTGGAACAAATGGCATGGGTGAAGACTTTCAGCACCACAGGTTGGATGTACGCAAGCGTTTCCGTCATTCATTACCTGACCATGTTTTGGTTTATCGGGTCGCTGGCGGTGGTGGACCTAAGAGTGATGGGCGTGGCGGCTCGCAAACGAAATCTCGCTGAACTTTCCGCGCAGATATTTCCCTGGGCGTGGACGGGCCTGGTCGTGGCTCTTGTCTCGGGATTTCTCATGTTTACGGCGGATGCCGGAGATTGGGCGCCCGATCCTGTATTTCATGTGAAGCTGGTGATGATCATTGTTTCCATCGCATTCGCAGTCGTCGTGCAGCGCGGCATTCCCAAATGGGCTTCTCTGCCGGAAATCCCGACCTCGGCAAAAGTAATTGCCGGGATCGCGCTGCTGCTGTGGATATTGACGATTTTGAGCGCGTCGGAAATTCCCGCCATGGAAGGCCTGGGATAAGCACCTCAGTAAATGCGCAGCGCAAGGCCATGTCGCGCTCGTCCGCCGAGGCGGACGGGCATGTGCTTGAGCTTAAGGTGCCCGCCTGAAGGCGGGCGCTACAAAGAAAAGAGGACAGCGCCATATGTTCGGACTACTGATGAGCTTCGCAAAATGGCTTGAAGGAACTCCGTGGGGAATCGGAGTGCGCACTTCGCTGTGGGCGTACCCGTTCACGCAGCTGATTCATTTCACCGGCCTGTCAATTTGGCTGGGAACAAACCTGGCGTTGGATTTGCGCCTGCTTGGCGTGGGCAAGAAGCGAGAAACGGCCGCACAGCTTCGGGAAGATTTATTCGCATGGAATTGGATCGGCTTCTGCATTGTAGTTCTCGGCGGCTTTCTGCTATTTTCCTCGACCGCGTCGACCTTTCTGCTGAACATTGCGTTTCAATGGAAACTGGGAATTTTTGTTCCGACGGCTTTGCTCTTGCACATTTTCGTGCAGAGCAAGGCGCGCGACTGGGGAGCAACAGAGGACACACCGGGCATCGCAAAGCTCGCGGGGCTGGCGGAAATTTTGCTGTGGGTGTGCGTAATTACGGCGGCCGTGGAAATTCCCAACCACTAGAAGACGATTTACGAAGGCAAACATTCTGGAGAATTCGTGGCATAGGCTTCAGCCTGTGCGGTTTTGGTTCAAGCACGTTCAAGTGTGCTTGGCATAAAACCGCGCAGGCTGAAGCCTATTCCACTTCAGGGACGCAAGAGTACCGCGTCAATAGCCGATTTCGCGGTAGCTGATTAAGCTGAAGTACCCGTTGTTCGTGGGCGCCAGGGAGGAGTTCCTGTCGTAATGGAAGAAGGCGTTCCCGCCGAGGCTGATGTTGTTTGCCACGATTGAGCCATACCAGTTGCCATTTCCTTGCTGAGTCATCGTCGCGTTTGGCGCATTCAGGATCGCCGTGGAGTCTCCATTGCCGGCAACGCTGACCGTGCCCGTTCCGGCGTAATTGATGATGAAATCATTCGCTTTGGCGTCGTCGATGATGCCGTTGCCGGCGATCGCAATTGGGTTCGATTGGCCTGAGCCCACCACATTAATTGTTACAGCTCCCGCCGGACTCACCGTGATTCCTGCATTACCTGTCATGGAAAGACTGTTGATGTTGTAGATTCCGGGCGCCAGAGTAAGTGCTTTGGTGATTGATATGTTGCCGTAGGTTCCTGGGACCAAACAATCGTGTTTATTGCCGCCAGAGCCACAACTTGAGGGCGTGGTGGAAGTGGTTGGAACGTTGGAAGGTGTCGTGGGAATGGAGAACGAATAAGCAGCGGGCAAAAAGCAAGCCGCGACGTTGCCGCTTGGGCACGCCACAGTGCCCAACATGGTGCCATTTGAACCAACTGAAACCGGGGTCCCGCAAGTTGAGGTCACACCTACAACCCCATAGACGTTGCCATTACCGACAGCAACTCCGCCATTTGACCCGATGTCCCCGCCCGTGTTGGTGTGCGTGCTAGAGTAAGTCCCTCCGCCTGAGCTGGTGTAGCTATCGGTCGACGGGTTATTGCCGGAAAAGGAGATGGCCGGGCAAGCGGTTCCAGTTGCGAACAGCCCATATATAAAGGGCGGCGTAGGGGTCAAAGCAACTTCCGCCTGCACCATTTTGCGCGCACCCAAAGGGCTGACACCCAATGAAGTGAGAAGGTAAACGGGGGTCATTGGGCTCTGCGAAGAGTTTAGCATCGAACTGCAAAGCTGCGGAATCGCGGTCGTAAGCAATGGAACCTCCGCCACGCCGTTCCAGCAAAGTAGAGTGGAACTGGTATAGCCGGTCGTGGTGGTATTTTTGTAATAGCTGATTGCCGGAGTGGAACCGGTCAAATTCAGATAGCTTGCCGAATAATTCACTTTGGGAGAAATGCGAGCCCACTTGAAGGGCAGAGCGGCGGATGTGCCGTTAAAAGGAAGCTGGCTAGTGTAGGACGTATACCACGTTGTCCCGGTCGGCAGCATGGCCGAACCACTGCACGGGACGCCCGGAGCAAAGGCCGTCGTAGATAAGTAGAGGCCGGAATAATTGTCGTGGCAAAGCTCATCGTCCGGAAAGGTTGTGCTTGTGGAGCTCCATGGCTGCACGGTAGTCGCCGCACCGGATCCTGGGTTAATAATATATACGATCGAATTGTTTGTGGCTGTTGGAGCGGTAATCTGAAGCGCCGAGAAAATTGAATTGGGGTCCGTCGGCATCACTCGCGCCCTCAGTTCCTCGAGCCCTGCCTTGGCGCCAAAATAGGCGATCTGCTCCTGGCGATAGTTGGAATTGACCGAGCTTTCCAGACTAGCCGTAAACGTAAGCGCACTGGCCATGGCCCCGAGCAAGAGCAGCGCAAAGATCGTATAAAGCATGGCAATCCCGCGTTCTGCGTTCCCTCTATTTTTCTTCATAATGGTCAGGTCCTTTTTACGTTTGTTATTAGCCATCAATACTGTCCCAAGAACACTCAAGTATTTCCGTGTAACTGTCTGACAGAACAACGGTAAGGTGCCATTTTGAGATTTTTTGATTTCAATGATTTGCTGCTCTCTCGGTGCCATTCTACTGCTTCCCAGCTTGTCGCGGAGGCAGTCGATGAATCTTGGCCGAACTATTTTCTCTCAGCTCCTGGATTTTCTGCCGACCTACCAATTTCAAGTTTGCGTCGATCGCTACCAAGGCGATCGCTATGTCAAAGAGTTTTCTTGCTGGGATCAGTTTCTTTGCCTGGCCTTTGCTCAACTCACCTACCGCGAAAGTCTGCGCGACATCGAAGCGTGTTTGCGTTCGCAACGCGCCAAGCTGTATCACATGGGATTTCGCGGACTCATCTCGCGCAACACTCTGGCGCACGCCAACCTGAAACGCAACTGGCGCATCTTTGCCGATTTCGCCAGAGTGCTCATCGCTCAAGCTCGCCCGCTGTATCGCGACGAACCGTTCGCGGTGGAGTTGGACCAGACCATTTACGCGCTCGATTCCACGACCATCGATTTGTGTTTGTCGCTGTTTCCCTGGGCGCAGTTCCGCCGCCACAAAAGCGCGGTCAAAGTGCACACGCTGCTCGATCTGCGCGGCAGCATTCCGACCAATGTTTATGTGACCAGCGGCGCGGTGCACGATGTTCGCATTCTCGATCAACTGCAGCCCGAAGCCGGAGCGTTTTATCTGCTCGACCGCGGCTATTTGGATTTCGCGCGGCTTTACATGCTCAAACAAAGTTGCGCCTTTTTCATCACGCGCGCCAAGCACAACACGCAATTCTGGCGACGCGACTGGCGGCCGGTCCGCCGCTGGACCGGGGTGCGATCCGATCAAACCATTCAGCTCACGGGGCCCAGGACCGCGCAGTTGTATCCCGATCCGCTGCGGCGCATCCATTACTTCGACGCCGAGAAAGATCTGCGACTGATTTTTCTGACCAACAATTTTCATCTGCCCGCCCTTACCATCGCCGATCTGTATCGCGCACGCTGGGACGTGGAACTGTTCTTTCGTTGGATCAAACAGCACCTTCATATCCGGTCGTTCTTCGGCACTTCGGAAAACGCGGTCAAAACCCAAATCTGGGTGGCCATCACCGTCTACGTGCTTGTGGCCATTGTCAAAAAACAGTCCCAACTGGATTTGAGTCTCTACAAAATCCTACAGGTCTTAAGCATCACTCTTTTCGAGAAAACCCCACTATTATCAGGGTTTTCTCAAGTTGCCAACAACTTCGAGGCCGCCAATCCTCGTACACAACTGAAACTATTCCACTTATAATGGGACAGCATTGATTAGCCATTAATATTTTCCCGCGCTTCATAAACTCTGAATATTGCTGATTTTTGCCGTGGCCACCATGGTGACCGTGGGATAGACCCCTGTTTGCTGATCCGGCGCCGGGGCCTGCACGAAGAGTGTGATTCCGATGGCCAGGATGTTTGGCAAATTCGCTCCTGCATGGTTCGCGGGTAACGCGATGGTGGTGCCGTCGTACGCGAAAGCTTGGAATACGGATATGTTCATCACATTGTCCACTTCGGTGTAGTACAGCGGCGTGGTACCCGCCTGGTACTGCGCCTTGGTAACCGTCCCGCGCCGCAGCGTGCAAGGGCATGTGCCATTGGGGTTATACAATTGAATGAAAATTTCGCTCACGCCCGTACCGTCGATATCGCCTTCAAACTGAAGTGCCGTGGACGAAACGCTGACCAGCCCGCACGCCACATTCACATCCGCGGCAACCGTGCAATCCGTTGTATTCACCGACGCGGGATCGAACATATTCAAGCCCGGGTAGCCTGCCTGGTGAATGTCGTTGACGATCTGATCCATGAACTCACGCGCCTGCTGCGTGAGGTCAACCTTGTTGACTTGCGATGCGCTGGTCTTCTGCATGGTCGTGACTCCGCTCATGACCACCCCGACCACGATGGATAGAATCGCCACAGTGATCATCAATTCCGCAAGTGAAAATCCGCGTTGTCGCATGGCTTTCATTTCCAGATCCTCTTTTCCTTTTTTCGATCTTTATTGGGCAACGGGCGCGCCGATCCCCCTCAGATTTGCGGGCAATGCGAATACTCTTCCTCCAAGTTTTGTCGAGTCGGAGGGCATTACGCGCGCCGCTGAAGTGATCAGCCGTGAAGTCGTATTGGTCGAAACGTTCATCACATTCCAGCGGACTTCATACGTGGTTTGCGTGCCGCCGGCAGTGGAGCAGTCCACGTATTGCATTGCGTAGTTGTTGCTGAGCAGGGTGCTATAGGCCTGTGTGAAGTCGATGGTTCCATCGGATTTCAGAGTAGCGCCGCTTCCCGTTCCCGCAGCGCCCGGCGTGGTTGCCACGGTCCAGCTATTGCCCGCGCAGTCGGTAATGTTAATGGTTGCATCGGAGTAGACATGCTGAGCGCTGATTTGTTCCATCACCATCTGTGCCAGTAGAGTAGCTGTCATATCTCTGCTGCTTTTGTTGTTGGAGTACATCGAGCCGGTAAGCATGATGGTGGTCGCCCCCAAGCCGATAGCAAGTACCAGCATGGCCATCATGAGTTCGATTAAGGTCGTTCCACGTTCTGATCCGTATTTCAAGTGAGCCTCGCGAATGTTTTTCGGTCGCATAGCAATTGTCCTGGAAAATATTTTCTTCACATCTTTACTTCACATTTTTGCCCAACTGCTGCCAACTGCCCGCCATTTCTGGATTCGTCCTGCCGGGCTTAGTGTGACGGCTTCCCACGCATTGGTAACGTTATCCTGAAAGAAAACCCAAAAAGCGGTGGAGTTCGAGGAGTTGCTGACGCAAAGTGTTTCACTGGAATACGTTACGTTTGTGCAGGGAAGACCACGAGAGTTGAAAACGATGGGTGAGCTGGACGATGACCCGTCTTGAACTGTTAACCCCGAACCTGTGGGCAGGAATAGCCCTTGCAATGCGCTGGTGTTAGGGACGCTCGACGCGGAGACGAGTACAACTTCATTTTCCATTACGATCATAGGATCGACGGTGGCGTCCAGCGTGCCGGTCTTCTTGGTATCCACAAACGCTTCACTTACGTTTCCGGAAGTTGTGAAATAAACTCCATACGAACCATCGCTCTGGACTGAGAATAGCCGGCACTTTTGAAGCAGGTTGGCAAAATCGCTTGCCGCGCCCTGCTCCCTGGCGTTGTGGATTAAGGTCATGAATTTGGGTACGGCAACGCCCGCAACGATGAGCACAATGACCACAGTGATCATTAATTCGACCACGGAAAAACCATTGGACTGTCCGTGGATCCCGGCTGGATTTGGGCTCGATTGATTGATCCGCGTTTTCATTTATTTTTTTGAAACCTTTCCACCGTTTACAGTCCACGCAAAAGGGACCTTGCACCCTGACTGCTTCCATTCGGAACACTCTGAACAATCACTGGTGCTGTATGATTTGCAGGTCTATGACCAATCCTCTGGAACCAGCAACTAGCGCACTATCAATTACTTGCGAACATTTTAATTCTTTAAGATTGAGGTGTCGGGTCCGAGCTGGATAGAAACGTTACGGTTGAGGGCCTGTGCCGACCGGACAAAATTTGACAGAAATGCGGGGTTCTCCTAAGACACGTGCCAGTCTGGCCTCACTTCCCCGAAATTTCTGAGTAGCAGCAAAATACTCGGGCGTTTCGTTCTTGCCCTTTTGCCAGGGCGCCGACCTCTTGAAAAAGTAGTGGGGGCGATATTTTCCCAGCCACTTCAAGTTGGCAGTTAGTCCATATCACTTTCACCGAGTGCGGGCGCGCCACGGAACTTTTCTGATATACTCTCGCCGAGGTTCCTCACTGCGGGATAAAAATTCCTCGCACAGTTGAGCCTTTCTTTCCCAGCGCCGGGTCCACTGCCAGGCTCTGCCCTTTTCATCGAGGCATTTGCATGCGTGATATCGCGATCGTGGGTGGAGGACCGGCCGGCGCCATGTGTGGGGAGAGGCTGGCCCGCTCCGGATACAACGTCACCATTTACGATGAGCATCTGGCCTGGGAAAAGCCCTGCGGCGGCGGCCTCACGCACAAGGCCATTCAAGCCTATCCCTTCCTTCTGAACGGTCCGCATCCCAAAAAACTGATTCGCACCGTTGAGCTGATTTCCAGCAAGGGACATCGCGCGCTTCTGGCGCTCGACCAGCCCATCGTCATTTATTCCAGAACCGTGCTGAACGGACTTCTGCTCGAACGCGCCGAGGCGGCCGGATGCCGCGTCGTTCGTTCCCGCGTGAATCAATTCGACACCGTCGGGGAACGCGCCAATTTGTCGATTGGCGATTCCCGGGTGGAAGCGGACTTCGTGGTCATCGCCGCCGGCGCGCGCAATTCCCTGCTGCCGGGCACGCGGCCGCTGTCGCGCAGCGATCTGGAAATGACGCTCGGCTATTTCGTGCCGGCGCAGGCCGAGGGAATTTGCGTGAAATTTCTACACCATTTTGAAGGCTATCTGTGGTCCTTCCCGCGCTGCGATCATCTTTCCGTGGGAATTTGCGGCAGCATGGCCCGGCACACCAGCCAGGAACTTCGCCGCCACCTGCACGCGTTCATGGAGAGTGAAAATATTTCCCGCGAGGGCGCGCGATTCTACAGCCACGTGCTGCCGTCGCCGCAGAAGCAGACGCTTTCCTCGCGCCGAGTCGTGGGGCGCAAATTGGGCGCTGGTGGGCGATGCCGCCGCCTGGGTCGATCCCATCACCGGCGAAGGGCTTTACTACGCGCTGCGCTCGGGCGACCTGCTGGCGGAAGCGCTGATCGCGCGATAAGGCCCGCGGAATATCCGGCGCGGATTCGCAAGGCATTTTCCACCGATCTGGAATTTGCGACGCGAATCGCGCGGCGCTTCTATCGCGGGCGTTTTCTGGGAGGAGCGGTGGCCACGCGCATGATTCAGTTCATCGAGCGCAGCCCGACGTTTCGCGGCGCTGATGGCCGATGTCTTCGGCGGCTCGCAGGACTACTGCAGCCTGAAGCGCCGATTGTGGGCGCAGTGCGGCACGACGCTCACCGAAGTGGTGAGCAGCCTCATGAAGAATCAGCCCTCCCTCGCCAAAAATCCATCCGCCGCCGGGACCGAGAACCTGCAATGACCGACGGCGTTCCTGCAAAAATCGAACCGGGCATGAAGGATCTTGCGAACGGATTGTTTCCCCGGAATGGACGCTGTCTCACATCGATCCCGAGTGGCCGGCCGTGTTCACCACTCCGGCCATGATTGCGATGATGGAGATGGCCAGTTCGCGCGCCATGCGTCCGGGTCTTGCCGCCGGGATCGATCACTGTTGGCATTCGCATTGAGGTGGACCATCTGAAGGCCGTGCACGTGGGAGCACGGTCATTGCCAATTCCAGGCTCGTTGGAAATCGACGGACGGCGGCTGATTTTTGAAGTGGAAGCCCGAAGCGGAGATCATGTGATTGGGCGTGGGCGCATAATCCAAACCATCGTCGAGCACGCCAGATTTATCGACAAAGCAAAAGCAAATACTGCGTCGCGCTAGGCCCGCCGGCTTTGCCTGCTGAAAGTTCTGCGGAACTGCGAACTGAAGAACTGTCCCTCAAGAAAACCCCAGGACAGTCCGCAGTAGAAACACTTGAACGAAATCTCCCAGGAGAGACTGCCTGCCCCGTTTTGTCATCTCTGAGCGAAGCGAGGAATCTCTCTTCGGTTCCCGTGACCATGAAAAAGAAAGAGAGCATTCTCTCACTTCGCTCAGAATGACAAAATAAAACACAGCTCCAGGAATCTTACATTCAATCCTTTGTGAGAAATTTATTGTGAAAAATACGACCTAGTACGCGGAGCGGCGCGCTGCAATTTTGCGCGGCGGGGGCGGAATGACGGTGGCCATTTTGCGAATCATGGCCAGAACCAGGCGCTTGTCGCCCTCGGAAAGAGTGGTGCTGTATTTCTTGATTTCCGAGAGAAAGCGAATTTCGTCTTCGGAGAGCTCACCCAGCATTTTCTGAGTGTCGCGGTCGCGTGGCGTTTCCGCGCCGGGAAAGAAATCGGCCAGCGCGATTTCCATGGCCTCGGCAATCTTGGCCAGCGTTTCGAGAGACGGCACCGTATGGCCGTTCTCCACGCGAGAAAGGTAGCAGCGCAGAAAGCCCGTGCGCCGCTCGATATCGCCCTGTGAAAGGCCTCGCTGTCCGCGATAACTGCGGATGACTTCCCCGATATTTACTTTTGGTTTCTCTTTTGGCACGGGATCCACACCTTCTTGACCCGGCGGTATCTTACGCAGCGGAGCAAACACGCGCAAGAGGTTTCTTCGGTTATCGTGATTGTTAATTCAAGATTCGTGATTCCTGGGCTAGTGGCCGGGACTGCGCCACCTGCGTGAAATGTTCAGATCAGGAGCAGGAAATCCCAGGCGGCGTGCTGGAAAGGTCAGATGCCAGATTGTTCCACGACATGATTTATGGTTCAGGCCCGATTGCACAGAATCACCTGTCGCAAGAATCGAACAGGGGCTTTGCCAATGCACGCCTCTTCCTGTTTGACTCCTCGACAATTCTTGATACAGTACACACACTTTCGCGCGCCAGCCGGCGCCAGGAGGCTCCATGGCCACGCTCGACCTCCGACCACTCAGCCTTGGTGAATTGCTGGATCGCACCTTCTTCCTTGTACCGGCGGCATTTCCTCTTGTTCGTGGGCATCGCCGCAATTCCATATTCCATTTTCTTCGTCGTTCAACTGATGACTTCACTGCTTCCCCTATTGGCCCGGTCCGCCGCGTCCGGCCAGGTGCAGCCTGCGAAGGATTGCCGCGGTTGCCGCTGGCGGGGGCCTCTTGGGGTTTGTCGCGTTCATCGTTGGAGTCGTGGCATTTCTTTTTTCAGTTGGCGCAACGGTTTTTGCCGTATCCGAAATTTACGCAGGGCGCCCAGACCACCATTCGCCAGTCTTTGAGGCAGGTTCGCGGCGAGGCCGGAACTATTTTTGGCGTGCTGTTTTTGAGCGGCCTAATCTATGATTGGCGGTTTCATAGCGCTCATCATTCCCGGATTTTATTTAATGTGCCGCATTTGCGTGGCCACGCCGGCCGCGCTGCTGGAGAACATTGGCCCTCCGATTCGATCCGCCGGAGTTTTGAACTTACCAAAGGCTTTGCCGGGCGCGCTTTCATGATTTATCTGCTCTATTTTGCGATGGCATGGGGCATCATTGCTGTGTTTCAGATGCCGTTCATCGTTCTCATAGCTTTTTACGCCAAGCAAACGCAGATGCTTGTTATCTGGACAGTGTTCATGCAAGTTGGCAGTTTCATCGGTAGTTCCCTTGTCGCGCCGGTCAGCACGATCGGCTTCGCGTTGTTCTATTATGATTTGCGCGTTCGCAAGGAAGCCTTCGACCTGCAAATAATGATGCAGGCGATTGGCGCTGATCCCGCGCCCTCCGCCGGTTACCGGTGGCGCGCCCTCCATGTTTGGAAGAGATGCGACCTGAACGATTCGCTTGCTTCAATTCCCTGCCGGCCGCGGGCCCTCAGTTCCCGCGTGGAAGTATGATTTGTGATTCTTTGTGTAGCGCCCGCCTTCAGGCGGGCACTGTGGCCTCGCGCAAACGCCCGCCTAAAGGCGGGCGCTACAGGTTTTGGCCTCGCATTGCTTGGCGGACTCTTCGGGTTCTCGCGGCAATCCTGCTTGCCTTGTCGCTGCTCTCGGACCGGACTGGGCGGCGGACAGTCCGCGCAATCTTCCACTGCCTGCCTACGACCCACAATCCTTCATCCAGGAACTTGGGCGGCTAAGGGCGGAACTGGAGGCTCCCCGCCAGTCCACGGAAACACTGCGCGCGTTCCGCGAATCGCTTCCGCAAGCATGGAGTGTCAATGCAGGCGGCCGCCGCTACGATGTGCCGACCGGCCTGCTCGTGTCGCGGCTGGTCAAAGCGGAGAGGCAGCCCGAAATGCGCAGGCAGCAACTGGGCCAGGCGCGCCAGTATCTCGATTCGCTGGCCGCGGAAACCTCATCGCTTTCCGGACAACCCCCTGAGCAAACAGATGCCGCGCGCACGAAATTGAACGCCATTTTGGCGCGCTCGGAATATGCGCACGTCACGGGCGAAACCTGGTGGGCCCGTATGCGCAGGCGCGTCGGCGAAATCCTGCTTGACGCGCTGGACCGCATCCTAGGGCGCGTCGGCGGGCAGGCTTCCCTCGGCTACGTTTTGCTGTGGATCGCAATTTGCGCTGCGGCCGTCTTCATCGCCTACTGGATCTTTCGCCGTTGGTTTCGTTCGGCCGAAGGAGAAGAAATGGCTTTGCAAGCGGCGGCCATCCCTTTGCGGTCCTGGCAGGAGTGGGTGTTCGCCGCGCGCGAAGCCGCGGGACGCGCCGACTACCGCATGGCCATCCATTGCGCCTATTGGTCGGGCATCGCGCGGCTTCAGGATCTCGGCGCGCTGTCGCCCGACCGCTCTAAAACTCCGCGCGAATATCTTCGCTCGCTCAGCAAAGGCCGGACCATTGTGCCCGAAACTCTGGCCACGCGGCAGCAGGCGCTTTCCACGCTCACCTCTCGGCTGGAAAAAACCTGGTATGGATACCAGATCGCGACCGAAGCGGACTTCCGCGATTCCCTCACCCAACTGGAGACTCTGGGATGCCATCTACCCTAGACCCGGGCGACCGCAAGCTTCTGCTGATCGCCGGCGCGATCCTGCTCGTGTTGATCACGTTGACGGTCACTTTTGCGCCTGCTCCAGAGGAAGCAGAGGGCCAGGGAATTCCGACCACCTATTCCACGGCCAACGGCGGCGCGCAGGCTGCCTATCATCTGCTTCAGGAACTTGGATATAAGTCGGAGCGATGGGAAAAGCCTCCCGCCGAATTGCCTCCCGATGCAGAGGGAACAATTCTGATTCTGGCGGGCCCCACCGATTTTCCGGATGAGAAGGAACGCAGCGCACTGCTCAGCTTCGTGCGCTCCGGCGGCTGGATCGTCTACGCCGGCAATTTTCCTTTTCTCTTCCTTGAGACGGGCACGGTTGAGCCGCCCTCTATTACTCGGATTTCCGGCTTGAAGTCCGAGACCTTCCCGGCAATCGCTCCCAGCCCATTCACACGCAACGCCGAAAAAATCAGCATGTCCGCGAGCAGTCGCTGGGTGGCCACCGATGGCGCGCAAGTTCCCTTGTACGGCGAGCCCGAAGAGCCCGTGGTGGTGACCTGGCGGCTCGAAAAAGGTCGCGTTCTTTGGTGGGCCGCTCCCACTCCGCTCACCAATTCGGGAATTTCGCGCGATGGAAATTTGCCGTTTTTCCTGGGATGTATTCAGGCCGCGCGACCCGCTTTAACGGCGGGCGAAACAACCATATTGTGGGACGAATATTTTCACGGGTATCGCGGATCACTGTGGGACTATTTCAGGAAGACGCCGGTGCCGTGGGCCATTTATCAACTGGCTTTAGTGGCAATCTTCATTTTGCTGGCGTTCGCCAGGAGGAGCGGGCCGCTCTATGCGCCGGTCACCGTGTCGCGGCTTTCTCCGTTGGAATTTGTCGATACGGTGGGCGACTTGTATCGCCGCGCCAGCGCCGGCTCTGCCGCAGTGCGCGTGGCCTACCAGCGATTCCGCACGCAGCTGCTGCGCCGGCTGGCGCTAGCGCCATCTACATCCATCGCGCAGCTGGACGCAGCCGTGCGCGAACGACTGGGTTGGAAACAGCCTGGATTCATGGACACATTGCAGCGCGCTGAAAAAGCGCAGCGAGATCGCGACGTGCACGGTGCTGACGCATTGAAAATTGTGCAAGCGCTGGAACACTACGAAGTCTTATTCGGACTGAAGACGCGACCCAACCAGGAGAAACGCTAAGTGGAAAATCTTTCACGCCTCACCACGCACATCCGCACCGAACTCTCAAAGGTCATCGTCGGGCAGCAGGAAATTGTGGACCAACTTTTGATCGTGCTGGCCTGCGGCGGCCACGCACTGCTGGAAGGCGTGCCGGGACTGGCCAAAACGCTCACCGTCAAAACCCTGGCGCGAATTTGCGCGCTGGGATTTCAGCGCGTTCAGTGCACGGCGGACCTGATGCCCGCGGACGTTATCGGCACCAACGTTTTCAATTTGGCCACCAGCACGTTCACGCTGCATCGCGGACCCATCTTCACCGACTTGCTGCTGGTGGACGAAATCAATCGCACCACGGCGCGCACGCAGGCCGCGCTGCTCGAATCGATGGAAGAGCGGCAAGCCACCATCGACGGCGTGCGCTATCCGCTGGGGCCGAACTTCACAGTGTTCGCAACGCAAAATCCGGTGGAGTTTGAGGGAACCTATCCGCTGCCCGAAGCGCAACTGGATCGCTTCCTCATGAAAATTCGCATCGACTATCCCAGCGCGGAAGACGAAGCGGCCATCCTGAAGCGATTTGAATCACTGACCGACGCGCACTTGATCGAGCAATTGCCGCTCGAACCAATCGACCCGGCTATGCTTGCCGCGGCGCGCGCCGAAATCGCGCAGGTGCGTGTGGAGCCCGCGCTGTACCAATACATCGTCTCCGTAATTCGCCGCACGCGCGACTGGCCGGCGCTTTCTCTTGGCGCGAGTCCGCGCGCTGCCATCGGCCTGTTCTTCGTGGCCCGCGCGCTAGCCGGAATGGAGGGCCGCGATTTTCTGATTCCCGACGATGTCAAGTCCGCCGCGCCCGCCGTGCTGCGGCATCGACTGATGCTCAAGCCGGAAGCTGACCTGGAAGGCGTCACGGCGGATTCCGTGATCGCGGAAATCTTGTCGGCAGTCGAGGTTCCCAAGTGAATTCGGGTTCCACATTTATTCCTCCTGTTGCCTGCGCGCGAGCGCATGCGACGGGTACGGTTCCGAATCGGCTTCGGCACAAGATTTTTTGTGGCGCTGCTGATCGGACTGGTTTGGGTTGTGCCTGCCGCGTGGTCGCCGCGCTTCATTGCCGGGCTGTTTGTCTGGGATGGCTTCTTTCTGCTGCTCTGGCTTCAGGATTTGCTGCGCCTCGCGAAACCCGCCGATCTGGAATTGCAGCGCGTGTGGCATTCCCCGCCCTCGCTCGGCGTGCGCTCCAAGGTGCACGTGGAATTGCGCAACTTCGGCCGGCGCGCCGTCTTTGCGCGCGTGACCGACGAGACTTCGCGAGCCCTGCGCCGCGAACCTCCCGTCGTCGAACTTGCGGCACCGGCTGGCGGAATGGCCAGCGCAGAGTACGAAATTTTTCCCGCGCAGCGCGGCGACCTTGCCATCGGCAAATTGTTTGTGCGCTACCAGAGCGCCATGCGCCTGGCCGAGCGCTGGGCCGTGGCGGAAACTTCGGCCATCGTGCGCGTGCTGCCCAATCTTGAGCAAGCCAAGCAGCAGACGCTTTACCTGATCCGCACGCGCCAGGTGGCCATGGAGCGGCGGCGCAGGCGCTTGCGCGGACTGGGCCGCGAATTCGAAAGCCTGCGCGAATACCGCACCGGCGATGAATTTCGCAACATCAGCTGGACGGCCACGGCGCGCCGCTCGAAAATCATCACCCGCGTGTTTCAGGTGGAGCGCAGCCAGACGGTGTGGATCGTGCTCGACGCAGGGCGCCTGCTGCGCGAACAGATTGTGCGCGACGGCGCGTCCCTGCGATTGTCCAAACTCGACTACGCCGTGGACGCCGCGCTGGCGCTGGCGCAAGTGGCCATGCACTCCGGCGATCGCGTGGGACTCCTCGCATACGGCCGGGAGATTCAGCAGAATCGCAAGGCCGGGCGCGGCGCATCTCACCTGCACTCGATCGTCGAGTCGCTTGCGCTGGTGCATCCCGAACCGTACGAAGCCGATCACGGCCGCGCCGCCCGCGCGCTGCTCACCGAGCAGCATCGCCGCAGCCTAATCGTGTGGATCACCGACTTGGCCGAAACCGCCGGCACACCCGACGTGGTGGAATACGCTCTGCAGATGACGCGCCGCCACCTGGTGCTATTCGCCGCCATCGGCCAGCCCGACCTAAACGAGCGCGTGGCGCGCCGCCCGGAGTCCGAGGAAGAAATGTTCCGCTACGTCGCAGCCATTGAAGTGGTGCAGCGTCGCGAGCTGTTGCTGCGGCGCCTCCGGCAGCGCGGCGTGCTGGCCATGGAACTTATGCCCGGCGCGCTGGCCGCGTCGCTCGTAAACCAATATCTGGATATAAAGGATCGCAGCCTGATTTAGTTCGGAGAAAGTCCCGAGGGAACGGCACATCGTAGCCCACTGCGGAAGCGGTGGCAAAACGTGCAAAGCTGCAAGAAAAGCCTCGGTAGAGTGTGTGTGAGAACTGTCAAATCTTTGTAGGGCACAGCTTCACAGGCCGCGGAAAAAGTACTGTTTGTCATCCCGAGCGAAGCGAGGGATCTGCTTTTCTTCTCGCGTTTCAAGAAGCAGCAGATTCCTCGGGCAAACCCCGCCCTTCGGAATGACATAGTGCGAGTTTTTCCGCAGCTCTTCAGCCGTGCCGTACCGTATGTAGAATCAGTCTGGCTTCAGCCGCTGGCGTCGTCCAAATCGAGTTCTCACTCACATTTGGCACTGCCGGCGTATGCCTCTCGCCGAGGCAAGTCCAAATGCGACTCGACGGATCACTTTATCTCCACACAAACACTGCTCAGCG
The DNA here is from genome assembly GCA_963825365.1 of uncultured Acidobacteriota bacterium. Classification (GTDB taxonomy): domain Bacteria; phylum Acidobacteriota; class Terriglobia; order Acidiferrales; family UBA7541; genus Palsa-360. The sequence continues at coordinate 202,530 of CAWGSV010000018.1, read as the reverse complement.
TGCTTCTACTGCCCTTCCACCACTTGCCGTTTTCTTCCGCTCGACAAATAAACGACCAGCGCCGTAAACAGCACCGCCGAAAGCAGAAACTTTAATGGCGTGGCGATTTTTACCGGAGAGATAAACGCTTCGATCACGCCGGCCACCACCAGCAACGGGATGGTGCCCAACAAAAGCTTTACTCCCTGGCTCCCTGCCTGCCGTAAAGATTCCTTGCGCGGCAAAATTCCCGGAAACAGCAGCCCGCGCGCAATCGTCGAGCCCCGCTCCAGCGGCGATAAAAATTGCCGGCAGCTCCAGCGCTCCGTGCGCCGCCACGAAATCCCAAAGTTGCAGCGCCATGCCCGCGCGGGCCGTGGCCACGGCCAGCACTCCCATCAGCAGTCCGTTCGTGATCAACATCCAAAGAGTGCCGAGGCCGGCCGTAATTCCCGCGGCGAACATCATGAATCCCACGGTGATGTTGTTGGTCATGATTCCGGAAGCGGCCATGGGTTTCACGGCCAGGATGGAGTGAGTCCACATCTCGCGCTTCTCAATGGTTTCAATCATTCCCGGGCCCAGAATCTGGTGCGCAAATCCCGGGTCGCGCAGCGTTACGACCGCGCCGGCAAGTCCTCCGGCGATAAAAACTAGAGCCGAGAGCAGCACCAGCGGAAATGTCTCGCGAAAAATGCGCGGGTAAGTTTGCACGTAGAAACGCACAATGCCGCCCCAATTCGGCCGCCTGCCCATGTAAATTAAATTGTGCGCTCGCGCCAGCAATTGATTGAGATAGGATGTGAACGGACGGCTCGTGATATCCTCGCGGACCGTCGCCAGGTCGGAAGCCGTTTGGCGGTACAATTGGCCCAGTTCCTGCAATTCGTCATGATTGAGGGCCACGACGCCGCGCCGCCCTGAGCGGTCGACAAGCTGCTCGAGTCGCTGCCACTGCTGTTTGCGCTTCGCGAGCCATCGAGTGGAAATCATCTATGTCCTCGAGCCCAACAGGTCCATCCGCTTACGATCCGGCCGCCGGCGAAAAGCTTATCATTGAAACGCCGGAACAGACCTCCATTGAATTTCCACTGGCGGGCATTGGCAGCCGGTTCCTCGCTGTCCTGATTGATTTCTTGATACAGATCGCCGTCCTGATCGTCCTGGGCCTGATGCTGTGCCGGACTTGGGATATGGCTTTCGCGATCAGCTTCGTGGCCTTCCTCCATCCGTCGGCCCATGGATCGCGGCCATTGCCATTTTGTTTTCTTTTGTTCTGATGTACGGCTACTTCATTCTATTCGAATCGATCTGGAACGGGCAGACGCCCGGGAAACGCCTGACGCACATCCGGGTGATTAAGGATTCCGGCCAGCCCATCACGGCCATTGACGCGGTGGGCCGCAATCTGCTGCGCATCATTGACCAATTGCCGTTCGCATACGGAATCGGCGTGATGTGCGCGTGGATCAGCCCGCAGAGCAAGCGCCTGGGCGATTACGTGGCTGGGACCGTGGTGGTTCACGAGAAGCCGTTCGAATCAGTCGCGCTGCAATGGGAGCGCTCCCACGCAGGTTTCCACGCATTCGTATGGAGCGAATCGCCTCACGCCCGAGGAATTCGCTCTGGTGGAAACGTTTCTCACCCGCCGCGAAGCACTCGAAGCGGGCGTGCGCTACGACATGGCCAGCGGAATCGTGCGGCGCATCGAATCGAAACTCATCATGCCGCCGGAGGGCGGAAAACCCTCCGCCGAAAAACTTCTCGAAGAGCTTTCCTTTGAGCGGCGCTCCACGGCCGGATATCACTGAGGCCCCGCACAGATGGCAACCCCACATATTCTCCGCGCGGCAAATTCCTGAACCCGAGATGCGGCGCATTCCTGGAGGGTATTTTCAAATGGGCTGCGACGCCGGCCGCGATGACGAAAGGCCCGCGCATCGCGTGTGGGTCGATGCGTTCGAGCTTGCGGCCTACCAAACCACAAACGCGGAGTATGCGCGCTTTTTGAAAGACACGGGACATCCGCCGCCCGCAATGTGGAATGATGCAAATTTTTCGAAACCTGAGCAGCCGGTGGCGGCGATTTCGTGGTTCGAGGCCGTCGCGTATTGCGAATGGTTGAGCCGCGTGCTTGACAGGCAGTATCGGCTCCCTACGGAAGCCGAATGGGAGCGCGCCGCGAGAGGTGGCGTGGAAGGCCAGGAATTTCCATGGGGCAACTGCGCTCCTGAAGAAGTTCCCGACTACGCCAGCCGCTGGAAATCAGGCCCAGAACCGGTGGGATTGTACGCGCCGAATGCCTACGGCCTTTACAATCTCGGCGACAACGTGCACGAATGGTGCGCGGATTGGTACGACGCCGCTTACTATGCCGTATCACCGGAGCGCAATCCGCAAGGCCCGCCTCACAGCACGCGCCGCGCATCGCGAGGCGGCTCCTGGCGCCACCAAATCAAGGTGACGCGGACTTCCGCGCGCTCCAGCATTCCACCTGAATTGAAGTATGCCGACTACGGTTTTCGCGTGGCTGCAAGCCTTTGATTTGTGGATCCGCAGAATTTGTAGCGCGGGCTTCAGCCTGCGGGTTTTAGTCCTCGCTAGGCCCAAACCCCGCAGGCTAAAGCCCGCGCTACTGTAAAGCCAATTCTATTTCTGATCCGGCATGGGGGAACTCTGCGCCAGCACGACCTTCCAACTTCCATTCTGTTTGGCGAAGACGCGAAGGAATCGCAGCTCGCCACCAAACGGAACGCCCTTGTCGTGGCCGTCGACCGTTACATGCTCGGTCAAAACAGCCACAGCTCCATTTGCGTAAAACTGCACGTGGGTTTCGCGCGCGTTTGACACCTTAAGCGTGCGGTCGGGCCTCTTCAAGTTTGCCAAGCTGCCCGGCCTTGTCCAACAATTTGCCCTGCGGATTAAGCGCGAAGAAATCGTCGGCCAAAATTTTATCCAGGTAGGCCACGTCGCGATTCTCTTCCGCCTCGATGTAGCGGTTTCTGAAGTCGATGACTTCCTGAGCAGCTTTGTCATTCTTCTCCGCAGGCTTGGCCGCGGGCATCTGTGCGTGAGTGAGCAACGGTGAAACCAAAACCACGGCGAGCGCCGCAATGCGAGCGATTCTCATGAGCAAACCTCTTTTCAGAACGAGTATTCGGAACAATTCCATGAACCATACATAACAGTTTGAAGAAAAGGTGGTGCCGGAGGAGGGAGTCGAACCCACACGGCCTTTCGACCACTCGATTTTGAGTCGAGCGCGTCTGCCATTCCGCCACTCCGGCGTGTCCTAGATTCTACACGACACGCGCCGCTTGCCAAAGCCTTGCCCGCCGGACGCTCCCTGTCTAAACTGCCCATCAGGGAGAGGAGCCGCTCAATCCACAGGCCGCCCCCTCGCGCCACCAAATGTCCACTGCCCCAAAAGACGCAATCGTTGCAGGCAAGCAAGCACCGTCGGCCGGCGCACCGGCGAACGCAAAAGCGCTCGAACTTCCCTCGGACTGGCGGCTGGGCTTCTGGAGTCTGATCGTCACGCAATTTCAGGGAGCGTTTAACGACAACGGCCTGAAATTTCTGGTCATCTATTTAATCGTCGAACGCAACTTCCCTTCCGATCAGCGCGACGGCTTTATTCTGCTGGTGGGCGCGCTGTTCGCCATCCCCTTCATTTTATTTTCACTCGCGGGCGGATATTTTGCCGACCGCTACAGCAAGCGCTCCGTCACCATCGGCACAAAAATATTCGAGATCGGCGTAGGGCTATTTGCGATAGCCGCACTGGCCACGGGAAATCTGACCATGGAAGCTTCCGCCGTTTTTCTGATCAGCACGCAGGGCGCGCTCTTCGGCCCATCGAAATACGGGCTGCTTCCTGAACTGCTTCCGGAATACAAACTCTCCTGGGGCAATGGCGTCATTGAACTCGGTACATTTGCCGCGTCCATCACAGCTGTGATGTTCGCGGGATTTCTGGCCGATACTTTTCGAGGCCGCCATTTCTGGTCCGGCGTAATTTTTCTTGGGCTCACGCTGTTCGGACTGCTCACCAGCCTGGGAATTTCGCGCCTGCCCGCGGCCAACCCGGCGCGGAAATTTCAAGCCAATCCGTTTGCCGATCTTGGCGGGCAATTGCGGATTATCGCGCAGGGACGGCGTTCTCAGCTGGGCCGTGGTAGGCAACACCTACCTGTGGTTTCTGGCCGCGCTGCTTGCAATTCGTAATTGTCGTGTACGGGCACGATGTGCTGCACGTGGACGAAACGCAGATCAGCTATCTGCAGGCCGCCGTGGGAATCGGCATTGGAGTGGGAAGCCTTATCGCCGGCTATCTTTCGCGCGGAAAAATTGAAACCCGGCTGGTTCCGATTGGCGCGATTGGCATGTCTGTGTTCGGCTTTCTTGTCTCGCGGCACGGGCTGGGCATTTGGCCGGTGCGCACAGATCTTTGTTTGCTGGGATTTTTCGGCGGTTTTTATGCGGTGCCGCTCAACGCCCTCATCCAGCACCGTCCCATGCGAGAGGAAAGGGGCGGCGTCATTGCGGCGGCGAATCTGCTTTCCTTTGTTGGCGTGTTTCTGTGCCGCGGGAATTTATTTTGCGCTCTCCACCTTTGCGCATTTGCATCCCGGCCAGCATTTTTCTGGCCGGGGCAATCATGACACTCGCGGCGGCATTCCACGCTGTTTTCCTGCTGCCCAAAAGACTGTAGCGCGGGCTTCAGCCTGCGGGGTTTGGGCCTTGCAAGGACTAACCCCCGCAGGCTGAAGCCCGCGCTACAAAAAATCGCGTCACATCATTTCGTTTGAGAACATGTCCTAGAACAGAGACAACTTTACGTGCAGGAATTTTTTCGGGATCATTTCGAAAATCGGAAATGAGCAGCCGCATGTCTCCGGCCAACCCCGCGAAGTTGTCGTAAAATTTAGGATCGTCAAAGAATTTCCCAATAGTATTTTGGTTGGAATTCATTTTCGCGGTAGCGCTGGATAGATTTGCGCCGGCCTGCTTGTACTCCGCGAACAAGGAATCGTCCGTGGCCAGCTTTCCGAGTGTTCCCTTGCCGGCCCGCACATCCGTCAGCAGCGCATTGCTGTTGTCGATCAGCCTCTGGGCGCTTTCATGGATGCCGGCGTCATAGACGAGCTTGCCGAGCGTGCCCTGCTGGTTCTGCACGGCTTCCAGCACGTTGTCCGCGCGGCCCGCCACGGAATTCACGCGATTGTACATTTCATCGTCGGTGACCAGTTTGCCGAGCGTACCCTTTCCGGCTTGAATATCGGCCATCATGTGGTCGAGGTTTCCCAGTGTGCTATTGAGGCGATTGTAAGCACTCTCGTCCACCATGAACTTGCCCAGCGAGCCCTTGCCGTTGCGCACGTCCGTCATGACAGCGCTGGCTTGCTTGGTGATCGCATTGAGATTTTCCATCAAGTCGGCGCTGCGCTGCACAACCTCTTTCAGCGCCTTCTCTTCCCGGCCCGGTATTTCCTCGTCGTTTTGCAGCTCGCGCCCCACGTATCCGCGGTCGATGTCCACATAGCGATTGCCTAGAAGCCCCTCGGTGATGAGTCCCGCCGCGGAATCCGAGCGAACATAGGTTTGGAAGGTTTTTTGTAGGCGCAGATCGACCTCGATATTACGGTCTTTCGACACGGCAGTCCCTGGCTTGGGAGCCGCAATCAATATTTTTTCCACGTTGCCGACTTCCACTCCATCCACGCGCACGGGCGCTCCGAGCGTCAGTCCATCCACTTCCGGCAAGAATGTGCGCAGGCGATACTTCGGTCCCCAGCCGCTGCCGCCGGTCACATAGAAGATGACCACGGTCAGCAGAACGGCCCCAGCCAGGACAAACAATCCAACTCGGAGATCGGTCCACGTCAATTGTTTGTGTTGCGCCATCGGTTCTCCTCCTCAGCAAAAGTCCGGGATGCGTTCTCAATCGTTACATCAAAAAGCGCCGCAAGTACTCGTCGCGAGATTCCGCCATTTCGGGCGGACTTCCCTCAAAATAGACTTTCCCATTGCGAAGAACCACAAAAGTTGTTGCCGCGCCGGAGTGCCGCGAGGTTCCATTGGCTGAGACAGGTACGACGCGGCCCGAGCTGCCATCAAAGCGATAACTGGCCAGGCCGAATGCGTCCTGCAACCGATGCGTGGCCAGCAGCGAGGTGACCCCCTGCGTATCACGCAAACGCAGAATCAGCGTAATAATCGTTTGCGCCGTCACCGGATCGAGTCCCGCCGTTGGCGAATCGTAGAGAACCACATGGGGGCGCGTCACGAGAGCCCGGGCGATGGATACGCGCCGCCGCATGCCGCCGGAAAGTTCCGACGGCAATTTCTCCAGCGTGTCTTCCATTTCCACGAATCGCAGGGACTCGCGCACGCGCGGCTCGATCTCTTCCTCGTCCACGTGCTCCTCGCGCAAGCTGTAGGCCACATTTTCCGCAACGGTGAGCGAGTCAAACAGCGCGCCTTCCTGAAACACGAAACCGATGTTGCGCCGAAAAGCGAGCAATTCTTTTTCCGGCATGCAACACAGATCGCGACCCAGCAATAGCACCGTTCCCGAATCCGGCTGAATCAGGCCGGCGGCCAGCTTCAGTATGAGCGTTTTTCCGGAGCCGCTTTCTCCGATTAAAACTTTCGTTTCACCGGAAGCAACGGAGAAAGATAGTCCATCCAGCACGTCGCCTTTGTCGAAACCAATGTGGACATCCTCGAAGGAAAGAACGGGTTCGCTGTTTGCGTTCGCGCTCATTGGCAAGTGATGCTTCCGACGCCTTCGTGGAGTCGGCGGCGGAGTCATGCCGTCAATTATAGATGGAAACGACATCCGCGCGCGGCAGGATTGCGTGCCCGATTAAATCTTGATTTGCCCAGCCAGAAAAAGCATCAGCTTGGTCAGGAAGAAGTTGGTGATCAGAATGAATACCGATGCCGTGACCACCGCATGTGTGGTCGCCCGGCCAACTCCCTGCGTTCCGCCCTTCACATTCAATCCCTGGTAGCATCCGACCGTGGCAAGGATGAACCCGTAGACAATCGGCTTGGTGAGTCCCTGCATCAAATCCGAAAATTCCAGAATGTTGATGGCGCGCGTCCAGAAAGCCACCGCGCCGAGGCGCAGCGTGAACGTCGCCACAAGATACCCGCCGATCAGCCCCAGGAAATCCGCCATGGCCGTCAGCAGCGGGAGCATAACAACCGTCGCCAGCATGCGCGGCGTCACCAGCTTGCGAATCGGATCGGTGCCCATGGCGCGCATGGCGTCCACCTGCTCAGTGACCACCATCGATCCCAATTCCGATGCCATGCCCGAAGCGTTGCGGCCAGTCACCAGCAGACCCGTGATCGATGGCCCCAATTCGCGTACCAGCGCCAGCGAAACGACGTCCGCCGTCAGCGCCGTCTGCCCAAATCGTTCGAATTGCGCCGCGGTTTGCAGCACCATGACCGCGCCGATGAAAAAACCTGTCAGCAGCACGATGGGCAGCGATCCCACTCCGATAATGTCCATCTGATCCAGAACATCGGAAGCATAAAAAGGAGGGGCTAAACAGTCTGGTGACAGATCGCGCCGAAAGCAGCGAGTATTCCTGCAAATGCAGGACCCAGCGCTTCGCTCCGTCCGTGAGCGCCTCAGCTACCGAAGATGATGCAGGCTCAATAAGATTGGGGTCGGTGGTCGCCATCGGTCGCTGTCAAGTGTTCCTCAAGCGCGGCAGAGGTTCCAAAACAGCGTACTGGTCGCAGCCAGGGACGTCAAGCATCGTAAATGCGTTGCAAGGTCGCGATTTCGGCTTCATGCGGTAGTTGGTCCACCCTCGCGTATTCATCGCTTTACGCGCCGTGCCGGGTCCGATAGAATGTCGAGCCTTCCATGTTTCGCTTTGTCACAGCGGGAGAATCTCACGGCCAGGCGCTGATTGCGTGGATCAGCGGCGTGCCCGCGGGTGTGCCCATTGACTTCGAATTCGTGCAGCGCGAACTGCACCGGCGGCAACTGGGCTACGGCCGCGGCGGACGGCAGAAGATCGAAAAAGATCGCGTCGAATTCTTGTCCGGAGTGCGGCACGGGCAAACCATTGGCGCTCCCATCGCCCTGCGCATCGAGAATCGCGACTGGGCCAACTGGGAAAAGGCGCTGTCCGTCGAAAACTTCCCGGATCCGGAGAGCGCCGAGCGCCGGATCTGACCGCGCCTCGCCCGGGACACGCCGATCTGGCCGGCTCCATGAAATTCAATTTGCACGATGCGCGCTATATTCTGGAGCGCGCTTCGGCGCGCGAGACCGCCGCGCGCGTGGCCGCGGGAGCGATTGCCAAGTTGATGCTCGCGCCAGTTCGACTGCGAAGTGCTGAGCCACGTGATCGCCGTCGGGCAAGGCCCGTCTGACGCGGGCCGTTTCCTGGAGCGAGATCCAGAAGCCATTTGCGAAAATCTGGATTCGCCGCTGCGCTGCGTCGATGCCGCGACGGAAGCGCTAATGAAGAGCGAAGTGGACGTGGTTCACCGTGCCGGAAACACGGTGGGAGGAATTTTTGAAGTCGTGGCGCACAACGTGGTCACCGGTCTGGGTTCGCACGCGCAGTGGGACGAAAAGCTTGACGCGCGGCTGGCGCAGGCCGTGATGTCGATTCAGGCCGTCAAGGGCGTGGAGATCGGCGCGGGAATCGCGGCGGCCACTTCCTACGGTTCCGAAGTGATGGACGAGATCGGCTACGATGCCGCCGGCACAAAAATTCACGCGCGCGTCCAACCGCGCGGGCGGCCTTGAAGGCGGCATCACCAACGGCGAAGACGTAATCGTTCGCGGCTATCTGAAACCGATCTCCACGCTGCGCACGCCGCTCGGCACAGTGGACATGGTGACCAAGCAGCCCATTTCCGCGGCCTACGAGCGCTCGGACGTGTGTGTGGTTCCGGCCGGCGGCGTGGTCGGCGAAGCCATGGTTTCGCTGGTCCTGGCGCAAGCCATGCTGGAAAAATTCGGCGGCGATTCGCTGGTGGAATTGCGCCGCAATTTCGACGGGTACGTGAAGCAGTTGCAGGAGTTTTGACCACAGATAAACACTGATGAAAACCGATGAACACAGATAAAGACAAAAGAACAAATCGATTGCTTCTTTCACTTTGTCAGTTCTGGGTTAGGCTCGCCAGTTTTTGCCTGCATTTATCTGCGCTTCCATCAATTTTTATCAGGTCATCGTGGATTCAACGAATCGAGTGAACTGAGATGATTTATCCGATTACAAAATACGGCGCGGCGGTGCTGGAATCGCCCACTAAGCCTGTGGAAAAATTTGACGACGAACTGGCCAAGCTTTGCGAGGACATGTTCGAGTCCATGTACGTGGCGCAGGGCGTGGGCCTGGCCGCTCACGCAGATTGGCATGTCGAAACGTTTGGCGGTGATTGACGTCAGCGTCGGAAAAACTCCCGAGGCCAGGCTGGTGCTGGCAAATCCGGAAATTATCCACGTGGAGGGTGACCAGCGCGAGGAGGAAGGCTGCCTCTCGCTGCCCGGCTTCCGCGGGAACGTGCTGCGCCCCGCCTACGTGACCATGCGCGCGCAAAACGTGAAGGGCGAAATTTACGAAATGCGCGGCGAGGGGCTGCTGGCCCGCGCCTTTTGCCACGAGATCGACCACCTCGAACGGTATTCTTGTTTCTTCAACACCTCAGCATGCTCAAGAGAGATCTGATCAAGCGCCGGATCCGCAAATTGCGGAAGACCGGCGACTGGTAGATTCCGATCGCGTCGATGCCGCCTGCGCATCGTGTTTTGTGGCACGCCGGAATTTGCTGTTCCCTCCCTCCGGCGGCTCGCGGCGCGATCCTGAATTTTCCGATCGAAGCGGTCATCACCCAGCCGGACCGTCCCGCGCGGCCGTGGCCAGCAGGTCAGCGACTCGCCCGTAAAAGAAGTCGCCTTCGAAGCTCGGCCTGCACGTTTTTCAACCGGAAAGTATCAAGTCTGAAGCCTCGCAGGAATTTCTGAAGCGCATTGCTCCCGACGCCGTCGTGATCATTGCGTACGGTCAAATCATTCCCGCACGGCTTCTCACATTCCCCGCCTGGGCTGGCTGAATCGTGCACGGCTCCCTGCTTGCCGCGCTATCGCGGCGCCGCGCCGATTCACTGGGCCATCGCCAACGGCGAGACCGTAACCGGGCTCACCACCATGCAAATCGACGCGGGCATGGACACCGGTCCGATACTCCTGCGGCGCGAAGTCGCGATCGGGCCGGACGAAACATCTCCGGAACTTTATGCGCGCATGAGCGTCACGGCGCGGAGCTCATCGCCGAATCGCTTGTGCGATTCGATCGCGGCGAGATTTCACCGCTTCCGCAGAAGAACAGGACGTATCGTACGCGCCAATTCTGGAAAAAGAGGATGGGCGGATCGATTGGACGCGACCGGCGCAGCAAATTTACAATCGCATGCGCGGATTCACGCCCTGGCCCGGCTCGTACAGCACGTTTCGAGGACAAACGTGCAATATCTGGGGCCGCCCTGAAATGAGCGAAATTGCCATTGGGCGCAATTCGCCGGGTGAAATTATTTCAGCCGCAGGGGAAATTCATGTGGTGTGTGGCGAGGGGACTCATTTGCGGTTGGAATCTGTTCAACTCGAGGGGCGCAAGAAAATATCCGCGCGCGAATTTGCAAATGGCGCACACCTGGGTCCAGCCGATCGATTTGTTTAGATGGAACTCGACTTGAATTGATATCTCAGTTGCGCATGCTGCCGGCCATATTTGGCAGGTTCAAGCACCAGCTTTGTCGATCTTGAATCCACGTCACAAGCCGCCTTCAACTGCGCCCGCGGGCAAAAGCCACCGCAGGAATGGGAATAGCTTGGCCTGGGCGGTCACAGTGTTGCGGAGGGGCGGATTTTTGCTGTTGACGATTCGCGCTGAATACTTCGGCCACCACCTCTGGTCCTGGCGCCTTTTCCTCAAAGCCTTCGCTGCGGGATCGTGACTGTTGAATCTTTTGCCAAACAGGGGGATTGATTGTGCCGGGCGCTGCTAAGGAGTACCATGCTCGGCCAAGGATAGGAAATAACAGGTCGGCGGAAAGAGGAGGGCGATATGGTTCGCATTTTTGTAAGGCAGACAGTGGAGGATTATCGGAAGTGGAGGAAGGCTTACGATGCTTTTGACACAGAGCGGGCTACTATGGGTGTAACCAGTCACGCTGTGTATCGTTCACTAACTAAGCCCAACGACATAACCGTGTCGCATGACTTCCCTGATCTCAACAAGGCAAAATCATTTGTCGGCTCACCTCGACTCAAAGAAGTCATGAAGGGCGGCGGTGTTACGAGCGCCCCAACAATCTGGTTCGTCAAAGCGGTTTAACTAATCGACTCCAGCGGATTTTTCAGTTCAAATATTTGGCGAAGCGGTTTGCGCAAACTGAAACAAAGTTGAGACGATTTTCTACGGGTATTGAAAAACTCCCACATGGGTGGTGCGGTCGCGGCGTCTCCGGGCAGTTTGGTCACGCCGAGACCTTCGAGCATCAGGCGAAGAACGCTTTGATGCTGATATAAAGCGACGGACTTGTACCCATGCTTCGCAAACGGGCTTACGATGACGGCCGCAACGTGGCCTCCCCCAGCACTTAAATCCGTCGGGCCCCCCTCATCAAAGATGATGAGGAGGAGGCCGTCCTTCTGGAACCGTGGTGCTCTGAATGAGCTGGGTCGAAGATTGCTCTTCAGCCAGTCGTCAGCCGTAGTCAGGAGCGCACAGTCATGCGCATCGTTGCAGAGGTTCGGAACGATGAAAGAATACTCGGGCAGGTTCGCCCCGTCGCGAACGTCCGCGGCAAGTTGGCTAAAGGGAACGAGATTTGTTGTTTGCGCGGGGTCGTTCTGCACGTCGGTCATGTAGGCAGCCGGATTATGGCGCACGGCGTAGTTGCCGCTGTCCCCCCCGGTATAACCAACTGCGGGAAAGATCCTCAGCGTAAGATTTCCAGGATTTGCCGTCGGCGATGAGCTCACGGAGGGCGTTCTCTGACGGAGACGGGGAAATCGACTGCGGTGTCGGAGGCGTCGATCGAGCGTCAGAATCTGTCCGGTCGTGAGCTCGAAGTAGTTTGGGATGGAGGGATGCGCGTTGGCGAAGTAGTTTGTCGCCAGGCCGTACTGGTTGGCCAGGCCGTTCAGGTAGGGCATGCGCAGGGCTGGCGACGACGTCCCCGTAACTTGGCGTTTTCCTCGACCACAACGAAAACGTGCCCAAAGCGCACGCTCTGTCGCGGGCGGGGGCGGAGTCATTGGCTACCAGTCCTCCGCAGCCAGCCAGCGCGGAGACGCAGCAAGGCCGGCGCGAGCAACCGAAGCTGGGCGGCAGACAGAATGCGCAGGGGGTACGTATACATTTGTTTAGACCTAAGTCTTGATACTTTTTGCAGAGAATCCGGCCAATGGGCCTCTCCGAATTGTGCGGAGCACTACTGAGTGACTCTTAAGCGTTGCTGATTCGCTGTCCTCGAACTGTCCGCTTCGGCACACTGACGCCGAAAGGAAGGGTATTGTTGTCAAATCCTCCCAATAAGTGAATCCGTCTGAAAATGTATTTCCAAAGTGAAATGCCTGTACAAAACGGCTTGATTGAGATTTGTTCGGTCGCTCCGAGTCCTGATAAGTTCTTTTGGAAACTGGCTTTTTGCCACCCTGATCGGGAAGCATAGTGAACGGATCAATACGGCACTTTTTCCGCTCTGGCCAGTGCCATATGCAACATATCCTTTCGTGCTATCTAAAGGCTTAAGTCCTCACCACGAGGCTACTGGGTGGCCAGTTCACGGACTGGGAGAAACTCGGAATCATAGCCAACGATAAGCCCGACAGACTGTGAACGAAAGTAGACCGTTCGAGCTGACCAATGTCCGTTTCAAAGAACATGTCGTACAGGCCTTTTTGGGTATCCCTATTGCAATCAAGCGCTTTGCTTTGGACGAGTAATTGCTAAACAAATTCATGGATGCCACCTCAATAGGAGTGTGTAATGCAAAGACACATCATCAGAGGGAGTTTTTGGTTGGGCAGCGTTTGCGCAACACTCGCGCTCATCGCACGTGCACTCGATATTTTCGGCATTAACACCCTTAATTTTAGTACTAAAGGAAGCGAGATCGGCTATCACACCTTCATGGACGGCTCATTTCTCTTCTATCTGATCTCGATTGCCCTGGCGGCATATTCCGGATTCAATATACAAAGTTGTCCTCTCGATTCAGGGAAAGAATCTGAATAGGTTCGTTATCCGCTAACTCGCCGCAGGTTTTGGGAATTCAAAAGTCTAATAGTAGAATCTGGCATAGCCCGGACATCCTGTAAGAAATCCATCAAGACACTTTTGGTTTGCATTATGGACATTTTATTCGCCTTGTTTTTATCAGGGTCCTTCCGGAGCCTTCTCAATCCCTGTCCCTCTGAATACGCCGGGTGCCCCACCCTTTGCGATTTTTAAAAGTTGGGGATATAGATTCCTGAAACGGCGCGACGCGAAGATTGGAGCGGGAATTTATCCGCAGCCGGCCTTTCTCTCTAAAGCTCTGCCAGGGCGCGATGAACAAGGCTGATGGCGATCGATCCTTCGCCCACGGCGGCGGCCACGCGCTTCACGTTACCCGACCGAACGTCCCCAACTGCAAAAACCCCAGGCAAGCTCGTTTCCAGCATTTGTGGAGGACGGCTCAGGGGCCAAACCGGGGTCTCTGTTGCCGTATCCAGATCCCGCCCTGTGAGAATGAAGCCCTTATTATCGAGGGCAAGGCAACCAGTCAGCCAATCGGTTCTGGGCGAGGCTCCCGCCATTATGAACACGTGGCGAATTGCTTTTGTAGAAGTCTCTCCGCTGGCGTTGGAACGCCAGATGACACTCTCCAAGTGCGTATCGCCCTGGAGATCCACAATTTCCGTTTTGAAGTGCAGTTCGATTGAGGGGTTCTGTTCAATGCGCTGGATCAGGTAGCGGGACATTGTATCTGACAACTGAGCCGACCGCACCAGCATGTGTACCTTGCCTGCGTTCTGCGAGAGGAACACCGCTGCTTGTCCAGCAGAATTTCCTCCACCAACCACGATGATATCTTCTTGTTCGCACAACTGAGACTCCATGTACGTTGCGCCGTAATACACTCCCTGCCCCTCAAACTTCTCGAGATTGGCGATTCGCGGTTTGTTGTACTGTGCCCCTGTAGATATGACAATGGCGCGTGCCGCGAGCTTGTTGCCGTTGTCCAGCACCACCATGTAGGGACGCCTGGCGCAATCAAGCCGGGCTACGCCATGCGCAAGCATCATTTTGGCTCCGAATTTCTCTGCTTGAGTAATCGCCCGCGTCGCTAGTTCCAGCCCGGAAACTCCAGTCGGAAAACCAAGGTAATTTTCAATCTTCGAGCTTGATCCTGCCTGCCCGCCGGGCGCGGCAATCTCGATTACCAGCGTATCCAGGCCCTCCGAAGCTGCGTAAACAGCCGCTGCCAAACCAGACGGTCCGGCGCCGACGATAATCAAATCGCGGACCTGTGACTCGTCGATACCGCTGTTGAATCCGAGACCGTCCGCCAATTTTTGAACGGTCGGGTTGCGCAAGACCCCGTGCTGATTACAAATGACGACAGGGATTTCATCGACCTTTATCTCAAATCGGTCCAGGAGTCCCTGCGATGTCTTGTCTGTGTCGAGATCGACATACGTGTACGGATGTCCATTCCGGCTCAAAAACTCGCGCAACTGCAGGGTCTTGGCCGAGTGACGCGACCCCATCAGAATGAAGTTGCCGTGCCCGCGCTTGATCAACTCAAGACGCCTGAGTATGAAGGCTCTCATGAAGATCTCACTCAGTTCAGCATCCTTCGCGATGAGCGATCGCAATCCATCATTAGTCAATTCCAGGAATTCGCCGGGTTCTGTAGTCCGACCGAGGACAAGGCAGCGATGCCCGGAGATCATGGTCATCTCACCGGTAAACCCGCCCGGGCCATGAGTTGTAATGGGGCGCTCGCCCGTAAGATCAGGCTGCACGATCTCCATACCCCCTGAAAGCAGGACGAAAAAGGGGACATTCGTATCGCCAGGCGCAAACAATATTTCGCCTGTCTGCACTTGTCGAACTTTGCCCATCGGCAAAACGCGATTGATTTGAGATGGGGTCAACACTGGAAAAGCTTGCGTGTTGGCATCCAGCGCGCTAGGTACTAGTGAAGAAGACATTATGCCCCCTTGGTTCAATGGGCGATGGGAGTATTACAGCATGCCTGTGAGCTGCCCCAGCCCCCAAACTTCATATTACGACATTTGAGGTTGGAGGTTGGGGGAATCAGAACATTGCAATCAGACAGCGGTTTGCTCTAGCCGCGAATCACGGATCGCCTCGGCAACGATTGGCGCGCCGTGCTTCCATTCCAGGGGCAAGGCGCCGTGATCGTGATTCGGCATTTTTACCTTCGGCAAGCTCTGTTTGTCTAGAACCAAGTCTTCGGGGATGACGCCGTTATTATAAAGAAGAAACGCCACCAGCGAGTCAGACCTCATCCGGCTTTAGCGTGCCTTCTTTATTGAGCGGCATGGCGCGGTTGATGTAATCCCACATGGTCGTGGCGTACATTGCGTGAAGGGACATTACGTTGAGATCGTTCACGCAAGGCACGAGACACGGATAGGGAGATTTCGTTTTGCCATCGCTCTTGATCAGAGTCGGAGCCGGCCCGTTCGAACCTTTGCTCCCATGACACACAACACACTGTTTCGCACGGAACAGCTTTGCGCCCTCCACAGCGGTGCCATGGCCCTGCGGGAGTTCTTTGCCATCAGGTCGATCGAGATGTCCCACTTTTGGATTTCCTCCGGAGTAGGGGTTCGCCCCACGTGGTACGTGGGAGATTGGGCCTTCACCATCAGCGGCTCATGACTGCGACGAGTAAGAGAATATTACGCCATTCCATTGTGAACGCCATCAGCCACGATGCCACGGAAACACCGAATTGTCCGCACCGGGTGTGCGGAAATCCTTGTCGTCCGGCACATTCCAATATTTAACGGCTTCTGCGCGGTTCGCTGCTGTCCAGCTTCGTCCGTACGGCGCGAAAGGATCACGCATTCCTTGCATACTTACCAGCACATCCAGGGGAAAGCAAACCGCACATGGGCCATGGGGTGGGCTGGCGTGCGGAATTCCGCCGCTTTCCAGCTTTGCCCGCCGTCGACCGAGATTTCCACGCTGCGAATCGCGGCAGTACCCGACCAGGCCAGACCAGTGATTTCGAAAAGCCGGGCCCCGGAAGCTTTTGTTCACCGGAGGGAAAAGTGATCACCGATTTCGGCCCGATCACGCGCGTGAGAGGCGACACGGGCGTCGGGTCACTCCAGTGTCCGTAATCGTTGTAGGTCATGTAGTCCTTCTCAACTATTTTCAGACGCCGCAAATATTTGACGTTGTGCATTCCTTCAAACCCGGGAACCAGCAGGCGGATCGGATAGCCCTGATGAGGACGCAGCGCCTCTCCATTTTGGCCATACACGATTAAACAATCGTCCATGGCTTTTGCGATGGGAATGCTTGTGGCCCCTTTTACGGTCTCGCGCCCTCGGCCACCATAAATGCCGCGCCGCTTTGCACGCCGACTTCTCAACAACAAGGGACGGGGAACGCCAGATCCCACTCCGAACAACTTGTCAAGCCGTGCGATTCCTGCACATTTTTGTGCGAGGCCTTTGCGCCGATACCAAGGCACTCCAGAAAATGCACGCGGGTTACAAAAGGCAGGCGCTTCAAAATTCGTCCACCGTGAACATCAGCGGCCGGTCCACCATGCCGTGAATCATCAGCTGGTGTTCCGCGGGATTAATGTCTGGGACATAAGAGCCGCGGTGCGTCGATATGTAATGCAGCGAAGACGGAGTAATGATTCCGACAGCATCCTGCAGCGGAGACGTTACATGAAACGTCATTCCAAAATCGTCCGGCGACATTCTTTCCAGCACTGGAATTCGTTTTGATTTTACGTCAGAGCGAAAACCGGCTGGCCATAGGCAATCGCAGCGGCGGTTCGGGCATTTCCATTTCGGACATGGGAGTTTCCCCAGTCACAGGCTGCCCCGCAGCAGCAGCGGCAGCTGCAGCGGCCGCCCCAACCAGCGCGGCGGTGCTCTTCAGAAATTTTCTGCGATTTGGCGATTTGGATTCATGGGCGCTCCTTCATGGATGAAGTTACTCAGAACACGATGTTTTTAAACTGATTGGTCGTTGAGAGTATACATCCGTTCGGATTCCAACCGGAATCTCCATTTTTGGATACCTTCTTACTGTGGGCGTTCAGGCGGTGCAGGAGCCTCGAGCAGCCGATGCGAACGCTTTTCAGCCCGACGCCGTTTCTCAATTAAAGGATTACAACAGTGTCTAAGTATCGCATTTATTGGCCCGAATTTCTTATCAACGTTCCTTCATCCATGGATCATGCTTTAAATAGCTGCACGCTTGCTGGCGTCTCGGTTGTTGGGGCACGGCATTGCCGTGCCTAGGCTGGCGCCGAATTCAGCAGAGCCTCCACTGGATGCACATCAAAAATAAATTGCGCGAATGTCGCTTGTGAGAAGGGCCTGTTAGAGGGCTATACGTAATGGAACTGCGAAACCATTGGCCGTTCGTACAGGTAGCAATTTCGTTGCGTGGATCACAAAGGAAGCGACGATGCCGACTCCAGATGTCACAATTAGTAATCTTGATGGTTCGAGAGGCGTGTGATGCGACAAGAAAAACACTTCTTGGGATTTGTTGTGCTTATTTCTTGCCGTTCTTCGCGTGGGGAATACTTGTAGCCCCGCTTCCGGCGCAGGCGCAGGTCGGCGCTGCCCGCCGTGCCATCACGCAGGGAATCGATGAAGGAAATCTCGTAACGCTCGCGGGGAACACTCGGCCCGAAGCACGCCGACCAATGATCGCGGCGCGCTGGCCTGGGTTTCGCCGATGGAACACATGCTGCTGCAATTGCAGCGTTCGCCCGAACAGGAGCTGGCGCTGCGGCAATTCCTTGACGAGCTGCAGACGCCCGGCTCGCCAAATTATCACAAGTGGCTCACCGCGCAGGAATTTGGCGACCGGTTCGGCCTGGCGCAAGCAAGACCTCGACACGATCTCCGCCTGGCTGGGCTGCATGGCCTGACGGTCAACCTCATTTACCCCAGCCGCATGGTCGTCGATTTCTCCGGCACCGCGGGCCAGGTGCGCGAAGCGTTTCACACCGAAATGCACGCCCTCGACGTGAACGGCGAGAGGCACATCGCCAACGTGAGCGACCCGCAAATTCCGGCGGCGCTCGCGCCGGCGGTCGTCGGAGTCGTATCGCTGCACGATTTCACGCCGCATCCGCTGTACCAGATGCAACCGAACTACACCTTTACCTCGGTGGCGCCACGTATCAGGCCGTCGTGGCCGCGGACCTCGCCACCATTTACAACCTGAATCCGCTCTTCAGCGACGGAATTTCCGGGCAGGGACAGACCATCGTCGTCATCGAAGACACCAACGTGTTCTCCACCGCCGACTGGACCACGTTCCGCTCCACATTCGGCCTTTCCGGCTACACTTCCGGCTCCTTCACGCAGGTGCATCCCGCGCCGCCCAGTGGCACCAACAATTGCAGCAACCCCGGCGTGAATGGAGACGACATCGAAGCGATCCTCGACGCGGAATATGCCAGCGCGGCAGCGCCCAACGCGACCATCGAACTGGCTTCCTGCTCCGACACGTCACCACGTTTCGGCGGCCTGATCGCCCTGCAAAACCTGCTCAACGAAAGTAGCACGCCCCCGGCGATCGTCAGCATCAGTTACGGCGAATGCGAAGCCTCCAACGGCGCATCCGCCAACGCCGCCGTACAACTCCGCCTATCAGCAGGCTGTGGCCGAGGGCGTTTCCGTTTTCGTCTCCTCCGGCGACGAAGGCGCGGCGAGCTGCGACGCGAATAATCGAACGCGACGCACGGCATTGGCGTCAGCGGATTTTCCTCCGACTCCCTACAACGTCTCTGTCGGCGGCACCGATTTCGGCGACACGTTCGCCGGGACCAACAGCACCTACTGGAATTCGACAAACACTTCCACCTTTGGTTCCGCGAAATCGTACATCCCGGAAATTCCGTGGAACGATTCCTGCGCCAGCCATCTGTTGCCACGTACCTCAGCTACTCCACGACCTACGGCACAACCGGCTTCTGTAACAGCAGCACCGCGAGCGCGGATCAATCCATACCACCGCGTCCGGCAGCGGCGGCCCAAGCGGCTGCGCCACGGGAATCCGGCGACAACCGGCGTCGTCAGCGGAAGCTGCGCGGGATACGCCAAGCCATCCTGGCAATCGATCGTCGGTAACCCCTCTGATGGCGTGCGCGACATTCCGGACGTCTCGCTGTTCGCCGCGAACGGAGTCTGGGGCCATTACTACATTTTCTGCGACTCTGACACGGCCAATGGGGGCACAGCGTGCACAGGCGCGCCGAGCGCGTGGTCCGGCGCGGGCGGAACGTCATTCGCCTCCCCCATCTGGGCAGGCTTCCAGGCATTGATCAACCAAAAGACCGGGGCGCGCCAGGGCAATCCAAATCCCACCTATTACAGCCTGGCCGGGACCGAATACGGCCCGAGCGGAAGCAGTACCTGCAATTCGGCGTTGGGCAATGGCGTTGCGAGTTCCTGCATTTTCTACGACGTTACTCAGGGCGACATAGACGTCAACTGCACGGGATCTAACAACTGCTACCGACCGTCTGGCACTTACGGAGTGCTCTCTACTTCCAATAGTGCATATTCGCCGGCATACGGGACTCTGACTGGCTGGGACTTTGCGACCGGCATCGGTACAGTGAACGTTGCAAATCTGGTGAACAGCTGGCCGGGCTCTACTACGCCGAACTTCAGCCTATCTTCTTCGCCGGGAAGCGTGACGATCACGCAAGGCGCGGCGGGAGGCAGCAGCACAATTGCAATCAATCCGACCAACGGCTTCACAGGCAGTGTGACTCTTGCAGCTACCGGCTTGCCCTCGGGGGTGACCGCGGCGTTCGCAACAAATCCGGCGACCACTTCGAGCGTTTTGACGCTGACGGCCAGCAGCACCGCTGCAACGGGCACGGTTACCGTGACGATCACGGGCACGTCTGGAAGCCTGACGCAAACAACCAGTGTCTCGCTGACCGTAAACGCGGCGGCCACGCCGAACTTCAGCTTATCTTCTTCCCCGGGAAGCGTGACGATCACGCAAGGCGCGGCGGGAGGAAGCAGCACAATTTCGATCACTCCGACCAACGGCTTTACGGGGAACGTAACGCTTTCAGCTTCCGGCTTGCCCTCGGGTGTGACTGCGGCATTCGCAACGAATCCGGCGACCATTTCCAGCGTCTTGACGCTGACGGCCGGCAGCACCGCTGCCACGGGCACGGTTACCGTGACAATCACGGGAACGTCCGGAAGCCTGACGCACACAACCACCGTCTCGTTGACCGTAAAAGCGTTGGCCGCGGGGAACTTCACAATCTCGGCTTCGCCCACGAGTCTGAGCATCACGCGCGGCTCTCACGGCACCAGCACCAGCACGATCACGATCCATCCGGCCAACGGCTTTACGGGCAGCGTGACGCTGTCGGCTACCGGTATGGGATCGGGCACTACCGCGGCGTTTGCAACGAATCCAACAACAGGGACAAGCGTACTCACGCTGACCGCCAGCAGCAGCGCCAGGACAGGAACCTACACGATAACGGTGCACGGCGTTTCGGGCAGCTTGAGCCAGACCACAACGATCAGTCTAAGAGTGCGCATCTGATCGCCAGGTATTCAGGCGGCCCGCATGGGCCTTCAGAATTTCAAGGGCTTGGCAGGGCGCGAAAATGTTTTGTAGCACAGGCACTCTTTACCCAGGGCCTTTGCGAAGGGCTGCCTGTGCGCTTTTCTAAACTTTAGGCGCATCCGCGCGGCGATCAATCGCGAAAACCGCACAGGCAAGAGTGCCTGTGCTACTTTTTCCGAAACCAATTAATCGCACTAATTGGTTCGGCCGATTATTTCCATGCGCCGGATACACCTCGCCCATTCCGCCAGCGCGAATCATCTTGATTCTATTTGGAAAAGGATTACTATTCGCAAGCAGAACAGGAAGATAATCCGCGGTCGGGCGGCAACTTCCTCGTCAGATAAACTCATGCACAAATTGAACAGCCGCAGGCCAAGACCAGGTCGCCGGAAATTTGCGCTGGATGCACGCTGCAAGCTGGTGGCTCTTTTTTCTTTGGCGCTGGCCTTCTCGGCCCTCCCGCTGCGTGCACAATTAAAAAACAGACAGGATGTTGCTGTGAACGTTGGTGCAAACTGCAGCGACTCGGGACCCTGTCAGAGTTATGCCCCGATTATAGATACTCCGCCGCTTGCAAAACCCGTGGTTGTCCCCGACGAGAAATGCCTTCCCTGGAACCTTTCCGGGATGCAGGCTACCACCTCGACGGTTAAGACGCTGAAAGTTCCGGCCAAGGCGAGGGACGAATTCAGCAAGGGCTGTATTTCGTCTCAAAAAATGAAGCTGGAGGAGTCCGAGCAACACTTGCCCCGCGCAATCGATAAGTTCAAAGACTATCCGGCGGCATGGGTGATGTTAGGCGTGATTCTGGATGAGCAGCACAAGGAGCAAGAGGCCCGTGATGCTTGTTCTCAAGTCACAACAATCGATGCCAAATACTTTCCTGCATACCTTTGCCTGGCGGAATTTTCAGCACGCAACCAGGAATGGCAGCGGCTTTTGGACCTTGCCAACGTCGCCCTCAGCATCAATCCGGAGAATGATGGATACGCGCGTTACTACCGGGCCATGGCCTCCTTCTATCTGAACAATCTTGTGGATGCGCAGAAGGATGCTTTGCAAGCCTCTGAGATCGACCTGAACCATAATTACCTGCCTCTTTACTTCCTGCTGGCTCAAATCTATGCGGCTCAGGGTGACAAGGCTGCGGCGGCGGCTCAGTTGCGGATAGCCCTGAAAAACCACAACGATCCAAAACAAGAAGAGGTAGCAAAAAAATATCTGGCCAAGCTCGAGGCGCCGGATACCACCATGATCGCTCAGAGATTGGCGCTGGTTAGCGCGAGTCCGGGCAGTATATCGCTCTCCGCCGAAGATGCTGACATTGCTTCCATGTCTGATTTGCGAACAGCGAACGACGACTGGATTCCGGAAGACATCGATCGCGCCGTCTGCCCCCCGTCGCGTCCGGGGAAGCATGTTCGCTGTCGACCGTGCTCGATGGAGCCGCGCAAAGAATTGTGGAGCTAGTTCATAATGTGGATCGATTCACCGCAACAGAAGTTCTGAACCATCAGCCGGTGGATCATTTAGGCCATCTGGGACCTGCAACCTCGGCGCAATTTAGCTATTTGGTATCCTACACGGAAGATCCCACCGGCACGTTGCATGTGGACGAATTCCGCAACGGCAGTCTTTCCCTCGATCCATTTCCAAACCACATCGCGACGGTTGGCACGCCCAGCCTGGTTTTAATTTTTCATCCGCGATACGTCAACAATTTCAAGATGGTGTGCGAAGGCCTGGGGCAGTGGCACGGCCAGCCAGCGTGGCAGGTTCGCTTTGAGCAGCGCGCGGACCGCCCCAACCTGACATATTCGTTTTCCGTGAATCGAGCGACTTACGACGTGAACCTGCGGGGCAGGGCCTGGATTCTTGCCGGTTCCTATCAGGTGGCGCGCCTGGAGATGGACCTGGTGCAATCCATCCCAAAGATTCGACTTCGTTTGGATCACCAAAGCGTTGAGTATCGTCCCATCAAAACGTCCACCAAAAATCTACAACTCTGGCTCCCTTCCAGCACCGAAGTCTACATGGATTTTCAAGGCCGCCGCTTCTACAGAAAACACTCCTTCACCGATTTCAAAATATTTTCCGTGGACTCACAATTTAAGGTTACCGAGCCCAAGGAAAAAGCGACAGGCGAGTAGATCCACGGAACGGGCATTGCGGCAAGACATGCGACCAACATGGCGCGGCCGCCTGCCGAAGCGAGGAGAAGTTTTTAGATCTATCACTTCAGCGTAGATTTTCGACGAACGTCCAGAACTCTTTGTCGTTACGGTATGGCAGGAACGAGTCGTCCTTCGTTGGGTCTGGCATGGTCTCGCCTTGTATCACGTTTGCCTTGCGGGCAAATGCTTGCTGGAGATGGGTTCGCGCATCCGCCAGCTTCTTTTCCTCGGCGTCAGCGCAGGCCAGATTGTAGTAATACAAGGGGTAATCTGGGTCTTTTGCGACCGCGGCCTCGAATAGGGCGCGAGATTTTGCAATATTTCCAGCCATTCCGTAAGCCATCCCAGCCTGGTCGGTCGTCACGCGTTGCCAAGTCAATTGGTCCTTGCTCTTATCGTCTTTCAGCTTGGTAAGGGCTTGTTCAAAGATAGGAGCAGCCGCCTGGTACATGTGATTGCGATATAGGATTACCGCATATAGGCTCACATCATTGAATTGCGGTGAATAGTTGGGGTCAAAGCCGTAGCTATCCCACATCTTTTTTAAATTAGGGTCGCTAACGGCGCTCACATCATTGCCATAAATTTCAAGGTCACCGCAAATATCGCCTAACGCCACAAACCCGCGAGTACTGTAGATCAACTTTCCATTCTGACCTTGCCCTACGTAAGACACTAATTCCACAGGTGGACCATCTGAACGCGCCGTATCTGTACTCGCAGCAATCCGGATTGTTGGATTACTTTTCTGCGAAGCTCCAGAGCACCGTCACGGCATTTCGCACTTGTCATCGGAGCCTGCTCGGGGACAAGGAATAGGAATCCTAGAAACGTAAACTGACTCGATCCATCGATTGCTCGAACACCTATTTCAACACCATTCGGCTTCGCGGAATTTTCAATGACTTTGAACCCTTCCGCTTTCCACTTTAGTTGTCCCTGATGCCCAGGCAAAGCGAGGGTGAAGCTCCCGTCATTCCCTGGAGTTTGCGCCTGACTGGTGATGGTTCCGACGAACAACCATAGAACGCAAATCGCCACCTTTTTCATGCGCGGGAGTCTACTCCCAGCATTATTAAGGTTGCAAGGACTTTTACTTAACCAATATCATGTTCTTGGCAGCCACGGCTTATGAATTCGCTTTATCAAAATCTGAACGACGGCATTTCTCAATCGTCATTTCCCTTCCATGGCGGAGTGTGGTTTTATGTTTGCTCATGCCAATTTCGCAAGGACGAACGATTGCATTCGATGTATTGCTGCGCGTCGTGAAACAGAACGCTTACGCGGACGATGCGCTGCGCGGCGAACTCGATAAAACGGTGAAGGCCGAGGACGCTGGCCTGGCCACCGAACTCGTGCTGGGCGTGTTGCGCTGGCAAAGGCTGCTGGATTTCGTCATCGACCGTTTCCTAAAAAAGCCGGCGGACGTGGCCGACGCAGAGGTTCGCATCGCGCTGCGATTGGGCATTTACCAGCTCATGTTTCTGGACCGCGTACCGGCGCACGCCGCTGTCCACGAATCGGTGGAACTGGTTAAGCGCGGTAGAAAACGTTCGGCGGCCAATCTGGTGAATGCCATCCTGCGCAAGGCCGCCAAGGAACCGCGCTCCGCAAATTCGGCGGCTGAAGTCTGTGGCGCGTCTCCTTCCGGCTGAATTACCTCTCGCGGAGCGACTGGGAATTCAATATTCACATCCCACATGGCTCGTTGAGCGCTGGCTTGGAAATTATGGGGAGGAGCGCACGCGCGGCTTGCTTCAGGCCAACAATCGCGTCCCTGCCCTTTCCGGCTATCTATTCGAAACGTCACGGCGCGATGAGGCCATGTCGTCGCTTTCGAAAGCTGGTTGCAGCATCCAGCCGGGGCGATTGCTGCGCGAGGCATGGGTTTTGCAGGGGGGAAATCCATCCGCGAGCGAAGCCGTGCGCGAAGGTTGGGTGGTCATCCAGGATGAGGCTTCGCAGGCCGTAGCGCGGCTTCTGGCGGCCGATCCCGGCAACTCTGTGCTCGACCTATGCGCGGCGCCCGGCGGCAAGACTCTGCTGCTGGCGCGGGCTGTCGGGCCGCAGGGCCATGTGGTCGCCGCGGACCTGCACGAAAACCGTGTGCGCGCCATGAAGGAACGTTTCGAACATGGCGGCGTTCGAAATGTGCAGACGGCCGTTGTGGATGGAGTGCTGCCGCTTCCCTCCGAGCGGCCATTCGACCGCGCTTTC
The DNA here is from genome assembly GCA_963825365.1 of uncultured Acidobacteriota bacterium. GTDB lineage: Bacteria > Acidobacteriota > Terriglobia > Acidiferrales > UBA7541 > Palsa-360. Next base: position 177,272 of record CAWGSV010000018.1, on the reverse strand, counting down.
GATCGCATTCTGGTCGACGTGCCCTGCTCGGGGACGGGCACTCTGGCACGGCATCCGGAAATTCGCTGGAAACTCCGCCCGGACGACCTGCGCGATTTACATGAACGGCAATCGCGCCTGCTTCGAAACGCTCTGCCGCATCTCGCGCCGGGAGGGCGGCTTGTGTATTCCACTTGCTCGCTCGAGCCGGAGGAAAACGAGTTCGTTGTCCGCGAAGCCCTTGCATCGCTGGGAGACACATTTCAGATCGCCGATCCGCGGGGCGCTTTCGAGAATTGCTTGTTGGAATCGCTGCGCGTGGAAAGTGTGATCGGGGTCTGACGGCTTCTTCCGGACATTTCCTGGCGAGCACGGGACGGACGGGTTCTTTGCAGCGGCCATCGAACGTCGGAAGGCAAATACTTAACACAGAGGACACAGAGAAAGACAAAGTTACACCGAGAAAACAGAACTCGCAAAGATCATTCGTAAACTAAGAAGCTCTAGAGGTTATTCGATTTTCTCTGTGGATCTCTGTGGCCTTTCTCTGTGTCCTCTGTGTTAAAAGTTTTTAGGCTTTTCGCGCGGCGACGCTGGAAGCACCAGCCGCAGCATGTTAGATTCAAAGCCGGTGAACGGATGAGCTTTCGCGAGCGGATCGAATGGGTGTTTCGCATGGGGCTGCTGGTTTTCATACTGGCAGCGGCAGCGTTTCTGAGCGCCGTGACGGCCATGCGTTTCGCGGTGCAGGGCCGCGAAGTGGCCATGCCCAACCTGGTCGGAAAAAGTTCCGCCGAAGCGATGGCCATACTGCAGGGGCGCGGGCTGCAATTGAAGGTTGTCGACCGCGCGTATAGCAGCCTGCCTGCCAATGCAGTGGTGCGCCAAAGCCCTCCGGAAGGCGAGCGCATGAAAAGCGCGCAGAATGCACATGTGGTGCTCAGCCTTGGACCGCAGAACGTGACCACTCCTTCGCTGGCGGGAGAATCTCTGCGCGTTGCGCGCATCCAGCTTCTGCAAGTGGGATTGCAGCTGGGCGAAGTGACGGCATACGCATCGCCGGCAGCCCTGTCCGACACTGTTTTGCAGCAGACGCCGCAACCGGGAACGAAGGCAAGCAGTCCTCGGGTCGATCTGCTGGTAGCGCAAGAAGCCAACTGCGCCCTCTTACGTGATGCCGTGGCTTGTGGGCATGGACCTGCCGGACGCAGACCGGTTGCTTTCATCCTCCGGCCTGAAGCTGGCAAAGACCACGTTGATTCCGGCAAGTCAGTGGCCCAAGGGCGCCATCATCCGAGCAAACACCTGCGGCCGGAACCAAAATTACAAGTGAATCGAACATCGAACTGGTAGTGGCGCAATAGGAGTGGCAGCGGAGGCTCGGGTTAACCCATTCCATTGTCAGCACGCTGTGCAAGCTAAAGCGCGAATCTGATAAGATGTCCGCGGAGAAATCGTGAACTATCCCGTTGAAATCGCTCCATCCATACTTGCCGCGGACTTCTCCTGCCTGGGAGATGGGATTCGCGCGGTTGAGCGCGGCGGCGCCGCCATGCTTCACGTGGATGTGATGGACGGGCATTTCGTGCCCAACATTTCCATCGGCGTGCCGGTGGTGGCCTCCCTGCACAAGGCAACCCAACTACCCCTCGATGTGCATCTGATGATCGAGAATCCGGAACTGTATGTTCCGGCGTTTGCGGAGGCCGGCGCGGACATGATTTCCGTTCACCAGGAAGCCACGCCGCACCTGGACCGAACGCTCAGCATGATTCGCGAGCACGGATGCCGGGCAGGCGCGGTGATCAATCCGGCCACGCCGGTTGCCACGCTTTCCGAAGTTTTCGGGAAAGTGGATTATATTCTGGTGATGTCCGTAAATCCTGGATTCGGCGGGCAAAAATTTATATCCGGGGCGTTGGGAAAAATTCGAGAGCTAAAACGAATTCGAGAGAGCTATAATCACTCGTTCCGCATTGAAGTGGATGGGGGAGTCGTTCCGGACAACGTGGTGGATCTGGTCCGGGCGGGCGCTGAAATTCTGGTGGCGGGCACGTCGATTTTTCACACATCCGATGCCGCCGAGGCCGTGCGCGCCATGAAGCAAATGGCCGACGGAGCTCTGGCGCAAAAAGTCTAGAGCAATTGAAGAAAAGAAAAAAATGAAACAAGGCCGAACAATTTGTCTCGTAGCGCTGGGAGCGACGCTGCTCGCGGGGTGCTTTGGCAAGAAAGCCACAGCGCCTGTTGCCGGAACCTCCGCGGAACCCGACAAGGTTTTGTACGAGAAGGCCAGCGATGACATGAAGCACGGGCGTTACGCCGTGGGGCGCATCGCCATGCAGACCGTGATCAACACCTACCCGGACAGCGAATACCTGGCCAAGGCCAAATTGTCGATCGGAGATTCCTACTTCAAGGAAGGCGGTACGGCCGGCCTGAAGCAGTCCATTGTCGAATACAAGGATTTCATTACCTTCTTCCCTTTCCTGGACGAATCGGCATACGCCCAACTGCAAATCGCCAACGCTCACTACCGTCAGATGGAAAAACCGGACCGCGACCATGCCGAGGCCGTGCAGGCCGAAGCGGAGTTCCAGACCTTCCTGGAAAAATATCCCAACAGCCCGCTGCTGCCGCAGGCCCAACAACAGTTGCGCAACGTGCAGGAAGTCCTGGCGGAAGGCAATTTCCGGGTAGCTAACTTTTATTACATGCGCACAGCATACAAAGCCGCGGGCGCCCGCCTCATCGAATTGACAAACCGCTATCCACTCTATAGCCAGGCCGATCAAGCCAACTGGATGCTTGGGCAGATCTTTGAGAAAACCGAGCACAACGATATTGCCGGAAGGTATTACGCCAGGATTGTAAAAGATTATCCGCTATCTTCCCTGGCGGGCGACGCAAAAAATAAACTGGTGAAATTTGGCATCCCGGTTCCCCCGGCGGATCCCACCGCGATGGCGCGAATGCAGAAGGAACAATCGGCTGACCGTGATGGATTCATTAGACGCTCCATGGCCGGCCTTTTGAAAACCGGACCCGACGTTTCCACCGCGGCGCGCAGCGGCGACCCGACCATGACTCCCGCGAGCGAATCCGGAGACGAGACCATAGGATTTGCATTGCAGCCCAATGTGGGTGGGGCCACCACTTCCACCATTGGAAGCTCGGCTACCGTTCAGACCATCACCCCGGGCAGCGCCAATGCCCTGCCTGCGCCAGCCGCGGATGCTGCGCCTGCTGCCTCGGACAGCACTCCGGCGACAGATGCCACGCAACCCGCAAGCACAACCGCTCCCGCAGCGCCCGCCAATAGCAGCCAGGAATCCACGAGCAAGAAGAAGAGTGGGTTGCGTAAGATCATTCCCTTTTAGCCTCTTCTAAGTTCATTGGTTTCCGTCAGCCCCTCGGAGGCCCTGCCGCGCACCGCGTGCTGCCCTTTCGGCCAACTAGTTCATTCAGACACACACCTTTCCAGTCTTTATTGACTCACTCGGAGCGGAATGTTACCAATGGTCTAGGGCATCTTGTGCCCTTGCGAAGTAGAAATACTCGCGCCCGCGGTAATCGGGAGGAGTGCACGTGGCAAAGATCCTGGTAGCCGACGACAATAGCAACGTCCAGAAGACGGTGGCACTGGCACTGGCCGATCTGGGTGTTGAAGTGGTTGGAGTTAATAACGGCGAAGCCGCCGTCCGAAAACTCGGCGAAATGATGCCCGACATTGTCCTGGCCGATATTTTCATGCCCGTGCGAAATGGGTACGAGGTTTGCGAATACGTCAAAAAAGATTCGCGATTTTCGCATATGCCCGTGGTGCTGTTGGTAGGAGCCTTCGACCCCCTGGATGAACGCGAAGCCCAGCGCGTGGGCGCGGATGGAATTCTAAAGAAGCCCTTCGTTCCACCCGACCCTCTCATCGCAATGGTGAAAACACTGCTGGACCGCATGGCCGGTGAGCGGCTGGTTCCAGCGGCGGTAGGCAAGGCCGCTGTTTCCAAGCAAAGTAAGGGCGGCGGAGTTGCAGTCGCGGAAGAACCTCACTCATCCCCGCAAACTTTCGATGAGCCGCGTGAAGAGGAGTTTCGGGCGCCGGTAGAACGATTGTCTTTTGGGGATGGGGAGCGCCCCATGGCGTTCTCCCAGCTGCTGGATTCCCCCGCGGTTGAAGCTGGAACGGGGGGAACCGGCGCGGCGGAAGAAATTCTGAATGAGCAAGTTCTGACAAGCTCTCGCGATTCATCCCTGGGCGAACCGATCTTTTGGAAAGCGGAAGAGCCTGAAGCGGAAGCTGACGCGGAAAAATCAGAATCCGAGGAAGATGTTTCATCCGAGACTTCGGCGCGCGAGTGGCAGGGTTCCGAGATCAATATTCAACCGAGCGCTGCGACCGAATCCGTGGAAGCCATCGAGCCGCTGGAGCTGATTCGCGACGGCGACAACGAAGAGGCTAGCCAGTCTTCCACGATTGTGGCCCCCACTCCGCTGATCGTTTACGATGCAGCGTCGCAAGCTTCTCTGAATGTGGAAGCCTCTAAACCCGAAGATTTGGCGGCAAATCCGATCGATTGGATGAATTCCGTTGCGCCTCCGCTCAAAGATGAAATTCCTCCGGCAGTTCCGGAATTGAGCAGCGCGGTCATAGAACCTGCGGAACCCATCGCTGCCAAGGAACCCGAAATCTTCGAGTCCACTTTCGCCATTCCAGTTTCACCTGCTCTGCCGGAAGCGCCTTCGGCGGCCTCGACACCTGCTCCGCCCATGCTGCCACAGCCGCCAGCCGCTGCCAGTAGCAACACTCCTGGAAGTAAGGATCCGCACAAGACGCAGCCGTCGATCAAGCCGGTTGAACGAGTTGAGCAGGTTGAACAGAGTGTCGAAGATACGGCGCGATCCCTGCCCACGCATGACTGGACCGACATGGCGACGAGCCTTCTGCCAAAGGCCGTTGAATCTGTCGCGGAGAAGATCAATCCATCGCCGAGCCTTGCCGCACAGCAAATAGTCGTGCCCGAGGCAAGTGCGCAACTGCCGTCTTCGGATCCCGCACCAAATGCTCCCAAGCCTTTGTCGCAAAGTGCCATTGATACGGCCAAGGCAATCCCCAAGATGGATTGGGCCGATCTGGCCGCAAGCCTGCGGCCAAAATCTGCCGAACCTGTCGCGGAAAAATCCAAGCCTGAATCCGCTTCTCTTGCAGTACCATCCGCGGCGCCTGCTGCCGTCAATCAACCCGATCAGGACAATGCCGCGCAGGCCAGCGATTCCCTTGAAATCTCAGCGGCGTCGGCTCCTCCGGACGCTGCTTTGGTTGAGGCTGTCGTGCAGCGGGTCCTGGAGAAGATGCGTCCTCAAGTGGTGGATATCATCACCAAGGAATTCTTGCGCCCGGTTGTTCAAGCGCTTGTGCACCGCGAAATTAACAAGAAGTAAAAGCCCGCTTCTTTACCCTACGTTTATAAAATCCAATAAGTTGCGCGCCGTTGCGCCGCCGGAAGACGCATTTGACCGTCCGCGCGTGCATCCGTATAGTAATTCTCTCAACCACAGGTCTGGAGAACATGCCAAGAGAGATTCCCAAGGCGTACGAGCCGCAACTGATCGAGCAAAAGTGGGCAAAGAGTTGGGCGGAGGAAAATCTGTTTCGCGCCGACGTCAACGCGCCCGGCCCGGTTTTTTCCATCGTCATCCCACCACCCAACGTGACCGGGTCGCTGCACATCGGCCACATGCTCGACCACACCGAGATTGACATTCTGACTCGCTGGCGGCGCATGCAGGGCTATAACACGCTGTATCTGCCCGGGACCGATCATGCGGGGATTTCCACGCAGCGCGTGGTGGTGCGACAGCTGGCCGCACAGGGCATCAACTATCGCGATCTGGGCCGCGAAGCGTTTGAGAAAAAAGTGTGGGAGTGGAAGGCTGAATCCGGCGGAACGATCACCCGGCAAATGAAGCAGCTCGGCGAAAGCTGCGACTGGTCGCGTGAACGCTTCACTTTGTCGCCGGAACTTTCGCGCGCCGTCACCGAAGTGTTCGTGCGCCTGTTCGAAGATGGCCTGATTTATCGCGGCCATTACATCGTGAACTGGTGCCCGCAATGCCGCACCGCCATCAGCGATCTGGAAACCGTGCACGAAGAGCGGCAGGGCCATCTGTGGCACATTCGTTATCCAATTCCCGGAACGAACGATTACATCGTCGTGGCCACCACGCGTCCTGAAACAATGCTGGGCGATACGGCTGTGGCCGTGCATCCGAGCGATGAGCGCTATAAGCATTTGATCGGCAAGATGGTCACGCTGCCGCTCATGAATCGCGAAATTCCCGTGGTGGGCGATATCGTTGTGGATCGCGAATTTGGTACCGGCGCGGTGAAAGTCACCCCGGCGCACGATCCCAACGACTTTGAAATTGGGCGCCGCCACAATCTGCCCGAAATCGACGTAATGACCGACGACGCAAAAATGAGCGCCGCGGCTGGGCCATACGCGGGGCTCGATCGATTCGAAGCCCGGAAGCGTGTGGTCGCCGATCTTGAAGCGGCGGGCTTGCTGGAAAAAATTGTGGAGCACACGCACGCCGTGGGAACCTGCGACCGCTGCGGAACGGTTGTCGAGCCGCGCGCATCGACACAGTGGTTTGTGAAGATGAAGCCGCTGGCCGAGCCCGCGATTGCCGCCGTAGAGCGCGGCGACGTGGAAATCATGCCGGACAATCGGCGCACGGAATATTTCGAGTGGATGCGCAATATCCGCGACTGGTGCATTTCGCGGCAACTCTGGTGGGGACACCGGATTCCCGCGTGGCAATGCGGCGACTGCAAGGAAATTATCGTCGCGCGCGATGGCACCATCAAAATGCACGAAGTGCGGCTCGGGAAAACTGACGCAGGACCCCGACGTGCTGGAAACCTGGTTCAGTTCGGCGCTGTGGCCGTTTTCCACCATGGGGTGGCCGGACGATACGCCCGATTACCGAAAATATTATCCGACGAGCCTTGCTCATCACCGGCTTACGACATTCTGTTTTTCTGGGTCGCACGCATGATCATGATGGGCCTGAAATTTACGGGACAGGTTCCCTTCCGGCAGGTCTGCCTGCATTCGCTGGTGCGCAACGCGGACGGCCAGAAGATGTCCAAGTCAAAGGGCACCGGAATCGATCCCGTGGAGCTGAACGAGAAATTCGGGACCGACGCGATGCGTTTTACGCTGGCGAGCATGGCCGCGCCCGGCACGGACATCGTCCTGTCCGAGGATCGCATTCTGAGCTACCGCGCGTTTGCCAACAAGATTTGGAACGCAGCGCGCTTTGTGTTCATGAATCTGGACAAGTACGAAACGGCGGGCGGCGATACGCTGGAAGTGCTGGCGGCTCCCGATGTTCGCGCATCCGCGCCCTATGCAGTGGACGGCCAAGTGGCGCTCGGTAGTCGACCGCTGGATATTTTCGCGACTGGCCCGAGCCACCGCGCAGGTCAACGACGCGCTGGAGCATTTCCGTTTTCATGAAGCGGCGCACGTGGTCTACCACTTCTTCTGGGGCGACTTCTGCGACTGGTACATCGAGTGGGTAAAGCCGGAACTCGTTTCCGAGGATCGAGCCAAGGCCGCGGCCACCTGGAAGAATTTGTTCGCGGCGTTTGAGACCGCTCTGCGGCTGCTTCATCCCTTCATGCCGTTTCTCACCGAAGAATTGTGGCACCAGTTGCCGCAGCGCGCGGGCGCGCGCTCGATTGCGCTGGATCGCTTTCCGGAAGCGCACGCCGAGCGCATCGATGCTTCCGCCGAAGAGCAGGTGGCCCTGCTGCAGGAAATCATGACCGCGGCGCGCAACATTCGCGCGGAAATGAAGATCGACCCAAAGGCCAAACTTCCCGCGCAACTGGGGCCCGCGTCTCCGGCTGTGCAATCCACCGTGGAGCACAGCCTCGACACGGTGTTGCGGCTGGCCAATCTCTCTTCCCTTTCGTTTGCCAATCCGCCGTTCGATTCAACCAAGGGCGTGGTGCGCTCGAACAAAGATTTTGAACTATTCATCGCCTACGATGCGGCCTTCGATATTCCGGCGGAAGTCGCGCGCCTGCGCAAAGAACTGGAGCGCCTCACGAAAGACATCGCGTCCAAGCAGCAGCGCCTGGAAGACGAAACATTTCGCAGTCGCGCGCCGGAGACACATTGTGAAGGGACTGGAAACGACGCTGGCCGAGCGGCGCACGGAATTTGACAAGTTGAACGAGCGGCTCGCGCAGTTTGAAAAGTTATAGTTCGCATGGGGTCAGTAGCGCAGGCTTCAGCCTGCGGGGTTTAGTATTGCAGGTACTAAAACCCGCAGGCTGAAGCCGCGCTACTCAAAGCCGATCCACTTCGCTTGCATCTGAAAATATAAAACTAAATGGCGCACAGCGCATTCCCGGGCACGACCGATCGCCGCATTGACGCGCTGCTGGCGCTGCTTTCCGACAACGCCATGATCGTGATCAGCGGCGCGAAAATCGCGCGCGAAATCGGCGTGACGCGCTCCACCGTGTGGCGCTGGATCGAAAAACTGCGCGCGCTGGGCGTTCGCGTGAAGGGTCATCCGCGCACCGGCTATCAGATCGAAGAAGGTGCCCGACATGCTGGCGCCGAAACTTCTGCGCAAGCGGCTGCATCCAGGGCCGCTTCGGAAAGCGCATTCACCATTTTTTCAAGACCGACTCGACCAATTCCGTGGCCATGCGCTTGGCGAACACGGCGAACCGCACGGCACCGTCGTGATCGCCGAGGAGCAAACGGCCGGACGCGGCCGCGCCGGGCATACCTGGCACTCGGAAAAAACCAACGGCATTTACATGACCGTCCTGCTGCGCCCGCCGATTTCGCCGCAGCAGGCGCCGCTGATCACGCTGGTCGCGGGCCTGGCCGTGCGCGAAGCCATCCTGGAGCAGACCGGGCTCACGCCCGATCTGCGCTGGCCCAACGATTTGCTTTTTGGGCGCAAGAAATTCTGCGGCATCCTGACCGAAATGAACGCCGAGCAGGACCAGATTCATTTTGTGGCCGTGGGCATCGGCATCAACGTGAATCATGAGCGCATTCCCGGAGAATTGTCGGCGATTGCCACGTCCCTGCGCATCGAGACCGAAGCGCGTGCAATCGCGCGTGGAAATCGTGGCGCGGTTGCTGCGGCACCTGGAGTCCTACTACAATCGTTTCCTGAGCGAAGGGCCGGAAGCGATCGTGGCGCGATTTTCGCGAAGTTTCCAGCTATGCGCGCGGAAAGCGCGTGCGCATCGAGACCGCGTACCGAAACCTACACCGGCACGACCGAAGGCCTCGAACCCGGCGGCCTGCTGCGCGTGCGGCGCGATGACGGGCGAACCGCTGCCGGTAATTGCGGGAACGCTTTCCGAGGCGGATTGATGCTGCTGACGCTCGACGTCGGAAACACCAATACGGTGCTGGGATTTTTTCGCGGCACGGAACTGGTGGCGCACTGGCGGCTGACCACGGCGCGCGACCAGACCGTCGATGAATACGGCATCCTGACGCGCGAACTCTTCACCCTGGCGGAAATCGATCCGTCGTCGGTCAGCGGCGTGATCATCAGTTCGGTGGTGCCGCCGCTCAATTCCACGCTCGAGGAAATGTCCGAGCGCTATTTTCACGTGAAGGCGCTGTTCATCGAGCCGGGCGTGAAAACCGGCATGCCCGTGCTGTACGACAATCCGCAGGAAGTGGGCGCGGACCGCATCGTCAACAGCGTCGCGGCATTCACGAAATATGGCGGCCCGTGCATCGTGGTGGATTTCGGCACGGCGATTAATTTCGACGTGGTCTCCGCGCGCGGCGAATACATGGGCGGCGTGCTTGCTCCCGGCATCGGAATCTCGGCCGAAGCGCTTTTTTCGCGCGCCGCGCGCCTGTTTCGCGTGGAAATCAAGGATCCCGGAAAAATTATCGGCACCAACACCATGCAGTCGCTGCAGTCCGGGCTGTATTACGGCTACGCGGACATGGTGGACGGCATCGTCGCGCGCATCAAGAGCGTGGTCGGCGAAAAAGCGCACGTGATTGCCACCGGCGGGCAGGCGCCGCTGATCGCGCGGGCATCGCGGCACATCGAAATCATCGACGAATTTCTGACGCTCGAGGGACTGCGCATCGTGTGGGAACGCAATCAAGCGGCGAAGCGCACTTCCGCGGCGGACCGGAAAAGCGCCGTCCGTTCCCGCCGCGGAAGGACGAAAACGCAGCGAATCTTGAATTCCTCGCGAAGCGATGGCCGAGTTCAACTATTTCAATTATTTCACCGAAATTGAAGAATATTTCTGGCAGAAGCGCGGCGCGCACCTGCTGGTTTCGCCGCTCGACTGGGCCATCGTGGAAACCTGGCAGAAGGCGGGCATTCCGCTGTCCGCCGTGCTGAAGGGAATCGATCGCGCCTTTGAAAGTTATGCGCGTTCGCGGCGCGCCGCCGGCGGCCGCCAACTGAAGAGCCTGGCCTACTGCGTGGACGCCGTGCTGGAAGCCGCCGAGGAAGAAAAAGAAACGGCCGCCGGCACCGGACCCGTCGTGCCGCGAACGCAAAGAAGACGGACGAATCATTTTCGCGAGACGAGTTGCGCGCGTTCTTCGACACGAAATGTCGAACGGCTTTCAGCCGCAGCTGCGGCTGCTGCGCGCGACGCAACCCGAACTTGCGTCGCGCGTCGACGAAACCGCGCGCGCGTCTCGCCGAACTGCTGCCGCTGATCGATGCTCCCGGCGCGCTCGACCTGGAAGACCTGGAGCGGCGGCTGACCGTGATCGAAGAAAAACTCACCGCCGCGCTGACCGCCGAGCGCGCCGGAAGATTTCTGCTCGATGTGCGCCGCGAAATGGACCGCCAGCTGGCGCCCTACCGGCGGAAGATGACCGCCGCGCAACTTTCGCAACTCGAACGGCAATACATGCAGAAACGGCTCTGGGAGCGATATAATCTTCCTCGCCTGAGTCTGTTCTACCTGACCTGAGGCCCCGGCCGAAGATCATACCTCCCGCATCGGAAAGTGACTCCGAATGGAAGTTCGAATTGAAAAACTTGTGTATGGCGGCGACGGCCTGGCGCATCATGAAGGCCAGACGGTGTTTGTGCCGCTGGTGCTGCCCGGCGAACTGGTTCAGCATCGACGCCGCGGCGCAAGAAAAAGAAATTCGTTCGCGGGCGGCTGGAACGCGTCGTGGAGCCTTCGCCGGAGCGCGTTGCCGCTCCCTGCCCGTACTTTGGACGCTGCGGCGGCTGCCAGTACCAGCACATGCCGTACGAAGCGCAACTTCGCTACAAAGCCGAAATTCTGCGCGAAACGCTGGGACGCATCGGTCGCATCCAGTGGGACGGGCCGATTGAGACGCATGCCTCGCCTCCGTTCGGCTATCGCAATCGCGCGCAGTGGAAGATTGCGGCCGAATCAGGAGGGCGCGCCGGGACGCTCCGGCAATCGGCTATTTCGAAGCGGGCAGCACGCGGCTGTGCGCCGTGGACGAATGCTCGATTCTTTCGCCGCGCCTCGCGGAAACATTTCGCGAAGCTGCGCACGCTTGTCGTCGCAGAGCAAAATCTTTCCGGCGATCGATGAAATCGAAGCCTTCGCCGACTCCGCCGATGAAAAGATTCTGCTGAATCTTTCCGCCGAGCGGCTTGACCGATTCGCCGGAATCGATTGCGGCCGCCCTGCGCGAAGCCATCCCGAATGTGGAATCGATTCTGATTCAGGATCGCCGCGCCGATAAATTTGAATTGTTCGGACCGGGCTATCTGACCTATTCCGTGGGCGGCAGCGCATTTCGCGTCGGTCATCTTTCGTTTTTTCAGGTCAATCGATTTCATGGTCGATGCCGTTGATTGAAGCGGTGATCGGCGACAGCGCGCGGACGCCTGGCGCTCGATTTATTCGCGGGCGTGGGCCTGTTTACCGTGCCGCTGACCAAGCGATTCGATCGCGTGATCGGCGTGGAATCGAATCTTGCCGCCGCCAAGGACCTGGAAGTCAAATCTGCAAGCGAGCGGCGGCGCATCTCCCGCCGCACCGCCACGCCACGGCGGAAGCGTTTCTTTCGCACTGGCATGAAACGCCGGACCTGGTGGTGCTCGATCCGCCGCGCGCGGGAGTCGAAGCCGGAAGCGCTCGCGCGCCTCAAGAAACTCGCTCCCTGGCGCATTCACTATGTTTCCTGCGATCCGGCCACGCTGGCGCGCGATCTGGCGGTGCTGGTGGGAACGAAGGAGACTCCCGGGCCCTACGAGATCGACAGATATTAATCTATTTGACATTTTCCCACAAACCTATCATATGGAGGTGTTGGTGCGACTGAAACGGCGTACATGAAGCTTCCTTCACTCTGTCCCGTCGTGTGTTTTGCGGGAGGAATTCTCCTCTCGCGTGCAGTCTGCAGATCGTGACCTGCTGACGCCCGCGAATTTTTATTCTTGCGGCGATTCCTCCTGTCTTGCCGGATTCATTCTGCTTCGCCAGCAATTGGATTCTTACGGCGGCGCATTGTTCGGCAGCGGCGCGTGGCTGTGCCTTGGCTTCGCCGCTGCAAGCCTGGAGCGCAGCGTCCGTCCCTCCCAATCTTGCCAGCACGCTGATCGAATCCGGAAAGCTGGATGCCAGCGCCGCCTTGCGCTGGCGCGGACGTCTGCGCGGCGATCCGCTGCAACTGCCGTGGGGCACGCGCTATGAAATCGATCTCGATGAGGTCGAATCGTCAGCCGGCGTCACGCCCGTGACCGGCGGCTTGCGCCTGACGTCCTACCAGCGATGAATCGAAACGCGCACGCCTCCGCCTGCCGGCGCGCGCCGGAGATCGTGTCGAAGTGTCTCGTGCGCGCGCTTCCCGTCCGTAATTTTGGCGATCCCGGCAGTTTCGACTATCGCGGCTATCTGGCACGCCAGGACATTCAACTGCAGGGCACGCTGCGCAACGACCAGCTTCTGACGGTCGTCGATCATCCGCGATTGACGATTTCCGATCGATCTGGCTCGCGCGCGTGGCACGCTTCTCGACTCGATCGAAGATCTGTTCGCATCGCAGCCCGATGAGGCCGCGCTGGCGCGCGCCATGCTGCTGGGCGACCGCAGCTTTGTGGAGCACGATCGCGTCGTCGATTTTCAGAAAACCGGCGTCTATCACGTACTGGTTCTGGCAGGACTGCACGTCGGCGCGCTGACGGCATTTTTTCATTTGGGCGGGGCGGCGGCTGCGCCTCGGCCTCTTCCCGCGAACTCTTGCTGACGCTGCTCGCGCTCGCCGCCTATGCGGGCATCGTCGAGGATCGCCCGCCAATCCTTCGCGCCGTTCTGATGGCGGCGCTGTATCTTGTCCGCGCGACTGCTCTATCGCCGCATGGATCTGCTCAATGTCGCCGCGCTTTCCGCGCTGGTGATTCTTGCCGCGCGTCCGTCGGAAATCACGGATGCAAGTTTTCTCTTGTCGTTTTCCGCGGTGGCCATGATTGGCGCGCTTGCCGTTCCCTGGATTGCGCGTTCGAGCGAGCCATATCGCCTCGCGGACTCGACCATCTGACGGATGTGACCCGCGACGTGGCTCACGCGCCGCGAGTCATTCAATTTCGCATTGAAATGCGCGCTGCGGCGCATGGATTTCCGCGCGCTTGCCGCGATTTCGCGGCCGTATCGGGTCCCGGCATGCTGGTTCGCGCCGCTTCGCGCCGCGCTTTATCTCTGGGAGATTGATCGTTCATTTCCGCCATTCTGCAACTCGGCATGCTTCCGCCGCTTGCGTATTATTTTCATCGCGTCACGTTTGGCGGGGCCATTCGCGAATGTTCCCGCGGTGTTGCTGACCGGGTTGGCTGTTCCGCTTGGATTTTTCACGCTGGCGGCTTCGCTCGTGTCTCAATCTGCTGGCGGTGTGGTTCGCAAAGCTTCTGGGAGTCATTCTCTCGATGCTCGACGCGTCGGTGCGCTGGTTTGCCCGCTGGCATGGAGCGAGCTATCGCATTCCGGGACCGTCGATTGCTCTAATGGCCATCTTTGTTGGACTCGCGGTCGCGCTCTCGGCGGCCGTTCGCCACGCGTTGGAAATTCCGGTGGCGATCGAGCGCGCTCGATTGCGCTGCTGGCTGTTGCCGCAACTCATCGCGACGTATCCCTTTCGCCCTCGCTTGAATCCACGGACGCCTCGAAGTGACGGTTCTCGACGTCGGCCAGGGTGACAGCCTTTTTCTTTCCTTCCCGGCGGGCGCACCATGCTGGTCGACGGCGGCGGCGAACTCGGGAGATTTCATTCGGGCGGAATGCGTTCCGGAATCGATATCGGCGAAGATGTGGTTTCGCCCTACTTGTGGTCGCGCGGGATCAAACGAATTGACGTGGTCGCGCTCACGCATGCGCACGAGGATCATCTGGGAGGTCTTCCCGCCATTCTTGAAAATTTTCGCGTGGGAGAACTCTGGGTTGGCCGCGACATTCAGAGCGCCGCCTATCGAACAGTTCTTGCGATCGCGCGGGCGCACGGCGTGCGCATCCTACATTTGAAACAGGGCGACTCGTTTTCCGAGGATGGACGTGTCGGGAAGCATTCTGTGGCCGGAAGACGATTCTGAAGGTCAGCTCGGCGAAAAATGATGATTCGCTGGTCATGCGACTGACCGATGGTTCGCAATCGTTGCTGCTGGCCGGAGACATCGAGCGGCCTTCGGAACGAAAAATTCTGGCGGAAGAGCAACCCGTCGGCGTGAATTTCCTGAAGGTTGCGCATCACGGCAGCAAAACTTCCACGACTGACCCGTTTCTATCCGCCGCGCATCCGGCGTTCGCGGCGATTTCCGTCGGGAGGGACAACAGCTTTGGCCATCCATCGCCCGAAGTGACTGAGCGGCTGGAAGCGGCCGGAGTGCGCGTCTACCGCACCGATCGCGACGGCGCGATCACGGCGAGCACCGACGGCCAGCACGCTGAGCGTGAGTACGTTTCTGCATCGGCCCAGTAGCCCAGGCACTCTGCCTGGTGGTTTCCCATTGCAATTTGGATGCGCTGACATTTCGAAACCGCACAGGCAGGAGCCTGTGCTACTAAACCCGCCGCGCCACAGCATCAGTACAGCAGGATCGCCATGGCCACAGCGAGGCCGATGGCTCGCTTCGTATTCGCGATTCTTGCGGTAGAGCTGCCACGAAAATCGTTCCGTGGAAGGCATCGCGGGGGAAAGCCGCGGCCAGAATGCCGGGACTCGCGATGCATATTCCGACAAACGCGGCGCCGTAAAGCGTCTTCGAGCTCGGTCTGTTCCCGCCGAATCACGACCGGATAAAAAATCGCCAGGTAGGCAGCCAGCAACGCGTGGAAATCCAGGAATGGCTGGCCACCGAAAATCCCGCGGCCAGAAGTACGCTTCCCAGATACAAAGGATTTCGAGTGAATGCGTAGGGTCCCGAGGTCGCCAGTTGCTGATGTTTGCGGAGATGCCCGGCGGCATAGCCGCGCAGGAGCAAGCCCAGCGATCGCGATGCCGCACGCCGCAGAGCAGCCACTTCATTTGCGGCCGCGCAAACCAGAACGCCGCGATTCCGACCGGATATCCCACGCGGACGCGCCATCGAATCCAGAAATTAGTTGTGACGCTCACGCAGAACCCTTCAGACAGCGAATCCGCCGCCGCCAGCACATCTTCGACGGTGATTCGAAGCATCGCCGGCGAGTAAGCCGATCGCCGCTTGTAGCTGATCTCCTCCGGCCGCGCCTCGTGCACAATCGCTGCGCCGGGCACAAACGGACCGTTGCGCGCCGGATCGGTGGGACCGTACAAGCCCACCACCGGAGTGCCCAGCGCCGCCGCCAGATGCAGCGGACCGGAATCCGCCGCGACCACGCATCGCGCATGTGCCAGCAGTCCCATCAATTCCTCGATCGTCGTTGCGATCGACAACGGGCCGCGCCGGAGCGGCCGCGCGCAGCACTTCCTCCGCGATAGATTCTTCACCCGGCCCGTGAATCACAACCACGCGCAAATCTATTTCGCTTTTCAAACTCACGGCAAAATTCGCCGTAGCGCTCCGCCGGCCAGCATTTTGCGCGCCAGCTTCCGCCGGGCCGACGACGATGTACTCGCCGAATTCCCAGATCGTGCCAGGCGCGCGCGGATCGATGCCGCGCCTCCCGCCGGAACGCGCAGCGGATACTCCGGCGTCAGCGGGCGCGACGCTCCGGCCTGTTCCGCCAGAGAATAATTCAACTCCGCGACATGCCGGCCGACGGGAGTCACCCGCTCGGTGTAGAGCATGGCCGCGCCCTCTTCGCGCGCCCAATGCGCGGTCAAAACCAATGCGCCGCGGCGCGCCGGAAAGCAGCCGCAAGCACGGATGATTTGTAGAGTCCTTGAAAATCGATCGCGCACGTGTAGCGATTTTCGCGCAGGCGCTGGACGCACTCGATCGCGCCCAAGCAGCGAGCGGCGATCGAACGGAATCACTTCGTTGATCGCCGGGCTTCCCTCCAGCACGGGCGCCCATTTCCGTTCAACGACCCAATCGATTCGTGGCGCTCGGGTGCGCCGCCCGCAGCGCGGCAACCGCCGGAACCGTGTGCAGAATATCGCCAAGAGCAGTCAGCCGCACCACCAGGAAACGCTCCTCGCCTTCAGTCATCGCAGCGGCGATCGCGGCTCGCAGAATGTGCCGCACCGCATCGCTTAAATTTTCGGCCAGCGCGTCCGGCTGCCTGGGCCAAGCGCTGCGATGCAATTCGTATTCTCCGCGGCCGTATCCGGTCATCACCAGAATTCCGCGACCGCCGGCCGCGTGCGCCATTTCGAGGTCCGCGTAACGATCGCCCACGACCCACGAGCCTGGCAGATCGAGCCCGTGTTCGCGCGCCGCGCGCTCGAGCAAGCCCGGGATTCGGCTTGCGGCATTCGCAAGCGTCTTCCGTCTTGTGCGGGCAAAAATAAATTGCGTCGATCCACGCGCCGCCCGTGGCCAGTTCCGCAATCATTTTCTTGTGGACCTGGTGCACCAGCGATTCCGGAAAAATATTTCGCGCGATTCCCGATTGATTGGTGACCACGATGACGGGAATCTCCGCCTGATTCAATTGGCGGATGGCCTCGGCAGCGAATGGAAAAATTTGCAAGCGGTCGATGTGATTGACGTAACCCATTTCCTCGCAAATGGTGCCGTCGCGATCCAGAAACACGGCGCGGCCGCAGGACTGTGCGTCTCAGACATTCTGGGCGCCCCGGACGATGGAATATTTCGTGCGAGTTCTTGAACTGCGCTGCGCGGCCGTGAAAACGGAATCGACCGCAATTCGCGTCATGCAGCGATGATCCACCGGGCAGCGCCGCAGAAAACACGGGCTGCAGGAAACCGCCTCGCGAATCAAAGTAAATTGTTGCGTCACAGGAGCGGTACCCTCCGGATCCGTCGAACCAAAAATTCCGATCACCGGAAGCCCCGCCGCCGCGGCCACATGCATGGCTCCGGAATCATTGCCGATAAAAATCGAGCAGCAGGAAAACAGCGCCGCCAGATCGCGCATGGATGTCTCTCCAACCAGTGAAATCGCGCGAGACTTCATGTGCGAGCGAATTCGCGCGGCAATTTCCTTTTCACCCGGCGTGCCAAAAAATATCACATCGGCGTCGCATTCCGAAATCAGGCGGTCGGCGAGTGACGCAAACCGCTCCGGCGGCCAGCACTTTGCCGCGCCGTAGGAAGCTCCGGGAGCGATCGCGCACGCGCCAACGCATTCTCCCGCGCGCCGAGCGCTGCAGCAGCGGATTCCGCGGCGGTCGCGCGCCGCTCTCGGGCATCAGCAGGCGAATCGGCGGTATCTCCGGCACCGTCTCGATCCAGCCTGCGCGTGCGAAGCAATTCCAGATAGTAGTGCGATTCGTGGCTTGGGATCTCTCCTTCGTGCGGCACGCGCAACCGCGTTGCGTGAGCAACGGCGCTGCGTCCATCGCGCGCGTATCCGATGCGCTCGGGAATGCCCGCGCGCCAGGCCAGCCACGCGGCATCGAAGGCATTTTGCAGCAGCACGGCGACGTCGAAATTTTCCTTGCGCAATTCGGCGATCGAGTTTTTCGCGGCCCAGCCATCCCGCGTGCCGCCCGCGATAATCGTATGTCAGAATTCGATCGGCGAACGGCTGCCCGGTAAACAGGTCCGCAACCGCGGGCCGCGCCAGAATGCAAATTTCGTCGTCGGCGCGAGTTCGCCGGATCGGCTTCGCAGCGCGGGAATCGCCATGACCGCATCGCCCACCCAATTTGGAGCGCGCACCAGAATTTTCATTTTGCGGCGCTCCGTCTTTCTCGCGTCGCATGGCTTCCGCAAGCGCGCTCCAGAAACCCTTCGGGCAAGTCAAACGATATCCGGCAACAATACACCGGCAGCGCGGTGATGTGCACATGTCGCAGATTCCACACATCTTTTTCCGTGCAGAGCAACGCATCGGCTCCGCAATTCGCCGCGGCCTGTTCCAGGTCCGCCGCCTCGCTGCGCCGTATAGACGTGGTGATCCGCGAAACCTGCGCTCCTGACCACTTGAAATCCCCAGTTGCGCAAATCGTCAAAAAACGCGGCAGGATTTCCGATTCCGCAAAACGCCAGAAATCGCGCTTGCCGCCAATCCTGCGGCGGCAAAGCTACGTCAAGCTGCGGAACGCGCAGCACGCTTTCGAGTTGCGTCGTCGCATAGAAGATGGGGCTTTTGGTGTGGCGGCGAATCATGGCTTCGAGGCCGGCGATGGCGCCTGCACGCTTCGCGTGATCACCACGATGTCCGCGCGCCGCAAGCGCCGAAGCGGTTCGCGCAACCGCCCCGCGGGCAGCACCAGGCCGCCGCCGAATGGATCGGTGGCATCCACCAGCACAACGTCCGCATCGCGCGACAATTTCAGATGCTGAAAACCGTCGTCCAGCACAAACCAATCGATTCCGTGCCGCGCGAGCACTGTTGCCGTTCTTGTAGCGATCCGCGCCACGCCGATCTGAACTTTTCCCGCCAAGCCGC
The DNA here is from genome assembly GCA_963825365.1 of uncultured Acidobacteriota bacterium. Classification (GTDB taxonomy): domain Bacteria; phylum Acidobacteriota; class Terriglobia; order Acidiferrales; family UBA7541; genus Palsa-360. Next base: position 158,278 of record CAWGSV010000018.1, on the reverse strand, counting down.
TCGCGCAGCAGCGCAACTTCATCGCTCTGCGGCACGCCGCGCTCGCCGGCATCCGCGCGTCCCTCGATACCCGCGCGTCAGAATCGCCGCGTGCTTCCCTTCCTGCGGCAAGCCGCTCCGCAATCGCCAAAGCACCATGGGCGTCTTGCCCGTGCCGCCCACCGTCAAGATTTCCAACGCTGATCACTGTTCCCGGCAATTTTCGTTTGCGAAAAATGCCCGCGCGCATAGCACCAGGCTTTGACTCGCACAGTCGCGGAATAGAGAAGCGAAAGCGGCCAAAGCAGGCGCAGCCATCCCGGCGGAGCGCTTCACTGTTCGCTCCCCTCGGAATCAACGATGCGCTCGATGTGCTGCCAGCACGCGCTGCGGTCGCGCCACGATTTCGGTCCACCAGTTCCCGGCGCACATGCTCCCATGCGCGCCGCGCGCCCGGTATCGCGAAGCAAGCCTCGCCCACGCAGCTCCCAATTCTTGCGGCGTCGTTCACCTGGATTCGCGGCGCCTGCCTCCAGAAATTTTGCAGCCATCTCCCGAAAATTTTCCATCGAAGTGCCGTAGACCGGAACTTTGCCAAATGCAGCCGGCTCCAGAATGTTGTGCCCGCCGCTGGGAACGAGCGAGCCTCCCACGAACACAGCATCGGCCAGGCGATAAAGTCCGGCAAGTTCTCCAAGGCTGTCGAGCAGCAACACATTGCCCGGTTCGGAAAGCAACGGAGCTGCCTGCTCCATTGAGCGTGAGGTCGCGGCGGCGCAGCAATTTATGTCCCGACTTCGCGATAATAGCCGCCGCGTTGTCGAATTGCTCCGGCTTGCGCGGCGCAAGAATCAGCAGCGCGCGCGGAAATTCGCGCTCAACCTCCGCAAACGCCTGCAAAACAGCAGCCTCTTCATTGGCCACCACGCTCCCGGCCACCACCACCGGGCGTCGATCGGTCTTCGCCAGTTCGGCTTCAAGCCAGGCAGAAAGCGGGCTTTCCGCCGGCTGTCGCGAGATCGTATTTGAGATTGCCCGTAACAAGAACACGCTCGGGCGGCGCGCCCAGCGCAATCAGCCGTGCCGCATCCTGCTCGCTTTGCATCAAGAAAATAGTGTCGCATCGTTCAACACTTCTTTCAGAAATCCCGCAAGAAGCCCGCGGAATAGGCAAGCGCGCGGCTAAAGCCGCGGAACGAGCGCTCCGACAATCGCCCGTTGACGAAAATTACGGGCACATCCGCGCGGCGGCATTCGCGCAAAAAATTCGGCCAAATCTCCGTCTCCACGATGATCACTGCCGCAGGATGAGCGGCCGCCAGAGCGCGCCGCACCGGGCCGCGCCAATCCAGCGGAAAATAGAAAATGGCGTCCGCAAAAGGCATCCGCTCGCGCGCGAATTTCTGGCCGGTGATCGTTGTGGTGGAAACGACAAGTCGCAGCAGCGGAAACTGTTGCTTCAATTGCTGCGCCAGAGGGAGCGCGGCCAGAACTTCACCCACCGAAACGGCATGAATCCAGATCGATCGCCGGAATCGAATCGGGCGTGCCTCCGCCGCGTCAATTCCGGCGGAAATCTCCATCCGAGGCGTTCCGGAATATTGCTGAGGTACTTGCCCTGGATCAAACCGCGCAGAAGAAAATACGGAGAAAGCAGGAGCATCCCCGCGGCCGTCAGCAGACTATAGAGCGCATACATCAGATAAGGCCCTCGGCGAGCCGTCTCCTGTCCGGAAGAAAGTAGAACGATCCCACACACAGCTACAAACCGGATATTATAGGCGCGCCGCTGGCGTTGGGATACCAATAGTCGAGCAAGATTTATTGGGACAGCCAGCTCTTCGCAGGGGCTCGCGGTGAAGAGTGGTTGTCCTGCAACTTACAGCGAACCTATCGCCGGGAAGGCGCATCATAGCCAACCAGACCATGCTACGCACAATTCTTGTAATTGCCATGCTCCTCCCTCTCGGCGCGCGGGCGCAGACTGCGCCGCCCGATCCCATGTCGCTGATCACTCGCGATGCACATCAAGACCTGACCATCGTGGCCGACCCTTTTCTCAAGGCCGAGCGCTACAAGAAAGAAATTTTCGGCAAGGACTCTTTTTACGCCGCAGGCATTGTGGCCATCGACGTGTATTTCCGAAATGACAACAATTCGCCAATCCGGCTCAACCCCGACACCATCGAGCTGGTCATTTCGCAGCCCGGGCAAGACCGCCAGCGTCTGGGCGCACTTTCTCCCGAGGACGTCGCCGATCGCACTCTGTTGAAGGCCCATTCCAACATTCGCGCGCCCCGCCCCTTCCCGATCCCTGGCGCCTCCTCTGGCTCGGGACATAGCAAGGATTGGGTGCAGATGACCACCACACTTCACTCCGTTGCACTGGGCACTGATCTTTTGCCGCCTCATGCCACTACTCATGGCTTCCTCTTCTTCGATCTGAATCACGATTTTGGCGCCATCCACAACGCGCACCTTTACATCCCGGACCTTTCCTTCATGATTGACAAGAAAGCGCTGTTCTTTTTTGAGATCGATCTGGCCGACGCGCCCATGAGGTAATTTGTCGTACATCATCCATATTTAGGAATCGCAGCGCGACATCGCCGCGCCGCCAAAATGTGTCGGTTTTTGTGGCGCCGGCGTCTCGCCGGCGGGTTTGCGTTCCTGCACGATTGCAAAAAACCGCCGGCGGGACGCCGGCGCCACAAAAACCATCGCGGCGCACACTTTCCTGGAAATTGTTTTGCTAGTTGCGCGAACCGCGCGCGCAAATTTGCCGAACGCATCGCCGTCGGTTAGAATGGTGTTTCCCAAACGGGCCAATTCCCCAACATGACACTCTTAGACGAATTGAATTCCGGGCAGCGCGAAGCCGCCACCACAATCGAAGGGCCTGTGCTGATCCTTGCCGGAGCCGGCACGGGAAAGACGCGCGCCATTACCTACAGGATCGCCAACCTGATCGAACAGAGCGTGCCGGGCAACACCATTCTTGCCGTGACCTTCACCAACAAGGCCGCGGCTCAGATGAAGGAGCGCGTGCGCGACTTGCTGGTTCGCCGCGGAAAAGCGTTCGACGATCCGTGGATCGGAACGTTTCACGCCTTTTCCGCATGGCTGTTGCGCCGCGAAGCCAAGCGCCTTGGCCTGCCGCGCGATTTCAAGATTTATGACGCCGACGATCAAGTCGCGGCCGTAAAACTTTCCCTCGATCACTTGAACATCAAAGATCCGGGCGAAAAAATTCGCGGACTTCTGGAACGCATCAGCTCCGCCAAGAATCATGCGCTGACTCCCGCGCAGGTTTCCGCCGAAGCCGCCAAGCGCGGCGACCCACTGGGAATCACCGCCGCAAAAGTGTACGGCGAGTATGAAAACATTCTACGCAAGGCCGGCGCGCTGGACTTTGACGATCTTCTGCTGCGCGCCGTGCAGGTGCTTCGCGAATTTCCCGAGGCGCGCGCCGCATGGCAGACGCGCTTCCGCTACATTCACGTGGACGAATATCAGGACACCAACCGCGTGCAATACGATCTTCTGCGGCTGCTGGTCAACGAATCGCGCAACCTGTGCGTGGTCGGCGACGAGGATCAATCCATCTATCGCTGGCGCGGCGCGGATATCGGCAACATTCTGCGATTCGATGAGGATTATCCCGGCGCGCGCGTGGTTCGCCTGGAAGAAAATTACCGCTCCACGCAAGTGATTCTGGACGCCGCCGCGGGCGTCGTTTCCAACAACCGGCGGCGTCTCGGAAAAAGTCTCAAGGCCACGCGCTCGGCGGGAAGAAACCTGGCGTTTTTTGAGGGGCGCGACTCCAAGGCCGAGGCCGAATATGTTGCCGACCGCATCCGCATGCTTCACGGCGACGATCCCGCCGTGCACATCGCCGTGCTGTACCGGACCAACGCGCAGTCGCGCTCCTTTGAAGAGGCTTTGCGCGCGCGCGGCATGCGCTATCGCATGTTGGGCGGCTTCTCGTTTTATCAGCGCGCCGAAGTGAAAGATGCGCTGGCCTACGCGCGGCTGGCAATTTTTCCGGATGACGATATCGCCCTGCTGCGCGTGATCAACACGCCGCCTCGCGGCATCGGCAAAACCTCCATCGATTCCCTTTCCGCGCTTGCGCGCGAGCAGGATATTTCGCTTTGGGCTGCTTTAGGAAAAGCGCTCGATCCTTCACTTTCGGGGCGCTCTCTTGCTCCGCTGCGTGATTTCCGCACGTTGGTCGAAGCCCTGCAGCAGGAAGTCACGACATCGACGCCCGCGGATTTTCTGCAGTCCGTCCTGTCGCGCAGCGGGTATCTGGATATGCTGCTGCAACGTGACAACGTGGAAGACACGGCGCGCGCCGACAACTTGCGCGAACTGGTGAACGCCATGGCCGAAGGGGCCGAGCGCGGCGAAACGCTTACCGATTTTCTGGATCACGCCGCCCTCGTCAGCGATGCCGACAACTTTGACGAAGACGCGCTGATCACTCTGATGACGCTTCACAGCGCCAAGGGTCTGGAATTCGAGCACGTCTTCTTGACCGGCATGGAGGAAGGAATTTTTCCCCACAGCCGTTCGCAAAACGACAATGAAGAGCTCGAGGAAGAGCGCCGCCTGTGCTACGTGGGAATGACTCGCGCCAAGACCACGCTCACGCTGACGCGCGCCGTGTATCGCCGCATGTACGGCTCCGAGCGCCTCACCGGCTCCATGCCCTCGCGCTTCCTGCAGGAAATTCCGCCGGAGCTGATCGACACCGCCGCCGGTTCGCTGGCCGAAGCAGGTGAGACGCGCCGCTACGAGCCTGATCCTGAGTACTCATACAGCCAAGAGGAATTTTCGCGCCGCGTGAAGCGCATCGACTCTTCGTCGCATTCTCGGTCGTCCAGCGACCCCGCCACCCGTGCGCGCCCCAGCGCCTCACCACGCTTTGGCAAGCAGCAAAGCGGAAATCCGCTGATCGGCCAACGCGTCCGCCACGCCACCTACGGCACCGGAACAATCGTGGGCGTGGAGGGCGATGAACCCGAACGGAAATTTACTGTGCGCTTCTCCGATCACGGCACGAAAAAACTCGTAGAGCAGTACGCGAATCTCACCTGGGCTTAACCTGCGCTAAATCAGATACGTAGCCCCTGCTGTGCTACTAATCCGCAGATTTTCTACGTGGCGCGACGAATTTAGTGTTGCATTGGTCTCGGTGTGATCTTGCTCGAAGTCCCGGAGGGACGCTACATCGTAGCCCACCACGTAAGTGGTGGGAGCGCGTATCACAACAATCTTGAGCCCCATAGGGGCGACACACGTTCGAGAATGTGTCGCCCCTACGGGGATTATATTCGCCGGGTGCTACGCCCCCACCACATACGTGGTGGGCTACGATTTGTCGTCCCTAACGGGACTGGCGAAGAGAACAAGGCAAATTCGCAATTAGCCATCCAGGTTGCAGATGGTTGTGGCTCGGCCGCGCTGTGAATTGTGATTTGCGTCACACACATTTGTAATTCCCATCACATCCCGCCCCGGAGCATTTGCCTAGACTGAATCTCACAAAAGTAACGAGAACTCCAAAACGCCGGCGTATTTGGGGAGGCAAGATGTACGAGATCGACCAGACAAAATGTTTGAAAGTAGGCGACTGCGCGGCCGCATGTCCGATTGAGGCGATCGAAAGAAGTAGTGACGGAAGTTTTGGTGTTGGCGAAGATTGCACCGATTGCGGCGCATGTGAACCAGTTTGCGATTCTAAGGCCATCTATTTAGTTCATTAATATATTGTGTCAGTGGCCCTTAAAAGACCAATTTGCGCTTGAACTTCTCCAAGCTTACAAGAAATGTCTGCTTGGAGAAGCTTGTGCAAAGCGGACTCCTAGAAATTCTACTTCACAGCGAAGACCACCCGTGAAGTGCCACTACCTTGGTTCCACGTTGCTTCTACGTCCGCCAATGGCACAACTCTAGTTCCGATTTTCAGCTTGCCGGGCACCACGGCATGCAGCACGCCGCTGATCGCACCGACCATGCCTTCGAGAGGGATGCTTCCCATGCCGCTGCCCATCAAGACCAGCGCGGACGATCGAAGTGCGGCACTTGGCAACGTTATGTTGCCGCCGCTCACTGCTCCAATCTGGACGTAACGGATGGGCACTGCGTCCTTGCCTGCTCTTGCCGCAGACACGATTATAATTTCGGCGCTTTGTCCCCAGAGATAGTCGAGGACTACATCGACGCCTTCTCCGCCAAACTGTTCCATGAACGCCGCCTCCAAATCCTTCGGAGATTGATTTAGAGAAATTGTCACATCCGCGCCGAGGGCCTTCACCTGTTCCAGCGCCGGAACGTTGCGGCCTGTGGCGATGACCCTTTCCGCGCCCAGGTACTTGGCGATTTGCACGGCCAGGCGTCCTGAAATTCCCGTGGCTCCATTGATCAGCACATTCTCCCCTGCAATCAGGTGAGCGCGTTCCTTGAGCGCGGCCCAGGAAGACATTCCCGGAATCGCGATAGCAGCAGCGGTGAAGTCATCGACATCGTCCGGCACCGCTATGCACCGATCCATGCTCATGGCGACCTTTTCGGCCATGGCGCCAAACGGTTCTTCGGGCAACACAAAATAAACGCGCCGGCCATCCTTGGTCCGGCCAACACCGTCCATGCCCACGACCGCGGGAAGACATCCAGGAGCGGTGTAATGCGAACCCGAAGCGCGGCTCTTGGTGACCTGGCTTAGAGCGGACGCGCTTACCACAATCAACTCTTCGCCAACTTGTGCCGTGGGATCGTCAAAGTCCGCGAATACGGGCGTGCTCCCCGGTTTGGTGATGACGGCGGCCTTCATTTATTTTCCTCGTTTCTTACTCGATGCGCCTCGCTGGATGAAGATGGGCGTGATTTGTTGACGCTCGTTAGTCTATTACGTTTGCGGCTTTCAAATAATTTCATCTGGAATTGGGTAGTGACTCAGTTTGAATTACTGCAAGACAAAAACTGCCCGCCCAAAGAGCGGGCGGTCGCTACAAGACCACCCGTCCTGATGTGTTGCGGTTTTGTAGCGGCCTCTCCGTCCCATGATCTTTGGGACGGAGAGGGCACGTTCTGGCGCAAAGTGAGTCACTGCTCGGAATTGATCGCCCCCAAGAAGTGCCCTGATGCTCATGAGAATGGAAATGCCAATAGCCATGGGCGATTCGTTTAGGGCAGCACGGCAGAAGCGGCACTGCGCTGCGCGGCCCACTTGAGCGCGCGGTAAACCGGATAGCTCGCGGCGAGCACCAGGAAAGTGAGCGGCGTGTTCTCTCGATCGGAGGCCAGCGCGCCGATCAGGAACACGACGGAGGCTGCAAGAGCGATGGCCGTGGTCCACGGATAGCCCCAGGCGCGGTGCGGGCGCTCGATATTCGGCGAGCGCCGGCGCAGCACGAAGAGCGAGACGAAGGTGAGTGCGTAGTCGGCCACGAAGAATGAAGCCAGGATGGCGGCCACGCGCTCGAAGCTGAACATCGCAAAGCACAAGCCCACGGCGGTGGAAAGCCACAGCGAGGGCGCGGGAATGCCGCCCTTGTTTACGCGCGCAAAAAAAGAAAAGAAAAGGCCGTCGCGGCTCATGGCATACAGCGCGCGCGACGTGGCCATCTCCATGGCGTTGACGCTGCTGAGGAGGCCTACCACGACTACCACGCGGATAAAATTGTCTCCCGCCGCGCCCAGCACGCGCCGCGCGGCAATGCCCATGGCAAAATCGCTTCCCGCAAATTCGCGCACAGAGACCAGGTGCACGATGGCCGCGTTCACCAGAAAATAAATGGCCAGCACCGAGATCACAGTGCCGAAAATGGCGCGCGGAATTTCCCGCCCCGGATTGTGCACTTCCCCGCCGAAATAGACCACGCCGTACCAACCATCATAGGTGTAAATCACGGCCTGCAGCGCCACGATGAATGACACGAACAGCGGCCAGCCAGTAGGCACCGCCGCGCGCGTTGCCACCGCAGTCACCGGCGTCGCGCTGTGCAGAAAACAAACCGCGACCACGGCCAAAAAAAGGGCCGCTTTCAATATGGTGGTAAAGTCTTGCACGCCGCTGCCCACTTTCATGCTTTTCCATTGCAGCAGCGCAAACAGCAGGATCACGCCGGCGGCGATGGGGCGCACGTGCCCGTGCGCGGCGGGCACCAGATCACCGGAGTATTCCGCGAAAACAATGGACACCGCGGCAAAGCTTCCGGCAGTTGAAATCCAATCGCTCCAGCCGACAATGAATCCCGCGTAATCGCCCAGCGCGGCCCGCGCAAAATTGTATTGCCCGCCGCTGACGGGCAGAAGCGCACCCAGCTCCGCGAACTGCAGCGCGCCCAGCGACATGTAGATTCCGCCCACGGCCCAGGCGGCGAAGTACAGCCACGTTGACGGCAAGAGCGCCGCGATCTCGCCCGGCGTGCGCACGATTCCTGCGCCAATGGTGTTGCCAATGGCCACGGCGATTCCGAAGCCCACGCCCAGCGTGGTGATCAGCCTGCCGTGCCCGGCAAGCCGCTTTCCAGCGGAACTGGATTTTGTCTCCAAGTGAATATCTGCCGCCGTTGCAATCACAATCGAGCAATAGCGAAAAACCATCATAGCGGAGGACACTTGCGGCGCAAGCGCAAGTTACGAAAAGTGAATGGAAGACGAAACATTGATTGGCGGGCCATCGGTCTTGTGATCTACTTTTGCTGTCGTCGAATGCCCCGCGCTTTAGCGATACAGGCTGCGGAATAAAGAATATTTTTGTCATTCTGAGCGAAGCGAAGAATCTCTCTTTCAGTTCTCTGCCACAAACCCAAGAGAGATTCTTCGCTTCGCTCAGAATGACAAAATGGATTAATTTTCCTTCTTAGCAGAAAAGCAGGGAGCTGTAGAAAACAATGAACACGCCCATATCGGAAGCCGCACTCAAGGCGCTCCCCAAGGCCGAATTGCACGTGCACCTGGAGGGCGCCATTGAGCCCTCCACTTTGGTGGAGTTGGCCGCACGCCACGGCGTCACGCTCACTGCTGAAGAAACCGCGCCGCGTTACGCCCCGGGCGATTTCGATCAATTCATCCAAAATTTTATCTGGATCACTTCGTTTCTGCGCGGGCCGCAAGACTACGCCCTGATCGCGCGGCGCTTCGCGGAATCCATGCAGCGGCAAAACGTGCTGTACGCCGAGGTCACGCTCTCCATCGGTGTGATGATTCGCCGCAATCAGGACCCCGCGGCCAATTTTGCGGCGCTGCGCGACGCCGCGGCGGAAGTGCCAGGCGTGAAATTGAAATATATTTTCGATGCGGTGCGCCAGTGGGGCGCCGCGCCAGCCATGGAAGTCGCTCGAATCGCCACCGAACTGCGTTCGCCGGATATCGTGGCCTACGGAATTGGCGGCGACGAATTGGGCCTTCCCACGATTGACTTGCGGCCGGTATACGATTTCGTGGCCAGCAAGGGCATGCACCGGCTGATTCACGCGGGAGAAATCGGCGGCCCGGAAATCGTGCGCGAATCCATCGAGTTGCTGGGCGTGGAGCGCATCGACCACGGCATCGCCGCAATGCACGACGAGCGCATCATGGACTTCATCGCCGCGCGCAACATCCCGCTGGACGTCTGCCCCACCAGCAACCTTCGCACCGGAGCGCTGGCCCGCCAGATTGGCAGCCCCACCGCCGGCTACAAGGAACATCCGCTGGCATCGTTCCTTCGACGTGGCCTGCCCGTAAATTTATCGAGCGACGATCCGGCCATGTTTGAAACGACAGTGAGCGAGGAATACGGCCACACGCAAGCAATGGGTTTGACGCCCAGCGAAATCGTGCAGCTCGCCGAGGCCGCCTTCCATCACTCCTTCCTGCCTGCCGACGAAAAGCGCGCCATGCTCGACAAATTTCATACCGGCGTTGCCGCCCTGGGCTTGCTATAATTCCCGGCATGAAAGCACACGTGTGGGTGATGCCAAAGCGAACGGTCCTCGATCCTCAGGGCCAGGCCATACAACATGCCCTTTCTTCCTTGGGATTTAACGAGGTACGCGACGTCCGCCAGGGCAAATTTTTCGTCCTGGATTTGAATGGCGTGGCCCGCGAAGCCGCCGAAAAGCAGGTCGAGCGCATGGCCAAGGAAATCCTGGCCAATCCCGTGATCGAGGAATTTCGCTACGAAATAGTGGAATAGACAAATAATGTAAAGCAACTGTTTGTCGCGTTCTGCGATCCGCGGTTTGCAATCCGTGTTCTGCCGCCATCCATCTGGACCGAACTTCGCCGCTCAAGCTATCCTGAACACATGAATCTTCGCGCGCTTCCAAAAATTGAGCTTCACCTTCATCTGGATTGCTCGCTGAGCTATCGCGCCGTCTCCACGCTCGCGCCATCCGTCACGCGCGAGGAGTATCAGCGCGATTATATCGCGCCCGCGCGCTGCGCGAACCTGGCCGAGTTTCTTTCCCGCGCCCCCATGGGCTTTCGGCTTATGCAGACCGAGGATTCCCTGCGCCTGGTTGTGGAGGATTTGTTTCAGCAACTTGTGGAAGATGGCGTGATCTACGCCGAGATTCGCTTTGCGCCGTTGCTGCACACTGAGCGGGGTTTGAGCCCCGAGCGCGTCGTCACGTCAGTAGAGCGCTCCGTCGAGCGCCTGATCCGCGAAACCGGGATGCAAGCAGGCGTGATTCTTTGCACGCTGCGGCACTTCACGGAGTCGCAAAGTCTGCAGACCGCAAAACTGGTGGAAGCGTTTCGCGGCAGCCGAGTGGTGGCGCTCGATCTTGCGGGAGACGAAGCAGGTTTTCCCTTGGACGAGCATAATGCACCGTATCGTTACGCGCGCGAGCATGGCCTGTCCCGCACCGCGCACGCCGGCGAAGCCTGCGGGCCGGAAAGCGTGTGGGAAACGCTGCGCCTGCTCGATCCGCAGCGCATCGGCCACGGAACGCGCAGCATCGAAGACCCCAAACTGGTGGAGCATCTACAGCGCGAGCACATTCACCTGGAGCTATGCCCCACCGCCAACGTCCAAATCATCCCTTCAATTGGCAGCATGGAGCACCATCCCATCGACCGCCTCTACCGCGCCGGCGTTTCCCTAAATATCAATTCCGACAGCCGCATGTTGACTCCCACCACTCTGACCAAAGAGTACGAAAGCCTTCACCGCGTATTCAAATGGACAGAACAGGATTTCTTGCGAGCGAATCTCATGGGATTGGACGCCGCGTTCGTTGACGATGCCGTGAAACAGCGGCTCAGGAAGCGGATTCATGGGGCCTACAACGGGGCAGATCTCTCCGTGTGACGGGTCCGAAATCCTTATGTCTGGTTACATCACTGGGTAATTGTGGAGTGTGCTATGGATGATTGCGTTCGGATTGCTACTGGTTCTTTCCAACATGTCTTCGACTTCTTCGCTAGAGGTAGCGTTTTCCGGTAAAGGATTTGCCCGGTCGATTTCTATGAGCTTCCAACCATAGCTCTCCAACATCTGAATGCACTTATCACGAAATTCTTCAGCGTTGTTTGCCCAGGTCGGGATTACAGTGAATGCGGGCTTGAACACTGTGGGCGCGTTCTCGTTGGCCCAGTAAATTTCAACCGTGCCAATCCAAATTTCAGGCTGCGTCACTGGCCCTCGCCTCGTCACGATATTACAAATCAGGACGTACTGTAACTACCGATCCCGGAACCGCTCGTTTCGCCGGCCAGTGAGCGCGTTTCCAGATAAGCCGCGACGAGTCCCCAAATGTATACCGCGATCAAGGCTGCAAAGCAGAACATGGCCAGCCGGTTGTATCGATCTACCAGCTGTAAAACGGACCAGCGGTACTGTTCGGTGAGCACGGTGGGGTCTGAGGAACCCACTCCCTCGATCTCCCCGAACGGAATGTCTTCAAAGGGCCCTGACCATAAGCGATACACGTTCATGAAGCTCAGCGCCCCGATGACCAGCAATCCCCAGCGCAGGCCCCAGCTTTGATACAGCTTGCTTTCGCGCGGAGCGTAAAACGTCATCATCAGGATAGTGGCCAGGATCAGCGCGCCGCCATCCCCGCCAAAAACGATCAGGGCGTCCTGGGTGTAATCGCGCAAGCTCATGAAGAAGAGTTGCAGGAGCAGCGCCGCGCCCGCAGTGCAAACCCATCCCCAGCGCTGTGTCTTCCAGGCCAGAAATCCCCCGAAGAGGAGCGTCGCCGTCAGAATCAGAACCACGGACCACGATCGGCCTTCACCGTGAATGGTGACCCATAGCGTAGGGATTGCCCAGCGGCCCGTCAGCCAGGCGGTGATAGCGTGCCCGCTCTCGTGCAACACCATTGCGAGCATGCCTGCCACCATGCGGAAGCCCGTGCCCGCCAGCATGCGCGCCACAAGCAAGGCTACGGGAAGCGCCAGCGCGCGGTACTTCAATTCCTTGAGGGCATCGCTTCGGCTAATAGAAGACTCCGTTGGAATCTCGGAGGGGAGCGGGTACGGTTCCGCAGCCCCAGCTTGATCAGTCGGCTCGCTGAGCGCGGCTTTTTTCGCCTCCTCCTCCTGCGCCGCCAGGTAACGTGAAAACACAATCCCGCACTTCAGACACTCGGTGGTCTGCAATTCATGGTCGAAGTTGCATTTGGGGCATTGCATCGTGGATTGAGCCGCAGTCCCGGTAGGGCGCTGGAGCCTCGGGAATGCGAACCTCTCGCACATTCAATTGTGGAGGAAGAACAGCGCCAAATGTCAGTTTCCCGGCACTCAACGGGCCTATTGGTAAAGGGCGGCCAAGCTTCGAGAAAGGGCGAGCCTTGGAGCAATTGGAGGTCCGAGCTTCAGCTCGGACATTCACACTTGATTCGAAACGGGCTTTAGCCCCTGACGCTTCAGGGGTTAAAACCCCATGTCGGGCGAAACATTTCGTCGGGGCTGAAGCCCCGACCTCCGAAATCTAAGCGTTCTTCAAAATCAGACAGCATCCGACGCGTGCACGTTTTCGGTCCTTTGCCCTGTTGCCTGTATAATATGCGGATGCCGAATCGAGCTTATGCCAGTGTGTGGGTGCGCGACTTTACCGAGGAGAACATGGTCTCGCATTTCGGGAAATTTCTGGAGACGGTGCCGGTGGCTGCTGTGCCGCCGGGATTTACCTGGCTGGCGGTTCGCGCAGTGAGCGCTGCCGAGACGCCGCTCGAGGAATTCGATTTGCGCGGCTACCTGACCACCCCGGAAGAGATCGCCGCGATTGCCAGGGAAAACAACGCCGCCGACATATGCTACGAAGTTTCGGCGCGCTGGGACTTGTGGATTCGCGACAAGGAATCCGCAAGCTGGAAGATTCAGCCCGAGCGCATGGATATTTTCTGCTACGGGCCGGAATACGATCAGGGCGTGTTTGCCGAATCGGGGCATATCATGATCGATCTGGGCTTCGAGCATGTGTTCACGGGGCACGCGGGCCTGTTGGCCGCGGAAGCCTCGAGCATCGCCGAGCCGCAGCATCCGGAAGAGGCGCGATTTCTGATGTGGATGTCCCAGCCGCAAAATTTGCGCGAATATCAGGAGAAAACGAGAGAGAATATCAAGAAACTCATGGGCTGGATGCGCGCCGTGGAGGAAGCTCTGCCCGTGGAAAAATTGCGATTGTGGTCTGAGGGAGAAGAAAATTTTGAAGCACGGCTCGATGAAATTCTGGATTTGCGCTAGCCTTGCGTTGACGCTGGCCGCGGTGTGCTCGGCGGCAGCGGCGCCGCAGGCAAAAAAACAAGATTCAACTCCAGATGCCGCCCAGGTAAAGTTCCCGGAACTGCGCCACCCGAATGAGACGCAGCTGGCCGGATTGCGCCCCGGCCGCGACACATTTGCAATTGCGCAGAAACGTTTCAAAGAGAAACTTTTTTCCGAGGAGGCAAACTCGGGATCGAAGGAATGGCGGGACGCCTGCTCGGGCCGCTCCATTCGACTGGAAGTGGATGCAAAGTCCGTGATCCAGAGCGTGACGCTCACCACGCTGGACATGCAGGAAGGAAAATGCAGCGACCGGCGGCCGGATTTTCTGGACCCTAAATTTTGGCTCACCGGGCTTGGCCTGCGAATGGGTGATTCGCAGGATCGCGTGGTGGCGTTGTATGGTGAACCGAATTCCAGCGGTCCCGCATCTAAAAATGGTCAGGAACTTGAACTCATGTATTATCAATTCGATTGGGCCGGTTCCGATGTGCCGCAGGTGATGGAAGTGTTGTGCGCCCGGGATACGGGGCGCGTGGTGGAAATTACGCTGGCGTTCCCGAGTTTGTAACGCTTGTAATGTTTTAGCGAGCAGTTCCCAATTTGTTGTCATTCTGAGCGAAGCGAAGAATCTCTCCTTCTTTTCTGCGCCTCAAAGCGAAGAGAGATTCTTCGCTTGGCTCAGAATGACAAAATAAAAGGTTTCTTTTGCAGCCTGAAAAGTGCGCAAACTGACGATGAGAATATCAAGACTGCGCATGGCTGCCGGAGTTGTGTGCTGTACAATTGCGCTCTGCATGGCTGGATGCGGTACCGCGCAGCTGCCTCCCGCGGAAGAAAAGGCTGCGCGCAGATGCGGCTCGCGCGGCGGACGAAGCGCGGGGAGTGGCGGAAGCATCCCTCGGCAAGCAGGCGGAAATTCTGGCGCAAGGGGATCTTGCGCTAAATGGGCGCGAGCAAATGCTGGTCGCCAATCGTTTCTCGACGGCAGCGCAGGTGAGCAAGGGTGACGGAAACTCATCGCCGATCTTCGTGACGCGCGCGGCTGTACTGGAAAAGAACGACGGCAAATGGTCGCAAATTCTGCTGTGCGACGAGCATTTGAAAAACGCAAATGGCTATCTGGGAGGCGCGCCCAGGGCTCGCATCACCGGCTGGCAATTGGAATACACGCAGGATGCCAAGGATGGCTTGCAGATGAGTTTTGCCCCGGCGGACAATTTCAAGAGCGACGCTGCGAACACGGACCAATTTTCCGGGCAAAAATTAAAGACATTTCATGTACGCTGGAACAAGAGTGTGAAACGCTATCAAGGGTTCGACCCGTCACAGGAAAGGTATCTGAGCGAAATTCCGACGCTCGAAACTCCAGAGTCCCTTCTTAAATGAGCGCAGCGGCAAACACCATTTCAGGATCGGTAGCGAAGCCCGCGCCCAAGCGCGTCTCCGGATGGGCGCAGCTCATCCGCCTGATGCCCTACGTGGCGCGCCACAAAACGGAAGTGGTGATCGGCTTCATCACGCAGGCCGGCATGGGGATTACCGGCACTCTGATTCCGCTGCTGCTCGGCGCGATCACGGATTGCATCAAGGGCGCGGAGACGCCGCTAGCGCAGCTCGGCCGCCTTACGCAAATCACTCTGGGCCCGCTTCTTCCCTACTATCACGCCAAAGACCCGCACACGCTGGCGGTATTCTGCTCCGCGCTGGTAGTGGTCTGCGCCGCTGCAGGGCGTATTTTCGTACTGGACGCGGCAAATCCTGATCGGCCTTTCCCGCGACATCGAGTTCGACCTGCGAAACGATTTGCTCAACAAGCTGGTGCAGATGGAGCCGGAATTCTACGTGCGAAACCGCACCGGCGAATTGATGTCCCGCTGCACAAACGATTTGAACGCCGTGCGCATGGTGCTCGGCCCGGGCATCATGTACAGCGCCAATACGATGGCGACCATGGTGCTCGCCGTGATTCTGATGTTCTGGATTTCGGCGACGCTCAGCGTCTACGTGCTTCTTCCCGTGCCCGTCGTGGCCGTCAGCGTGTGGCTCTTTGGCCGCCAGATTCATGCGCTGTACGGAAAAATTCAGGCATCGCTTGCAGTGCTTTCCGCCAAGGCCCAGGAAAATCTGGCCGGCGTGCGCGTGGTTCGCGCCTACGGCCAGGAGGAAGCGGAGATTCGCGGATTCGACGCGCCCAACCGCGAGTACATCGACCGCAACCTGCGCCTGATTTATTTCTGGAGCCTGTTCATGCCGCTGCTCCAGATGCTCTTCGGGCTGACATTTATTCTGGTGCTCTGGCAGGGTGGCCGCCAAGTGGTGCTGAATCAGATCACGCTGGGCGAGCTGATCGCGTTCTATACGTTCATGACGCGACTGATTTTTCCCATGATCGCGCTGGGCTTCGTCACCAATATTTTTCAGCGCGGCGGCGCTTCCATGGGCCGGCTGAATTACATTCTCGATTCCCAGCCGAGCATCAACGATTCCGCAGTGACCGCAAACCCCGGCGAAGTCCGCGGCGAAATCGATTTCCGCAATCTGACCTTTACCTATCCCACGCTGCGCAGCGACGTCGACGGCGTGAAAGCAACAAACGGCACGGGCGGCCACAACAAACCCGTGCTGGAAAATATTTCCCTGCACGTTCCGGCCGGCTCGATTCTCGCGATCGTCGGCCCCACGGGAAGCGGAAAATCCACGCTGGCCGCGCTGATCGCGCGCCTCTGGGAAGCGCCCCCGGGAACGCTGCTGATCGACGGGCGTCCGATTCGCGAATGGCCGCTGGAAACCTGCGCCGCGCGGTGGGCTATGTGCCGCAGGACACTTTCCTGTTCAGCGAGACGCTGCGCGAAAATGTGGCCTTCGGAGTCGATAGCGCCACGGACGAAGAAATTCACAACGCCGCCGATGTGGCCAGCATCGCCGCCGAAATCAAGGAGTTTCCCGGGCAATTCAACACCATGGTGGGCGAACGCGGCATCACGCTTTCCGGCGGACAGAAGCAGCGCGCCGCCATTGCCCGCGCCGTGATTCGCGATCCGAAAATTCTGATCCTGGACGATTCCCTTTCCAGCGTGGATACCGGAACCGAAGAGCGCATCCTGCGCCGCCTGGACGCGATCCTGCGGCAGCGAACGACCATTCTGATTTCCCATCGCGTTTCGACCGTGCAGCACGCCGACCAGATTGTTGTGCTGCGTGACGGACGAATCGTCGAACGCGGCACGCATGCGGAACTTCTGGCACGCGGCGGCTATTACGCCGACCTGTACCAGAAACAATTGCTCGAGGAAGAATTGGAACGCGAATGAGCGACTTCCGCGAAGAGGAAGCTCTAGGAAAAGCCTACGACTCGCAGCTTGCTGCGGCGGCTGATGACCTATCTGCGGCCGTACAAGTGGAGCGTTGTCTTCGCGGTGTGTGCTGACTTTGCTGGTCGGCCCGCTCGAAGTCGTGGGTCCCTACCTGTTCGGATTCGGCGTCGACAAATACATCGTGCCCGGCTCGAACCACGCGCATGCCTGTTGCGGAGGCCCTGCGCGGCGTCACTCTTCGTTTCTCTCGGTTTCCTTGCGGCACTGCTCTTGAGCTTCGCGGTGCAATATCTGCAAGTCCGCATCATGCAGAACGTGGGGCAGCAGACGCTGTACGATCTGCGAAAAGAAATTTTCGAGCGCCTGCAGCGCCTGCCCATGAGCTTCTTCGACCGCAGCCCGGTGGGGCGCCTGGTGACGCGCGTAACCACGGACGTGGACGCGCTGAACGATCTGTTCGCCGCCGGCATCGCCGCGATGGCCAATGACGCCATCGTTCTGCTCTGCATCGGCGCGGTGATGATCTGGAAGAACTGGCGGCTGGCGCTGGCCACTTTTGCGGTCCTGCCGCTGATCATGATCTCCACCTGGATTTTCCGCGACCGCGTGCGCGACGCCAACCGGCGCATTCGCACGGCCATCGCGCGCATCAATTCGTTCCTGCAGGAACACATCAGCGGCATGAGCATCGTGCAGATTTTCAACCGCGAGCGGAAATCGCGCGAGCAGTTCGCGGAACTGAATCGCATCCACATGGAAGCGTACAAGGACGCGATCACGGCATTCGCCGTCTTCTTTCCCGCGGTCGAACTGTTCAGCACCACGGCCATCGCCATCGTCTTCTGGTATGGCGGTTTGCGTTCTTTTGCCGGCGCGGTGGACGTCGGCGTGCTGATCACTTTCATGCAGTACGCGCAGCGCTTCTTCCGCCCCATTCAGGACCTCAGCGAAAAATTCAACATCCTGCAATCGGCCATGGCCGCCTGCGAGCGCATTTTCAAGCTGCTGGACGAGCCGCTGCCCGCGCCGCCCGCGGAAGCTCCGCTTGCCCTTTCGAATCCGCGCGGCGACATCGAATTTCGCAACGTGTGGTTTGCCTATCACGGCGGCGCAAATCCCGAAGGATGAAGACTGGGTGTTGCGCGACGTTTCCTTCCACATCGCGCCCGGACAAACCCTGGCCATCGTCGGCCACACCGGCGCGGGAAAGACCACGCTCATTCAGCTCCTGCTGCGCTTCTACGAAATTCAGCGCGGAGAGATTCTGCTCGATGGCGTGGACATTCGCCGCTACGACGTGCACCAGCTGCGCAAGCAATTCGGCATCGTGCTGCAGGATCCGTTCCTGTTCACCGGCACCCTGGAATCGAACGTCCGCCTGGGCGACGAAGACATCAGCCGCGCGCGTGTGGAATCCGCGCTGCGCGAAGTGGGGCTCGGCTCCCTGCTGGATTCCTTGCGCGACGGCGTCGACACCAACGTCAGCGAACGCGGCGCAACTTTTTCCGTGGGCCAGCGCCAGCTGATCAGCTTTGCGCGGGCGCTGGCGCACAATCCCGCGCTTCCTGATTCTGGACGAAGCCACTTCCAGCGTGGACACCAAAACCGAAATGCTGATTCGCGAAGCGCTGGACCGCTTGCTCGAAGGCCGCACCGCGCTGGTCATCGCGCACCGGCTCAGCACCATTCAGCATGCCGACCGCATTCTGGTTTTCCACAAAGGAAAACTGCGCGAGCAGGGTTCGCATCAGGAATTGCTCGCCGAGCGCGGCATCTACTATCGCCTGTACCAGCTGCAGTACAAAGATCAGGAAATGCGCGTGTCCTTCGAGACAGCGGGAAGCGAAGCAGGCACGATCCGTGCCGGGGAATGATTAGCCTTTAGTAGCACAGGCTTCAGCCTGTGGCGTTTCGTTCGCGCCAAAGTCAAAATCCACAGGCTGAAGCCTGTGCTACACAATGCCTCCCACACAAATTCTCATCTCCGCCGGCGAAGCCTCGGGTGACATGTACGCGGCGCGCCTGGCGGCGGCACTGCGCGCGCGCGCCGACGTGCAACTCTTCGGCATGGGCGGCCCGCGCATGCGCGAAGCCGGCGTGGAACTCGTCGCCGACTGCTCGGAAGTTTCCCTCGTAGGAATCGTGGAAATCGCGAAAAAATATCCGGCGCTGAAACGCGTGTGGAATCGCCTGCTGGGCGAAGCGCAGCGCCGCAAACCGCGACTCGCGATCCTCACCGATTTTCCCGGCTTTCATTTGCGCCTGGCGCGCGCGCTGAAGCGCCAGGACGTGCCCAACATCTATTTTGTGTGCCCGCAATTCTGGGCCTGGCGGCCGTGGCGGGCGAACCTGGTGCGGCGGCGATTCGTCCGCGGGCTTTGCATTTTCCCGTTCGAAGAGCAATGGTACCGCTCGCGCGGCGTGAAGGCCGATTTCATCGGCCATCCGCTGGTGGGAAATGTCGCGGCGAAGCGGACGCGCGCGGAGTTTGCCGCCGCCTACGGACTGGACGCGAGCAAACCGATCGTCGCGCTCCTGCCGGGAAGCCGCGTCCGGAGAAATCGCGCACCACATGCCCACCCTGATGCAGGCCTGCCACCTGATTCAGACAAGATCGCGCCGTGCAATTCGTGCTGGCGCTGGCCCCGGGCGTGACAGCAATCCCAAATCGCGCGTTACTTAGCCGCTGACGTGCCGATGCGCGTCGTGGAAGACGCCACCTACGACGCTCTGGGCGCGGCGGACCTGACCATCGTTTCCAGCGGCACGGCAACCGTGGAGGCCGCGCTGATGGACGCGCCCATGATCGTGGTGTATCGCCTCGCGCCGCTCACCGCAGCCATCGCGCGGCTGCTGGTGCGCACGCCGATGTTCGCCATGGTCAATCTGATCGCGGGCAGGCGGGTTGTGCCGGAACTGGTGCAGAAGGATTTCACTCCGGAGCGCCTGGCAGGTGAAGCGATTCGCCTGCTCGATTCGCCGGAAGCGCGCGCGGAAATGCGCCAAGGCCTGGCGGAAGTTCGCGAAAAACTCGGCCCGCCGGGAGCAGTGGAACGGGCCGCTGACTTGATTGCGGCGATGCTGAACGCGTCGTGACGCCAGGCGAAGTGCCCGTTGCGTCCCGAAATGCGCGGGACGAACGGCCGACAAATCGCCACGTTGGCCTTGGTTTCGTAGAGGCCGCCCGATCTTGGGCGGGCAGCGGTTGTCGCGATGTCGAACGAGTCACTAGCGAGGCACCCTGGGACTGGCAACTCATTGGGTCAAGTTGGTATCCTATAGTTCGTACATGCCCTGCGCTGCGGAGAAAGGCATCTGAAACTCATGTCGAAGTTTCGACTCCTCCTCGTCCTGGCAGTCCTCACCGGTCTCGCGCATTGCCCGGCTGGGCGCAGTCACCGGGAGCGCCGCAGGGTCCGGGCCGCGCCGTCGCGCCGGTTCAGACCATTCCAACTGCCGCGTTTCGCGCGATCTAACTATGAAGTGCGCGCATCGCTCGACGCCATCGGCCAAGTCATGAACGCGCAGGCCAAGGTAGACTTCGCGGCCAGCGACGTCCGGCGCGAGTAGTGGACGTCGAGCTGAATCAAAATTTGCGCGTGAATGCGGTTCGCGACGCTCCGGAAAACCGGTGACCTATGATCGGGACGACAACGGCCGCCAGAAATTGCACGTGACGCTCGCCGGACACGGTTCCGCGGCGGAGCAAAGTCACGCTGATTTTCGAATATAGCGGCCCACTTTCCAGCCGCATGAGCGAATCCGACGAAGGCCCGCGAATGGCTTTCATCGGCAAGGACGGCGGATACCTGCTGCTTCCCGCGCGCTGGTTTCCTCTCACCGACTTCCCCTCCAATCGCTACACGGGAATTTTTCAGATCGAAGTGCCGGGAACAATGGCCGTCGTGGGCACCGGGACGTCCGCGGGCGCTCCGGTTTCGGTGACGCCCAAGGCTGCTCCCGCTCCTCCCGCGACCCCGGTGCTGGGAAACTCGCAGGTACGCGCGCCCGTGCCTCCTGTAGTGACAACCAGCGCGCCTCCGCCTCCCTCGATGGAAAATGAGCGCATGCTGTACACCTATCGCGTGGACAAGCCGGAAGCGGCGGGAACATTCGTCATCGCGCCGTTGCAACTGAGCCCGGAGCACGCGCAAGGCATGGCCATTTCCGTCTACACGCCGCCGGCGATGGCCAACACGGCGCCCGCCTATGCGGATACCACCGCGCAACTGATCGATTACTACAATGACGCGTTTGGCTCGCTGCCGGCGCCCGGCATGACAGTCGCACAATTGCCGGACGGAACCGTCGATGGATATGCCGCGCCGGGGTTGCTGCTGGTAAGCGCACGGCAATGGTCCGCAAAGCCAAACGAACGATTGCTGGCGGACCTGGTGGCGCACCAGTGGTGGGGCGACGCAGGTGACGGCCGCAACGGCTTCCGACGCATGGATCACCGATGGCCTCTCGCGCTATTCCGAGGGAATGTACGTCGAGCAATCTGCCGGCAAGGATGGCCTGAACAAGGCGCTCGAGGATTTTGCAGTGGGCGCGCTGATGTTTGACGATTCCGCTCCCATCGCCGACGCCGGCCGGCTTGATTTTGGGTCGCAGGAATATCAATCCGTGGTCGTGAACAAGGGCGCAATGGTATTTCACATGTTGCGCGCAATAATCGGAGACGCCAATTTCAACGCTCTGCTGAAGGATTTTTATTCGAGATACGCCGGCAAAGTCCGCGCGGATTCAGGATTTTGAGCAACTGGCGGAGACGCGCCTGGCTCAGCCCGCTCCCACCGGTTTCAAGATGGGTAACTCGACCGCCGAGTCCGCCGCACCGGCCAGCTTGCGTCCGTTTTTCACGCAGTGGCTTCACTCCACGGGCGTGCCGGAATTCAATTTGGAGTACGTGATTTACCGCACCAAAAAAGGTTTCCGGATCGTGGGAAAGGCCAAGCAGAATCTGGACGTTTTCCACATGGACGTGGAAATCGAAGTGCAAACCGAGGGAAATCCGGAGTTCAAGACCATCACTATCTCCGGAAAAGACTCCTCATTCACCGTGGAAACATTCGGAAGGCCAAAGCCCAACGGAATTATTATCGACCCGCATGACTACATTCTGAAATCCAGCCAGAAGTTGCGCGTGCGGGGAATCATCGCGCGCGGCGAATCGCTTGCCTCCGAGGGCCGCTACTACGAGGCCGTGCAGCAGTACCAGCGCGCGCTGGAACAAGACCGCCAGAACGCGCTGGCAGATTTCCGCATGGGCGAAGCCTTCTTCTATCAGCGAAATTATGCGGCCTCCGCGCAATCCTTCCGCGACACGCTGGACGGCGCCACCGATCTGACCACCAAATGGACGGAAGTCTGGTCGCACATCTACCTGGGCCGGATTTACGACATCCAGGGCGACCGCACGCGCGCCGTCAACGAATACGGCAAGGCCAGGCAAACTGGAGACAACACCGGCGGCGCTCAAGCCGAAGCGGAAAAATCCATGAAGAAAGCCTACAGCGAAACTGCATCCTGAGTAGCGCTGGCTCGCTTTCCAGCCTGCGGGGGTTAGTCCTTGCAAAAAGCAAATCTGCGGGCATCACAGCCCACGGAAAAACTTTCCAAACTTTTCGTCATTCTGAGCGAAGCGAAGAATCTCTCTTTCTTTTCATAGGCTCAAGAAACCTGCGACGGTTAGTCCTTGCTAGAATTAAAACCCGCAGGCTGAAGCCCGCGCTACTTAACCCCTAATACCCGGACAACCCCGTAAGCCGCGGCTCTTCAATTCCCTTGTGCTGGATCAGCACCTGAAACTTTTCTCCCAACCCTTCCGGATGAATCAGATTCTTCAGCAGCAGCCGGGCGCGCAATTTTTCCATTTCCGTCTGCCCGGACTCATACAAATCGGCGAATTCATTTCCGCGTCCGAGCGCCACCAGAAATTGCGATTGCGTGACCAGTCCCGTGCGCACCAGGCCCTCGCGGCGGCCCCACAAATCCAAGGCGGTGAAATTGACGTGCGAAGTCAAGTCCTGCTCGCCCGGCGCATCGAGCACATTTTCCGTAACGGTGTGATCGCGATACGCCAGCAGCGTTCCGCGATTGTGATGCTCGTCATATAACAACGCAGCTTCGTGGCCGTAGTCGATGGTCAGCACAAAACCGCGATCGAGCGCGCGCCCCGCGTTTTCCATCCAATCGCAGGCTTCAAAGCAAACTTCCGCCTGCTGCCCATCTTCCAGCGTAATTCCCTGCTCCAGAAAATATTGCTCCAGCGCGGGCATGGAGGGCTTCTCGATCGACTCAATCAACCGCTCGCCTTGCAATGCCACATAAACTTCCCGCAGCGCGCCGCGCTCCATCACCACGCGATGCGCGGGCAAGGCATCCAGCAATTCGTTTGAAAAAATGCAGCCCGCGGGAATGCTGTCCGGCATTTCGGCGGCGCTGGTAACGCGTCCCGCCGCTGCGTGAACCGCGAGTCGCGCGGCCTGCTCCGCGAGGCGAGCGCTGGAGCGCTCCACCGCCACATATTGCAGCGCAGCATAAAATTCCGGGAGTGCCTGCGCGCTGAAATCCAGGATATGCCCGGCCAGCTTGCCCACTCCGGCGGCGGATTCGGCCACCACAAATGGCCGTGGTGAACCAAGCGACTGCCACATTTCCGCAAATTGCCGCGCCAGCAATCGCCCAAAGATCGGATGAACGTCGACGCTCGTATAGTAATCGCCAAAGCGGCGCGTGATGGCCCGCATGTAATAGCCGTGAACGGGATGGTAGAGGCATTCGCGCATGAATTCCGCGAAAGTGATGGGGCCGGAGGATTGAATGCGCCTGCAAAGAATTTCGGTGAGGGCCCGCGCGTGTTCGCCCGGCTTTGGGCGATTCCTTCTGAGCGGGCGAAGCGGAAGATGGGCCGTCCGTCATACGTCCTGCCGCTGCGGATTGCACGTAAACATCTCCACAATGAAATCGTGCAGGCAATCGTAAAGCTGCTTCTGAAAAATCCAGGGAAATTGCTTGCTTTCGATTTCGCGCGGGCGCATCAGAAACACGTAGGTGTGGACTTGAGGCTCGGGCGGCGAATATTGAATCAGGACTTCCACGCCCTCGGCGGCTGGCCGCGCATCGAAAACAAAAAGCGGGTGCTCGTATTGCTTGAGCTCGATGAGAACCTTTTCGGCCAGTGCGTTCATTTCCGTCCCCAAGCGGCCACCTCGCGCATTAAATCGCTTGCGGGCATACCCGCAAGGCCGCCCGGAAGAAGAACAATGTTTTCGTCGATGTACATGTGCCGCATGGTTTTCAGATCAGTGCTCTTACTTCGAAATGCGTTTCAGGGCTTCCTCGTCGTACCCAAGCACGATCTCGGCGCCGCGCAGCACCACCGGCCGTCGGATCAGATTAGGCTCCTCGGCCATCATCTTCAAGGCTTCGTCACGCGACGGCGGATTTTCGCGCATCTTACGCGTGCGATAAAGTTCGTTGCGCGTATTAAGAAACATGCGATGGTCGCGCTTGCCAATGAGCTTGTCCAACTCCTCCACGGACATGCGGTCCTTGCCAAGATCGCGCAGGTCCAAGTCCGCCTTTCGCTTTTCCAAAAATACCTTGGCTTTGCGGCAGGTCGTGCAAGAAGGCTTCTGCAGAAATTTGATTTTCACTTTGCCCACAATCCTCTCCCCTCAATCCACGGTCCGAATGGCGGACCCACGAGATAAAATGTAACCTATCTGATAGGCAATGGTTTCAGATTCTGGTAGTAGGGCCAATCTCCGGTAAGACGACTGCTCGGGACACGGTGCAATTGTAGGTGTAAAGTAAGTGTGGAAGTACCGCCGGATTTAGAACCAGATCGGTGTCAACTGCCGATTTCCCAGCCAAAGAGTTGTCTTTATCCATGAAAGAGCTTAATACCGGGAGGGCAAAAGTGACTCAATTGAAATGCTGCAAATGCGGAAAGGGGACGCGTAAGTTCACGCAGGTCTGCGAAAACTGCGGCCATCGGTTTTGCAAACTGTGCAAAGGGGGTAAAGGGTGAGCAATGGTTGGAATAAGCTCTATAGCCACATTCCGAGAAGACGACCGGTTGCGTCGGCAGGGATTATCGGAAGCTGGCCTGCTGCAAGATTTTCCCGATCGTCGGCGGCTTTAGGAAAACTTACTGCGGCAATTTGGCGAGCAGCTTGGCCAGCTGGCGGAAATAGCGGAGCTTTGGCGCGCGGCCTGTGGCGTTTTTTGCGCTGCTCGAAGGCAGCACAAACACCTGCGCCCCGTACAGGCGATCCTTCTGCAGGCCGGGCTTGCAGGCCCGCTGAGCGAAATTTTCAAATGTGCCCACGCCGTTGAAAGCAATGATCTGGGGCGCAAACTGCTCGAGTTTCTGCGAAAGCACGATGCGTCCCTCGGCAAATTCCTCGCGCGTCAATTCCTCGACAGCGCGCGTCGGGCGCTTGACCAGATCGGTCAAGCCTATACCGAATTCGATCATTCGCTTGTCGTCGTGGTGATCGAGCAGTTCCGGAATAATGCCCGAATCGTATAGCAGCGGCCAGAATTCATTCCCGCGGCCCGCGTAATAGTGGCCCACGCGCGCCGAACGGTCGCCGGGATTGCTCCCCACAATTACCATCTTCATACCGCTGCGTAAATAATCGGGCAAAGTCCGCATTTTAGGTCGCAGAAAAAACCGCGTATCCCCTAGATTCGTGCTTTTGCTTGCCTGCCTGTTCCGCGCAATTTCGCAACGTCAGAAAGCAGACAGGCTGAAGCCTGTCCTACAAGGGGCGCGAAACGGGAATCTCTAACCATTGCTTGAAAGCGGCTCATTGTACCATTTTAAGGAACGTGCAAAGCTCGTCCCCTTTGTGCATTGTGCTCACAAAAACATTTGAATCGACGAGGCGTCGCGCAGCATCTGAAATAAAGGGTCCGATCGGCAGGAAATGCAAAGGAGAACTATGGTACCCTGCCAAATGAGTGCGGCTGGGCATCTCGTGCAGCCACCTGGAGCACACTGGAACTTGAGCGCGACTGACCCCAAGCGGTTGGCGTCCACAATCGTCCGCGCGGACGAAGACCTACTGGTGTCCGCGGCCAAGGGCGGCGACACAGGCGCGTTTGAAGAGCTTGTGAACCGCTACGAACGCAAAATTTTCCGGCTGGGAATGAACATCACGCAAAACCGCGAAGACGCGGAAGACGTAATGCAGGACGCCTTTCTGAAATCCTACCAGAACCTGGACCGCTTCCAGGGCGACTCCCGCTTCTACACATGGCTGGTGCGTATCGCGGTCAACGAAGCGCTGATGAAATTGCGCAAGCGGCGCCCCAATCAGGTGTCGCTCGATGAACCGCTGACCGACGGCGATGGCCAGGATTCCGTCTTTCGCGAAATCGAGGACTGGGGACCTTCGCCCGAAAAGAAATTCGCGCAGACCGAACTCAACGAAATTCTGAGCAACGTGATTGGCGAACTCGATCCGATTTTCCGCGTGGTTTTCCTGCTGCGCGACTCGGAAGGCCTTTCCACGGAAGAGACCGCGCAAATTCTGGGAATTTCCGAGGCGGCGGTGAAATCGCGCCTGTTGAGGGCGCGCCTGAAACTCCGCCAAAAACTTAACAAATACTTTCGACGGAGCGAAACGCAGTGAACTGCAAGAAAGTAATTCTCGAATTGACCAGTTACCTGGACGGAGTCCTGGACTCCAACATGCGTAGCGATCTCGAACAGCACCTCTCCCGCTGCACCGACTGCCGCATCGTCGTAGACACCTGCCGCAAGACCATCCAGATTTTTTGCAACTCCGAACCGGTTCCCCTCCCCGAAGATGTCCGCACTCGCCTGCACACCGCGCTGCTGGAGCGCTTCCGCCGCAATTCAAAAACTACCTAGATGCATGTTTTGACGCAGGTTTAAGTAGCGCGGGCTTCAGCCTGCGGGTGTTGGCCCTTGCAAGGACTAAATTCCGCAGGATGAAGCCCGCGCCACTTAAACCCGCTCCCGAAGTTGACATGAGGGGCAAAATTGGCACAGAATAGGGCGCCCATCGCGTCACGATGCACGACATGTACTAAAGTCGCGCCCTGGAGAAATTGATGGCCGTCTCTCTCGATGGATTGCCCCGTGCTCCACGATTTGTTGCTCTCGTGGTCCTGCCCGCGGCGCGCAGTCGGCGCCAAGAATGGCGAGTGGCGAACGTACGGTGGTGATCTCGCGAGCACGCGCTACTCCGCGCTCGATCAGATCAACGCGGACAATTTCAATAAGCTCGCCGTCGCCTGGCGCTTCAAGACGGATTCGCTCGGCCCGCGGCCCGAATTCAAATTTGAATCGACGCCGCTGATGGTTCACGGCGTGCTCTATTCCACGGCCGGATCGCGCCGAGCGGTAGTGGCGCTGGACGCGGCCACCGGCGAAATGCTGTGGATGCACAGCGAGAACGAAGGCGCGCGCGCCGCCAATGCCCCGAGGCAGCTCTCCGGTCACGGAGTGGCCTACTGGACCGACGGCAAGGAAGAGCGAATCTTGTATGTCACGCCCGGCTACCGGCTCATCGCGCTGGATGCCAAGACCGGCATCCCAGTGCCCACCTTCGGCGTTGGCGGCGTGGTCGATCTGAAGAAAGACGACGATCAGAATATCGATTTGATTACCGGAGAAGTTGGCCTGCATTCCACGCCCGTCGTGGCCCGCAACGTGGTGATCGTTGGCGCCGCGCATCTCACCGGCGGCGTGCCGAAAAGCAGAAAAAATGTGAAAGGCTATGTCCGCGGATTCGACGTGCGCACGGGCAAGCGTCTGTGGATTTTCCATACCATTCCGCTGCCCAACGAATATGGAAACGACACCTGGCTGAAGGAATCCTGGGCCTACACGGGAAATACGGGCGTGTGGGGACAAATTTCCGTGGATGAAAATCTCGGCCTGGTCTATTTGCCGGTTGAATTGCCGACCGGCGACTACTTCGGTGGCGATCGCCCTGGAAACGGATTGTTCGGCGAGAGTCTGGTGGCCGTGGATTTCGAAACAGGCAAGCGCAAGTGGCACTATCAACTGGTGCATCACGGCTTGTGGGACATGGACATTCCGTGCGCACCGATCCTCGCCGACATCACCATCAACGGCCGAACCGTGAAGGCAGTCGCGCAACCCACCAAGCAGGCATTCCTTTACGTCTTCAATCGCGAAACCGGAGAGCCGATCTGGCCGATCGTGGAGCGACCCGTTCCGCAAGGAGATGTTCCCGGCGAATGGTACTCGCCTACGCAGCCGTTTCCGACCAAACCGCCGGCGTTCGACAATCAGGGCGTTCTCCAGCGACAGCCTGATCAACTTCACTCCCGAGCTGCACGCGGAAGCGGAGAAACTCGTTTCGAAATTATAAAATTGGCCCGCTGTTTACGCCGCCGTCGGTGAGCAAGGCGGATGGGACCGCTCGCCACTATTGTTTCGCCGGGAGCGCTCGGCGGAGCGAACTGGCCCGGCGGATCCTACGATCCCGACACGCACATCTTGTACGTGTATTCGCGCAGCGACATTTCGGCGCTGGGCCTTGTCCCCTCACCAGACCCGAACCTTTCGGACATGGAATACGTTCAAGGAACGGCCGGTAGTTACGCCCCGCGCCGGAAGGCCCATGGGCGCGCCTGCCGGTACCCGGCGCCAGAATCCCGAGAGCGGCGACCGTCTTGACTGTGCGCGGACTGCCGCTGTTGAAGCCGCCGTATGGCCGCATCACTGCGATCAATCTGGACAAGGGAGAAATCGTGTGGCAGGTCGCGCACGGGGAAACACCGGATAACGTTCGAAACAATCCGGCGCTCGCAGGGTTGAAGATTCCGCGCACCGGGAGCGCGGGATTGATCGGGACGCTGACGACTAAAACTCTGGTGATTGCTGGCGAGGCTGCGACCGTTACGACTGCCGTCCGGAGCGCGCGGCGCAATGCTGCGCGCGTACGACAAAGCCACCGGGAAAGACGCCGGAGCAGTCTACATGCCGGCGCCGCAAAGCGGCTCGCCCATGACCTACATGCTCAACGGACAGCAATACATCGTAGTGGCCGTCAGCGGGCAAGGCTATCCGGGAGAATTGATCGCCTACCGCCTGCCGGCGAAATAGGCCTTACGTGGCACAGGCTTCAGCCTGTGCGGTTTTAGATCTTGCTAGGACTAAAACCGCACAGGCTGAAGCCTATGCCACGTAAAGACTCTAAACTTCCTCAACCCCTCAAATATTTATTGAAGAAGTCCAGCGTGCGCTGCCACGCCAACTTAGCGGCGGCTTCGTCATATCGCGGCGTCGTGTCGTTGTGAAAACCGTGATTCGCGCCATCGTAAATATACGCAGTGTAAGTGATATGGTTTGCCTTCAGGGCTTCTTCCCATGCCGGCCACCCGCCGGTAATGCGCGTGTCGAGCGAAGCGTAGTGAAGCAGGAGAGGAGCTTTGATCTTGGCCGTTTCTTCGGCCGAGGGCTGACCGCCGTAAAACGGGACCGCCGCGGCAAGGTCCGGCAACCGAACCGCCAGTTTATTCACCGTCGTTCCGCCAAAGCAGAATCCCACCGCGCCCATCTTGCCCGTGCATTCCGGGCGCGCCTTCAGCCAGCCGTAGGAAGCCACAAAATCCTCGAACATTTTGGGCCCGTCGACTTTCGGAAACAGCGCCGTTGCCTTTTCCTCGTCGCCGGGATAACCGCCCAGCGAAGTCAGTCCATCGGGAGCAAAGGCGACGAAATTTGCCACCGCCAAACGCCGCGCCACATCCTCGACATAAGGATTCAAACCGCGATTTTCGTGAATGACCAAACGCCGGGCATCTTCCCCGCTGCTTTTGCGGGGCGCGCAAAGTAGCCCTTGATGCTTCCATTTCCCTGCGGCGAAGCTACCGTCTCGTATCCCACCTTGAGTCGAGCGTCGTCCTTGGGGACTTGCTGCGCGAACGCATAATTCGGACGAAGGCTCTCCCAAATTGCCGTGGCCGTTACTCCGCCCACCGCAAACTTATTTGCGCGATCCAGAAATGCACGGCGGTCGATGTCGCCGTGAACGTACTTGTCAAAATGGTCCAGCAACTCCTGCGGATAATCCGACGCCTTTTTCCGTTCCATTTGAACTCCTCCCTCGCGTTTAGCCCCGGTTGCCAGGGCCACAAGATCTGACGCGGAGAATATCACTTTATCGATATAGGAAAAAGCGTTCGCGGTTCAACAGACGAAGAGAAACCCCCGAGACTCTTTGTCATTCCGCGCCAGCGAAGCAGTGCCAAAATTGATGACATTTCCCTCGCCATGTTCAAGCAAGTCCATTCGCTCTGGGAGGCCACAGTTCACGAATGGTGTAGAATGGTTCTTTGCGCTTCAGGCCCTGTAGCCTGCCGCCCACAGAGGACCTATGGCTCAAACAATTCAAACCATCGGCATTGCAAACGGTGGAGGAGACTGCCCGGGACTGAACGCCGTAATTCGCGGCGCGGTTCGCAACGCGATTTTGGGGCACGGCTGGAGAGTAATCGGCATCACGGACGGTTTTGACGGGCTGATTTGGCCGGAGCGACGTATGCCGCTCACCATGGATTCGATTGCGGGCATTTTGCCGCGCGGCGGAACAATCCTCGGAACCACAAATCGCGGGAACCCGTTTCACTATGCGCTCGAAGAAGGCGGAAAAAAAGTCGTGCTCGACTATTCGCTGCGATGTTTAGAAAACGCGCGGGAAATGGGCATCGACGCCGTCATCGCCATCGGCGGCGACGGCACGCTCACCATCGCGCGCGATCTTGGGCGCCTGGGAATTCCCATCGTCGGCGTGCCCAAGACCATCGACAACGATTTGTCCGCCACCGAAGTGACCTTCGGTTTTGACACCGCGCTGCACGTGGCCACCGACGCCATCGATCGCCTGCATACAACGGCGGAATCGCATGGCCGCGTTATGGTCATCGAGGTCATGGGCCGCGACGCCGGTTGGATCGCGCTGCACTCCGGAATCGCCGGCGGCGCGGACGTCATCCTCATCCCGGAAATTCCTTTCACCATTGAAACAGTGTGCGAGAGGCTGCGCGATCGCGCCGCCAAGGGAAAGAAATTTTCTTTGGTCGTTGTGGCCGAGGGCGTAAAGCTGCCACCCACGGATTCTCATGGGAACCCGTATCCCTCTCCGCGCCCCGGACAAGTTGGTTTCGTGATCGGAGATACCATCCACACCATTCTGAAGAAGGACGTGCGCGTTACCGTGCTGGGCCACATTCAACGCGGCGGATCGCCCAGCCCATTCGACCGT
Source organism: uncultured Acidobacteriota bacterium (assembly GCA_963825365.1). GTDB lineage: Bacteria > Acidobacteriota > Terriglobia > Acidiferrales > UBA7541 > Palsa-360. The sequence continues at coordinate 126,990 of CAWGSV010000018.1, read as the reverse complement.
ATATTGGCCACTCGGTTTGGCGTGGAAGCCGTGGAATTAGTCGCCCGCGGAGAATTCGACCGAATGGTTTGCTTGCGTGCCGGCGAAATCGAGTCAGTTACGCTCGATGAAGCTGTCGGAGAAAGCCGCCTGGTCGATCCAAAAGGAAGCATGGTTCGCACTGCGCGGGCCGTTGGGATAACTTTCGGAGATCAATAAATGATTTGGCGGATTGTGCGCAGCCGGGGATTCATTCCCGTCGTCCTCATCCTGGCTGCGTTGCTTTACTGGAAACTGCATCCAAGGACCTCCGCAGGTTATCTCGGTCGGATACGTCGGCGACCGCGACGTCATCCTCTGGAACACGCTGGCGCAGGTGCGCGAATCCGTGGGCGAACTGCATTACGGCGACCGCGTGGAAGTTTTGCGCGTGGAGGGGCCCTCGGTGCAAGTGCGCACGGCATCCGGCACGGTGGGATGGATGCGCGATTCGCGACAACTGATGGATACCGACTTGTGGGGAAAAGCGCCACTTTGTTGATGCGCACGCGCACGCTTCCAGTCCAGGCGCGCGGTCGGACAAAAACTGTCAGCAACGTGCGCGTCGACCCCTGGGCGCGACGGCAAGCGCATTTTTCAGTTCGGGCGCGATACTAAAGTATTGATCTTGGAACGCGCTGTTGCGGATGCTCCGCAGGGACCGGAGGAGAATTCGCCGGAGGAGAAATCCGATTCCTCCGATGCTCAAGGACCGAAGCAGGAAGATTGGCTGCTGGTCATGCGTGCGCTGAATTCCACGCCAAATGGCGTTGGCGTTCCGTCTACGCGCAATACCTCAACGGAAGCGAACCGAGCTACCAGCGATGCCGTGAGCGGCGGACCTGAAGCGTCGCTGTTAAGCCCGGCTGTAGTGGATGCGTCGGGACCTGTCGCCGGCTGGGTGCTGGCGCGATTTGTCGAGCTGGATTTGCCGGACCCGGTGAAAGACTACGCCAGTTCCGCCGACCTTCACGTGGTGGCCTGGTTCGAACTGAATCGCGTGCCGGATGGCTCCGGCGGTGAAGCCCCTCAATACCTGGTTGCAGGATCACGCGGCGGCGAGGGTCGGGCCTTGCGACTTCACCATGCTGCGCGTCTACACCTGGGGCACGGCGCGAAAGCGCTACGAAACGGCATACGTGGAAAGCGATCTGTGCGGAAAACTTCCCATCCACATTTCCGGCAGCGCAAAAGGCCCGCAATTCCAATTCCCCGATGTGGACCAAGGCGGCGCGGTTAGAATGTACGTCATGTCCCAAACGACTGTTCGCCGGGTGAAAGATGCCGCCACACAACCAGCATACGCTCACCCTTGACGGGATTTTTGCAGACCCAGTGGCGCGGAAAGAGTACTGTTTGTCATCCCGAGCGAAGCGAGGGATCTGCTTTTCCTCTGGCTTTCAAGAAACAGCAGATTCCTCGGGCAGAACCAGCCCTTCGGAATGACATGGTGGGAGTTTTTCCGCAGCCTGAATAGCCGCTATCAATTGTGAACACACTCCCAGCAAGCGCGAATGCGCTTGGAAAACCGCATGGTAGACTCCTACTTGAAATTTCTCACACGATTCTTTAAAGCATATTCGCCGAATGTCGAAATTAAAAACGGAATCATTTCGACGAAATTTTCCGCAGGCCGCGTTAATCGCCATATTCTTCCTCATTTCCTGCGGCAATCGCGCCATTCCCGCGTCGAAGCCGCAGCCTCCCCCGCCGTTTGAATTCCTGGGCACCTGGGGAGATAAAGGCGATGGCCCCGGCAAGCTCGACGCCCCAGTTGCCATGGCGGTCGATTCGCTGGGAAACGTTTTCTTTTCCGATTCCGGCTCCGGCTTCGTCCACAAATTTGAATCCAGAGGCACTCCGCTACTTTCTTTTGAAGAAGCGCGTGCGCGACATGCCACGAGCATCGCCGTGGATTCCGGCGGCGCCATTTATCTGGCCGAGGCCCCGCAAGGCAGCATTTTCGTCTTCCTTCCCGACGGAAATATTTTGCAAACCTGGCGCAGCGCTCCTCAGCGGCATTTTTCAGGCGTCGTCGGAATCAGCGTTGACGATAAGGGCACTCTGTACGTGCCCGATCCGGCGACCTGGCGAGTGCACGAAATTGACAGCAGGGGTCACCTCGTAAAATCCTGGACGGCAAGCAACCCTCTCCCCCGGATCCGCGGCCTTCCTCAGTGGCTACTTCTCGGACAGCCGGTGTTTGTGGCCTATTCACAACCCGGGTCCATCACCAAATTTTCTTCCGACGGTGCTCAATAACTTCGTGGAGCACCATCGAAAACCTATCGCCGGATTCCCCGGCCATGAGCGGATTCGCAGTGGGCGGGCAATTTGTATTTACGATGGCCGCGTCCTCCGCACAGATCCGCGTCTGGACACTTGACGGACAACCTAAGCTGGACGCCGACCTCGGTGCTTACATCGGCGCCACAATTGCCGCGCCTCAAATCGTGGTGACTCCTCACTCCGAATTGCTGGTATTCGATCCCGCGGTGCCTAAAGTATTTCGCTTCCGCATGCATCTCGAAACAAAGGAGCCGCAATGACCCTGCTTCTTACAGAAGCCGACGTTCGCTCCCTGCTCACCATGCCGATTGCGCTGGAAATTGTGGAGGAATCTCTTCGCCAACAGGGCCGCGGCGAACTGATCCTGCACCCTCGCCGCAGAATCAAACTTCCGGACAACGCGCTGCTGCATTACATGGCGGCGGGCGACACGGTTCGCGGATATATCGGCATGAAGCTTTATACCGTGGTGCGCGGCGTGGCGCGTTTTGTTGTGCCGCTTTTTCGATTCCAACACCGGTGAGATGGCCGCGCTGATTGAAGCCGATGCGCTGGGCCAACTTCGCACCGGGGCGGCCAGCGGCGTGGCCACCAAGTATCTCGCCAATAAAAACGCGCGCACCGCGTGCATCATCGGCACCGGATACCAGGCGCGCACGCAACTGGAGGCCGTGGCCGCCGTGAGGCCTCTGCGGCGAATTCGCGCTTTCGGGCGCGATCCCGAACGCCGCGCCAAACTTTTGCCGCGAAATGAGCGCTCTCATCGGAGTCGCCGTCGAACCAGCCAATTCCAGCGAGGAAGCCGTGAAGGGCGCGGAGATCGTCATCACCGCGACGTCCGCGACAAAGGTGGTGCTGGAAGGCGCGTGGCTCACTCCGGGCATGCATATCAACGCCATGGGAGCGAATTGGCCGCAGAAGCGTGAGCTGGACGCCGCGGCAGTCGCGCGTGCCAACCAAGTGGTTGTGGACTCCATTGAGCAAGCCAAGATGGAAGCGGGCGACCTCATTCAGGCCTTTGGAGAAGACCAGTCGCGATGGAATGCGGTACAGGAACTGTCGGAAATCGTGATAGGAAAAGAGCCCGGCAGAAGCGGCACGGATCAAATTACATTGTTCAAATCGAATGGCATCGCCACCTGGGATTTGGCGGCCGCTGTCCGCGTCTATGAAATGGCCGTCGCGCGCGGCATGGGCAAACCAATTCCGCTGTGGGAACCAACAGGCGAAACCTAGCAAGTGGCGGGTTTTCGTGGCGTAGGCTTCAGCCTGTGGGGTTTAGTCCTTGCAGGACCCAAAACCCACAGGCTGAAGCCTATGCCACAAAAAATGCCCAATAAATCAGGCCCCAGCTACCGCCCCACCCAACATTTTGTCATTCTGAGCGAAGCGAAGAATCTCTCTTGGGTTTTTGCCCTCCAAAAGAAAGAGAGATTCTTCGCTCCGCTCAGAATGACAAAATTCACAGCTTGTTCAGCAACATTCTACGGTTTTCGCAGCACCAGGCTCCCGGCGAGGAGATCGTGCAGAGCCTGTTTCTTCTCCGTGAATCCCGCAATGATGTACCCAATAAACAAAAATCCTGAAATCTGCCTGGCCAAATTGCGCAGCAGCGCCCGACCGAAGGAAAGCCGTTGTGCGTTCAAATCGGTCACATACAGCCGCAAAATTCGCTTGCCAGGCGTGGCCTGCCAGGCGGAAGCCTCAAACAAGGTGTAATACAGGCACCCCACCACAACAAGTATGCCAATCAGGATGGGCGCCGGTTGCGGCATATCCATCAGCGAAATCGGAGCGGCAGGGACCAGCTTCTCGAAACTGGAAGGAAAAAATGAAGCGCCCAAAAGAAAAATGGCTCCGATGAAAATCGTGTCAATGACGCAGGCAATCGCTCGCAGCCAGAATCCCGCGAAGGCCGGCCGCGGCGGTAGCGCGGAAAGTTGCGGCAGCGCGGGAATAACCTCTGGCGCGAGAGCGCTTGGCGGAACGTACACAGGCCCGATTTGCGCGACGCTCACGGGAGCCTGGCATTGGGGGCAAACGCTGACGCCTTCCGGAATCTGAGCGTCGCATTTTTCACAAGTTAGAATTGCAGTCCTCCAGAACAGGCCTCAAGAACCGTAACAGCCGACGATTCGCTTTGCAATCGGAACTCCAGCGACAAACACAAATCGATGGTCGTGGAATCGAGCGCGTAAATGGTCTGGTCCAACTCCACCGCGAACGGTTCGTCGCGATACAGCGGGCGAGCTTGAGCGATGAGCACTCTGGCGAAATCGGCAAAGATGCGCCAGTTGCGTTTCAGGTTGGCGTGCGCCGGAGTGTTGCGCGAGATGAGTCCGCGAAATCCCATGTGATACAGCTTGGCGCGTTGCGAACGCAAACACGCTTCGATGTCGCGCAGACTTTCGCGGTAGGTGAGTTGAGCAAAGGCCAGGCAAAGAAACTGATCCCAGCAAGAAAACTCTTTGACATCAGCGATCGCCTTGGTAGCGATCGACGCAAACTTGAAATTGGTAGGTCGGCAGAAAATCCAGGAGCTGAGAGAAAATAGTTCGGCCAAGATTCATCGACTGCCTCCGCGACAAGCTGGGAAGCAGTAGAATGGCACCGAGAGAGCAGCAAATCATTGAAATCAAAAAATCTCAAAATGGCACCTTACCGTTGTTCTGTCAGACAGTTACACGGAAATACTTGAGTGTTCTTGGGACAGTATTGATCGGAACTCGAGAATTTTCGGGGATAAAGTGGCGCGCGTCAGTAGGCAATCAATTCGCGGATTGCGGCGACCAGATCGCTGGTTTGCGGAAGGATTTCATCTTCAAGTTTGGGCTGGTAGGCGCAGAACGTATCCATCGCGGCAACGCGCCGCACGGGAGCATCCAGTTCATCGAAAAGCTGGTCGGCGATGCGCGCGGCAATTTCCGCGCCGTATCCCCAGGAGAGCATGTCCTCGTGCGCGACGATCACTCGATTGGTCTTGCGAACCGTCGCGGCGATTGCCTCCCAATCGAACGGCGAGAGCGAGCGAAGATCGATAATTTCCACGGAGACGCCTTCGCGTTCCAGTTGCGCCGCCGCCACCTCTGCGCGATGCACCACCGCGCCGTAGGTGATGATGCTCACGTCCGTTCCTTCGCGTGCAACGCGCGCCTTACCAAAGGGAACCGTGTAATCCGGTCCAGGATAGGGCGAACGATTGTAGGGCTGCCGGTACAGATGCTTGTGTTCGAGAAACAGCACGGGATCGTCGCAGCGAATCGCCGTGCGCAACAAACCGCAAAGATCGAGCGCGGTGGATGGCATGACCACGCGAATCCCCGGCGTGTGCGTGAACAGCACTTCCCCGCTCTGGCTGTGGTAAATCGCTCCGCCCGTCAGATAGCCGCCGGTGGCCACGCGAATCACGGCCGGAGCCTTGAACGCTCCGTTCGACCGCCAGCGCACCAGCGACAGTTCGTTGCGCAGCTGCATCATCGCCGGCCAGATGTAATCGAAAAATTGAATTTCCGCAACGGGCTTCAATCCGCGCGCTGCCATTCCCAGCGCGCTGCCCACGATGCAAGCTTCCGCAATGGGAGTATTGAAAACGCGTGTGGACCCAAACCGCCGCTGCAATCCAACGGTGGCCTTGAAAACGCCGCCCTTCCCCTTCACGTGCTTCAAGTCGTCTTCCTTGCTGCAATCGGCCACGTCCTCGCCAAACACAACGATGCGCTCGTCGCGCGCCATTTCATCGGCCAGCGTGGCGAAACCATTTCCACCATGGTGCGCGGCTCGCCGGAAAAATTTGCAACCGATTCGAAGCGGGAGGACGTCGGATCGACGTCGGGAGAATATTGATTTACGAGAATGGATTCCTTTGTAGGGAGTTCCGCAGCCAGGGCCTGATCGGAACTTGCGCGGACTTCCCGGTCAACTTCCGCTTCGATGGCCTCCAACTCCTTTTCATCGACGAGCCCTTCGCGCACCAGGAAAAGCCCGAACTTTGGAATTGGATCGCGATGCGCCTCTTCCTCTCGCACGGCGTGATTCTTGTAAAGCTTTTCGTCGTCGGAAAGTGAATGAGAGTACGGACGCGTCACCTGGGCGTGGACCAGCGCCGGACCTCTGCGCGCACGGCAATATTCCGCGGCGCGCTGAAGAGCCGCATAGCTGGCAAGCGGATCGCTGCCGTCGCACTCCTCCCGCAGCAGACCGGGATAATTTGCCACCAGCTTGGCAATGTTCCCGCCCGGCGTCTGGAATTGCACCGGAACCGAAATCGCCCAGCCGTTATCCTCGATCAAGAATAAAACTGGAAGCTCGCGCAGGCAGGCGAGATTCAAACCTTCAAAAAATTCGCCTTCGCTGGTGGAGCCATCGCCGCCCGAGACGTACACAATTTCGTCGGCCTCATGGCGGGCATGTTCGCCCAGCGGCGCCTGCTGAGCCTGCTGCAGCGCGCGCGGAAATTTTTGGAAATACAGCGAGGCTTCGGCCATACCGACGGCTTGCGTGTACTGCATGCCCGTGGAGGAAGATCGCGGAAGAATATTCAGCCTGGGAATGCCCCAGTGCGAAGGCATCTGCCGGCCGCCGGAATTTGGATCGTCCTTGGCCCCCACTGCCTGAAGAAACATCTCCAGCGGCGTGACGCCCAGCGCAAGGCACAAAGCACGGTCGCGATAATAGGGATAAACCCAATCATGGCCCGGCCGAAGTACAAGCCCAGCGGCGGCCAAAACTGCCTCGTGGCCCGCACCGCTGATTTGGAAGAAAGTTTTATTCTGCTGTTTTAGCTGAATTTCGCGGTCGTCAATGCGCCGCGATAGAAACATGGTGCGGTAAATACGAAGAAGATCCCCCCGAGAGAGGCCTTGATATCGACTGGAGTCGTGCTTTTCGGTCTTAGGGCGAGCCTGAACCGGCATCCGAATCACCTTGGGCTGAGCTGGATCAGCCAGCTTCGGAAGTACATCCTATTATATCCAAACCAGGGCAAGCGGCGAAGAAACCGAAAAAATAGTTCTCCAAAAAGTAGCCATCCGGATAACTCACGCCTCAGAACGCAAATGAGGCATGCGCATCCACAGATGAACACAGATAAAATCTGATAAACACTGATAGAAACTGATGATGAAAGCCAAGAGAGGAGGAATCGCGATAGGATCAATCTGATTTGAGGCCCAATAATCGCTCAGCATTTTTGTTCGTCTGGTTTCATCTCTTTTGTTTGGCTTTATCTGCGTTCATCAGTTCTTATCTGTGTTCATCTGTGGATTCGGCACTGGTGCCAAAAAAATCGCGGCGAGCGCTCCATCCCAGGGTGTGGAGCTGGGATGGACGCGCCCGCCGCTTTACATGGCGGCGCAACCGGGGGGGATGAGCGCCGACATATTGCTAGCGCACTGCATCGCGGCAGCGAAGGTGCGCCGGCAATCTCCATGAATCCGCTGCGAACCCAGCCCATAGCTGAGGCAGCGTTTCATCAAACTGTTCTATCCTATTGTCCTATCCTGGCCAGAGCCCCCGAGTTTCCTTGCCGTCAGCGCCCGATTGCAGGGGCTGCCTTTGCCGCAGGCGTCCGCCCGAGTCCCTTGGCAGGTTTTCGACACAGTTTCCACACGACCACCGACTAGGCGGATGCGGGTCCGTAAAGAGCCTATCGGCAAAAACGGAAAAAAGACGCTGGTCAAATGGACAGGTTTAGTACGGGTCGTTTCCCCATCCGAACGGGCAGATGCAAAATTTGGGTTCTGGGCATATTCGGGTGCGGGGGATTTTTTGAGAGGTGGGTTGCAAGTGCTTAATACTATTAGGTATAGTACTCTTAGGATGTAAACTTCTCTGAAGGTATATAGTCTTTACTGGGTCATCCCGGAAGGCGGCTGTGACGGGAATCACAGTCGGTTTCTAGGTGCCTTAGTCTCTTAGGCTTAGGAGAACGTTGTCGGATCGGTGGTTTGGCTCTTGTTTTGCCTTACCCAATACGGAACTAATTGCGCTTGGGGGGAATAAAGATGGGATTTCTAATGTTGAAGGTCTTGATCACTTGGTCGGTTGTCGCGCTGGCAGCTGGTTTTGCATTGGGCGCAGTAATTCGAAGAGGTGACCGAATTCGTAAAGATGAGTTTCTCTCCTGCGTATTTTCCTCCATTGAGACAATGCAGGCGTCCCGCAGCTAGTGCCCTAGCCACGAACACGCCGCAACAGTTTTCAATTCAAGGAATCGAATAGATCAGAAGTGGTTTTGAATTCCGGCTCGCCTGGTCGAATAATCTTGGGATTTGTGGCCTTGAACGGCTCTTCGGTGGGAATGCGCTCGATCCAACGCTGATGAGATAACTTTTCGTGGTCGGAAAAATCCAGCCGCACAATCAAACGAATGGTCGCGTCATTTCCCGCGCCAGCGTCGGCTTTTGATGGCGCCTCGTCTGCGGCTTTCGATTTTGCGCCAGCCTTCCCCTTCGCTTTCGCCCCTGATTTTGCGGCTTTCGCAGGCGCGGCAGAGGCATCTGCCGCCGCGTTGCCTTCCTGTTCTTTGCGTTCAAATTTTACCTGCATTTTCTTGTCAAGCCTGTATCCTTGCTTCCATCCATCGATTCGAAGGCGCCCCTGCTGAGCTGCATCTTCGTTGCTTCCGAAATCACAAATCACAAAGGAATGTGCCATGCCCTGATATTGGCGGCCCAAGCGTCGCGTGTCAAGACCGGATGGCGACGCAGGTTGGGCGGCCACTTGTCATCGCGTGCTGCATGGGGGTATGCTTCGGAAGTGATCTGAAGCAGAGAGGCATTTCCAAATTGCGCGTGATCGTACACAAATTCGCAGCCATCGTGGCCCTTGTGGCGCTGCTTTTGCCGGGCATTTCTGCAATGGCGGAAAGTCTTTCCGCCAGCGATTTGCCGGCGTGCTGCAACACGGCCTATTGTCCGCTGCACCATCGCCAAATGAGCGAGGTCCAGAGGGACAAGAGCGAATGCGGCGCGATAGGCAGCCCCGGCCAGCGCGACTGCTCGATGCGAGCCTGTGACGCCGCGCCTGTCCCTGCCGTTGGAACCGCCCTGTTAGTTCTGGTTACGCCGATTGCATTGCGCGCCCCGGCCCTCGCGGAAGCCACTACTGCGCCGGGATCCCAGTATTTTCCCAGTATCGTTGCGATTCCCCTGACTCCCCCTCCTCAAACCCTTCCGAGCTAACGGAACGAAGCCCATTTCATAGGCTATTTCCACCGGATCGCGGATTGGTCCGTGCGGTGTCGTTTGGAATCCGACTCGGGAGATGCGGAAAATGAAAGTAAAAAAGTTTTCATGCAAATTGGTTTTTCTACTGGCATTTGTGGCAGGTGCTTTGGCAATTTGCTGCGCGCCCGTGCGAGCGGAAATCTTCGGAACCGTGCACGGCATCGTTCACGATCCGCAGCACCGGCCCATTCAGGACGCAGCGGTCGATCTAAAGGCGCAGCATTCCGATTGGGTGCAGCACCAAAAGACGAATGACAACGGAGAATTCGACTTCAGCGCCGTGCCGCTGGGCGAATACACGGTCACCGTCACCCTGGCCAATTTCCAACGGCGCAGCAGAATGTGGTCGTCGGGTCCGGCACAAGTCCTGTGTTGCATTTTCAATTGGAGCTGGCCAGCGTCACGGAAAAAACGGTTGTCACCGGGGAAGCCGTCACCGCGACCTGGATTCGGTCACGCCGACAACGCTTCTGAGTCGCGAGGATGATTCAGGAGACGCCCGGAGCCGATCGCACCAACAGCCTGGCCATGATCACGGACTATGTCCCCGGCGCCTACGTCACCCACGATCAACTTCATATCCGCGGAGGGCACCAGGTGAGCTGGCTGGTGGACGGCGTGCCGGTCCCCAACACGAATATTGCCAGCAACGTGGGGCCGCAATTCGATCCGAAGGACATCGATTATTTCGAAGTGCAGCGCGGCAGCTATGACGCGGATTATGGCGATCGAACCTACGGCGTCTTCAACGTGGTTCCGCGAACCGGTTTTGAGCGGGACAAAGAGTGCGACCTCGTCACCAGCTTCGGTAATTTCTATCAAACGAATGACCAGATCAGCTGCGGCGGGCACACGCAGCGGTTCGCATACTACGGCAGCTTAAATGGAAATCGGAGCAATCTGGGCCTTCAGCCTCCGACGCCCGCAAGTCATCCACGACGCCGAAAATGGCATCGGTGGATTTGGCACACTGATCTTCAATGTGGATCCGAAAGATCAATTGCGATTCGTGGTTTCCTCGCGCAGAGATTACTACCAGATTCCGAATTCCAACGGCGCAGATCAATGAAATTGATGGCGTTCCCGGGGCCATCTTTCTAACTCCTTATCCTCCGGGAACGTTTTTCCAAATGGATGGCGAGCAGGAAGCCGACACCTTCGTCAATTTCTCCTGGGTGCGAACCCTCAGTCCGAATGCGCTTCTGACAGTGTCTCCGTTTTTTCATTACAACAGCGCAAATTACAACAGCAATCCGAACGACTTGCCCACCGCCACGACCGACAATCGAGCCTCCACATACGCGGGAGGTCAGGTAACTCTGAGCGGGACGATTGCGCGGAACTCGATGAGCGCCGGATTCTATGGCTTCTGGCAGCATGACAACCAGTTGTTCGGCGTCCTTTTCAATGATGGAAGCGCTACGAATTTCACGGATCGTGAAATCGTCAACGGAGGCCTGGAAGAATTCTGGTTTGAAGATAAATTCAAGGCGACCTCCTGGCTGACGCTGAGCGGCGGCGTGCGGCAATCTCACTTCAGCGGAACCATTACGGAAAACGCCACAAGTCCCGCGCGCCGGAATTTCGATTCGAGATTCCCAAAATCAACTTGGGTATTCCACGGATTCTACGGGGACTTCTACCAGGCCCCTCCGCTGCTCACGTTCTCGGGGCCCGCGCTGGTGAACGCAGCGAGCGGGCAAGGCTTCAGCTTTCGGCGCCCTGTATGGCGAACGGGACGAAGAATATCAATTCGGCGTGACGATCCCGTACAAGGGCTGGAGCCTCGACGCGGACACCTTTCGCACTCGCGCAAACAATTTCTTCGATCATAATAATCTGGGCGAATCCAATATCTTCATTCCGGTCACACTTACCGAGGCGCTGATTCGCGGTTGGGAAGTGACGCTGCGATCTCCTCGGCTCTGGAAGAGGGCGCAATTGCATCTGGCCTATTCCAATCAGATCGGCGAAGCCAGGGGAAACATCACGGGCGGTCTGATCCCCACGGAACAATGCCTACTCCACAGACTATGGCCCACTGGATCACGACCAACGGAATACGCTCAACGTGGGAGCCCAAGTCACGCTTCCCTGGAGAAGCATTCGTCTCGGGCAATGTGTACTACGGCTCGGGCTTCAGCAACGGCAATGGTCCGGCGGTGACGGGAGTGCTCCCTGTTGTTCTTCGCTGGACTACTTGCCCGCGCACACGACGGTCGATCTCTCGCTGGGCAAGGATTTCGGCGAAAATTTCTCCGTCTCCGTAAGCGGCATTGAATGTGGCAAACCGCCGCGTCATGCTGGACGACAGCCTGACGTTTCGGCGGATTCCACTTGAACAATCCGCGGGAAATTTTCGTGGAGCTGCGCTACCGATTTCATTACTGAAAAGAAGGAGGGAAACCACGGATGCACACGGATAAACACTGATAAAACCAGAAGATATTGTTGAATAATTATTTTGAAATGCGCTCGTGACCTTTTGGCGTTTTGCCTTTTGACTTCTGCCTTTTGGCTCTTGCCCTGATTATTCCTTTTTGCGCCTTAATTTTCCGGCCTTCAATCTCTAATTTGAAATTTCAAATTTGAGATTTGAAATTTTTCCGCCGCATTTATCGGTGTGTATCCGTGTGCATCCGTGATTCCATCTGGAGTTATGGAACCAGCGCGCTGACCTCGTTGGAGTAGGCGCTCTCCGCGTTGCTGGAATCGACCGACGTAACCACAAAATAGTAGGTTTGTCCGGCCTGGACGTTGGTATCGATGTAGGAATCTGCCGCAACCGGCGTGCTGGTCAGCTTTGTATACGGCCCGCCCGTTTGCGCTGAAGAGTATGTGTTGTAGCCCACCACGCTGGACGTGCTCGGCGACCACGCCAATGACACTGAGTGATTCACTGCCGCGACTCCCGTGCCCGACAACGCAACGGAGTCCGGAGAATTCGTAGCGTTGCTGGCCACCGACACGCTGCCCGTCGCGCTGCCTGCCGCGGACGGTGAAAATGTTGCCGTCAGTGTGGCCGTTTGCCCGGGCGTCAGAATTAGCCCGGAGGAAACGCCAGAGGCATTGAAACCCGCGCCCGAAACCGAAACGTTGGAAATCGTGATGCTGGAATTGCCGGCGTTGGTGAGCGTGACATTCTGTGTGCCGCTGCTGGATACGTTGACGCTGCCAAAGCTCAGCGAGGACGAGCTTGAATTGAGTAGAAGCGAAGCAGCGCTCACAGTAAGCGTCGCGGCGTTGCTGGTGGCGTTGCCGGCGCTATTGCTTACCGCGACGGTGAACTTCGCGTTGTTGTCCGCCGTCGTCTCGGCTGGAGTTGTGTAACTGGACGATGTCGCCCCGCTGATTGCCGCGCCATTCTTGCTCCACTGATAGGAGAGCGGTGCAGTGCCGGTTGCCGTCACCGTGAACGAAGCCGTTTTCCCGGCGATCACTGTCTGGCTGGCAGGCTGCGTCGAAATGGCTGGAGCCACGGCAGCGCTTGTCACGGTTAGAACTGCGGCGCTGCTGGTTGCGCTGCCCGCACTGTTGCTCACCACGACGGTGAACTTCGCGTTGTTGTCCGCCGTCGTCTCGGCCGGAGTTGTGTAACTGGACGATGTCGCTCCGCTGATTGCCGCGCTATTTTTGCTCCACTGATAGGTCATTGGCGCAGTACCGCTGGCCGCGACCGTGAATGAGGCCGTCTTTCCGGCGATCACTGTCTGGCTGGCAGGCTGCGTCGAAATGGTCGGAGCTACGGCGGGGCTGGTCACTGTCAACACGGCGGGATTGCTCGTCGCGTTGCCGGCAGCGTTGCTCACTACGGCCGTGAACTGCGCGTTGTTATCCGCCGTGGTTTCCGCGGGAGTGGTATATGTGGAGGAAGTCGCGCCGCTGATCGCCGCGCCATTCTTCCTCCATTGATAGGTTATGGGCGCTGTGCCCGTAGCAGCAATGTTGAATGCCGCCGACTGCCCTGCAACGATACTCGCGCTCCCTGGCTGCGTTGAAATCGTGGGGGCGACCGGCGTGATTGGAGGCGTCGAACCGCTGCCCGTTCCGCTTAGAGCAATCGAAATCACCGCGCCGCTGGCCTCCGTGAATTTCAATGTGCCTGAATAGGCTTGCGCGGCGGACGGATCAAACTTAATGGAGCCGGTCAGGCTCTGGCCATCGCTCAATTGGACTGGCAATGAAGGCCCGGAATAGGAGAATTGCGCAGCGGAAGTGGTCTCACTGGAAATCGTAATCCTGTGCCTGCTTTCATTCGTTATGGTTACCATGTGCGAAGCGCTCGCCGCACCGACTGATTGGCTTCCGAAATTGATAGACGATGGCCTTACCCTTACGTTCGCCTGGGCCGCTGCTCCAAAAGCGAAGACCAGCGCGGCAACCGCAGCAGTTGTCTGAATCTTGCGCGAAATTCTTCCAGAAATTTGCATTTTCGACTCTCAGCTCTTCGGCCGCGCACAAAACAGATGGTCGCGCGCACTCGCCATTTGAGGAGATCAAGAAAGTTGTGATTTGGTTTTTCAATTTAGCCCCCAGTACCAGTGCGCAGAGTAAGCTCCGTCGGATTGAACATTCGACTGGCCGAGGGGACAAATAAGGGACAGGCTCAATCCATGTTCGTTGAGCCATGTCTACTGCTCTCTTAAGGGCAAGAATTGAAATTTGCGGAAAATGCTTTTGAGCTTTTGAAGTATCGATTTCGCGGAAAATGCGAGAGACAAGAAAGACGGTTGCGCGGCCCGCCGCGCCGTGGTAGCGTAGCGAATAAAAGGCGAAGCGCAGAGGAGACTGGAAGTGGCTCAATCTCTGGCGGTGCGACGCACGAAAGGATGCGGTCACGCTGGCGCGCGTCCGCGAAATCGTCGAGCAATTCGCGGAGCGCGACCGCCGGGCGAAATCCTTACCGCCGTGCATCACATCCCGGCGCGCGAAGCGAAGTTTGCGCCGATGCCGGAGTGGGTGAGGGCGGAGCTTGCGGCCGCGTACGCCGAAAAAGGCGTTGCCGAGTTGTACAGCCATCAGGCCATGGCCGCGGCAGCCGTCCAAGAGGGACGCAACGTCGTGGTGGTGACGCCGACGGCTTCCGGGAAAACGCTGTGCTACAACCTGCCGGTCCTGAACGCCGTGCTCGAAAATCCGGACACGCGCGCGCTGTATCTGTTCCCCACCAAGGCGCTCGCGCAGGATCAGCTCGCCGAGCTGCATGAATCTTGTCCGCGCGCCTCGACCATCGATTCGGTGTCTTCACCTACGACGGCGATACGCCCTCCGACGCGCGCAAAGCGATTCGCGAGCGCGGGCACATCGTGCTCTACCAATCCGGACATGCTGCACACGGGCATCCTGCCGCACCACACGCGCTGGCAGCGGCTGTTTCGAGAATTTGCGCTACGTCGTGCTGGACGAACTGCACACCTATCGCGGCGTGTTCGGCAGCCACCTGGCCAACGTGTTGCGGCGGCTGCGGCGCATCGCGCGCTTCTACGGCTCGAATCCGCAATTCATTTGCTCGTCGGCGACGATTGCGAATCCCGGCGAACTGGCATCGCGGCTGGCGGAAACCGATTTCGATGTGATCGAGGAAAATGGCGCGCCCGCGGGAGAGAAATTTTTCGTCTTCTACAATCCGCCGGTGGTGAACCGTTTTCTCGGAATACGCCGCAGCTACATCAACGAAGTCGTCGCGCGTGGCGCAGGAATTCCTGAAGCGGAATCTGCAAACCATCGTGTTTGCCAACTCGCGCCTGCACACCGAAGTGCTGCTCACCTATTTGCAGCAGGCGAACCCGATGCCGCCCGGACAGCCGCCCGCGATTCGCGGCTATCGCGGAGGCTATCTTCCCGGCGAGCGCCGCGAAATCGAGCACGGCCTGCGCGAGGGCCGCATTCGCGGCGTGGTCTCAACCAACGCGCTGGAACTGGGCATCGACGTCGGCTCGCTCGATGCCACCATCATGGCCGGTTATGCCGGGCACGATTGCCTCCACATGGCAGCGCGCCGGCCGCGCCGGACGCCGCAGCGGAAGTTCCTGCGCCGTGCTGGTGGCTTCCTCCGCGCCGCTCGATCAATTCATCGTCGCAGCATCCGGATTATTTTTTCGGACGCTCGCCCGAGCACGCCTTCGTTCAGCCGGACAATCTGGAAATTCTGGTGAACCATCTGAAATGCGCGGCGTTCGAATTGCCCATCGCCGCGAGCGAAACGTTTGGCGGCGTGGATGTCCCCGATCTGTGCGACCGCCTGGCCGAAGCGGGCTTTCTGCATCGCACCGGCGAACATTGGCACTGGACGCAGGAAGCCTATCCCGCGGACACCGTGAGCCTGCGCTCGGTGACCTCGGACAATTTCGTGATCGTGGACATCACGGACGCGGACCGAAGTGATCGGCGAAGTCGATTTCTCCAGCGCGCTCACAACCGTGCATCCCAAGGCGATTTATCTTCATCAGGGGCAGCAATTTCACGTCGAGGCGCTCAATTTCGAGGAGCGGAAAGCGTATGTGAAGCGCGTGGATGTGGACTACTACACCGACGCCATCCGCTACACGCAGGTGCGCGTGCTGGAAATGCGCGGCCAGCGAGCGCATCGAGGCGGCTGGCGCCGACGCGCACGCCGCGCGATCCCACGGCGACGTGCTGGTTCGCTCGCAGGTGATCGGCTTCAAGAAAATCAAATTTTTCACCAACGAAAATGTCGGCGACGGGAAAACTCGAACTGCCGGAAAACGAAATGCACACGACGGCGTTCTGGCTCACGCTCGAGCGCCCGCTGGTCGAATCGCTTCCCTTTTCCGTCAGCGACCGCCAGAGCGGCATGTTCGGCCTGCTGCACGCGCTCGAATCCATCGCCACGCTGCTGCTGATGTGCGACGCGCGCGACCTGGGCACGGCGATCGGCGAGCGCCCGCCGTCGCCCGGCTTCGGAAATCGAATGGGAAGAAGCGCCGAGCCTCGAAGCCATCGCCGCGCTCGCCGAAAAAGAATTCTTCGAGCCGAATCTGTATCTCTATGACGCCTATCCCGGCGGCATCGGATTTTCCGAGCCGCTCTATCCGGCGCATCAATTGCTGCTGGCAAAGACGCGCGAATTGATCGCCGCGTGCCCCTGCGAAAACGGCTGCCCATCCTGCGTCGGCCCGGTAGGAGAACGCGGCGAGCGCGCCAAAGAAGCGGCCCTGGCGATCCTCTCTCGCCTCGGCGCGTGAAGCGATGCACACAGAACGAAACCACAGATGAACACAGATGAGACACTGATAAACACTGATGAAAACAAATTCAAGAACGAAGGATTGATTACGATCGATCACTGTTATTTTGCGTTTTTTCTACCCTTGTTTTTTGTTTGTTCTTATCAGTGTTTATCTGTGTTCATCTGTGGCATGCGAGTTCCGTGTTTCTGCGCTATGGCGAAGAATTTGAGTAAGCGCACGACAAATTTGCGCGCATTGCCGCGCTGCGGCCCGCACGCGGGCAGGAAGCTCCGGCATCGTATTCGCCGGAACCTCCGCCGGAAGGCGACCGCCTCGCGCAACTTCTTGGCGCGCGCATCAATCGCAATCACTACGGCGAACATTTGTCGCTGCAGCAGTGGTATGCGACGCCGGAAATGTGCACGCCGGATGCGCGCTCGCTTTCCTTGCTGCTTCCGCAATCAGTCACTGACGCTGCAGAAGATTCCCTCGAAGTGCCGCCATGATCCCGAGCAGTGGCTGTTTCTGGACACGGAAACCACCGGGCTTGCCGGGGGCACTGGCACGTACCCGTTCTGGTGGGCATCGCATGGTGGGACGCGGGCGGCCTGCAGGTCGAGCAATTCTTCATGCGCGATCTCGATGAAGAGCATTCGCTGCTGCTCGAACTCTCCGAGCGAATGAAGCAACGCCCGGTGCTGGTCACGTTCAACGGGAAAAGTTTCGACTGGCCGCTGCTGGAAACGCGCTACCGCATGACGCGCGCGATTCCCGCATTTTCACTCCCAAGTGCATCTGGATTTGCTGCATCCGGCGCGCCAGCTCTGGCGGCTGCGGCTTGGTTCGGTGCGCCTCAAGGATCTGGAGCGGCACGTCCTGGGCGGCGAGGGCCGCGCGCTCGAATGGTCGCGCCACGATGACATCGATTCCTCGCTGATTCCGCAAATGTATTTTGATTATCTGCGCGGAGGGCCGGCCGAGCCGCTGGTCGGAATTTTCCGCCACAATCAGATGGACTTGCGCGGCCTCGCCGCGCTGGCCGGAAAAATTCTCGGCCTGCTCGACAGCGGAAACGGAATCGCAAACGCCGCGCACGCCGGCACGCATGATCCAATCGAGGTGCTTGGCCTCTCTCGCATCATGCGCAATCGCGGCCATTCCGCGCGCGCGCGCGAACTCTATGAAACCGCGCTGCAATTTGGGCTGCCGCGCCCCGTCGAACGGCTCGCGCAGCGCGAACTGGCTCAGCTTGCAAAGCGTGAACTCGACTACACGCGCGCCACTTCGCTGTGGGACGCGCTGCGTGAATCGCCCACCCCGGCGAAGCGCAAGACAATCGCCCCTGTTCGCGCAAGACGCGCAGCGCGCACTGGAATCCGCGATCGAAGCCGCCGAGCAACTGGCGATTTACTACGAGCACCGCGCCAAGCAGCCGCGCCGCGCGCTCGATTTGATCCGCGTGGCAATCACCGAATTGCAGGCCGCACAGCGCGTTGGAAATCTCGCCAAAGACCGCGCAGCAAAAATGGAATCGCGCCTCTCCCGCCGCCTCACGCGGTTAGAGCGGCGCTGCGTCGGCGCGCTGCTATTTGGCCGCTCTCAATCCGGAAACCGGTCCGTTGACACAACTGCATAAACGGCGATTCGTAAGCCGATGCACGAATTGTAGCTCGCCTCTTCAGAGGCGAGGGTTTTTCGCCAATCGCGAAGAAAAACTCCGCCTCTGAAGAGGCGGGCTACAGCAGATCCTGCAACTGTGCCGGACAAATAAAGGAGTACCAAAATGTTCCTGGGCCATTTTGGATTGGCATTCGCCGCGAAAAAAGCAGCGCCGAAAACATCGCTGGGCATGCTGGTGTTCGCGGCGCAATTCGCGGATTTGCTCTGGCCGATTCTGCTCCTACTGGGTATCGAAAAAGTGAGCATCGTCCCCGGACTGCTCCCCGCTTCACCGTTTGACTTCACGTCGTATCCAATTTCACACAGCCTCGTCACGCAGTTGGGATGGGGCGCGCTTCTGGCTCTCATTTATTTTGCTGTGAAGCGCGATGGCAGGAGCGCATTGCTCGTCGGAGGATTGGTGCCCACCCACTGGGTGCTCGATTTCATCGCGCACCGGCCGGACATGCCCATTTATCCCGGGGGCGCCAAATACGGCCTCGGAATGTGGAATTCCATCCCTCTGACAATTTCCGTGGAGTATGTTTTGTTTGCGGCAGGCATCGCGCTTTACCTCAGCGCAACTCACGCGAAGGATGCAACGGGGAAATGGGCGTTGTGGTCGTTGGTCGTTCTGCTTGGCGTTCTCTACCCAGCCGTCGCTATTCGGTCCACCGCCGCCCAGCGTGCAAGCGCTGGCGTGGAGCGCGCTGGCCATCTGGCTCACGGTGCCGTGGGCAGCGTGGGCTGACCGGCATCGGCAATGAGGCCGCGGGTAAATCGGGAATCGCCGTCTGATTGACATGCGGTTCGCTCGGATTCACGGGAACCACGGGCCCGGCCGGCCATCCCATTTCCATGGTGAAGTGATCGAACATCGCGCGCGTGCCGCCCTCGAGAACGAAACAATCGGCAGCCGTGCAGCGAAGAAAAACTCCGTCCTCCGGAGTATCGAAGGAAAAGAAATTCGGGCGCCGCATCAGGTTGGTCGCGCTGGCCATACTTCAATTCCAGAAGTTCGCTGTAGGCTCCGAAAAAGCGGGCCGCATCGGCATCGCTCGCCAGTCGCACCCGAAACTCCAGCAACGTCCGCTTGTTTTTTTGATTTTCAAAGATTGCATAGCGATCGCCCGCCCAGGTCGCGGCCAGCGTCGTGGATCGATTCTTTGGCAAGAATTGCTTGAAGATTTCCAGCAACGCCGAATTCCCCCATATCATTTTCATCGAGTTTTTTCCAGTCGGCGGAAATCACGTCCCTTGCTCGACTGGAAGCTCAACTTTTGGCGGGCAGCACGCCCTGCAAATACAAATCCGGGTGCATGATTTGCTGCGTCGAGACCGGCGGCTTCTCGAACACCTTGTAGAAATCCGGCCATCCGTTGCCCGCCTTCAGCAAGTGCTGCGTGAAACGTGATCCCGGCGAGATACGGGAACAGCAGCTCGTCCTGCAGCACTTTGGGAGCTTTGGAGAGTTCCGGACTGCTGTCCACATCGCCCATCAGCAGCGCGGGATCGAAGTCGCCAAGATCGCGGATGCTTCCCTTTCCGCCCAGTTCATAGTCCAGCATGGCGGCCATGGCCGAACCTTCGATCACCGCGTCGCGGGCAAGTTCCCCGTCGTCATTCGGTTTCGCCGCGTCGGTCCACTTGTCGATATGAAAATGCTGATCCTGCAGCGCGTGCGTCAATTCGTGCGACATCACCGTGCGCTGTTCCTCGGCGGAGATCCAATCCGCAATGAAAAATTCCTGGCTGTCCGGATCGTAAAGTCCGGCGATCTGTTCGGTCAGCACCTTCACCATGATCTGATCGAGCGGATAGTCCTTGGGGAGCAGGCCAAACTTCTCCATGGTTTTCTGGTCGGCGTAGCGTTTGTCGGCGTCCTTGTCTTCCTTCATTTTCTGCAACAGGTAAGCTGCGAATTTCCTCGCGGGAGCGCATGCTTTTTTTCAAGGGAGAAAGAATCGGCAGGGAAACAAGCTTGCTCATTTCGCGCGAGCACTTCATCGGCCGCCTGCAGAAATTCCTGGCTTTGCGCGGCGCGGGAGGAGGCAGCGATCGCAGGCGGAGTAACTTTTTGGGCCGAAGCTTCGAATGCCAGAAGAAACACAGCGAAAAGGCCGGCAAAGATTCGTTTCACGCGAGCCATCCCTTCCATTGCGAGAGCTGAATCCAGACTATCATTTTGATGTGGATTTCGGGCGAATGGATGTAATCGAAGAGGGGATTTGATTACCCTCGCGAGAATCCGCGAAGGTCAATAGTTACTTGGCTGCAGGTTTAGGCATCGGCAGGTCCACCGATTCGATTCGTTTCCATTCCCCGCCCTGAAAACGATAGAGGTCGCGCGACATCTTGAGGCACTCCGACGGACGATCGTCATCCACCTGGGAGCAATAGGCAGATACGAAATCCGCCATTTTCGGCCTGCATAGCTCGACTGCTGCAGCAAATCCGAACTCCATAGCGCGACCACGCCATGCCCGTCAAACCGCCAGGCCGTAAATACGCCCGTCGATAAATCGTCTGTCCGTCCGGAAACCGTAACAAACACGGGCTCCGAGCCGGAAACAGGCACGAGTTCGACGTCGCTATCGAAAAAATCCTTTTGCGCAAAATGATCGATCCTTCGCGGCCAATGCATAGTGGCCCGCCGCGCCCGCATAGATTCGAACCGCCGCCGGGTCCGCCGAGCCGAAGTTGATCACCATCGCATAGGCGGCCGGCGTTCCGCCAAGTTTCACCAGCCGGTAATTTTCTCCCACCGGAGGTGTGTGCGCGGCAAGGCCTGCCAGCCGCCGATTTGCAGCTTCCAAGTCGGGACTTGCCGAACCATTTAGTGCGGATACAGCGAAGGAATCGAGGTATTCCAACGCCTTTTCCATGCGCGCTTCACTTTCGTCCGCGCCGCCCAGCCTGGCGGCGGAAAGTTCCGCGGCAATACTTTTGAATTCCGCGGCGGGATCGCCGCCAGTCTGCGCGTGCAGCCGCCCCACAGACGGAATGACACACAAAATGACAACAAGTATAATGATGGTGGCGACCCTGCAAGCTGTCGCAAAAACATGTTCACGGCCCCAAAAAATAGAGTTCATTTGGACTTTGACTCTAATACACTCTCCCTGTGCGGCGCAATGACCGCGGAGCTTCCAGGAGGATATCTCGGACATGCAATGGTTTTCGACATTCCTTTTGCTCGCTTGCTCATGCAACGGAAATCTGATTTATTAATTCCAGCAAAATCCTCGATTGCGCGGAGTTCTTTTTTTCGTGGGTTGGATTTCCGGGATCCATTTTGAAATTTTGATAATAGCGCACGATTTGTCTACTTGGGCTCCTGTATGATTGCAAACGCTAAAGGCCCTGTTCTGGAAACGTAACAGAAAGGCATATTAAGACATGGCGATTCGGAGTTTAAGCCATCCAGGAGAACTGCCGGCACATGGCATGCAGCCTGGTGCGCGTCTAAGGCGCTCTCGCGAACGTCTCGGCCTGACCTATCGAGACGTCGAACGGGCAAGCTACGAATTGGCATGCCAGCGTGGGCGTCCCGATTTTATCGTGCACCTGAGCCGTTTGGCCGATATCGAAAATCGAGACGTAACCCCAAGCCTATACAAGCTTTATGCTCTGGCCGTCATCTACCACCTGGATCCCACAGAAGTCTGCCAATGGTATGACGTTCCCTTCGAAGGCCATTTTTCCGACGGAATTCAAGTTAGCGCTCCAAACACACATCTTGCCGCAGCCCCGGCCAAATTGCGTCTTCCAATCCGCTTCGATCCGGCATTCGACCCTCGCCGCACTGAATTTCTCACGCGCATGGTTGAGCGATGGGGAGATCTGGAAGGAACATTCTTCGATCAGCCTTCCAGGTATCTCTATGGGTATGTCGGCGTGGATGACATGAGAATGAGCCCGCTGATTCGTCCTGGAAGCCTGGTGCTGGTGGATCCCAAGCTCCAGCAGGTCAAGAATTCCGGATGGACCAACGAGTATGAGCGCCCAGTTTACTTCATAGAGCTTCATGGGGAGTTCCGCTGCTGTTGGTGCAGGTGCGATGGGGGCAAACTAGACCTGGTTCCCCATCCCTTATCCTCATGCGCACCAGAGGTTTACCGCTATCCAGAAGAAGCAGAAATTGTGGGTCAGGTTGTAGGCGTTGCCATGAGGCTTGGGCCTAGTTAGGTTTTCTGGAAGAAACTACTGCCAGCAGGGCATTCATATTGGAATTGAACAAATCGCACAGATAGCTGGGTATTCCCTCTGGGCACATTTCGCCGAAAGAGCGAGTCACCCGCCAGTTTTCCACCACATCCCAAAACTGGTCCCCGGCCACGCCAAGGCAAGCGCGCAAGTCGCCTACCTGTCTTTGCAATGGCGTTTCTAAAATCCTCGTAAACAACTCTTCATGGCAGTGGGAAAGGGCTAACTGTACGGCTCCCTCTGGATAAAGGCTATTCAGGCCGTCGTGCTCATAGCGTCCCGAGTCAGCGTCTTTCAGCGAACTGACGTAGTGGAGCCGCCCAAAATCAGTCGCGATTGCAGCTAACGTCCGAGACGAAAAATCTTCGACCACCGCCCTGCTTTGATGGAAGCGTTCTAAGGATTCCATTTTTCACCCGTTCCGATTACTGAACTCTTGCGTTCAGGCTCACCTTAAAGCCGAGCCTCTCGATTATCACTGTATTGACTCAGGAGGGTCAATACACAATGAAAAAAATTCTCAGCGCATCCTTTGTTGCAGCTTTTGCTTTTGCGATGCTACTCCCGGTTGCACATCAAGTCAACGCCGCTTCGGTTAATCGACCCATTTTTCTTCAGGGCACGAATCCAATGCCAGGCGGCGGTGGCGGACATTTTCAAGGTACTAATCCAATGCCGGGCGGCGGTGGCGGGCATTTTCAAGGTACTAATCCAATGCCGGGCGGCGGTGGCGGGCATTTTCAGGGTACCAACCCAATGCCGGGCGGCGGTGGCGGGCACTAGCTTAGGCGAGTCCGGGCCACGCCGAAGCACTGCGGGATGTTATCTGGCAAGTGAAGTCATCCCCGTGGTATACTCCGCTGGTTCGGTCCGGACTCATGAATCACTTCGAAAGCATTCTTACATGGTCTAGCTTTTCTTTTATACTCGTTCTCTGTAGTTTTGTCTTTGCCCGAAAGGTACATCGAATCCTCCCGTTATTTGCAGCCTACGCCTATGTGCTGTTGTTCAGCGTGGTAGGGGTGTGGCTCATTTACCAATATTTCGGTTTCAACTCACTCACCGCTTATTATTCCTACTGGGGATCGATCCTGATGAACGCAACAGCGCGCACCCTCGCGATCGCCGAATTATGCCGCTACGGGCTCCGCGCCTACAAGGGCATATGGGCACTGGTCTGGCGCTTTCTTACATTTCTTTCAATTCTGCTGGTGGCACGCACTGCATTTGACGCGTGGGGACAGCCCAATCGAGTCGCTATTTATGGCACCACAATAGATCGAGACCTTGCCCTTGCATCGATTGTGGTTCTTGCTGTTCTTTTGCTTTTCCGAAATTATTATGGGATCGCGCTGGAACCTTTGCAGAGAGCAATCGCCACCGGTATCTGTTGCATCTGTGTAGTTGACGTGGTTGTAAACACCATTCTCAAGAACATATTCACGGGCTACCTTTTGTCATTTTTCATGAGCAACCAGCAATCGGTTTGGTCTTCGCTGAGCCCCCAATTCGAACGGGTGAGGGATGTATGGGGTGCGGTTCATCTCGGCTTCGTCATGTTTTCAATGGGCATCTGGTGTTTCGCGCTTCGCAAACCATTGCCTGAGCCAGCCACAGCCCCCGAGCTTCTGACTGTGGATGTCTACCGCAGCTTGTCGCCCGCAATCAATACGGGTCTGGCCACATTTAACAATCGTATGCTGGAGTTGCTGAAACCATGAGTGAGTTGAGCGTCTACGTTCTGCTTGTAGCGGCCATATCCACGGTTCTCGTTTGGCTGCTGTTCCCCCGGCGCAGGTCATCGGGAACGCACGCGCCGTCGTACCGTCCCGATGGGAACGAAGCGCTCCCTTCACCGAAGCATTATCGGTATTTTCCCCAAATTCGTAGCGCCCTATCCGCGGAAGACAATGAATTCCTCATTCAACACGCTTCCCCGCCAGTGGCTAGACAGGCGCTTCGCGAGCGCCGCGCCGTAGCCCGGGGCTATCTCAAGGGATTGCGCGAAGACTTTTCGGATCTCGCCAGGCTGGGCCGAATTATTGCAGCACTGTCTCCCGAGATCAGCCGCAAGCAGGAGACTCAACGGCTGATGCTGAGCTTGAAGTTTGAATTGCTGTATGCTCTTGTGATGGTCCGTCTTTCGACCGGCAATTTGCCGATTGGGCAGCTTGAAAACTTGACCGGAATCGTTGGCAGGCTGGCCACGCGGCTGGATGAGGCTATGGCGGAAATTGGTGCACAGGCCAACAGCCAAAATCCCAGCAGAATTAGCGCCTAGGCAACGCACTCGCCGGGATTCAATCCCATTCAGGCAGCTCCGCAAGCGCGGCGTCGTAACGCTCGAAATCGAACGGCCCGGCTATCTGGAACCCGCCCGACAGCACAAATTGTCCTGCTCCTTTGCTTCAATTACTGGGTTACCCATCTAGTATGGCAGTTCATCATTGGACACCTAATCCTGAGCGTCGCCCCCCACTGCCGTATAATTGGCTTCTTAGAGGGATTAGGTGGATAAAACCAAACTATTAATTGTTGACGACGAAGAGGCAATCCGAGAAGTCGTTTCGACACTTCTTGAAGCCCTCGGTTATCAATGCTCGTCCGTATGCAATGGCCGCCAGGCCAAGGAATTCCTGTTAAGCCATGACGTCGATATCGTCCTGAGCGACATGATCATGCCGGAAATGGACGGCCTCAGCCTTGTGGAATGGCTGCGCAAAGCCGAGCCCGACATTCCGGTCATCATGGTTACCGCCATTCACGATCTTTCCACAGCCCTCGAAGCCATTCGCCGAGGAGCCTACGACTACATCCTGAAGCCCTTCGAGAAGGATCAGCTCTATCTCAGCGTGCGGCGCGCCCTGGAGCACCGCCGGCTGGTGCTCGAAAATCGTAACTATCAGCGCACACTTGAAAAGCAGGTCGAAGAGCGCACCGCGCAGCTGCAAGGTGCGCTCCAGCAACTCGAGCAATCTTACGATGACACGCTCGAAGCCCTGGGCGGCGCGCTCGACTTGAAAGACGCCGAAACCGAAGGGCACTGCAAGCGCGTCACAGCCTTCACCATTGCCATTGCCAAGAATATGCGCGTGGAGCCTGCTATTCTCCCGCAAATTGCCCGGGCCGCATTCCTGCATGACATCGGGAAAATGGCCATTCCCGACAACATCTTGCGCAAGCCCGGCCCTCTCACGCCGGAAGAACGCGATATTATGCGCACCCATTGTGAAATCGGATACAACATGGTGAAGCGCATCCCATTTCTGCGAGAGGCGGCTGAAATTGTTCTCGCGCACCAGGAGTATTTTGACGGAACCGGCTATCCGCGCGGATTGAGCGGCGAAGAGATTCCACTGGGCGCCAGAATTTTCGCCGTAGCCGATGCTCTGGACGCCATGATTTCAGACCGCGTGTACCGCAAAGCCTTGTCCATCCAACATGCGCAAGAGGAAATTCAGAGATGCTCGGGAACGCAGTTCGATCCGGACGTGGTCGCAGTTTTCATCAAAATGCAGTCATCTCTTTGGAACGAGTTGCGCGAGAACATCGGAACCCCCTACCGCCTCTCCCAGCTGAAAGCCGTCTGAGGGCCTTGCGAAAAGAGCCTGAGACCTGTAATATCCTGCGGAAAAGGACAAACACTTTATGGCCCTTGTTGCGATTAAGACTGCTTCCACGACTGGATATTGCGACTGCATCCACGGCTGCTACGAGCTTGCCAGCCTGCGCGATGAGGACACCGGGAAATCGTATTGCCCGCGCTGCTCCAAGGAGCATCTGGAAATGAACTTTGGTATTGGCCTGCCGCAACCTGCTCCCAACAAGGTCACCGCAAACTCGGGATCACTCTCGGCTACCCCCGTCATCCCCCGCTCGGCCGATCCCCCGGGCCGCCTGCGCTAAATTTTCGCCCTACCCGAATTTTTCGCAGTTTCGCGTAAAGTCACTGCGCATTTTAAAAAATGCCATTGCATTTTGCCTGCGTCGCCGATGTAGGGGCACGGCATTGCCGTGCCCCTACGACCAACTGCAACTTCGAAAATCAAAGAGGAAAATGTGCCCTGGCAGATAGCCGGTGCGATAATAAAGGTGCACGGCGGGGCGAACAATGCCACAGACCACGACTTACGACATCTTCATGGACGGCTCCTGCTCCTTCTGCCAGTGGTCGCGCCAGAAGATTGAACCCTACGATTCCGAACTCGCGACTGCGTTTCGTGGACTACAACGATCCGGCGGTGGCGGCGCAAGCCCCATTTCCTCGCGCGGAACTCGACAACGAAATGCACGTTCGAACACCGGATGGCGCATGGCTCAAGGGATTCACGGCTTGGGTTGCCTTGCTCCGCGTGCTTCCCCGATTGGCATGGATGGGACGCATCGCTGGAATGCCACCTGCGCGCTGGCTGGGGCCGTCTGTGTACGCATTTATCGCCCGGCACCGCTACAGCCTGCCCGGAGCGCCCAAACGCTGTGAGAGCGACACCTGTGCGATTCCCGGGCGGCCGCCCGCACATCCATACGTACACCCGCCTGTAACTCCTCCCAAGTGATTCGAACACGCTTGCCGCGTGATACCATATTTGCGCCGTGAAACCTCACGCCACCTGCCGGGACCATTCGAATCCACTATGAGCGCATCGACGCATATTTCCAGCGAAACGATTCCCATGCTTGATTTGCGAGCTCAATTCGAAACCATTGCGCCCGAAATTCGCGCTGCCGTCGAATCGGTGCTGACGGCGCAGCAGTTCGTGCTGGGGCCGCAGGGGGAAGCGCTGGAACGCGAGATCGCCGAAGCGTGCGGCACTGGTTACGGCATTGGACTTGCCTCCGGAACGGAAGCGCTCGAACTCGGGCTTCATGCCTGCGGCGTGAAAGCCGGCGACGAAGTGATCGTTCCAGCGTTCACATTCATCGCCACGGGCAGCGCAGTCAGCGCGCTGGGCGCGCGCCCGGTGTTTGCGGACATCGAACCGGCGTCGTTCAATCTCGATCCCGACCAAATTGAAGCGCGCATCACTCCGCGCACGCGCGCCATTGTGGTGGTTCACCTGTTCGGGCTTGCTGCGGATATGGATCCCATTCTCGCCATTGGCGAAAAGCACGGCATTCCTGTGGTCGAAGACAATGCGCAATCCTTTGGCGCTTCCTACAACGGACGCAAGACTGGATCGATGGGGCGCCTCGGCTGTCTGAGCTTTTATCCCAGCAAGAATCTTGGCGCGTATGGCGACGCGGGAATGATCGTCACGAGCGATGAAAAGCTTGCCGCGCGCCTGCGCTCGCTGCGCAATCACGGGCAAACCGGCCAATATCTCAGCACCGAGCGCGGATGGAACAGCCGCCTCGATGAATTGCAGGCCGCTATCCTGCGCGTGAAATTGCGCCACATGGCGGAGTGGACGGCCGCGCGACAAGCGCATGCCCGCTTGTACGATTCCCTGCTGAAGGATGTGCCGGGAATCGTTCTGCCGCGCGTGCCGCCTGGGCGAGAGCATGTCTACTACCTCTACACGATTCGCGTGGAGAGCCGCGCAGGAGGCGCTCCGCGCGCCAACGATCGCGGCGATGAAGTGCGCAGCGATCTCGTGCAGCAGCGCCTCAAGGCCCGCGGCGTTTCCAGCACGGTCTACTACCCTGTGCCGCTGCATTTGCAGCCGCTTTACGCGTTGCTAGGAGGAAAACCAGGAGAATTACGCGTCAGCGAACGCGCCGCTCGCGAAGTTCTTTCCATTCCCATGTATCCTGAACTGACGCACGAGCAAATTGAACGCGTGGGGCAAGAAGTACGTAAAGCGACTCAAGAAAATTAGTTTTTTGTAGGACAGGCTTCAGCCTGTCTGCTTTTGATCTTCCTCGAGGCAGCAGAATTCAAAAGAAGACAGGCTGAAGCCTGTCCTACCATCCCCGGCAGCTCCAAAAAATAATTAATTGGTCTTATACGGTTGCGGCGACGGCGCGGCGGTAGAGCAGGAACATTACGCTGAGGAACAGGACCAGCGCAGGAGTCAGAAGCGCGAGAATTCCGTAGTCGAGGGAGCGCTGCCCGGCCTGGCCCACGGCGGAGGCGGATGTGTAGCAGAGGGCGCAGCCTTGGGCGAAAGCGCCGCTTGCGGAACCGAGAATCGCCAGCAGTGTTGCCAATCCAAATTTCATTCGCATTTCAGTTTCCTCCCAAAGCGTTTCTGCTGCTCGCCATTCTACCTCAGTGCGGCCTCATCAGCAGCATCCGTGAGGGTTCCTGGAAAAAGAAGATAAACATCATCAACAGGCAATAAAGCGTGGCCGGAATCAGCAAAAGAACCAGGCCGAACTTTTCGTATTTCAAGTGCATGAAGTAGGCCATGATCATGGCCGCCTTGAGCACGGACAAGAACACCAGGATGCGTCAGCATGAGCGTGGGATTCAACTGCTCATAGGCAAGAAACACTTCCAGGAAAGTGATGGCAACCAGGCCAATCCAGATGGCCAGGTTAGTGCCTACACTGGCTCCGGCGTGAGCTTCCTCGGCATGCGCTTGTGTATTCATCGATCGTTTCTTCTCCCGAACCGCGTGCCTAGAAGGCCGCGGACTATGTCGTATAGCACAGTAACTCTTGCCTGTGCGTCTTTCTTTACTCCAGCAAAACCCGCACAGGCAAGAGTGCCTGTGCTACTGAAATCAGTACTTCACCGACATGAGATAAATCATGGGAAACACGAACATCCAGACCAGGTCCACAAAGTGCCAGTACAGGCCGTTGACTTCCACGTCTTCGGCGGAGAATTTTCCGCGCCCGTAGCCCACGGCCACGATGCCCAGATAGATCACGCCGATCAGGACGTGCGTCATGTGCAGTCCGGTGATGCCGAAGAACACCGCGCCAAAGAGCGGAGTGCCTTCCGGATTACTTGTAATGGTAAAGTGTTCCTTGGTAATCATGTTAAACCATTCGGTCAAGTGCAGCCCGGTAAACGCCAGCCCCCCAACCATGGTGGCAACCATCCACATGACCGTTTTCTTGCGGTCGTTGCGCTGCGCGGCCATCACGGCCATGACCATGGTCAGCGAGCTGGCCAGAAGCACGACGGTCATGGTGGTGGAGAAAATAATGGCCGGCTGAATGGGAAACGGCCGCGGCCAGTCGGGATTGGTGAGTCGCGAATAACTGTAGGCAACCAGCAGCGCCGAAAACGTAAGGGTATCCGAAATGATGAACAGCCACATCCCCAATTTTTTCGATCCGATTGCAAAGGGAGATTTGCCGCCGTTCCAGGCTGCATCCAGCGCCACGTCGGTTTTTACATCATGCACAATTCACCGTCCCAGTGTTAGAAGTGCGAATAGGAAAATCCAAAGCCCATCCATAAAATGCCAGTAGATCGAAGCCAACTCCGCCGCCGTATCCTGCGAAATCCGCGAGCGGCTTCCACGGGCGGAAGACCACGTAGAATAGCGCCAGAATTCCGCCGGCAAGGTGCGCGCCGTGCGCGGCGGTCAAAACGTAGAAGAAGCTGCTGCTGGGATTAGTGGCCAGCAACATACCCGAGGCGGCGAGTTGGCGCCAGGCAATGATCTGCCCGGCCAGGAAAAGCAATCCCAGACCTGAGGTCACCCACCACCAGGACTGAAAGGCTTCACGCTCGCCGCTCGCTAGCTTCTTTCGCGCCACCACAATGGTGACGCTACTTGTGAGCAAGATCGCCGTGTTGAACCAAAGCACGCGGGGCAACGGAGATGTGCTGCCAATCCGTGCCCAGACCCTTTCGCACAATGTAGGAACTGGCCATGGCCATGAAAAACATCACGATGGCCGCCAAGCCCAGTTGCAGCGCCGTGAAATAGGCGCGGCGCGGTATGGGCCGGCGCGAGCCGGAAGAATCTCCATCATCGTCGCCACCGGCGGGCGGAGGATTTCCTCCACCGTGGCCGGCGTCTATCAGCTCGACATCGTCTGAGAATTGTTCCTGGCATCGTTTGACCTTAAGGGCCTGAATCACTGCTCTACGCCTTTGCGAACCAGATCTGGCGCCACGTGCTGCATGGTGTAGTCATCCGCCGCGCCGGGCACGCTGAATTCGTACGCCCCGTGGTACACCACGGCTCCACTCCGCCAAAATTATCAAACGGCGGCGGCGAAGGAATGGACCACTCGAGCGTGGTGGCGTGCCAGGGATTTTCTTCCTTGGCTTCCTTCCCCGCGAAAAGGCTCCACAGGAAGTTGAACAGGAAAATCAATTGCGCGCCGATGGTGATGAACGCCGCGTAAGTGATAAATACGTGAACCGGCTGCAGCTTCTGCAGGAACGGCCCGGCGGTCATTTCGGAATAGCGGCGCGGATTTCCGGCCAATCCCAGGAAATGCATGGGCATGAAGATAGCGTACACGCCGATGAAGGTAAGCCAGAAGTGCACCTTGCCGATACCTTCATTCATGAATCGCCCGAACATTTTGGGGAACCAGAAATAAAGTCCCGCGAACATTCCGAAGATGGCAGCAACGCCCATGATCAGATGGAAGTGCGCCACGACGAAGTAACCATCGTGCAGGTACAAATCCAATGCCGGTTGCGCCAGAAACAAACCGGAAAGGCCGCCGCTGACGAACAGCGAAACGAAGCCGAGAGCAAAGAGCATGGCGCAGTTGAACTGGATCTTGCCGCCCCATAATGTTCCCAGCCAATTAAATGTCTTGATGGCCGAAGGCACGCCGATGGTCATGGTGAGGATGGAGAAAGCGAACGCCGAATATGGGCTCATGCCGCTGACGAACATGTGATGGCCCCACACGCAGAAGCCCAGGAAGCCGATGCCGCAGACGGCTCCGACCATGGCACGATAGCCGAACACCGGCTTGCGCGAAAATGTGGAAAGCAGGTGTGAAGCAACGCCCATGCCGGGGAGAATCGCGATGTAAACTTCGGGGTGCCCGAAGAACCAGAATAGGTGCTGCCACAAAAGCGGCGAGCCGCCCTTGTGCCAGGTGATGACCTGGTCGGTAACCACCAGCCCGCCTGGAATAAAAAAGCTCGTGCCGGCAAGCCGATCGAGCAGCAGAAGGATGCACGCCGAGAGGAGCACACCGAAGGCCAGCAGGCCCAAAATCGCGGTGACAAACCAAGTCCAGCAAGTGAGCGGCAACCGGCCGAGGGTCATGCCCTTGGCGCGAAGGTCAATCAGCGTGGTGATGAAGTTGAGAGCGCCCATGAGCGAAGCGCCGCAAAAAATTGCCAACCCAACAATCCAGAGCGTTTCGCCAGCGCCTTGCCCGGGCCCGACGATCTCGCCCAGCGCGCTCAGTGGCGGGTAAGAAGTCCAGCCGCCGATAGGCGCGCCGCCGGAAACAAAAAACGCGCAAATCATGACCACCAGCGATACAAATGTGGTCCAGAAGGAAAGCATGTTCAGCACCGGAAAGGCCATGTCCGCCGCGCCAATCTGAATGGGCAGGAAATAGTTCCCGAAGCCGGATTGCGGCGCAGTGGTGAGCACCATGAAGACCATGATGGTGCCGTGCATGGTCATCAGAGCCAGGTACTGCTCCGGCGTCATCTGGCCGCCAGGGAAGATGCCGAGCTTGAGTGTCGGCCAGGCCAAATGCAAGCGCATGAGCAGCGAAAGGGCCATTCCGACAAACACGGAAAACAAGGCCAGGCAGCAAATATTGAATGCCAATCACCTTGTGATCAATGCTGAACACCCATTTTCGAATGAAACCGGTCGGGGCTTGGTGGTGCCCGTGGCCGCCGCCGTTTTCGTGTGTCACCATTGAGGCCTCTCCTAGGGTCTCGGTAGAACAGGCTTCAGCCTGTTGGGTTTCGCTTATGATTTAAGATCAAAACCAACAGTCCGCCGAGGCGGACTGTTCTACTAAAATCTACTGATTGGCTGCTTCCTGATCCTTCATCCACTTATCGAAATCCGCCTGCGGACATCACTGTGAGCATGGTGTGCATGCGGTAGTGGCCCAACCCGCAAAGTTCGGCGCAGGCAAGTTCATAGTCGCCGGGAACGTTAGCCGTGAAGTGCATGTGAATTTCCATGCCGGGCACGGCGTCCTGCTTCAATCGCAATTCGCGCACGTAAAAGCTGTGAGTCACGTCCTGCGAACGGATGATGAGTTCAACTTCTCTATCCGCCGGAACGGCGATCACAGGAGAAACAATGTCGTCCTTTGATGTCGGGTCGGTCGGATCGAGTCCAACGGGATTGCCCGTGGAGGCGCTGACCAGTTCGGGTTTCTCACGGCCGAATTTTCCGTCCGGGCCGGCATAACGAAAATTCCACACAAATTGCTGCCCGGTGACCTCGATTTGAAGCGCGCCCGGGGCTGCGCCCATGAAGTGCACTTGCGCCCAGGCATTGCGCGCATACAGGCCCAAGCCAACGAAGAGCACCACGGTGGCAAGCGTCCAGACGATCTCCATGGTGTTGTTGCCTTCGAAGTAGGTGGCCTTCTGCCCGCGATCGCGAAACTTGAAGATGGCCAGGGCCAGGCCGAACTGCGCGGCCACAAACACGACGCCGGTAATCAGCAAGGTGCGCGTGAATTGAGCGTCAATCTCATGGCCAAAATCGGTGATGGCCGGGGGAAACCACCAGATTTTTGCCCAGAAAATATAAACAGTCACGACCGTCATGAGTACAAGTAAACACAGCGAAGGCAAGGGCTACGGAAGTGGAACCGCGTTCTGGTCGTCTTCTCTGCATCGTCTCCGCTCCAAGTTTCTTGCGGACCTGATTGCGGGGCCCGAAGTACTTAACCAACGACGTTTTAATCGACGAAACCAATCTATATGTATGGCCTAGCGGCACATCATATACATCTCGCGGAGAATTTCAACAAACTTTCTTGATTGCATCGAAATAGTGAATCGCTTTGTGGAAACCTGCCTGAGGATGCCGTACCATAAATCCAGCATTGAGGGAGCGGGATGGAATGAAATACATGGGCAAACGCAGATTATTGCTGGGTATTTTTGTTGCGGTTCTTGCTCTCAGGCGCGATTCCCTGCGCGGCCCAGGTCCTCAGCCCTCCGGCTAAACGTCTTGCAAATTTGCGGACGGAAAAACAATTTCGGTGAACTACTCCAGCCCTCGCATGCGTGGGCGCAAGATTTTCGGCGACGTGGTTCCCTTCGGAGAAGTCTGGCGCGCGGGAGCGGACGACGCCACAGCGTTTGTCACGAACGTGGATTTGGTCGTGGGCGGAAAGAATGTTCCCGCGGGCAGGTACACGCTATTCACGCTCCCCACGCCGGCCAAGTGGACCTTAATCGTCAGCAAGAAAACCGGCGAATGGGGAATTCCGTATCCCGGCGAGAAATTCGATTTCGCGCGCATGGAAATGAAAATTTCAAAGTTGCCCGCGCCTGTTGAGAATTTCACCATCTCATTCGATCAGGCGGGAAGCAGCTGCACCATGAAATTGGATTGGGAAACGACTCGCGCATCCATCGATATCGTCGAGAAAAAATAGAAGCTTAAGAACTGCGGGAATGGTAAGAAGTTGCAGGCGGGGCGCGACGGTTACGCGCAATGCAAATGTGCCTGTGCGCTGTATTGCAGCGTTTGGTTTCGTAGGGGCCGCCCGCATTATGGGCGGGCAGTGGTTGTTGCCGCCGAAGTCTTCCCTGCTTCAGCATCCGTTTCTTCGATGATTTCGCTTTCCCATTCCACGGTGATTCCGCGCCGCACGCTTTCCGAGGCCGCGCAAAGCCCTTCGTGATGCTCCAGCGCGCGCTCCACGGTGGCGCGTTTTTCTTTGGGCACTTTCATGCGATAGTGCAGCTTGATGCCGGTCAGAATCATCTTGCCATCGACATCCTCGATCTTGCCTTCGGCTTCGACCTGGAGCTTGTCGGGGCTGGCGCTCACGCCGCGCGCTTCGAGCGCTCCGGCGACGGTTCCGGTCATGCAGCCGCCCACCGCCGCGACAATGTAATCCAGCGTGGAGGCCATGGGCTCGTCCGGCGAAAGCTTGAAGTATTGCGCGATTCCGCCATGAATTCCCATGCGAATGGCGCCGGGAAAACCTTCAATTTCGGCGCGCTTGATCTTGCTATTTCCCGGCTCCTTGAAAATTTTCACTTTGGACATCTGAATTAGTTTTCCCATGGCAGTTCCTCCTGGCAGATAACGGCCGATCTCTGTGTAGCCGATCCCTCTCTAACAAGCAGCAAAAAAAACGCCACCCTTTTGTCATTCCGAGCGAAGCGAGGAATCTCTCTTTCTTTTCCTGGATGCAAACCGAAGAGGGATTCCTCGCTTCGCTCGGAATGACAAAATACAGTACCTTTGCCGCGTGCTTCTAAGTAAGCGCTTCCTGCAATTCCGCAACGGAAAATGGATGAGCCGCCTTCACATGAGCCGTGAACAGGCTGCGCGGGTCCGTGCCGTAGGAAATAGTGTATTCCTTTCCCCGAAATAGTTCTCTGGGAAAAAAGCTGGAAGTCCGCGTCGAACGCTTCGCGTGTTGCGGCGTTGTTGGGCGCGATCAGGCGGTCATTGATGAAGATTTCGATGTCCTGCCCGTTGAAGTGAAATTTTCCATTGAGGCGCGGCTCGGCTTGCAAGCGCTGGCAAGCCGTGAGCGCCGCGCGCGTGGCCTGCGCCAGGCGGTCCTGATTGCCGCCGTCGAGGGCCGCTTTCCGGTTGTAGCGAACGCCCAAGCGATCGTCGCCGTTGTCGACGCTGTAGTTTCCCTGATGCCCGATGAGCACGACTCCCGGGCCGGCAGGAACGTGGCTGTAATCGGCCACATCGATCAGCAACTCATCTCCATCCTGGTTCTCAATCCAGCTGTGAAATACGGGAATCAGCGGCTCGAGGCTGAGGCCTTCGGGCGCTTGGAGAAGAAGTTTCACATTGACGTGCTGAAGTTGCATTCGTTGAATTCCCTTTTTTATTTCTGTAGCGCCCGTCCGCCGCGACGGACGGGCAACCGTTGAATCTCCAAGATGCCAACCTGAAGGTTGGCGCTACACCTGACGCGCGGTGTCCGCGCTTATTTTCTCAGGCCGGAGCAGGCGCCGAGATTCGATTGTAGCAACTGTGCGCCGCGTCAATAAAAAGCTGAGCCTCATCGATCAGATACCGCGTGCCGATCCTGCGTATACGGCTGGCCCGATTTTTCATGCGCCGCAAACAGGTAGTGTGCGAATTTCCCGCCGGCAAACGGATCGAAAAATTTCTGCGTGTCGTAGAATCGCGCCCGAAATTCGCGCACGATCTGCGCCGGATCGTCCGGCACAAGTCGAAGACTCAATCTTCACCAGCGCCTTGGCGGCCTGCAGCATGGATTGATAGGCCGTCTCCCCGGCCTTTTCGATCTGTCCGTCTTCCAGCGCCACCTGCGCCTCGAATAATTCCCTTTCGGCCGCGGCCAGGTCGAACTCCACGGAGGATACAACCTCGCCGGCGCACTCTCCGACGCCCATATCGGCAAGGGTATATTCGCGCGGATCGCCCCAATCCTGAAAGAACGAGCGATCCGACAAATCGGCAGGCGGGCGCGCAAGATCTTCCAGCATTCTCTTCAGCTCAACCTTGCCGATGCGAGCTTGACGAAATCCTTGAAGCTCTCGCCACTCTTGCGGTTGGCCGCATAGCGATCCGTCAAGCGCGAAACGACTTCGGGAATTTTCTTGGATGGAATGGCAATGACCGGGAGGCCGTAAGAGGCTCCGTTATTTTCCCACTGGCCGCCCAGAACCACCTGGAAATGCGGTACCGCGTACCCGGACATTTTGCGGCTGACACCGTAAAAACCCAGGTCGGCCACGTGATGCTGGCCGCAGCTATTGAAGCAGCCGCTGATCTTGATGTGCAGTTTTACGACGGAATCGTCCAGCTGGAAATTTTTCTCAGCCGAGCCGCTTGCGCAGTTCGGCGGCCAGGCCGCGCGAAGAGGAAATGCCCAGCTTGCAGGTGTCCGTCCCCGGGCAGGCGGCGATATCGACAATGCTGCCCGCGCCCGGATCGCCAAGCCCGGCGGCTTCGAGAGCCTTGTGCAACTCGACGAGATCGCTCTGGCTCACCCAGCGAAGAACGATATTTTGCTCCACCGTGGAGCGAATCGTTTCCTTGGTAAAACGCCGCGCGATGTCCGCGAGAGATCGCAATTGCTTCGAGGTGATGTCGCCCAGCGGCAGCGCGATGGTGACTACCGTGTAGCCCTCTTGCCTCTGCAGCGCGCGTATTGGTCTTCACCCAGCGCTGGAAGCGTTCCGATCCCAGCAAGGGAGCTTTGCCGCCGGGTCGCAGGGGCGTCTCCTGAAAATGTTCGGCGTCCTCGACGAAGTCCGTCCATCTCGGATCGGGAGGCAGCTTCTTTCGCTCTTCCAGCACCAATTCCTTGAATTTCTCAATGCCCAAATCCTGAACCAGAAATTTGATGCGCGCGCGGCTGCGATTTTTCTTCTCGCCCAGCCGCGCAAACACCAGTGAAATGGCCTGCGCCAGCGGCAGCAACTCTTCCGCCGGAACGAACGAGTCAAACAGCTTGGCCTGATAGGGGACCGCGCCCAGGCCGCCGCCGACCATAAACTTCGAAGCCGCGCTTCTCCTTTCCATTCTCGATCCTGCGTGACGGCGATCATGCCCATATCGTGCATGCTGGCCAGGCCGCAGGCATGTTGCGAGCATCCGCTGAAGGAATGCTTGAATTTGCGGCCGAAATTCTGCGTATCCGGATGGCCCAGCAGAAATTTTGAAAGCGCGCGCGAATAGGGCGTGACGTCGAATTTTTCGTCCGGGCAAACGCCCGAATAAGGGCAAGCCGTGACGTTGCGAACCGAATTTCCGCAGGCCTCGCGAGTGGTGATCTTGGCAGCGCGCCAGCCGGCGCATCACAGTGGGCGTATCCTCGATGTGCACATAGTGAAGCTGAAAATCCTGGCGCGTGGTGACGTGCGCGATGCCGTCGGAATACTCCTCGGCCAGATCGGCCAGCGTTTCCAGCTGCTCGGCGTTCAGCCCACCGGCGGGGATCTTGATGCGCTGCATGCCGGGAGCGTCCCACATGGTGTTGGGGCCCTTGGTCAAGTCCCCGGAGGGATACTCCAACTTCTGAACCGTTTTTCCGTTGTGTCGCTGGCCATTGTCATAGCGCTGGCCGTAGACGCCCCTGCGAAGGCGCGTTTCGGCAAACAGGCGCTCGTCAATCTTGCCCTGCTTCCGCAGGGCGATTTCCGTTTCGAAGATGTCAATTTCGCGGGCCAGGCTCTCCGGAATTTTCCCGGCAAGCCGTTCGGCCCAGGTAGAGTTCGAGACTTTCATGGTGCCATCGCCTCCATTACAGGGTGCCATTGGATACGGCCGAGGTGGATAGTTTACTTTACAGCAGTCCACCCAAATTCCGCGCCTTTATTGGCGTCGGGGCAAGTCACTCGGCGCATCACCCAAAAACAAAAAACCCACCTTCGGGTTCTTAACCGAGGTGGGCTGCCTGCGCTGCGAACTATCGATTGCCTATCGCAAGATTCTCCCACACGGCGGCGCACTGTGGCGGCAACAACAGATGCAGAACTTGCGCTGGCCTGAATAGCTCATTGCAGTTCCAAGATTACAATGCACCGATAGGAATGTCAAAAAATGCCGGACAAGTTAGCACACCCCGCTTCCCCACGGCCATTCCCCTCGCAGATGTCGAGGTGATCGGCGACACCGATGTGCAACGCATGGGGGCTGAAAGGGGGTCTCGTACCGCGATTCTTACAAATTCCCCGCGTAACTATCCCCTAAAGCGCGTCGTATCTATGTGTATGGAGAATATGCTCGAGGTTTCCCCAATATCGCTTGCAGATCGTCCGCCTCG
The DNA here is from genome assembly GCA_963825365.1 of uncultured Acidobacteriota bacterium. GTDB lineage: Bacteria > Acidobacteriota > Terriglobia > Acidiferrales > UBA7541 > Palsa-360. The sequence goes on along the minus strand of CAWGSV010000018.1, from coordinate 88,598 downwards.
ATTCGAAGAATCCGGCTATAATCGCCTGCGCAGATTCTTCGATATGACCTTGGACATCGATCTAGAGTTGCTGATGGCCCGCTATCAGCAAGGCGATCTAGCCGCGGCCACGGCAATCATCCAGCGCCTGAGTCCGCAATTGCACCGCTTTTTTGTGATGCAATTTGGCAGCAGGGAGCACGCCGACGACCTGCTGCAGGAAACCTGGCTGCGCATACACAAGGCGCGGCACACCTACCGCCCGGGAGAGCCCGTACTGCCCTGGTTCTATGCCATCGCCCGAAACATTCGGGTGGATCACTTCCGAAAATCAAGCCGCACGACCATGCACGAGCAACCGCTGGACGAAACGCCCGAGATAAAGGCTCCCCTTGCACAGGAACACAGCCGCATTCCCGACCTCGAAGTCCTTCTTGCGCCGCTTCCGCAAAGCCAGCGTGAAGTCATCTCCATGCTAAAGGTTCAAGGGATGTCGCTGGAAGAGGTGGCGCGAGCCACTTCCTCGAGCGTAGGGTCAGTGAAACAAAAAGCTCATCGCGGCTATGAAAAATTGAGGGAACTGCTGATCGAAATGGGACTGGGAACAAGGGAAATAGGAGGCCAGTCATGAAAGACAAAGAGATAGATGAAATCCTGGAGCAGGCCGCCCAGACTCCATACGACGTGGACCCTGCCTTGCTTGATCGGGTCTCCGCTTCCATTGGGACTTCGCTGAGCCCGGTTCATCCCCTGCCGCCAACGTGGGTGCTCGCGGGAAGCGTGGCCGTGATCGCGGTGGCCATCGCCATCGCGGGCGCTGCACGGGCGGGATTCTATGGAATCGAAAAGCTGGGAACCGCGGAACGTGCGCTGATTTTTCCGGCACTGGCAGTGTTCCTGTGGCTGGCAGCGGCAGCATGGGTCTCTGAAAATATCCCGGGCAGCCTGCGTCGGGTTAGTTCCTTTGTCCTGTTGCTGATATGCACCCTGGCGATGCTGGCCGTTTTTGCAGCCCTGTTCCGCGACTATCGCACCGATCATTTTGTGTCCGCGGGCATTGCCTGTCTTTTTACAGGCCTCCTTCATGCAGTTCCTACCGCTTTGTTCGGCTGGTTGGTGCTGAGGCGCGGTTTAGCTGTCGATTCCGTTGCAGCCGGAGTGGCGGCGGGCACTCTTGCCGGTTTGGCTGGCATCACGATGCTGGAGCTGCACTGCCCAAATTTTCAGGCCACGCATATTTTGATCTGGCACACCGCAGTATTGCCCGTCAGCGCGGCCGCAGGTGCGCTGCTTGCGTGGATGTTGTCGTTTCGGACCTCCTCATAAGAATGGCAGCCCGCAAGCTGCAAATGCATCGTGTTAGAGTAATTCGCCGAAGGCTTTTGGCATCCCAGCAGTAACCAGCCCAGTTTGCGCGACGGAATCCCCTCCCATTCAACGCCGCGAATTCATCTTCATATTCTAATTCTGTTCCGGGAGGCGACTGTAATGGCTCAACGAATTCTGATGCTGCTGGGACTTTTCTTTCTGCTTTCAGTTTCCACGAAGGCACAAAATATTGCCCTTTATGGCGGCTACACTTTTGAACACCTGCGTACGTCACCCGCAAGAAACATTAATGGCGTGGAAATTGCCGCACAATATAAGTTTATGAATTGGTTGAGCGTTTCGGCGGACCTGGATGGCCATTTTGGTTTCCCCTCAAGCCCCGACGCAAGGACACTTCAATTTATGGCCGGGCCCGAGGTTTCCCTGCCCGGGCGTATTTCTCCGTTCGTTCACGCCCTGGCCGGCTTTGGACATGTGAATTTAAATGGGGAGAGCAGCAGATCGTACACGGCTGCCCTGGGTGGCGGAGTCGACCTGCATTTTGCGCCGCTGCTTACCTGGAGAATGATTCAGGTGGACGACGTCGTTACTCATTATTTCAACCAAATACAACACAATCCCAGGATCTCAACGGGCATAATAATCCGGTTTTAGCTTGTGGACCGTGCCTGATTTTCCCCAGGAAATGGGGTCAGGTGCGCTTGGTCAAGTAACGCTCGGGATGGCGGCTCTTGATAAGATGTCTTAGCCGATCGCAGGCCTGCTCCAGGGAGTCGTAGAGTTCGTCCACTCCCTTAATTGCAACAGACACTTCTCCGGCGTCCAGGTCGGCCACCAGTTCGTGGCACAAGTTCGTGGCGCGGCGCACGCGGTCCGTGACCAGCATGGAAACGATTTCCGCGCCGTCCCTGCCCTTCAGCTGTAATTCGCGCAATTGCTGAACTGCCAAAGCGGTGGTGCGAAGGGTATCGACCGTATCGCGAAATTCGTTCAGCAGGCGGAAATCAATGCCTTCTGACTGCAGCGATTTTTCTAGTTTTTGAAGTTCAACGCTGGTTTTCTTTACCTGAAGATTCACGCCCCAGAAGCTTTCGCTGGGGGTGATCAATTCAACCACAATCCCGTTGGAGACGCCTTCCCTGGAGCTTGGCGTGGCCAGTACGCGAGCTTCCACCGATTGCGCGGAAAGAAAATTTGTAAGTGTAACCCGGCTGCCAACATTGGGCTGGATTTCCATTTCCAGAAATCCGCCATTGGCATTGACCTGCTTTGCCACTGCCTGCACCAGAACAGGCACGCCCTCTGAATTGCGCCATCTTACTTCCACCGGCACCGCCACGGGAAAACGGTGGGTCTTCCGCCGCTCAGCCTTGGATCCGTCCGCCGCGGTACCGCGCCCCGCCAATATTGCAGATTTCCGTCTGTCCATGGAGGTTTTCCATCCCTGGCCGGTCCGGGAAGAATTTCACCATAAAGAACCGGGTCACAAACAGCTTAAAGACATGCGCTGAGAATTACTACTGTACTTGCGTACAGTAATCAAGAAGAGCACATCATGGCGCTGCCCAAATTTGGATGGTCTTGACAATGCGCGGTTCTTGAGAAGTCGGGCCTTAGCCCCGACGTAAAACATCGCCTTATCTGAGGTTTTACGCCTGAATATTCAGAGACTAAAGCGCTCAACGAAAAGTAAGCGCGATGGACAAGTTGAAGTTCGGCTCTGTTAAACGCAAAAATTTTCAAATTAAGAAATTGCCAGCATATGGGGCGGCCGCCGACAATTCACGGCGCCTGCCACGCGAGGGAACGGCGCTGGAGATGAAATCCTGCGATGGCCCTATTCCTGAGGGGCGGCATCCTCTGCGTTGACGCGCGCTGGAATGGGGCGATACCCGCTTCGGGTGCGAATGCTGTACTTCTTGAATTTGGGATTGCTGAGTTTCACGGAAATGGCGCGCCAGCCGCGATTCGGATTAGGCTGCGGATAATAACTCATGAAGTATAAGTGGGCCAGGTCGTCGCGGATGGAAGCAAAAGCCTCGCGCTGATCCTTCCAACTCTTTGCAAAGTAGGTCTCGCCGCCCGTGCTGGCGGTCATGCGCCCAAAAACAGCGGCGGAAGCGGCGTTAAACTTGGCTTCCCGCGTGCTGATTATGTAGATGGGGATACCTTCGGACTGCGCCAGTTCGTCGACGTCTTCCGGAGAGACCATGCTGGAATTGTCCGGGCCATTGGAAAAGACCACCACCACTTTCTTGCCGGCAGTTTGTGCGGCGTCCTTTAGGGTCATGAGCAGGGCGTTATACAGCGCGGAATCGTCGCCATTCACGGTCTCGCGCACGCCTCGGATCACCTGGGAGCGGTCCGTGGTGAGAGACGCGGCGCGATAAAAATTGCGGCTATAGGAATAGAACGCCACTTGATAGGGATGGTCCAGCGAGCGAACGAATTCCGCGATGGAATCCTGCGCAAACACAAAGCCTCGGCCGCGGAACATGTAATTGCTTGTATCGAATAAAATGAATACGTTGGAGCCGCTCACCGAGGAAGCGATTGTCTCGGGGGAGCCTATTTGAGTGCCGCCGCGTGGAGGATCGTTTCGCTTGCCGCCGGCGGAAGCGTCGTTTTGTTTGCCTGAATCCGTGGAAGCTTCCAGCAAATTTTGCTGGCCTTCATTGCCTTCCTCAAACACCGCCATTTTTTGAGGGATGCCGTCCTCGGTAACTTCAAAATCAGAGGGGCGCAGCGTAGTTACGTAATTCCCTTTTTCGTCCGTCACGGCTACGTTCAATTGCACCATGGAAACGACCACGCGAATCACGTTGCCGCCGCTGCCCTGGTTGCCATCCTGCGCGGCCATCCAGACCGCGAAGCTGGAGAGAAAGATCAGTACCGCAACGCATGCGAACAAATATCGTTTTCCCATGATTCCCTCGCGTAACTTTCCGGTTCGTTTCCGCAAAAGCGTTTCCATCCGGCGGCAGTAGCACTCATAATTTTGTCATTCTGAGCGAAGCGAAGAATCTCTCCTTCTTTGCTCCAATCGAAGAGAGATTCTTCGCTTCGCTCGGAATGACAAAAATATTTATTGCTTTGCCTCCGCCCTACCTTCCTGTTACTCACAGAAAAATACTATTCAAACATTTCAAACACTTCATAGCCCCGCCGACGGGCCACTCTTCGGCAGGGACGCGATCTTGCCCAGGCGAAATTCCTCGCCGGTATCGCGCATTGCGCGCAGCACCGCGGACCAATCCTCGAGGTGCGAAGCGAATGTCTGCTCCACCATGCGGCGCGTCAACTGCGGCACCAGCACGTTGAGCATGACCGGCGAGTAGCCCATCTCATCCGCCAGGCGCCCCCAATACAGATTTCCCGAGTCCCAGGACTCGCCCATCAGGCGGCTGGAGTAGTAGAGAAAAGTTGGCATAGGCTTCATGCTAATTAGTTCCCTGCCATAGCTTTCGGCCAAGGCAGGATGCGGAACGCCAAAATCCTCTGAAATTCGCTCCGCGCTGGTCTCCAGCGGGTAGCGCACCAGAAGATCGTCCAGTTCCCTGCCCGCCGGCCCCCAGTTGCGATTCTCGGCGTGATACCTGCGTCGATATTCCGCCGCCAGGTAAAAGGTTTCCGATGGGGCAACCTGTATCAAGGCTTCATCGTCACGCCCAGCCCGCAGGGCCTCATCGAATCGCTCCAACCTCTGAGGTAGCAACCGGTCCGAGAGGATACCGACCACAGACTCGCGCCACTTTTCGTCCTTGGCAGCTTTGCTCAATAGCTCCTCGCCGCCGCGCTGATAGAGCGCCACAGCATGAAGTTCGTTGCGCGTCACGCTCCACCATCTGGGCAAGACCGCGCTGGTGATCAGGCCCGGGACCAAATCCTCCCAGATCAGGGACTGCACATTCTGCGGGACGATGAAATCCTGCTCCACACGCGCCAGGGCATACGGCAAATCGGCCATTGAGCCCATCAAGTGGGCGCCGCCGCTGGCCGTCCATCCGCGGCCGAATATGCGAGGGGTGTGCCAGACTTCCTCGCTTGCCGTGGCGGACTCGCCGGAGTAATCGCCGCCGGAAAAATCGTGCGAGCGAACAAAGAGCGGATTGTTGTGAATCATTTGAGCGCCGGGCGGCTCGTAGTAAGCGTAGTTGAGGCCCACCAGGGTGTCCCTCAAAAAGGGAGTGAGCAAGCCGCGGGCCTGCATCAATTCGGTGGGACTGGCGGAAGACTTGAGAACTTTTATCAAATCGGTGCGCATTTGCAGGGCGGTATGTCGATTGCTGTAAAGCCCAGCGGCGAATTCGTTGCGCTCGCTCTTGGTAAAAAGAGGTTTGGGCAATTCGAATTCGCGCAGTTCGCCGGCAAGAGGGATGAGGGATTCGGCGACGTCCTTGCCTTTGGCCATTTGGTCCAGGCCATCGCCCAGTGTGACGATGGTGTCCAGAGATACCAGGCGCTGATCGTCAATCACCTGGTGCATCTTGCCGGCCATTTCGGAACGCATCTGTTGCCCTTCTTTGCTGTACTGTTCGGGGCCAGCCAGCAGGGCGAAGAGCTGGTCTTGCGAGAGAGTTGCCTTGCCGGTGGAGACGCGCACTATCTCCGCCAGAGCTGTTCGCCCGGCCGCGTACACTTGATCGGAGGAATGCAGGACTTTAAATGCGCCGAGAATTTTCTGCCAGGAATCGTTCAAGAGGGCGTCTGGAATCTCGCCCTGCCGCGCCAGGATTTGCCAGAGGCCGATGTTGGCTTGCAACATTCCCAGGGCATCGGTTCGCACCAGGTGATCGGGGACGTTATTCAGGCCTTCGGCGACGGAGAGAAATTGTGAGATGGACTGGTTGTTCAGCGCATGGAATTCCGCGAAGATTGAATACTGGTCGCCAAACACGGGGAATTTCTCGGCAAGCAGGCGCGCCGTGGGCACATCGAGCTGCTCGCCGGGAGCGCGTCCGCGGTCGATCTCCGTTAGCGTCAGAAAATTGTAGACAGGCCCGTCAGGCATGGCGTACCGCGACACGGCCACCATCCCTTCCACCACCTGGTCTGGACTATTCCAGTTGGCGGCCTTATCTCCCCAATCACGAACCAGCTTGGAATCTATCTTGCGCCGCAGAACTTCTTTCCAGACTTCGATGTTTCCTGGGATATGCGCCTGGCCATTGGGATCGATTTGCAAACGCGCTTCGACCATGAACAGCAGCGGGTCGGGCCTGAAGGAATGTTTGGTAGGGAGCGGCGTCAAGTCGCGCCCGCGAAGCGCATCGTAGTAGCGCCCTAAGCGATGAGACTCGGTGAAGTAAGCTTGTTGAGTCTGGTTTACGCGAGATAGCGTGTCAAAATAGGAGGCTAGCCAGCCGCTATCTCTTGTCACCAGCCGAAAAACGAAATCGGCCGGGGAGCGGGGATTGGCGCCCACCAAATCTCTCCAGGCGTTGTCAGCAGTCGGTCCACCGGGCACGAGTACCCTGCCGGACCGTACACTGATCTGAGACCCATAAAAATCCAACACTGGGGCAGCCAAAATCAGTTTCTTGGGGCCCATGGAACTCCACAAGAATTGCCCTGTTTCTGTGTCCATGCGGGACATGGCCCAATACAGCCGGGCCAGATTGGGGTCGCGCATGATGGAGTCAACAACCCCGCGGTTGGCGTTCTTTTTGTTTTGCACCCAATCCGAGGACTTGTAGAGCACGGGAACTTTGGTGGGAGCATAAGGCGTATCGAATGGCTTGCCTCCACGCAGTGCGTCCTCGAGGTCGGCCAGCGGGAATCCCGAATCGATGGTCAGGAATGCCCTGTTGGCATCGGCAGTCTCCAGAGCGGCATTCGGCCCGCAAGTATCGCGGAGCCTGTAACCAAGAATGGGCAGAAGCGATTTGGCATCGTCGCAATTGGCGACGTGAATCACCTCTCCGCGGCCCGCAAAGGCTTGCAATTCCCGCGCTTGATCCAAATACCAATTGATGAGCACAAGAAATTGCGTGGGCCTGCCGGCTTCGTATCCGGACATCACAATGTTGCGCGCAAGCAACGGCAAAACTTCTTCGGGCGTCGCGTGCTGGCTGATGGCGGTCATTCGCAGGAAGGAACGCAGCGGACCCGGAATGGTGGTTTGCTCGGAGGGTAGAGAATCCTTTTCAGCAGCTGACTGTGGCGGCGCCGCGGGAGCCGCGCTCCAGCCGCTCACAGGAAAAGCGGCGAGTACACAACAAAAGGCGCAAAAGAAAAGAACGGGTAGGACGCGGCGCACATTCATGGCATAAGCCTCCAACTACCGGCAGGGGTAGGGGAAATGTACAGGAGAAGACACGAGTATGCAACTGGTACGGACTTTCGAACCGCGGCAAGAAATGGCGGGGCGCATTTATGAAAACCACTTGGCTGCGAGCAGTCGAATCGCTATGCTGGCTGCTATGAAAATCGCATTCATCGGACTGGGAAGAATGGGCGCGGGCATGGCGCGCAATGTGCTTCGCGCGGGGCACAGCGTGGCGGTCTACAACCGCAGCCGCGAAAAGGCGGAAGCGCTGGCCGCCGACGGCGCGCGCGTCGCGAATTCTCCCGCAGACGCTGCCAGAGACGCCGAGGCCGTGATGACCATGCTCGCGGACGATCAGGCCGTGGAGCAAATTGTATTCGCAAACGATGGCATCGCTTCGGCCATGAAAGCGGGGTGCGTTCACATTTCGCACAGCACCATCAGCACGGCCCTGGCCCGCCGATTGACCGCCGAACACGCACAGCGAAAGCAGGGATATCTGAGTGTGCCTGTATTCGGGCGACCGGAAGCAGCGGAATCGAAAAATCTTGTGGTGGTGGCCGCAGGGCCCAGCGAACTTGTGGATCGTTGCCGCCCTCTGTTTGACGCCATCGGACGGCAAACTTTTGTGATAGGGACCGAACCGTGGCAGGCGAATGTCGCAAAAGTATGCGGCAACTTCATGGTCGCCAGCGCAATCGAAGCTCTGGGAGAATCTTTCGCGACGCTCAGGAAAGCGGGCGTGGCTCCGGAGATTTTTCTCGAGGTCATGCACTCTCTATTCGGTTCGCAGGTGATTACCGGATATGGACGAGCCATCGCCCAGGAGAAGTTCGAGCCAGCGGGGTTTGCGCTAAAACTAGGATTGAAGGATGTGCGCCTGGTGCTCGCTGCCTCCGAGGAATGCGCCTCGCCCATGCCACTGGCCAGCCTTCTGCACGACCATTTGCTTTCCGGACTCGCGCAAGGCCAGGGAGAAATGGATTGGTCGAGCATGACGCAAGTGATTGCTCGCAACGCCGGCCTGAAATCGAAATCGTAGGTAGAAAGTAGCGCCGGCGTCCCGCCGGCGGTTTTGCGCCCGGTCATAGCTGGAAAAAAACCGCCGGCAAGATGCCGGCGCCACCATCCGGTTTTGAACATATGGGTCAATTGTAGGGGCACGACATGTCGTGCCCCTACAACAACTCGACCAACAGGAGAATCGCCCATGTCGCTAGTGGATTTCGTGCCCACACCAAAATTCGAGGAGTACAAAAAGCGCTTCAAGCAGCACTACAAACTGGAGCGCAGCAAGGACGGTGTGATTGTGGTTCAAGCGCACACGGTGGGCGGACCTATCCAGCTGAGCGTGGAAAATCATCGCTCGGTCGGCCAGCTTTTCAAAACCATCGGGGCCGATCCTGAAAACGAAGTCATGATCTTCACTGGCTCGGGCCAGGATTTTATGATGGACGCGGACCCTGAAGGTTTTAAGCTGGAGCAGGAAGACTTGCAGCATTGGGCCTACGAATATGCCTACAAAGACGGCCGAATCAATGTCAGTTCTCTGGTGAACGATCTGGAAATTCCCACTATTGGCGTTCTGAATGGGCCCGGCTTTCACACCGAAATTTGCCTGATGTGCGACATCACCATTTGTGCGGAAGACGCCATCATCTTCGATCTGCACTACGACATCGGCTCCGTTCCCGGCGACGGCATTCACAGCTGCTTCATCGAATTGCTTGGCGTGAAGAGAGCAGCCTACGCGTTGCTCACCGGCCAGGCCATTGACGCAAAAAAAGCACTCGAGTATGGATTGGTCAACGAAGTCGTGCCGCGAGATAAATTGCTGGATCGTGCCAAGCAGCTTGCAGAGCACATCATGACCCAGCCGCGCATCACCCGCCGACTGACAACGCAGATCGTGCGCCGCCCCTGGAAGAAGAGGATTACGGATGACCTGGACGGCGGCTTCGGCATCCAGATGTTTGCGCACCTGGCAAAGAAAAAATCCATTCACAGCAGAAATCACATCGCCACGTCGGTCGCCTACGTAAAAGAAGGCAAGGAAAATAATATTAAGTAGGTTCAAGTAGCGCGGGCTTCAGCCTGCGGGTTTTGGCCCTTCCAAGGACTAACCCCCGCAGGCTGAAGCCCGCGCTACATAAAACCATCAATCCTGCGGATTCGTTGCGAAGATGGACACCTCGGGCACGAAGCCGCGGTCTTCCATTTCCAGCGTGGCTTTCACCACGTAGGCGATATCTTCTCCGCGCAGCTTGCTGGCATTCACTTTTTGCGGCAACCCGTGCGTCGAAAAAAAGTTGGTCACTACTTCGCTGGGGTTGACCAAAATTACGCGGATATTATATTTGCGCAGCTCGGCCCGCCAGCACTCGGTCATTCCGCGAAGCGCAAACTTGCTGGCGTAATATGCGGTGCCGTTGGGAGCGCCGCGCAGTCCGGCTGTCGAAGCGATATTCACAATGTTGCCGCGCTGCTTCTTCACGAAATGTTTTGCAGCTTCGCGGGCCATCAACATGGCGCCCGTAACATTGGTGGCAAACACATCCTCGAATTCTTTCTTGCCCATATCCACCAGATTCTTGAACACGCCGCTGCCCGCATTGTTCACCAGAATGTCCAGATCGCCGAATTTTTGCAGCACGTCGCGATAGGTCCGCTCCACATCGGCCTCCACGGCCACATCAGCATGAATCGCATGCACTCCCATTTCCCGCGCCGCCTCCGCCAGCTTGCGTTCGTCACGCCCGGTAATTGCTACGCGCGCGCCGCTGGCCACCAGCGATTGTGCGATGGCTTTCCCAATGCCGCTGCTGCCGCCGGTGATCAATGCCACTGAATTCTTAAGGTTCATCTTCTTCCCTCCCCTGGATTGCAAACACTGCAATCTTGCCACAGCCGGGGCAGCGGCGCGACTGCAGGCACATTGCGGCGCCTTGCTGTAACGCTTGTGCGCTGAGTTATAGCGATGAAGTTACGACTCTATAGAATGCGCGAATAGTAATTTATTTTGTCATTCCGAGCGAAGCGAGGAATCTCTCTTTCTTTTCGTGGAATTAAAACTCAGAGAGACTCCTCGCTTCGCTCGGAATGAAAATGAATTTGGGGGCTCCGCAATACGCTTAATGTGCGCCGGCGCCAGCCGCGGCGTCGTGCGGCACGGGCTTGCCGTTGATCTCGATGGGGCCAAGTTGGATGTATCCGCCGGTGCCGTGGCCGCTGCTGGGCATCAAGTCCACGAAACCAATTTCGTCCACTTTGCTGAGGTCGGGGTCAGGAACCCAAATCTCGTTGGCGGGTGCCGGGTTCCGGCCAAGCGTAACGATGCGGTCCTTATCGAGCTTGAGCCAGCGCAGTCCCTGCAACGAAAATTCGCTTTGCGTCAGCATGGGAACAGAGGAAAAGGGCAGATCGGCGACGAGCATGGTCCCATCGGGGAGCACAATGATGGGCCGAACTTCGTGGAAGCCAGAAGTCTTAACAAACCAGCGAACGTTGGCGAGGCCGGTCATGTCAACCGAGTTGTTGTTCTTCAAGCGGAAAGTGATGGCGAAGGGACCATCGCACTCGCCGGACCACACTCCGAACGGCGCTACGTCACTGCCTGGCGTTCCCGTCGTCAGCAATTTTTTGGCTGCCGCACCGTACCACTTGACCACCACGTTCGGGTCAACGACATTTTCTTGAACCATGGGAACCTGCGCCGTCTGGCTTGGCGGGCGCACCCAATCCACTTTCAAGAATAGGGGCGCAATGACTTCGCCCGGACGCGCCTGTCCGGCGCCGCCAGCTCTGCCCGCTCCACCCCTTTGGCCCCCACCTGCGGGCCCTTGCGCCGGTGGCGGCGCAGTCTGCTGCGCGAAAGCCATGGAACTGCAAAGCAACCCTATTACAGCTAGAAAACTGACGGTCGATTTCCTGGAGACGCACCGTGGCATAAACGTCCTCCCTTTTTCGATTGACCTATCTCGGTTGCGCGGAGTCTATATCAAGTTGGCATTGCGAACAATGATGGAAGTGCGGGAACCAAGAGAGAAAAAGTGGGAGACCAGCCCCCCTTGAATTCTGATGTGACGCGAATGCGCCAGCAATTTCACTTCGCGCAGAAGGCGCTCGCGGTACTATTTTTCGAAGCTTTCAAACTCGTAGTTATCCTCACATACATCTTCCATGATTTCCCAGCCCGGCCGGAACTGGAAGCGCAATACCGCGGTCCAGGGTTTCGGATAACTCTTGGGATCATCAAATGTGAAATCGACCTGTAATGTTTTGTCGTCGGTGCGCCGGATTCGCTCGACAATGTGCATCTGGTCGCTCTCTGGATGGCCCAGGCGGTCCAGCCAAAGCTTTCCGTTCATGCCGACGGTGTCAACGACCAGCGTGTCCCCTTCCCAGTGCCCGATGGAGTGGCCATTGTAGGTGGGCGTCAAGTCGTCAGGATGCTTGCGCCCGTCAATAAAGATGTGGCGCACGGAATGGTCGGACTCAAAAATTTCGATCACTTCCTTGGGCGTCTGCACGATTTGCATGGGGAAAAGTTGCAAGTAGATGTAAGGCATGCCGGCAGGCATGCATTTATATACCATGTCATTGGTTTCGCTGAGCGTGACGCCTCGCGGCCCCTGCGACGGTTTTGCCTTGTTGAATTGCTCCTGTCCCCACGGGGTCATGGGCGGGTCGCCCTTGCTGAAAGAAGAGAAATCGTAGTTGTTGCGCATGGCGTTCCAGACGCCGGTAAGGTCCGGGGTTGTGGCCGCCCCTTGCGCCTTTGCCGCAGGTGGCGGGGTAGCCGCCTGATTGTTGCTCTGTGCAAGCAGGCTGCAGGAAAAAGTGAACGCCGCCCCAATCAGCATCACCGCGAGTGGCCGTTTTCGCATGTCCATCCTCCCCTGTGCCCGAATTGAAGATTGCAATTCTGATCTTGGTATTCTGTGGACGAATGGTACGCTTCCCCGGCTCTTGAAACAACAAATTTGCAAACGCAGTGTTTGCGGTTCAATCTGCAAATTTTGTGGGACAGTCAAATGTGTTGTGCCGTAAGCGGGAGAAGCGTACGATGCGCCAGCTGACAGGCCAAGCATGGAATTCCAAGTGGAAAAACATTTTGAGTTAAGTAATTCAATTCTTGCGGGGTGAACTATGTCAATTGGCAAGCGCGCATCGGCGGAGTTTTTCGGAACTTTTTGGCTGGTTTTCGGCGGATGCGGCAGTGCAGTGTTGGCCGCGGCGTTCCCGAGCCTGGGCATAGGCTTTGTTGGCGTTGCGCTGGCATTCGGCTTGACTGTGCTAACCATGGCATACGCCATCGGGCACATTTCCGGATGCCACTTGAATCCGGCCGTATCGGTGGGACTGCTGGTGGGCAAGCGATTCCCCGCCTCCGACCTTGTGCCCTACGTGATCGCCCAGGTGCTGGGCGGCATTTGCGGCGCGGGAGTTCTCTACATTATCGCAAGCGGCAAGGCTGGCTTTGACCTCAGCGGAGGCTTCGCTTCCAACGGATATGCCCAACATTCTCCCGGAGGCTATTCCCTTCTGGCGTGTTTCGTTGCGGAAGTGGTGCTGACCATGTTCTTCCTGCTCATCATCATGGGCTCCACGGACAAACGCGCGCCGCAGGGCTTTGCGCCAATCGCCATCGGCCTTGGATTGACTCTGATTCATCTGATCGGCATTCCGGTCACCAATCTCTCCGTGAACCCGGCGCGAAGCACTGGCCCGGCAATTTTTGTGGGCGGATGGGCCGTGGCGCAGCTGTGGCTCTTTTGGGTGGCGCCTATTATTGGTGCGGTCATCGGCGGCGTTGTCTATAGCGCACTATTTGGCGAGTAGAATCCCCAACTTGGCAATCCGTAAAGTGCGAACCGAGGGAGGCTTTCCGATCAGGCCTCCCTTTTGAGAGGTATTCGCGATAGCTTTCCAAAGGTTGACTGCTCCGAGCTTTACTACAGTCTCGGTTCAAATTAGCTTTGCAGCAAATCGTGCATTTCCTTCCAGTGATAAATCTTTAGCTTCTCTGTTTGACTCTTCGCCGACCTCATCATTGCTTTTGCAATATCTTGCCCCGTTATGCCCTTATATTTGTCGACCTTCCATATTAGGAGAGGATTTAAAGCAGACCAAAATCCCATCAGCCCTTTCTCCAGCAGCGAACGTTTCTCTTTCCTCTTCCCCAGGATCATTGAGGGCCGAAAGATATGCGTATGCTCGAAATTCAGCGCGATCACGTCCCTCTCGGTTTCGCCTTTGGTCCGCACATAGAAAACTTTCGAATTTGGATTGGCGCCAACTGCTGTGACTAGAAAAACCGATTTCGCTCCACTTTCTTTTGCGATCCGTGCCGCCAACACCGGATAATCATGATCCACTTGGTAGTACTCGTCCTGCTTAGGCGAGTTCGCCCTGGTCGTGCCAAGAGTTAAGAAGACTTCATCCGCGGCGATTTCCGATTTCACACCCTCCAGGGAGTTGTAGTCACCAATCACCATTTTTAGTTTGGAATGAGTAATATTCAGGCTTTTGCGAGCGACGGCCGTTACCTGCTCATAATCAGAGCTGTTCAACAGTTCGCTCAGAAGATGCGAACCTACGAATCCGCTTGCTCCAAAGATAATGGCAGTCTTCATTAGGATACCCAGAGAGAATAAACAAACCAGCACAGCAGCGCACCTGCGGCCAAAAACAAAAGTCCGGCCGTGCGCCGTTTGTTGAGGAAGAAAATGAGAGTCAGACCTGTCAGGGACACCAGCGTCAGCAATATCGCGGACAAATCGATGACCACGGACCACTTCCCCCCTGTGTTTCGGCCTTTGTGCAGATCGTTGATGACTGCAACCAGACTGTAAGGGCTTATGGACAACTCATACTTACCAGTGGCGCGCTCGATGGTTGCGTCCGCCTCGTAACCGGGGCCCTTAAACACAGCTTCGCATTGATCGCCATCCACGCGAAATTCTGAGAGGCTTCCCTTTGTGCGATAGGTGCGGCGAAAATATTTTTCAATCTCGTCCTTGTTCACCGCGGCCGGGTCGGATGCGTTAGACCACTCCGGGTTCAACGTGCCGTGATAGATGGTTGGCCGCTGCAACGTGTCAAACCACTCGGCGTGATTCAAGAGGAGGCCCGTCACCGCGAAAAAAAGAAGAATTGCGAAGCTGAGCATGGACAAATAAGTGTGCAGCCAGCGCGCGATATGCGCGAAGCGGCGCTTCAAATGTAAGTAGCTGGAACCGGGTAAAGGGTCGCGCGAAGAGCCATTGGACGGGTCGCTCTGGTTATTTGCCGATTTTGTGGTAGTCAAGGGTAGCCGACGCAATCTCTACATCGCCCGGAAGCTGGAACTGTTGGGGCGAGCCGCTGAAATCCATTTCCTGGTGCATCAGTTGATAGGAACCGTGCTCGCGCGCCGCTTCGATCATTACGATGTATTTCCCTGCTTTCACCAAATTGCCAAAATCATCCTTGCCATCCCAGCGGAATGTATATTTTCCGGGAGGGCGCGTGGCGCTGGAAACCGAATTCATGATGTGTGTATCTTCGCCCACAGAGCGCGCATTTTCATCGCGGCTCCAGGCGCGCAATTCGCTGAGGTATTTGTATTTTGCGAACCACAGGGAGATGGTGCGTACAGGGGCGTGGTTTTCATTCTCAATCCATACGGCAACGTAGGGGCGATGCACGCGGAATCCTTCGATCAGGCTCAGCTCGATGCTAATGGCCAGTTCATATTTTTGGTCCCATTGGGATGCGCCGGATTGTGCCGCAACCGTCTGGTAAATCGCCGAAGGCTTTCGCGTTGTCGCGCGTGGCGCGGGCGCCTCCTGGTACGAACTCCATCCTGCGCTTACGATTCTTTCGCCGTTTTCTTTTACGAGGAGATATTCCACGCCCGGCATGGTGGCAACCAGACGCGAGCTTTCCTCCGGAGTGAGCACGGAAAGTGCGGTGGCCAACGCGCCCGCTACGGCGGGAGACTGCGCGATAACCGTGGAACTGATGATTTGTTCCGCAGGCATGCCGGTACGCGGATCCACGATATGTGAATAGTGTCGACCAGCAATTTCCACGCCACGCCGGTAATCTCCGCTGGTGGCGATAGTGCGATTTTGTATGACCAAGTGCGCGATGGAAATGCCATTTTCCGCATCCGACTTGGGATCGGAAACGTCCACCGGCTCTCGCCAGTCGCCGCGCACAACCAGATCTCCGCCAACATTGATGACCAATCCTTGCGCGCCAGATGCGCCGAGGGCAGCGTCCGCGGCGCGCCCGGCGATGTAGCTTTTCACGAACGAATTCAACGCCAGCGGAGCATCGCTGGTGTGCGTCGCGGTTTGATTCAAGGGATCGAGTCGCCAGTGCACTCTGCGAACCTCGGCGACGGCGGCATCCAATTCGGCTTGCCGGGGAAGGCGCTTCTCGGCGGCAGCTCGCTTCCACACTCGCGTAATGGTCTCGGCGGAAGCGTCTAGCGCGCCGTGAGTCAGCTCGCGCCATGTGTCGAACAAGCTGAACACTTCAAATAATTCCGGAGAAACCTGCACGGGCTTGTCCACGGTGCGAAACCATTTGCTGAATTCGCTGTCGGCATCCCATGAACTGAGAATTTTCGACTCTCGATCGATCTCCGCCAACGCCGCTTGATCCGCCTTCTCGGACTGCTCCGCGGAAGCGGCCGCGACTTTAATTTCCAGCGAAGTGCCCATCACATTTTCGTATTGGAAGACGTACAAGTGGTTGCGCGTGGTCGCGCTTGAAGATCCCGCCAGGCACGGAGCCAGCATCAGAATCGCGAAAATAGTGGAAATGTATTTCATTGCAGACGCTTGCAACGAATCATGATCTCCATTCTGCAACATTGCTCCGAGGAGTTTACACCGGCATTCTCCATCTGACGAGTCCGTGGATTTGAATATCAGCAGGCAGCGGAAAAAATATTCTATTTTGTCATTCTGAGCGAAGCGAAGAATCTCTTCTTGGTCTGAGCCCAGAAAAAAGGAGAGATTCTTCGCTTCGCTCAGAATGACAAAATTGGTGGGGCGCCTTTTCCACATTCCTTTTTAGAGAGTGAAACCTGCAAATCGCGGCCGGGCCGGTATACAATGCCGCACAATTCGCAGTTCTGAACTGCTATCCGCCCGAAAGAGAGCGAGGTTCCGTGACGATGATGCGCAAAGTGATGCGATTGGTCCTGGCCGCCGCGGCAATAGCATTCCTAATTTTCCCGCGGGCAAATATTTTGGCGCAGAGCGCGCCGTCCGCCAAACCCAAAGTGAAGCCGCCGCGCACGGTGCGGCTGTACGTATTCGATTGCGGCCTGCTGCACAATGCGGACATGGGCCGCTTCAATTTGAAGAAGGAAGATGTAGCCACCACGGATATGTCCATGGCCTGCTTTCTGATTGCGCATCCCAAAGGAAATCTGATCTGGGACACCGGCGCGATTCCCGACGATTCCTGGAAACCCACGGGAAAAATGATCAGTCAACATGTCACGCTGCCGGATGGATCGTCGCGCGATGCGGACGTGGACAAGACACTTCGCGGGCAACTGGCGGAAATCGGCTACTCCCCTGCCGACATCAATTTCCTTGCGCTCTCACACTACCATTACGATCACACCGGCAACGCCAACGAATTCGCGAGCGCCACCTGGCTCGTGCCGCAACTTGAGCATGACGCCATGTTCGGCGGAAAGGCCTACGGCTCGCTGCAGCCCTCGACTTTTTCGGCCTTGCAGAAAAGCAAGACCATCATCCTGAAGGACAACGAATACGACGTGTTTGGCGATGGCAGCATCATCATCAAGTCCGCTCCCGGCCACACCCAGGGCCACCAGGTTCTCTACGTGAAGCTGGCCAAGACCGGCGGCGTGGTGCTTTCCGGCGACCTCTACCACTATCCGGCGGAGAAAACTCTGGATCGCGTGCCAAATTTCGATTTCAGCGGGGAGCAGACGCGCGCAAGCCGTAAAGCGATTGACGCCTTCCTGAAGGAAAAGAATGCCCAGCTTTGGATTCAGCACGATTTCGTAGGCAATGCCAAGCTGAAGAAGTCGCCGCAGTTCTATGAGTAGGATTTGGAACGGCAGTCTCTAAATGGGCTGAGGAATGAGCCCTGCACTTTTTGTCATTCCGAGCGAAGCGAGGAATCTCTCTTTCTTTTCGCGATCTAAAACCGAGGAGAGATTCCTCGCTTCGCTCGGAATGACAAAAGGTGGGAGATTTGTTTTTCACACCAAAAAGTTTAAATTTCGACAGCGCAATAAAATGAAAACGCCGCTACGACGGAGAACCGCAGCGGCGTTTGACTTTAGCAATAACTGCCAACCGAAAACGAAGCAGGCGATTGTTTTGCGCTTACGACCAGACGGGCTTCACGCCAGGCCCGATCAGCATGGCCGGGTTTGCGCCCTTCCTGGGCATGAACTTCTGCGCGCGGCCGTTGTCCACTTCGGCCGTGTACAGATTGCCTTCCTGATCCACGTGCATTCCGTGTACTCCCCAGAATCCGCCCGGGAAATCGCCGAACGTGCCCCAGGAATACAGGAAGTTTCCATCCAGGTCGTACTTGATCATCTTGTTTGTGCCGCGATCGAAGAGCCACAAGTGCCGGTCGGCGGCGGCCAAATGCAGGCAGTGCACATCGGACGGCGGATCCCCCACTTTCCACATGTTGAGGAATTTGCCGTTGGTGTCGAACACCTGCACGCGGTGGTTGTTGCGGTCGTTGACGAAAACTCGCCCGCTGGGAACGTCGACTGCAACTCCGTGCACGCCGTTGAAGTAGCCCGGCCGCGTCTCGTTCGGCGGTGTCCCCTTCATGCCCCAGTCCATAATGAACTTGCCGTCCTTGTCGAACTTGGCGACGCGCGTGCCAACGTATCCGTCGGCCACGAACATGGTGCTGTCGGGCAGCCACGCGAGGTAAGTTGGACGAGAGAAGTGCGTGGCATCGGCGCCCATCTGGTTGGGCGTTCCGATGGTCAGCACCAGTTTTTTCATATCGTGAGTGAACTTGAAGATGGAGTGCCGGTAGTCGTCCACCAGCCAGATGTATTTGTCCTTGTCGTACGGATTGATGTAAATCGCGTGCGGCCGGCGCAACATGCTGTCCCACTCCGGCCAGGTTTCCTTGATTTCTCCCTTGGCGTTAACAGCGGTGATGCAATTTGACCATTTCCAATCCACATTTTCCGTGCCGTGGTTTGGGCCATCCAGCGGTCCTGGGGGACTGGCCGACGTGGCGTCGCGCCATGGCAGCCGGCCAATGGGAAATCCAAGGCTTGGCCCCAGTTGCGGCAAGTCAATTTCCTTGGGCCGTTTGATGCTGGGCAATTCGCCGCGCTGAAGGATGAAGACGCGGTCGGGATTCTCGGCGAAAATTCCTTCGCCCGATCCCCAGTTCCACGCTTCGTTTCCCGGCAATGCGGACAAGGGCTGCGGCCAGTTCGGGTCTACGGTGTATCCCCCGAATACGTCCTGCACGCCTTTTTCTCCCGGGACCGCTGCAAACGAAACTTCGGCGGTCTTGGCTTGCGCCTCGGCCTTTTCAGTGGCACTAAATATCCCCGCTACCATGGGAAGCGCCGTCGAGGCCAACCCGGTCTTTATCAATGCTCTCCTGCTCAATTTCGATTTTGAATCCATGTTTTCACGCTCCTTTTCCAACACAGGCAAATGCACGCAATATTTTCGATCGGGACAACCGGCAGGCGCATCGTACGCCTCTATTGCCCCGTACACAACAATTTTGCCAACGACTTGTGCGTGCCAGAGAATTTGGGTGCTGTCCAGTCTTGAAGAATACTCGAATTTCGGAGGTCGGGGCTTCAGCCCCGACAAAAAGAACCGCGGCATGGGGTTTTAACCCCTGAAGCTTCAGGGGCTAAAGCCCATTTCAAACCAAACGTAAATGTCCGAGCTGAAGCTCGGACCTCCAACTGCTCGAAGGAATTTCAAATTAGGACAGTGCAGGAATTTGTCCTGACTCTGGCAGCCAACCCGGCGCCGCTGGACGCCTGATCTGAATTCTGCAGTAATCCCCGGTGTGGCATATAATGAGGATTCAATTTCGATGAGGGGCCCTCGATGACCAGCAAACCTACAACGCTCGGCGAATTAAAAAAACTTCCCGGCTACGCGCCCGGATCGCCGCGCCACAATGTGAAAGATGAGTTGCGCGCCAATATTCTGGAAAAGTTGGAATCCGGGGAGCCGCTCTTTCCGGGCATTCACGGGTATGAAGAAACCGTGCTGCCGCAGATTGCCAACGCGCTCCTGGCGCGGCACAATTTTATTTTGCTGGGACTGCGCGGGCAGGCCAAGAGCCGCATTCTGCGAGGCCTGGTCGATTTTCTGGACAAAGAAATTCCGTACATCTCGGGCTGCGAAATTCATGACGATCCGCTGGCGCCGCTGTGCAAGGCCTGCCGCGACCTGCTCGCGGAACAGGGAGATTCCACGCCAATTTCATGGCTGGGGCGCGACGCGCGCTTCATCGAAAAGCTGGCCACGCCGGACGTAACCATCGCAGACATTCTGGGCGACGTGGACCCCATCAAAGCGGCGCGCTCCGGCCGCGCTCTGGGCGATGAACTCACCATTCACTACGGCCTGCTGCCGCGCGCCAATCGTGGCATCTTTGCGGTGAACGAGTTGCCCGATCTGTCCGGAAAAATTCAGGTCGGATTGTTCAATATTATGCAAGAAGGTGACATTCAGATTAAGGGTTATCCGGTGCGCATGCCGCTGGACGTGCTGCTGGTCTTCACCGCGAACCCTGACGATTACACGGCGCGCGGAAAAATTATTACGCCGCTTAAGGATCGCATCGGCTCGGAAATTCGCACGCATTATCCCGCCACGGTCGAAGAGGGCGTCTCCATCACCAGGCAGGAAGCCTGGGTAACGCGCCAAGGCGGGCGATCCACCGTCGATGTTCCCGATTACATTCGCGAAGTCGTCGAGCTGGTCGCATTTCTGGCGCGTGACGATAAGCGTGTCGACAAGCGTTCCGGCGTCAGCCAGCGCCTGCCGATTGCCGCGCTGGAAAGCGTGGTCAGCAGCGCCGAACAGCGCGCCGTGCGCAATCACGAATCGCGTTCCTCCGCGCGTATAGCGGATGTATACGCCGCGCTTCCGGCCATCACCGGAAAAATGGAGCTGGAATACGAAGGCGAATTGCGCGGCGCGGAAAATATCGCCCGCGAGCTGATTCGCGGCGCTGTTGGAAAGGTGTTCACCAGCCGCATGGATGGCGCCAATGTTCAGCCGGTCATCCAATGGTTTGAGCTGGGCGGCGAATTGAAAGTTCCTGAAAGCGCTCCGGCAGCCGAGGCCCTCACGCAGCTCAAAAAGATCCAAGGCCTTATGGAGAATATCGAACGCATGGGAGCCGACGGGCGCAGCGGACCGGCGGGAATGGCCGCGGCGGCTGAATTCATTCTGGAAGGACTATGGGCGCACAAGCGCATCAGCCGCAACGAAGAACGCGGCTTTCACGTGGAGCGCCCCAAGACGCCGGACCCGCGCGAGCAGCAGCAACAGCGCCCGCCCCGGCGCCAGTTCAACTAGAAGGCATTGCTGTAGCCCGCCTCTTCAGAGGTGGGGTTTCGGGAAGCTATGTCAAGCAGTACCGCCAGATCATGGACGACCGCATATGACAAAATTCATCCGCTACACGAAATACACGGGCGAACCCGCCGACGGCGTGGACATGCAGGAACTGATCAAGCGCCTTTCCGACTTCTTTCTGCAGAGCGGCTACGAATCGCAATTCTACGGCATGTCCGAAATGGACCCTGAAAAATCAATGGAAGCCTTGCGCCAGGCCATTCAGCGCGCGCTCGAAGAGGGCGATTTGATTCCCGATCAGGAATTGAAAGACCTGCTGGACGGCACTCCCGAGCAGATGGACGCCAAGATGAAAGAGATGATCGATCAGCTGATCGATCGCCTGATGGAAGAAGGCTACATCACCGGTCAGCCGCAGATCACCAATGCGCCGGAGAAGACGCCTCGCGGTCAGGTCGGCCAGGGCCGCGAACGGGATCGCGAGAACGAAGCGCGATTTGAAATTACGGACAAGACCATCGATTTTCTGGGCTTCAAAACGCTCAAGGATTTGATGGGCTCGCTCGGCAAGAGCAGCCTGGGGCGGCACGATACGCGAGACCTGTCGACCGGCGTCGAGTCGGGCGGAGTTTCACGCGCCTACGAATTTGGCGACACGTTGAATCTGGATATCAGCGCCACATTATTCAATGCCGTGCGCCGCGAAGGCTCCAAGGTTCCCATCGAGCTGGACTACCCGGACTTGATGGTGCACCAGACCGAGTATCAGAGTTCCTGCGCCACGGTGCTGATGCTGGATTGCAGCCACAGCATGATTCTGTACGGCGAGGATCGCTTTACTCCGGCCAAGAAAGTGGCGCTGGCGCTGTCCCATTTGATCCGCACCCAGTATCCCGGGAGACTCGCTGCACCTGGTGCTGTTCCACGATTCCGCGGAGGAAATGCCGCTCGGTGAACTGGCGCGCGTACAGGTGGGCCCCTACTACACCAATACCCGCGAAGGCTTGCGCCTGGCGCGCCGCATCCTCGCGCGCCAGAAAAAAGACATGAAACAGATCGTGATGATCACCGACGGCAAGCCCTCAGCCCTCACGCTGGAAGATGGGCGCATCTACAAAAATGCCTTTGGGCTCGATCCGCTTGTGGTCACGCAAACACTGGAAGAAGTGGGCCGCTGCCGCAAATCCGGAATTCTGATCAACACCTTCATGCTGGCCAGCGATTACAGCCTGGTGCACTTCGTGCAAAAAGTGACCGAACTGTGTCGTGGCAAGGCCTACTTCACCACGCCCTATACCCTCGGCCAATACCTGCTGATGGATTACATGCAGAAAAAAACGCGGCATATCCATTAGCCATGAGTAGGACAGGCTTCAGCCTGTCTTCTTTTGATTTCTGATTCAACTCAGGACGAAAACCAGAGAGGATGAAGCCTTTCCTACCTAATCCTCCACCAATTTCTTTTTGTGCTTTGGAGGCTTCAGGCGTTTGTCGGGGATGACGCGCGCCGCAGGAGGCGGTCCGGCAAGCTCTCGCGCACGGCGGCGCGCTTCGCCTCCGGCAGTAAACTTTTTCGGTTTCTTCCTGGATTTGCTTCTGCTCATTGGCGGCTCGAACCCGGGCGGCATGAATTCAGAGGCTCATGTTGCGCCTGCCATCCTACCATTTCACTTGCGTTTAACCGCAACTGAGGCCGTAAGATACTCGAAAAGGTCCAGTACCTTTGGATTCACGCAGACTTCGTAATAAGGACGCGTGCCTGCCTGCCCGATCTTGCCGCCAGGCAGCATCTGCCGGATGTACCCTCGGCGGATCCAAACCGGCTCGAGGCTTTCCCCCACAAGCGCTTCTCCCTGAAAAAACGTGACGCGTTCCTTGCCCCAGGGCATAACGCAATCGGCTTCCAGCTGCGTCAGGGAAATCTCTTCCTGCAGCTTCTGAAAGCCTTCCTCGTTCAATTCCACGCCATTCAGGTTGAAGCGAACCAGAAATTCGTCGGCTTCATCCTCGGCCACGCCCTCCACCATGGTTTGAAAAAGAAACAGGCGAAATGGGGAAGGGTTTTCCGAAAGCATACGCTTGGCTGCCTTGGAACAGCTGGAAAGCCGGTCCGACAGATTCAGAGCGCGCGAAATCATGATGCGCGAATCGGTGTCCATCCAATAAGTCGGCGCGGAATCCTGAAATGCGATGCCCACGCCCAGTTCCAGACGGGGCAGGTCCATGGAATCGGGCCGCTCGTTGTAAGCGGTGGAAACCGCCAGGATTTGACGCGCCAGCGCGCAAGCCTTCGATACGGCGCGCTGCTGCACGCGGTTGGCTTCGGTTTCGTAAATCGCCAGCACCAGCGCGTCGCCCTCGATGAATACTTTCGAGGCGCCGTACCGTTCCAGGATGCGCTTTACCGGTTCGTAAAAATTCAGGCTGAAGAGCGATGCGGGATTGAGGCCGCGCGCCAGCAGTTCTTGTGTGATCTTGGTGGAGCCGCGCACATCCGCTTTGATAATGGTGTGGGACACCACGTGGTCTTCGGCCGGTTTGGCTTCCTCGGGCAGGAGAAACTCGTACAGGCTGTGATTCATCTCGGAAAGTTCCCGCATACGCTCGTTGCGCACCAGGCTGACGCGCTCCATGGCCCCGGACAGCCGCTCATAATTACGCATATCACGGCGTAGCCGCATAAAGTCTTCGGCGAAGCGAAGGGCAACAGCGCGAACCTCGGCGCGCGGCGTTTTCCGTATTTTCTTGGAAAGGTCGTCAATGCGCTGCGCGGAATACTGCCGCGCGGGAAATTGCTTGAGGATCTCCTCCACGCGCTTGAATTCCTCGCGCGACACCAGCGCTTTTTTCAATTGCTGCAAATGAATTGGCGGGCAGTAGTCGTGGCAGATGTTTCGCAATTGGTAGCTGGCCATGATATGCACCAGCAAATCCCGCTGTTCAAGCCGGGCCACGAACTCCTCCAGCAATCGCGCCCGCAATTCCTCTGAGGCCAGCGTTGGGCGCGGCCTGGTCAAACAGGCGCCGCGCGTTTTCCGGCTGATTGAGGTAGTCGCCCAGGCGCTCCTGATACTGCTTGGCCATGAAATCGGCCTCGCCGCGGGATACCTCCAGCGGGGATTTATTTGCTCCAGTTTGCTGCGCGCATGGCGCAACCGCTTCTCTACATCCGACATGGATGCACGAAGAGTGGCCGGATCGGACCCGAATCCCACTCGCCCCATCAGGCTCTCGGATCGTTCCAACTTGCGCGCCAGAGCGCCGTGCTCGTCAGCCAGGCGCGCGATTTCCGCCTGGCAGGCCACGGCGGAGTCCACCAGTTCCTGGTGCTCGCGCCAGGAATCGTTCAGTTCACTTCCCTGATCTCCGGCCAGCACGGATTCCCTCAGGAAATCGAGCATCAGGGCATCGAAGGTCTCGAAGCGGTCCTGATCGCGTATGTAATTTCCGAGCAGGACGTATTGCTCCAGAAAAAGGACATCGTCCTTGCCCCCTTCGACAAAGGCCAGGCGATTGTTCAAAATGTCGTAGGCGGCCGCTCCCTCTTCGCCGAACAGCGCCTTTCTTGATCTCCCGAGGTTGCTCTCCTCAATGTCCATAATGGCCTGATACACATGCTGGCCGGCGCCGCGAAATTGGTTGCGCCGGTCGGCCTGTAACTCCGCGAGCCGGGCCCTTATCACGTGAGCCTGCTCCGTCTGGTCGAAATGCGTACCGCGGCTCGGATCCACTCCTTGGCTTCCAGCATGAGGTTCGCGAACTGAGTACTAATCTCCTGCGTCAGATACTTGACCAAAGCCGCGCGTAGAATAAGGTCAATCTCAATGTTCTTTTCGAATTTGGCTTTCTGAAGTCCCGCGTGCAATAGGTCGGAGAGTTGCTTCTTCCACGGGCTGCCTTCTTGCGCACGCGTACCCTTCTTATCATTCTCTCTGCGTGAAGCCTGCCGTCGTTCCGTCGGGGAGCGGTCCGTTTGCGAAAGGAAAGGAAGGTTGGCAGTTTGGCGTATGTATTCCAACAGATACGCCTCGGTTGTCTCGACAAAAGTGGGACTTAGGAACACATCATGGTGAATGTTGTCCACACCCACAGCCAACGTGCCGAGGGGAAGGTCCGCCGAATAAGGTGTCATGTTGACACGAGCTGGTGTTCCGGAACCGAACATGGATGCGCGATCGGGCATGGGAGGCGGCGTTAAGCTCACTTTTAGGTTAACAAGCAGGCAATCGGCAAACAAGGTGGCGAATCCAACCCGTTAACAGCAGATCGGACATTCACCTTCTCCGGCTATTTTCCTGCGCGCATGTCCGGGATGGAAATCGCGGCGCGCATCTCCGCCGGCATGATCGAGGGAGATCTCAACCGTCGGCCAATCCGTGCGCAACGTGAACCTCTCCGACCACTCGATAATCACGATGGCTTTTTCAGAAAGCGCGTCCTCCAGGCCAAGCGATTCGAGGTCGTGAAAGTTTTCCACGCGGTACAGATCCACGTGGTAGACCTTGCAGGAATTGTGAAATTCGTGAACCAGATTGAATGTAGGGCTGGTGACGTCCTCTTCCTTGGCGGCGCCCAGGCCGCTGATGATTCCTTTGCTCAGCGTGGTTTTTCCGGCGCCGAGGTCGCCGCTTGAGCAGCACCAGGACGGGTGGCCGGAGTTTCGCGGCGATTTCCCTGCCAATAGCGATGGTTTCTTCGGAGTTGTGCGTGACAAATTCGCTAACGGGCATTTTCCCACTCCGCAAGGACGCGTGAATACGCTTCCGGAATGGCCTCCACCAAGTCCGATGCGATGAGTGGCGCTTGGCCCACGCGCGATGCGGCCATATCGCCTGCCAGGCCGTGCAAATACACTCCAAAGCTGAGCACGCGGGCCCAATCCTCAATGCCAAACTGCGCGGTCAATCCGGCCAGAATTCCCGTAAGCACGTCGCCAGTCCCGCCGGTGGCCATTCCCGGATTCCCCGTGGTATTGATGTAGGCGTTGCCCGATGGCGTGGCAAGAATCGTGTGAAAACCTTTGAGGATTACGTGCGCGCGCCAGCGCCCCGCCGCTTCCAGCGCCACTTCCAGTCGCCGCGCCTGCACTTCCTTCACCGTGATTCCCAAGCAGGCGCGCCATTTCGCCCGGATGCGGCGTCAGCACCATCGCGGGTGCGTGGCGTTCGTTCAAGTGTCGGCCATCCCCGCAAAAGCGTTCAGGCCATCGGCGTCCAAAATAATCGGAAGCTCCGTCTGCCCGACCACCGTGCGGATGAACTGCTGCGTCTCATGCTGCATGGAAAGCCCGGGGCCAATGGCGAGAACAGACTTGCCGCGCGCATTTCCGCGAACTTGCCGTAATCAAGGTTGCGAAGGCTGGCTGTTCCGGCATCCGTGCGACGCCAGAGGAACCGTCATCATTTCCGGCATCCCCCGGCCACGATCGGCAGCACGTCCATGCGGCGTGGCCACAGTGACAAGCCCCGCGCCGGAACGCAACGCGCCGCGCGCCGCCAGAATCGCCGCTCCGGATTTCCCGAGCGATCCTGCAACGATCAGTGCGTGGCCGTAGCGTTCCCTTGTTTGCGTCCGGTCTCGCGCAAGCGGCAACGCGAGAAATTCTCGCCGGCTCAATCCAGTGAATTTTCAAATGCGGGTCGGACTCCAAGAAGTCCGGCTGGCGTCCCGATTTCTTTTACGATCAGCACACCGCAGCATGGAAGAATGCGGCAAAACCAACTGCCCAACCTTTGGCGCAGTCAACGTCACCGTGAAATCGGCAGCCATCACCGGCCCGCCAAAATCCTGCGAATCAGAAGCCAGCCCGGACGGCATATCCACTGCCACCACCACCATCTTGCCGCGCCGGTTGGCACGCGCCGCGTTCAGATCCTCGATCACCGCGCCCAGCAATCCTTCCACAGGCCCGCGCAGTCCGGTGCCCAGCAGCGCATCGACGATCAAGTCCGCTTCGGCCAGCGCCGAGCGCGCCGAATCCCATTCCGCTTCGCTGGTCACAACATACAATTCGCCCAGCCCCTGCTGCCAGCGTTTCAAATTGGCCGCCGCGTCGCCCTCGAGGCGACCCGGATTGGCGAACAGAAAAACCACCGCTGTGCAGCCGAAATTCTTTCAACAGCCTGGCGACCACCATTCCGTCGCCGCCGTTGTTTCCCTTCCCGCACAGGATCAGAATTTTTCGGCCGGCCAAGTTCGGAAATTTGTCGCGCAGAAATTCAGCAATGGCCATTCCCGCGTTCTCCATCAATTCGCTGCCGGGAATGCCATAGCGCTCGGTGGTGAGACGGTCCGCCTCGCGCATCTGCGCCGCGGTCAGAGCCTTCATGCGCGGTTCTCCTGCGCGTTTCCGGAAAAGCGCATCACGATGACGGTCATATCGTCAGCCTGTTCGGGCGAGCCGGACCACTCCTCCGCGGCAAGCATCATGGCCTCGGCAATTACGTGCGGAGAATTTTCCCTATTGCTGGAGGCCACATCGATCAGGCGTTCCGTGCCGTATTCCTCGCCGTAGACATTTTCCGGTTCGATCAATCCATCGCTGTAAGCCACCAGCATCCCGCCGTGTTCAATCTCAATGGCGCCTTGCTGGAAAGGCACATCGCTGAATAGCCCCACAACCATGCCGCCCGTTTCCAGGCGGCACACTCTTTCCGCCGCAAATATAAACAGGAGGAAGGTGCCCGGCGTTGGTGTAGTGAAGCTGGCGCGTCTCCGTGTCGTACACTCCAAAAAAACATGTGGCATAGCGTTCGTCGGAAGTGTTGCGGAACAAATGGCGGTTCAGGTGCGAAATAATTTCCGCGGTGTCGATCTGATCGCGGCGAGTTCCAGTTTGCTCCTCCCGGTAGCGCAGCACATCGCTGCGCAGCGCGGCTTGCACGTTGGCCATGAGCAGCGCCGCGGAGATTCCCTTGCCGCTGATGTCCGCCAGAGCGATGGCCAGCCGGGTTGGCGAAATGCGAATGAAATCGTAGTAATCGCCGCTGACCACTCTCGCCGGGCGGCAGATCGCTTCAATATCGATGCCCGGCATTTCGGGAAGCGCGTGCGGAAACAACTGCTGCTGCACTTCGCGCGCAATGGACAGTTCGTTCTCAAGTTTCTGCCGCTTGCGTTGTTCCTCAATCAGCGTGGAAACCGATTGCGTCATGGAATTGAAGGATTCTCCGAGCGCGGCCAGCTGATCCCTGTGCGGGATGCGCACACGATAAGAGAGGTCGCCGTCCTGCACGTGCTGCGTGGCTGTGTACAAGCTGCCAACCGCAGTGGTGATGGTTCGCGTCATAATGACGCCCGTCAAGAGCGAGCCAATCTCAATCACCAGAAATATCGCGCCGACCACGAGCAACGCCGTGGCGGCAGCGCTTCCCAAATCTCCCAGCGGACTGAAGAGCCTGTCGATTCAAAAGCGAAGGTCGCGTGGTGAAATATGCGATCACTCGCACCGGATCGTTCTCTCCGGGCTTTTGGTCCAGGTCCAAAACCTCCAGGTCCACCAGCCCGCTTATTAACTTGTCGAAAGGATTTACGGCCTTTGGAATGGCGCGCTCGGTCGTGGCGATCAGTTGCTCGGGCATATATCGCCGAGTGCTGATCACGATGGGAAGTCCCGGCCTGATTGTTGCCTATCCCCGGGCGCAGAACTCTGAATTGAATTGGGCCAAGTTCCGGCGCCAGCGTTTCGAGCAGCTCCGGCGTGACGGGAACGAGAGCGGAAACCACAATGCGTCCGGTGGCGAATGGGCGCGCGACAACGGCCCGCAACGCCAGTTGCCCATCGCTAAAAACGAGACCTCGGAAGCGGTTTCTGCCCGACGCGCCGTTGGCTTGCAACAATTCCTCGCTCGCGCCGGTTTCCACCTTCAACCCGGGTAATTCCGTCATGGCGTTTCTTATGTAGGTCTCGGGGGAGACAGGCAATGTTAGGGCCGCGGCCTTGCTCCCCAAAGTGGCTTCAGCAGCGTAGGAAGTGGCCATTGCCGTGGCTACAACGCCCACGCGCTGCTCGCGATCTTCCATCTCGGTGTGAATCACGTACGCGCCAAGCTGCCAATACAACAGGTATGCCGCAAGCCCCGCCATGGCCAGAAGCAGCAGCACCGGTACTACGGCAATAAATACATACGCCGCAACCAGCCGATTGCGAAGACTCCAGAGCAGGTGATCGCGCGCCCAGATCCATCCGCGCACAATCCAATAAACCGCGGCGCACATGGACAGAAAAATCAGAAAACCCGACTGCGGAATCTGCTCATAGAATTCGCGCAATCCGAAAAGCGCTCCCTGCAAGAGCAGGACGGCCAAGGCAATCCAATCGGTCACACTCATGCCAAGCCAAATTGCGCGCATCCGATTTGTCAGTACCGATGTCATATCTTTTCGATTATTAGATCCATCTCCTACGTGGCGCAGACTTCAGCCTGCGGAAAAAGTAGCACAGGCACTCCTGCCTGTGCGGGTTTCTGCACCATTGAGCCGACACGCGACGATCGATCCACAAAACCGCACAGGCAGGAGTGCCTGTGCTACTTAAACCTGCGCCAAATCGACTTTATCCGCAGATGGTTCAATCCACATGAAGGTATCACTTCCTGAGGAAAACCTGCCAGGGGTCGCTGACCAATTGAAACGCACCAAAACATTGAGGCCAATCTACTTCCGGCCGGACGCAGCCTTCGCTTCGGCCTCGCGAGCTTTAATCGTGATATGGCTGTGCTGCATGCCGTAACTGAAATAAATCGCCAGGCCAATCACCAGCCACACGGCAAGGCGCACCCAGTTTGCCACCGGCAGGGAAAACATCAGCATCAGGCAGGAGGCAATCCCCAGAATCGGAAACAACGATCCAAACGGCACGCGAAATGGACGGCGCACTTCGGGATGCGTGCGCCGCATGATCATGACCGCCGCGCAGACAATGACGAATGCCAGCAGCGTTCCAATATTCACAAGTTCCGCCAAAATGCGCAGCGGCAGAAATGCGCCCATGGTTGCAACGCAAAGTCCGGTCAGAATCGTGGATTTCCACGGAGTGCGAAAGCGTTTCGTGCACTGCGCCGAAAAAACTGGTTGGAAGCAAGCCATCGCGCGCCATGGCCAGAAAGATTCTCGGCTGGCTCAGCATCATCACCAACAGTACCGAGGTGATTCCCGCCACCGCCCCGATGGAAACCAGCAGTTCCGCCCACGGCAAGCCCACCTGCCGGAACGCGTCGGAGACCGGCGCATCGATATTGATCTGGCTATACGGCACCATCCCGGTGAGCACGCGCGGCCACGGCGATGTAAAGAAAGGTGCAAAGCACCAGCGACGTCATGATTCCAATGGGCACGTCGCGCGAAGGATTGCGGGCTTCCTCGGCATGCGTGGAAATCGAATCGAAACCGATGTAGGCGAAGAACACGATGGCCGCTCCGGCCAGCATGCCCAACGGCTGTCCGCCGGGGCCCGTCCGTCCCACTATAGTGTGGCCAAAGAAACTCAGCCCGCTCAGACCGAATGGCGCGAAAGGATGCCAGTTCGCCGGGTGCACGTAAAAAGAACCTACGCCGATCACGAAAAACACGATTGCCAGTTTCACAATCACGATGGCCGTGTTCACGCTGGCGCTTTCGCGAATGCCCTTCACCAAAATCACGGTGACCAACAAAGCGATGGCGATGGCCGGAAAATCAAACCAGGTTCCCGTCATCGCGAATTGCCCCGTCGCCAGATCGTAATCAAAAGGCGCATTTGTAAATTGATGCGGCAATGCGATGTGGAAGAATCGCAGGAAATCCTGAAAATAATGCGACCATCCATGCGCCACCGTGGCCGAAGCCACCGCGTATTCCAAAATCAAATCCCAGCCCATGATCCACGCAAAGAGTTCGCCCAGCGTCGCGTAGGCATAGGTATACGCGGACCCAGCCACGGGCACCATGGAGGCAAACTCCGCGTAGCACAGTGCCGCGAAAAAACACGTCAAGCCTGACACCACGAAGGAGAGCATCAGCGCCGGCCCGGTCAAATCGTGCGCTGCGACTCCTGTCAGTACGAAGATGCCCGTGCCGATGATCGCTCCTACGCCCAGGCTTGACAGTTGCACCGGGCCGAGAACGCGGTGCAGACGGTTCTCGCCCTGTAGTTCCTCAACCAGCGACTCGTGCGTTTTGATCTGGAATAGTTGACTAGCCATATTCACCTTTGTAGGACAGGCTTCAGCCTGTCTGCTTTTCACTGCCAACAAAAGTCAAAGCCAGACAGGCTGAAGCCTGTCCTACTCTTGCTCCCGTGCGTCTCCGCGGGAATGTCGCGACCAGGCCCAATATACCGGAACTCCCAGCAGCACAATCACCAGGCCCGGCCAGGTATCCTGCGTCTGATACAGAATCAGGATCAGCATAATAATCAACGCAGTTACAATGTAAAGAATTGGAACGATGGGATAGCCCCAGGCGCGATAGGGCCGCTCGGCATCCGGCCGCTTGCGGCGCAAAACAAAAAGCCCGCCAATGGTGAGCACATAAAAAATCAGCACCGCGAAGACCACGTAGTCGAGCAAGACGCCGTAAAGATTTCCATAACTCACGCGCCTGTCGTCGCGTTCACCAGGCGCGTGCGCAGCAGCACCAGAACGGCCGCCCAAATTCCCTGCAGCACCAGGCCCATGGCCGGAACGTGATTGGCATTGAGCTTTCCGATGCCACGAAAAAATAATCCGTCGCGAGACATGGCGTAGTAAACGCGCGCGCCCGCCAGGATCAGCCCATTGGCGCAGCCGAATGTCGAAATCATGATGGCCAGCGCCATGAGCGTCGCGCCGCTGTTGCCGAAGATGGCGGCCAGCGTGGCGGTGGCTACGCGGTCGTCCGGCGCGGTCTGAATCTGGTGCAGCGTGAGCGTGGAAAGATACGCAATGTTGGCCAGGAAATAGAGCGTGATGACGATCGCCGTGCCGGCGGCCAAAGAGATGGGGATGTCACGCTTGGGATTTTTTACTTCGCCGGCGGTGAAGGTGATGTTGTTCCAGGCGTCCGCCGAAAAAAGCGATCCCACCTGCGAAACGCCGAAGGCAATCAGCAATCCGAAAGTCCCGGACGCCGCGGTCACCGAGGGAATGAACGATTTCATCCAACTCGGCGCCCGGCTCAATGGTCTGAGGATCGTGCAGCGTCCAGATGCCGCTGAAATTGGCGTGAATGGCGGCGGCATTTCGGCCCAGAAAAATTCCGGCAAGGATCAAAGCGGCCAGCGAAAGCGTCTTCGCCGAAGTAAAAACATTTTGAATCAGTTTCCCGAGTTTCAATCCGCGCGTGTTGAGCGCCGTCAAAAACAGAATCAGCAGCAGCGCCACCAGTTGCTGCAGGGAAAGGCTGATCGCATATTTGTCGGAGAGAGCGATGGGAGAAACGATCCAGGTATTGGGAGAAATCGCGGGCCACACGACACCCAGAAATCGCGCGAATCCCACCGCCACTGCGGCAATGGTTCCGGTTTGAATAACGAGGAAAAGTGTCCAGCCGTACAGAAATCCCCAAAGCGGAGAATAAGCTTCGCGCAAATAAACGTATTGCCCGCCGGCCTTGGGCATCATGGCCGCAAGCTCGCCGTAGGAAAGCGCCGCCGTAACAGTCATCAAACCGGCAATCACCCAGGCGGCCAGCAATCCGCCCGTCGATCCCGCATTGCGCGCAATGTCGGCGGAAACGATGAAGATGCCCGAGCCGATCATGGAACCGACAACAATGGTCGTGGAATCGAACAGGCCCAGGCCGCGAACGAATCCCGAGGAATCCGCATCCGAGGGAAGCGCCGTAGCCATGGTGGTTTTCGTGTCAGGCACCGGGCTGCTCCTTCTTTATTTCAGTGGCTCGCCGCGATTCCAGCCAGTCGCTGTAGCTCGCCTCTTCAGAGGCGAGGTTTTTAGTCCAGGGCACATCTCGCCGCATGCAAAGAAAAACCCCGCGTTTGAAGACGCGGGCTACAGCAAATCCACGGAGGCCGCCACTTCGAGATATTCACGGGCGCGCGCGCCGGGGTTCGCAACGCAAATCAGGTCGCGAATCACGGCCAGCGAATCGGCGCCCGCACGATACACTTCCGCGGCACGCTCCAGAGTGATGCCGCCAATGGCAACCAATGGCTTCCTGGTGATCTGCCGCGCCTTGCGCAGAAATTCCGTGCCGACAACCGGGTCCGGATTTTTCTTGGTCGCGGTCGGAAAAATGGGGCCAACGGCGATGTAATCGGCGGAAGTTTTGTCCGCAGCCGCGACCTGTTCAAGATTGTGCGTGGAAATTCCCACCCAGCGATCCGCGGCCGCAAATCGCGCGCGCATCTTCGACGCCAAGATCATCCTGCCCCACGTGCACACCGGCCGCGCCCGCCAGCAATGCAATGTCCGGGCGGTCATTCACAATCAGCCGCACGCCGCGCGGAGCAAGAGCTCGAGAAAGTTGTTGTGAAATTTCAAAAAATTGGCGAGAAGAACCCGTCTTGTTGCGATATTGAATCAGCTCGACTCCGGATTGCGCCAGAGCTTCGGCCATAGCCAGCTCCGAAATAGTGAGCAAAGTGGGGTCGATTATGGCATAGAGCCGGGGGAACACAAGGTTCATATGCGTTTATCCCACGCGCGATGTGGCGAAACGGTCAAGAAAGTGGGTATCCAGCCGCCCGGCGCTAAAGTCAGGATCCATCATGATTTTGCGCTGCAAGGGAATGGAAGTCTTGATGCCCTCGACCACAAACATCTCCAGGGCGCGGCGCATGCGCACAATGGCTTCGGCGCGCGTATCGCCAAAGGCGATGAGCTTAGCCACCAGCGAATCGTAGTACGGCGGAATTACGGCGTCGGCGTGCGCGGCCGTGTCTACGCGAATTCCGGGGCCGCCCGGGGTGCGAAATACCGTAATGTGCCCGGCCGACGGCACGAATGTTTCCGGGTCTTCGGCATTGATGCGGCACTCGATGGCATGTCCGCGCAACGCAAAATTGGTAACCACATCGCCAAGCTTTTCGCCGGTGGCCAGGCGAATCTGCGATTTGATCAAATCCACGCCGGTAACCATTTCCGTGACGGGATGCTCCACCTGGATGCGCGCGTTCATTTCGATGAAGTAGATGGAGCCATCTTCGTCCATCAGAAATTCCACCGTGCCCGCGCTGGTGTAACCCACTTGTTCCAAGGCGGTGACCACCTGCGCGCCCAATTTGGCTCGCAGCTTGGCATCCACCGCTGGAGAAGGAGATTCTTCAATGAGCTTCTGATGGCGGCGCTG
Source organism: uncultured Acidobacteriota bacterium (assembly GCA_963825365.1). Taxonomy (GTDB): domain Bacteria; phylum Acidobacteriota; class Terriglobia; order Acidiferrales; family UBA7541; genus Palsa-360. The sequence continues at coordinate 54,173 of CAWGSV010000018.1, read as the reverse complement.
GATGCTGCATTCGCGCTCGCCGAGATGCATCACGTGGCCGTGCTTGTCTCCCAGCACTTGAAACTCGATGTGCCGAGGCCGCTCGATGAATTTCTCGATATATAAATCGGGAATGCCAAAGGCCTGCTGCGCCTCGTTGCGCGCCGTTGCAAATGCGCCGGGTAGTTCATCCTCGTTGCGCACCACGCGCATGCCGCGCCCGCCGCCTCCCGCGGACGCTTTCAAGATCACCGGGTACTTGATGCGAGTGGCTTCCGCGAGGGCGATGGCCTCGTCTGCAACCACTCCCTTCGAGCCGGGCACAATGGGCACGCCCGCGGCGGACATCTCGCGGCGTGCCTGGTCTTTTTCGCCCATCATGCGCAACAAGTCCGGCGGCGGCCCAATGAAAGTGATGTGCGATGCTTCGCATACTTCGGCGAAATTGGCATTCTCGGAAAGGAATCCGTAGCCGGGATGGATGGCGTCGACGTTGGTAATTTCCGCGGCGCTGATCACCTGCGGAATGTTCAGGTAGCTCTCGCTGGACTTGGCCGGACCGATACATACGGCTTCATCCGCAAAGCGTACATGAAGCGCGTTGCGGTCCGCCTCGGAATAGACGGCCACCGTGGCAATGCCCAATTCCTTGCACGCATCGATCACGCGCAGGGCGATTTCACCGCGATTGGCTATGAGGATTTTTCGAAACATTTGAGGCCGAAATTAGCACAGGCTTCAGCCTGTGGGGTTCTTCCATACAAAGTCAAAACCCACAGGCTGAAGCCTGTGCTACTGCTATTTCTTTTTCCCCGTTGGCCGCAGCGCGAAGAGCGGCTCGCCATACTCCACAGGCTGGCCGTTTTCGACAAGGACTCGCGCCACTTCCCCGCTGATATCCGCTTCAATCTCGTTCATCAATTTCATGGCTTCAATGATGCACACCGTCTGGCCGGCTTCGACCTTATCTCCCGCGCGTACGAACGGCCCGGCTTCAGGACTCGGTCCTGCATAAAACGTGCCAACGATGGGCGATTTGATTATGTGCTCGTCCGCGGCTGCAGCCGGAGCGGGCTGTGCGGGCGCGCTGACGGCATGAGAGGCTGGTTGGGAAGCGCTGGGAGCCGCCGGCGCCGCGGCAATCTGAGGTGCGCTTGCTTGGGCTGCCGGAAGCGCGGGAGCAGGAGGCGCGTATCCCTGAGAGAAAGCCTTTTTCAGGCGTATTCTAAGATCTCCATGCGCATATTCGAACTCCTCCAACCCGTGATCGGTCATGAAGGAAAGCAGACGCTCTAACTGCCCGAGATCGACTCCCGGCACGGAAGGATCGGAACTGGCTGGCTGTTTCTTGGGTCCCTTCATCGTTTTGCTCAAAGCTCTATGAGATCCCTGGGAGTCGTCGTAAGAATTTCGCATCCGCGCGGGGTCACCAAGGCATCGTCCTCGATGCGGATTCCCCCAACGCCTTCCACGTAAACACCCGGCTCCAGGGTCACCACGTTGCCGGTCTCCAGTTTCGTTTTTTGGTCCCGAGCGATCCGCGGATTCTCATGAATCTCAAGACCAATCCCGTGGCCGGTACTATGAACAAAATAACGGCCTAAACCCTTGCGCTGCAGGACGTTTCGGGCCGCGGCATCGATCGCTGCACAGCTAACTCCCGATTTCAGCGCGTCCCGTGCTGCTGACTGCGCGTCTAGAACCGCGTGATACCACTGCCGGACGCGCGTGGAAGCTTTCCCTACGTGCACTGAACGCGTAAGGTCGCTGCAGTAGTGGCGCAGTATAGCACCCAGGTCCAACACGACCAACTCGTTTTTCCCAATTTGGCGCGCCGTGGGACGCGCATGAGGCAACGCCGAGCGCGGTCCTGAAGCCACAATAGCTTCGAAGGACTCACCCGAAGCGCCTTTGCGGCGCATCCGGTAGCCAATCTCGGCGGCGATCTCCAGTTCCGTGACTCCGGGCCGGATCATTCGAATAGTATCTTCCATGACCTGGGATCCCACTCGTGCCGCATCCCGGATTCGAGCGATTTCAGAGGCGTCTTTAACGGCTCGTAGGGTTTCCACCAGTCCATCAATAGAGGCCCACTTTAAATTGCTTCCTGCGGCCTTCCTGACCGTCTTCCAGCCACTCAATGTGAGATGCGAGGGAGAAACCGCGATCTTTTGCCGCTTCCTGGCCCGCAGGTGTTCTCCAACGGCCACCAGAAGGGAACCTTTGTGAATGTGCACGCGGATCCCGCGCGTCTCTTCCCTGGCCTGAATCGTGAACCTGCCGTCCGTAAACAAGGTTGCAGAGTTGCCGTCCACCAGCAAGGCTCCCGAATCTCCAGAAAACCCGCTCAAATAATAAATGTTTGGAAGATGTGTCTCCAGTAACGCGCCAGCCCCGGCGGAATCAAGCGCATGGCGCAGGCGTTTCAAGCGGCTGGTATTTTCAGTCGGCATAAAAAAGGGAGGAAACCGAGGTTTCCTCCCAGGTCGCGCGATATTGTACCTTGCAGAGATCAGCCCGGCAAGATTCGGGGTGTCACGAAGAACATCAACTCCTGCGTGGACACGCTGATCGATGTGTGTTTGAAGAGATTTCCGATCAGTGGCACGTTGCCGAGCAGCGGCACCTGGTCAATGGTGGTGCTCTGACTGTTGATGACCACTCCGCCGATGACCACGGTACCGCCGTCGTTGACGATCACCTTGGTCTGGGTGGACTGCGTATCCAGGCCCGGCTCGCTATTCACCGTTATGGCCTTGTCGATCTGTGTGTTCTCGATGGTGATATCCAGGAATACGGTGCCTTCCGCGGTGATCTGCGGTGTTACTTCCAACTTCAGAAGAGCATCGACGTATTGCGTGGAAATGGTGTTGTTGATGTTGGTTTGAATCGGAATTTGTTGGCCTTGCTTGACGGTCAGCTTCTCGTTGTTCTGCGTGATGCCCTTGGGTTCGGAGAGAATCTTGCCGACGCCGTGGTTTTCCATCATGCTAAGAACGAAATCGATCGCGTAGTTGTGGCCCTGCGTGGCAAACGTAAAGCCGCTGTTTGGCGCAGTGGCACCCAGATTCGTGTTCAGCGGAATCTGGCCCCCGGACGATAACGGAGGAGCTATGGAGTGAATCACGGGGCTCAGGAAATTTTGCGCGCCCGTCAACCCGCCAAAAACGGTGTTTCCAGTTACCCCGGTGGGAGCCGAAAATCCAAACTCCGTTCCGATTTCGCGCGCGAACGTCCGAGAGGTCTGCACAACGCGAGCGTCGATTTCCACCTGCTGCGACTTTCGATCGATTTGGCGCAAGAGGTTATCGATCTTGGGAATCGATGAAGGAATATCGCGAATAATCAGGGTGTTGGAGCGAGTATCGGCAAGTATGTCGCCACGCGCGGTCAGAAATTTTTTCAGCGTGGTTACCATGGTGTTGGCCTGGGCATAGTTAAGAACCCGCGTGACGGTCACCATTTCCACGGCCTCGGTTTGCGCTTTGAGCAGGTCGCGGCGCTGGTCTGCTTCCCTCTTCAGGGTATCTGGCGTTACGATGCGCAAAACGTTTCCGTCAATTTCCTTGGTCAGCCCATTATTGCGCAGCACGATGTCCAGGCCCTGGTCCCAGGGAACTTCATCCAGAACCAGCGTCACGGTTCCACGAACGGATGGGTCAAGCACAACGTTCAGCCCGCTGATTTCATGAATCAGGCGGAAGAAATCTTTCAAGTCGACGTCTTTGAGGTTCACCGAAATCGGATCGCCTGTATATTTCTTTTCCTGCACGACGGCAGGAGCCTGGCCGGCATCCGCTTGCGGCCCCTGCGGCTCTGGACGAACCGGCTCGGCAGCCGGTCTGGCCAAACCCGTATCTTTTCCGGTCAGCCAGGTTGGAAGAGGCATGTTCGGCACATTCGCCGCAACCGTCTTCAGCTGCGCTGAATTCCTGGACGGGCGCAGCGCCACGGGCGTAATCGCCGCCGCCGAGGCGCTGAAAGAGATCGTAACGTTGGAACCATCGGCTTGTGCGGTAAACGGAACTTGTTTGGCAAGATCGATCACCACTCGGGCCTGCCCGGGCGCGGGTTGCCCCATGCGCACATCCAGGACTGGCGCGTATTCGCTGCGAACCTTGCTCTTCTCAACATTCAAGGCGGTAGCCGAGAAATCCAGCACCAGCCGGGGAGGAGAGTCCAGACGCGAAGTCTGGTAATGCAAGCCGCCGCTTCCGCTGATACGCACAGTGGTCTGCTCACCCGGCTGGGCGATCACGACGGACGAAATGGTGGCCACCTCTGCGCCCGCGTTCACGGATGTTTGATGCGCGACTTGCGCGCTCGCGGGTGAAATAGCAACCGCGGCGCCTGCCAGCAACAGGCAGCTAAACCCGAGAGCCGGCCATTTGGTCTTCATTGCTTTTCTCCTGAACTTGGGTAAAGGTTCTTGGCAACCGAGCGTTCCAGCGGTTTTCCAAATGCATCTTTGCCAATTTCTTGGAATGAAATGCTAGAGAGGGTAATCTTCTGAACCGAGCCGTCGTATAGCTTGTCGCCTTCTTTCAGAAAATAAACCCGCTGCTGTGGATTCGAAACAATGGCAATCATCCCCACGGCGCTGCGCACAATTCCATCGATGCGCAGAGTATCTACAATCAGGCCCGCTTTGCCGGGTGGCAGATTTTCCGGTGTAGCGCCGGCCGGGTTTGGTTTGGTAAGCAGCGCATCGAATGGATCGCGCTTCGCTACCGGCTTTTCCTCCCCGGGCTTTGCTGCATCCGGCGACTTGGCGGCGTTCGCGGATGCCGGTTTCTTGGCGTCCTTTGCATCGGGTGTTGCCGAAGCCTTCGCCGGTGTCGATGGCGTAGGAGCCTTTGCCGGAGCCTTCACTGGAGCCTTTGCTGCAGGCGGAGCCGGCTTCTTTGCCGGGGATGGCGGAGCAGCCTGCGGCTGAGCCGCTGCGGAAACCTGTTTGGTCAATTGCTCGCGGACAGCGTTTGGCTGAACATTCGGATGGTCTTGCGCAAAAGCACAAGTCGCAAGGACCGCCGATAAGGCCAGCGGCAACAGAGTTCGCGATGATTTTGCGAGTTGCATAGTCAGTCGGCTCGATTCCGCCTATTTGTGGGCGGGTTGATTCTTGCCCGCCGGCTGGTTCTTCCCTGCCGCGGACGCATCCGTCGGATTGCTAAAGAACGTTGTTACCGTGCATGTTCCCGAAACCGTGGTGCCGGGCCGTGTCGGATATTTTGCCTTGGACGGATCCGCCAGGCCGGAAAAGGTCAAGTCTCCCACATTGATGATGCGGGACAGGCGACTGAGCCGGGCGAAGAAATCCTCGATGCTGAAATAAGGCCCGTCCACGCTAATCAGGAAAGGCAACTCGTAGTGATATTCTTTTGCTACAACTGCCTGCGCCGTCAAACTGCGAATTTGCACGCCCGACGCAGAAGCCGCTTCCTGAAGCAAACGCATGAATTCGTCGATTTCCTTGTCTTCGGGCACGATGGTCTTCAGCGTTTCCAATTGCTTTTCCAGGGCCGCCATTTCCACCTTAAATTCGGCGTTGCGGCGCTCATAAACCTGCAATTCCGCAACCTGGCGATTTAAGTTGGCATCTTCCGTATTATTCGAATCCAGGGTACTCCGCATGGCCGACACAGGAGACATGGGTATGTATTCACCCGCTCCAAAAATGACCAGCGCCAGCGCGAATAAGATCAGCGCCTGGAGATACCACGGATATTCTCGGAACGAAATCGCCATCGCTCCCCCTAAATATTCCCGCTCTTGCGAGCAGCCGGCGGTACGTTGGCACCCGGCGCGGCACTGCCGGCGGATGCCGGCGCAACGCCGGCGGTCTGCGGCAGGCCAAATTGTGCTGTCAGGCTGAAAATGAAAATCTGCACGGTCTTATTACTTTCATCCTGGTGCGATTCCTTGATTTCAACGGATTGGAAATAACCCGATCGCCTGAGTTGCGTGATGTAGTTGGCAACCGCGTTGATGGAACCCGCCGAACCGTTGATGGTCAGGACATCCGCTTTACGATCCACGGAATTCAGCCACAATGTATCCGTGCGGCTGACGGTATTGGCAATAGCTTCCAAAAGTTCCTGACCGCCCGTGCGGTTCCTCTGAAGGTCCTCGATAAGCGAAATTCTCTGCTGCAAGACCGCTTTTTGCTTTTCGAACGTATCCACCTGCTGTTTCAATTGTTCGAGACGCGCCTTTTCACCCTTTTGCCTCTGGATATGCGCGGCAACCTTCGTATTTTCGCGATCCAGCAACAGATAGTGGCCGTAAAGGGCGCCAAGGCTGACCGCCAGAGCGATTGCCAGCATCACATATTGCAGCGTGGCCTCCAGCGGCACGCTGGTGCGCTGGGCCTTGGGCCGCGATCTACCAAGCAGGTTGATGCGAATCATGGTTGGTCAAAACTCCTGAGCGCAAGCCCCACGGCAATAGCCAGGCGCGGGGCAAGTTCGCGAATCTGATCTTCGTTGTGTCGCGCCGGATTGATCACGATCTTGCGGAACGGATACATTTCCTCGACCGGAATGGAGAATTCTTCGCGCAGCACATCCATCAAACCGGGCACGCGGGCGCTGCCGCCGGCCACCACAATTTTCTGGATATTTTCTCCCGTCGCGGTGGCCCGGAAAAAGTCGAAGGTCTTCTGAATTTCAAGAACCAGGATGTCCGTCACCGATCGCAGGATCGTGGCGCGATGTTCCTCGGCCACTCCGGCAACGTCTTCGCCCTGTTTCAGACGCTCGGCATCCTCGAAGCTCAAGTCCAATTCCTTTTGCAGCGCGTCGGTGAACTGGTTGCCTCCGACCGAAACGTCGCGTGTAAACAGTGGAATGCCGCCGCGCACGATGTTGATGTTCATTACGCTGGCGCCGATATTCAGCAGTGCCACGGTCTGGCCGGGATCGGGATCGTAATTCTCTTCGTAGCAGTTCTGCAGAGCGAAGGCATCGATATCGACGACCATGGAGTTTTTTCCGGCCTGCGCCAGAACGTTGGTGTGGTTCAAAATTTTGTCTTTTTTGACCGCAACCAGAAGCACATCCATCTGCGAATCGACGGACTCAAGCAACTGATGATCCAGATTCACGTCAGCGATATCGAAGGGAATGTGCTGGCTGGCTTCGGATTGAATGCGATCGTAGAGTTCATCCTCGGTCATGGTAGGCAGCGTAACCCGCTTCACGATCACCGAGTGCCCTGAAACGGCAGTGGCAACATTCTTGGTCTTGACTTCTTGCGCCTCGAAAATATTGCTAATCGCGCCGGCCACCAGTGGCGCGTCCATAATGGCGCCGTCCACCACGGTGTCCTGAGCCAAAGGTTCCAGCCCAAAACTTACCAGCTCGTATCCGTGCTTCGTGCTCTTCAGCTCCACAGCCTTAATGGAACTGGAGCCGATATCCAAACCGACCAGAGCCTTTTGTCGAGAGCCACCAAACATTTGCAAACCCCTCAGAAGTCCCACGCTTGCCGAATCTTCCCCGTGCTGCTTCGTGATCCGCTCAAGCGACCGGCTCGAAAAACTCAGGAACTCAGCCCACCTTCAAACCCAATCTATTCGTGACCAAGAGCTTGCCCGTCTCCGCTCCCTTGCCCCACATCTTGCCGTAGGCTCCCTATATGACCTTGGATCTCCTGGACCTGCTCATGGAGTTTCGGCGCTTCTCTCCGCTGGAGCCCGTAGGTCCGGGAACACGGTGCGAAGGTGAACCTTCACCGCCGCGGAGTGGTTGCCCGTGAAGCGAATTTGGCATCCCGCACCGGGAGTGTCAAGCAATGGGATTCCCAAGTTGTTGTGAAGAATACTGCTTAGTTGACTGACCGCGCGGACAGGAAATGGGCAAAAACCGCAATTACTATGGTAGTAGTGATACTAGGACTACTATTACTAGTATAGGCTTTCCAGACACTTTTTTCGGGGCAATATGCTACCTTGGCAGACCCAGTGTCTGCCAAATCGAATCGATTCGCTTTTTCGTTGCCGAGTCCATGATGATTTCATCGGGCCAGGGACGCCGGAATCCTTCGCTCTCCCACTTGCGCGTAGCATCCATTCCCATCTTCGAGCCGTAATCCTGCAGGCGCGAGGCGTGGTCCAGAGTGTCGGCCGGGCCCATTACGAACTCCACATCCCTCTCCGGATCAATGGCGCAGAGGGATTTCCAGATCACCTCGCGCGAATCCTGCACGTTTACATCGTGGTCCACCACGACCACCACCTTGGTGAACATGGCCTGCCCCAGCGACCAAATCGCGTGCATGATCTTGCGGGCGTGGCCGGGGTAGGACTTCCTGATCGATACAATCATTAAATTGTGAAACACGCCTTCCGCGGGCATGGATACGTCCACGATTTCGGGATATTGCATTTTCATGACCGGGAGAAAAATACGCTCGACCGCGTGCCCCATGAAAAAATCTTCCTGCGGCGGCGGACCGACAACCGTGGTGAGATAGATAGGATCGCGGCGCTGCGTCACGCAGGTGACGTGAAAAACGGGAAACTCGCCCTCCAGCGAATAGAAGCCGGTGTGATCGCCGAACGGCCCCTCGGTGCGCATCTCTTTCAAGTCCACATATCCTTCCAGAACAATTTCGGAATTCGCGGGCACTTCCAGATCGCACGTTTCGCAGGACACCATCTCCACCGGCTCGCGGCGCAGAAATCCTGCGAACATCATTTCATCGAGGTCCGGAGGAATGGGAAGGATGCCGGACAGACAGGTCATGGGGTCCGATCCAATAGCCACGGCCACGTCGATGCGTCCGTCAGGATTGGCGGCGCGTGCGCGCCGGAAGTGCTCGGCGCCATGTTTCTGCGTCTGCCAGTGCATGCCGGTGGTGCGCTCGTCATACACTTGCATGCGGTAGACGCCCACGTTGCGCTTCCCTGTCTCGGGATTGCGCGTAAAAACCAGAGGCCAGGTGATGAAGCGCCCGGCATCCTGCGGCCAGCACTTCAGGATGGGATACTCAAGCAGCGAGAAATTTTCGCGGCGAATCATTTCCTTGCAAGGGCCGGTCTTCACGGACTTTGGGAAAAACGATCCCAGTTCGGCAAGCTTCGGCAACATTTTAATTTTGTCGAGAAGGCCTTGCGGTGATTGCATGTCCAGGAACCCACGAATGCGCGCCGCCACGTCGTCAATGTTTGAGACTTCCAGCGCCAGATTCATGCGGCGTTCGCTGCCCAGCATATTGATGAGCAAGGGAACGCGCGAGCCCTTGGGCTTTTCAAACAGAAGCGCTGGGCCGCCCGCGCGCGTCACGCGGCCGGTAATTTCGGTGATCTCCAATACCGGGTCGATTTCCGCGGAGATGCGCCGCAGCTCACCTTCTTTTTCCAGCCTGGCAATAAATTCGCGCAAATCCCGGTACGCCAAAACATCCTCCCTGTAAGTCCCATTGCCAATGGCAAGTACGGCCTTCTGAAAACACAACGCGACACTTTAACATGAAACATACAACTTGAAATTTGGGCAGCAGCCGACAACTGTCAATTTCGGTCTTTAATGCATTTCGCCGGTTTCGCCGGCTTCAAATTGAAAAGCGGTTAACTGCTTGTCCGGAGAATGGGGTTGCCTTCGGCGTTGCCGGACAAAGTGTCATTGGCCGGAAGAAATTTATATGCATGGCCGCGCTGCAAGAGCGGGCGCTCGAAAAATGCCCATGAAAATTTCGCCAAACTATAGGTAAGCAGGGCCGCAAGAATGGTCACTCCCGCGGTATTCCAGCTCACAAAACGCGGCGAGGTGCCCAAAAAAACTTCGTGGCACAACAGATTTACGGCCTGATGAATCACGTAAAGGCAGTAGGAGAGCCGCCCCAATTCAGCAAGAAAAGGCCAGCGGCATACGGATGCCCACATCCCGCCCGGAAACATAATTGCGACAACCAACAAGAACGCGCAAGACGCGTCAATGCTGGTGAGTCCCCAGATCGCTGCTGCCCGTGAATAGGGAGATGAGTCTATAAGGGGCAATGAGGCCGCGGCGATGAATACCAGCGAAAATAAAACAAACACCCACTTTTTGTGACGAAGAAAGCGCGCTCTCCACTCGACGTTTCTCCACCCGACCGCCAGAAGCACTCCCATGGACAATGCATCGGCGCGACAAATCGTCAATACGTAGTGCGCGGCTGGGTGTCCCGGCACAAGGTACAGGATGGCGAGACGCGCCATCGGCGCGCCGATCACTGCCAGCCACAAAAGCCGGACAAGCTTGCGCTGCGGAAGAAAGAATACCGCCAGGGGCATGAATAGGTAAAACTGCTCTTCAATCGCCAGCGACCATAACTGGCCGAGCCACGCGGTTCCCAAATTACCGTGCGCCATTTTTACTGAATTTTGCAAAAACACGAAATAGACGGGCGCGTCAATCCATCCTTCAAGATCTCTGGACATTGATGCCGGCAACCCTCGGAGCAGTCCTCGCAAGGGCGTCAGGATCACCAGGAAATAAACTCCGATCCACAGGTAATACAAGGGAATGATCCGGAAGAAGCGTCGCGCATAGAATGTGAAGAAAAACCGCTGCGAAGTGCGCGCATCCAGCAGAATCCCTCCGATCAGAAATCCGGAGAGCACGAAAAAAAGATCCACGCCAACCCAGCCCATCGCAAACAGCCGCTGAAAGTGGTCAAGAAAGCTTCCGGTCGCGGGGCTGGGGGCGGAATCCATCCATACCCCCTGGTCGGAAACGTAATGGAAAAGCAGCACAACCAGTATGGCCATTCCTCGAAGCCCGTCTAGTTCGGCTATGCGTCCCTGCGTGATTGAGGTTCCGGCAGCGGGACGCGATAGCGGATTGGGAGAAGGATTCATTGTCGAGAGTGATTAGATTGACCAAAGCAAAACAAGATCGCAGCCAATATACGACAACTACGGTGGAACCTAAACCGCCCTGGTTCAAGAAAAAATGTTCGCAAGAAATCTCAATTATTAATTGCGCTCGTACGGCTATGCGTCAATACAAATGTCCGAGCAGCGCGTGACTCGGAATTGAGTGCGCAATTTCCTATCTCTCAACCAGCCGTTCCAGCGTGCTGAAAAATTGCGGATACGATACCCCGGCGCACTCGGCGTCACGAATCGTTGTTTCGCCTTCTGCTCCCAACGCCGCGACGGCAAACGCCATGGCCATGCGATGATCGCCGTGCGGCTCAATCTCCGCGCCATGCAATCGCCCCGCCGATCGGCCCGCCACGCGCAATCCATCAGGAAGTTCCTCGACCTTCGCGCCCATTCGGCGCAGGTTTTCCACCAGCACGGCAATGCGATCGCTTTCCTTCACGCGCAACTCGGCCGCGTTGCGAATCTCGATTCCCTGCTCGGTGTATGGCCCCAGCACGGCAATGGCGGGAAGCTCGTCAATCAACTGCGCGATGACGTCGCCTTCGATCGTGCCACCCTTAAGCGGCTCGTGGTGCACGGAGAGATCGCCGACAAGTTCGCCATGCTCGCTGCGAATGGAAATGACGCTGACCGGCGCTCCCATGGAACCCAAAACGTCGAGCACCGCGGAACGCGTGGGGTTCAGCCCCACGTTGTGAATCACCAGGTTCGATTCCGGAAGGATCATGGCCGCCGCCAGAAAAAATACAGCGGAGGAAAGGTCTCCGGGAACCGCCAGCGTGCGCCCCTTCAGGCGCGGGCGTCCATGAATGCGGATGGTGCGGCCCTGGTGATCGATTTGCGCGCCGAATTCCGCAAGAGCCAGTTCGGTGTGGTCACGCGTACGAACAGGCTCGGTCACGGAAGTCACGCCATCCGCGAACAGGCCCGCCAGGAGCACAGCGGATTTCACCTGAGCACTGGGCACGGGCAGCGCGTAGTCGATTGGAGAAAGACGCGTCCCCTCGATTTTCAGCGGAGGGAAACCTTTGTCGTGCGACTGAATCTTCGCGCCCATTTGCGTCAGCGGATCGATCACGCGTCGCATGGGCCTGCGGCGCAAGGAGGCGTCGCCATCGATAGTCGACCTGAATTCCTGGCCCGCCAGTATCCCGGCCATCATGCGCATGGTCGAGCCGGAATTTCCGGCGTCGAGTGTGCGGCTCGGTCTGCGCAGTCCTTCGAGACCCAACCCTGCAATGCGAACCTGGTCGCCTTCGATATCGATTTTCACGCCCATGCGCGAAAAACAATCCAGCGTGCTGCGGCAATCGGCCGCGGCGGAAAAGCGCGTGATCTCGCTGGCGCCTTCCGCGAGCGACGCCAGCATGGCGTATCGATGCGAAATGGATTTGTCGCCGGGAACTTCGAGAGAGCCGCTGATGTTACGGGCAGGACGAATGATTTGTTTGGACACGCCAGAATTCTAGCATGTGGATATAGAGGATGTAGCGCCCGTCCGCCGCGGCGGACGGGGCTACACAAATGCAGGCCATGCCGGCTCGAAACGGGAGTATGATTTGGTGAAGTCATTTCCTGAGGAGGCACAGCGATGAAGCATTTTGTAGGATTGGTATTGGCCGCGTTGCTCGCCATCGCGCCTGCGTTCGCGCAAGCGCCGAAGGGTTGGAAGGTGCGCGCGGACCACAGCGCGGACGCATCCGATCCGGATGCAGCGGGCGCAATCAAATTCGTAACCACCCCGACGGGCTTTCATGCCATGAATCCCATGGCAGCCGTCTACTGGAACCCGGCGAACACGGCCACCGGCAATTACACGCTCAAGGGAACATTCAAGCTGATCAAATCGACGGGCCATGACGAATACTACGGGCTCATCTTCGGCGGAAACGGCCTCGAAGGCGCGGCGCAGACCTATACCTATTTCATGGTGACGGACGACGGAACCTACCTCATCAAGCGGCGCGATGGAGCTTCCACACAGGGAGTTTCTGCCAAGACCGCCAGCGACGCCGTGAAGAAGCCTGACGCCAGCGGCATGGCCACGAACGCGCTTGAAGTCCGCGTGATGGCCGACAAAATCGATTTCGTCATCAACGGCAAAGTCGTCACTTCTTTGCCCAAGACCGGGCCGGCCGCAAAGACAGACGGCATCTACGGCATTCGAATCAATCACCAGCTCGACGTTGAAATCGACGGATTTGCATTCTCCAAGATGTAAGCGGAACGAACCCGATCTCGACTGTTCGCTCGCGTCCGCGACCGCGGCCCGAACCGCCGAGAACTGGCGGTTTTGCACCGTTTGACACGCTGCGGCCTGTGCTCTAAATGGGCCATGTCAACGGATCGCGAGAAAGAAGCAAAGCAACGCTTCCAAGAGGCTTTTGCGGCGCAGATGACGGGAGATTACGAGCGCGCCGTGGAACTCTATCTTGCATCCCTGGAGCTGCATGCCACTGCCGAGGCATATACATTCCTCGGCTGGACCTATCACATGCAGGGGAAAATTGAAGAAGCAATCGACGAATGCAAGCTGGCCATCGAGATCGATCCCGATTATGGCAATCCATATAACGATATCGGCGTCTACCTGATCGACCTGAACCGCCATGAGGAAGCCATCCCATGGCTGGAGCAGGCCATAAAGGCAAAGCGCTACGAACCCCGCCACTTCCCTTACTACAACCTCGGGCGCGTCTACCTCCACAAAGGTTTGATCAATCGCGCCCGCGAACTCTTTCAACAATCGCTGGCCATCGAGCCGCGCTACACCCTTGCCAGCACTGCGCTCGAAAGCGCTCGCCGCATGGTGAATTAGCAACCGTCCTGATATACACTACCCAAATTCGTAAAGCCCCCCAAAAGGTGCGCGAACGTGAAATTAATGTTGATTACTGCCTTATTGCTTCTTCAAGCTGTTCTGACAAACGCCTGTAGTTGATAACGAATTCGTCCGCGTATTCAGAAATAGCGCGCCATGCGCAACGGGTGCGGCTCCCTGCGGTGAGCGTATCGTGGTGGCCCTCGGCACTGTCGAAGTGAATGGACAGAAAACTGGAACGCGGCGACATCAAAGGTTTCAAAACTGGTGAGCGCTACACGATTGCAAAGGGCGGAGATTTTCTGGAAGTGTCCATCAAGCCGACGCATCCCAAAGTGGCCGTTCCAGCCCGTGGAACACCGCCAGCGCCGGGCAATAAGGTGTTGTACGATGGAAAAGACGTCACTGTGTTTGAGGAGAAGATGCAGCCCGGTGAATACGGCGCGCCGCACAGCCACAACCTGCGCCTGGCTATTTTCCTCAATGATACGCTGGTGCAGCAGTGGACGGATGGGAAAGACGAGACCCGCGAATTGATTCCCGACACCGTCATGTGGAGACCCGCAGTCGTGCACGCTTCTAAGGACGTCGGCACCATTCCGATTCACAATATACTGATCGAATTCAAACCGTAAATAGAAAGTAGGATGGAATGAAGCGCAGTTCTGACCGAATTTTGTCCACTCACGTTGGCAGTCTCATCCGCCCGCCACGGCTACTGGAACTGGTGCGCGCACGGGAGAAAGGCGATGCCGCCGACATTCGCGCCTACGAGCAATGTTTGAAAGAATCCGTCGCCGAAGTGGTGCGCCAGCAGGCCCAGGCCGGCATTGACGTCGTCAACGACGGCGAATTCGGCAAGTCCACCAGCTGGGCGCTGTACGCCCTGAAACGCGTGAGCGGCTTCGAAATGCGCCCGATCAAACCCGGCGCCGATCCTTTTGCCCGAGGCGCGGACCGGAGAGCGCTTCAAGGAGTTTTACGCGGAACTCGAGGGCGGAAACGATCGCACCTGGTCCAACGTCACGAAGCAGGAAGCTGTGTGCGTCGCGCCCGTAAAATACACGGGCCTCACCGAACTCCAGCATGACATCGACAACCTGAAAGCGGCACTGCAGGGCGTGAAGGTGGAAGAAGCATTTCTGCCCGTCGCGGCTCCCTCCAGCGCGATCCCGGACCGCAAGAACGAATACTATCGCAACGAAGAAGAACTGGTAGTCGCGCTGGCGGAAGCGCTAAGAACGGAATATCGCGCCATTGTCGACGCCGGCTTTCTGCTGCAAGTGGACGATGCCCGCGCGGCCGTGACCTACGACAGGATGGTTCCTCCCGGCAAGCTTCGAAGACTACTACCGCTGGGTCGGCCGACACGTGGAAGTGCTGAACCATGCCCTGGAGGGAATTCCCGGAAGATCGCGTGCGCTACCACGTCTGCTGGGGCAGTTGGCCGGGGCCGCACACGACCGACGTGCCTCTGCAGAAAGATTGTCGATCTCATTCTCAAGGTGCGCGCGGGTGCTTACCTGATCGAAGCCGCCAATCCGCGCCACGAGCACGAATGGCGCGTCTGGAAAGACGTCAAGCTGCCGGACAGGCAAGATTCTGGCTCCCGGCGTGGTCAGCCACGGCACAAACGTCGTGGAGCATCCGGAACTTGTCGCCGAACGCATCACGCGCTTCGCCAATCTGGTGGGCCGCGAGAACGTCATCGCCAGCACCGATTGCGGCTTCGCGCAGGAGCAATTCAACCGTCGCGTTCATCCCATCGATCATGTGGGCAAAGCTGGAGGCCATGGCCGAAGGCGCCAGGATCGCCAGCGACGAACTTTGGGGCCGGGCCAAGACCTAGCGCTTCCACCGTAGAGGCACGGCATTCCCGTGCCTCTACACGATGCCCTACACCGTGCCCTCACACCACGCGCTCTGCCACGCTTTCAATGACATGACGTTCTTCGCGCGCTTCACATTGCCCAATACGCCCGTGCCGAGATATACTCCGCCCCAGTTTCGGGCGCTAATCCCGTAGTTGTGATTTCGGTTGATTGTCCGACCCACTTAGAAAAACTGAATCTTGGAGGATGCGATGAAGAGGCTGACTTGGGGTATAGCCGTGATCGGTATTTTAATGTCGACCGCCGGTCTGGGTTCGATCCTGCACGCGCAACAAGCGGCGCCCGATCTCATCCTCTCCAATGGAAAGATTATCACCGTGGACGAGCGCTTCACGATTGCGCAAGCCGTGGCCATAACTGGAGACCGAATCGTGGCGGTTGGCGGCAATCAGGAAATCGCAAAGCTGGCCGGGCCCAGCACGCGAAAAATCGATCTGAAGGGAAAAGCAGTTATTCCCGGCCTGATCGATAACCATATGCATCTTCTGCGCGGCGGCACCACCTGGCAGTACGAAGTCCGCCTCGATGGAGTCACAACCCGCAAGCAGGCGCTGGAGTTGCTCAATGCCCGCGCCAAAGCGCTGGGCCCAGGCAAGTGGGTTTATACAATGGGCGGTTTCGCTCGCGAGCAGTTCACGGACGACTCCAAAGCCTTCACGCGCGAAGAACTGGACAAAGCCTTTCCGAATAATCCCGTGGCGCTTCAGGAATCTTATTACCGCATGAGCGTTAACACCCAGGCCATGCAAGCCATGGGCATCGATGACAAATCGACGGGCGACGTCGGCCAGGGAAACATTGGCAGAGTGGCGGCGAAACTTCCCACTGTTGGCAAGGACCAGATTGAGGCAAGCAGTCTTGGCATGATCAAGGACATGAATCGCTGGGGCCTTACCACGTTTGGTGTGCCAGGCTGTGATCCAGACCTCGTGGCAATGTATCGCAAGTGGGAGGCGGCCGGGCAACTCAACGTCAGGGTTTTTTGCATCGACGGAGTTGCCACGGGCGCCACGCCCGAGTCGGTGGACAAAGCATTGCCGCAGATCGCGCAGATCAAATTGTTTCAGGGTGACAACTACATCGACAATATTTTTTACGGGGAAGGCGTTTACGGCCCGCTGTCGGATCCCATGTTCCTGGTCAAGTCCAATCCGACTCCCGAGCAGCTGGCACAATTTCGGAAAATAATCACTGCGGTTGCTGCGGCACATCTGCCATTGCATGTGCACACAGAACTGCACGATACGATCAATGCTTTCCTCGATCAGATTGAGGCCGTCAACAAGGAATATCCCATCAAGAATCTGCGCTGGGTCCTGGTGCATATGAATCAGGTCGACGCGGAACAGCTCGAGCGCATGAAAAAGCTCGGAATGTATGTGGCCCTGAATCCGTGGGCAGTCATCAATGGAGGCATCATGCACAAAGCGTACGGGG
The DNA here is from genome assembly GCA_963825365.1 of uncultured Acidobacteriota bacterium. GTDB lineage: Bacteria > Acidobacteriota > Terriglobia > Acidiferrales > UBA7541 > Palsa-360. Next base: position 37,171 of record CAWGSV010000018.1, on the reverse strand, counting down.
ACGACGCTTTCGACCTGCCTCAACTGGCCACCATTCAAAATAGCGGAATCATGTGGGGATTCGGAACCGATGGGACCAGGGCCAATCAAATCCCTCCGTTCAATACACTGTATTTTGCGGTCACAGGCAAAATGGTTGGGGGCGCCAAGGTGGTTCGCCAAACCATCAGCCGCGAGGACGCGTTGATCGCGCACACTCGCAAGAACGCGTTCTTCGTTTTTCAGGAGGATAACCTGGGCGCGATTCAGCCTGGCAAGCTGGCCGATTTGCTGGTGCTCGATCGCGATTACTTAACCATTCCAGCCGAGCAAATCAAGGATATCAAGCCCCTGATGACCATGGTCGGTGGCAGAATTGTGTACGATGCTGAGGCCGAACAGAAAGCCTCTCGCGCCGCAGCCGTGGCTCGCTAGCGCGAATTGCGTGCGTTCGAAGATCGCGGCGCGGATCTGGTCAGTGCCCGAATCCAATCGTGAAGGGCACGGGCGCAAGCAGATGTCCCAAATGTCCGAGGTCAATTAGGTTTTCCTGGACGCTCGATGCAGTATAATGAGCGTAACGAAGTGTTGAACTGAAATCTCGATGGAGTTGTTTCTTATGGCTGCTAGCATACGTGGCTTTTCATTTGCAATTGGCTCAGCCTTCTTGATGCTAGCCTGCTGTGCCTCCGCCGCGCCTAAGACAGCGATCCCCCCGGCAAAGATTGACGTGCCTGCCGCCGCTGCGCCTGGCAAACAGACCGCTGTCTTTGCAGGAGGTTGTTTCTGGGGCACGCAGGCTGTCTTTGAACGAGTTAAGGGCGTCCTCGATACAACGGTTGGATATTCAGGCGGCTCGGCAAATACAGCCACCTACAATCAGGTGACCACAGAGACCACAGGTCACGCGGAATCCGTGGAAGTGGTGTATGACCCTTCGCAACTTACCTACGGTGAATTGCTTCGCATTTTCTTTTCCGTAGCCCACGATCCCACGCAGCTCAACCGGCAAGGACCGGATGTGGGCACATCGTATCGCTCCGCGATCTTCTATTCCACCGAAGACCAGAAACGCATTGCCACCGCTTACATCGCGCAACTCGACGCGGCAAAAGTGTTTTCTGGGCGCATCGTCACGGAGGTAACGCCGCTAAAGGGATTCTACCGTGCCGAAGACTACCACCAAGACTTCGCCATAAAAAACCCCACCAATAATTACATAGAGATCTGCGACTTGCCAAAAATTGCTGCCTTGAAACAGCAATTTCCCGAGCTGTTCGTGGATTATAAAGGCAAGAAATAAGCGGGATTCATTTCCTAAACCCAGTCGGGATTCCGTCCGCCAATAATTCTGGGATTATCCAATGCCCTTTTGACGTTAGATTATTTGCAATAATTCAAAACGTGATATCAGGATGAATTTTCGCAACGACTGCTACTGAATCCGCGCAATCCGGCAATTCCCTTTGGTATCCGCATCGAAACTTAAATAGACCCGCGCCACCTTAGAAACATAAATTTCAAATGTACACTTGTGAACAGACCCCGATTTCCGCTCCGCCCACAATGAACATGTAGGCAGGGACAAACGTGAAGAAGAGCCTATGCGAATGCTTCAATGATGAATGGAAATCGGTTCCAGGTGACTTGTCAATCGCCCGGAAACGGACTGTCAACCGAGTATGACCACGGGGCAGAGTTTTCCAGACGAAAAATCTGGCCCGAGGAGTTTTTCTTATATCTCAAGGAGGAAAATATGAACGGTGCAGGACAAGCAAAGGCCAAATCCGAGGGCTTGGAAGCAGAAGTGGAGCTACGGCAAGAAGTGGAGGCACGGCAAGACGAGCGCGTCGCCAGCGAGAAAGTCGAACAACAAGATTTGAATCAAGGAGGTATGGATACGGGAACGCACTCTTCTACCCGCCATGGGGTCGATTGGGGAGCTTCGTACCGGGTGAGGTCCGAGATTGAGCAAGCATTCCCGACGAAGAAGCAGATTGAGGAACGCGCTCACGAGCTTTATGTGCAACGTGGCTGCGAAGAGGGCCACGACATTGAGGATTGGCTCATCGCCGAAAAGGAATTGAGGCGAAAATAATAGGGGCGATCAGATCAGGTTGGCGGGTGCGCTTTCGGATATGGTTTAGGACAGGCATAATCGCCACAGCGATCAGGCGCGATTGGCCCAGTGATCGCTGAGGAGAGATGCAATGTCTTCATTACCGACCGGGAAACACGCCGGTTCAGGCACAGCGACAAACCAGCCTGTTATTGCTGAGCCTACTTATGCCGAGCGAGCGCGCACATTATTGCACCTCGGTCGCATTGGCACTCTTTCAACGATTTCACGGAAGCAGCAAGGATTTCCTTTTGGATCCGTGATGCCCTATGCGCTGGACGAAAACGGGTATCCCGTCTTTCTCATCAGCACGATGGCCATGCACACTCAAAACCTGATGGCCGACCCGCGCGCGAGCTTGTTAGTAACTCAGGCCGACGCCAGCGGTGATCCCTTGGGGGCGTCCAGAGTCACCTTGGTAGGAAATGTTGAGCTGATACCAGAGCCCGAGGTGTCTGGGGTACGTAAGCTTTATTTGGAGCGTTATGCCAACAGCAAAAACTGGGTGGACTTTGAAGATTTTTCCTTTTATCGCTTGAACGTGGTGGACGTTTATTACGTGGGCGGCTTCGGTGTGATGGGCTGGGTTACCGCTTCGGATTATCTGCAGGGACGACCCGACCCGCTGGCTGACGCCGCAGTTGACATCATCCAGCACATGAATACTGACCATGGGGAAGCGCTTACACTGCTTGCCAGGGCATTTGCTGGGATTGAGTCTCAGCAAACGACGATGACCTCCGTCGACCGGCTCGGCTTTCAGGTGCGTTTAAAAACCGCAGAAGGCCCGCGCGGCGTACGCATTGCATTCTCCAAGGAAGTACGTAGTCCGGCGGAAGCGAGAAGCGTTCTAATCGATATGGTGGCGCAAGCGCGACAACGGTGAGAAATAGTGCAAAGCTCCCCCGCGAGATTTCAGCCCGCGGCCGCGGTGGGTTTTTGGCTTCGGTGGAATGTCTGCCTGCCGTCAAGCGCTCTTCCGCTCCTACCCGGCGTGCTGCTCCGTGCGCTGGCTTACCGCATCACCGTCCCCTCTTTTCAATTCGCGAAAGACGATGGTGGAGAGCAGTGTCATTCCGCCAAGGACAAGGAACGCCCTGTGGATTCCGTGAATGAATTGCGGAGCACTGGAAGTATGGCGATCGGGAACGAAGAACGCAGTCACCAGCGACGCCGAAGCGACGCCAAAACTGATGGCCATCTGCTGGGTCGTGCTGGCGATGGAGCTTGCGCTGCTCTCCTGTTGCTCGCTGACATCCGCATACACCAGGGTATTCATGCTCGTGTATTGCAGTGACGTGAAGAATCCATAGAAGAATACTTCTGTCACGATCAGCCATACCGGCGTGCCCAACCCGATGGTTGCGAAAAGCAAAATCTGCGCGCCGATGATCAGGGTATTTGAAACCAACACGGCACGGTATCCAAAGCGTGCCAAAATCCGCGGCATCATCACCTTCAGGCTCATGGCCGCGATTGCCTGCGGCATCATCAGCAGACCGGATTGAATCGGCGTGAACCCCAGGCCAACCTGATACAAGAGTGGAAAGAGAAATGGGATGCCGCCAATGCCGAGGCGAGTGAGGAAGGTACCGCCCACTGCCGCTCGAAACGTGCGAATTCGAAATAGGATGAGATTCAGCATAGGATACGCGGTCTTTGTGGCGTGAAAACCGTAACCCGCAAGCAGCAGAATGGAAAAGGCAAGTAAAGTCAGGATTTCGCCCGTGCTCAGTGTGTGCTCACCAAACACCTCCAGCACGTACGAGAGCAGTGCGACGCCGGATCCAAAAAGAATAAGCCCGGCCACATCGAGAGGGTTGGTGGGTTCGCGGTAGTCCGGCAAGTGCAGGTAAACCAGGAACAAACCAGCAAGGCCTATCGGAATATTCACAAAGAAAATCAGGCTCCAGTGAAAATATCCGACGATCAGGCCGCCGGCAATCGGCCCCAGCATGGGACCAATCAAGCCGGGAATGGCCACGAAGCTCATGGCGCGCACCAGTTCGGATTTGGCGAATGTGCGTACCACGGTGAGCCGCCCGACGGGCACCATCATGGATCCGCCGCAGCCCTGCAGGATGCGGAAGGCCACTAATGCATGAAGATTGCTCGAAATGCCGCACAGAAATGACCCCAGCGTGAAGATGCCAATGGCGGAGGCGAACACGCGGCGTGTTCCGAAGCGGTCCGCCATCCAGCCGCTGATCGGAATGAAAACCGCAAGGCTCAGAGTGTAGCTTGCAAGCACCGACTTCATGCTGAGTGGGGCAACATGGAGTGCGGCTGCCATGGTGGGCACCGCTGTATTGAGAATGGTGGTGTCCAGCGACTCCATAAAAAACGCCATGGCGATCAGCCAAGGCACCACGCGCTTGCTGGAAGCGGCAAGCGAGCGTTGCGAAGAGGGAGCCTCGATCGGACCGGGCGGGTTCATGTTCCTGGCGCTGGGCTGAATCGGCCTCCGTGATGGCATTTACGAAACCCAATTTCGTGAGGGATTGTAGCCTATTCGGAAGCGTTTCCATCTGTCCTGTTGTGAACATCCAAGAATGGCGTCGCCCTTTATCGTGAAGTCGCGGGATTTGACACTGAATTTTCGGAGAGTTCGACAGTCAGTAGCTCGGGGCAAACGCAAATCCATTGGCAAGTTCGTTGTGTCGAGGATGAGGGAAGCGTACGATTTGCTAGCCAAATGTATGGATCGGAAATTTCGACTTGAATAAAAGCGCTAATATGCCGCGCCGCGTGAACGTCATTCAGGTTCTTTGGAACCGCGTGAAGGAGCACCCGCTGGCGCGGGTTGGTCCGGGACTTATCACCGGCGTGGCCGACGATGACCCCAGTGGCATAGCCACCTACTCTCAGGCGGGCGCTCAATTCGGCTTCAACATGCTGTGGACGATGCCGCTCTGTTTCCCTTTGATGGCCGCGATTCAAACCATGTGCGCGGACATAGGACGGGTTACAGGCAAAGGTCTCGCCGCCAACATAAAGGCCAGCTTCCCGCGTGGTGTGCTTCGTGGTGTTGTACTTCTGCTGCTGGTCGCCAATACGCTCAACATCGCCGCCGACGTTGCTGCTGTAGGCGAAGTCGGAGAACTTGTCACCGGCATCAATCGTCATCTCATGACGCTGATCTTCGTGTTGGGGACGCTGCTCCTGCAGGTTCTCATCCCCTATCACCGCTACGTGGTGTACCTGAAGTGGCTCACCCTTTCTCTGTTGGCTTACGCCGCTGTCCTGTTCACGGTGCACGTGCCATGGGGAGAGGTGGCTCTGCGGACGGTCTGGCCAAGGTTCACACTAAATTCCAGCGCCGCTGCGGTAATCGTCGGCGTCTTTGGCACCACCATCAGCCCCTACCTTTTCTTTTGGCAGGCGTCCGAGGAGGTCGAGGACATGCGCAAAGGACAGCCGTCTGCGCCACTCGTACGCAATCCGCGTGCGGCAGGTACGGAACTCCGCCGCATCCGGTGGGACACCTGGAGCGGCATGCTTTACTCCAATATCGCGGCATACTTCATAATCCTGGCGACCGCCGTCACGCTTTACGCCGCAGGGATTACCAACATCCGTACGGCGGCGCAGGCTGCCGGCGCTCTTCGGCCGCTGGCAGGCAATTTTGCCTACATGCTATTCGCGCTGGGAATTTTGGGCGTCGGCTTGATTGGAGTGCCAGTGTTGGCCGGCTCGGCCGGCTACGCCATGTGCGAGGCCATGGGTTGGAACTGGGGCCTGGAACGCAAGGCAACCGATGCGCGAGGCTTCTATGGCGTAATAGCCGTGAGCGTGCTCGCAGGGCTCCTGCTCCAATATTCGCCGATCAGTCCAATGAGAGCCTTATTCTGGAGCGCGGTCATTAACGGGGTCGTGGCCGTACCTCTAATGGTGGTAATCATTTTGCTGGTTTCGAAGAAAGCTGTGATGGGCGATTACACTGCGAGCCGCCCTCTCAAAATAATTGCCTGGATAGCGACAGTGGTCATGGGTTTGGCGGCCGTGCGCATGTTCATCCCCGGTTAGGCGCGCGGCAAATGGAAACGGTTCGATGCACGAACTGTGAGGGCTGTTTGGATTTCTCCGCGAGCGGTTTTCATCGCACGGTCTATTCGGGATGCGGCCCTCGGGCCGGGCGAGAATATGGACTCGCCGAAGAGTGATATTATGGCATGTAATAAGGGGGGTCTATTGATGAGGTTTTTATTTCTTGCCCTCGCGCTGGTTTTATTCTTCACATGGATTGGGGCATTCGTGGTCTTCCACGTGGCCGCGGCGCTCATTCACGTTTTGCTTATACTCGCGGTCGTTTTCTTAGTGATTCATCTCTTCAGCGGGCGCCGGGCTGCGTGAACTCGTGTAATGCGATAGGAGAACCTTATGCCTTGTCTGGTATTGATCGTCTTTCTGGCATTCCCTCGAATCGCACTGGTTTGGTTGTTCCTGACTTCCAATTATTTGCAACGAGCGTATCACGGCATGCTGTTGCCTCTGCTCGGGTTTTTGTTCTTACCTCTGACAACGTTGGCGTATGCGTGGATGACCAATACGCGGCAGCCTCTGGCGGGTATTAATTTACTAATTCTGATTATCGCCGTTGTGATTGATCTAGGCGGCTTAAGCGGCGGCGAATATCATCGACGAACACGATGAGAAATTTAGTCGCTGAGGTTTTGTTCCCAGATGTTCGCAAAGCCGAGGCGCCACGGGCTAGCTGCAACCTCAACTCACTGACGATAAATGGCTTGGAGAAAGTATGGAGCCGAAGTCCGGACTTGAACCGGAGACCTGTCGATTACGAATCGACTGCTCTACCAACTGAGCTACTTCGGCTCTGTGCCAATCAATGTAGCATCGCGCGGAAAATAGTGTCAAACAGCACTGCTGGAATGTGTGCGCCCGCCAGTCAATGAAGCGATAATTTGCTTGCCGTGAAAACGCCCGTTTTCGATGAAGATTTCGCTGGTGTGGTTTCCGCCGATCACCACTCCTGCTACGAAAATTCCCGGGACATTGCTCTCATGGGTTTGCGCGTTCATGGTGGGCTTATTGGTTTCGGGGTCGAGCGCAACTCCCAGCGAGCGCAGGAACTGGAAATCGGGATGGTATCCGGTCATCGCAAATACCTGATCCGCCGGAATTGAGAATTCGCCCGTGCTGTTGGAAACCACTACGCGGCCTTCCTCGATGCGCTTCACGTCCGTTTCAAAAAGAGCGCGAATCTGCCCGGCCTTGATGCGGTTCTCGATGTCCGGGCGCACCCAATACTTGATCGTCGAACCCAGCACCGCGCGCCGGTGAACCATGGTGACGTTGGCTCCATTACGGTAAAGATCCAGCGCGGCTTCCGCGGCGGAATTTTTCCCGCCGATCACCACTACATTGCGGCGCCAGAAAGGGTGCGGCTCCGTGTAGTAGTGCGAAACGTGCGGCAAGTCTTCTCCGGGAATGCCCAGGAAATTTGGCAAGTCGTAGTAGCCGGTTGCCACGGCAATCTTCCGGGCGGCAAATTGCGCTGGAGTTCCCTGCTCGTCCCGCGTGTGCACGCTGAATTTTCCGTCCGAGCCTTCCACGCGCTCCACAAGGTGGCCAAGCCGCAAATCAAGATCGTAATGTTCGACGCATTTGCGGTAATACTTCAGCGCCTCGCTGCGCGTGGGCTTTTCCGCGGCAATGGTGAGCGGCAAATCGCCGATCTCCAAAAGCTCGGGCGTCGTGAAAAACACCATGTTCACGGGATAATGGTAAAGGGAATTGCACAGGCATCCTTTGTCGATCACCAACGGACGCATCCCGGCTCGCTTGGCTTCAATCGCGCAGGCCAGCCCAGTGGGCCCCGCGCCAATGCATATCATGTCGTATGTGCTCATAAAAATTAGTTTGCCTCGGGAAGAAATGTTTTGCAACTGCGGCTGCCGCGGAACATTTTGCCGTGGGTTTGAGTAGCACAGGCACTCTTGTCTGTGCGATTTTCGAGAATGGTCGCTTTTAGATTACTTTAAATGGTCAGAAAAGCGCACAGGCAAGAGTGCCTGTGCTACTCAAGCTCGTGAATCCTTATGTATTGTGAAACTGGATGGCTAGGTTAGCGGCAGCTCGGTGATGGAACTCGGCCGCGCCGCGCTTCCACCAAAAACTCCAGCTTCCTTGCGTCGCTTGATTCGAGATTGCAGGCGATCCATATACAAATAAATCACCGGAGTCGTATACAGCGTAAGCGCCTGGCTGACCATCAAACCGCCCACGATGCTGATCCCCAGCGGCCGGCGCATTTCCGAACCTGTTCCGGGCATCAAGGCCAGCGGCAAGCCCTCCGAAAAGCGCCGCCACCGTGGTCATCATGATCGGTCGAAATCTCAAGCAGGCATGCCTGATAAATCGATTCCTCGGAAGATTTTCCCGAGCGCTGCGCATCGATCGCGAAATCGATCATCATGATGGCGTTCTTCTTGACGATTCCTATCAACAGAATAATTCCGATCAGCGCAATGACCGTCAAATCCGCGTGAAACGCCAGCAGCGCCAGCAAGGCTCCCACGCCGGCGGACGGCAGCGTGGAAAGGATCGTTACCGGATGAATGTAACTTTCGTACAGCACTCCCAAAACAATATAGACAGCGACCAGCGCGGCCAGAATGAGCCATGGCTGGCTTGCCAGCGAGGCCTGAAACGCGCGCGCATTGCCTTGAAATGTGGGATGAATATCGGCGGGAAGATTCATTCGCAAAGTGGCTGCTTCAATCTTGCTTACGGCATCGCCCAGCGCAACTCCATCCGCCAGATTGAAGGAAATAGTGACCGCGGGAAATTGCCCCTGGTGGTTCACGGCCAGCGCAGTATTCCTGGTTTCATAGTGAGTAAAGGCGCTGAGCGGCACCAGATTGCCTTTGGCCGATTTCACATACAGCCCTCGAATGCCGTCGGTGCTCTCCCGGAATGCGGAATCCACTTCCATCACCACGTGATACTGATTGAGTTCCGTGAAAATCGTGGAGACCTGCCGCTGCCCGAAGGCGTCGTAAAGCGTGTTGTCAATCACTTGCGGGGAAATTCCCAGCCGTGATGCAGTGTCGCGGTCAATCGCCAGGGAAGCTTGCAGGCCGCGAGTTTGCTGATCGCTGTCAAGGTCGCCCAATTCGGGTATTTTTTCCAGGGCGGCCCTCACGCGCGGCGCCCACTGCAGCAAATCGTCCAGGTTTTCGCTGGAGAGCGTGTATTGATATTGCGAACTGCTGATTCGCCCGCCCACGGTGATGTCCTGATAGGCCCGCAGGAATATCGAGGCGCCGGGAATCACCGCAAGTTTGGGCTTCAGCCGAGCAATCACTTGATACACGCTGACGTCGCGCTGATTGAGCGGCTTCAATTCAATCTCCATCTGCGCGGTGTTTTCCGCTCCGCCTCCGGCTTCGCCCACCAAGGATTTCACCGCCGGATCGCTCATGACGATGTCCGTATATTGTTTTAATTTTTCCTGCATCGAAGCGAAAGAAGTGTCCTGCGCCCCTTCGATATTTGCGGCCATCAATCCGGTATCCTGCTGCGGGAAAAATCCCTTGGGAATCACGACGTATAAATACACGCTCAGGCAGATGGTCGCGCCCGTTACCACGACCATAAAGGGCTGATGGCGCAACACCCAGCGCAATCCCGCCGCATAGGTTTCCACGCTCCATTGAAATAGGCGCTCGATGGCTTGATAGGCCTTGCCGTGACTGACTCCCTTTTGCGATTTCAGAAATTGAGCGCACATCATGGGCGTGGTCGTCAGCGACACACAAAGTGAAACAAGAATCGCCGCGCTCAAAGTGACTGCAAATTCGCGAAACAGCCTTCCGATGATCCCGCTCATCAGCAGCAGCGGAATGAAAACGGCGATCAGCGAGGTGCTCATGGAGAGGACCGTAAAGCCAATCTCGCGCGAACCCTTCATGGCCGCCTCCATCGGCGAAAGTCCTTCTTCCAGATAGCGCGTGATGTTCTCGATCACCACGATGGCGTCGTCCACCACGAAGCCCGTGCAGATCGCCAGCGCCATGAGAGAAAGATTGTCGAGGTTGTAGTGCAGCACGTACATCACGCCGAAGGTGCCGACGATGGACAGCGGCACCGCGATGCTGGGAATAATGGTGGCCCATGCGTTGCGCAAGAAAAGAAAAATAACCATGACCACAAGCGCGACGGTCAACAGCAGCGTGAATTCGATATCCTTCACCGACGCGCGAATGGTGGTGGTGCGATTGTAATTGGTGTCCAGCCTGACCGAGGGAGGAATGGACGCTTTCAATTCCGGGATCAACGCCATTATTTTGTCCACGGTCTCAATGATATTGGCTCCGGGCTGCCGGCCAATTCCCATCAACTCGGCCGTTTGGCCGTTTGCAAATCCAGCGTTGCGAACGTCTTCAACGCTTTCGGTAACTTTGGCGATGTCACTGATTCGGATCGGAGCGCCATTGCGGTAGGCGACAATTAAATTTGCATATTCCTCCGGTTGAAGAAGTTGATCGCTATCGCTCACGATCCAGCGATTGGAACCATTCTCCAAAGCCCCCTTGGGAATGTTGGCATTGGCAGCCTCAAGCGTGGCCCTCACATCCTCCAGACCAATTCCATAATGCGCCAGGGCGTTAGGATTCAAATCCACGCGGACGGCGGGCTTGGATCCGCCGGAAAGGCGCACCAGGCCCACTCCATCGACCTGCGAGATTTTTTGCGCCAGATATGAATCGCAAATATCGTATAGCGCGCCCCTGGTGAGCGTATCCGACGTAACCGTCATATCCAGGATATCGGTTTCGGATGGATTAACTTTGCGATAGGTTGGCAGATTGGGCAGTCCCGAGGGCAATTGTCCGGCCGCAGCGTTGATGGCCGCTTGCACGTCCCTGGCCGCCGCATTGATGTCGCGATCCAGTTCGAACTGCAGCGTGATTCCCGTGGTGCCCAGTTGGCTGGAGGAGGTCATCTGCGTGACGTCGGCAATGCGCCCAAATTGCCGCTCCAGCGGCGTGGCCACCGAAGAGGCCATGGTCTCCGGGCTTGCTCCCGGCAAACTTGCGCGCACGGAAATTGTGGGGAAATCGATGTGGGGTAGCGCAGAGACGGGGAGGAAATAAAATGCCACGCCGCCGGCGAGCAGAATGGCAACAGTCAACAAAGATGTTGCAACCGGCCGTCGTATAAAGGGCGCCGAAATATGCATATTTGTTTCTCAGCCCGAAAGTACAGCGACAAACCTTGCGCCGAAGCTCGCCTGTCTATTGGCCGCCTATTCTAGTACGAATTGGCTGAATGTTTCCTGAATCTCCACCGATCATGATAGTAATGCAATCCGGCCCCATCGGAATGCTGAGCCTATGCCGGCGCTTTTCGGCGCATCCCTGCGATTGATTCCGGCTGGCGGCGCGCGTATTATAGGAAGTTAATGCACCGAACTAAAACATGCCAGCGCAATCCATTTTACCCCTCGTGCGGGCGAATTGTGCTCGCCGCCCTTTTCATATCTCTGCTCGCACCGGCGCTGTTCGCCGCCGATCCTGATATTTTTCCGCTCTCGCAAGTGCAACCCGGGATGAAGGGCGAGGCTTACACGATTTTTGCCGGTGACCAGATTGAGAAATTCGATCTGGTGGTGATCGGCGTGATGCCGAATTTTCTGGCGCCCGAGGAATCCATCATCCTCGTGCAACTGGTCGGCCCGAAGGTGGAGCACACCGGCGTGGTCGCCGGGATGAGCGGCAGCCCGGTCTACATTGAAGGGAAACTTGCCGGGGCGCTGTCCCTCAAGCTCGGCCAGTTCAACAAGGAACCGCTGGCCGGAGTCACGCCGATTGAAAATATTCTGAGCCTGCCCAAGGGCCAGCCGGGCGTGCTTCGCGCGGAGTCCACGCAGGGCGCGGCGGGACCATCGCAACCTGATTCTCAACGCTCGCAACAGCTGGACGCGCGATTCGAGATTCCCTCGGATTGGGCGTCGCGCGCCGGAATTTCCGGTGGCAGTTTTCTGACGCCCATCGATTCCCCGCTGGTCTTTTCAGGCTTCAGCGCCGCGGCGATCCGGCAATTCGAGCACGAATTTGCCGCGTATGGAATGGCAGCGGCGCAGGGCGGCAGCGTTGACGCGCGGCCCGACGACGCGACATTCGCCCGGGAGACATGGTCAGCGCGGTGCTCCTGGAAGGCGATATGTCGCTGAATGCCTCGTGCACGGTCACCGCCATCGTGGACGGGCGCGTGTACGTCTGCGGCCATCCGCTGTTCGGATTCGGCTCCGTGCAGATGCCCATGGCGCGCGCGCGCGTTCTGACCACGCTCAGCTCCGAACTGGAATCCACGAAAATTGTAAATGTCGGCGGCACGATTGGATCGTTCAGCCAGGATCGCGTCACCGCCGTCGTGGGCAGCCTGGGCGCCGCGCCAAAATTGATTCCCATCGACATGACCGTGGCGACGCCCGACGGAGACAAGCACTCTCTCCTTTCGAATGATGTCCAATCCAAAACTTACGCCGATTCTGATGGGCATTGCCGCGCTCAATGGCCTGGTGCAAAGCAGCGTGTACGGCGAAGGGACGACGCTGCACCTGACCGGAGGGATCGACATCGCCGGCCACTCCAGCGTCACGCTGGACAATCTTTTTACGCCCACCGATTCCTTTATCCCCGACGGCATGTCGGTCGCCGGCGCGGTGCAGAACGTTTTTCAGAGAATTTTCTCCAACCAATTTGAAACCGCGAACATCGAACGCGTGACGCTGCGCATGGAGGCCACTGCCCGAACGCCGCCAGATGACGATCGAGGGCGCGTGGCTCGACAAATCCGAAGCCGAGCCCGGCGACACGGTCAAGTGAGCGTGCAATTGCGGCCCTATCGCGGATCGCCCGTGATTCGCGACGTGCAGATCACGATTCCGCCGCAGGCCGTGCGCGGCACCTCCATGCAGATTCTGGCCAGCGATTCCGGCCACTCTGAACCGCATGAGCGTCGTCTCCGGCTCGCAGGCGCGCCTGGACAACCTCGAACAGCTCATCTCGGTATTGAACCGCGAGCGCCGAAACAATCGGCTGTACGTCACGCTGCTGGGATCCTCCCCGACCATGGTGGTGCAGGACAAGGTGATGCCGAACGTGCCCGCGTCCCAAATCAATCTTCTTGACCAGCGCGGCGGCCCGGCAAGTTCGCAGGTCGTTCGGGAATCGGCGGCCGGAGAATGGTCGCTGCCGCTCGATCAGATCGTTCAGGGATCCACATCCATTACGATTCAAATCAAGTAAGCGTCAGGCTGGCGCGCGTCGCCGGCTCCTTGAGGAGTCTTATGCGCAATGCATTTTCGAACGAAGGCAATCGGCGCGCTGCAAGAGCAAACGCTTTCTCTGGACCGCGCTCGCTGATCCTTTTCGCCGCGGCGCTGCTGGCGGTTGCCGCGCCCGCGCTGGCCGAGCACACGCGCTGGTGGCGGCAATCCACGTTTGAAGATTTTGACAAAGGCACGGCCAAAGGCGTGGCGCTGCGCAGCGACGGCAAAATGTTTCTCGCGCCGCGCTTCGCTGAATTTGCCGACGCCAACCTGGCCTTCTTGCTGGAAATCCGCGCGGACGCAAGGGAAATCTCTATGCGGCGGGCGGTTCGAACGCCAAAGTGCTGCGCGTCGACGCCAGCGGCAAGTCCACCACGGTATTCGAATCGTCCGAACTCGCGGCCCAGGCCCTCGCCCTGGATGCCGCCGGGAAATCTGTTCGTGGGCACATCGCCCGACGGAAAAGTGTACAAGGTGACGCCAGCCGGCCAATCCTCCGTCTTCTTCGATCCTAAAACCAAATACATCTGGGACCTGGCCGTGGACAAGGACGGAACCCTGTACGTGGCAACAGGCGACACCGGGAAAATTTTCGTCGTCGCGCCGGACGGCAAGGGACAGGTTTTTTATTCCAGCGACGAAACTCATATTCGATCGCTGGCGCTGGATGCCGCTGGAAATCTGCTGGCCGGAACCGAGCCAAGCGGGCGCGTTCTGCGCATTCCAAAGGCCGCCAACAACCGCCGCGCATTCGTGCTGTACGAAACTTCCAAAAAGGAAATCACCTCGCTGCTGCAAGACCGCGAGCGGCGATCTGTACGTCGCCGCGGTCGGCGAAAAAACCGCGCAGGCGCCGGGCCAGCCGCGACCCATCACCACGGACACAACCACGACTTCCAATTTCGTGATTACGATTGGCCCCGGTGGAAACGGTACGGCCGCCCCTCAGCAGGCGCAGCCCAATCCTTTCACTCCGCTTCCCACCGTGAATTCGAGTTCCGTCTATCGAATTGCCCCGGACGGATCTCCCGAGGAATTGTGGAGCTCGCGCGATGAGGTTGTTTATGCGCATGGGCCTTCTGCCCGGCGGAAAACTTTTGCTGGGAACCGGAAATGACGGCGCGGTTCTGGAACTCGAAGGCAATCACGTTTTCTCCAAACTGGTGAAGGCGACTTCCCGCCAGGTCACTTCGATCGCCACAGGGGCCGGCGGAAAACTGTTTCTGGCCGCGGCGAATCCCGGGAAAATTTTCACGCTGGGGCCGGAAAGCGAATCCGAAGGAACCTACGAATCGCAGCCCTTCGACGCGCACATTTTTTCCCGCTGGGGACGCACCGACATGGCTGGGTGAAAATGTGGCGCCCGGCAAACGGCGCCGCTGCCGCGCGCATCGCCATTTATGCGCGCTCGGGAAACACTTCCGATCCCGATTCCAACTGGAGCGACTGGGCGGGCCCGTATTCAAATCCCTCCGGAGATAAACTGGATTGTCCGGCCGCGCGTTTCGTGCAGTGGAAGGCAGTTTTGCGCGGCGGCGGAACGAACGCCAACTCCGCGCCCGCGCCGCCATCGATTGGTTCAGCATCGCCTATCTGCCCAAAAATATCGCTCCGGAAGTGACTGCCATTGCGGTGCAGGATCCAGGCGTGCGCGTCCAAGGGATCTCTGGGGTCTCCGGCCAGCAGGCTTCCGCGCCACTTCGCATGCCGCAGCCGCAGCCTTCCGCATCTTCCTCGAATTCGGGATTCACGGTCACATCGATTTCAAATCTGGTGACATCGTCGGGATCGTCGCGTTTCGATCCCGTTCCGCAGGGCACTTCGCAAAAAGGATATCAATCCGTTCTGTGGACCGCCGACGACGCCAATGACGACCAGCTGGAATTCTCCGTCTATTTTCGCGGCGAAAACGAAACCGCCTGGAAGCTGCTCAAGGACAAGCTGGACACAAAGTTTTATTCCTGGGACGCAACGTCCATGCCGGACGGCGCCTACTACCTGAAGATCGTTGCCAGCGACGCTCCATCCAACCCCACCGGCGAGGGACTTTCTTCCGAGCGCGAATCCGACCGCTTCGTTGTGGACAACACTCCGCCGTCCATCGCTCAGCTCACGGCTGAGGCCGTCAGCGCGGGAGTGCGCGTGCGATTTCAGGCCAGCGCCCCGGTGAGCTTCATTTCGCGCGCGCAATACAGCGTGGATGCCGGAGATTGGACGCTGGTATTTCCCGCGGGCGGGCTGAGCGACGCTCCTCGTGAGAATTACGATTTTCAATTGCAGAAGGTTTCAGCCGGGCGAACATACGGTCACGGTGCGCGTTTACGACCAATTTGAAAATGTGTCCAGCGCCAAGACAACCGTGCGAATTTCTTCCAGCGGAAATTAGTAAGCTGCTTTGTCCACGGTAGCGCGGGCCGCGCGGCTTGCGAAACAGGCAAACTATCTTGTCATTCCGAGCGAAGCGCGGAACAAGTTATGCCATAATGCGCCTTCCTGTGAGGTTCCCCCAATGAGCGCATCCGACACCCCGACTTTCACCGGACCCGACCTCCAAGCCATTCAAGAGGCGCGCCGGCGTATTGCTCCGCACATCGAGGAAACGCAGGTGATGATTTCCTACCCGCTGGATGAGCTGGCGGGCGCTCTGCTCTATTTCAAGTGCGAAAATTTGCAACTCTCCGGATCGTTTAAAATTCGCGGCGCGACCAACGCGGTCTTTTCCCTCAGCGAAGCGGAGGCCGCGCGCGGAGTAGTGACGCACTCCTCCGGAAATCATGGCGCGGCGCTGGCACTGGCGGCGCAAATGCGCGGCATCCGCGCGTGGGTGGTGATGCCCCGAAACGCGCCGCAAGTGAAGGTGCGCGCCGTGGAAGCCTACGGAGCGGACATTTCTTTTTGTGAGCCAACGCTTGCCGCGCGCGAAGTTGCCGCGGCCGAGTTGCTGCGCTCCACGGGCGGCACGCTCATTCATCCCTATGACGATGACCGCGTGATCGCCGGACAAGGCACGGCAGCGCTGGAAATGCTCGAAGAAATTCCCGACCTCGATATTATTTGCGCGCCCGTCTCCGGCGGCGGGTTGCTTTCGGGCACGGCCATTGCGGCCAAGTCCCTGCGCCCGGAAATTCAGGTGATCGGCTGCGAACCGTCCAATGCGGATGACGCCGCGCGCTCCTTCGCCTCCGGCCAGATGGAGCCCGCCTCCATCCAATTCACGATTGCCGACGGACTGCGAGCCACTCTTTCAGCGCGCACCTTTGCCATCCTGCGCGAACGAGTCGATCGCATCATGCTGGTCACCGAAGACGAAATCCTGCAGACCATGCACTTGCTCACGGAACACCTGCGCAGCACGGTTGAGCCCTCTGGAGCCGTCGCTGCATCCCCTGCCCTACATCATCAGATTGAAGGCGAAGAGCTGCGCATCGGAATCATTCTCTCCGGCGGCAATCTCGATCCGGACACTTTGCCCAGAAAATATGGGGAGATGAAGTGATTTGTGATTTGAGATTTGAGATTTGTGATTGGCGAGACTGATGAGCGGTGAGTGTTAGAGTGGGCCAATTCCGCGAGCTTCGCAAATACAAGCAGCCCACCTGAATACATTTCAAAGCAGGGCATTAGCCTGAGTTTCTCAGTAGCAAGCCTTATATTTCTGGATTTTTTTGAAAGATTTCAGATTCTGCTGGTGTCGCAGTTGTAGGGGCACGGCATTGCCGTGCCCCTACGGCGTGTAAACGTAGCTTGTGAGAATGGCAGGTTAGTGGCGCGGGCTTCAGCCCGCGGGGTTTAGTTCTTGCAAGGCCGAAACCCCACAGGCTGAAGCCCGCGTTACGTGCAAACGCGCTAAGTAATAATTAGCGTAACAGTAGTTGATACCGATCCGGATCCGGTCACTGTAATGTTATAAGTGCCAGCGGGCGTGCCATTCGGGTTGGTGGTCACTCCTCCTCCACCGCTTCCGCTTGAACCGCAACCGACAGCGACTAACACCAGGAATAGAGCCATGGTGCCCAGCGGCACAAGTGATGTAACTCGCCGCTTACCGGTTCCCCAAAGAATGCAGATGAAAACCGCCAAGAAAGACAAAGCTCCAATATATGGGCGCCAGCGCATAGGCCGATTCGCTCCCGGCGGCGGAACGCTTGCAGTGCGCGATGTAGTGGAGATAACCAACGAAGCTGTCGAATTCGCGGAAACAGTCACGGAGCCACAAGTCGCCCCCTTTGGCAAACCCGTGCAGGTGAGCGGATACGAACTAGCCGAGGCATCCGTAATCATGTAAGTGGCCGAATTGCCTGCGGCAACGGTTTGAGAATTAGGAGAAGCACTCAATGGAGACGGATTGGCATTCGTCACGTTCAAGACAGTCTTGCCCCCAAGCAAATCCGAACCGGTGTCAGGAGGACCATAAGGAGCCACCATGATGTAATACTTTGTGCCGGATACCGTCGCAAATGAAAGCGCGGACTGTGTAATCTGGCCGTTGGAAATATCATCGTTGCAAGCGACATTGCTAAGGCTTCCGGGTGCCCCAGTCCACACAGATAATGTTGTGTCATAGACGCTGCCAATCGTATTCAGGTTTACAGTCCCGTTCGAAACTGCAGTGAGAGTCCACCAAACCGTCTTGGTTCGCGCATTTGTGCTGGGACTCGCACCAATCAGTGCACAAAGCGGATTGGGATCGGTGGCCTCTGTGGTTGCTGCGGAACTGTCAACGGTGCTTGTAAAGCTGCTCGTTGTGATCGCAATGGCATTAGCAATGTTGTCGTTCAACGGAGGCGTGCCATTTACGGTAAATGTCTGTGTTGTGGACGATTCCCCTGCCTTTGACGCGTCATCAGTCACTGCAATCGGAACAACTGTCCCGTAGGCTACAAGCGAGGTTGAAATCGTGGCCTTGATGGTCGTTGCTGTGCCCCCGGACTGCATCGTGACGCCCGCAGTCGAACCATTCCAGAGGATTTGGGCGTTTGTGGCAAAATTGCTACCGGTCGCCGTCAAGGTAAAATTAGTCGAGCCTGCCGCAGTGGATGTGGGGCTGATAGAGCTTAGGGTTGGAGTTGACCCGGCACCCGTGCTGATGCTGGACCACGCGTTAGCCATGTTTGTGCCGTCAATCGAGCCGAGCCCCGTCGCCTGATCATAGCCTGTCCCCGCATTGTATCCGATGGAGCCGCCGTTCGGGCAATTCTGACTCCCCAGCACGCACGGGCTTGCATTGTTGCCCGTCGTAATATCGTGAAACGCGGTGGAAGAGCTGGCCGCAAGGGGATAGAGAATGTAATTGATATTTCCCTGCCCCGCGGAAGCCGTCTTCTGGTTGATCAGCGCCAGAATGCCCGCAAATGTTGGCGCCCCAAACGATGTGCCGCCGTAAAGTTGAACAGAAGTGTCAGTGTAACGAAATGTTCCGTTGACACAGCTCGAAACGAACGTACCCGTGGTGGAAGCCTTCGGGACGAACTGAAGGCAAGTGAGATAGGAATCATTGCTTGTGGATGCGTTCATGGAAATGTCTGGGACATCGCGAAAACCATCGGCGGGGACTCCCGTCCCGGTCTGCCAAGTGGGCTTGCCGAAAATTGTGCTTACGCCGCCGCCCCCAGAGACCAGTTGCGGTTGCTGCGTTCCTTGCGATGCCAGGCTATCATTCCAAACAATTTCAGGAATGTAGGAGAGCGCGGAAGTAATTACGTCCGTACCTGGGGGATTCGTCACAGCTTTCCAATAGGTGCCAGTCCCTTCGTTAAACTCCGTGCCTCCAACGGCAGTCACATATGGGATGCTGGCCGGCACGTCCACGTTGAGGCCCAATACCGCGGGATAATTCCCCAAGTCGCCGTCGCAATCGGTTGCGCCTCCATCCCCCGAGGAGGAGATGATGGTAACTCCCTGAGCATTGGCCTGCTGAGCGATGGCAGCCAGCGCGTCGATTTCGGAGGTTGGAATTGAGGCCTCGCAACTGCCATAGCTGATACTGATAATCGGCGCAAGATTGTTGCTAACAGAATATTGCAGCGCGTCAAAGGCTCCATTCCCGGAGTACACAAATTTGATAGTTGCATTTTTGGCCACCGCGCCGGACCATTCGATATCGATACTGGACTCCTGCTCGTCGCCACCGTTCTGCACGCCCGGATCTGTCGAGGATGGGACAAGGGTCACGGTTGGAGCCTTAGCGGGCAGCCCTGCGGCCGTCCGAAACGCGGCAATATCCGCCAGCACCACATTGGATTGTCCCACGACCACGATGGATTGCCCCGTACCGTCAATTGCCGTACTGGCGCTATATAAAGGGTTTAAATCGTAGATCACCGCAAAATCACCGGGGGCCACGTAGTGATTCCCCGAAATGCTGGACGTGAATTCCGGCTGCGGAATCCCGCTCATCGGGTTCTGCTTCACTGACCGGGGTTTCAACTGATAATTGTTGAGGCCGCGAAACCCGGCCACAATCGAGCCCAGGGCGGCTGGGACGGAGGGATCGCCGGAATTTCCATAAAACTTGTGCTCACTCGTCGCGTAATTGTGGATCTCCACGTGGAAGGCTCTTTCGACTTGCGCGGCCGTACCCTCAAATGCGATGAAATTTTTGCTTTTAGGCGTTTCCACAATAGCGAATCCGTGCGCCTGCAGCCAAGCAGTGACTTTGTCCAAATCGGCCTGGGCAATGCCGAATCGTTGGCCATATTGCGCGGGAGTCAACCATTGATGGAAGCTCGGCGATGTCGGGTTTTGCTGCGCGGCAAGCAACGCTTCCAGATCGGATTTCTGTGCCGCCGTCTGCTGAAAGAGCATTGTCATGCGTTCCAGCTTTAGGGATGGTGCGACTCTTCCCTGATCGTATTGAGGGCGCGCCAGGGGGTGCGTGTTTCCGCGAAGAGTCGTCAAACTGCTTTCGCTGATTTCCGCCGTAACTCGCGCGGGCGCGGCGTTGCTTTGCGCGAAAACCGCGAGCGGCGCGAGCAGAGTCAGCGCGAGCGGCGCGAGCGCGGCGCGGCGCAATCCCGCCAACGCGAGGCGCAAAGCGCTTTTCGGTTGCGGAACGAATTTTGCGCGGCACACGCGCACATTGACACACGCATCTGAAGCGGATGAGCTATTCACAGTTCCCTCTGGTGAAGCCAGGATGAAAAACAGCCAAGTCCCAAGTGACCCAACGGCAAAAGTATGCCCGCCAGACCAACAGGCAAATGTCGCCGTCTATCAATACCCCGTTTATCAATACCCTATGATGCAGAATTTGGCCGGGGGTTTTCCCGTGAAATTTTATGGCGGATTTCCTAAACTCTTGGACCCCTTTTACGGCCCCCGCCTTCTGCCCGCAGCAGTCGGAGCGACGCCCTTCCCGGGGGCAATATCGCAAGCCACAGCCCATGGAGTCCCCGCGTCAATTTACGGACAAATGAGAATGAACACTGCCTGGAGAGTATTCCGTGGATGGTTTGAATAGCCTACGAATGCGCAATGAAAAACGCTTGAAATTCAGGCCCAGGAAAGCCCCCGCAGTCAGTTCTCGAGCGCTTTCCAATTGGTGGGAGGGAAAGAGATCTGCCAGAAATTTGTGGACTGGGCGACAAACTCCACCGGGATCAGGAATCCCTCGGGGCTCTCGCGGGGTGCCCGTGTGGTGCGAGCGCCAATCTTCTCGCCCGTGCGGTAATTCTGGATTTCCAGTTCCGTATTTTCGTCAATAGAGTGGTTGCACAATACCATCGCGCCATGAATGTTCACGGCAACCGTGTGGGCGGGGACCTTCACGGTCTTGCCTTTTTCCACCAGCACAAGTGTGACCGGCACACGAATAATCACTCGCTGGCTGCGGCGGCGCTCTTCTCCCGCCATCAGAGATGCGCCTCGATTGGATTGATCTTTTGGTTGTGTCACAGGTCAAGCCCCCAAAAACCCATTGGCCCGATGAACTGGAGCGAGGTCGGCTGGTCCAGACCGTCCACGACCACGGTGAAGGTGCCGTCCCCGTTGACCTTGACGAGCGCGCCGGTGTTCGGCACCGCAAGATTCGGATTCAGTATTCGGGTCGAACGTGCCGAACGAGAGGGCGTAAAGGGGGCGACCGAGGCCAAATTGCACGTCAAGCACCCAGGGGACGCCGGAGGCTACCTCCGTAGCGGTGGACGATTTCGGCCCGAACGACACAACCTTGCCGGTTTGGGGCAGGTGGGGGTCGGGGCCGCCCTCGGCCATGTAGACCGTATCGCCTCTCACCGCCAGCCCGGTCGGGACGATGTTGTCGAAGTCGATGAACACGGAGATCTCGCCGTCGAGGGTGACCCGCAGCACGCGGTTGAGGTGCGCATCGGTGACCAGGAAGCCGCCGCGGTATGTTTCTATCGCGAACTGGAATCCGGTCGGGACGTCGATCGGGAACGGGATGGTCGGCGGATTGAGCAAGTTGAACGCGCCGATGTCAGCGACGACAGTGAAACTGTCTGGGCCGTCCACTCGGTAGATGCCGACAACGTTGGTGCCGCCGGAGTCCGAGCGCGACGACAGTGACCAGTGCGTAGGCGGTCTTGCCGATGAACGCGACGTCGACCACCCCACCATTACCAATGCCGAGATTGAGGGCGGCAGACCGCTGGCGAACGTCGTGTCCTGCCCGGTTTCGGGGTCGACGCGCGAGATCCTGCCGGCTAAGCCTTCGGTGACGTAGAGCGCACCATCGGGGCCGACGGTGCTGCCCGGGTACCCTCCAGGCCGGTCACCAGCAGGGTGGCGGTAGGCGTCTCGGATGGTGGCCCGGCGGTCGCAGCCGACGGCGTGATCATGGCGATCAGGGCCGCAGCCAACAACAGCACAATACCGATACCGACTGATTTCGTCACGCGCATCGCCGGTTTTAGAGCGAGCGCGAGAATGTTTTGTTTCTTCATGATTTAATTTCCTTTTTTGTTTTGGCCTTCTTTGACTCCTCGTCGTGAGAAGTCATTTCTGGCCGTTCACTGATGTAGTGCGTAAAATCTGGCGCGAGGTTACGCGAAAGTTTGCAAATCGTTAAATCGCCTGCTCGCAAATGCTTTCGGAGTTGAACCGTTGACAATCGTTAAAGCGGAACCGCGGAGGGCGCGGATTTCACGGATCGGAGGAAATGGAGTCTTGCCCTGCTCGCCACGCCGAAGTGGAGCAAAGGCGGGAGCGACGTCGAACGGGCCGCGGCAGCTGCTCCCTAGATGTTACTTCGGCGTGGGCGAGGCGACGAGTTTCTGGAAGCGCGGATCGTTCCGGATCGGATCCCACACTGGATCGAGTCGCAGCCACGCCGGAGTAATCGCCCAGGCATACGGCATCTGCAGCAGCCGCTTGAGAATGGGAATCGCGTGATCGGCATCACCCAGCAAAGCGTAGATCTGCGCCATCACCGCCTCTTGGGCGGGGCCGTCCATTGAATCTTTGGAACTGGGATCCATGGCCATGGCTTTTTGTCCCTCCGCGATAGCAGAGGCCGCGTCGCCCAAACCGGCATAGGCCACACCCAAACCGCTATGCAGCCACGCCTCGGTCTTAGAACCCGGCGCGACCTTCTCGAGCTCGCGCTGAATATCCTGCGCCGCTTTCTCGTAAGTCGCGCGTGCCGCGGCGACATCGCCGGCGCGTTGCTGACTCAAACCTAGAAGAATTTTGTCGTCCTCGTTTGGCTCGGCGCGTTTGGTCTCGGCGGACACTGCATTTGAGAACATCTCTATGGCCGCGGCGTAACGCCGCTGGAACAAAGCCTGCACACCACGTACGGGCGACCGCCCTCCAGGACACAGCGGTTCGGTAATGAGATTTACAAGCAGTGGTTCTACTGCCTGGAGATCCCCCGTTGCCCAGAAGACATGCGCTTTCAGACCGAGGGCATCTGTATTGGCCGGCTCCAGCGCAAGCATGCGGTCAACCATGGCTAGAGCTTCTGGAAAACGACGCAGGGCAATATACGTAACCGCGAGAACGTTATAAGCGTTGATGTTGCGAGGATCGAGCTCAATGACGCGGTGCAACCCCGCAATCGCCTCGTCCCAATGCCCAAGCCGCCGTTGGATAAAGGCGATCGCTTCGACGACATCAACGTCATTCGGAAGACTCTTTTCAGCTTGCTGGAATTCCGCCAGGCCCCCGGTGAAATCGCGCTGCCCGTAATAGCGATAATAGCCAAGAGCAAGATGCGTTTCCGCTAAGTTTGGATCGAGCGCGAAAGCGCGATCGGCGGAATCCTTGGCTGCCGCTAGCCGCGCCGGGCTCGGATCGTGTCCTAACCAGTAACTGCTACTTTGCACAGCGGAGAGACGCGCCCACGCCAGCCCAAAATGGGGATCCAACTTCACTGCCTCTTGATAAGAATGGATCGCACCCTCTACGCTGGACTTATCGACCGGCGGGCCACCTGCAAATGCGCGACCACGGAGATAGGCATCGTAAGCCTCCGGATTGTCCGTCGGTTTGGCGGCGATGACTTGTTCTTCGTGACCGCTGATGTGGACTCGCAATTGGTCGGCAATGGCTTTGGCCACCTCATTTTCGACCGAAAAGATGTCGGTCAGTTTGCGATCAAAGGTATCGGCCCAAAGATGCGAATCATTAGCCGCTTTGATCAGCTGCACGTTCACGCGCACCGTATCGCCGCTTTTCTCCACGCTTCCTTCCAGGATGTGGGCGACGCCAAGTTGTTTGGCGATCTCAGGCAGGTTTCTAGGCGCGCCTTTGTAATGCTGCGTGGACGTGCGCGAGACCACCTTCAGGTCGGCAATCTTCGATAAGCGCGTCAGAATCTCGTCCTGGATGCCGTCAGCAAAGTACGCATTCGCTTTGTCTTCGCTTCGGTCTTCAAATGGAAGCACCGCGATTCCGGTTGTGACTGGACGCTGGACAAGGTCGCTCTTCCAGATCATTGCGCCCACCACCGCAACGAGGGCGACCAGTGATGCCACCATCACCGCAGCAGTTGGATTCCGTCGCAGCCATTTTCTTCCGTGGGTGAAAAGGCCGGTCCGCCGCGCCCGAATTGGTTCGTGCTTTAGCCAGTGTTCAAGGTCTTCGGCCAAAGCGAGAGCGGAAGAGTAGCGGCGCTGAGGATCTTTTTCGAGGCACTTCAGGCAGATGGTTGCCAGGTCGCGATCTACTTTTGGATTTAAGAGGCGCGGCTGTCGGGGCTCGGTGTCCAAAACCAGCCGGACCGTTTCGAAGGTTGTTCCCCCAGCAAAAGGTGGATGGCCAGTGAGCAATTGGTAGAACACGGCGCCGAGCCCGTAAACATCTGTAGCGCTGCTGACGCGCGCGTTATTACCCACCGCTTGTTCTGGCGCCATGTAACTAGGCGTGCCCAATACTTCCATCGTGCGGGTGACGGTACTCTCTGTCTCGACGAGCCGTGCCAGCCCGAAATCGGTAAGATGCGGTTCGCCTTTTGCGTCGAGCAGGATGTTTCCGGGTTTGATGTCTCGATGGAGAATGCCGCGCTCATGCGCATAATGAACGGTCCGGGCCAGCTTGGCGACCAGTTCCGCTGCGTGACGGATCGACATCGGTTCGCGCTTCGAGACGGCATCGAGTTGGTCGCCCTCTACCAGTCCCATGGTGAAGTAACAGGCGCCATGGCGCTCCCCTACTTCGTAAATGGGAACAATACATGGATGCTCGAGGCTGGCGGCAGCTTCCGCCTCCAGACGGAACCGCGTGAGATGCGCCTTCGTGGCCCATTGGCCTAAGCCGATAACTTTGAGTGCAACTGTGCGGTTGAGACTTTTCTGTCGCGCGCGATAAACTATTCCCTGACCGCCTCTGCCAATTTCTTCCAGTAACTCGTAATCGCCCAGGTCTCCGAGGATCTCCAACGAGCGCTCATTTCCCGTGGCAGGCTGTACTCGGGTTAAATCGGAGGGATGTCCATCCTCGCTCACAAGCGGATCAAGGCCAGTCTGGAGCAGGCAACCCGGGCAACCTCCTTCTGGCGCGTCGGGTGGAATTTCCGCCCCGCACGTTGGGCAAAGTCTGATTACGCTGGTCATTGTCCGAGCTTCCTCGCGTGTTCCCGGCTTTTACTGCGTAAAATTCTACCAGAGGTTACGCCCGGACCACAGCAATTAGATGGCGCAGCTCATCTTCGATATCGCTAGGCATCGCAACCGTATGGGAGATCTCTTCTCGCAATAAGGTTTGGTAACGCTGACGAAATCGGTAAAACGCTTGTTTGACCGCGTTCTCGGTCATATCGAATTCGCTGGCGACCTGGGCTTGCGAAGGCCGGCCCGGTTCGTCCAAAAGCATTTTCCTCATCTGATCGAAGAACCTTAAATTGCCCGCGCTGCGATACTCGTCCCGCAGTCGTGCCATGACTTGCTCGAGAACCGTAAACGCCCAGTGACGTTCGTAGACTTGATCGGCCGTTAACCTATCGCTCCGTTCAACATCGATGCGTTCACACTCACGAGTCTCCTCCAATGGAATTAAGCGCTGTCCTTTGCCGCGCTTGACTGCCATCGCATGGCGCGCCTCGTCGGCCAGAAAATTTTTCACCGATGCAAGCAGGTAAGAACGAAGTCGTCCCTTTTCCTTGCGGACAGTATTCAGATCTTTTCGCTCTAACAATAAAGCGAAGAAACCCTGGGTAAGATCCTCCGCGTCCTCGGTCGCAGCCCCCTGTCGCCGCACGAAGCTATAGATAGGTCGCCAGTACGTGCGACAAAGCTTCTCCAGCGCCTCTTGTGCCGCTGGGGATTCATCCTGTGCGGTTAGCACCACGCTCCAATGAGTTGTAGCGAAGGCGAACGCACCATTTTGCGCCCTTCCGCCAATCGCACTTAGTGAAGTCACCTCATCATTATCAGCCACGCCGCGATTCAAGTAAAAAATCGAACGAAAACCAAGCCTACACTGTGTAAGGAAAAGTGAGAGCTGACTGCTTGTTCCCGATTATAGAATAGAATCTTCCAAGCGGTGGGACACACGCGGACAAAACTCACGTGATTGGTTATTTTCGGCTGGACCCACCCAGTGGCACGACGTCAAACCCGGCTGCCGCTACCGACACAGGTGAATCGCCCAGCAGAAAGAAGGTGACCCGGTGCCCACGGGCGCGGGTCGCGTCGGCCAGTGCCACCATCGACGCCATTTTTTGGTTTCAGTCACTCATCATCTTGATTGCGCAGATTGACGGAATCCGGCAGGTGGGTAGAGCAACAATTGATGATGCGTCGATTACTCATTCTTGCGCTCATCATTTTCCCTGTGGCCACACGCGCATGCGATCTGTGTGGCTGTTACACGCCGCAGTTGAATTCGATGCCAAAGGAGGAAATGTCGCCAAGCGGATTCTACGCAGCAGTCGCTGAGCAATTCACTCATTTCGGCACGCTGCAGTTCGACGCTGACGAGGTCGCCAATCCTACCGGACAACGATTGGAAAGCTCGATCACCCAGTTCGTCATCGGCTATGGCATCAACGAGTGGCTCGCCGTGCAATTTAATGCGCCGCTGATCTACCGCGACTTCCGGCGGCCCGAAGGCTTTGCCATCGATGAAGGGACCGTGAGCGGGCTCGGTGATATCTCGCTCCTGGCGAAAGCGGTGGTTTGGCACTTCGCGTCCGCCGCGTATCGCGAATTCAAAATTGAAGGGAAGAATCCGATCGCGATCGAGCACGAACCCGATTGCACCGCATCAGTGATCGCGCTGGCTGGAATCAAATTTCCAACCGGCGATACCAGTCGGCTGAAGGAGGAATTTCATGAGATGCAAATTCCCGGAGCGCCGGAAAGTGCGATTCACGGGCACGACCTCACCCTCGGCACCGGGTCGTACGACGGGATTTTTGGCGCGCAGGCTGCGTTGCGTTACAAGAATTTTTTCGCGGAAGCGAATGGCCAGTTCACTCTGCGGGGCGACGGGGCGCATGATTATCATTTTGCCAACGACGTGACCTGGAACGCGGGGCCGGGATATTACCTGGTGCGAAAGCGGAACACTGTCGTCGGCTGCCAATGCGCGGTCTCCGGCGAGAGCAAAGACGTTGACCGATTTCAAGGCCGGGCGGCGGAGGACACGGGTGTTACGTCCGTTTTCATTGGGCCACGCATTATCGCGTCGCACAACCAGATTAGCGGCGAGTTGGCAGCGGAGTTTCCGGTTCTGATGAACACGACAGCATTACAGGTGGTGCCGGATTATCGGTTACATGCAAGCTTTGCCGTGAGCTGGTGAAAAGCTGGAAAACGCTTCTGCTCGTCTATCGCGAGCTGGACGTCTATTTGCCGGTAGGGCGAGACTCCGTCGAGCCAGCGAAAAGTGGCTCCGCGGAACGTCGCCCTGCCAAGAAAACAGGCAAAAGATTTCATCATGTAGCTGGCGAGCGCGAAATAACGGATGCGCTGAATTCGTTCGCCGGATTTCCCAATCTCGTTTCCGAATTTACCGATGGCAGGGCTGGGATCGAATACGAAATTGTGCGACCGGGTCACGCGCTTACCTCCCTGACGCGAGAATCGCCATCCCGTTTCTGGCCATCGCCAGGTGACATTCGACCTGATTTGGATGAGTTCGCCCCATCGGGAAAATACGACTCCATTTTCGTTTTTTGGCCGCAGCGCGATTTGAAGAACGGCATGGCAGTTCCTTGCGATGCCTGGGGCCTGGCGATGGGTGCAAGCAAATGGACGAACGATGCGACCTACGCCGCAATCGCGAACGCGCCATCATCGGCATGGAGGAATGAGGCGCGCGGTGAAGTCTGGCTCCATGAATGGTTGCACGGCGTTTGCGCGCATTTCGTCCAGCGGGGCCATGTCATGCCCGAACGCGACGCCGACGGTGGAGAACTGCACGGTTACGTTCGTTCACCCACCGCTGGCTGGACCGAGTACTATCGAGATCTGATGAACGGGAATGTTCTGGAAGAGGGAAAGCGCTTCGGCATTCCGAGCAATGCATGGGCGTAAGCCGAATGTCCTCGCGCAGAGGACAGAAAAGAAATCCGCCAGTCCGGCTCGGACTCCTTCGTGTCCTTTGTGGACTTTGTGTGAGGGTTTTCTGGAAAGCAGCGAAGGTCCTGCGTTTGAATAACCCTGATGGGGCGGCGTCAGACGAATCCATTCAGGAGGCTGTAGGGTAAAACTGAGCGCATTGACACGATTGTTAACGACGTTAAGTTTTTTGCCCACAAATTACGAAAATGGTGAATCTCACCCAGGACATTGAGCAGGAAAAAGCGTTCCGCTCCCACGCGCCGGGCTATTGGTCTGGGCGCAAGCAAGTTGCGCCGGAGCTTTGGAACGACTGGAAGTGGCAGCTGAAAAACCGTGTCACCACCCTGACGCAACTGGAGGAACATCTGTCCTTGAGCGAGGAAGAACGCGCCGGGGTTTTGCTTTCCGGCGATAAACTGGCACTCGCGATTACCCCGCACTTTTTCAACCTGATCCCGCGGGAAAATCCGGACGATCCGATCCGGCGGCAGGTCATTCCGCGGATCGAAGAAACATGGAGCTCGCCCTACGATATGGCGGACCCGTGCGGGGAAGATTCGCACATGCCGGTGCCGGGGTTGGTCCATCGCTATCCAGACCGCGTTCTGTTTTTGGTTACGGACCGTTGCGCTGCCTATTGCCGGTACTGCACCCGCAGCCGAGTCGTCAGCGGGGCCGGCGAACAGGAATTGCACACCGACTTTGAAGAAGCCCTTCGTTATCTGGCACAACACACCGAAGTGCGCGACGTCCTCCTTTCAGGCGGCGATGCGCTTCTCTTCAGTGACGGTAAACTCGAGAATTTGCTGAGCCGATTGCGTGCGATTCCGCACATCGAATTTCTGCGGATCGGCACTCGGATCCCGATTTTCGTTCCACAACGGATCACGCCTGAGCTTTGCGCGATGCTGTCGAAATATCATCCGCTTTGGATGAGCGTGCATGTGAATCATCCGCGTGAACTGACCATTGAAGTGAAAGAAGCGCTCGAGCGTTTGGCCAATGCCGGGATTCCGCTGGGGAACCAAAGCGTCTTGCTTGCCGGGGTGAACGACGATCTGGAAACGATGAAGACGCTCGTGCACAAACTGTTGATGTGCCGCGTCCGGCCCTACTACCTTTATCAGTGCGACCTTATCAACGGTTCATCGCATTTGCGCACTTCGGTCGCGAAAGGAATCGAGATTATCGAAGGCCTGCGTGGTCACACCAGCGGCTACGCCGTCCCCCAATATGTCATCGATGCGCCAGGCGGCGGCGGCAAAGTGCCGATCAATCCCGGCTACATTCTCTATCACGACAACGAGAAAATCGTGATTCGCAATTACGAAGGAAAAATCTTCGAGTATCCAGAAACCGGCAACGAAAACGTCCAGTTCGCGCCGCAACGCGAATATCACGACGAGTACTCTGTATTCCTAGACAGGATTAACAGGATTTCAGAGAAGCTGCTATCGTTTAATCCCGTTTACTTCGTCTGGTAAACAATCTCGCCGCCGATCACGGTCATCTCGCAGCGCGTCTTGAGAATTTCGGGTTCCGCAATTTTCATGATGTCGCCCGAGAGAACAGTGAAGTCGGCGAGTTTGCCTGCTTCGATTGAGCCTTTGTCGTTTTCTTCGAAAGCGGCGTAGGCGGCATTAATCGTAAACATCTTCAGTGCTTGCTCGCGCGAGACGGCTTGCTCGGGATGCCATCCTTCATGTGATTCGCCCTTGATGCTTTTGCGCGCGATTGCGGCGTAGAACTCGATCATTGGTTCGCCACGTTCGACCGGGGCGTCGGAACCGCCGCAGATGATTGCGCCGGATTTAATCAGGCTGTTCCAGGCATAGGCACCCCGCAGCCGATCCATTCCAAGCCGGGCCGGTGCGAAAAACAAATCGCTGATTGCATGGGAGGGTTGCATTGAGGCAATGACGCCGAGTTTGGCGAAGCGCGGGATATCTTGTTCACTCAGGATTTGTGCGTGTTCGACCCGCCAGCGCGGACCAGGCACAGCGTATTTGTCGTCGAGGAACGACAGCATGGCTTCCTCATAGAGATCAAGGATAAGTCGGTTCGCGCGATCGCCGATCGCATGTGTCTCGACTTGAATGCCACGGCGCAGCGCCTCTTTGAACATCGGTCTCAAGTCCTCGGGTTTTTGCGTGAGGAAACCAGAGGTGTCTGGTTTATCCGAATAGGGCGCGAGCAGAGCGGCCCCTCGCGAGCCGAGTGCGCCATCGAAAATCACTTTGATCGTGCGTTGGGTGAAACGGTGATCGAATGCATTTAGGGTGGCGCCATTTTTCAGCAATGCATTTGCCGCTTCACCGGGACCATAGGCTGCATTGATCATGCGGAGTTTTATTTTTCCAGCAGCATAGGCGCGCCGGATGATCTCCTGATCCGGTAATTCGCTTCCGGCGTTTTGAATTTCGCACCAACCGAGTTTGATCTCGCGGTCGACGCCAAGGAGTAGGGCTTGCTCGCGCTCGGCTTCGGTCGGCGGCGGAATATTTTGGGCCACCAAATCCATCGCATTATCGAGCAGCATCCCATTGGGCTCGCCGTCTGTTTTCAGGATTTGTCCGCCGAATGGATTCGGCGTGTGCTGGTCGATGTTGGCAATTTTCAACGCGGCCGAATTTGCTACACCGGCGTGACCATCAGCGCGCGTCAGAAAGGCCGGATTGTCGGGCGCGATCTTGTCGAGATCAGTCCGGGTGGGAAACTGCGGCGGTTTCCAGAAAGTCTCGATCCAGCCGCGGCCGGTGATCCATTTGCCGGGCTCGGTTTTGGCGACACGCTCTTTCATTTTTTGCAGGAAATCCTCGAGTGTGTTGGTGCCCTCGAGATTCAAAGTCATCTCGCGCTCGCCGATTCCAAAAATGTGACAATGTGAATCGGTGAAACCCGGGGTCACGGTTTTGCCGGCAAGATCGATGATGCGTGTTTTGTCGCTCCGGAGTTTTTGCGCATCAGCGTTTGAGCCAACGAAAACGATACGATCCCGCACTGACCGCGATGGCTTCGGCGTGCGGTTGCTTCTCGTTAACGGTGTAAACGTTGCCGTTAATGAAAATTGTGTCGGCTGTTTCGGCGGCGGAAGCGATGCTGCCCATGAGCAGCAAAATAGCAGCGACAGCTCGCTTCATCGGACTGTTTCCGTCATTCCAAGCGAAAATGCCAGTCCGGCTCGGACGAAAATTTTTTTTGCCAAGCAGTGGCGTGTTTATAGAATCAGCGCACACTGTTTCGGCAGCGCGTGCAACCTTAACCATTTGCTCATCTGAAACCGCCACCACTTTTCGCCGATTTTATGAGGGAGAAAAATTGGCGGTGGTGGATCAGTTTGAAACGGGGCCGCTAACTTTATGGCGAACTTTTTTCCGCGCTGGTCCAACTGGTTGCCGCTCAAACTGGCGATTTGCAGCTTCGTGATCGTGTGCGGTCTTACCGCCGGCACCTGGTATTACGTAACGCCGAAATATACCAAGGTCGGTTACGAACCGATCCAGCCGGTGCCGTTCCCGCACGACATTCACGTGACCCAACTGGGAATGGACTGCCGTTATTGCCACAGCTTCGTGGAAGTAGCCGCGCATTCGAATGTCCCGACTACCCAAACCTGCATCGCCTGTCATCAACAGGTGCAGAAAGATAATCCGAAGCTCGAGCCGGTGCGGGCAAGCTGGAAAACCCAGGACCCGGTGGAATGGGTTTGGATTCATCGGCTGCCGGATTATGTCTTTTACAATCACGCCGCGCACGTGAACCGGGGGATCAGTTGCGCGAGCTGTCACGGCCAGGTCAATCACATGCCCGCGATGTACGACGCGAAGCCGATGAGCATGAAATGGTGCCTCGAATGTCACAGGTACCCGGAGAATTTTTTGCGACCGGAAGATCAGATCACCAATCTCGATTGGAAACCGGAGGATGTGAATCCGGCGGAATTTGTCGCCAAGTACGGCAAACCGGCGGGCGTAACGGAAGATTGGTCTAAGAAAACGCACCTGACGCAACAAGAAATCGGCCAAACCTTGAAGGAACGCTGGAACATTCGGACCTCGGAGAACTGCCAGGCGTGCCACCGATGAGTGCAAAAATCACACGACCCTTGCGCTGCTATCGGAAGATAGGCTTCGAGCCATTCGCCAGTCCGGCTCGGACCTCGGCCGGTGACCTTCCAGCTCGCCGTTTTAATTTTCGACAGGCTGGAAGCCTGTCGTCCGAGACAGGCAAGATGCCTATCCTCCAAGAAGTCCTATGAAGCGCGTGTTTCAACATCCGCCGGAGCCCACCTCGGGGCGACGCTATTGGCGGAGCACGGATGAACTGGCCGACACGCCGGAATTCCGCGAATGGCTGGAGCGCGAATTTCCTTCCAGCGCCGCGCAACTAAACGGAGATGAATGGAGTCGTCGAAGCTTTTTGAGGCTCATGGGCGCGTCCGTTGCGCTCGCCGGATTTGGTGTCAGCAGTTGTCGCCGGCCGGAAATGTATCTGGTGCCGTTCACAAAGACGGTGGAATGGACCATTCCCGGAAAATTTCTCTACTACAGCACGGCGATGCCGCGGCGAAACGGCGCCATCCCGCTTCTGGTTACCACCGTCGATGGCCGTCCGATCAAACTCGATGGCAATCCGCTGCATCCGATGAGCAACGGCGCCAGCGATGTTTTCGTCCAGGCTGCGATCAACGAGCTTTACAATCCACTGCGCGCAAAACGGATCGCAGAAAATGGCCAAACCAAGAGCGTCGCCGATTTTGAAAAATATCTGAACGATCTGCGCGGGAAAATCGGCGACGGCGCAGGGCTGGCCTTTCTCGTTGAAGAAACACATTCGCCCACGCGCGAAAGAATTCGCGGCGAGCTGGAAAAAATGTTCCCACGCTTGCGCTGGTGTGTTTACGATCCGTTGCGGAGTGAAGCGCAAAATTTCGCCACGCAGATCAGTTTCGGCGACAATTTGCGCCTCGTTCCGCGAATTGAACGGGCCGACGTAATCCTGGCGCTCGACAGCGACTTTCTCGATTGCGGCGAAGGCGACATCGCATCGTCGCGGGCGTTCACTTCGCGACGTCGCGTCAGTGCGCCGAAAGATTCGATGAACCGGCTCTATGTCGTCGAGAACCGCTACACGCTGACCGGTGCAATGGCCGACCACCGAATGCGTTTGCCGGCCAGCCAGATTCCGCTGATTGCGCATGCGATTGCGATGAAGGTCGCGACGGCGACGAAAGACGCGGGGTTGGGATCAGTCCTCGCCACCTTGCAGGTTCCGGCCGGCGCAGCCCCATTCGACGAACACTGGGTGGACGAAGCGGTTAACGATTTGGTGTCGAAATCCGGTGCGGGCTTGGTTCTGGCCGGGTCGCAACAGCCCGTGGTCGTGCAGTTGCTGGTTTATGCAATTAATTCTGCGCTGAAGAATGTCGGCCGCACCGTTTTGTTGCGCGAGCTGCACCGGAATCAGCGCGATAACAGCATTCTCCAACTTGCCGGCGACATGGTGGCCGGCCGGATCAAACAACTCTTTATTCTGGGCGCCAACCCGGTGTTCAACGCGCCGCGCGCACTCGCATTCGATCAGACAAGCAAGACCTGGATCGATTGGCCCGAGCTTCAGAAAAAGGTGCCCGACGTAATCCGGCTCGGTTATTACGAAGATGAGACTTCGGCGTTGAGTCGGTGGAATCTGCCGGCATCGCATTTCCTTGAATCGTGGAGCGACGCGCTCAGCTCGGAAGGACATTACCTCGCGATCCAGCCAATGATTCTCCCGCTCTTCGGCGGATTCTCCGAGATCGATTTGCTCAACGCGGTGATGGGCAAACCGAAAGTCGACGGGCCCGAATTGGTGCAGGAAACATTTCGCCTGACCAACCCGATCGGCGATCGGGCGACGGCGTGGGCGAAATTTTTGCACGACGGTTTCGCCTCGCACATTGTTTTGCGCGACCACCCGCCTGCATTCAACGGCGATACCGCGGGTGGAATTGCCCACAACCTCTGGAGCGGACCAACCCCGCCGCCGACCCCGGAATCGCCCGAGATCGTGCTGGTGCGCGATTATTCGATCGACGACGGCCGCTACGTAAACAACTCGTGGCTGCAGGAAATGCCCGATCCAATTACGAAGCTAACTTGGGATAACGCGGCATTGATCAGTCCGCGCTACGCCAAGACGCTCGGCGTCGAGACCGGTGATCTGATCCGCATCGCCGTGAGCGACGCTTCCCCAACGACTCCGAAGCCGGCCGAAGGTCAACCGGCACCACCGCCACCGCCACCGCCGGCGGTGCGCGAGCTGGAGATCGCCGTGCTGGTTGCTCCGGGTAACGCCGACAATTCGATCACCATCCCGCTCGGTTACGGTCGCAATAGCCTCAACAGCGTGGGCGAGTGGAGCGGCTTCAACGGCTATTTGCTGCGCACCCCGAATAATCCCCATTACATCGTAGCCGACGGCAAAGCGGTCGGCAGCGTCACAGTCAAGAAAGTTGGCAGAAAATATCCATTTTCGATCACGCAGGATCACTTCAGCATCGAAGGCCGCGGGCTCGTGCGTGAAGCCCCGCTCGAGCATTACCGCGAAGACCCCGAGTTCGCGAAAAAAATCGCCGGTGACGAGGACTTACCGGCAAAATTACCGAGTCTCTATACTCATCCCCCGTTGAATGCGGCCCAGCAATGGGGCATGACGGTCGATTTAAATACATGCACTGGTTGCAGCGCTTGTGTCATTGCCTGCCAGGCGGAAAACAATGTCCCGGTTGTTGGCAAATTGGAGGTCGCCCATGGCCGGGCGATGCACTGGCTGCGGATCGATCGCTATTTCGCCAGTGAACATGGCTATGACCAGGACAAGGGCGAGCTTCCGGAAGATCCCGAGACGGTACATGAACCGATGATGTGCCAGCACTGTGAAAACGCCCCTTGCGAAACGGTTTGCCCGGTCAACGCTACCATCCACAGCGAAGAGGGCTTGAACGTCATGGCTTATAACCGCTGTGTCGGCACGCGCTATTGCGCGAACAATTGCCCGTTTAAGGTTCGGCGTTTCAATTTTTTCGATTACAACCAGCGGCCGGTCGGCAAAAAGAAAATCGCCGGCGCCCTCAACATTTATAAGGAATACTTCGCGCCATTTACTGAAAAAGGCGCGCCTGATACGGTCAAGCTCTCGAAGAATCCGAACGTAACCGTGCGCATGCGCGGCGTGATGGAGAAATGCACTTTTTGTGTGCAACGCATCGAGGAAGCAAGAATTGCCGCTCATGTGCGCGCCGGTGCTTCTGCCAACGACACTCGCATTCCCCGCGATTCCTTCACCACTGCCTGTGCCCAGGCGTGTCCGAACGAAGCCATTGTTTTTGGCGACATTCGCGATCCTGAAAGCAAGGTCTCGAAAATGAAATTGCAGGATCGCAATTATCGCCTGCTCCGGTATTTGAACGTGAACACCCGCGTCAGTTATCTCGCGCGTATTCGTAATCCGAACCCGAAAATGCCAGACGCACACAAGATCGGCATCGCCAGTCCTAACGAGAAAGAGGAGAAAATGTAATGGAGGGCGCCGCCACAGTACCGGAGATCATCGAAGGCGAAGAGTTGGCGCCAACGGAGAAGCCGCTCACCCGCGTGCCGCTGGTATTGAACCAGCGCAGCTACGGCTGGATTACGGAGCGTATCTCCGGTGCGGTGGAAAATCGCGCCCCCCGCTGGTGGTGGGTCGCCTTTGCCGTGACCTCCGCTATTGCGGCGTTTGGTCTTTTCTGTCTCGGCTATCAAATTTCCACCGGGGTCGGGACCTGGGGATTCGGACCATCCGGTCATGTGGGCCTGGGACATCATCAACTTCGTGTTCTGGATCGGTATCGGTCACGCCGGCACGCTCATCTCCGCCATCCTTTTCCTGCTGCGCCAGAAGTGGCGCACCGTCGATCAACCGCGCCGCCGAAGCCATGACGATCTTCGCGGTCATGTGCGCCGGCATTTTCCCCGGCTTCCACGTCGGTCGCGTC
Organism: uncultured Acidobacteriota bacterium; assembly: GCA_963825365.1. GTDB lineage: Bacteria > Acidobacteriota > Terriglobia > Acidiferrales > UBA7541 > Palsa-360. The sequence goes on along the minus strand of CAWGSV010000018.1, from coordinate 795 downwards.
TGGTATGGCTGGTTCCTGGCTCCCATTCCGAACCAACCGCATCTGGCCGAACTTCCGTCCGCCGCTGATGTGGGACGTGTTCGCGGTCTCGACCTACTTCACGGTCTCGGTGCTTGTTCTGGTACATCGGCTTGATTCCCGACCTGGCGACGCTGCGTGACCGCGCCACCAGCGCAACATCACGCACATTCCTCTACGGCTTTTCGCGCTGGGCTGGCGCGGCTCCAACCGTCACTGGAGCAATTACGAAATGGCCTACCTGATCCTGGCCGGTCTCTCCACGCCGCTGGTGCTCTCCGTGCACTCCATCGTGTCGTTCGACTTCGCCATGTCGCAGTCTCCCGGCGTTGGCACACCACCATCTTCCCGCCCTACTTCGTGGCCGGCGCCATCTTCTCCGGTTTCGGCATGGTGCTGACGCTGATGATGCCGGTGCGCGCGATCTTCAAGCTGGAGGACCTCATCACCCTGCGGCACATCGACATCATGTGCAAGATCACCCTGGTGACCGGCACGATCGTCGGCTACGCCTACGCGATGGAGTTCTTCATCGCCTGGTACAGCGGCAACCAATACGAGCGATTCGCCTTCTAGAACCGCGCGCTTCGCCCGTACTGGTGGTTATCTGGTGGATCCGAATGATCTGTTGTAACGTCGATTATCGCCGCAGCTTTTCTGGTTCAACTGGTGTCGGCGGAATCTGATCGTCGTTTTTTCATGTCCATCAGTGTGAACGTGGGAATGTGGTTTGAACGCTTCATCATCATCGTTGGCGGATTGCATCGCGATTTTCTG
>CAWGSV010000017.1:0-131984 GCA_963825365.1 uncultured Acidobacteriota bacterium | reverse complement strand
GTTCGCTCGCGCTCAGCAGAATCTGGTAGTGCCCCGATCCGTGCCGCGTGACGGTACCCTCCGTGTTTACGAAATATTGCGAGAGCACCGTGAAATTCAGGCTGGCACTAAACGATTGAATGGCGGGGTCATTCTTGTACACGGCGGTGGCGGACTCCAGCATTTTGGTCCACTTGGCCGGGTCCACGTCCAGCTTGACCGTCGGCCCGATGGACACGGCCGGCTCGGCTTTGGCGAAATCGTCCACAGGCTGCTCAATGTTCAGTTGCTTGAGCTGCGCCTTCTTGTTGGAGAACGCTTCACCGGCGCGCTTGTAGGCCTGATCCGTTGCCAGCCACACCTGATGACGAATGGCCAGTTCGTCGTTGTCGAGCGGCAGAATGTCGCTAACACCTTGCCCGGCGTTGAAAAAACTGTCCAGTTTGTAATCACCCAGCCGCACAACGGCACGCAATAAACGCAGCCGCGTGCGGTTTTGATCGCGCAACGCGCCAAATGCGGCGCTGGCATCGAATTGCTCGACGTCGAAAACGCGGTATTCGATATAGAACGGCGAACCGACATTGTCCATTTTCAATTGCGATTTGGAGCGCGTGAGTTCCACCTGGAGCGCGCGCAGAATGGGGTCCGTCGACGCTTCGGCGGGAAGCGGCTTCTGCTGCGCCGCAACTCCCAGTGGAAATGCCGCAAGGAAAGCCAGAGCAATGCAGGCCGCACGTTTTGAGGAGACGCGTTGGAAAAAGTTCATCGCGCACCTCCCGCGGGCGAAGATGCTGGGGAATTGCCGGACAACTCTTCAAATCCCGGCGGCGGCAAAATTGGGGGGCGCTCGCGCGCGGCGCTGCGTTTCTGCACTTCCATTTCACTGAACAGCATGGCGGGCGCCGAAGCCGACACCGGAACGCTGCCAGACTCCGCGCCGCAAATGCCGTTGAACACTTCGGTCTTATCGCCCGTCAATAAAATTCGATTGAGGGACGCCAGGGGAGTGCCCACAATATCGACGCCGCGCACCAATTGGTCCGGCCGTCCATCGGGATACACGCGCCAGACGATTACCGGAAGCACCTGAAACGCTTGCGGAAGCTCGCGCGTGGTCAGCGTGAATCCTCCCTGCACGTCTTCAAAGTACAGCCCGTAGGGTTTTCCTTCCTTCTTTACTTCATCGATCAACTGCGCGCGCATTTCGGAATCTTTCACGGTCTTGCTGGATTGTACGATTAAATTTCCCTGGCGCCCCGTAGGCATGAACCCGGCCTGATGCCGCCCATGGCCATTCGATTTGGCGAAATTTGTAATCGGCATGCGCGACATTAGAAAATTTTTCAGGATCCCGTCCTGAATCAGCGGCACGCGCTGCGAAGGTACGCCCTCGTCATCATGCGAATAAGCTCCTGAGAGGGGCACGCCGTTGATTGAACCTATTGTAGGATCGTCATACACGCTCAAGAATGTGGGCAGCACAGGCTGATTTACTTTTTTCGTGAACGTCTGTCCCTCGGTGTCGCCGCGCTGGCGATGGCCTTCCAGGCGATGTCCCAGCACCTCGTGGAAGAACACGGCGGCAGCTCGCCCGGAAAGAAGCGCGGGGCCGTCAAAAGGTTCGGCCAGGGGCGCGTCGCGCAGGGCCTTCAGGTCCGATGCCATTTTTTCTTCCTTGGCAATCAATTCCTTTTCGCTGGGCAGCCCCTCGGCCTTGGTCGATTCGAAGGTTTCGACGCGCACCAGTTCCATGCCGTCGTCCGCGCGAGTGCTGGCTTCCACCACCAGCCTGGCCATGATGCCGGGAGTTTCCACCTTGCTGCCTTCGCTGGAAACGAAGTAGGAAGTCGACTGCTCGACCTCCAAGGTCACCGTTGAGGTGTAAACCTCGGGATATTTCCGGAAGAGTTGCGAATATCTTCGGACTTTTTCCTCCCAATCTTTCTGATTGAATGCGATGGGAGTGGCCGATGCTTCCACGTGCGCCTGGGCCGTTTCCTGGGAAAAATCGGGAGACTTGTCTTCCTCAGCGGCTTGCACGGAATTATTGGTCATCACCTTTGCGTAGGCCGGAGTGGCGCGGCGATACTCGCGATCGGTCAGTTCCCACAGCGTGCGCGCAATGGCGTCGCGGTCGTCCGCCAGTGGAAGCGCGCCGGAGGTAATCCCGGAATCGCGATTTTCATTGTGGGTGTTGTCCATGGTGGGAGTGCCCACGCGCATGGTTACATCCGCCCAGCGGTGATTGCCCATGTTGGAGGTCACGATGGTGCCGTAGGTCCCGGCGATCATCATGTTGCGCTGATCGTAAACTTCGTAGCTGATGAAGTACGGCGAGGGATCGGACTTTGCCAGCGACGTTTTCGCGCGCTCCAGCTCCGACTGCATGGTGCTGAGCAGAATGCTGTCGGCTTTGTCGGCGGGCGGCGCGCTCCAGGCCAGAATTCCGCCGCCAGCAAAAATGGCGCCGAGTAAAATGGAAATGGAAAGCCGGAATCGATTCATGGAAGTCGTAAACGTATAACCTCCTGCTAAGGCCTGCAATGGATAGATGCTGGATAGCCGGCTTGCGCTCGCACATTTTTTTGTGCGCACCCAATCGTGGCACGGAGATCGCGAGAGCTGTTTGGCGTCACCCGATGATGCACGGAATTCTCCCGGCGGGCAAGTCGAAGGGCGTAACACAGAGAACACAGAGGAAAATTGGAGAACAATTGGAGAACGATCGTGTAAGCCGACGCGAGCCAAAGCGGCCAAGAATTATTGAGAAAATACAAACGATAGGAAGGAAAGGAGGAAACAGTCAACCCTAAAATAATTTTTTAAAGCGACGGATTCTCCGGTTTTCTCCGTCTTTTCCTCTGTGTTCTCTGTGTTAAGTTTTTTCCGGATATGTCGCGCCTAGTCCGCAAGTTGAAGTTTGCTTCCCGTCGCGCAATACTCTTGCTATGTACAGCGCAGCGGTCCTCGATCATTTTCAGAATCCGCGCAACGGCGGAACTCTGGACGCGCCCACGGCCACGATTTCCGTGGAAAATCCCGTCTGCGGAGACATCCTCGAACTATCCGCGCGCATGGAAGCCGGGCACATCGCCGAGGCGCGATTCCGCACGCGCGGCTGCGTTACGGCGATTGCCTGTTCTTCACTGCTAACGGAATTGCTGCGCGGAAAAACTCCGGCCGAGGCCAAGACCATTACCTCAGAGCAAATTTCACAGGCCCTGGGCGGGCTTCCACAAGCCACGCTGCACGGCGCGCAACTTGCGCGCGATGCCGTCCAGGCGCTGCTTGCAAAGTTAGGTTAAAAAACAAATCAGAGAAAACAGCGTGGCAGAGCCGCAACCAAATCAACTTCCATTTTCTAAACTCTCATTTGCCATTGTTCTCTCCCCCAGTCCCGTTAGGGACGGTACATCGTAGCCCACCACGTAAGTGGTGGGAGCTACATGGTCCCAACAAGCCTAAGCCCCGTAGGGGCGACACACATTGAAGAATGTGTCGCCCCTACGGGGCTTTTTTCCGCCGGATACTGCAATCCCACCACTTACGTGGTGGGCTACGATGTGCCGTCCCTGCGGGACTCCGAGCAAGCCCACAGCTAGCAAGGAGCAACGCAAAAATTTCTCACAACGCAATAAATCTCCGGATTTGTACAATTGAAAACCCAGCGAAAAATGGCAGGGAAAACATTGCTTCCGGGAATTCAACTTCAATAAAGCATCGCGGTCAATTCGCGCTGATTCCTGTGGCGCGCTTCAGCATGTCGGGATCGTTGAGATTCAGGACCACGCCTTCTTCATCGGTGGGGACTTCCAATACGTCGGCGGCGTGCGCCCAGACCACGGAGCGTGCGCCCATGTTGGCGGGAGCGGCAAGCAGTTCATTATAGAGCGCGCTTGAAAAAATCGCCGGATGGCCGCGCCGATTCTTGTAGGTGGGAACGACAATCGATTTCTTTTCCTGGTAAAAACGTTCCACCAGTTCGCTGACCAGCCGTGCGCTTACCAGTGGATGATCCACGGGGCAGAGAATAATTCCATCGCTCTCGATTCCTTCCAGGCTGCGCAGTCCCGGCGCAGATGGACGACAGTTGACCCTGTTCCCAATCGGGATTCAACACCACCACCGACGGATCGAGTTTCGCCGCCGTACGAATGGTTTCCGCGCCCGCGCCCAACACCACGCGCGTTATTGCAATGCGCGGATGGCGCGTGACTTCGATCAAATGTTCCAGGAATGTCCCTTCGCGGTAAGGAAGCAGGGCTTTCGGTCGTCCCATCCGGCTGGAAGCGCCGGCGGAAAGGATGACGGCTACAAGCAAAGGGGTCCTTTCCAACAAAATTTTCGTGAGCGTTCGGCGTGAACCGGGGCCTGCGCCACGGTTTCTATTTTTACGGATTTGTTCGGGATGTTTTGCGCGCCGCGGCGCACGGCGATCAGTTCCGCCGTGATGCTGATGGCAATCTCTTCCGGCGTCAGCGCGCCGATGGCAAGCCCCACGGGTGCGTGCACGCTGGCGAATTTTTCCAGGCGGGATGCCTTCTTTTTCGAGCGCGTTGTAAACCGAAATCACCTTGCGCTTGCTGCCAATCATCCCAATGTAGCGCGGCGCAGTGCCCACGGCCCAGCGCAGCACGTGCATGTCGTCCTTGTGGCCGCGCGTGACAATCACCATGTAGGTTGCGGCAGTGGGCTTGATCTTCTCAAAGGCTTCCTCGAAGCTGGTGTAAATTTCATTGGCCATGGGGAAGCGCTCGCGATTGGCGAACGATTCGCGGTCGTCAATCACGCCAATGGCAAAGCCCGCGGTGTTTGCCGCGTTGGCCAGGGCAATGGAAACGTGGCCGCCTCCGAAAATGTACAGGATCGGCTGCGGCAGGATGGGCTCCACGAAAATTTCCAATGTGCCTCCGCAAATCAGCCCGTTATCGTAATTGGCTTCGTTGTTCAGGCTGAAGGTCATTTTGCGCGGCGCTTCGGCATCCATCACTTCCTTGGCCGCTGCCCACACTTCCGCTTCCACGCATCCGCCGCCAATGGTGCCGGCAATCGAGCCGTCTTCGCGCACCAGCATGCGCGAACTCTCAAAGCTGGGAATCGAGCCGTTGGTGTGCACGATGGTGGCCAGCGCTCCGCGCTTGCCCGATCGGCGTAGCTTGATAACTTCTTCGAATAGGTCCATAAGTTTGTGCCTAAATCCAGTGTGCTCAATCTGGCGCGGGCTCCACTTGCGGTCCGCAGCGATTTCCAACCCGTATATGTAACAAGGGTACGGCCAGCGTAACCTTGTGTCAACCGCTAGCGCTCATAAGTGGCACGGAATCGGGGAGTGTGCGAAAATGGTTTTGCGTAGTCGAGGGGCGAGATTTTATGAGTCGTATCCATTGCCAAGAACGTGACCCTGGAAAAGCCGGACGATTTCGGCAAGCTGCTTGCAGGATGAAGGGATTATCTTCACGCAGCTGGACAAGGCCGTGAACTGGGGCCGCAAGAGTTCCATCTGGCCGCTGGGATTTGGATTGGCCTGCTGCGCCATTGAGATGATGTCCATGGCCGCGTCGCGCTTTGACGTGGCGCGTTTTGGTTCAGAAGTTTTTCGTCCATCGCCGCGCCAGGCGGATTTGATGATCATTGCCGGGCGCGTTTCGCAGAAAATGGCTCCTGTCATCAAGCAGCTTCACGCGCAGATGCCCGAGCCAAAGTGGGTAATTTCCATGGGCGCCTGCGCCACTTCCGGCGGCGTCTTCAATAATTACGCCATTGTGCAAGGCGTGAATCAGGTCATACCCGTGGACATTTATGTTCCCGGATGCCCGCCACGGCCCGAGGCCCTGCTCTACGCCATCCTGCAACTCCAAGAAAAAATCAGCAACGAGCGCGGCAGCTTTAAACGCGCGCTAAACATCGCGCAATAATTCCAAATATTGATCACTTGGTTTTCTCCGTGGAACTCCGGTTTTTCTCGGTGTCCTCTGTGTTAAAGCTTTTCAATTCTCAACACAGAGAACATAGAGAAAAGCGAGAGAACCACGGAGAGTTCTGGGTTCACTTGCGAGGGTGCGTGAACCATCCCAGGCCCAATCGCAATTGCGCGGTGTTCATGCCGGGGTTGGGGTTTACCAAATTAGCATTCGAGGTGTGAACGAAACGCACGTCCGCGCTCCAGGTGAGTTTTCCCGTGAGAATGTGCATGCCGATTCCGCCGCCGCTCGTGAAATTAAAGTGGCCGGTTCCCGTAGGTACCGCAATGTTGGTGAGCAGGGCTCCCGCATCGAGGTCAAGGTAGGGCACGACGCGGCCGCGGTTTTCAAAATTCCATACCAATCCTAAAGGATTTACGGCGATGCCATACGCCGTATTCGTTTGCTGAATGAATATGTTGACGGGAGCCAAATCAACGGCGTACTCAAACCGCCCGCGCAGAAAACCTGGGCCGTGCGGCGCCGTAAGTACCCACCCATAGCGGAAGCCGGCGTGAAGAACGGTTGTATGCTGTGTACGCCCATTGGTTCCGTGCCCACTGGAAATCCAAAAGGTCATCTCTTTGCTGCCTTTCCCGGGGGCATCCTGGGCGCGCGTCGCCGCCGCGAACATGGTGATTTGCAAGCCGCAAAAAAGGAGCAAGGCTATCAGGAATTTCAAGGAGGAGTCTCCGCAGGGCCGAAATGCGGTCTTCATGGGAACACAACATTAGCGGAATTGGGGGAAATACTCAAATTCGGGGGTGAGTCGGCCGCTTTTGGCAGTCCTATTGGCAGTCGCCAAAGACTGCAGGGAAAAAATAGTCAATATTGTCATTCAGAGCGAAGCGAAGAATCTCTCTGAGGTTTCAGCCAGAGAAAAGAAAGACAGATTCTTCGCTTCGCTCAGAATGACATAATATTTTGGGAATTTTTCCGTGAGCTGCTTACACCGACATCTTCTTTGTCGACAGGGGAGGAGCAATCACTTCCGCTGGAATTCCCGAAGCATCCATGCGCGTGCCCATGGCGGAGTGCTCGCGCCGAAGATAGCCAAGTCCAATCGGCTGGCCGAGCACTGGAGAAAGCGCTGCACTGGTGACGCTGCCAATTTCGGTTTCGCCCAGCAGAAGCTTCGTGCCGGGGACGGGCGCATCGGCGGAAGAAAACCGCAATTCCGTGAGCCGCCGGTTGGCATGGCCTCGCGAGCGCACTCGCTCCACGATTTCCTGCCCGGTGTAGCAGCCCTTCTCATAACTGATGTGTGAGTGCTCCAGTCCTGCCTCGTGCGGAATTTGCTTGTCGTCGTAATCGTGGCCAAACCAGGGAATCCCGCATTCCAGGCGAAGCGAGTTGAGCGCTTCCATGCCGGCGGGCGCGCCTCCATGAATGCTTACGCGCCCTGCAAGCTCGCGCCACAAAGCCGGAAGATGCTCGCGGCCGAAGATCAGCGTGGCGGCCGCATTGCCCGCAAGTTCGCGGCGCACCGCGCGGCAACGAATCGTTCCAATCGAAAATTCCGCGTGCGAGAGCAGCGGCATCTCCGCGAAGTTTTTCAGCCCAAGTTCGCTCACGAGCTCCGCCGCTCGGGGCCCTGCCAAGTCCAGCGTCGCCATTGAATCGCTCGCGTCCTCCAGCGTGACGTCATCCATAATGATGAATTTATCGAAGGTGGAAAAGGTCCGCTCGCGAATCATGGCGTGGCTGCTTGCCAGGATGCTGCCCTCCAGCAGATACGTTTCAACTTCCGCCAGGATGTGCCCTTGGGGATTCAGCAGAAGTCCCACAGTTCCTTGCCCGAGTTTGAGGTCGCGCACATTGGAGGTGAGGATGGCATTCACATACCGCTGACGGTCGGGGCCGCTGAACGAATAGAAGGCGTGGTAATTGCTATCCACGAGGGCCACGGTTTCGCTCAACGCCGCGTATTCAGTGGCGAAGTCCGCAAAGCGCGCCGGCAGCAGCGTTCCAAAATATTCGCCAATGGTCGCGCCGGCGTTTCGGTGTAGTTCCAGCAATGGTGTTTCAAGCGGCATATTCGGTTGGACCCTCGGTATCAGCAACCTCATCATAGCAGAATGAATCTTGCGCGCCGCGCACAGGGCCGCCAGGAGTGGCTGTCCCACGCTGAAATGTTATATTCAAGCGCATGGGCGAAAACGAAAAACTTATTCACGAAATTCTCCCGGTGGGAATGTTGCAGTGCAACTGCCACATCGTGGGCGATCCACGGACGCGCGAAGCCATCGTGATTGATCCGGGCGACGATGCCGCGAAAATATTGCAAGCGATTGAGCGGCATCATTTGAAGGTCACAGCCATCCTCGTTACGCACGCGCACATCGACCACGTCATCGGATTGCGCCGCGTGCATGACGCCACAGGCGCTCCCGTCTACGTGCATGGAGACGATCTGGATTTGTACCGCATGCTGGATGTGCAGGCCAGCTGGCTGGGATGGAAGATTCCCGAAGCCGTTTCCATCGATCAATTGCTGCGCGAGGGCGACCTGATTCGCTGGGGCGGATATCAGGCGCAAATTATTCATACGCCGGGCCACACGCCCGGCAGCGTTTGCTTGTATATGGCGTCGGACATGCCCGTTGCGGCCTCGGACGAAGTTGCCGCGAAATCCGCCGAGCGCGGCACCGGCCAATTATTTGCCGGCGATACTCTTTTCGCGGGAAGCATTGGTCGCACGGATTTGTGGGGAGGTTCCTTCGAGGGAATTATTCGTTCGCTCAAAGGGAAATTGCTGGAGCTTCCGGACGACACCATCGTGTATCCCGGCCACGGGGAAATCACTTCCATCGGCGAGGAACGCGCCACGAATCCTTTTTTGGTAGGGAATTAGCGGTCCAGTAGCACAGGCTTCAGCCTGTGGGGGTTAATCCTTGCAAAGCCCAAAACCCACAGGCTGAAGCCTGTGCTACAAAAACCGCTACCTCGTGCGCAATCGGTTCTCGCGCTCTACACGCAATTCTTCCATCACGCTCTGGATCAGCTCTTTGGCCTTGCGCAATTCTTCGGTAATGATCTGGATGTCCATCACAGGCTTGGAATGATCGCGCTGGCTGTGACAGTACACGCCGTGCTGACCCACGAGCACCATGGCAGCCGTCACGCGGTCCAGCGTCACCGCCAACCGCCCGCGGTGCGCGCCAAGCATCTGCTCGTAATGCGCCAGCTCATCCTTGTGATCATCAAATGCCGACATAGCCACTCCTCCTGCCTATCTACTCACTTCAATATTATAATTTCCAAATTACGCGCTTCGCCAAAGAATGGCAAACTGGACGCACAGCACGAAGCAGGCAACCATGGTGACAGGGAGAAAGGAGCCAAAATGGTATGTTTCAATGTTGCACGGATGGAACTTCCGCCGCGTCTGAAACTTTACATGGAGGGTAACCGGTCTGATAATTCGAGATGACTTACGAGCCCATTCACGAACGATTTGAAGTTGTGGGGCCTGACGGCGGACGTCGGGAAGTCATGTTTGTCCGTGCAGGGTTTTTGGCGCAGGGGGACCGGCCAGAGCTTTTCTTCTTTCGCGTAAATGGAGAAGAAACAGTGGTTGGAATTTCCGGTTTGAGCCTGGCTCGCTTTGAGCGAGGGCGCAGCCGCTTGTCCCGTGAACAGAAGATCGACGTCACCGGCAGGTGGCTGAAACGGCAGATTCAGGCCGGCTTGTACCTTGACTCAAGGAGCCTGTACATCCAAGACGATGAGTTGGCAAATCTGGCAAGCGAACTCCATTATACTGAGTGAGGTGGCGATGAGACGCTCTGATCTAGTGCAGACGCCGTCCAAGGGGTCTACTCCGAGGACTACGCAGATTGTTTTCGGGGAGCGCCAGCACCTTCTTCGCGTTCTTGATTCGCTGGAGACCACGGCCGTGCCGCAGGTACGCCTCGATCAAGAGCGCAACGTGATTGAGCAACTAATTCACGAGCGCACACGCGAACTCAATCACATCAATTCTGCTTGGGACGAAAAAGTTGGCCTGGTGCTGAACGCCGATTCCAAATCCGAGATGCTGGACAAGCTTGAGCGCGAAGCGCCCGAGTCCGATTATTACCTGCTGCGCTTAATCAGCGAGCATCCAAAAGTTTCTTCCAAGACGCTGGGCCGACTGGCCAAGCATCCCTACGCCGCCATCCGTGAAAACGTGGCGCGCCATCCCAACGCCGATTCCACCACGCTGGCCTGGCTGGCCAAAGACCGCAGCCAGCCGCTATGGTACCTGGTGGCATTCAATCCCAACACGCCGTCCGTCCTGCGCCGCAAATTGCAAGATCGGCTGCGCAAGCTGGGGCAAAACGCTTCAAGCAAGTAGACATTCTTTGAATCGCATTTAAGTAGCATAGGCTTCAGCCTGTGGGGGTTAGTCCTTGCAAGACGTAAAACCCACAGGCTGAAGCCTATGCCACGTAAATCCCTCCGAATTTCGAATTGCGAGACTCCACCCCAAGAGGTGTAACATCGGCGGGCGACAATGGCCTGGTGCTGCGCAGATTTATTTATAAATTAGGAGGGTTCAATGATTTCCGTTCGTACAAAAATTGCTGCAACAATTAGCGCTGTAATTTTATTTTCTCTTGGAATTGCATCCGCACAGATGCAGCCAAAAGTTTCCGAGGCCGATTCAGTGGCGGTCAAAGCCGTGGTGGCCGGTTACGATGACGCGTTTAATAAGCACGATGCGCACGCCGTGGGCGCTCTCTTCGCTGAAGAAGGCGATTTCACCAACATGCGCGGCGCCAGCAAGCACGGCCGCAAGGACATCGAGCAGAATTACGGCACCCTGTTCAATGGCGTGCTGAAGATCGTGCACAGAACTGACACAGTTAAAAATGTACGCTTCATCACCCCGGATGTGGCTGAGATGGATGCGGATTGGGAAATGACCGGAGCCAAGGCCGCAGACGGATCCGACCTTCCGGTTCGCAAAGGCGGCCTCGACTGGGTCGTGGCCAAAGTGAACGGGCAATGGTTGATCGTGGTCTTCCACGAATCCGAGTATCCGAAATAAGCTTGGGCGGAAAATTTCGATTCGACCCGGGGTCCAGTAGTACAGGCACTCCTGCCTGTGCGGTTTTCGCGATCTCAGCTAAATCGGTGGCCTAAGCGCAGCCTACGAACCTGCACAGGCAGGAGTGCCTGTGCTACTAGAAACTCACTTGCCGCCGTGCGTGGCGGCCAAATATTTTTGCATGGCTTTCTGGTAGGAATCGTTTTCGGGGTCGCGGGCCAGCGCTTTTTCTTCCGTCTCTACTGCTTTGTCATTCTGTCCATCCGCAAAATAGGCAGCGGCCAGTGTGTCGAGGTAATCGGGATTGTTAGAAGCGGCCACGGCTTTGGTTGCCATGGTGATGGCCTGCTGGGTATTTCGAACTTTCGGTTCCTTGGAAGTGGCCATCAGCAGCGCCAGGCTATTCATGGCGGGCGCGTATTTCTGGTCCACGGCTTTCTGATACCACTTAGCGGCTTCCATGGGATCCATGGGCACGCCGTCGCCGTTCTCGTACAAAGCTCCCATACCCTGCTGGCCCGCGGCGAAATTTTGATCGGCGGACTTGCGCATCCAAGTGGCCGCTTCCTTCACATTCCTGGGCACGCCCTCACCCTGCGTGTATAGGACGGCGAGATTGTGCTGGCTCTGTGGGTCGTCTTGCTCGGCCGCCATGCGCAGCCATTTAGCGGCTTCCGCGGTATCGGCCGTCACGCCCCGGCCTTTGAAATACATTTCCGCGAGATAACGTTCCGCGAGCGGGCTATCTTGCTCGGCGGCCTTGCGCAGCCATTTCACGGCTTCCACATCGTCCTTGGCAACGCCGTCGCCCGTCAGGTAGATCACGCCTAGGTGTAGTTGCGCGTCCACGTCTCCCGCGTAGGCGACCTGCTTCATGTCGGCTATGGCTCTCTGCCTGGCCGAAGCTGTCTCCGAGGATTGAGCGCTCGCCAATCCGCAGGAAAGCAGCAGCGATACCACCGCCAACGTAATTGTGCGCAGAGTATTCATCGTCCGCCCATCCGTTGCGCCAGCTTATCATTTTGTCCCTCGAGATGTCCCGCTCCCGCCAAGTGATCTGAGTCACTTCCTTGTATGAGGCCATGCACGGAGACTCGGCCGCGCTTTTGACACAATCCGGCCGCAGCAGGGAAGTAAGACTTCAGAAAGAGCTTGGAGGATGTTGTGGTAGGGGCACGGCACTGCCGTGCCCCTACGACGTGCGTATGACCCAGCAACTTCTTCAGCGGAAGTAGGGTCAAAACATAATCGCGCGCGCGTCGCCTGTGAAAAGGGCAGCGCTAGATTGTCTTTGTTTGTCCGCCGTCCATGTCTACCAGCGCGCCTTGCATGTAGCGTGATTGCGGAGACACCATGAATGCTGCAAGGCTGGCAATGTCCTCGGGTTCCCCAAGGCGGACGATGCTGGATTTGCGAACGATGGCTTGCATGGCGGCGGTTTGATCGCCGCCATGCAGAGCGGCTTCCTCGGCCAGCGTCGATTGGAATCGCTCGGTCTTCACGCGCCCGGGATTGATTGCGTTCACCTGCACGCCGTCGCGAATGCCGATGTCCGCAGCTGACTTGGTGAAGCAGATACAGGCAGCGTTCACCGATCCTCCAATCACGAATTCCGCGCCGGGGGTTCGGCCGCCGACGCCGATGATGTTCAATAGCGAACCACGCCGGGCTTTGAGGTAAGGCCACGCTTCTCTTGTGAGCCGCACCGCGCCGTAAAACTTGAGGGCGAATCCGTCCAGCCAATCCGCAGTCGGTCAAACTAAGAAAATCGCCGCGCTTCGTGGCCCCGGCATTGTTCACGAGCATGTCGATGGCCCCGTGGGAATCCAGCGCGGCTTTCACGATCGTAGACGGAATCGCGGCATCGCGCAGATCGCCGGGAACGTAGGTGGCCTTGCCTCCGGCAGATTTAATTTCCGAGGCAACCTTGGCCAAATCCGCTTCGGTTCGCGAAGCAAGAACCAGCGTTGCGCCGTCCTGCGCCAGACGCAGCGCGATGGCGCGGCCGATCCCTTTGCTTGCGCCCGTTACGATAGCGATTTTTCCTTCGAGCGGTTTGTCGCTTGCCATTGTGGTCATTCCTCCCGTGTTCGCGGCATGAAGTTTACCCCGTGCGGGTTAAGTAGAACAGGCTTCAGCCTGTTGGGTTTCATATCGCCGACGGAAGTCAAAATCCACAGGCTGCCCTTCATAGGTACTCAGGGTAAAAAGCCTGTGCTACTTACGGCGGAAGACAAATTGGCTCTTTACATGGGAATAAGTTACTTTAGATTGGCCTCATTGGATGAGCCAATGATTCCACTGCATCTACAACCCGAGAGTCACGTACCGCTGTACGTACAGTTGCGCGATCAGATTCGCGCGCTGGTGCATGGGGGCGATTTGCGGCCGGGGGAGCGCATTCCCGCCAGCCGCGAACTGGCCACGCAATTGGGCGTTCACCGCACCACTGTGGCAAACGCTTACGCGGAACTCGAATCCGAGGGCCTCATCAGCGGCCACGTGGGGCGCGGCACGTTCATTCGCGGCGAGAGCGCCGCAAGAAACATTAGCGCGTTGCCGCATCCAACTTCCGTCAATGGAGGCTTGCGCTGGGAGTCGCTTTTTGCCGACGAGCGTGGCGAGGAATTCCTGAGCCGTCTGACGCAGGGTGCAGCGCGCAACACCATTTCCTTTGTGTTTGCCCGGCCCGCAACGCAATTCTTTCCCATTGCGGAATTGAAAAAATGCTCCAACGTCGTGTGGCGACGCGAAGGTACGGACATCCTTGAAATGGGCCCGTCGGACGGGTACCCGCCCCTGAAGCAGGCCCTTCTGGCCCTGCTGCGCTCAGAGGGCTACGAAACCGGTGACGAGAATTTACTGATTACCGATGGCTGCCAGCAGGCGCTCGATCTATTGTGCAAGGCGTTCCTGCGCCCGGGCGACACAGTGCTGGTGGAGAATACCGCTTACCCTGGCGCCCTGGCCATATTTTCGGGCGCGCGCGCCAGAATTCTTGGCGTTCCTGTGCGCACGGAGTCCGGGCCTGGCACCACGCCCGGCGTTGACGTCTCTGCGATCGAAGCCGTGCTCATGCAGAACCGCGTCAAAATGATGCTGATTACCCCGGATTTTCATAATCCGACCGGGACATCCATGCCGGTTTCGGAGCGCCGCCGGCTGCTTGAGATCGCCGCGCGCTTCCAGGTGCCGATCATCGAAGATCATATTTACGCTCGGCTGCGCGCTCGCGGAGAACGCGTTCCGTCGCTGAAGCAACTGGATCGTTCGAACATCGTGATTCAAATTGACAGTTTTTCCAAAATCGCATTTCCGGGATTGCGCGTGGGATGGATGGTCGCTCCTTCGAACGTGGTGGACCGCCTTCGAATGGTGAAGCAGTCCACCGATTTGCACACTGGTCATTTGGCGCAAGCAATTCTGGCGGAATATGTGCGCCGAGGACATCTCACACGCCATCTGGAACGCACCCGCAAGGCGTATAGCGGGCGGCTGGCTGCGCTGGAACAGGCGCTGACACGCCATATGCCTTCCGGAACAAAATGGACGCATCCAGAGGGCGGCATGTGCGTTTGGGTGGAGCTGCCTCCGGGATTCGATTCGAATGAATTGCTGATTCACACGAGGGAGCGTGGCGTGGTGTTTGCGCCGGGGAGATATTTCTACTTCCAGAATCCTCTGCCCAATTCGCTGCGCCTTGGTTTCACGGGATTGAGCGAACGGGAAATTGCCCGGGGCATTGCCACGCTGGCCGATGTGTTGCGCAATGAAATGCGCAAGCGCCAGCGGGGATCACGCCGCGCGGAAGTTCCCCGCGTTGCATTGGTTTAATAACGCGATTCGAATGCCGACGCATGATTTGCTCAATCTGTGTTCAAGCAGACGGAGAGGTAGCGCAGAGCAATGGGTTTGGCGATCACACAAGTCGATGCATTCGCGGATAGGCCATTTGCAGGAAATCCCGCTGCGGTGTGCATTCTCAGTGAGCCTCGTGAGGAAACCTGGATGCAACAGGTGGCCCGCGAGATGAATTTGTCGGAGACCGCTTTCCTTGTGCCGCGCGGTGCGGATTACGATTTGCGCTGGTTCACTCCGGCGGTGGAAGTGGATTTGTGCGGCCATGCAACGCTGGCGAGTTCGCACGTACTTTGGGAACAAGGGCGCCTGAGGCCGGACGAGCCTGCACGCTTCCACACCAAATCTGGCGTGCTGATGGCCAAGAAAGCGGGGAACTGGATCGAACTGAATTTTCCTGCCACGCCCGCAAGTCCGGACTCCGCTCTCGATCCCAAGGATGTGGACTCGGCGCTGGGGATCAAGACTAGAATCATTGGACGCAGCCGCTTTGATTATCTGGTTGAGGCAGAAAGTGAAGAGGCCGTGAGAGCCCTCCGTCCGGAATTCTCGAAGATAGGGCGGTTGAAAGCGCGCGGACTGATACTCACGACTCGCGCGTCTCGTTCGGGCTACGACTATGTTTCGCGTTTCTTTGCTCCTGCTGCTGGAGTTGACGAAGACCCTGTCACGGGCTCGGCTCACTGCTGTTTGGCGCCGTTCTGGAAGGAACGCTTGGGGCGAGACAATCTGGTGGGATACCAGGCTTCCGCGCGAGGAGGTTATGTGCGCACTCGCTGTGAAGGGGATCGCGTCCTGCTTTCCGGCCAGGCCATCACTGTGATGCGCGGCGAACTGGTTTAAATTTCAGGGAGAAAAATGAGGCTCGATCCAAAATCGGATAACCCATGCTTTGGCTGCGGCGGTGCGAATCCGCGGGGAATGAAACTGGCATTCGAGCAGGACGACGCGCTGCCAGCGCATTGTGGGGCGCTTCCGCCTGGGAGATGAATATCAGGGCGGCTCAGGCTTTCTGCACGGCGGAATTATTGCGTTGCTCCTGGACGAAGCAATGAGCAAAGCCTGCCGGTTTCATTCCGAGCATGCGGTAACTGCGGATCTGCGCGTGGAGTACAAGCGGCCCATCCCTGCCAACGCGGAAATTGTCGTAGAGGGATTTGTCACGCGCCGCGATGGCCGTCAGTTGTATCATGAAGGGGAGATTCGCAACGAGGCAGGAGATTTGCTGGCCCGCGGAGAAGGTCGATTCGTGATTATCGACCGGGAAAAGTATCAGGAAGCGGTGACGAGGCTTCTGTCATTCGAGCGAGCGCGGACACTCGGGTTTGAGCTCAGAATAACTTTAGCGAGCCTCGCTCCGCGCGGAATGACAAAAGTTTCGCTATGTTTCGCCGAAGCAGTGCGCGGGTTATGGCTCGGGAAAAATTGAGCGAGGAGAAACGATGACAGCTACGACGGGAAACAACGGAAGCTATGGAACCGATCAGTGGCGCGTGAAGGTGGGCCTTGCCGAAATGCTCAAGGGCGGCGTGATCATGGACGTCACCAACGCCGAGCAGGCGCGAATCGCCGAAGACGCCGGAGCTTGCGCCGTGATGGCGCTGGAGCGCGTTCCTTCGGACATTCGCAAGGAAGGCGGCGTGGCGCGCATGGCCTCTCCGAAAATTATTCGCGAGATCATGAACACGGTGAGCATTCCGGTGATGGCCAAAGTGCGCATCGGCCACTTCGCGGAAGCCGCAGTGCTGGAGGCGCTCGAAGTGGACTTCATCGACGAGAGCGAAGTGCTGACTCCGGCCGACGAGGAAAACCACGTCTGGAAGCACGATTTCAAAGTGCCCTTCGTGTGCGGCGCGCGCAATCTGGGCGAAGCGCTGCGGCGCATTGCCGAGGGCGCGGCCATGATTCGCACCAAGGGCGAAGCCGGCTCGGGCAACATTGTCGAAGCCGTTCGACACATGCGCACCATCACGTCTGAAATGCGCCGCCTGACGACGCTGCGCGGAGATGAGTTCATGCGCGTGGCCAAGGAACTGGGCACGCCGCTGGATCTGGTCCGTGAAGTGGCCAGCACCGGAAAACTTCCCGTGCCTAATTTTTCCGCGGGCGGCATTGCCACTCCGGCCGACGCTGCGCTGGTTCGTCATCCTGGGCGCGGAAGCGGTGTTTGTTGGATCGGGAATTTTCAAGTCCAGCGATCCGGAAAAGCGCGCCAAGGCCATCGTCAAGGCCACCACGCATTATCCAGGATCCCAAGGCCGTGCTCGAAGCCTCCGAAGAACTGGGCGAAGCCATGAAGGGCCTGGACATCCGCCAAATCGACGAAAAAGATTTGCTGCAAACGCGCGGCTGGTAAATTCAAATCGGACGGTTCTTGTGGCGCCGGCGTCTCGCCGGCGGTTTTGAAGTTTGCGAACATTAAACCCGCCGGCAAGATGCCGGCGCCACGAAAACCACCGGCAATTCATCTGGTCCGGTCATTCACTCGCTATGGAAATTGCAATGAAAGTTGGAATACTCGCAGTGCAAGGCGACTTCGAAGCGCACGCGGCAACGCTCGCGCGCATGGGCGTCGAATACGTTTTCGTGCGCACGCCGCGCGATTTGGAAGGCGTGGACGCTGTAATTCTGCCGGGTGGCGAAAGCACCACGCAGTGGAAATTTCTGGTCGAGGAAGGCCTGGACAAGAGTCTCGCGTCTTTTGCCGCAAAAGGCGGCGCCATCTTTGGCACCTGCGCCGGAGCCATTCTATTGGCGAGGGAAGTCCTCAATCCCGCGCAGCAATCCTTGGACCTCATCGACATTACCGTCACCCGAAACGGTTACGGACGCCAGCTTTCGAGCGAAGTGCGCCACGGATCCACGGCCATTTCGGCCGAGCCAATCGAAATGGTTTTCATTCGAGCGCCGATCATCGAACGAGTTGGACCGGGCATAGAAGTGCTTGCCAGCTCCGACGGCCAACCCGTGCTGATCGAGCAGGGCCGCATCCTCATCGCCACATTTCATCCGGAACTCACCAAAGACAACACCGTGCACGAATATTTCATTGGCATGGTTAAGAAATCCATGGCTGCTTCCAGCAATTCCGCCAATGATTTGGTCCGTTCGTTTGGAAGAAATTCTGCCTAAACAAATTTGGCCACCGAACTTTGCGACATGGCCTTTTGTGGCATAGCCTCAGCCTGTTGATTTTAGTCCTAGCAAGACTAAATGCCGCAGGCTGAAGCCCGCGCCACTTGAGACCTGTTTCATTCCGTGTCATCCTGTTTCTCGGATTTCTAGCCCGGAAAAACAAAATGGCTACGCGCACCAAGGTCTTGTTCCTTTGTATCGGTAACGCTTGCCGCAGCCAGATGGCGGAAGCCATCGCCAAGCGCACGGCCTCGGACGTGATTGAGGCGTCCAGTGCGGGGCTCGTGCCGTTTGGCATGATTCCCGCGACCACGCTGGAGGTGCTTCGCGAACGTGGCATTCCGGTTGATGGCCAAAGCTCAAAACCATTGCTCCCCGAAGAGTTGTCCGGGGCGGATCTGGTGATTAACATGACAGGCCGTTCCGGAACGATGATTTTTAAGGAGCCAGTGGCGAAGATTGAAGATTGGGACGTGGGCGATCCGTACGGATTCAATCTGGCGGTGTACCGCGCGATTCGCGATCAGATTGAGGAGCGCGTTGAGGATCTGGCAAAGCGGCTGCGGGAGAAGGCAGCGCCTTACGGCGCGAACGAGCACGGCGTCACAGCGGGAATCTGCTAGTTCGGCAAGACGATCTCGGTCGCGCCTTGAAACTCTCGCTTGGATAGACCGATGCAGAGAATGTGCGAACAGCCAGAACCGCAAAGGAGTGGCTGTTCCACGGGAGATGCATGCGGCGCGAAAAAACCAGCGTATCGCGCGAAGATTACCTGAAGGCCATCTGGGAGATGGTCCAGGAAGAGCACGAGCCGATCAGCGCGCGCGCTGGCCGAAGAGTTGGGCGTCACGCCTCCGGCCGTGACTGCGGCGCTGAAACGCCTGACGCGCGACGGGCTTCTTGTGGTGCGCCGCGACGGCCGCATCGCGCTCACGCGCAAGGGCAGCAGCATCGCGGATCGCCTGGCCATGCGCCACCAGCTGGCGGAAAAACTGCTCACCGAAGTGATTGGCCTGGACTGGACGCGCGCGCACGACGAAGCCGAGCGCCTCGAACACGGCATTTCGCCCGAAGTCGAAAAATTGCTGCTGGCGCGTTTCGGCGCGGAAGGTTTTTGCCCGCACGGCGTGCCGCTGCAGGGCGGCCTCGCTAAATTGCGGCGCAAGCACGGAGCGGTCCCGCTCTCCGACGTGGAGACCGGCCGCACCGTCGAAGTCCTCTGCGTCTACGAAAAAGATCCGGAATTCCTGAAATTTCTTTCCGGCCTTGCGCTGCATCCCGGCGCGCGCGTCCGCATCCGCAAGCGCGAATACGACGAAACCATGACGCTCGCCGTCGGCAACCGCACCATCCACCTCGGCAAGCCTGCGACCAGCCGCATCTGGGTGCGCGCGCTCGCGCAGTAAATAAAAGTTGGACTTAAGTAGCGCGGGCTTCAGCCTGCGGGTTTCTGTCCTTGCTAGGACTAACCCCCGCAGGCTGAAGCCGCGCTCTTAAGCCACTTGATTGCCTTTGCTGACCCTCGAATTACGAAATCGGCGTGCAGACGGCCTTGACCTCGGTGTACTGCTCGAGGACTTCGTGGCCCATTTCGCGGCCCCAGCCGGACTGTTTGTATCCGCCGAAGGGCAGGGCGGCGTCGAACACGTTGTAGCAATTGATCCACACGGTTCCGGCGCGAAGCAGGCTGGCGATCTTGTGGGCTTTCTTGATGTCGCGAGTCCACACGCCGGCCGCCAGACCGTAGATTGGAGTTGTTGGCCTGCGCGGCGATTTCCTCGACGTTGCGGAAGGGAATGGCGGTGACCACCGGCCCGAAAATTTCCTCGCGCACCACTTTCATCTTGTCGTTGGTGTTCACCAGCACCGTGGGCTTGACGAAGTAGCCTTTGTTGCCTTCGCGCGAGCCGCCGGTGACGGCCTTGGCGCCTTCCGAGATTCCCGACTCCAGATAACCGCACACGCGATTCAGTTGCTCTTCGGAAACCAGCGGACCCATGTCGCTCGAGGGATCCATTCCGGGGCCGATGCGAATCTTGCTGGCATGCTGCGCAACGCCCTCCACGACCTTGTCGAAAATATCGCTTTCGACGATAGAGCCGCGAACCCGCGCAGCAGCATTGGCCGTGATTGAAGAAAATGGCGCTGGCTGCTCCGGGGATGGCGGCCTCCACATCCGCATCGTCCAGGATGATGTTGGGCGATTTTCCGCCGAGTTCGAGCGAAACTTTTTTCAGGTTGCCGGCAGCGGCCTGCACGATCAGCTTGCCGACTTCCGTGGAACCGGTGAAGGCCACCTTGTCCACGTCCGGATGCGCGGCCAGCGCCGCGCCGGCCGTTTCGCCGTAGCCCGGAACGATATTCACGACGCCATCGGGAATGCCGGCTTCCTGAATCAGTTCGCCCAGCAGCAGCGCGGTGAGCGGAGTCTGCTCCGCCGGCTTCAGCACCACCGTGCAGCCGGTCGCCAGCGCCGGGCCAAGCTTCCAGGCGGCCATCAGCAGCGGGAAATTCCAGGGAATGATCTGGCCGACGACGCCGATCGGTTCGCGCAGCGTGTAGGCCAGAAATTGCGTCTGCCGCCGCCCGAGGAAATGGGAATGGTGTTGCCTTCGATCTTGGTGGCCCAGCCGGCCATGTAGCGGAACAGATCGGCGGCCAGCGGCACGTCGGCAACGCGCGCGACCTTCAGCGGCTTGCCGTTGTCGAGCGATTCCAGTTGCGCGAATTCTTCCAGGTGCTTTTCGATCAAATCCGCCAAGCTTCCAGATCATGCGGCCGCGCTCGGAAGGCGTGATCTTCGACCACGGGCCGCTGTCGAATGCGGCGCGCGCCGCTTTCACGGCGCGATTGATGTCTTCCTTGTCGCCTTCGGCGACCCGGGACAGCACATCGCCGGTGGCGGGATTGTAGGTGGGGAAAGTTTTGCCGGAGGCGGCTTCCACCCACTTGCCGTTGATCAGAATTTTGTGAGTCTTTGAAATGAATTTCGAAACATTCTGATCGAGCGACGGTGCTGACGCTGTAGTTGCCATATATTTTCTCCTTCTCTGCGATTCGATGTTGGCACGCGTGGTGAGGGCGGGGCAAAGCCCACGCTACTCCTGTGCAATGGAAAATTCAAGCGCGCGATTTTTCAGGTGGTGGGCAAGTTTCCGGCAAGACCGTTCCACAGAACTTGGTCCACACATCCGATGCGAGTACGCTTCCGTAACCGGTACTAAACGCCGTTTCAAATGCTTCGGTGCTGGCGATGCAGGGTCGGAGTATAGTGGCGCGATGACGATGAATTCAGGTCAGAACGTTGCCCGTAAGAGGTACGACGTGTATGCCCTAGCGATTCTTCTACTCTTGTTGGGAGGAGTGGGCATCTATCTCGGATCTCATAATTATCCGATTCGCGCTCTGGGCCTCGTGGCCATCATGGCGAGTGTACACTTTGTCCGGATCTCTCATGTTCATGACGGTCGTGGAATAGATCGCAAAACAGCAAAGGGGCCAGGACGTCTGCTTTGGATCATTTCCTTGGCATTGGTACCGTTGCTGGGTGCCTCAGCATTCGTGCTAAATATGGATGCCGTACATGGAGGCCATGAGGCGTGGCCAGCAGATGTTTTCGCGGGAGTTGCACTTGTCTGCGCAGGCGTATGGGGGGCCTTCGCATCGTCGTACTATTGATGGTCGATGTCGATCAACCCAAGCCCCTGTGTGCCAACACAAGATTGTTCGATAGAGTCGGTTAGATGGATTAGCAACGCTAATTCTGGAACAACAATTCTTAGCGGGCATGGCCAAGGCCTGTAAATCGTCTCAGATGAAAATGGCCCACCGTCATTTTTCGATGATCACGGGCGGATTGCCTGCTGTAGCTCGCCTCTTCAGAGGCGAGGTTTGCGTTCATTACGCCGAAAATCCGCGCCACAGACCCTTCACTTTCCCGCAGGGCAAAAGAGGCGGGCAACAGCAGGATCACTGCGTTTTGCGCTACACTAGGGCCACGTGAGCCGTCCACGTCATGGCGTGGCATTTCCGGGGATTCTTGGTGCGACGAAAGAAATGCTCGGACGTCTTCGCTGGACGCCCCACGATGTTCAACGAACATGAATACCACTGACCTGAGCTACCCCATCGGAAAGTACGGAACGAAAACTTTGCTCACCCCGGCCGAGCGCGCGGAGGCCATTGCGCAAATCGCGGAGACGCCCAAGCGCATGCGCGAAGCGGTGAACGGCCTTTCCGGAGGGCAGCTGGATACGCCGTATCGTCCCGGCGGATGGACTGTTCGCCAGCTTGTGCACCATGTTCCGGACAGCCATATGAATGCCTACATCCGGTTGAAGCTGGCGCTCACCGAAAATGAGCCCACGGTGAAGCCGTATGAGGAACAGCTTTGGGCGGAGCTGCCGGATTCGCGGGAGACGCCTGTCGAAGTGTCGCTCGCGCTGCTGGAATTTCTTCACCTGCGCTGGAATATTTTGTTGCGCGCCTTGCAGCCTGCGGATTTTGCGCGCACCCTGCGGCATCCGGTGAACGGCACGATGACCGTGGACAATCTGGTGCACCACTATGCCTGGCACGCGCGCCACCATGTCGCGCACATCACCGCGCTGCGCGAGCGCGAAGGGTGGGACTAGCCCGCGTGATGCTCACCGCGCTGCGCTATTACTGGATCACCGCCAAGGGATATCGCCTGCGCCCCTGGGCCAGTCCGTACATTCGCTGGCGGCTGGAAACATTTTTTGGCGGAGACATGCATGCGCTGGGCCCCGAGGAATTTTTCGGTTTGATCTGGCGCGAGCGCAGGCAGCTTTCTCGTTTTATTGCCTGGGTGGATGAACGCTGGCGAGTGCAAGGTGCCGCGAAATAGGCACCGCCGCTTTTTTGCTCATTCTGAGCGAAGCGAAGAATCTCTCTTTCTTTTCATAGGTCTAAACCTAAGAGAGATTCTTCGCTTCGCTCAGAATGACATAGTAAATTTATTTCCGCGCGTGGCAAGGAATACATCGGATTAGTTAAAGAGTCGAGAATCCCCATGAACGAACTAAAAATATTTCAGAAGACAGAATCGCTGCACGAGGGGCGCTGGTGGGAGCCCATGCCGGACGGGCGCGTGCACTGCTATCTTTGTCCGCGGCATTGCCACATCGGGGAAGGGCAGGCCGGCTTTTGTTTCATTCGCGTGAATCAGGCGGGAAAACTTTACAGTCTGGGATACGCTTCTCCGGCGGCGCTGCAAATCGATCCGATCGAGAAGAAGCCGCTCAATCATTTTCTGCCGGGCACGCGCGTGTTTTCGCTTGGCACGGCGGGATGCAACATGGGCTGCTTCTTCTGCCAGAACTGGAGCATTTCCAAATCGCAGTCCGACCAGGTGCGCTCGACGCACATTCCCGCCGAAGATATTGTGGCGCTGGCCATTCGCTACGGCTGCCCGTCCATTGCGTTTACCTATAATGAGCCGACCATATGGGGCGAGTACGTGATCGATATTTGCGCTGCCGCGCGCGAAGCGGGCATCCGCACGGTGATGGTCACCAACGGCTACGTCACGCGGGAAGCGTTTCATGATATTTACGATCATGTGGATGCCGCCAACGTGGACTTAAAGGCGTTCACCGAGGGCTTTTACGGAAAAATTACTCTCACGCATTTGCAGCCCGTGCTGGATATGCTTACCTGGCTGAAGGAAGAAACGAACGTCTGGTTTGAGATTACGAATCTTTTGATTCCCACGCTGAATGACGACGCCGACGAAATTCGCCGGCTTTCGGATTGGATCGTGGAGCATCTTGGCGCGGACGTGCCGCTGCATTTCACGGCCTTCCATCCTGATTTCAAGCTGCGCGACAAGCCGGGCACGCCGCCCGAAACTCTGCATGCCGCCCGCAAAATTGCGCTCGATGCGGGCCTGCAATACGTCTACGAAGGAAATATTCATGGCGGCGCCGCGAGCACTTCTTGCCCAGGCTGCGGCAAGATTGTGATTCGACGCTCGTGGCACGATGTGATTGAAAATCTGCTGCGCGACGGTGCGTGCTCTGCCTGCGGCCACAAAATTCCCGGCCGGTGGAGCAATTGTTTGGCTTCGCGCAAACCCACGCTGCTTCAAGCTTTTAATTTAGCCGCAAGCAAGTATGGCGATTTGAATTTGTGAATCGCGGATATCAGATTTGTTTTGGACAATATTGCGAATTACGGATTTCTAGAAATCATCTCAAAGCTGACCAGCCAGCGAAGTCGATCAGCAGTCAGGGGCTAAAGCCCATGATTTTAAGGAGCTGAACGTCGCGGCTGAAGCCGCGACCTACAAAGATTGTTTATGAGATGGCTTCTAATCACCAGTCACTGATTTCCTCCCGGCATGGGCATATTCATGGGCATGGAGGAATCGCTTGGCATTGACGACATTCCTGCGAGATACGCGTACATCCACAGTTGCCATTTGCGGTCTAGTTCCAGCGGAGTCGTGCTTAGCGCTCTTGCCACTTCGGCGATGTTGGGATGCGCGATGTCTGCGGCATACAGTTGTTTCACTGCGGCCGTCCCGCCGAATTCGGAAATTTCGCTGATCCATGCCGCGCCTAGCGCGTCCCTGTCCCTGACAGTGGAAATTTCTCCGCCGGGATCGGCTAGCAAACTCTCGACGTTCTTGTGCCCAAGGCGCTGCTCCACTTGCGCGGCAACCATTCCCAAATCCGCGCCGGCCAATTGGCCCACGAGCCACAGTGCAATCCACCGGGTGATTTGCGCGTTTCCTGGCTTGCCCCAGGTCGCGTGGAGGAGCGCTTCTGCATCGGCCGCGTCGGGAAGTTGGGGAACGCGGCCGATTAGATTCGTGCGGATGGTTGTTCCGGTGACAGAATAAGTCCGCGCTCCAGGCTCGCTGGATGGTCGATCGGAATAATTGGGATTGAAGACGATGCGAATCTCTACATTGGAGCCCGCATCGCCGAGCTTTTTGTTGAGGCGCTTGAACACAAATTCTCTCTGCGCGGCGAACTCCTTTACCGAGTTTGGCGAGAGAGCCCAGGGCGGGCAAAGGATTTCATAATGTGCGGAAGTGGCGCGGCGCATTAAGGCTTCGCGCCCGAATTGAAGAATCGTGCCTCCATAAAAGTAAAGCGCGATGACCAACATCACGCCGCCCACGGAAAAGATGGCTGACGATTTCCCAAAGCCACGCTCGGATGGCCCCTTTGTGGTCACAGCGTTATCTTCCCAGCGCCATTCGGGCGAATGTTTCCGGCGGCCTCGGACGGAAAATATTTTTCCACGTCGGTGTCGGGAAATCCGTGATTATTCAGGTGGATGCGCAATTTTTCCGCAGTGACGGGGCCATGTGGAAATATGGCACAGATGGATTCAAAAACGACTCGATGCTCCGGTTCCGTGAACTTGCGAGGGCCGAGCGACTCGATGAGATTCTGCCGCAATTTGCGCGGGACGGCCTCATCGCACAGCGTGCACAGGGCCCTTAATTCGGCCGTCAATTGTGTTTTGCGATCCATCGAATCCGTGTTGGGCGCGATATCCCGGCGCCACAATACTAGTTTATTCCATGTTCGACGTGAAGATAGAGGATTCTTGGCAGAGGGGCGCGCCTCGATCTGGCCGCGTTTGAGATCTTAAGTGGTGTTGAATTGCATACGGGGAATTTATCCCCGCGCATTGGCTTCTGAGGTAGACTACCGGCAACGTCTAACTGAAATTGTCGAAAGGGGACTGCCTTATGGCCAAGTCTTTTCGCCTTCTGTCGCTTGTCTCCCTGCTTCTATTTGCCGGCAGCATGTTTGCTCAAGAGGCTCCCGACTGGACTAATCCGTTTCCGCCATACCGCATCATGGGGAACATTTATTATGTGGGAAGCCAGGGACTTGCCTCTTACCTGATTACGACCCCGCAGGGAAATATTTTGATCAACAGCAGCCTGGAAAAATCCGTACCGCTCATCCGTCAAAGCGTCGAACAACTGGGATTCCGATTCAGCGATACCAAGATTCTTCTGATCAGTCACGCCCATTGGGACCACTGCGCGGGCAGCGCGGCCGTCAAAGAACTGACGGGAGCCAAGTACATGGTTATGGATGCCGACGCGCCTGAAATAGAGGCGGGAGGGAAAGGCAATTTTCAGTATGGAGACAATGCAACTTCACGCTATCAGCCGACGAAAGTAGATCGCGTGCTGCACGATGGCGACGAAGTGCGCCTGGGCGGCATGGTATTGGTTGCCCATCTCACTCCCGGGCATACCAAGGGCACGACTACCTGGACAATGAAAGTGGCGGACGGGGGAAAGACCTACAACGTAGTCATCGTGGGCAGCCCCAACGTAAATGAGGGATATAAACTGGTCAACAATGCGCTCTATCCGCAAATCGCCGCGGACTATGAGCGCATGTTCCGAGTCTTGAAATCATTGCCGTGCGATATTTTTCTCGGCGCACATGGAAATTATTATGGAATGGAAGAGAAATACACACGCATGAAAGAGGGCGGCCCGAATCCGTTCATTGACCCCGATGGGTACAAGAGCTATATAGAGGAACGCGAGCAGGCCTTCCATACCGAATTGGCAAAACAAAAGGGTGAAGCGCGATAAGGCTAATTTCGGCTTACTTCTTGGGTCCAACTTAGAGTGAACGGCGAAGAGCGGAGGTTCGTGTGAAAAATATAGTGTTGAAGTGTTTTCTGTCGGTCGCTTTCTTCCTGGCCGCTTCCGTTTCGATTTTCGCGCACCACGGAGCAGCGGGCTACGACATGGACAAGCAATTGGTGATGAAGGCCACCGTTACAGAATGGCTGTGGGCCAATCCGCATTGCTTCCTCAGGTACGATACGAAAGACGATAAGGGCGTGGTGGCGCACTGGGCCGCGGAAGTCAGCAACCCTGTGGACATGACCCGGCGCGGGTGGGCCAAGCACTCCCTGAACCCCGGAGATCAAGTCACCGTCACGGTGCGGCCTGCCAAAAATGGAGAGCCGGTGGCACAGCTATTGAAAGTTGAATTTCCGAACGGCCAGACATTGATCGGTTGGGGTACGGCCCGTTGAGGGAAGGGGATTTCACGATGCAAACGCGAAAAGCGATTCCTTTCCTCGGATTAGCAGCGGCACTGGCGCTAGCCTGTGCGGCGCATGCGCAGAGCGCTGCGCCCATGCCGCCTGCACCGCCGGCAAAAACTGAAAAGGCCGCCCCCGCGCCTCGGCGCGATCTTTCTGGAATTTGGGGACCAGAGGATGTCGGTGATGGGATCTCACCGCGGGGCGTGAAATCCCACGCGCCTTTCACTGAATTTGGAGCAAACCTGGCCAACAATGTCTATAAACCGGGGGATGGGCCCAGGAGAGTTACCATTGGACAGGTCAACGACCCTCTTGACGGCTGCGATCCGGCGGGTTTTCCGCGAGATCTTTTGTTTGAACTGCGCCCCTTCCAGTCCGTGCAGACTCCCAACCAGGTGTTGATGCTGTACCAATATCAACGCGTATGGCGGTCCATCTGGACGGATGGCCGGGAACTGCCGAAGGATCCCGATGCGCAGTGGTATGGGTACTCGACTGGAAAATGGGAAGACGATTATACGTTTGTGGTACGAACGGCTGGCACGGACGAGAGAACCTGGCTTGATAATGCGGGCGATCCGCACAGCAGCGAGATGCGCGTCGAGGAACGCTACCACCTTCTCGATCACGACACCATGGAACTGACTGTGAAAATTGACGATCCCAAGACTTATACCGAGCCATGGCTTGCGCGCGACAAGTTGCGACTCAAGCGCATGCCGGCTAACACCGATATTTTGGAAATGATTTGCGCGCCCAGCGAGGCCGAAGAGTATAAAAAGGCCATGGCTGTGCCACTTTCTAAGTAGTTTTTCTCGGGCGCCAAGATGTCTGCTTACTTGCTCTTTTTGTTTTCCACGTGCTCGTCAATCCACTTCAGAATCAGGTCCGCAACCTGCAGGTTGTTCTTATCCTGCATGAGCATGTGGCTGTTGCCGAATTGTTGGAAGTCCGGCAGGTGCATCATGGTGGCGTCGCCGCCGGCGCTTTTCACTGCTGGATAAATTGTCTGGCAGGAATCCTTAATCGTTCGTCCAGTTGATCGGCGAAGTCGGGGGCGTCTTCGAGGTGGTCGCCGAACACCATGAGCGTGGGAATTTTTGCCAGCTGTGACAATTTTCTCCGCGTAAAGATCGACGGGGCAACCGATTTCGATGGTGATCAAGCCCTTAATGTCGGTGGATTGAGCATCGCGGTTTCCTCCGGAAAGAAGCCCGATTCGGAGTGTCCCATCAAGATCGCGCCCTGCAACTTGATTGCGAGGCCCGGAAAGATTGGTCCACGTGGGATTGACGGCGGGGAGTGATGCCTTGAGATCGGGAATCACCTGTTTGCCGAACTCATCGATGGCTTCCACCGGGAAATTGCTCGTTCGGAAATGCTTTTCCCATGTAGGCCCGAAGCGAAACAGCCCCAGGCAATTTCGTGGCTCGCCGTGCGAATCTCCGGCATATCGCCGGCAGGGCGCTTGCCCAATTTAATTTCGTTTAAATGGTCGAATCGAATCCGGAGCGCGCGCGGCCAACCTGGTCGGGCAAATAAACGGCGCGATTTTTGCGCAGAAAATATTCATTCCAGCCCATGCGCCCGTCAGGAGTGGTTTCATAGATTTTGGAGCTGAGGCAGCAGCCGTGAACCATGACGACGGGCACGTGTGAATCGCCGCCCTCGGGAATCTGATATTGCACGTACATCTGATCGACGGTGATGTGCCCGGAATTTATGTTCGCTGCCGGGGAATCCGTCGACCGATGCCGGTGAGCGTGTCTGTGAAAATCGTGCGGCCGCCAACGAAGAAGCTGCCTTGTTCTTTCATGAGCAGGGAATCGGCCAGGGTCACGACCGCGGCGCACAAGAAAACGCGCCGCAGAGCACCGCGGCAAGTAGCAATATGTTCGGCCGCTCTCATCCTGCGAAGACGTCTCCGTTGACCGCTTCCATAACGTTCTGCCTTCCGGCTTGAATTGAACTGTCTGCAAGTATCAAGACGCCCATGACAGGACTTTAAGCCTGTCGACTCGACGGGGTAATCGCTCCCAGCGATGCCGAGCTGACCAGCGCCGCGTACTTGGCGAACACGCCGGTTTTGTAGCGCGGAGCGGGAGCTTTCCACTTTGCCAGCCGCGACTTGATTTCGGCGTCGCTCAATTCGAGCTCAAGCTTTGCGTCGCCAGATTCGAAGACGATGATGTCGCCCTCGGCGACGATGGCGATGGCGCCGCCGCGCGCGGCTTCGGGAGCCACGTGTCCGGCCATCAACCCGCGCGTCGCGCCGCTGAAGCGGCCATCAGTCAGCAGCGCCACGTCTTCGCCGAGACCCTGACCCACGAGCGCGGCAGTGAGGCCGAGCATTTCGCGCATTCCGGGACCGCCGCGAGGACCTTCGTAACGCACCACGACCACGTCGCCTTTCTTGATTAGTCCCTTGACGGCGGCGTCCATGGCTTCTTCTTCGCGATCGAACACGCGCGCCGGGCCGCGATGAAATGGCTTTTCGTGGCCGGAAGCTTTCAGCACGCAGCCCTCGGTCGCCAGATTGCCCTTCAGAATCATCAGGCCGCCGGTGTGTTTGATGGGATTGGAAAGCGGGCGCACCACTTCCTGTCCGGGCTGTTTCTTTGCGGATTGCGCTTCTTCGTCCAGGCGTTTTCATGCTGGTCGGTCATTTGACCTTTATGCAGAAGTCCGGCTTCCAGAAGACGCTTGGCGAGCAGCGCGTTTCCGCCGGCGTTGTACAGATCCACCGCCGTGTAATTGTCCCCAGGGCTTCATATCCGCGAGCAGCGGAGTCTTGGCGCTGATGCGCATCGAAGTCCTCGATCTGAAATTCGATCTCCGCTTCCTTGGCCATGGCCAGCAAGTGCAGCACGGCGTTGGTCGAGCCGCCGGTCGCGACCACGGACGACAATTGCATTTTCAAAGGCTTCGCGCGTCAAAATTTTGCTCGGCGTCACGCCCTTGCGAAGCAGATCCATCACCAGCGTGCCGGCGCGATAGGCCGCGTCGTCCTTGTTCGGATCGGTCGCGGGAACGTTGCCGAGTCCCACCGGCGTGAGGCCGATAAATTCCAGCGCCATGGCCATGGTGTTGGCGGTGAATTGCCCGCCGCACGCGCCCGCACCAGGGCACGCGACGCTTTCGATTTCCTTCAAATCGGCGTCGGTAATTTTGCCGGCGGAGTGCGCGCCGACGGCTTCGAACACGTCCTGAATCGTCACGTCGTGTCCGCGGAAACGTCCCGGCTGAATCGAGCCGCCGTACAGAACCAGGCTGGGAAGATTCAGACGGGTCAGGCCCATGGCCGTCCCGGGAATGGTCTTGTCGCATCCGGCCAGCGCGACCATGGCGTCGAACATGTAGCCGCGCCCGACCAGTTCGATGGAATCGGCGATCACTTCGCGGCTGACCAGTGAAGCCTTCATGCCCTCGGTGCCCATGGTTTCGCCGTCGCTGATGGCGATGGTGTTGAACTCCATCGGCGTGCCGCCGGCGGCGCGGACTCCTTCCTTCACTTTTTCGGCCAGATGGCGCAGGTGCGAATTGCACGGCATGGTTTCGATCCAGGTATTGGCGATGCCGACCATGGGCTTGGCCAGATCGGCATCGGTCAGGCCGACGGCGCGGAAATACGAACGCGCGGGAGCCCGTGAAGGTCCGTCAACGATGATGCGGCTGTGTTCTCTAAGACGCGAATCCATGATTCCTCCGATTACTTGTAACTGGTGAACATAATTGACTGTGATGATAGGCTGAACGCGTGATCTCAGTCAAACGTAGCGGCGGAGGCTTCAGCCTGCGGATCTTCATCCTGCGAGGACTACCGCTAGCAGGCTAAGCCTACGCTACGTTACCTTATGCGCCTTCGGCGATTACGCGGTTCTTCTTCATCCACGGCATCATGGCGCGCAAGTTGCGCGCCGACGACTTCGATGGGATGCTTCTTGCCGGCTTCGCGCAAGCGCCTTGAATCGCGGCAAGCCGTTGGCGGCTTCCGCCATCCATTCCTTGGCGAACTTGCCGGACTGAATGTCCTTCAGGATGCCCTTCATGCGTTCTTTGGTGGCCGCGTCGATGACGATCGGGCCGCGCGTCAGGTCGCCGTACTCCGCGGTGTTCGAAATCGAATAGCGCATTTCGGAGATTCCGCCTTCGTAGACCAGGTCCACGATCAGCTTCATCTCATGGCAGCATTCGAAATAGGCCATTTCCGGCGCGTAGCCGGCTTCGACCAGCGTTTCGTATCCCGCCTGAATCAGCGCGGTGAGGCCGCCGCAGAGCACGGACTGCTCGCCGAACAGGTCGGTCTCGGTTTCTTCGCGGAAGTTCGTCTCGATCACGCCGGCGCGCGCGCCGCCGATGGCGCTGGCGTAGGCGAGACCGATCTTCTTGGTGTCGCCGGTGGGATCCTGGTGCATGGCCAGCAGGCAGGGAACTCCCGCGCCTTGCGAAAACTGGTGGCGCACCAGGTGGCCCGGGTCCCTTGGGCGCGACCATGAAAACGTTTACGTCCTTGGGCGGCTTGATGAATCCGAAGTGAATCGAGAAGCCGTGCGAGAGCGCGAGATATTTTCCGGCGCTGCATGGCGGGCGCGATTTCGGCGTCGTAGATCGCCGGGCGTCAGCTCATCGGGCGTCAGAATCATGATGATGTCGGCCGCTTCCGCGGCCTGGCGCACCGTCATCACGCGCAGCCCGGCCTTCTGCGCCTTGGCGACCGACGCGCTGGTGCTCTTCAGGCCGACGACGACGTCGCAGCCGGAATCCGACAGATTCATGGCGTGGGCATGGCCTTGCGATCCAAAACCGATCACGGCGATTTTCTTGTCCTTGATGTAATTCAAATCCGCATCTTTATCGTAATAAACCTGCACGTTGCCTCCTGTGGCGATTGTGTGCTAACTCATTCTAACTCGGACGACGACTTTCACAGCACAGGCTTCAGCCTGTCGTTCTTTCTTAGTCTTTGACTCGTGCAAAAGGCTCACAGGCTGAAGCCTGTGCTACCGGAACCGACAAATAGTTTAAACCTTTGCCTGCGGATAGCACCCGAGAATTTTTACGGAATCCGCATAATTCTTCAGCTCCTCGATCGCCGCCCGCGTATTCGGATCTTTGAGCGATGCCTGCAGGTCCAGATAGAAGCAGTAGCTCCACGGCGTGCCGGGGATCGGGCCGGCTTTCGATCTTCAGCAAATTCAGATCACGTTGCGCAAACGCATTCAGGACGCGGCACAGCGATCCCGGCTTGTGCGCCAGATGCAGGACCAGCGAAAGCTTGTCGGCGTCTTCCGCGACTTCGGCGGACGGCGCGAGCAAGCAGAAATCGCGTGTAGTTCTCCGGGTGATCCTCGAGATGCTCGCGGAGAATTTCGCCGCCGTAGACGGGTGCCGCGCGACGGCTGGCAATCGCGGCTTTGGTGGGATCGCCGGCGCGCATCACTTCCTGCACGCTTCCCGCCGTATCGTCCGCCGTCACGCGCTTGATCGCGGGATGGCTGGCAAAGAATCGCTCGCACTGCGCCAGCGCCACCGGATGGGAAGAAACCTGCGTGATGCGTTCGAACTTCGCTCCCGGAACGCCGATCAGATTGTGCACGATGGGAATCACGACTTCGGCTTGAATGTGCAGGCCGCTGGCAATCAGCAAGTCGTAGGAACGATGAACGGATCCGGCCAGGCTGTTTTCGATCGGCGCAAGAATGTAATCCGCGACGCCATCCTGAATGCTGGAGTACAGCGCCTCGAACGTGGGCCGGGGAACGAGTTGGATGTCCTCGCCCAGCAGCTTGACGGCGGCTTCTTCGCTGAATGCGCCGCGCTCGCCTTGAAAGGCGATTCGGGAAGAGGGAGGAACCTTCATCGCAAGCGTCCACGGATCAATTTGTGATTTTTGAGGCGTCGAAGCATAAGCACACAAGCTATCAGGGCGCGAACCGTGCGCGTCAAACGCGGCGACGTGGTTTCAGCTGATGATCCCATGCCGTGAGACCGCAGGACCTGGCTACAGCTTGTTCAAACCGTCCAGGCCGGCGACCTTGTAGGCCTCGGCAAAGGTGGGGTAGTTGAAGACCGTGTCGCGGAAGTAGTCCATGGTGCCGCCGAAAGAGAGCACGGCCTGGCCGATGTGAACGATTTCGGCGGCGCTTTCGCCGATGACGTGTACGCCGAGCACTTTGCGCGTTTCCGGATGAAATAGAATCTTCAGCATTCCGGTGTGGTCGCCGACGATTTGGGCTTTGGCCAGCTCTTCGTACTTGGAAATGCCCACTTCAAAGGGAATGCGCGCTTCCGTCAAGGAAGATTCGGTTTGCCCCACCATGGAAATTTCCGGAATCGTGTAAATGCCGTAGGGAAGCAGCGCAGTGCTCATTTCGGCGGGAGCGCCGAAAATGTGGCAGCTGGCCAGGCGTCCCTGCTCCATGGAAGTGGAGGCCAGAGAAGGGAATCCGATGACGTCGCCGGCGGCATAAATGTTGGGGACGGCGGTTTGAAACTTTTCGTTCACTTCAAGTTTGCCGCGCGAGCCCGGCGGTGAGGCCGGCGGCCTCCAGATTCAGCAAGTCGGTATTGGCCTGGCGGCCCACGGCGTACATCAGGCCGGCGGCGTGGATGTGTTTTCCGCTTTCCAGGTGCGCGGCCACGCGCCCGCGATCGTCAATTTCAATTCCGTCACTTTTTCGCCCAGACGGAAAATGGCTCCCTGGCGCCGCATGTGGTAGCGCAAGGCTTCGACGATTTCGGAATCCACGAAATCCAGAAGCTGGGCCGCTGCTCGATCAGCGTGACTTCCACGCCCATGGCCGACGAGCATGGAGGCGTATTCCAGGCCGATCACGCCGCCGCCGACGATGATCAATTCGCGGGGAATTTCGTCCATCTGAAAAAATTGATCGCTGGCGATAATTTTTTTGCCGTCAAAGGGAATATCGTCGGGATGCGAGGGCCGCGTGCCGCAAGCGATCAGAATATAATCGGCGTGAAGCATGTGCGCTTCAGTTGCTCCCTGGACTTCCACGGTGTTGGCGTCGCAGAAATTGGGCGACGCCGCAGTACAGATCGATATTGTTGCGCCGCAAGCTGGTCCCGGACCACGCCGGTTTCGCGCTCGACCACCTGGATACGCGCGCGCCCAGATCGCGAATGGAAATTCGGTCTTTTACGACGTAGTCATTTCCGTAAAACGAGCGATGACGAAATCCGGTCAGGTGAAGAATGGCTTCGCGCAACGTCTTGCTGGGGACTGTTCCGCCGTGAATGCAAACGCCGCCAACCATTTCATTGCGGTCCACCATGGCGACGCGCTTGCCGAGTTTGGCGGCGGCGATCGCGCCCTTTTGGCCGGCGGGCCCGCTGCCAATAACGATGAGGTCGTACCGAATCGGTTGCATCACTCCTCTTCTGCCTGGTTCACGCAGAGCCTCGGTGTCCAACAGCGCCCTCACGTTTGAGTTCAATTGAAATGTGCCCGCTCAGTGTAAGAGAGCGCCGGCAGCGAAACAATCCCGGCCCGACGTCTTCCGCATTCCTTGACTCTGCCCTGAGCAATCCTTCGTAAGTGTTTTAGGCACAGCAGCTTTGCGCCAAGCTAAAACAGTATGAATGCGTTCCATCGAGAAATTGAATCGACGCGGCCTCCCCATCGCTGCAAGAAGCAAAGCCAATGAATGCCGGTGCTTCATAAATATCTTATCGGCTGGATCGGGCGATCGCTTTACCTGGAGCAAGCAACGAATCAAGCCCGTTTCAACGAAGCCATGGGACAATTCCGCAGGATCCGCAAGAAGGCGAAGAGGGACCACGCCAGCCGCATTTGGATTTTTGAAACCAAAGGTGGCTAGGACCCTCTAACAATGTAGTATCAACATTCTAAACACGAACAGAACGCACGACTTAACGATAAATGCACATTTCCGCCCCCTTTATAAGACGGCCTGTTGCCACCTCGCTGTTGAGCATCGCCATTCTGCTCGCGGGTGGCGTGGCCTTTTATTTTCTGCCCGTGGCGGCTCTGCCGCAGAGTCGATTTCCCAACGATTTTTGTATGCGGGCCTTGCCTGGTGCCAGTCCGGAAACCATGGCGTCTTCCGTGGCGACTCCGCTGGAGCGCCAATTTGGACGAATCGCCGGCGTCACGGAAATGACGTCCACCAGCCAGCTGGGCAGTCGGGTATCACGCTCCAGTTCGATCTGGACCGCGACATCAACGCGGCTGCGCGGGACGTTCAGGCGGCCATTAATGCGGCGGCCGGGCAATTGCCGCCGGGTCTGCCGAGTTTGCCGAATTACCGCAAAGATTAATCCCGCCGATTCGGACATTCTGGATTTGTCGTTCCTCGGACACGATTCCCAGAAGTCATCTGTACGATTTGTGCGATTCCATCCTGGGCCAAAAGCTTGCGCAGGTTGACGGCGTCGGCCAGGTCAGCATCTCCGGGGGGCACAGCCGGCGGTTCGCGTGGATGTAAATCCCAACGCCCTGGCGCATTACGGGATCGGCCTGGAGGAAGTGCGCACCGCGATCGGCGGCGAATGCCAATACTCCGAAAGGGAGTCTGAAGATCCCAGGGACCGTTGGACCCTGTATCGCCACCGACCAACTTCTTAAGCCCGAGCAGTACGTGCCCCTGATCGTTGCCTATCGCAACGGTGCTCCCGTTCGGCTCAGCGACATCGCAAAGTGACCGAAGGAATCGAGGACCTGCGCAATTCGGGATTCGCCAACGGCAAGCCTGCCGTTTTCATGGGCATTAGCCGCCAGCCGGGCGCAAACATCATCAAGACCGTGGACCGCATCAAGGCCCTCTTGCCGGAATTGCGCGCCTCCATTCCGCCCGCCGCCACGATGCGATACTTCCGATCGCACCACCACGATCCGCGCTTCGGTTCACGATATTGAATTCACTCTGACTGCTGACGGTCGCCCTGGTGGTCATGGTCATTTTTCTTTTCTTGCGCAACGTCTGGGCGACGATCATTCCCAGCATTTCGGTGCCCCTGTCCATCGTCGGCACTTTCGGAGTGATGTACCTGCTGCACTACAGCATCGACAATCTCTCCCTGATGGCCCTGGCGATCTGCACGGGTTTCGTGGTGGACGATGCCATCGTCGTGATCGAGAACATCACCCGCTACCTGGAAGAGGGGATTCGCCGATGGAAGCGGCCATGAAGGGATCGCGCGAAATCGGTTTCACGGTACTTTCGATGAGCATTTCGCTGATCGCGGTATTCATTCCCATCCTGCTGATGGGAGGAATCGTGGGAGGCTGTTCCGCGAATTTGCGGTCACCTTGAGCGTGGCCATTGTGTTTCCTTGTGCGTCTCGCTGACGACGACGCCGATGATGTGCGCGCACTTCCTGAAATCGCAGAAGGACGTGAAGCACGGCGAGATTTATCAGGCAAGTGAACGGGTATTTCAGTGGAGCACTGGACTTCTACGCTCGCGGGTTGCGATGGGTCTTGCGCCACCAGCCGTTCATGGCTGCCTTCTTACGGTCGCGACGATCTGCCTGAGCGTCGTACTTGTATATCGTCGTTCCTAAGGGTTTTTTCCCGCAACAGGATACCGGTCGAATGCAGGGATCCATCGTGGGTGCGCAGGACACTTTCCTTCCCCGCGATGCAGGAGAAATTGAAGCAATATACCGACATCGTCATGAGCGATCCGGCGGTCGGAAACACATGGCCAACTACACGGCGGCGGCTCGGAAAACACCGGCCGCATGGCGTGGAACTGAAACCGATCGGCGAGCGAAAGGTCTCCGTGGATCAGGTCATCGCGCGGCTGCGGCGAAAACTTGCTGTAGTTCCCGGGGCCACGCTATTTTTGCGGGCGAATCAAGACATTAAGGTTGGCGGACGGTTCAGCAGTTCGCAGTATCAATACACGCTGGAGAGTGAAAATCTGACCGACCTGCTAGAGTGGGCGCCGCGCGTCGAAGCCAAGATGCGGACCATTGCCCAAGTTGCGCGATATTGCCACCGATCAGCAGACGCGCGGTTTGCAGGCCACGCTGGTGATCGACCGCGATACGGCATCGCGGCTGGGTATTTCGCCGAACGCAATCGACAACACGCTGTACGACGCGTTCGGCCAGCGGCAGGTAGTCCACGATCTACACGCAACTGAACCAATATCACGTGGTCATGGAAGTCGATTCGGCCTTTCGCGACAGCACGGATGCCATCCAGAGTCTTTACGTGCGCTCGTCGACTGGGAACCAGGTGCCGCTGAGCGCGTTCACTCATTTTGAAATGAAGACCACGTCGCTGGCGGTGAACCACCAGGGACAATTTCCCGCGGTAACGATTTCGTTCAACCTGGGAGAAGGCGTCGCGCTGGGTGACGCGGTGAAGGAAATCGAAGCAGCCGTTCTGCAAATGGGACTTCCCTCCGACATTCACCCGTACGTTTCAGGGAACCGCGCAGGCCTTCCAGTCTTCGCTGGTCAGCCAGCCGTGGCTGATCCTGTCGGCGCTTGATCGCCGTTTACATCGTGCTGGGCGTTCTGTACGAAAGCTATATTCATCCGATCACGATTCTTTCGACGCTGCCGTCGGCCGGCGTGGGCGCGCTGCTGGCACTGCTGGTGTTTCACACGGAGTTGAGCGTCATCGCGCTGATCGGAATTATTCTGCTGATCGGCATTGTGAAGAAGAACGCCATCATGATGATCGATTTCGCAGTGGAGGCCGAGCGGTCCGGAAAGACTCCGGAGGATGCCATCTATCAGGCGTGCCTGCTGCGCTTCCGTCCGATCATGATGACGACGATGGCGGCGCTGTTTGGCGGATTGCCGCTGGCGCTGGCGACCGGCACGGTTCGGAATTGCGACGGCCCTTGGGAATCAGCATCGTGGGCGGCCTGATGGTGAGCCAGGTCCTCACGCTGTACACAACTCCGGTCATCTACCTTTACATGGACCGGCTGCAGCTGAGAATTCGCGGTCGCAAACCCGTGCCTGCGATTTCCGGCGAAGTTCCGCCGACTCCGGCTTCTCTCCATGACCCGTCGCTGACGTAAGCATCGAATCAGGCTTACTAAGGTTGTCGAATGCGGGCGGAAAGCAGCATGAAAATCTTCTCCTCCATTGCAACCGCTCTCCTTTTTTCAAGCATAAGCATGACTCTGCTGGCCTTCCAGGGCCGGGGGTTCGAAGATGACGACGAAGCTCCAGCCCTTGCCGCCGACGCGCATCAGAATGCGGAATGGGCATTTGCGCGATTCCACTTTCGATCGAGCAACGATTCCGGCGGCTTTCGCGGTTTTCATATGTGGGCAGCGGATTATCCAAAAGCGGACCGGCAATTCACGATGGGCGTGAAGCGCTTGACGCGTCTGCACGCGCGGGGCATGGAACAAGTGGTGGACGCGGACTCCGACGAGCTGTTCAACTGGCCGTGGATTTACATGGAACACGGCAACAACTGGAACCTCACGCAAGATGAAGTGGTCCGGTTACGCCAGTATTTATTGCGGGGCGGCTTTTTGTTTTCGGATGATACCCATGGAGATTATGAATGGGAAGAGCTTGTGCGTGGTTTGGAAATGATCTTTCCCGGACGACCGATTGAAGATCTAAAGAACGGCGACGAAATTTTTCACGTCATGTACGATCTGGATGACAGGGTTCAGATTCACGGCACGCGATTCTTGTGGGGAGGCCGGCCCTACTCGCCCGACATGGTGGTGCCGAAATGGAGAGCCATTCGCGACGACAACGGCCGCATCATGGTGGCAATCACACACAACTCCGACGTAGGCGACGCATGGGAATGGGCCGATAGCCCGCACTATCCCGAGCGCGAAACCTGGCTGGCTTATCGCATCGGAATCAACTACATCCTCTTTGACATGACGCACTAATCGAATGGCTGAGCGAATCGGGCATTGATCCTTATGTGGCAACTGGGTGGCGAGGCTTGTTTTGCGCTGCTGGTGACTACATAATAGTGCGAGCCGATATGTCCAGAAGGAACGCATCCATACTCGCGTTGTTCGCCGTCGCAGGGCTTGCGCTGCTGTGCGCCACACGCGTCGTTGTGCCTCAAGTTTCCGCTGCCGCTTCCGCGGCGGGCGCCGGTGATGCCAATCAGCCGGTGATCCACTTTGTGAAAAACCCTGAAGTGGCGCCGCCGCTTCAGGCGCTGGACCTCGTCGGAAAGCCGGTAACAAAAGAGAATTGGGGCGGCAAGGTCGTTCTCGTGAATTTCTGGGCCACCTGGTGCCCGCCGTGCCGCGAGGAAATTCCCGAACTGATCGAATTGCAAAAAGAATTTAAGGACAAGCTGGAAATCGTTGGCATTTCCGAGGATGACGATCCGCCGGCAAGCGTTGTGAAATTTGCGCGTGCGAAGGGAATGACCTATCCCATCGTGATGGCCACGCCGGAACTGATCGCCTCTTATGGCGGCGTTCCGGCTCTGCCCACTTCGTTCCTGATCGATACGCAGGGAAGGGTGGTGCAGAAGCATAGCGGGCTTTACCCCATCGAAAATTATCGCCTGGAGATCGGTTCGCTGTTGGGAATGCAGACCAATGCGCGCGTGGAAACATTCGTGGATAACGGGCAAATCTTTCTGAAAAATGCCGCCAACGCAACGGAATTGCCCGGCGTAAGTTTCAAGGGGTTGACTCCTGCGCAAAAGAAAGTGGCCTTGCGCCGCATGAACTCGGAAAACTGCACCTGTGGATGCAACCTGACGCTTACGGAATGCCGCGTCAACGATACGGAATGCCCCGTGAGCGGCGGACTGGCGGCCAATATTGTGAAGGAAGCCGCACGCGGCATCACAAAACCTGCGCCGGCGCCGCCCGCCAAGAGTAGCAACGCCATTACGGAATTGTTTTAAGTAGAACAGGCTTCAGCCTGTTGCTTTTAATTTCCCGACAACGCACAATTTAAATTCACAGGCTGCCCTTCAGAAATGCTCAGGGTAAAAAGCCTGTGCAACCAGGGGGCATACCTACATGTTCCAAATAATTTCAAGGGGGCTTGCGGCGTTGGCGGTACTGTTGCCGTTCGGAGGGGGCGCGAGCTGCAACTCGTCGAGTGACGTTGTTGCGCTTCCCGATCCTGCAGCAGATAATCCGCTGGCAGCGGCAAAAGGCCAGGAGACCATCGTGGTTGCGGGCGGATGCTTCTGGGGAATTCAGGCGGTGTTTGAACGCTTGAAGGGTGTTGTGCGCGCTACTTCCGGATATTCGGGAGGTGCGGCGAATACGGCCACGTACGAAAAAGTGTGCTCGGGCCGCACCGGTCACGCCGAAGCCGTGGAAGTTATTTTCGATCCATCGCAGATTTCACTGGGACAAATTTTGAAAGTATTCTTTTCCGTGGCGCACGATCCCACGCAGCTGAATCACCAGGGGGCCGATCAGGGTACGCAGTATCGCTCCGCTATTTTTTACACCACGGAAGACCAGAAGCGAATCGTCGAAGCGTACGTGAAGCAGCTCGATTCAGCCAAGGTGTTTAAGCAGCCCATCGTCACGCAAATCGTTCCGCTGGAAGCGTTTTATGCGGCCGAGGATTATCACCAGGGCTACGCCGACCTTCATCCCGAGAACATGTACATCGTGATGAACGATTATCCGAAAGTGGAAAATCTGAAGAAGCATTACCCTGCGTTGTTTGTTGAGAAGAAATAAGACCGTTTGATTGCCTCGATGGTTGTTTGACAAAAGTCAAAAACCGCACCCTTGCAAAGGGCGCAAGGGTGCGGCACCCCAACTGCCTCGCGAATAGATACCTAGGTGCGTAATAAAAGAAAACGCCCGGAGGCTTTTTACTGCCTCCGGGCGTTATTATTGAAACGTTATTTAACTAGTTGGCAAGAGGATCAGGGCGCAGCTGGAACTTTACGGCTTTGCTGGTTGTACCCTTGCCGCCTTCCAGGTGCCACGGAGTGCGTGTGGCGTAGGTGGACCAGAGGCCGCGGCCCTTCCATCCGGCTTTAGGATCATCGATGCGGCCGTCCATGGATTTTGCAAAGAAGCCCATGGGGTAGGGAACGCGCATTACCAGGAACTTTCCTGTCTTGGGGTCGAGAGCTTGCAACGCATCCGTTCCGTTGGCGGTGGCGATCGGGATATTCTTGCCCATGCCGAAGGTGTCGAATTGATCGACCCAGTTGTAGTAATTGGTGTCCGCGCTGCCGTAACCGTCAGTCCCTTTGAAGCTCGGTCCGGGCATGCGATAAAGTGTCCAGCCTTCGGGGCAGTGTTGGCCGGTTGCAGTCGGGCCGTTGAGCGGGCCCTTGCACTTGCGGCGATCGAAGCTGGCGAAGTGTCCGCTGGCGAGTACCGTCCAAACAACCCCGTCGCGGGTGATGTCCATGCCACGCGGTGAGAAACCCTGCACGGGCGCTTTGGGATTATTCCACGGCACTTCGTAAATTTCCGCGAGCGAAGTGCGCGCCGGATCTGAGCCGGGATTCAGGCGAACGATGGCGCCGGGGAAGCCCAGCACTGTGCCCCAGACCGAGCCATCCGCGGGGTTGGTATTCACGCCATAAAAGCCCACCTTGATGCGCATGTCTTTGGTTGGATCCATGGGTTGGCCGGGTTCGGTGTATTCGTCGCGTTTGCCGTTGCCGTTTGTATCGAGAACGAAGGGAGTCCACCCCTGCGATTTTTGTGCGTCGTGCGTTTCATCCCACATTTTTGTGTTCAGCCAGCCCACGTTGTCGCCGCCGGGATTGCTGAACCACAAAGTGTTGTTGGCATCCTCGCCAAACATGAGGTGCTGAGAACTGGTGCACATGTCCACGAGTTCCCATTTTCCGGTCTTAGGATCATAGACGTTGGTCTGGCGTGAGCTGGACCTGATTGGGAGAACCATCGCGGACTCCAGCGGCGAGCCTTTCTGGCAGTAGGCCGGATTTTCCTGCGGGCGTGTGGCTGCCGCCGTCCAGATGCGGCCCTGGGAATCCATCATCAAGCTGTGCGCTGTGGCGTGCGAAATGGCCACCGGTTCGTTGCCCCAATATGGCGAAGGTTCGAGGACTTCTTCGGGCTCGGCCATCGGAGTTCCGGGATTGAATGGAATTTTGATCTGCGAAAATGAATTCTTGTTTGGATCAAGAACGGTAATGTAGTCCGAGCTGTCTTCATGAACGCCGTAGATCAATCCGTTCGCATTGGAACTGGGATTGCGGCGATCGACGGAAATTTCGTCGTGGAAATATTCCTTGCCCGTGGCCCAGTCCCACTGTGTGATTACGATATTGCGCTCCATGCCTTGAGGGCGCGGAGGAGCAGGCGGCAGTTCGCCGGCCTTAATGCGATCGGTCCAGTCAGCGTATTCAGAGAGCATGCGCTTGCGGCCCATGCGCGTGGCAATAGCGCTCATCTGGCTGCCCACTTGCGCGGACTGGATGCGGCGATCCCAGGCGGCATAAGAAGTATCAAACGCGCCAAGCGTGGATGGAATCGTCCGTGTGGCTTTGTCGCCGAGCTGATGGCATGCCTGACAGCCGTCGGTCTTCACATTTT
The DNA here is from genome assembly GCA_963825365.1 of uncultured Acidobacteriota bacterium. Lineage (GTDB taxonomy): Bacteria > Acidobacteriota > Terriglobia > Acidiferrales > UBA7541 > Palsa-360. The sequence continues at coordinate 89,454 of CAWGSV010000017.1, read as the reverse complement.
CGACCCATGCGCCCTGATCCTTGATGCGATCGGAAATACCATTTCCTTTTTCGCCGGTGCCGGGGAAATCGCTCTTGGGAGGAATGTGCAGCAGGGAATACCAGTAGGCGGCGGGATAATACTGAGCCGCTTCCTTGGGATCCGATGCAATCACGGCCGTAAGATTGAGCATTTTGCCCGGCGCCGCTTTTACTTTGGGAGAATCCACCAGGCCGTAGCCGCGCACCCAGACGTCGTAGGTCGCTTTGGGAAGTTCGGGAATCACGTAGCGGCCCTGATCGTCGGTCACCACGATTTTGCGATAGCCGGTTGGCAGATCTTTTGTTTCGGCAATCACCCAGACGCCTGCTTCGGGGCCTTTCGAGCTGGTGACCACGCCACCGATGTCGTCGGAAACGATCTTGATTTCCGCTGCGGGTTTTGCCGCGGTGTGCCCGGTACGCACAAATCCCAGCGCTGCGGCGAGTCCGATTGCCACGATTGCAAACTGCGAAATTCTCTTGTTCATAACGGCTGATCTCCTTCGGCGGCAGGGCCATGGCCAGGGTATTCTCAACCGAACGTTTAAAGTGCGAAAGGACGGATTGAATTCTGGCCGTACAAAATCGTATGCCGGAGTGAAAACATTGTCAATCGGTGGTTTGCGAAGCATTTGAAAGCAGGCAAAGTGCAAAGAATTCAGAAGAATACGCCGCAATAGGAATCGAGCGGCGATCGAAAGAATGAGTGGTGCCGGGGGGGAGAGTTGAACTCCCTACGCCGGCCTTTTCAGGGCCGCGCTCTACCGGTGAGCTACCCCGGCAATTCGGTAGACAAAAGATTGTACGGGCGCGGAAGGGCAGGAAGCAAGAGCTCCTGAAGATTGGTGCTGTCCCAAATTGAAGGATACTCGGATTTCGGAGGTCGGGGCTTCAGCCCCGACGTAAAGTATCGCCCGGCATGGGGTTTTAACCCCTGAAGCTTCAGGGGCTAAAGCCCAAATCAAGCCAAGCGTAAATGTCCGAGCTGAAGCTCGGACCTCCAACGGCTCGAAGGAATTTCAAATTAGGAAGTGCCTGAAGATTGTCTGATAGGTCGAGTGCCAATTGGCATGCCGGGCACCCGGCTGGAACTCATCAAGCGACGAAACGAGTGCTACCTTCCCGGGATGCCGGGAACTTTGGTGCGAATTTTGTAAATGCTGGTGCGCGCCACAATGTAGAGCGATTTGTAGTCGGGGTCGCCGAAATTGAGATTGGCGACCGCCTCGGGCGTGTAGACGATTCCAAGCTGCTTGCCCTCGGGCGTCAGTACCACAATTCCGCCGCAGCACGATTCCCAGATATTTCCCTTGGCGTCGACCTTCATGCCGTCGGTGATCCCCGGGAGCGGGTCTTTGGTCTTGTCCATAATTATTTCCATGTTTGCGACGTCGACGGTGTCGTCCGGCAGCACCTTATATTTTCTGACAAGGCGCACGCCATTTGCGTAGAGATATTTTTCGTCGGGAGAAAGCGCCAGTCCGTTTGCGCCTTCGAGATTCTTGACGATTGCCGTGGTCTTGCCGTCCTTCCACATGAAAAGGCCGGGGTAATCAATGCCCACGTCCGGGTCCTTGCATTGCAGGCGCAGGCCGCCGCAGGCGGGGCCGTCGGTAAAGTAGATCGCGCCATCTTTCTTTACGATGACGTCGTTCGTGCCATTGAATTTCTTGCCGTCCACGCTGTCCGTCAGTTGAATGCGTTTGCCGTTCTTTTCGATGCGGTCCAGGCCGCGGCCGCCCCAGGTGGCTATGACCAATCGTCCCTGGTTGTCGCGCGCAATGCCGTTGCACCCCGGCAAGTTGAATCTCTTGAAATCGGGATCCGTCGGCGCTTTGCCATTGGTCTGGATAAATCCGTGCCGCCAGGTGTCCCATCCGGTATAGCCGCATTTATCCATGTACAGGGAAAGCTTGCCATCCATGGTCATCTTCAAGATCTTGTTCGCGGCCATCTCGGCGAATAGCCAGTGTCCGCCGTCCTTGCCCTCGGGCACCCAGACAATTCCCTCCGTAAAATAAAAAAAATCGTTGATCACCGGTTCCACCCGCGCGCTGCGTGTCGATCAATTCATCCATGGCCGGATCCATCTTAAGGATACCGGTGGGCGTCTGCGGGGGCGTCTGAGCGCATAATGAACCGAATCCCAAGCCTGCAAAAACAAGGCACATGGCAATGAATCGAAATTTTTTCATGAGCGCCTCGATGGCACAAAATTGCATTCAAGCTGCGCGCAGCTTTACACCGCGCGCTGCATGGGGTCAAGCACTTTGACCTGTGAAGTTGGAAAAGCTCAAATCCGCCTTGGAATTAAGGCGGGTCCTGATGAAGGGTACTGTACTTAGGGCTTGCTCAATTGCTGGACATCCGGCCAGTAGCGTCAATCCATCCGCGCTCTGTATTTTGGTCAAAGAGATCAAATCGGATAGGGGAACCGGGATGAAACGCTTCCATCGAACTTCCATGTTGCTTACTTCGACCTTGGCACTGCTGGCGAGCCTCTTTTTCGCTGGGGGCGTTTCAGCGGCAACCCACTACGTCGCAACCAGCGGCTCCGATACCAACAATGGGACGAGTGAAAGCGCTCCCTGGGCGCATCTGCCGGGAATGCCGACTGCGACCGGGACTGCCGGAAGTTATTCGTCCGCAGCTGGCGACACATTTGTCCTCAGGGGATGCGATGTTTGGTATAACGCCAATTTTCCATTGGTGTTGAGCAAGGGGGGAGCCAGCGGCAATCCCGTAACCATCACAGTGGACCAAACCTGGTTTAACACGGCCAGTTGCTCCTCATGGAACCGCCCGGTATTCGACGCACATACTTCAAGCAGTTCCAGCACTCCGACTGAGATTAATGGTTCTGGCGGGCAGAGCACCGGTTGCGTAGGCGGAAATGGGAACTATTTCATTGCTTTTCAGGCCTCCAACATTTCACTGAGTTGGATTGAACTTCGCAACCTGTACTACGCCAACGATGCGCAAAATACCTGCTGGGCCGGAAACGGCTGGTGGCGAGCCGACAGTGTGGATTTCATCACTGTGAGCAATACCTACGAGCATGGCTGGTCCATGCATCCCTATCAGGCAAACACCTATGGAGATGCCGATATTCTTGTGTGGGTCGACGGCCCGCCAAACTGTCCGCACTGCAAGCTCGATTACAATGTGGCGGACAATTGCGCAACGACCAGCGGATCGGGGACGCTTGTGGGCGGAGCGCTCGATTTCGTGAATATCACGCACAGCATTTTTAAGTGCATGTCCAACGCTATCAAGCCGCTCTTCGCCGGGGAAATCGGCTGGAACGAAGTCACTCAAAACGGAGAATCGCCTGACCCGACCGTGCATGACAACGTGATAGAAACTGTCGATGCACAAGGAAACGGCGGTATCTACTACATCCACGATAATCGGCTGCATGACTATCACAGCGGCGAAGGTTTGCAGATCGGCAATCCCGGCGAAACGGATTACGTGTGGAACAATAGCTGGTATGGTCTCCTGGCGGTTGGCGCCAACGGTCCGCAGGTTCCGCAATCCGAGACGCCTGTCTCCATGTTTTTCTGGAATAACACAATTGTGGATTGGGGCGATTGCATTAACGATGCCCAGCATGGGTATTCGTGGTCGGGTACGTTCAAATCTCAAAACAACCTGTGCATCAACTCTGCGGACGATAGCACCTCGGGCAATCCGTCCGCGGCAACGAAGACCATCTCGAATAATCTCGGGTTAACCGATTCAGGAGCCGCGTCAGCCGGGTATGCATCGTCAGAAACACGTCCATTTTCTCCGACGCAGAGCACATCTCCGAGCGTGGGTGCCGGCGTAAACCTGACCTCGGTATGGCCTGCAGGCTTCAGTACCTCGGATGCTTCAATTACCTGCGGGGAACAGACAATCAATACGGTCGTGCAGTCGGTTTGCAGCGGGACTCCGGTGGCAAGGCCCGCAAGTGGGGGGTGGGATGTGGGCGCATTTGAGTTCGGCACGGGTACTTCGATCAAGCCGAACCCACCGACAAATGTCAAGGCAACCGTGCAATGAGTCCAGAAAATAGCGAGAAAAATGAGGTTTCCCGGCCTGAGCAGGCTATTGGAGCTGTGCGTTATTTTCGGGGCGGTGCTATCGGAATGCAAGGTTCGGCGTGGGGAAATGAATGTTTAGCTTGAAGCAAACGTAGAGAATCAAGATTGCACCTAATGTGGAAAAAATCAGGCCGGCGGGATGATATCGGTCATTTGACGGGCGCGCAAACATGTGCGTGACGGCGCCCCCGAGGATCGACCCAATGATGCCGAGTACGATCGTCCAGAAGAGCGTTATGTGCACGTGCATCACGGATTTCGCGATAACACCCGCGATCAGCCCAATCACTATGTACCAGATTAAGTGAAACACGTTTTTTCTCCCCCATGCTTTCGGAACGCCTTCGATTAATTTCCAAGGATTGAAAAACGAATCAGACATCCTTTTGACATCGTTAAGCTAGTCACATTGAACCCTCTTGGGTATTTCTGCGTCTGTTCCATATTGAACATATTCGATAGCCGCCTCCAGGCGAACCACGCGAGAAACGAGTGGGATGGATACACTTGCAGATTTGGAATTTGGGGTTGGTCGCAAGGAACAGAGTTTGTGAATGCTATATGACTTCGAACTTCCAGTTGCGAATAGGGAAGCCGGGCGTGCTATTTGCCAGGAAACAGCGCGAACGTCCAAATCGAACCGCCCGCCGGAACTTTGGCCGCGCCGTATCGAGTTGCGAGCGCGCCTCCAAGTCCCGACACGATGGTTACGTATTGGCGGCCATTGTGGGTGTAGGTGATGGCCGTCGAATTGACGCTCGATCCTGTCTTGAATTGCCAAAGTGTTTTGCCGGTTGCTTCGTCGAGGGCCAGGAATTCTCCTGACATCTTTCCGGTGAAAATAAGTCCGCCTCCCGTCGCCAACATGCCGGCGGAACTCGGAAACTCCGTCAGGGGAATTTCCCATTTCTTTTCACCTGTCATCGGATCGATTGCCTCGAAGTAACCGAGAACATCATCCGGCTTTATTTGCGGCGACCGTGAGGCTACGCCGGTGGTTGCCTCGCCCAACTCTTCCGGTTCGGCGGCAGGGTCGATTTTTTGGATCCGCGGAATGTTCCAAGCATCCGCGTAGATCAGTCCGGTATTCGGATCGAAGGCCGCGGGAACGGCGTTTGTTCCGCGAGACGGCCAGATCTCCACTTCCTCGCCGGCTTGAAAGCGCTTCTGCACGTCGGTCAACACCGGTCTGCCTGTATCCAGATCGACGGCACTGGCCCAGTTGACTTTGACATAGGGATGAGCGGCGATCAGTTTGCAGTTGGTGCGGTCGAGCACGTAAAGGAAGCCGTTCTTGTTGGTCTGGATCATGACCTTGCGGAGTTGGCCGCCGATCTTGATTTCGGCGAGCACAGGCTCGTCCGTGCCGTCCACGTCGTAAACGTCGTTCGGCGTGTATTGGTAGTAGCAAGCGATCTCGCCGGTCTTCGGGCGGATAGCCAGCACGCTGGATGTATACAGGCTGTCGAGCCCTTCGCGTTTCTTGGGATCGTACGGCTCGGCATTGCCAGTGCCCCAGTAGACCAGGTCCAGTTCGGGGTCGTAGGAACCGGACCGCCAAGTTGGGCCGCCGCCGTATTTCCAGGCGTCACTGTTTTTGGGCCAAGTCTCGGAACCGGGTTCGCCAGGGGCGGGGATGGTGTATTTGCGCCACAATTTTTTTCCGGTGTCCGGATCCCAGCCGTCTAGGAAGCCGCGCGTGGTTGATTCGCCGCCGGACTCGCCCGAAATCAGAACTCCGTTGGCAACAATCGGCCCGCCGGTTGCGTAGTAGCCTTCTTTGGAGTCGGCAAATTTTTGATTCCAGATTTCCTTGCCGGTTTTCAGATCGAGCGCGAGGATGTGGTTGTCAATCGTCACGCGAAAGAGTTTTCCATCGTAAATCGTCGCCGCACCCCGGTTGAATGAGACGTGTTTGTTGCCGGGTTCAATCTTCGTTGGGGTGCGCCAGATTTGCCGGCCGGTTTCCACATCGATAGCGAAGCTCCACCGGCCGTTGATGGCATACATGACGCCGTTGTAAACGGTCGGCGCGGCAAGGTCGCCCAGGTCGTTCATGGTGCTGGCATTCCAGATGGGCACGAGGCGCGCGACGTTCGATTTGTTGATCTGGCGCAGCGGGCTGTAGCTCTTTCGAGAATTGCCCATGCTCTGCGTGAGGACGTTGTCAGGATTCTTACCGTCGCTGTTTAATTCTTCCGTTGTTTGGCTGAAGCCCGGCGCGGCCCACAAAACCACGAGCGCCGCACAAGCCAGGAACTTTTTCATAACCGTCCTCCAATCGAGGTCAACATCACGGCGCATCGCGGCGATGCCAACGCACGAACATGAGATTGCGGAGACTGTATGCCGGGAAGGAATGGGGGTCAAGCGGTAGTGGGCCAGTTTCCGAGAAGAGGCCTTAACAAGATTTGGCCTCTTTCACTCTTCGGCAAACTCTCGAAAAGGAATTGATTGTCCTTCGAGCGCGCATGGAATCATGCTTTTGGGGAAATCGACACACGGATCGGATTGTGCAGTATCAGCGAAGCTGGTTATCCTAGCTCGGTTAAACTCATATCATTGGATCGAATCCCTTCAGTTCCCAATCCAGGACTCACGAGTCCCGAGTTGGGATTAGGAATCCCGTTTTCTTAGCTGTGAACCACTTAATTCAAGTATTTTCAATGATCACAAAATAATATGCGCTTTGGCGATGTTAGTGCCCCACTACATCTGCGGGTGGTTGGCGAATGTAGATTGCAACTGTGAGTCTTCGCAAGTGATCAGGTTAAGAAAGTGATCCACTGCAGATTTGATCTGAAATGATGAACTAAAAAAGGAAGTTCGACGTGCCAAAGAGCGATCTAATCGGCGAGTTGGAGAACCACCAAGATAACCTTCCTATCGATAATGCATCGAGGCAGATCAATGGAGAAATCAGTGAATTAGCTGGCCGCGCCGCTGCTACGGTGAAGCCTTATTCGACGCCACGCTTGATAATATATGGAACACTTATGCAACACCATGCGCCAGCAAAGTGTTAGGCTTTCAAGTTTTCGGCTCTTGGGTTTTGGAAGAACCGTCTGAAAGTGGAACGAGATTTGAATTTCGGACAGCAAGAATGCGAGCGGCGCGCCGAAAACCTGATTTGCGACGGATTATTTTCTCCCTCCCGAAATACAAGAGCGAGAAATGTTGTGAGCGAGTTTCGCCAGGTTAATCTTTGTTGTAAGGACCCAATCTGAATTTGTACAAATAGGAGACGAGTAGAGAAGATGGACCAATCGACGAATGACAAGACGAGGGATATGACACCTTCACCTGCAAAGAAGCCGTACACGACTCCTTCTTTTCGGTTCGAGTCTGTCTTTGAAATTTCGGCGTTGGCCTGCGGCAAGGTGCAATCCACTCAGGGTGGTTGCGCACACAGCAGAAAAGCCTCGTAGTCCTAATCGGGAGATTTTTCTTATTTGGTGGACTGTCTATTGGCCAAAAATAAAAATAAAGAGTTCAGTATCTCTTCCCGTTGGATTCTTTCAACGGAGTGGATCAATGCTCCGGGAACAACGCCAACTATTATATCAAATGCGACCCAGCGGACCTGTGTGAGATCTGATTATTCAGTCTCCGCCATAGGGCAACAACTTTTGAAGGCCCATTAGCCAAGCCGAAACGAAGCGACTACTAAAAGAGAAAAGTCTTGCACAGAACTTTACATCCCCCGGACTTGGTGTGAATCAAAATGAAAACAAACAGTTCTAGGCGCGTCCGTCTGGTATCAGCCCTTCCACTCGCGGGTGTGATCGTCGCGGCCCTTGCGGCGGGCCCCGTCTTTGCGCAACGAGGATCAGCCGGCTTTCCCGAAGACTGGAGCCACCATCATGTGGTGTTCTCTAATCCGGGGACGCTTAACGAGGCTTCGGGAAAAGGGTCTTTCGGATCGTGGTACAGAATCGTCACTGATCCGCGCTTCGCTGACCAACAGCGTAAGCGACGTTCGCACCCGCCTATCGACAGGTGGAAGAAGCGACAACAAGAGACGCCTCTTCAGCGAGACTGGAGCGCCACTCTTGGAGGGGCCGGAGTTGCCCCGGATATGTACGCAGCAAAGTGGCAGTTCAGCCCAAATGGCAATACGGCGAGTTGCAGTGACTATGTCGTTTTCCCGGTGAACAAAGCCGGCGCCTCTGGGACACAGCCGAACATTGTTGCGTATCAGAATCTGTACGTAAACGGGACAGGCACCGGTTTCTGCCCGACTCTCACCGCGCCAACGGTGCTGTTCTCTTACTTTGTAGGGACCGGAACGGTCACAACCTCCCCCGCCCTTGGAGGCGCCGCTGGCCAGGTTGCCTACGTGGAGAGCATAGCCGGAGGATCCAAGTTTCATGTGCTTAAGGGTGCGGGGACAGGCGCCAGTAACGGGACAGTCGCCGCCCCGGTCGCGCCCGGGACGGGAAACACGGCGACCGACGTATCCGTGACGTTGAACGGAGGAGTGATGGTCACGCGATCATCGCCATTCTACGACTACGCGAACGACGTGGCCTACGTGGGGGACGACACCGGGAACCTCCACAAATTCACACCTGTTTTCAATGGCGCGCCGGCCGAGGTCATCAGTGCGGGCGCCAATGTTTGGCCCGCGAACGTATCCACTCAGGTTGGCAAGATACTTACGCCGCCAGTTTTTGACAACGTTAGCGGCCTCGTGTTCGTGGGGGACTCGCAGGGATTCCTGTACTCCGTGAGTCGCACGATAGGGAGCGGTGCGGGCGGCGTGCGCCAGTCAAATCAACTGGGCAACAGCGCGTCGGGCATCATGGATTCTCCGCTACTGGATCCCAGCGCTGAGACCCTTTATGTTTTCGTTGGTGATAATGTTGGCGGCACGGGCAGCGCCGTGTTCCTGTTCAACGCCGCCGTTTCAATCGCCGGCAGCTCAGGTACGAACGTTACTGTAGGAACAGGCAGCACCACGGTCCCGGTATACGTCGGAACCTTCGACAACATTTACTACACCTCGCCGAATGGACAGCAACCCGCGGGAAGCCTGTACGTCTGCGGAGACGCGGGAGGAAATCCCACTTTATACGTAATCCCCATCACCTATTCCGCGGGGGCACAGCAACTCGGTGCAGTGGTCACGGGACCGGCCCTGGGCAGCAGTAACGTGGGATGCTCGCCGCTTACCGAATTCTACAACACGAACACAAGCGTTGACTGGCTCTTCGGGAGCGTTGTAGCGAGCTCATGTGGCGCGTCGGCGAGCACGGCAGGCGGCTGCGTACTGGCGTACAACATCACGGCTGCTCTGTCGGCCGCAACCCTCGGCCCCTGGACGCCGGGTACGCTTTATGGCGCAAACGCTCAGATCGTGGATACGAACGGAGACATTGAGCAATGCACTGGAAGCTCATGCGGCGTTCTTGGCTCGCAGAGCGGGACATCGGCGCCGGCATGGGCCACCACTACGGGCGGGATGACGACGGAGGGCTCGCTTATCGCCAACCCCGGAGTCGGAAGTGTCACTTGCGCGGGCTGCAACGCAGGGACCGCACAGACCATCAGCATGACGAATGGCAGTGGTTCAGCCATCACATTCACTACGAGCAGCACGGCAGATTTCACCCTAAGTCCGAGTACAGGTACTCTCGGGGCCGGAAGCACCGGAACAATCACCGTGAATCACCGCAACGTAACCGGCGACACAGTGACGATCGGGGGCGTTGTTTATAACTTAGTAGTCGCTGTCTCAGCAGGCGCGATTGCATCCGCGCCACAGGTCTCAGACTCACATGGGGCCAATACCCTATCCCAAGACGCCGAGAATCTGTTTGCTGCGATCACAAACATGACTTCAGCTTGCAGCGCAGGTCAACCAGTTTGCTATACCCCGTTTCAAGTGACTTGGACTAACGAGGGCCCGAGCACGAACACTGGTCAAGCTAACGTTGGAGCACCGACAGGCACGAGCGGAATCGTAATCGATAATTACGGTACAGGCGCCGGTGAGGCTAGTATCTATTTCGGTACTCTGGCCGGAACCGGCACAACGAACGCGGGCGTCAAGATGACTCAATCGGGATTGCAGTAGTGAGGACGTGCGCGAACGCGGCGGAGTCATCAGGTGGAAGGCGCGGCGCGACTCAGGCATTTCAGTCGACACTAACTTAACAGGGGGCGAATGGAATCGCTGCAGTGCAGGTCATTGCCAGATTTCAAGCCTCCCGGCAAGTTGCTGGAAGCAACCGTATTTCAGAAAAGGCAGCAACGAGTAGCCGATTGGAGCCCTTCGGAAACTGACCCACCGCCATTCAAGCGCGCCTCTTACCGGAAACCACTTTCATTGCAGAGGATCGAAGCTTTATCTCAAGGACTGATCGACCTCGCGCATCCAGTCTTTCGCCTTTAGAACTTCGCGGGGCTTGGTGCCGTCGGGCGGGCCGACGATGCCGTCTTTTTCCATGATGTCGATCAGGCGCGCGGCGCGGCCGTAGCCGATGCGCAGGCGGCGCTGCAACGTGGAAGTGGAGGCGCGGCCCGCTTCGCAGACCACGCGCACGGCTTCCTGGTAGAGGAGATCGTCGACCACATCTCCTTCGCCGGGCTCGCCATCGGGGCCTGCGGCGTTTTCGTCTTTGGGGGCTTCGAGCAGGCGCTCGTTGTAGACGGCCTTGGCTTGCGAGCGCCAGTGATCGCACACGGCGGAGATTTCGTCTTCGGTGACGTAGGGGCCGTGCATGCGGTTCAGGCGCGACGAGCCTGCCGGCAAGATACAGCATGTCGCCGCGGCCGAGGAGCGATTCCGAGCCGTTGGCGTCGAGAATGGTGCGCGAGTCCACCTTGCTGGCCACGCGGAACGAAATGCGCGCGGGGAAGTTGGCCTTGATCAATCCGGTGATGACGTCCACCGAGGGGCGCTGCGTGGCAAGGATCAGGTGAATGCCGACGGCGCGGGCCATCTGCGCGAGACGCGTGATGGATTCCTCGACGTTGCTGGTGTCGACCATCATCAGGTCGGCCAGTTCGTCGATGATGATGACGATGTAGGGCAGCGGCTTGTGCTCGGCGGTGTCGGCGTCGTCAAAGAGCGAGAGCGACTGGCCCTTCTGGAATGTGCGGTTGTACTGGTCGATGTTGCGGACGCCGCGCGCGGCCAGCAGTTTCAGGCGCGATTCCATCTCGCGCGTGGCATTGCGCAAAACGTTGGACGCGACTTTCGGGATCGGTGACGACCGGCGCGAGAAGGTGCGGAATGTCTTCGTACAATCCGAGCTCCAGGCGCTTGGGATCGATCATCACCATTTTCAATTCGTCCGGCGTGGCCTTGTAGAGCATCGAAAGAATCAGGGAGTTGAGGAATACGCTCTTGCCTGTGCCGGTCGATCCGGCGATCAGCAAGTGCGGCATTTGGCAGAGATCGGAAACGCGGTTGCGGCCGATCAAGTCTTTGCCGAGCGTCAGGGTCAGCTTGGAAGGCGAATTGACGAACTCGCGCCGATTCGATCTGCTCGCGCAGGGCGATCGTCTGGCGATTGCGCGTTGGGGACTTCGATGCCGACCGTCGATTTTCCGGGGATGCGCTCGATCAGGATCGATTCGGCTTTCAGCGCGAGGCACAGATCGTCCGCGAGGCCGGTGATGCGGCTGTACTTGATTCCCGCTTCGGGCTTGAATTCGTAGGTGGTGACCACGGGGCCGGGATTGATCTGCGTCACGCGGCCGCCGATATCAAACTCCTGGCACTTCTGCTCGATGGCGTGCGCGCATTCCTTGAGTTCATCCTCTTCGATTTTTTCGTGGCGCGGCGCCGGGCGAAGCAAATCGGGGGAGGGAAGACGGAAACTGGTTACGCCCTTGGCAATCTTGGGCGACGCAGCTTTGCTTGGACAACCGTTTGACTTCTTCATTGTGGAATACGATGGCGCGCGGGCGCTCGGATTCCTCTTCGTCGGATTCCTCGCGTTCCTCTCGATCGGCAACGGCGCTGCCATCCACTTCGGCCACGGTTTGCAGCGGGATCGGCGGCGCGGCCTTGCGATTTGATTTCTGCCAGGCGCTTCCTGCATGCGCTTGTCTTCGCGTTCCTCGCGCCAGGCGGCAATAGCGTTCCTTGATCGGAGCGATCACATTCAGTTTGCTGAGCGGCCCGCGCAATCGTTTCATGCGTTTCGATGAACGAAAATTTGGTGGTCAGAAAAAGCGCGACGAAGAAGATCGCCACGGCCACCAGGTTCGCTCCCACCGTGTTGAAGCCGCTGCGCAATCCCGCGGAAACCAGATGGCCCAGCAGGCCGCCGGGAGGAATCGCGCCGCGCACTTCCGGCACATGCCACAGCGTGAGCATGGTCGGAAGCATCAGCACCAGCAGCGTGCATCCGACAATTTTTACGGCCGGCGATTCCACCAGCTCGCTGCGGAACCATCGCGAACCCATGATGAACATTCCGACGGGCAGCAGGAAGGCCGCGTAGCCGAAGCCCTGAAACAGCAGGTCCGCGCTATAAGCGCCGACCGGGCCGATCCAATTGCGCGCGGAGTGCAGGTCGGAGGATTCGGCGGAAACGTTGAAGGACGGATCGTGAGGGCTGTAGGAAATCAAGGCCAGCGCCGTCAGAACAGCGATCGTCATGCCGATAAAACCAATCAATTCGTTGAGACGATTATTCTCAGTTGGAGTAAGAACGCGCACGAATGTCTCCTCGAAATAGGGGGAAGGTACTCGTCGCAGGTTGGGTGCGCGGGCGCTGGCGCGCGGAACCCATCTGGAAGTACACGAGTAACGCAATGACTATACCAAAGGCAGGTCGGCTGGCAAGAAAGATGTGCAGAATGTGTAATGGGGCGGTAACGGAGGATGCCATCGGGGTTTAGCGCTGTGAAATTAGTCTCGGAGTTGTAGCGACCTCGAAGCTGCCCGTTGCGTCCCGAAGAACGCGGGACGCAACGGCCCCTACGAAACCGTGCAAGCTTTTTTGCGGCTGGGGTTGTAGCGGCCGCCCGAATTGTGGGCGGGCAGCTTGCACGATGGTGATTTCGTGCGCGTATAATGCCGCTACAAAATTACAACTTAGATTTATAGTTGGTGGCAGAATCAGAAACCGAACCATCGAGGGCGAATGATGCGGAAGAAATTTGCTTTGCTGGCAATCATATTGAATGCGGGAACGGTGTTCACTGCGCCCGCTAAAAAGCCGGCTGCAGCAGTGGCGCTCGCGGGGCGAGTGTCCTCGGACGCAGAAGGGGCAATGGAAGGCGTGCTAGTCAGGGCCAAGGGAGAAGGGAAGACGATCAGTGTTACGGTGGTAAGCGATCGCGCGGGGCGCTACTCATTTTCGGCTAGCAGGCTCGCTCCCGGCAAATTCAATATCGATATTCGAGCGGTTGGGTATGACCTTGCAAGTCCGGTGTCCGTCGAAGTGGCGGCCGGCGCCACGAGCCGCGCGGACCTGAAGTTGGTGAAGGCTAAGGACCTCATTCCGCAACTCACTAGCGCCGAGTGGCTGCTTAGCGTGCCGGGAACGGATGAGCAGAAGAATCAGCTGTTCCGCTGTGCCGCTTGCCATTCGTTGCAGCCCATCGTGCAGAGCACTTACGATGAGCAGGGATGGCTGACCACATTTGCACGCATGAGAAGTTATTCCGAGCAGGCCGTTCCGGAGCATCCGGTATCGTTGCCCTACAAAGTTTCCGTGCAGCCCGATCCCGCCTTCGCAAAATATTTGACCACAATTAATTTGAGTTCCACGCCTGCATGGAAATATGAACTGAAAACGCTTCCGCGTCCCACGGGCAGGGCCACGCGCGTGATCGTCACCGAATACGATCTGCCGGACGCCGGGCGCTTGCCGCACGACGCCGTCCTCGATGACAAACGAATGATCTGGTACAACGATTTTCGCGAGCCGCTGATTGGCCGCCTCGATCCGCAAACCGGCGAAACCAAGGAATGGCGCATGCCGCCGCTGCAGCCGGATCGCCCCGAAGGAACGCTCTCCATCCAATTCAACCGCAGTGGGTATTTGTGGATTCCGCGATTCCGCCAGGGCGGATACACGCGTTTTGATCCGCGCACTGAAAAATTTCAGACCTGGCTGGTGCCGCCGGAATATAACGACTCGCACGCCATCCAGCCGCAAGTGGCAGCGGCGCCCGACGGAACTGCGTGGTTTCCGGGCGGAGAAAATCTGCAGATTTTCAAGGTAGATCCGGAGACCGGGCGCATCAGCGTCTATCCCATGTACCCGGATTTCCACCCTGACGAAAAAAGTTCCGGCATCATCCAATTCAGCTACAGCGCCACGCCCATCGGTGCATTCCACGTACGGCCTTGCTGCGGATTCACAGTCGAACGTCTACATTGCCGACATCGTGGGAGGCAACATCGGAAAAATCGATGGCAAGACCGGCAAAGTGACTTTATATAAAACACCCACGCTGAATTCCGGCCCGCGGCGCATTTCCGTGGATTCGCAGGATCGCGTGTGGTTCGGCGAGTATTACGCGAACAAGCTGGGCATGTTCGATCCCAAGTCGGAAAAGTTTCAAGGAGTGGACCGCGCCGACGCCCTGGCTTGGTCCTTATCCTGCGAAGGCCGACAAGAACGGCGATGCCTGGACATCGGGAATGGGAGCTGATCTGGTGGATCGCCTGGATCACGTGACTGGAAAATTTGTCGAGTACATGTTGCCCACGGTGAACGAAAATATCCGGCACATCGAGATCGACAATTCCACGTCGCCTGTTACCGTGTGGGTTGCTGAAGTGCATCAGGGAAAAATTGCCAAGGTTGAGCCGCTGGATTGATTTTGGTAGCGCGGGCTTCAGCCTGCGGGGTTTCGTGCCTGCAAGTACCAAAATCCGCAGGCTGAAGCCCGCGCTACTAAAATCCAAGTCGTTGACGGTTTCAATGGACCGATGTATAGAGTTTGCACGCAATTTCCGAACAGATGAATTTTAGATTAGTGAAACGCAAAAGGAGACAACGACAATGAAAACGAATTACAAAATAATTTTAGGAGTGCTAGTTGGCCTGGTGATCGGAGTCGCAGGCGCTTCGTTGATCCATGCGCAGCAAGCCAAGGTGCTGCCCGGCTACGTGATCGCCGAAGTGGATGTAACGGACCCGGCCAAGTTCAAGGAATATGGGGATAAGACTCCCGGAACGCTCGCACCATTCAATGGGCGCTATATCATTCGCGGTGGCAAAAATCTTTCCATTGAAGGCGACGCGCCAAAGCGCTTTGTGGTCGTGCAATTCGACAGCTTCGAGAAGGCCAAGGCCTGGGAGGATTCTCCCGCGTACGAGGCGATCAAACCTATCCGCCACGCCTCGGCCAAAAGTCGCGTATTTATCATAGAGGGCACGGCTGGACAGTAACGGCGATTCAGCGTTAGTGAATCTGACTCGCTTAAGTGTTATCGAATAACTTGTAGGGGCACGGCATTGCCGTGCCCCTACCCCAGCTAAGGGGCGCGCTTTCATGCAAAAAGAGATTCGCAAGCTAGCTTCCGCAATGCTGATTTTGGCAAGTGGCTTTGCAATTTCTTTTCCCGCGAGGGCGCAAAATGTTCCGAAGCAACTGCAACCGCCAGCCGGCGAACAACTACTATTGCAGGTCCACGCCAAAGGGGATCAGGTTTACACCTGCAACACCTCGCAGGGCGGGCAATTTGCCTGGGCGCTGAAAGCCCCGGACGCCCAGCTTTTCGTCAAGGATGGAAAACCGTTCGGCAAGCATTTCGCCGGGCCTTCCTGGGAGGCGAACGATGGCAGCCGCGTCACAGGAAAAGCTGCGGCCAATGTCCCCTCTCCCGATCCCGGGTCAATTCCTTGGCTATTGGTAACCGTGGGGAGCCGAAGCGGAGAGGGAGCCTTAGCGCGGGTCACTTCCATCCAGCGCATCAACACCAAGGGAGGCATCGCGCCAATTTCTGGCTGTGACGCAGCTCATGCAGGGCAGGAATTCCGCGCAGCTTATTCCGCCGACTATTTATTTTTCGCGCCACCGCGTTAGTAGCCCATGTGGTGCAGGACACCAACGACGATCGCAGCGGCCAGGCAGTAAATTCCAAACAAGTACCAACGGTCGCTTTCCAGCCATTTGCTTAGCCATTTGAGCGCCAAGAGGCCTGCGGCGAATGCACAGACCATGCCGATTAGGCTGGGGACCATTGCGGATGCCAAATCCAGGCCGCCGCTGATGCGTTCGGCCTTCATTAGGCGGAGCACTTCGCGACCGTCGGCTGCGGGAGTTAACGCGACGGCCAGTGCAAAGCTGAAAGCTTCGGCGCGGGATTTCTCTACGCCCGCGAGCAGACCCGTTGAAATGGTTGCGCCGGAGCGCGAGAAGCCGCGGAAGGGCAGGCACAATCCCTGCACGATGCCGATCAGCGCGCCTTGCTTCATTCCCAGGCCGCCGGTATTGCGGTCGCCTGTAAACGGGTGGCTCTTCTCGAAAATTCCCGCGATCAAGATCAAGATGCCCGCAGCAGCGAGAGCCGGGGCGATCAAGTCGAGCCGGCCGAAGAGCTGCTCTACCTCCGCGTTTTGCGCCCCGTGAAATGCGAATTTTTCAATGGTCTTGATCAAGCCTTCGCCAATTACGCCGGTCAGTGCGGTGGCCACGAAAAGCATGATCACGATTTGCCGGAAGGTCTCCGCGCTGCGAAAATACGTTCTTCCCCATTGCTTCCAGAAGTAGACGATCACAGCGAACATGGTGCCGGTGTGCAGCATCACCAGGAGCAGCGTCATTTGAGGCGACGACGGGTCCAGCCCCATCAGCTTTTCGGCCACAACTACGTGCGCCGAGCTCGAGACAGGCAACAGTTCCGCCAGACCTTGCACTACGGCCAGGATTGCCACATGCAAAAGATTCATGGGTGGACCTTAAGTTAGGATTTAGGTTCCAATCGCTTAATCATTTCAAAAGCGTGCTGGCCGCTACCGTAATAATTTTCAATCGTTTCCACTTCAAGATAGCCATGCTTCTTCCACAAAGCAATTGCGGCTTTGTTGGTTGTTGCCGTTTCCAGATACATGCTAGTGGAACCCTGTGAAACGGCTGCCTCTTCGGCGGCTTGCAATAGTAGGGAACCGACGGATTGGCGGCGGAACGGTTCGAGAACGTCCAGCGTAATGATGTGGGCGAGGTCCGAGTGGCGTTCCGTGAGGATGAATCCGGCGATTGCTCCCGGGTTTGGCGGGCCTGAGACTTCCGCCACGATGCAGTGGGAACCTTCCGACTGCAGATAGCTTTTCATCTCACGCCGCCCGTAGGCGATTGTCTTGGGGAAGCACGCTTGATCCATGGCGTGCAGTGCCTCGAAATCGGATATCCGGTAGGGGCGAAGATTGAATCCGGGAACGGGCATGGCGCCGGCTCACAGTTCGAGAATCACGGGAAGAATCAGCGGGCGCTTGGAGGTTTGCTTTTTCAGGTAGCGGCGCAGGTCCACGCGGATTTTTTCCTTGATGACGCTCCAATCGGTTTTTTCCTCGTCGTTGGATTGCTCGACGGTGCGCAGAACGACTTCGCGCGCGCCGTTGATCAGTTCGGGCCGTTGTCCGAGGGCATGAAGCCGCGCGTGACGATTTCAGGTTGCGATTCGATCTGCCCGGTGTGCTTGTTGATGGCGATGATCGGCACCACCACGCCGTCCTCGGACAAGATGCTTGCGGTCGCGGATCACCACTTCCTCGATTTCCTCGAGCGAGCCGGAATCGACGCACACGCGCCCGGCGGTCACCGGTTCGCGGCGATAGGCGCGGTCTTCGGTGAATTCAATGGGCTGGCCGTCTTCGATCAGCAGAATTTCCTCGGACACCGCGCCCACCGAATGCGCGAGCGCGGCGTGACGGAAGAGCTGGCGGTACTCTCCGTGGATCGGAATGAAATAGCGCGGGCGCACCAGGTTCAGCAGCATTTTTTGCTCTTCCTGGCTGGCGTGTCCGGAAACGTGGATCGATGCCGCCGTCGTTGTCGTAGTAGACGAGGGCGCGTTTGCGGAACATGTGGTCCAGCATGCGGAAGATGGCTTTTTCGTTGCCGGGAATGATGCGCGCGGAAAGAATTACGGTGTCGCGCTCGTCCAGCGTGAGCAGGCGATGGTTATCCACGGCGACGCGCGACAGCGAAGACATAGGTTCGGCCTGGCTGCCGCTGACCATGACCACCATCTTTTCCGGTGGAAAGGAATTGATGTCCTGCGAGCGCACCACCAGGCCGTCGGGGATGCGCAGGCGGTTCATGCCGTGGGCGATTTCGACGTTGTCCACCATGCTGCGGCCGATGAAGGAAATTTTGCGGTTGGCCGCGGCGGCGATGTCGATGATCTGCTGGATGCGCGGAATGGACGACGCGAAGCAGGAGACGATCACTTTGCGCGTGGCCGCGCGCGTCAATTCCTCGATGCGCGGGCGGACCGTGCGTTCGGATGGAGTGTAGCCGGGGCGCTCCACGTTGGTGCTGTCGCTAAACAGCGCGAGCACGCCTTCCGCGCCATAGCGCGCGAACGCGTGCAGGTCGAACGGCTGGCCGTCCGTTGGTGTCTGGTCAATCTTGAAATCGCCGGTGTGAATCACCACTCCGACGGGAGTGCGAATGGCCAGCGCCACGCAATCGATGGTGCTGTGCGTGACGCTGATGAATTCGATTTCGAAGGGCCCGATTTCCACTTTGCGGCCGGGAATCACTTCGCGCAGGTCGGTCTTGTCCAGCAGGCCGTGCTCTTCCAGCCGCTTGTGCACCAGAGCCAGCGTGAAGCGCGTGCCGTAGATGGGCACTTGCAGGTCGCGCAGGATGTAGGGCAGCGCACCGATATGGTCTTCATGGCCGTGCGTCAGCAGGATGGCGCGCAGGTATTGCCGATTTTGCTTCAGATAGGTGATGTCAGGAATGACGATGTCCACGCCGAGAAGTTCTGCCTCGGGGAACATCATGCCGGCGTCGATCAAAATCATGTCGTCGCCCGAGCGGAGGACCATCATGTTCATGCCGAACTCGCCCAGTCCGCCCAGGGGAATTGCTAAGAGAGAAGGTTTATCCAAAGTTTTCCACGTCCTTTAATTGAGACCCAGCATATTATCACATGGGAGCGCGTGAATTTGTCCCGGCGGGCAACGATGGGGTAAGGCTGTCTCTTCCATACTAGAAGGGACAAAAAGCTGCCCGCCCAAAAGGCGGGCGGCCTCTACGAACGCAAAACCGTTGCGACGAGATGGTTTCGTAGGGGCCTCTCCGTCCCTGCCTTTCGGGACGGAGAGGGCAGGGCCTAATCAATTTGAAGTGCTGCCGGAAATCCTTTCCGTTTTGCAACAGGGGATAGAGGCTATTGAACTTTATTTTTTATCGGCGCGTCGCTCACCCCGACGGGATCGACCTTCTTGAAAAACGAAGATTGCTCCGAATAGATGCAGAAATCTTCACGAAATTCCTCATTCTCGGAGCGCGGCGACTTGGGAACCCAATCAAATAGAAAAGTGTCACTGACCCAGGGCTTTGTGTAGGTCTTGGGGTCGGTGAGAGTAATTACGAGTTCCAGGTGGTCGTGATCGACGCGGCGAAAAACTTCGTGCAGGGTCATCTGGTCGCTATGCGGAGAGCCGAGCGGGTCGGTCCATGTTTTGTCGGTGAAGCCGTAGGAGTCCACTACGAAGGTTTCGCTGTCCCACCGGCCAACTGAGTATCCGTAGTAGGTGGGCTCGGGATCGGCGATAGGTTTTCGGCCGTCCGTCCAAATGTCGCGGTAGGTATGGCCCCATTCGAAAAATTCAACGACTTCGTTGGAAGTCTGAATGAACCTCATTAGCGGCGCAAAAATTTGCAGCATCACGCGCGGGTATCCTGCCGGCTCGCACTGCAGCACGGGATCGTTCCATTCTTCTTCCGGCGCAATGGCTGGCGCAATGCCCGGCGCGCTGGAATACGCCCACGATCCCCTTACTGCACTAAATTTCGCCTGTCCCCAAGGCGTCATGGGGGGCCGATTGGCGCTGAGCGGAGCGTTACCCTTGGGCGCTTTGCCCCTGTACCATATTCCAGTCAGGTCGTGAGGATCGAACGCTTTAGCCTTGGCGGGCGCGCGATTGGGAGTGGGCGTAGGAGGGGCCTGGGCGTTCTGCGCGAATGAGACTGGCGAACAAGCCAGCAGCGCCACCGTCAGTACAATCACGCACGTCGCAAGAATCCGCACATCACCTCTCACTCGAATGGTTCCCCGGGATGGACACCGCTATAAAATTGCTTCGGTGCCACCGCAGCCTTGCGAGGAATGCAGCTTGCGGCCATCGGCAAACAATACGTCCGCGCAAATGCCGACTGGTTTGTCTTCCTTGCCGGGACTGAAGGTCAGCGTTACTTCGTCGCCTTCCTTGAGCGCCTTATAATTCCAGCCCAGGCGAATCAAGTTGCCGGGATTGTTCAGTTCGACGGCCCAACTCACAACCTTGCCCTTGTCGTCTTTCACGTCCAGATAAATTTGGCAATGGGGATTGGCCCACACGAAATCCGAAACGGTTCCTTTTAGGCTGATCCGTCTTGTAAGGTCATACCCCTGCGCTCCGTGATGCGCGGCGGCGGGGCCGCAATATGCCAGAAGAGCAACGGCCAATGCGGTCAGCGTGATGAGTTTCCCTTTCACGTAGCACCTCTCAACGATGTTCAGCAATATTTCCTGCATGGTACGCTCCCGGCGGACTCGTTACAACGAATTTGAAGTTGGAACTATTTGCGCCAAACCTGCAGAGTCTGTGTGAGAATACCGTATTGCGGAATTTTTGTAGCGCCCGCCTTCAGGCGGGCACTACATAAACCAGTAAGTACCTAGTTTTCACGCAGACTCTACAGGGTCAGTCTTTGCCGCCGGAAAATAGGCCCGCGAATGCCACCAGTATCACGGCGCCGAGAGTTGCCGCCGCGAGGCTGTAGATGAATCCGAAGCGCTCAATTCCCAGCTTCGAGAAAATCCATCCGCCAAGGACCGCGCCAACGAGGCCGAGAAAAATGTTCGCCAGGCAGCCGAATCCACGGCCGCGAGAAACTTTTCCCGCCAGCCAGCCGGCGATCAGGCCGATCAGCATCCAGCCGATTACCGATTGCGAGATATAGAAAGAGAAGATGTGCATGGCGAGCTCCTAGTTTCGATTCCACGACCATGACGATTCTAGTAGCACTGGCTTCAGCCTGTGGGGGTGGTCCTTGCAAGAACTAACTGCCACAGGCTAAAGCCTGTCCGACTAAGGGCCAGGCTCCTGCTGCGTCATGCAGTGTATCGTGCCGAGGCCGAGAACCAGGTCAAGGCACGCGATGCCCACGATTTTTCGGCCGGGAAACAGAGCGCCCAGCTTGGTGAGGGCCGTCGCATCGTGCGGATCGTTGAATGTCGGGACCAGAACCATCTGATTGGCGATGTAGAAATTGGCGTAGCTGGCCGGGAGGCGCTGCCCGTCGAAGTAAACCGGGTCAGGCATCGGCAAGGTTTCGATGCGCAGCGGGCGGCCGTCCTGATCCTTCATTTCGCGCAGCAGCGCTAGATTTTCCTGCAAGGGCTGGTAATTCACTTCCGACGGATCGTTTTCGACAACCGTGACGACCGTTGTGGGATCTACGAAGCGCGCCAGATCGTCCACGTGGCCGTGCGTGTCGTCGCCGGCGATGCCGTTCTTGAGCCACAGAATATTTGTCACGCCGAGAGTAGTCGCGGAAAATTGCCGCCAGTTCCTTGCGCGACACGCCGGGATTGCGCGCCTGCATCGGGCTCAGCAGGCACTCCTCGGTGGTGAGCATGCGTTCCGAGGCCGTTCACTTCGATGCTGCCGCCTTCCAGCACTACGCGGCGTTTGCGATAGGTCGGGCGACCACATGTTCCATTTGAGTTTGCGCGCCAGCTTTTCGTTGGCCGCGTCGTCTTTTTTCCAGTCGTCGTATTTGGCCCAGGCGTTGAAGTGCCAGTTGGTGGCCGCGATTTCGCCTTTGCTATTGCGCGACAAAGATCGGGCCGAAATCGCGAATCCATCCGCGATTGGTGGGCACGTGGAAAAAATCCACGGCGGAAAGATTCGCGCCCGCCTGTTTCAGCGTGCGAACGGCGCGCGTTCCATGGCGGCGTCCTTCACCAGAATGCGCACGCGCTCCACTTGCGACAGGTGGCGCACGATATCCGCGTAGACCCAGGGAATGGGCGCAAATTTTCCGGGCCAATCGGTTTTTTCGTGCGGCCAGGCAAGCCACGTGGCGGCGTGCGGCTCCCACTCCGCGGGCATGCGGAAGCCGAGTGCAAAAGGAGTGGGTAGATTTTCGCGCGGGCGGGCTTCACTCGAGCCATCGCTTCAAGAATCGGGGAGTAGGCGTCGATGCGGCGGTCGCGCAGGAACGGCCAGTTTCGGCGCGACTTCTTCGCTCGCGCTGCGGATCGCATTCCACGATCAGAATTTCTTCCTTGTCGGCGGAGGCTTCGGCCAGCACCTGGCCAAATGGATCGGAAACGAAGGAATGTCCCCAGAATTCCAGGCCGCTTTCGGGCGTGCCTTCGAAGCCCACGCGATTCACGGCCGCGACGAAAACGCCGTTGGCGATGGCGTGCGAGCGCTGAATCGTGCGCCAGGCGTCGAGTTGCGCCGCGCCGAATTCCTGCTTTCTCCGAGGGATGCCAGCCGATGGCCGTCGGATAGAAAAGAATGTTGGCGCCGCCCAGGCTCGCAAGGCGCGCGCCCTCCGGATACCACTGGTCCCAGCAGACCAGCACGCCGATGCGCCCGAAGCGCGTGTCAAAATTCGGGAAATCCCAGATCGCCCGGAGTGAAATAAAATTTTTCGTAGTAGAGCGGATCGTCCGGAATGTGCATCTTGCGATATTTGCCGAGCAGCGATCCGTCCGCGTCCAGAATCGCGGCCGTGTTGTGATAAATGCCCGCCGCGCGGCGCTCGAAGAGCGAACCGATGATCACCACGTTCAAGTTCGCGCGCGAGTTTCGACAGCGCTTCGGTGGATGGCCCGGGAATCGGCTCGGCCAGATCGAACAAATCCGCATTTTCCTCGCGGCAGAAATATTGCGAACGAAAAAATTCCTGCAGGCAGATGATCTGCGCCCCGCGCTCCGGCCGCTTCGCGAATGCGCGCTTCCGCCTTGGCAAAGTTCTCCTCGCGGATCGAGGGAGCAACTCATCTGAATCAGTCCAATGGTGAATTTTTCCGCCATGCACGAATCATAGCATTTTCTTTTTGATTTTGACCGAGAGACCTCTTGCTTATAATTGGGCGCGGGTGCCGCATCCTTGCGCCTTTGCAAGGGTGCGGTTTTTCGTATCGTTTATGTACACTTCCCGGTTGTGATTGAATTTAAACCCGCACCCTTTGAAAGGCGCAAAGGGTGCGGCACCCACGCAATCCGTTTCACTAATGCGGATTTTCGTTGTTACATTGGGAAAAACTTAACGATCAGTCGTCTTCGCCGATCATGATGGCGGCGGCTAGCACCGTGGTCCACAGGCCGCGCTTATCGCCGACGGCGGACTGCGTGATGTTCATGGTGCGGACGATCTTGTTGGAAATGCGGTAGACCTCTTTTTTTTCATCCCAGGAAAGATCGGGGTCAAACTCCACGTTCAGCGTGGTGGCCAGCATTTCGGCGGCCAGCTCTTCGGTGTATTCGCCGGCCACTTCCTCGGTTTCGCCGAAGGAGTGATGCTCGGACAAGATAGCCGTACATGGATTTGTCGGCCGGAAGCGCCAGACCGATGCCCGCGGCGATCAGGCGGTGCGCTTCGCGCGTGGAATTTTCGCTGATCACGGTGAAGGCAACCTGTCCGGGCTTGATGTGCTTCAGGCCTTCGCTGCGCGAGATCAGTTTGCAATTGGGAGGAAAGATGGAAGAGACGCGCACGATGTTGCACGCGGCGATGCCCGCGCTGCGCAACGCCAGCTCAAAACTCGAAAGCCGTCTCCCGATGCTTTCCAACGCCTTTTGTGAGGAAAATCTTTTTCGCGACGAACGCCATGAGGGATGCCGGAGTGCGCAGTCTCCTAAACTAAAGATGATTGCCCCAAATTAGTGCGAATTATTAAGGCGTGCGGAAAAGTAACAAGAACGCACAGCAGTGTCAATTACTTTCGGGGCAAAGTGCAAGAATTTAATCAAGTTGGAACATTGTACGATGGCAGGAATTTCAAAAAAGAGAGAGTAGGCGAACGCGGGAAGGCAGGCTACAGGTCAATCAGCCTTGCAAAGCTTGAGCATGCGTTGCAGCGTGGGCGAAAGTGAAACCAGCGCGCGCAGATCGTCCTGCGTGAAATCCGGGCCAGTCTCAGCGAGAGACGCAGCTTTCCTTGAAATTTGCACCACGCCTCGAATCTGCTTTCCATCGAGGATGGGTGCGCTCATTATTTTTTGGATCAGCTCGCCGGGATCGCGGCCGAGCGGAACGGCTTCAAATACGTTGGCGTGCCGGGCGGTGGAGAAATTATTGATCAGATCCGGTCTGCGCTCGCGCGCGGTTCGAGAGGCCAGCGCCGTGGCGCTGCTGAGCGGAATGGTGCCGATATGGGAGAGCTTTTCGGGAAGAACGAACATCAGGCTCTTGTACTTGGGAACGACTTTCAGGACCGCTACTTCATCCTGTTTGACGGCGAAAAGGATGGACAGCGTCTCTGCGACCTTAGCCATGGCGCTTGGATCGAGTACGCCGCCGGCACTTTCCAGCGACTCGATGAGCGATTCCAGGTCCGAAGTTTGTTGATCCAACATGCACTCTCTCCACTTACCGGACAGCACTTGTTATTGTAAGGGAGGGAAGCAAGTTGAATGCGAGCTATTCTCCCGCCTGTTGCCAATCCTATATCGCCATTGAAAAAACAACGGGAATTACCTATACTGATTTTTCAAGTTCATCGGAGCCGGGATGCTTGCGACGGAAGTGGAATTACGAAATTCAAGCCAATTTTCCCCACGGATGTTTCCTTTCAAGATGATTAAGAAATTGCCATAGCATTTGTGTTGTTTTCAGTGGGGTGGAGCGGGGTGTGCCGGTACGCGCGAGGCGCGCCAGAAGGGTTTCAACCGAAAGATATGGAAAAGAAATCAGGAGTGCAGCAATGACAGAAACCACGGCCGACAGCAAAGCTGCGCCCAATCGCCTGCTGGCTCTATGGAGCAGCGTGATCGGCAAGAAAGTAGTCATGGCCGTAACCGGGGCCGTGCTCATCCTGTTTGTGCTTTCGCACATGGTGGGCAACCTGAAAATCTTTTCCGGACAGGAAGAGATCAACGCCTATTCGCGGTTCCTGCGCGAGGTGGGCTGGCCGGAACTGGGCTACGGGCAACTTCTGTGGATGGTGCGCGGTCGTGCTGCTTCGTCTCGGTGATCCTGCATATCACCGCGGCCACGCAACTTACCATCATGAATCGCCAGGCGCGCCCGGTGGGCTACGGCACGAAAAAGAATGTGGAAACAACCCTGGGAGCGCTGACCATGCGCTGGGGCGGCGTGCTGCTGGCCGTATTCATCGTGTTCCATTTGTTTCACTTGACCGGGGGCATGGTGGGATTTCAGCCCGGCCAGTTTGAACATTTGATGGTCTACCAAAACGTGGTGGCCGCGATTTTCAAACGTGCCGATTGCGCTCTTTTACATCATTGCCATGTGCGCCCTGTGCCTGCATCTGGACCACGGCATCTGGAGCGGCTTGCAGACGCTGGGCTGGGTCAACTTGACCAACACCAAGAGTCTGAGAACGTTTCCAGGATCATTGCTCTAATCATTTTTGCCGGTTTTATCTCGGTGCCGATATCGGTGCTGGCGGGCTGGGTGCGCTAGAGAGGAGTCCGGAAGCATAGCCCAGGAGAGAAATGCTCGAATTCAAAATTCCGTCCGGTCCGATTGAACAGAAGTGGGAAAAATCCCGCTTTGAAATGAAGCTCGTCAATCCCGCCAACCGCCGCAAGCACACGGTCATCATTGTGGGCTCGGGACTGGCCGGCGCGGCGGCCGCTGCGTCGCTTGGCCAGCAGGGCTACAACGTGCACTGCTTCTCCTTTCACGACAGCCCGCGCCGCGCGCACTCCATCGCCGCGCAGGGCGGCATCAACGCCGCGAAAAATTATCGCAATGACGGCGACAGCATTTACCGCCTGTTCTACGACACGGTGAAGGGCGGCGACTTCCGCGCGCGCGAAGCCAACGTCTACCGGCTGGCGCAGATCAGCGTCAACATCATCGACCAGTGCGTGGCGCAGGGCGTTCCCTTCGCGCGCGAATACGGCGGATTGCTGGACACGCGCTCCTTCGGCGGCGTGCAGGTTTCGCGCACGTTTTACGCGCGCGGACAGACGGGGCAGCAGTTGCTGCTTGGCGCCTATCAGGCGCTCGAAGAGCAAATCGCCTCGGGCGCGGTGAAGATGCACACGCGCAGCGAAATGCTGGACGTGGTGGTCGTCAACGGCAAAGCTCGCGGCATTGTCACGCGCAATCTGGTGACCGGCGAGATCGAAAGCTTACGCGGCCGACTGCGTTGTTCTGGCAACGGGCGGCTACGGCAACGTTTTCTATCTTTCCACCAACGCCAAGGCGTCGCAACACCACGGCCATCTGGCGCGCGCATCGCCGCGGAGCGTTCTTCGGAAACCCCTGCTTCACGCAGATTCACCCCACCTGCATTCCCGTGAGCAACGAAAATCAGTCCAAGCTCACGCTCATGTCCGAATCGCTGCGAAACGACGGGCGCGTTTGGGTTCCCAAGAAAAGCGGCGACACGCGCGCCGCGGCGCAAATTCCCGAGGACGAGCGCGATTATTACCTCGAGCGCCGCTACCCGAGCTTCGGAAACCTGGTTCCACGCGACGTGGCTTCGCGCAACGCCAAGGAAGTGTGCGACGAAGGGCGCGGCGTCGGGCCGGGCGGCCAGGGCGTTTACCTGGATTTTGCGGATGCAATTCGCCGCATGGGCGAACCGGTGGTCCGCGAAAAATACGGAAACCTCTTCGACATGTACGAGGAGATTACCGGCGAAAACGCGTACAAAGTTCCCATGCGGATTTATCCCGCGGTGCACTACACCATGGGCGGCCTGTGGGTCGATTATCAGCTGATGTCCACCATCCCCGGGCTGTTTGTGGCCGGAGAAGCGAATTTCTCCGACCACGGCGCCAATCGCCTGGGCGCCAGCGCGCTGATGCAAGGTCTTGCCGACGGATATTTCATCCTTCCGTACACGATTCCCAACTACATCGCGTCCAGCTCGCTGGAAAAAGTCGACACGTCTCATCCTGAATTCGCGGCCGTGAAGGATGAAGTGAAGCAGCGCATCTGCCAAGCTGATCAGCATTCAGGGCAAGCGGACCGTGGATTCGTTCCACAAGGAACTCGGCAAGCTGATTTGGGAAAATTGCGGCATGGCTCGCTCCGCGGAAGGTTTGCGGGAGCAACCTGCAAAAAATTCCGGCGCTGCGCGAGGAATTCTGGAACAACCTGAAAATTATCGGAACCGGAGAGGAACTCAACCAGTCGCTCGAAAAAGCCGGGCGCGTGGCGGATTTTCTGGAACTTGGCGAGTTGATGTGCCTGGATGCGCTGGAGCGGGAAGAATCCTGCGGCGGGCATTTCCGCGTCGAGAGCCAGACCCCGGACGGCGAAGCATTGCGCAACGACGAGAAATTTTCGTTCGTTTCGGCATGGGAATGGAAGGGAGAAGGCGACCAGTGGGAGCTGCATAAAGAGCCGCTGACCTTCGAGCACGTTCACCTTGCCCAGAGGAGCTACAAGTAGCCCATGAACCTCACACTAAAAGTTTGGCGGCAACAGGAAACCAAGGCGGCCGGGAAATTCGTCACCTATCAGGTGCAGGGCGTGACGCCGGACATGTCGTTCCTGGAAATGCTGGACCTGCTCAACGAGAATTTGCAGACGCAGGGCGAAGCTCCCGTGGCCTTCGATCACGATTGCCGCGAAGGAATCTGCGGCATGTGCGGATTCCTGATCAACGGCGTGGCGCATGGCGGGCACCGCGGCACTACCGTTTGCCAGCTTTCCATGCGATTCTTTAAAGACGGCGACTCGCTGACGCTGGAGCCCTGGCGCGCCAAGGCATTTCCTGTATTGCGCGACCTGGCAGTGGATCGCTCCGCGTTTGATCGCATCATCCAGGCCGGCGGCTTCATCACCGTGCCTACCGGCGTCGCGCCCGATGCACGAGCTGTTCTGGTGCAAAAAGAAGCGGCGGACCGCGCCATGGACGCGGCGGCATGCATCGGATGCGGCGCCTGCGTGGCGGCCTGCCCCAATGCGGCGGCCATGCTGTTCACCGCGGCAAAGATCATGCATCTCAATTCGCTGCCGCAAGGCCAGCCGCAGCGCGACGAGCGAACAGCCGACATGGTTGCTGCCATGTCCGCGGAACTTTTCGGAAGCTGCACCAATCATGGCGAGTGCGAGGCCGTGTGCCCCAAGAAGATTCCCATCGAGTTTATCGGCCGCATGAACCGCGACCTGATTCACGCCACGCTGCATCGCCGCGGCGACTAGCGGTGCAAATGGCGTTGTAGAGGAAGCACATTTCATCGACGCAGGATCATTGAGTTTTGTCATTCTGCAGCGGAGCGAATGGATCTCGTCGTCGCTTCGAGCATGCTAGAAGACAGAGAGATTCTTCGCTCCGCTCAGCAACTGACAAGAATCGCGGCGGCGGCGCAGCCGTAGCCTGAAAACCATCGTGCAATTCCTCTCATGTGTGCTGACTGCCATTTCTTCCCGCGCGCGCCAAATTCATTTTTCCAGCCTTGTATTTGACACGCACGTCGACACTCCTCAACGCCTGCTCTTCGATCATTTTGATTTGTCGAAACGCGATGCGGAAGGCTGCGTCGATATTCCCAGGCTGCGCGAAGGTGGCGTGGGCGCCATTTTCTTTGCGCTATGGGTGCCGGTGGAAATTACTGGCGCTGCGGCTACTCGGCGAGCGCGGGACTTGCTCGCTGCAACGGTGAAACAAATCGAAATTAATAGCGCCGATCTGGCGCTCGCTACTTCGGCGAATGAAATTCGAGCAGCGCGCGAGCGCGGCAAGATTGCCGTGCTTTTGGCGATCGAGGGCGGCGAGGCCATCAACGGCAACCTTGCGATTTTGCGCGAATTCCATTCCATGGGCGTGCGCTACATGACGCTGACGCACAACGCGGCGACGGGTTGGGCGGACTCCTCGAACGCTGCTCCGCGCCACAACGGCCTGACCGATTTCGGCAGGGAAGTGATCCTGGAAATGAACCGCCTGGGAATGCTGGTGGATGTGTCTCATGTTTCCGACGCCGCCTTCTACGATGTCCTGGAAACCTCGCGCGCGCCGGTGATCGCTTCGCATTCCTGTTGCCGCGCGCTGTGCGATGCGCCGCGCAATCTGGATGACGCCATGATCCGGGCGCTGGCCGCGAAGGGCGGCGTCATTCATGTCACCTTTCACGATTCGTTTCTCAGCCAGGAATATGCGATGGCGTACCGCGCGCTTTCAACGGATAGCGAGGCGCGCGACCGTGCGCTTACGCAAAAATTCGGGGACAACGAAGCGCAAAAGTTGATGCAAGGGCAGCGCTGGAGCGATGAAATGATTCGCGCCGGGAAACTGCCGCAGGTGAGCTGGGAAAAAATCGTCGAGCACATCGATCATGCGGCCCGCCTGGTGGGCACGGAACACGTTGGTATGGGGTCGGATTTTGACGGCGCGTTCATGCCTGAGGGAATGGAAGACGCGTCCAAGTTCCCCCATGATTACGGAAGGCTTGCTGAGGCGCGGATACGACGAAGCTGACATCCGAAAAATTCTTGGTGAGAACACGATGAGGGTGATGGCTCAAGTAGCGCAGGCTTCAGCCTGTGGAATTTAGGCCTTGAAAGCACTAACCCCCGCAGGCTGAAGCCCACGCTACGAAAAGCGTCTAGTCACGGGAAGGGAATCGCGGCATAATATGCGGCGTTCCTCTCAATTGGAGAATTCAAAGATGCGCTACACTTGCAAAATTGCAATTCTTTCGTGCGCCTGGTTTACTGTTTTCGTTCGCGGCGGCGGCCCAGACGCCTTCCCCGGCCCCGGCAAAGAAGCCGGCCACCGCGGCCAAAGCTCCTGCGGCCAGCAAGACTCCTTATGACCCCGCACTGCTGCACCCGGCGACCTTAATCGGCAAGGCGCCGGCCGAGTACGACGTAAAATTTGTGACCTCGGCGGGCGAATTCACGGTCCATGTGACGCGCGCGTGGGCCCCAAACGGCGCGGACCGCTTCTACAATCTTATGCGCCACCATTATTACGATGGTGCGAGCTTCTTCCGCGTCCTGTCGGGATTCATGGCGCAATTCGGACTTAGCGCGTATCCCGAGGTTTCCAGCGTGTGGGAGACAGCGAACATTAAAGACGATCCCGTCACGCAGCACAACGTCCGCGGCTACATAACTTTTGCAACCGCGGGTCCAAATACGCGGACTACGCAGGTTTTCATCAATTACGGAAACAATCAAGCCCTCGACAAGATGGGATTCTCTCCCTTCGGCCAGGTTACTGAGGGTATGGAAGTGGTTGACAAGCTGTATAGCGGTTACGGAGAGGGCGCTCCCGATGGGCGCGGACCGGACCAGGGCAAAGTCGGTCGTGAGGGGCGCATCTATCTGATGAAGAATTTTCCGCTGCTGGACAGCATCAAGACTGCGAGCATCGTGCCGCCTGCGGCTGCTCCCGCTGCTGCTCCGGCCAAGTAATTATTTGCAGTGTCTTTAAGTAGCACAGGCTTCAGCCTGTGGTTTTTGATTGTGCACATGCAGAAAACCCACAGGCTGAAGCCTATGCCACATTACCCCGCTAAGCTACGCCGAGGATGGTGACTAGTTCGCGTACCGAGGCAGCGGACTTATCGAGCGCGGCCTTTTCTTCGGCGGTCAGCTTGATTTCGATGATTTGTTCCACGCCGCGCGCCCCGAGTTTTACGGGAACACCCACGTACAATCCGTTGATGCCGTACTCGCCTTCGAGATAAGCGGCGCAGGGAAGAATTTTCTTCTTGTCCTTCAGAATAGCCTCCACCATTTCGACCACGGCCGCGGACGGCGCGTAGTATGCCGAGCCCGTCTTCAGCAGATTGACGATCTCGGCGCCGCCCTTGCGTGTGCGATCCACAATGGCTGCGATGCGGTCCGCGGGAAGCAGATCAGGCAGGGGAATGCCGGCAACGGTCGAGTAGCGCGGCAGCGGCACCATGTCATCGCCGTGCCCTCCCAGCACGAAGGAATTTACGTTTTCCACCGACACGCCAAGCTCCATGGCCACGAAGGAACTCATGCGCGCCGAGTCCAGGACGCCGGCCATGCCCAACACGCGATTCTTGGAGAAGCCGCTGATCTTGAACGCAGCCTGAACCATGGCGTCCAAGGGATTGGTGACCAGGATCAGGATGGCGTTGGGCGAAAATTTTACGATTTGCTCCACCACCGCCTTAACGACGTCGTAGTTGGCCTTCAAAAGATCGTCGCGGCTCATTCCCGGCTTGCGCGGAAATCCTGCCGTGACCACCACGATGTCGCTGTTAGCCGTTTCCTTGTAATCTCCCGAGGCCGTGGAAATGCCGGTGACGCGCGCATCCGAGCCGGTGATGGGCGTCGATTCCACCATGTCCAGCGCCTTGCCCGCGGGCGGGCCGTCCAGAATATCGGTCAGCACCACATCGGCAAGCTCCAGATCCACAATCCGCTGCGCCGTCGTCGATCCCACAAATCCTCCGCCAACTACCGTGACTTTCTTCCGCATGAGTGCCTTCTCCTGTCGTTTTTAAAAATTGTGTTCAAATATCATTTTCAAACGAAGAGTTCCGTATGAAAGTGAAACCCGGCGGAGCAGCCTGCCAATCGTAGGGGCACGGCATGCCGTGCCCCTACGATTGCCGCCAAGACGATAATTACTTTGCGACTGCAAGTGCCTGCATGTTTTCAATGATGGCGCTGGCAAATTCCGCGGTCCCTAATTTCGTCGCGCCTTCCATCATTCGTTCCAGGTCGTAGGTCACGCGCTTCTGTCCAACGGTCCTCTCGATGCCCGACTCGATCAGCTTTCCTACTTCTTTCCAGCCCATAAAATCAAACATCATCACGCCGGAGAGCATCACGGAGCTGGGATTGATTACGTTCTTGTCGGCATATTTGGGCGCGGTGCCATGCGTGGCTTCGAAGCAGCCGAAGCCGTCTCCGATATTGGCTCCGGGAGCCATGCCCAGCCCGCCAACCTGAGCGGCGCAAGCGTCCGAAATGTAATCGCCATTCAGGTTAGGCGCGGCGATTACCTGATATTCATCGGCGCGCGTAATCACCTGCTGGAAAATGGAATCGGCAATGCGGTCGTTGATCAGCAGCTTCTGCTTCCACTTGCCCTGGCCGTGCGTGGCGTAAATCTTGTCGAGCACGCCCTTCACTTCGTCGAACACCGATTTGCGGAACGCCTCGGTGGCTTGTTCCAATCCTGGTTCAACGAGAGCCGCATTCTGTTCGACCGTGAGGTTCGGATCTTTATCCTTATTGCCGAGGATCCAGGTCTCCCGTTCTGTAACAGTCTGCGCGCGGAATTCATCGACGGCCAGCTCGTAGCCCCAGTCGCGGAAGGAGCCTTCCGTGAATTTCTGAATATTTCCCTTGTGCATCATGGTCACTACGCGCTTCTTGTTCTCCAGCGCAAATTCAATCGCGCGGCGCATCAGGCGCTTCGTGCCAAATGGAGACATTGGCTTGATGGCGATAGCCGAATCCGTGCGAATCTGTTTTGGTCCTCCGCCCAGCATATCCTTATTCAAGAATTCGATCAGCTTCTTCACTTCCGGAGTTCCGGATCGCCACTCGATTCCAATATAAACGTCTTCCGTATTTTCGCGATAGATGACCACGTCCATGCGCTCGGGATGCTTCACGGGAGACGCCACGCCCTGGAAATAGCGCACCGGCCGCACGCAGGCGTACAGATCGAGCACTTGCCGCAGCGTGACATTGAGCGAGCGAATTCCGCCGCCCACCGGAGTGGTCAGTGGCCCCTTGATGGAAATTCGGAAATCGCGCACCGCCTCGACCGTTTCGTCCGGTAGCCATTGCTTGAATTCGTTATAGGCCTTTTCCCCGGCAAACACTTCAAACCAGGAAATCTTGCGCTTCCCGCCATAAACAATTTGCACGGCAGCGTCAAACACGCGCTGCGACGCCTTCCAGATGTCGCGCCCCGTCCCGTCGCCCTCAATGTAAGGAATAATCGGATTGTCGGGAATTACGAACTTGCCTCCCACATAATCGATCGCCTTTCCGTCGGACGGAATGGCCCTGCCGTTATACGATGGCTTCATGTGTAAGTTCCTCTATGGAATTTCACTGCACTAGCGCGAATAGGAGAGAATAACACACCCACTTGTCATAGGACATATCGTGCTAAACCAAAAATTGTTCAGCTGGATCTATCCGGAACCGAAGAGGTATTCTTCAGTTCCGGTCAATAAAAATCGCTAGTCGTAATATTCCTGCCCCAGGTGCGTGATCAGGTCCTCTCCCATCATCCAGCGCAGCGTATTCTTCAGCTTCATGGATTGGATGAAGAGGTCATGTTCGGGATACAGTTCCGGCGCGCACATGGGGGATTTGAAATAGAAGCTCAGCCATTCCTGAATGCCGCGCATTCCGGCGCGCTTGGCAAGATCAAGGAAGAGAACCAGGTCCAGCACGATGGGCGCGGCCAGGATGGAGTCGCGGCAAAGGAAATCGACCTTGATCTGCATTTGGTAGCCCAGCCAGCCGAAGATGTCGATGTTGTCCCAGCCCTCTTTGTTATCGCCGCGCGGCGGATAATAGACGATGCGGATTTTGTGGTGAATGTGTCCATACAGGTCGGGGTAAAGCTTGGGCTGCAGAATATATTCGAGCACGCCGAGCTTGGACTCTTCCTTGGTCTTGAAGGACTCGGGATCGTCCAGCACTTCGCCGTCGCGATTTCCGAGGATGTTGGTGGAGAACCAGCCGTCCATTCCGATAAGCCGCGCCTTGAATCCCGGCGCGAGAATAGTCTTCAGCAGCGTTTGGCCGGTCTTGAAATCCTTGCCGCAGATGGGCACACCGTGCTGTTTGGCGAGCGTGACGATTGCAGGGATGTCGACGGTCAAATTGGGTGCACCATTGGCAAAGGGCACGCCGCTGGTGATGGCGGCCCATGCGTAGAGCATGGAGGGCGCGATGGCCGGATGATTTTCCTTCATAGCGGCTTCGAATTGTTCCACCGTTTCGTACACTGCGTGAGGCTTGAGGAAAATTTCCGTGGAACCGCACCAGATCACCACGGTGCGCGAAACTTTATTCTTCTTCTGGAATTTTTTGATGTCGTCGCGGATTTGCAGCGCCAGCTCGTATTTGTTGCGGCCCTTTTTCACGTGCGTGCCGGAAAGCTTCTTCACGTAATTCTGGTCGAACGCGGCTTTCATAGGGCGAATCTTGCTCAGGAATTTCTTGGCTTCGGCCAGATGTTCGTTGCTAAGCACGGCGGCATTCTTGGCGGCTTCGTACGCGCTAACCGGAAAAATATCCCAGCCGCCAAAGACGATGTCGTCAATGCTTGCAAGTGGCACAAAATCCTTGATCGCCGGAGCGCGCGATTCGGTCCGCTTTCCCAGGCGGATGGTCCCCATCTGCGTCAGCGACCCGATGGGCAGTGACTTCTTACGGCGGACGAGATCGACTCCGGCCATGAATGTTGTGGCGACCGCACCCATGCCGACGGTGAGAACTCCCAGTTTTCCTTTCGGCAATGCAATGCCCGCAGACTTACGCATGCTCATTTCTCCTGTTTTTTTCACTTTGTGAGGTCCCCTGATGCTGCGCACGGCTTCACTTCGCCACGCACGATAGCCGCGATTTCTCTAGCGCAAACCAAGTATCATGCTCGAACGCGCGAAGATTTGCAACGCGGAACCTCGCGTGCCCGGCTCCGTTTGGCTCGCGAGCGCTGTACAATGGTTGCGTGTTCACACCGCCACTTTCGATTCCTTTTCTTATTTTCAGCGCGGCGTTCGTTGGCATGGCTGTTGGCGCATTGGCATGCTTCCTGGCTTCGCTGCTGCTGAGACAGCAAATTGGAATCCGGGACATTGTCACGGACGGCATTCTCGGCGCCATTGGATTTCCACTTGGTTTTGAATGTGCCTTGTTAATTCCCTGGAAAAGCACCATCACCAACCGCATGGGCGATACCGTCGTAACAACCACTATGCGCCACTATCAGCACCCGGCAGTCGTGGCCTATTCGCGCCGCAGTACTCCTGGTTATTTTGCGCGAACTCTGGCGCCTCAGAATTGCCCGCAAAGACCGTAAGCTCCAATCAAACTAGAAACCATCTCATAAATCGTCGAGCGGCGGTTTTTTTGATGTTGGAATCCTTGCCATTCTTTCGCGCCAACGGCGCGGAGGTGACTAGCCCGGGGCAACGCCCCGGGTGTGGCACCCAATTCCTCTCTTCGCCCTGAAGGGGCGGAGGGCCCTTGCGCCCTTACAGGGCGCACCGCAAACGACGGATTGTGATCCCCGGGGCGTTGCCCCGGGCTAGTCACCGCAGGCGCCTTCAGCGCCTGAAACGATCAGCTGCATCAAACTTTGGGATTTCCGATTCATGCGGGTTTTCGGTTCTCCACAGTAGGGCGTTTATGAGATGACTTCTAGGAAGCTAGAAGGAACTAAGACGCGAGGCATTCAACTGCTCTTGCGAGTTTTTGCCGAGGGTTTCGCGGTCGCGCTGGCAACGCGATGTTTGCCCTGTGCGGTAGCTCCGGGTTTTTCTCGCAGCACCGCGAGCATCTTCTCCAAGGGCAGCGTGTTGATTACGTCCTTCTTTTCAATCCAGCCGCGCCGCGCCATTTGCACACCATAGCGCATGGCTTGCAGGCCGCGCGTGGTGTGCGCGTCGGTCGAAATTACAATCTTCACGCCGCGCTCCTTGGCCATGCGCAGGTGCGTGTCTTTTAAATCGAGGCGCTCCGGGGAGGCGTTGCACTCCATCACCACGCCGTGTTTGTGGGCCGCGTCCAGGATGCGTTCCATGTCATAGGCGTAGGGGTCGCGGTGCAACACCAGGCGGCCTGTGGGATGCCCGACGATTTGAGTGTAAGGATTTTCAATCGCCGCCAGGATTCGCTCGGTCATTTCCGCGCGCTCCATGTTCATGTAGGAGTGAATGGAAACGAGCACCACGTCAAGTTGCGCGAGCACTTCGTCGTCCAGATCCAATTTCCCATTCTTCAGCACGTCCACTTCGCTGCTGGCCAGCACGCGTATTCCCAGGCCCTTGGCGTTCGCGGCGTGAATTTTCTTGATTTGTTCGAGCGTGCGCTTTTCATCCAGGCCGTTGGCCACGGTAACGGCCTTGCTGTGATCAGTCAGCGAAATATATTCGTAGCCCAGTCCCTTGGCGGCCAGTGCCATCTCTTCGATGGAATTTTTGCCGTCACTTGCCGTGGTATGCATCTGCATGTCGCCGAGCATGTCCGCAAGTTCCACCAGGTGGGGCAAGCGATGCTCAGCCGCGGCGTCAATTTCGCCTGTATTTTCGCGTAACTCCGGCGGGATATAATCCAGCTCCAGCTTGGCGTAGATTTCTTCCTCGGTGGCGCGGGCCACGGGCCGCTCGCCCTTCAGCGTTGCCAAGGCGTATTCGTTCAGCGTCAGCCCCATCTTGTTGGCACGGCCGCGCAAAGCCACGTTGTGTTCCTTTGATCCCGTGAAGTACAACAGAGCGGCGCCGAATACTTCTTTTTCAAGGATACGCACGTCGACTTGCATCCCGCTTTTCATAAGGAAGCTGACCTTGTTTTCGCCGTGCGCCAGTTTTTGGTCGAGTTCGGGGAATTCCAGAATGTGTTGCGCGATCGACTCTACCGATTTGGAGTGTATTTTCCTGAAGAGACCGTAACCAAGAGGTCGAGGTCGCCAACCGTTTCCCGGCCGCGCCGCAAGGACCCGCCGGGCGTCACGGCCTCAATAGGTTTGCCAAATCGCCTGGATATAGGAAACCAGCTTTTGCGCTTCTTCCGTCGCCACATCGATATAAAATCTCCCGGCGGACTTCTTGAAAACTTCAATCGCTTTTAGAATATTTTCTTCGCTCTTTTCGCCAAAACCGGCCAAGATCGCGCAGCTTGCCGTCTCGCGCCAGCTTCTCCACCTGCTCCACTGTTCCGGCTTTGAATGTTTTCCAGAGAAAAGCGACTTTTTTAGGTCCGAGAGATTGCAATTCGAGAAGTTGCAGAATTGTGGCCGGATACTTCTTGAGGAGTTTGCTGCGCAGGGAGTAATCGCCGGACTTGAGAATTTCCTCTATGTGATCGGCCATGCCATCGCCGATGCCCGGCAATTCCATCAGCTTGGCGCGGTCCTTGGCTAGCTCTTCGACCGATTCCGGCAGTCCGCCCAGGAGTTCCGCCACGCGCTCATAGCTGCGGTAGCGGCCGATCATGGCGCCATCGATTTCCAGCAGTTGCGCCGTTTCCCGCAGGATGCGGGCGACTTCTCGATTTTCCATGTGCGTGTCCCGCCGGGTTCATGTAGCGCCCACCTTCAGTGGGCATTTCGCAATCTAAAGCATGCCCACGTGAAAGTGGGCGCTACACAGCCTAGATCGAATCGCCCAAACGAATAACTACTGGCCGAGGATGTAAGCGAACATCAGTGGCGCGACAATTGATGCATCGGATTCGATGACAAATCGCGGAGTGGCCGCTTCCAGCTTTCCCCAGGTGATTTTTTCATTGGGTACTGCGCCGCTATACGAACCGTAGGAAGTGGTGCTGTCGGAAATCTGGCAGAAGTATCCCCACAGGCGGCACTTCTCGCGCAGATCCTGCGTGATCAGCGGCACAACGCAAATCGGAAAATCGCCGGCGATGCCGCCGGCAATCTGGAAAAAGCCCAGCGATTCGTCCACCGTATTCTGCCGGTACCAATCGATCAGCATGGCCATTTGCTCCACGCCGGACTTAACCACTTGAAAATTAGAAACGTCGCCGCGAACCACGTTGGCCACAAAAATATTGCCCAGCGTGGAATCTTCCCAGCCCGGCGTGAAGATCGGCAGGTTTTTTTCACAAGCCGCGATCACCCAGGAATCCTTCGGGTCGATTTGATAGGACTCCCTGATCAATCCGCCGCGAATCAGCTGGTACATGTATTCGTAGGGGAAGAAACGCTGCTTATCCTTGTCGGCCTTCTGCCAAAGTTTCAAGACCTGGCGCTCGATCCGCCGCATGGCCTCTTCCTCGGGAATGCAGGTATCCGTGACGCGGTTCATGCCGCGATCGCGCAGCGCCACTTCTTCAGCGTCGCTCAGATTGCGATAATTCGGCACGCGCTTGTAATGGTTGTGCGCGACAAGATTGAAAATATCCTCTTCGAGGTTTGCGCCTGTCGTGCAGATGCCGTGTACCTTGTCCTTGCGAATCATTTCCGCCAGCGAGATTCCCAGTTCCGCGGTGCTCATGGCTCCTGCCATGGTCAGGAACATCTTGCCGCCGCGCGCCAAATGCGCGATGTAGGCGTCCGATGCATCCACGACAACCGCCGCGTTGAAGTGCCGGTAATTGTGCTTGATGAAATCCTTTACGCTCATGTCCGCCTTTCTCTCCGAAATATTTCCGCGGAGAACATACTCTTGCGGAAATCCTATGCTACAGGCGCTCATGTTACAAGCGAAGAACGATAATTTTCAAAAATATTTGTGCTACTGCGTAATAATTGGGAGCGATGGAAAAAGATTTGGTCGTGCAGAGCTATCATGGCAAGCAATCGAAATCAGATATTCCATTGCGTGTCTAGCGGCCGCGCTTGACGAATCGCATGTAGTAAAGAAGTCCGCAAATCGATTTCGCGTCGCGCAATGTTCCGCGCTCAATCATCGTTCGACGCCTGCTTCAGCGTGAAAATGCGCGGCGTAATCTTTTCATCCTCTTCCGGCTGCGCGGCGCCCTCGCTCAGTCCCTCCGCCGCGAAAATCCACATCCACTCGTTCACAAATCCGGGAGTGGGAACCACGCGCATCAGCTTGCGCAATCGCTTGGCCCTGTATCCTGTTTCTTCGATCAGTTCCCGGCGCGCCGCGGCCAGCGGAGTTTCATTCGGTTCCTTGCGCCCGGCCACCAGTTCCCACAGAAATTCGCCGACGGAGTGACGGTACTGGCGGATCAGAAGTACGCGTCCATCCTTGAAAATGGGCAGCACCACCACCGATCCCGGATGCACGATGATGTCGCGGTCGGCCTGCACGCCGCCCGGCTCGATCACCGTGTCGCGCTGCAGACGAAATACTTTTCCTTGATACAGAACTTCGCTCTTAAGAAGTTTCGCGCGTCCTTTTGCCAATGTCGCCTCCGCTCGTTAAGTAGCGCGGGCTTCAGCCTGCGGGGCTTGTCATCGCAGGACTTAACCCCGCAGGCTGAAGCCCGCGCTCCATGAAAGCCACCCCAAAATAGTAACAGGGAAGTCGCCACTCCGCAGGTTGAACGCGAATTGCGGGTCGCATATACTTCGCTTGCGCCTCGTAGCGCAGCCCATGTCAATCAACACGCTCATCGTCGACGACGAAAAACCCGCGCGCGACGAACTGGCATTTCTGCTGAAAAGTTTCCCCGAAGTGCATCTCGTCGGCCAGGGCAAGAACGGCGTCGAAGCCCTGGCGCTGATCAAGGAACATTCTCCGGACCTCGTGTTTCTCGATGTGCAAATGCCCGGCCTCAACGGCTTCGGCGTGATCAAGAAGCTGATGGACCGCAAGGGAAAACTTCCGCAAATTGTTTTTGCCACCGCGTTTGACAACTACGCCGTGCAGGCCTTCGAAGTGAACGCCATCGATTACGTGCTCAAGCCCATCGAGAAGAATCGCCTGGCCCGCGCCATTCAGCGCGCCAAGAAAGCGCTGGAGGCCGAAGCCTCGCCCAGCGAGCGCCTCGAAACGCTGGTCAGCCAGATCGGATCGGCCAAAGCGCCGCCCGTAAAATTGCTGGTGAAGACGCAGCAGCGCCTTTTCCTGGTGGATGCCGACGACGTCATCTTCGCCTCCATCGAAGACGGCACCATCACCGTGGTGACGCGCGAAGTCGAGGGCACCTCGAACTACCGCACGATCGAAGAACTGCAGTCCTCGCTCGAATCGGACATTTTCTGGCGCGCGCACCGCTCCTACCTCGTCAACATCAACCACATCAAGGAAGTTGTGCCGTGGTTCAAATCCAGCTACATGCTGAAAATGGCCGACAAGCGCGGCTCCGAAGTCCCGGTAAGCCGCGCGCAGACCAAGCACCTGCGCGAATTGCTGAAGATGTAGGCGTCCATACTAAAATCAATAGCTTTTAACACAGAGGACACAGAGAAAAGAGGAGAAAGTAGAAGCCAGAGAAAGATGGCGAAGAAGAGATGTTCGATTCAGTTCGATGTTCCGCAAGTGAGCTGCCCGACCAATTATCGCAACTCTGCTGCAATTCTCGTAACGCTCTCCTTGTCGTTCTGCTTGTTGTTTCTCTGTGTCCTCTGTGTTAAAGCCTTTGCCTTACGTTTTCCGCATGTGCTAGCATCGCTCGTACCCGCTACACGATGGACTTTTCCCTCACCGACGATCAACGCCTGATTCGAGACACCGTTCGCCACTTCATGGAAGCCGAAGTGCGCCCGTCGATCCGCGCGCGCGACCGCGAAGAAAAATTCGCCGCCGACGAACTGCGCAAGCTCGGCGAACTGGGCTGCTGCGGCATGCTGATTCCCGAATCCTGGGGCGGCGCTGGGCGCGGACACGATTTCCTACGTGCTGATGCTCGAAGAAGTCGCGCGCGTGGACGCCGCCATGGCCGTGGCCCTGAGCGTCACAAATTCGCTGGCCGCTCTGCCGGTCTACAAATATGGAAGCGAACCGCAAAAACAAAAATATCTGTCCCGCCTGGCGCACGGAGAAATTCTCGGCGCATTCTGCCTCACCGAGCCGCAGGCCGGCTCGGACGCCGCCGCGATCGCCACTGCGGCCACGCGCCACGGAAATGTTATCGTCTGAACGGAACAAAATCCTGGGTCACCAACGGCGGCGAGGCCGGACTCTACCTCGTTTTTGCAAAGACCGATCCCGCTGCAGGCGCGAGCGGCGTGACCGCATTTCTGGTCGAGCCGTCATTTCCCGGTTTTCGAGTGGCGCGATACGAGGATAAGATGGGTCTGCGCACTTCGCGCTCGGCGGAAATCACGTTCACCGATTGCGAAGTCCCCGAAGAGAATCGCCTGGGCGAAGAAGGCCAGGGCCTGAAAATCGCGCTCGAACTTCTCGACGGCGGCCGCGTCGGCATCGCCGCGCAAGCCGTGGGAATCGCGCAGGGCGCGCTCGAAGCGTCGGTCGCCTACGCCAAAGCAGCGCCGCGCATTTGGCAAGACCATTGGCGATTTCCAGGCTGTACAATGGATGCTCGCAGACATGCAAACGGAAATTGAAGCCGCGCGCGCCCTGGTGCACAATGCCGCGTGGATGCGCGACACGGGCGCGCCGCGCGTCGGCCCGTACGCGTCGCGCGCAAAACTGTATGCGGGAGAAATGGTGAATCGCGTGGTCTACAAAGCCGTGCAAATTCACGGCAGCCTGGGCTATTCGCGCGAGTCCGACGTCGAGCGCATGTATCGCGACGCCCGCGTCATCACGATTTACGAAGGCACCAGCGAAATTCAGCGCATGATCATCGCGCGCGATTTGCTCCAGTAGGACAGGCTTCAGCCTGTCGCTTTTTTGTTGTGCAACGAGATCGAAAACAGACAGGCTGAAGCCTGTCCTTCGGAAGACGAAACGCCACTGCTACGCGGATTGAAATTCGGGAGAATGCAGTAAAGTGGAAAATGCAAAGCGAGTCCTGAGCGGCATGCGCCCCACCGGGCGGCTGCACATTGGCCACTATTTCGGCGCGCTCGAAAATTGGGTCAAGCTGCAAAACGATCCGCAATACGAATGTTTTTTCTTCGTAGCCGATTGGCACGCGCTGACCTCGGACTACGCGGACACTTCGCAAGTCGCGCAAAACACCATCGAAATCGCCACCGACTGGCTGGCCTCGGGCCTCGATCCCGCAAAGTGCACGATGTTCATGCAGTCGTCTGTCCCGGAACACGCTGAGCTTCATTTGCTGCTCTCGATGGTCACGCCGCTCGGCTGGCTCGAGCGTGTCCCCACCTACAAGGAAGCGCTCGACAACGTGAAGGACAAGGACCTGCACACATACGGTTTCCTTGGATATCCGGTGCTGCAATCGGCGGACATTGTGATTTACTGACGCGGACCTCGTTCCGGTTGGTGAAGACCAGGTTGCGCACGTCGAGTTGACCCGCGAAATTGTTCGCCGATTCGATTTCTTCTATGGTTTCAGGATCAACGCCGGAATTATTTGCTGCCTGCAAATGTGCGGTTTCTGGCGCGCCACGTTCACGACGTCAAGACTCCTGCCGTCGAACGGGAAGCCGTTCACGGACGAGCAAAAGAGGGCAGTCTCGCGAACATTCTGCGGAGACGCAGCGCTCTGGAGCAGGGCGTCGAAAACTTTCTGGATTCCGTTAAGGAGTACGGTCATTTTTTCAGCCGCTCCGCAATTCTTCGCGAGCCCGGCTCGCTGCTTGACGAAGACCCCGCGCATTCCCGGCACCGACGGCCGCAAAATGTCCAAGAGCTACGGCAATTTCATTTCGCTCAGCGAATCGGACGAATCGATCCGCACCAAATCGCGCGCCATGATCACCGACCCCGCGCGCAAGCGCCGCACCGATCCCGGCAATCCCGATGTTTGCCCGGTGTACGACTGGCACAAACTGTTTTCGCCGCCGGAAACGCTGGCGTGGTCGGCGGAGGGCTGCCGCAGCGCGGGAATCGGCTGCATCGAGTGCAAAACGGCCATGGCCGACAATCTGATCAAGTGGATCGAGCCGGTCCGCGCGCGCCGCGAAGAATACGCCGCGCATCCCGACAAAGTCTTGCGCATTCTCGACGACGGCTCCGTGAAGGCCCGCGAAGTCGCGCAGAAAACGATGGCGCGCGTCCGCGAAGCAGTGTTCAATTGGAAAGAGAAGCGCGAGGAAGTTGCGCAGCACAGGCTGCCTCCGCGCAAAACGCCAAGGTGGGGGATTAACATGGCGTCACCCTACAAAATTCATCTCGACACCTACGACGGCCCGCTCGATCTGCTGCTCGATCTGATCAAGAAGCAGGAAATCGACATCCACAATATTCCGATCGCGAAGATCACCGGCCAGTATCTCGAATATCTGCACAAGCTCGAGCAGCTGGACATGGACATCTCGGCCGACTTCATCTACATGGCCGCGACGCTGATCTACATCAAGTCGAAAATGCTGCTGCCGCCCGATCCGCTGGCCGGTCCCGAGGAACAGGAAGACCCGCGCGCCGATCTGGTGCATCGCCTGGTCGAGCACGAAAAATTCAAGAGCGCCGCGCAGTTGCTGCATCAGCGCCAGCAGATCGAGGAGCACGTCTGGTCCAAGCCGGACCTCTCGCTGTACGAAGGCGAGGAAGTCGAAGGCGAGCTGATCGTTTCGCTGGTGGACCTGGTGAAAGTGTTCCAGCAAGTGCTGGAGCGCCGCAAGGAAGTGGTGAAGATCGAGCTGCACCACGATCAATTCACCGTGGCGCAAATGATGGAGTTGCTGCGCCAGCAACTGGTCGCCGGCGAGGAGGGCATCGAGCTGATCACCTTCTTCGAGTCCTGCCCGTCGCGCCACGCCATGATCGTCGCGCTGCTTGCCGTGCTCGAACTGGTGCGCCTGCAGGCGATCGTCCTGGTGCAGCAGGAACTAGTTCTGCAGAGATCCGGCTGCGAAAGCATAAAATGTTCGATGTGGTCTTTGCCGGCGGCGAATCGATTTCGAGCGACGCAGCTGCCGGAACCACTTCGGGGAATTGACGAACAATATCAATGACCATGAATCCCACGGAACTGAAGGGCGCGCTCGAAGCCATCATCTATGCCGCCGATGAGCCCGCCACGCTGGAACAAATTGCCGAAGGCCGTCGGCGAAGAAAAGCGCGTCGTGCGCGCCGCGCTCGACGAAATGATCGCCGGCTATGCCGCCGAGGATCGCGGCATGGAAATCCGCGCCGTCGCCGGCGGCTACAAGTTTTACACCAAGCCGCAGCATCACGAAGTCGTGCGCCGCTTCATCAAGAGCCTGCGCCCGCCGCTGCGCCTGACCATGCCGGCGCTCGAAACGCTGGCCGTGATTTCCTACCGCCAGCCCGTGACCGGTCCGGAAATTCAGGAAATTCGCGGCGTAAACGTTTCCGGCGTCATCAAGACGCTGCTCGAAAAACGCCTGATCACCACGGCCGGCCGCAAAGCCGTCA
Organism: uncultured Acidobacteriota bacterium; assembly: GCA_963825365.1. Lineage (GTDB taxonomy): Bacteria > Acidobacteriota > Terriglobia > Acidiferrales > UBA7541 > Palsa-360. The sequence goes on along the minus strand of CAWGSV010000017.1, from coordinate 44,961 downwards.
TGGGCCGTCCCATCCTGTACCGCACATCGAAAGAATTTCTGATGCGCTTTGGCCTTTCCGATCTGGAAGAACTGCCCAGCCTGAAAGAATTCGAACAACTCGCGCGCGCCGCGCTCGGCGCCGACGAAGGCATCGCCCCGATCGAGCCGGAAGACATGGATGCGATGAACGCTTCCGATACCGTCGAATCACCGCGCGGAGCGGCGAGACCGCTGACGAAACATGAAACGAGTCGTCAGTGAGCGAAATCGCAGTAGCCGACGTCGTTTCCGAAACGCCCACGCAAGAGACGCCAATCCAAGGACCGCAAGATATACCGGAAGCCGCTCAACCCGTAGCGGAGCACTCCGAAAAAGTCAGGGCAGAAAGCGCTTCCTAAAAAATTCATGCTTGAGCGTCTGCAGAAAATAATTTCCCGCGCCGGAATTGCGTCGCGGCGCCACGCGGAAGATTTAATTCGCAGCGGGCAAGTTCTGGTCAACGGAGTTGTCGTCACCGAACTTGGCGCGAAGGCCGACCCTGTTCGCGACCGGGTCGAAGCCGCCGGCCGAGTCGCAAAAGTTTCTGACGACGCATGTCTATCTCCTGATGCACAAGCCGCCCGAAATGGTTTCCACGCTGGCTGATCCGGAAGGCCGCCGCACGCTGCGCAATTTTCTGGTGGGAGTGTCGGAACGTGTTTTTCCCGTTGGACGCCTGGATTATGCCGCCAGCGGCGCGGTGTTTCTGACCAACGATGGCGATTTCGCCAACCGCATGCTGAAAGCATCGCCGTCCCTGCCACAGACGTACTGGATCAAGGTGAAAGGACGCATCAACGACGATCAACTGAAGAGCCTTGCGCACACCGTAAACTGCAAAATATTTCCGTTGCGCGGAACGCACGCGGCGGGAAAAAATCCGCCCAATCCCTGGTATGAGGTGCAGATTTCTGGCGTTCGCGGCGATGTGCTGCGCAAGAATTTGCTTGCGATCGGCCACCCCGTTGAAAAATTGAAGCGCATGAAGCTCGCTTCGCTGGACGTCGATACAGTGGAAGAAGGGCACTACCGCCAATTGGATCCGGAAGAAGTGGCCAAGCTGGGCCGCGCGGTTGACCGAGCGCTCACCGAGAACAAGCCGGTTGCGAGAGGTTTTAAGCCTAAGCGCGACTGGCGTCCCCGCCGGGAAAAGTTCAGGAAAAAGACGGACGGAGAAAAAGCGACGGGTGGGAAGCGGCAAGCATTTGCTACCGCGCGGCCGGTTACGGGTAGCAATCGCCCAATAACCAAGGGTAATCGCCCAATGACCAGCAAGCAGCGCCCGATGGCCAACAACAAGCGGCCTATGAATAAGAACAGGCGCCCGGTGAATCAGGGCAATCGCCCGAATAGACACCGATAACCGCTGGCGAAATGCGATAAATAATTGGCAGATAGCAGCGCGCGAATTTAAGCTGCCGCTCTGCTTTTCAAGAATCACAAATCACGATTTACGGATCACGTCATTCCATGGCCTCTTCCGAATACGACGCCGTCACCGACATTCTCGCCACGGCAAAAACCATTGCCGTAGTTGGGCTCTCCTCGAACCCCTATCGATCGAGTTTCGGCGTATCGGAATCCTTGCAGATGGCTGGCTATCGCATCATTCCCGGTGAATCCGAACGAGACGGAAGTGCTGGGCGAAAAAGCCTATAAGCGCCTGGAAGACGTCCCAGAAAAAATCGATATCGTGGATATTTTTCGCCGCTCGGAATTCGTGTCAGAGGTGGTCGACGCGGCGATCCGCATCGGCGCGCGTGCCATCTGGATGCAAGAGGGTGTGGAAGACGAAGCCGCCGCGGAACGCGCTCGCCGCGCAGGCATCCTCGTTCAAATGAATCGCTGCATCGCCAAAGATATCTATATCCGACAGAAGCACAAGTAGCACAGGCACTCTTGCCTGTGCGGTTTTGGCGATCAATGGCGTGATAGATCCGTTTAAATTGAGAAAACCGCACAGGCAAGAGTGCCTGTGCTACTTCTTGCGGTTATCTTTGATGCGCCGAATCTCTTCCATGCGCTGCCTCAGCCGTGCCTCAAATCCCTGATCGGTCGGGTGGTAATAAGTTTTTCCCGGCGAGCGATTCCGGCAGGCAAGTCATATCGGCCACCTTATCTTCCACATCGTGCGCGTACTCGTATCCCTTCCCGTATCCGATATTTTTCATCAGGCCGGTCGCCGCGTTGCGCAGGTGCAAGCGGCACGGGTTCGGCTCGCGTGCTTTCCAAATCCTTGGTCACCGAGCCATATCCGGTATACAGCGCGTTCGATTTCGGCGCGAGCGAGAGGTACACGGCGGCCTGCGCCAGCGCCAGATTTCCCTCCGGCGGCCCCACAAAATCGGCGGCCTGCATGGCCGCAATCGTTACGGCCAGCGCGCCCGGTTCCGCAAGGCCAATATCCTCGCTGGCCATGCGTACCAGGCGGCGCGCGATGTACAGCGGGTCTTCGCCGGATTCCAGCATGCGTACCAGCCAGTACAGCGACGCGTCGGGATCGGAATTGCGCACCGATTTGTGCAGCGCCGAAATCAGGTTGTAATGTTCTTCGCCGGACTTGTCGTACAGCAGAAATTTCCGCTGCAACAATTCGGCGAGCAGTTCCCTGGTGATGATGCGCGTGCCCTGCAGCATCGGGCTGCACGGCGCGCACGGCCGCTTCCAGCGTGTTGTACGCGGCGCGCGCATCGCCGCCCGAAAATACCGCAATGTGCTGAATGGCCTCGTCGCTGATGGCAATATTTTCGTTTCCCAGGCCGCGCTCCTTGTCGGCCATCGCGCGGCGCAACAAGCGCTTCGATCTGCTCGGTGCGAGAGCGCCTGCAGCACGTAAACGCGCGTCCGTGAGAGCAGCGGCGCGATCACTTCAAACGAAGGATTTTCGGTGGTCGCGCCAATCAGAGTAATGTTTCCGGCTTCCACGTGCGGCAAGAAACGCGTCCTGCTGCGCCTTGTTGAATCGGTGCACTTCGTCGATGAACACGATGGTTCGGCGCCCGGCGCGCCGCGTGTGCTCGGCCGCGGCCATCACTTCCTTGATTTCCTTGATTCCGGTCAGCACGGCGCTGAACGCCACGAATTCGGAATGCGTCATGCGCGCAATCAGCCGCGCCAGCGTGGTCTTCCCGCATCCCGGCGGTCCCCACAGAATCATCGAGCCGATGTCGTCCCGTTCGATCTGCGTGCGGAGCGGTTTTCCGGGGCCGAGCAGCGCTTCCTGCCCGGTGAACTCATCGAGCGTGCGCGGGCGCATGCGCTCGGCGAGCGGCTGTCCGCGAGGTCGCGCCATTCTCTTCAGGATCGAGTTTGGCGAACAAGCTCATCGAATGTTCTTCTCGCACCGAATTTTCTTTGCCGCATGGCTTCGTACAGCAGAACAGTCGCAGCCATGGCAGCATTCAGAGATTCGATTCCGACCGCAACGTTTGCTGCCGATGCTTGCGGAATGATGACGCGAGCGTCGGCTGCGCGCACGATTTCGCCGGGCAAGCCGGCACCTTCATTTCCAATCAGCAGGGCTGCGGGAATTTCCAGTCGATCTCCCACGGCCGCAGTAGAGGGGAAGCGCCAGCAGAAGTGTCCGCTGCCACGGCCGCATACACCTTCACCCCAGCCATTCGCAATTGCGCGAGCAAAGTCGCCGGTGAAATTCCTGGAACAATCGGAAGACGCAGCGCCGATCCAGCCGACGCGCGCATGGCCTTGGGCCCAAACGGATCGGCCGTCCCAATTCCATCCGCTGGACACGTCGCCGCCCCCGTCGCTCCAAAGGCCTCCGCCGCACGCAGAATTGTTCCCACGTTTCCGGGATCCTGCACGCCCACGAGCACGACCACCAGCGCCGGTCCGCGCAAAAGATTTTCAATCGTAGCCTGGCGGAGCCGCACCAGCGCGGCAATGCCTTGCGGCGTCTGCGTATCGGCCATCCCGGCAAATAAGCTGTCCGAAGTCCGAAGCATGGGAACATCCGGCGACAGCAAAGGCGTCAGTCGTGCAAGATGCCGCTCGCCAGACTCGCTGACCAGCAGCGCTTCCACCGGCAGGCCCGAACCCAGCGCCGCTTCCACCAGTCGAACCCCTTCGACGCCCACGATCATGCCGTCCCCGCGTTCGCCCGCCAGAGCGGAGCGAAATCGCTTGAGCCAGCGATTGTCCCGGCTGGTAATCAGCGAAATCCTCTCTAGATTCGTTTCACGCGCGTTTGTGTGGACTGGATGCGCCATGCCCACCAGCCTAACAAACCCCCTGGGAACGGTAAAGCAACGCTGAAATTGCTTTGATCGCGCAAAGGCCCGTTCCGTCCCCAAAGACGTGGGCAGCGCACTGTGTGTAGAGGCCGCCCGAATTATGCGCGGGCAGCAGTTGCCTTTAGCCCAAATCGCGCAACATCACGCGGCTAACGGAAATTTCACCAGCAGAATTTGCACGCCTGCCGCCTTGAACGTGCCACGCGTCTATGTTAGCTTCACTCGACTGAGTTTTATTTTCCAGTCGATTGCCACATTCTGTCTTGAACAACGAGGGTCGCCACTTTGTCGGCTGAGTTGTTGAAGATTTCTCCAGAAAATCCAGATCCGGCTGCCATGCGCTACGCAGCTGAATTCATTCGGCGCGGCGAACTGGTCGCCATCCCCACGGATACCTTTTATGGAATTGCCGCGGACCCGTTCAATCTGGCAGCCGTCGATCAGATCTATCGCGTCAAGGGACGCCCGGAAACTCGCGCGCTGCCGATTCTGGTCAACACCATGGCGCAGGCGTATGTCACTGTCGCGCGATGTCCCCTACACGTTTCACAAACTGGCCGCCAAATTCTGGCCCGGCCCCTTGACCTTGCTGGTGGAAGCTTCCACCGGCGTTCCACTGAAGGTGACGGCCCACACCGGAAATGTTGCGGTGCGCTGGCCGAAATCGCCGATCGTCGACGCGCTCATCGATCTGGTGAAAGGTCCGATCACCGGCACCAGCGGAAATATTTCCGGCCAGCCCGCCTGCGCCACCGCCGTGGAGCTTCTGGAACAAATGGGAGATCGCCTTCCGCTGATCATCGACGCCGGAGAAACCCCCGGGAATCTTGCGTCCACCATCGTGAAACTGGAAGGCGACGACTGGGAAATCATGCGTGAAGGCGTGAGTCAGCGAGCAGGAAATCCGCGCCGCCTTGAAGACGACGCGAAGTATAATCGACGTAGCATAGGCTTCAGCCTGCGGGGTTTAGCCCGTGCAAGGACAACCCCGCAGTACCCTTCAGAAATGCTCAGGATAAAAGCTCGCGCCACTCCTACCGCGCTTCAATCGTCCGCAAAAAATCGTAATCCCCGATGGGAGAAAGCTGCACGTTGCTGATTCTCTTGCGATGCACGGAAATGTTGTCCAGAAACCACAGGCTGAAGTAGGGCAAATCCTCCGCCACGATTTTCTGAATTTTGCTGAATAATTCCGCCGTTTTTCCATGATTGCTTTCCACGCGCGCCTGATCGAGTAGCGCATCGAGTCCTGGATTGCGATAATGACCGCGATTGGCCGCCCGCCGGCGGCATTCTCTTCGAGCTGAAAACATATTCAAAAAAGTCCGGATCGTTATTGGCTCCGATCCATCGCAGTGTATAAAGCTGAAAATTCCCGCGCGTTAGGTCCGCAATACAGCGTGGCAAGTTCCATGGGTTGAAGTTCCAGATCCACGCCCACCTTGCGCCATTGCTCCTGCAGCACTGCGCCCAGCAAGCCGCGATGGATTCTTCCGTCGAAGTCTTCATGGTCAGTTTCAGGCGCATTCCACCGTCTTCGGGTCGCCGTGGAAATCCCGCCGCATCGAGCAAGCTGCTCGGCCTGTTGCGGATCGTAATCAGAATGCGCTTGATGTCGGGTTCGTACGCCCAGCTATTGGGCGGCAGCGGGCCGTCCGCCAGCCGTGCCTGTCCGCGTAGAAGATACCGAATGATCTCCTCGCGATCGGTGGCGTAGGCCAGAGCCTGCCGCACTTCGCGCTTCGCCAGCGCCGGATCGTCGAAATTGAATGCCATATAGTCGTAATTGGTTCCCGGCTGCTCGGTGACATCGATTCCGGGTTGCGTCGCGAGCACCGGAATCATGTCCGGAGCTGAGAGAAGTCACTTCCAGATCGGCGCGTGCCTTTGCGCAACTCGAGTGCGCGCACGATGGCTTCGGGCACAACGCGGAATCGAACGCCGTGAAATTATCGGCGGCGTCCGAAAGTACGTGGCATTTCGCTCCAGCACGACGTTGTCGTCCTGCTGAGCGCTGACGAATCGAAATGGGCCGGTCCCAACCGGATGCTCCGCCACCTCGCTTCCCGAGCCCATGGCACGATGCCAATCGCAGGGCGAGCAGATGTTCCACAGAAATCCCGCGTACGGCTCGCTTAAGATGAAAAATTACCGTGGCCGCGTCGGGAGTTTCGATCGATTTCACAAGTCTCAGTGTGCCTCGCTTTGGCGTCAGACACGGTGCCGTCCAGAATCGAATCGAACGTGTACTTCACATCCGCGGACGTGAGCAGTGCGTCCATCATGAAACTTCACGCCGGGTCGCAAATGAAATACGTAGGTGAGCGGATCGGGCATTTCCCATTTTTCGGCCAGATCGCCGCGCGGGATTCTCTGCGCGTCAAGTTCGACCAGGCTGTCGAAAATCAGGCTGTCGATTCTCTCCGACTGCGCGTCGATGCCAATTCGCGGATCAAGATTGGTGGGCATCGATTCGATCAGAAAATTGACGACGCCGGGTTCCGTGGCGACAGAGCGAGAGCAGGAGGAGAGTGACAGAATTGAAAGAGCAGCAAGGAAGTAAAGGAGATTGAGGAAGTAAAGGAAGTAAAGGAAAAAGCGGCCCTCAACATGCGATACGCGCGCCGGCGCGAAGTTTCCGATCCTTTACTTCCTATACTTCCTCCGCCTCCTCTACTTCCTTCCTTACCTCGCATAACACACCTTGCCCAGCACGACGGCCTTCTTCGCTCCGGTCGCTCCCGGCACATTCGCAGGCCGCCGATGCAGCGTTTCGCAAGCGAGCACGGCGAACGCAAAGGCTTCCTTGGCGTCTCCCGGCACGCCAAGTTCTCCCGACGGGCGGACTCGCACTCCGTGCAATCCGGATTCGAGTTGTGCCATCAGCAGGGGATTGTGCGCGCCGCCACCCGAAACAATCAATTCCGCGATTTTCGTTCGCGGTTCGATGAAGCGATGAAATGCGTCCAGAATCGAAAGCGCCGTCAAGATTGTGGCCGTGCGAATCACATTCTTCGGGCTTCGCGCGCTCGTGCCTCAGGATGTCGAGCTCAGCAATGACTGAACATATTTTTCGCCGTATTGCTCGCGTCCCGCCGTCTTTGGCGGGGGCTTGAGAAAATATTTGTCGCGCAGCAATGATGCAAGCAGGCCGGCAGCAGCTCGCCCGTGCGCGGCCATCTCCGCATTCCGATCAAATGCTTTTCGGCCGCCGCGTAAAATGCCGCACCAGCGCGTCGATCACCATGTTTCCCGGCCCGGTATCGAATGCGAAAACATCTTCGAGCGTCGCGCCCGCCGGAATCACCGTTACATTTGCAATCCCGCCGATATTGAGCGCGGCGCGCCCGATCCGTTTGTGCCGATAGAGCAGGAAATCGACGAACGGCACGAGCGGCGCGCCCTGTCCGCCCGCGGCCATGTCCGCCGGACGAAAATCGCCCACGGTCGTGATCCCGGTGCGCGCCGCGATCACCGAGGGATCGCCGATCTGCAATGTGGAAGCGACGCGGTGTCCAGCAAAACGGGATGGCACGCCCTGATGAAACACCGTCTGCCCGTGCGAACCGATCACAGCGATTCGCGAAGGAGGTACGCGGAATTTCTTGCATGCGGCAAGCGCGGCGCCGGCAAATACTTCACCCAGCAGAAAATTGAGCTGGCTGATTTCTGCCGTGCGTCACCGGGCGCCCTTCGCCCAGTTGCAAAATTGCCTTCCGCACTCGGCGAGGAAAAGGAAACGCCGCAAAGTTTTCCAAGCGTCGCCTTTCGCCCAGTCAATCGCACCAGTGCCACATCGATCCCGTCCGCCGAAGTTCCGGACATGATCCCCAGCGCCAGCGTGCCGCGTTCTCGCGCGATGCTTCACCTTCATAGAATTTGTTTCTTCAATTCGGCCAGCAGATTCAGCGCCTCAATCGGCTTCAAATTGTCGAGGTCCGCCTCGCGCAACGCATCCAGCACGCTGCGGTCGAGCGGCGTGAACAACGCCTGCTGCTCCGGCGCCGGTTCGCCGGACACCGCGGCCCCCGGAGTCAGCCGCTCGCTCAACTGGTGCTCGGCCTGCTCGTGCCGCTCCAGAACTTCGCGCGCTCGTGCAATCACCGCCGGCGGCAGTCCCGCCATTCGCGCCACTTCGATTCCATAGCTCTTGTCCGCGCTCCCGGTTTCCACGCGCTTCAAGAACACGATTCCGGTGGAAGTCTCGCGCGCCGACACATGCACATTCTTGATTCCCGGCAGCAAATCCGCCAGTTCCGTCAATTCGTGATAATGCGTGGCAAAAAGCGTGCGCGATTTTGTTTCGCTCGAAAGATGCTCCACCACCGCCCAGGCGATGGAAAGCCCGTCGAACGTCGCCGTCCCGCGGCCCACTTCATCAAGCAGCACCAGGCTCGCGGGAGTGGCCGTATTCAGGATGGCCGCCACCTCCGTCATTTCCACCAGAAATGTGGATCGTCCGCGCGCCAGATTGTCCGCCGCGCCAATGCGCGTGAAAATCCGGTCGGTGACCGGCAGCCGCGCCTGATTCGCCGGAACGAACGATCCCATCTGCGCCATCAGAACAATCAACGCCGCTTGCCGCAGATACGTCGATTTTCCGCCCATGTTCGGTCCGGTAATCAGCAGGATCTGCTGCGACGCATCATCCAGATACAAATCGTTGGGAACAAATCGCTCGCCTTTTTGCTCGAGCAGTTGCTCGATCACCGGATGGCGGCCCGCCACAATCATGATCTGCGTGTCGTCTGCTAAATTCCGGGCGCGTGTAATTCCGCGAAGCGGCCAGCCGCGCGAAATTTCCCAGCACGTCCAGCTGTGCGATCGCCGCGGCAGTGCGCCGCAAGCGCGCGGCCTGCTCGCCGATCCACAGCCGCAACTCGGCAAACAGCCGCCGCTCGATTTCCGCAATGCGTTCGTCGGCATCCAGAACTTTGCGCTCGTATTCCTTCAGCTCCGGCGTCGTATAGCGTTCCGCATTCACCAGCGTCTGCTTGCGTTCGAAATCCTGCGGCGCCAGATGCAAGTTCGGCTTTGGAAATTTCAATGTAGTAGCCGAACACCTGATTGAAGCGAATCTTGAGCGAGCCGATTCCGGTGCGTTTGCGCTCGCGCTCTTCCATCGCGGCAATGATTTGTTTGCTGTGCTGCGAAAGTTCGCGCAGCTCGTCCAATTCCTTGTTGTAGCCCCGGCGAATCACGCCCGGATCGGAAGCCAGCGCCGGGGGATCGTCCGCCAGCGCCGTTTCAATGCGTTCGCGCACGTCCGCAAGTTCGTCCATTTCCACATGCAGCGCCGAGAGCCGCGCGGACGTGCAATTGGCCAGATATTTTCGCAACAGCGGAATGCGCGTGAGAGACTGCCGCAGCCCGAGCAAATCGCGCGGCGAGGCAACGCCCAGCGTCACTCGCCCCGCCAGCCGTTCCAGGTCCTGCACGCCGGCAAGATTGTGGCGAATTTCTTCGCGCAGCACGGTGTGGTTCTTTAATTCCTCCACAGCGTCCAGGCGCGCCTGAATTTCCTCGCGATTCACCTGCGGCCGCAGGATCCATTGCCGCAAGCAGCCGCGCACCCATGCCCGTCGTCGTTTCGTCCAGCGCGGAGAGCAGCGTGGGGGCGGATCCGCGCGCGCCATCCTCAGAAAAAATGGGCGCCACCAGTTCCAGGTTGCGCACGGTAACCATGTCCAGCACCAGCGCGTCGGCCTGCTCGTAATATCGGACGCGGTCCAGATGCCCCAGCGCTGCTCCGGAATGATTGCCATTTTCAGGGTCCATGGCCGAAGTTTCGCGCAGGTAATGCACTACAGCGCCCGCTGCCGAAATTGCATGCGGATGCCCGGCAAGGCCGAATCCGTCCAGCGTGGCCACGCCGAATTGATCGCGCAGCATGCGCTCGGCGTAGTCCTGCCGAAAAACCCATTCGTCAATGCGCGTTTCAACCCCTTCGCGAATGTCCGGCCGCGTTCCCGGCGATTGGCCGGCGGAATCTGTGTCCGCACCGGCAGCGGCGAACAAGCTGGCCTGTCGCGGAATGAGAATTTCTCGCGGCTTCAAGCGATGCAACTCATCGCGCAATTTCTCATCGGCGTCGCCGCCGGAAAATGACGTCGCGCGAAATTCGCCGGTGGTCACATCGGCGTATGCGAAGCCGATGGGCGATCCGCCCGCCGGGCGAAAAATCGCCGCCAGATAACTATTTTCCTTTGGTTCGAGGACATTCGTGCTGGTAGCCGTTCCTGGCGTGATGACGCGCACCACTTCGCGTCGCACCAGTTTTTTCCCGGGCGCGGGCGCTTCCATCTGATCGCACACGGCAATCTTGTAGCCCGCGCGCAAGAGCCGCGCGATGTATCCCTCGGCGGCGTGGTAGGGAACTCCGCACATGGGCACCGGCTCGCCCTTTTCGCGATTCCGAGAAGTCAGAGTGATCTGCAATTCGCGCGAAGCCGCGATGGCGTCTTCGTAAAACAGCTCGTAGAAATCTCCCAGGCGGAATAAGACCAGCGCATGCGGATACCGCCTCTTAATCGACTGGTACTGCCGCATGAGCGGTGTGGCTGCATCTATCATGTTTAGTGGATTGCCCCAATCGAGTAATCACTCAGCCGAGATTCCGCCGAGATGACGACGCTATTGGGCAACAGAAGTTTATACCGCGCCGCCTTCGCTCCTGTCGAGCAAGCGAATCGTGGAATGTAAAATTCACAGCTAAATAAATGGAATCCAACATACCTCTGCACGTAATCACAAAAAGCATAACCGCGATTGCCGGTAATCGTCAGGAACCTCCGAAAAGCCCCCGAGGGGCGGGAAACCGGAGCCCACCACGGAGTGCGAATTCAAATTCTCAGGCAAATGAAGTTTTAAAGTTATGGGCTGCGCCTGGTCTGGCGCAACAGTTAACGCTGAGCATCACGAAAGCATAGCGTGACGATGTTCAATATAGGACAGCCGCATGCCCTCGTCTGTCTTATACTTACTGGCACTAGATGTGGCACTCGGATGCCAAGTTCCTTCAGAAGAGGATTCCAAATGAGAAGACTTTTAAAGATTAAGACAAGATCAGCATTGGTTGCATGCCTGTTGGCCTCTGCGATTGCCATGCCCGCATGGAGCGATACGCTGATTCTTCGGAATGGCAGTACGCTTTCAGGAACTATGACCGGAGCGAACATCAACACAATCATGTTCAGAGATAACAGAGGGGTTATGCACCGTTATTCGGTGCGCGATGTGGATTCCGTACAATTTGGCGATGCCCCATATGATTCGCGCGTAGGCCCGAACGGATACCCTCAACCCAATGACGACCGTCGCGATGACAACCGCAACACGAATGATCAGGGTTACAGAAACCAGGACAACGGCAACTACGATCAAGCCCGCATGGAGCGTGTCGTGCTCCCGATAGGTACTGAAATGGCTTTGATGACCAACCAGCGCATCGATTCGAAAGACGTTGTGGAAGGCCAAACCTTTTCCGCGCAGGTTGCCGAAGACATTCGCGACAACGACGGCTCGATCGCTATTCCGCGAGGATCGGATGCCACGTTGGTAACCCGGCGACTGGAAGGGAATGGCGATATTACATTGGATGTTGATTCCATTACGGTTAGCGGCCGGCGCTACCGCGTGAGCACGGAGGATCAAGAACTGCAGAACCGCCGCGACGGCGTCGGTGGCAATAAACGTACCGGCCAATATGTGGGCGGCGGAGCCATCTTTGGCGCAATCATCGGAGCCATTGCAGGCGGCGGAAAAGGCGCGGCCATCGGCGCTGTTGCGGGTGCGGGTGCCGGTGCCGGCGCGCAGATCATTACGCAAGGTAAGGAAGTGCACGTTCCCGCGGAAACGGTGCTCCGATTCCGACTGGACCGTCCGCTGAAATTACATTTGTGGTCCTGACCTGGGCCTGACGTTGTTTTACATCTGGAGATAAGTGGAGAACGGAAAGGCTGACCGAAATGGTCACGCGATCTGACTTTAGCGCTGTCAACCCGTTTGAATTTTCTGTACGGATAAACAAAACCCCCTCCTCGACTGTGTCGGGAAGGGGGTTTTGTTATTACTTGAATCGTGTTCGATGGACGAAGGCGATTTAGGTTCTCGAAAGTCGCCAAATTCCATCGAATTTAGATACAGTGCTCGGCAGTGCACAAGCGCCGATGATCAGTGAATTCTAGCGGCGGTCGTCGTTGTGATCATCGTGGTGATCGTCGTGGTGGTCATCATGATGGTCGTCATGGTAGCGGCCATTGTCCCGATCGCGGCGGTCTTTATCCCATCGGTGATCGTGATCAACACGGCCGCGATCCCCCTCCCAGTATCCAGCAAAAAACTGCTGTCCATCGTGGTGAGGTCCGACCCATCGAGCTCCCTCATACGGCGGCCGTGTCCAATAACCTTCATGCCACCTATAGTGATGTCCGTCTGGATACCAATAACCGTCGATATACAAGTAACCGGGGCCAGGGCTCCGGGGTATGACGTGAACCACACGAGGACGTGGCGGTGGACCAATACTAATGCCAAACGAAACCTGCGCTTGCGATACTGCTGCGCCGGCCAGAAACAGAACGGCGAGTAACAACGCCGTGCGAGTGCCCCTACGAACGAAATTCTTGACGATATTCAATTTTCCTGTATCACTCGTATTTTGCAAATCGCACCTCCGACGGAATAACATCTGTCTAACATTTTAGTCATTTTGGAAGCCTATGTCTGTGCTTTAGTGAACAGTGTTGATAAGCCGTTGAATCTTTCCACTAAGCACAGGGATTTGATGGTCTCGCGAACTTATCGCAATTTAGCTGTACACCTGCTTCCTGCTTTTCAAGAATGCCCTCTCTCAAGACTTGGCCGGCTATGTGTTTCGGTTCAATGTTCTCCCACGCAAGATAAATCGGCATTACAAGGATTCTTGACAGAGTCGGTCGAATCCGTGCAGTCTTGATTTTCAACTCTTTACCGTACAGATCGTTGCGGCATGGGGAGGCTTCCGTTGAGCACGATGAGGTCCGTATTTATAGCGTTCTTGTTTCTGTGTGCAGGAAATGCCTTCGCGCAGTCCATCGAAAAGGAGCCTGTGGCCGTCGTTGAGCTTGGGGGAGCTGCCAACTGGAGTGTCACAGGCGGCGGATCGAGCTTCGGCCCCACAGTGGCGGTTGAAGTGACGCCGATAGAGAACTGGCTCGAACTTGAGGCGGGAGTAACACCGCTTTTCACACGCCACTCAGCCGAATGGGACGCGGACCTTCTCTTTAAGAAGCCTTGGACACTTTCGAAAAAAGTGGAGTTCATGGCAGGCATTGGTCCTGAATGGGTCCATGTAAGGAAATATGGCGCGACAACGAACTCCGTCAGCGCTGAAGCCGTTCTGGATTTTATGTTCTGGCCCTCCAAGAAACACAGATTCGGCTGGTACCTCGAACCGGGCTACGAGTACAACTTTGGACGGGGACATGAACAATCTCTTGGGATAAGCGGTGGCCTATTGATAGCGATCCCATGAGGCTCTTTGCCCAAACTTCCAATTAATGGGACGATAAAGCCGTTTCACAGGCGTTCTCCGGTTCAGAGTTAACTTCAAGTTTGCCCGAAATTCGGTCACAAAACCAAACAGTTGCCGTTACAATATGCCGAATGGACCACCATACAGTGGCGGTCGTCAGCATTAGTGGCAGCTGTCTCGATGTGCTGGGCAGCCTCTATCTAGCCTACGACCTGCTGGGCGGCCAGCACGGTCCGCTGCGCCTGCTCACGCGCGCGGTAACGTACTCCATCGTCTTCGGCGTAGGCTACGGCATTGGTCTCGGCCCTTTCTTTGGCCTTATTTGCGGCGTGGCGACCGGCACCACTCTTTCGATTGAACTGAATCGAGCCGCTCGCGGCCTTCAACATTATTCCTTGCCCTGGCAGGGGCTTTTCTCAGCCATCCGCGGTGCCTCTGTCGGTGCCGGACTCTACCCCATAGTGGGTCTTGGATTCGCCGCTTCATTTGCCTTTCTCATCGCAGTCGGCCAGGTGCTCGGCTACTATCGCGGCATAGCTCCTGGCATGGATTATCTGGCGGCTCGCCGTCCGCGCCTCACGCGTCGTCAGTTTTGGGCGACCGTCATTCGCACATTCGGCTATTTTGCCGGGGCACTCATCTGTAGCCACCTCGTCCATCAACTCGATCACCCTTGGTCCTTTGCTATTCGGGTAGGTCTCGTGACGGGCATTGTCACGGGTGTGGGGCAGACAGTCATTCCTTATATCGAATACTACGCGGACAACCTTCCCGAGCGTTGGCTCGGCGTCTTCGGCATCGGACTCATCCTCTGCGGGTTCGCTCTGCAATCCATTCAGTACTGGCTGGCTCTGTTCGACGTGCGCCTAGTTTAGGCAATGGTTTCCTTCGCCTCCGTCAATCCGGGCGTGTCGTTGGCAATCCGAAAGTAATCCACAAAAGGCACCGAGAAATCGTCTTTTCGTCATGTGGAAAAGGCTGATTTCCAGTTGGGCGATTTCCAGTTTCCGATAAGGCCTGCCGGCTCAACCGGTCGATGCAACACCATCTGATATAAATCTTTTTTCTATAAGGTGGTGTTTATGAGATTTAAGCGGCGGTTCAAGCTTTCTGAGCAGCAGCGGAACGACATGTGGAGGCGCTGGAAGGCGGGACAGTCCTTGCATGAGATTGGGCGAGCCTTCAGCAAAGACCATGTGTCCATTCAATTTATGTTGGCGCAGCATGGCGGGATTGCTCCGGCCGTGCGGCGGCGCTCGCCGCTGACGCTCACACTGGCGGAGCGAGAGGAACATCTCACGAGGGATTGCATCGGGTGGGTCGATTCGTGAAATCGCCAAAGGTCTCAAGCGGGCGGTGTCGACGGTGAGCCGAGAGGTCGCCCGCCATGGCGGGCGACCTCTGTATCGAGCCAGTGAAGCCGATCAGAAAGCCTGGGAGTCGGCCTTGCGGCCCAAGCGCTGCCTTCTTGCCATTCACGTGAAGCTGCAAGAGATCGTTGCGGGTAAACTCATCCTGGACTGGTCGCCGGAACAAGTTTCCGGATGGCTGAAGAGTCGAGTATCCCGAGGACGAGAGCATGCGCGTGTCGCACGAAACGATTTACCGCAGCCTGTTCATTCAAGCGCGTGGAGTGCTGAAAAAAGAGCTGATTCAGCATCTTCGCTTCAAGCGGCGAATTCGCCGCTCGCGGCACGCGCGGGATAGCGGACATCACAAGGGTCAAATCGTCGACGCCATTTCCATTCGAGAACGGCCCGCAGAGATCGAGGACCGCGCCATTCCCGGACATTGGGAAGGCGACCTCATCGGCGGCACCAAGAACAGTCACATCGCGACGCTCGTGGAACGTCATTCGCGATTTGTCATGCTGGTCAAAGTGCCCAGCAAAGATACGGCGACCGTGGTCGCCGCGCTGACCCAACACGTTGGCAAGCTGCCCGCAGCTTTGCGGCGCTCGTTGACCTGGGATCGCGGGCTGGAGATGGCGCAGCACAAAAGCTTCACGGTGGACACGGAAGTGAAAGTCTACTTCTGCGATCCGCAGAGCCCGTGGCAGCGCGGCTCGAACGAAAACACAAACGGCCTGTTGCGTCAGTACTTCCCTAAACGAACAGACTTGTCAGTGTATTCTCAGGAAGAACTCGACGAGGTGGCGCTGCGCTTAAATCAGCGTCCAAGAAAAACTTTGGGATTTCAAACTCCAGCAGATAAACTGCAAGCAAGTGTTGCACTGACCCGTTGAGACCACCGGACTTATCAGGACTTGGGTCACCGTGTGATATAAAATCCTCTATTCACGAAGCTCTCCCCAAGTGAGGTTTAGACAGTTTCAAATGAGTAGCGTGCCGGACAACGCAGAAGTGGCCAAACAGTTCGCCTCAGTTGCAAAGAAATTTTGTGACGCTATCGAATCTGCGCCTAATCTGGACAGAACCGAACTACTCATTCAGGTCTACGCAATACTTCCTCAATTGATAAGCCAAGCGATTTCTTTGCCTAGAGTTGAACGAAATGATGATGAAAGCCAAGAGAAAGATCGCACAAAACTCCGGTTGAGCCACGCCCAATGGAGCGAACTTTACGAATCCCTCAAAATACAATTAGGCGATGTGAATCCTTATTGCGGAAATTTGGGACCCAACGAAGGGCAATGAAGCAAACCACGGATCGCTGGCGGACGACTTCGCCGACATCTATCGTGACTTGAAAGTGGAACTCAATTTAAGTGATGCCGATCAATCCGCACCAGAAAACAATATTTGGCATTGGCGATTAGGCTACCACTCGCAGTGGGCAAGCACGCGATAGACGCCCTTCGCACAATCTACTTCCTGTTAGAAGACCACTTCATGGTGGAAGAATCGATCAACTAAATTACTGCTCGTCGCAACGGTCGGCCACGCGCCAAGAATCCTAATCGGCGCACCTCTCGGAGAGAATGCCAGTACAAGGGATGGTCCGCCGCAGATCTCTAGAAGTTGTAGAGTGCGGGGCAAGGAGGCATCTCATGAAACTACACGCGCTGGGCATTGATTTGGGTAAGACGGTGTTTCATCTGGTTGGTCTGGATTCAAGTGGGCAGGTGGTGATCCGCAAGAGATGTTCTCGCACGCAACTGCTGGCCTTCACCGCGAATTTGCAGGTGCAGTTGATTGGCATGGAGGCCTGTAGTGGAGCGCACTTTCTGGGGCGGGCGCTGCGAGAGCAAGGTCATGAAGTGCGATTGATGCCGGCGCAATACGTGAAGCCCTACGTGAAGACGAACAAGAGTGACTACATCGATGCCGAAGCCATTGCCGAAGCGGTGCAACGACCGAGGATGCGTTTTGTGCCGATCAAGACGGAGGAGCAGTTGGATCTGCAGGCGCTGCATCGCGTGCGCGAGCGTTGGGTGATGCGACGCACGGCGGTGGTGAACCAGATTCGCAGTCTTCTTCTGGAACGTGGACTGACCCTGCCCAAGGGCCGAAGTCATCTGGATGAGCAACTGCCTCGTATCCTGGAAGACGCTGAGTTGAATCTGTCCGACTCATTCCGTGTTCTGCTGGCTCAGCTCAAATTGGAACTGGAGCAACTCGCAGCACGCATTGAGGAGATGGATCGGGTCATCCAGAAAACGGCCAAAGAGAATGAAGCCTGCCAACGACTCACGGAGATTCCAGGAGTCGGCCCGGTCACCGCAACAGCTCTGATCGCTGCGGTTGGCAACGGAAGCGCCTTTGGAAAAGGGCGAAATCTGTCGGCCTGGATGGGGATCGTTCCGGGAGAGTACTCCACCGGCGGCAAACAGAAGTTACTGGGCATCAGCAAACGGGGCAATAAGTACTTACGAAGACTGTTCGTTCAAGGCGCACGCAGCGTACTGCAACAGCGACACAAGCAGGCTCCCGGTCTGAGCGAGTTGGTTAGCGCAACTGCTGGCGCGCACGCACCAGAATGTGGTCGTCGTGGCTTTGGCCAACAAGCTGGTTCGCATGGCCTGGGCGGTCTTATGCAAGAACGAACGCTATCGCGCTCCGGTTCTTGCGGTGACAACCTAAAATCCCTGTTTAGGGAAAACAGTTCCTGCCAGGTCTGCTGGCGGAAAATAGAGATGGCAATGGGTCTCTCCCACGCTTTCGAAACCCGATATCGGAAAAGGTCGCTTCCAGGCCGTCCAGTTTATGAGGACGAAAGCGAGCGGATATCCATCATGGCCCGGAGTCACTGACTCCACTGAAGGCCGAATACATTGGCGCAGACCAACTGCCATTCTTCGTTTTTCGCTTGCAACTCTGCGGCGGACCATACATTCCGATAAGCCGTGCCGGCTCAACCGGTCGATGCAACACCATCTGATATAAATCTTTTCTCTGAAAGGTGGTGTTTATGAGATTTAAGAGGCGGTTCAAGCTGTCTGAGCAGCAGCGGAACGACATGTGGAGGTCGCTGGAAGGCGGGGCAGTCCTTGCATGAGATTGGGCGAGTCTTCGGCAAAGACCATGTGTCCATTCAATTTATGTTGGCGCAGCATGGCGGGATTGCTCCGGCCGCGCGGCGGCGCTCGCCGCGAACGCTGGCACTGGCAGAGCGAGAGGAAATCTCACGAGGGATTGCGTCGGGTGGGTCGATTCGTGAAATAGCGAAAGATCTCAAGCGGGCAGTGTCGACGGTGAGCCGAGAGGTTGCCCGCCATGGCGGGCGACCTCTGTATCGAGCCAGTGACGCTGATCAGAAAGCTTGGGAGTCGGCCTTGCGGCCCAAGCGCTGTCTTCTTGCCCTGCATGTGAAGCTGCAAGAGATCGTTGCAGGTAAACTCATCCTGGACTGGTCGCCGGAACAAGTTTCCGGATGGCTGAAGACCGAGTATCCTGACGACGAGAGCATGCGCGTGTCGCACGAAACCATTTATCGCAGCCTATTCATTCAAGCGCGTGGAGTGCTGAAAAAAGAGCTGATTCAGCATCTTCGCTTCAAGCGGCGAATTCGCCGCTCGCGGCACGCGCGGGATACAGGGCATCACAAAGGTCAAATCGTCGATGCCATTTCCATTCGAGAAAGGCCCGCAGAGATCGAAGACCGCGCCATCCCCGGCCATTGGGAAGGCGACCTCATCGGCGGCGCGAAGAACAGCCACATCGCGACGCTCGTGGAACGTCATTCGCGATTTGTCATGCTGATCAAAGTGCCCAGCAAAGACACCGCTACCGTGGTCGCCGCGCTGACCCACCACGTTGGTAAGCTGCCCGTAGCTTTGCGGCGCTCGTTGACCTGGGATCGCGGGCTGGAGATGGCCCAGCACAAAAGCTTCACGGTGGAGACGGAAGTGAAAGTCTACTTCTGCGATCCGCAGAGCCCGTGGCAGCGCGGCTCAAACGAAAACACAAACGGCCTGTTGCGTCAGTACTTCCCTAAACGAACAGACTTGTCAGTGCATTCACAGCAAGAACTCGATGAGGTAGCACTCAAACTAAATCAGCGTCCAAGAAAAACTTTGGGATTTCAAACACCAGCAGATAAACTGCAAGCAAGTGTTGCACTGACCTGTTGAGACCACCCCGTTTCTCAGGACTTGGAAACCTTGTTTTACGCCAACGGGGACGCAGTCGGACCTCGCGTCGCAGCTCATGATGCCAAGTGCTCGAGTTCACCGAACTGCCCCGCGTTCATAACCCGCCTAGGAAAGTAAATGAATTCTCCATAAGCTTTCGCCAAAACGACCAGATGCTGTGTGCTCATAAATGTTCGAAAGCCCGACCCAAGCATGGGTCTTCTGTTCTCCTTGACTCGACAGCGTGACCCCTCGCTCATCAACGGTGGCCGATACATCGACATTGTTCTTGAGATGATTTTGCGAAGATTTTGTGCCAGCGCCGACGCAACCAGAGATCACTGAGAAGGTTCGTATCGCCAGTCAAAGACGATGACCGCGAGCACTTCATGCCACGCTCGCCCGGTTAACTTGATCGTATGGGGACTATTCTAGAGACACGACAATCACTGCCAACAGGAAGGTACTTGAGACTGCCCGTGCAGTCGATACCGCGACGGAACCCACAGTTGTGCTGACACGTGATCTGCTTCGTCTGTGCGAAAACGAATAGCCAACGTGCAGGAGGATATCGTTCCACGGCGGCGATACCGAGGCCTACTGCCCGGCCAAGTACACTGAAGTCCTCTTCTCGGAATGTGGCTTTAGGCCACTTGACCCCATGTGCGCTCTCAAGAGTCATTTTGAGAAAATTCCAAAGCCCCACATTGTGACTACTAGGCAAGTAAACATGAGCACCATAAGTATCCTTACCTTCATTAAAAGCTGGCCGTCTGGATAGAGCATCTTGTATTTGCGATTGAGTCTGAGGAGCTTGGAAAAATCCGCCAAAGTGATCGAACTTCTCCGCTTCTGGCAATTTGCTGTTCACTTGTTCCACCATCTCGAAAAGTGGCGGGTGGCCCAGCCTTTCGATTTGTCCTTTGCGATGAGCGCGCACGACGCGATGATACCACTGCTGTACGTTCACTCGGAGTTATGACGTTGAACTTTGGGTGCCCCGTCCTTGACGGTTTTCAAGGGCGGGGCTTTTGACTTTGGATTTTGGTGAGGGCAAACACCAAGACCCGCCCTTCCAACACCGAAGGACGGGGCACCCAAAATTCAAAGGCAAAGGCTGGGCCACCCGCCGATTTCCAGTTGACGATAACCCCGTTTCTCAGGGCTTGGGAAATAGGTGTTTGAGTGGTAGCCTGTGCAAATAACCGTTGACGGGAAATACGATGCCGAATACAGAAGTTATCATGGAACGATTCACACTTGACAACTTGCCATTACGCACTGATGTGGCAAACTGCGTAATTCGCGGCTTCTGCTTGCCTTGCCCTGTGGGGAATTAGGACATGTCACTGCGCACGGTTGTTTCACGTTTTGTTGTAGGCAACACGTCATTGCGATTGCTCGCGACAGCCTGCGGTTTGGCGTTAATGTTACCCGTGTTCCCATCTGGTGCGATGGCGCAGGGCTGCCACTTCGATCTGAATAACCCAGTCTGCATTCCAGATAGTGAATCGGGTCCCGTCGGTCCGGCTCAGCCAGTCTATTGGTCCGCCATAGCGGTATCACCCACTACGTTGCGGTCAGGAACTTCACATGGGCAAAATTCGGAAACGGAGGCCAAGCAACTAGCACTTAAGAATTGTGCCACTGCGGCGCCGGACTGCGAGCTGGTCAATTGGGGCAACAACCTCTGTTTTGCTCTAGCGGTGAATCGAGCCACTCATAGCTACGGTCAGGACTACGCTCGAAGCCGAGCGGAGGCGGGAACCAAAGCATTGGCCCGATGCAATGCTCTCGGTACTAAAGGTTGCGTTGTGCAGGCTTCACCTTGCGCCAGCGATGATGTTCGCTGGCCTTCGCCGCTGCCGCTGCCGTCTTCGTCTTCTGCTAAATCGTCCAAAGTCGATCCGCATACGATTGGAACCTGGGAGATTTCGATGAATCCCGGTCGTTGGGTCTGGGAAATCGGCACTAGCGGAACGTATGAGTTCCACAGTGAATCACTGGATAAGGCCCCATCTCATGCGGGAACTTTTTCAGCAAGCGACGGGAATTGGTCGCTGCAATCGACTGATGGATATACCGACAGCGGAACTTACAAGTTCGTGCCCCCAAATTCCTTGGTGGCCACAGGACGCCTCGGAACGGCCACCTGGCACCGTACAAATTAAATTCAGTCTACGACGTGTGGGCCAGCGCTTCCGCGCTTTTTCATTCTCTTTCTCATAAACTAGTGCCTGACCGGGATGTCTAAATCCCAGATTACGATAATGCCGTCTATCCGCACTTTCGGTCGAGGTGCGAGATTATTTTCAAGGATCCCGTGATTTAGGCGCAATCAGGAGAAGCGCTGCCAATTGGCTGCGGATACCTGGTCCTTCACGAGACTGGGATAAATGAAATTTATCGAACTCGCGAACCGTGAAGTATTTGTAGCACGTTCAGGATTTCGTCTCCCGTTCGATGAGCGTCTGGAGTACGGTTTTCAGTGCGACTTTTCCCTTTCGTGAACCAATCTCACCGCTCTCGAACTCGATCCAGCCTTCGTTGAAGCCATCAAGCATCTGAATACGCGGTGTTGGGTTCTTCATGCCTTGCGATAGGAACAGCGATTCCCAGGTTTCTTCCGGCACGGCTTCCATCCTCACCGGCTTGCCGAGCAGTTCGGTGAAGGTGGCTGCAATCTCATTGGGGATCACGCGATGTGGCCCTTCCAACTCGACTACTCTGTGGCCGGTCCACGTTTCCTGCAGGACCTCGGCGGCGACACGCCCAATGTCGGCAGTGGCAACCATCGGCACAGGTTTGTCGAGGGGTTGCAGGAAACTCGGAATCACGCCGTTGCGGATCGCCGGAGCGACATCCCAGATACAATTCTCCATGAACCATCCCGGGCGCAGAAAAGTGATCGGTATCGACAGCCGTCTAAGCTCCTGCTCGATGATGGTGTGCTGCGTCAGCAGATTCGATTGAGTCGCCTGTGCGCCGATGGTTGAAAGATATACGACTCTCGACGGACGTGCTGCGTCCAGCGCCGATCTCAATGCTGCGGCCGTCGCTCGCGCCTCGCGAAAGTCAGGCGATGGATCAAAGTTCGGCGGAACCAGCACGAAGACGCCTTCGGCTCCCTCGAATGCTGACGCGAGCGTCGTAGCATCATTGATATCCGCGCCAACCAATTCGCAGCCACGCTGTGTCCAGTGCTCACCTTTGTGGAGGTCTCGAACTACTGCCCGAACGGGTTGCTTAGCGGCTAGAAGGTTTCGCGCCACCTCTCCGCCGACGTTGCCAGTGATTCCGGTAATTGCAAACATCTGTTATTCCCCCTCAATCACTCAAATGCAGTCCTTCTTCTGAGAGGACGACAAACAATATCAGTATTATCCCTATATGTTGTCCCTGATCAAGTGACCTTGTAACGCGCACCGTTCGCTCGTTCGCCACACTCCAGAAGAATAGTCGGCTATGCGGAATTTATCTCCAAGCGCCGCTCGTGTCCCTGTAGGTCGGAATTGTTCTGGGAAACTTCCGCATCACACTTGGAGCTCCGGATGGCACATCGGCGAAGCCCTGTGAAGTTCTATAAATGGAAAATTCAAGAGGACAACCGGAATCACGCTCGTCTCTTAAGGAAAGATTACTGGAAGCACCGTTCTCAAATTGTGGCGCTGCGCCAGTTGCGGCTGATGTTACGAAGGCGGTATCATCGCGCGCCATGAGCCTCTCGAGCAGATTCTTCGCGGCGATCTACGACACGGCGCTCGCGGGGACCGAGAAAGCGGGTCTGGGAGCGCATCGGAAGGCGTTGCTCAGCACGGCGGCCGGACGGGTCATCGAGATTGGCGCCGGGACGGGAGCGAACCTTCCGTTCTACAGCGACGCGGTCTCCGACTTGGTCGTCTGCGAGCCAGCGGAGCCGATGGCTCGGAGGCTCGAACGCAAGCTCGCCTCGTTCGGGCGACCCGTTCGCGTTGTGCGTGCGCCTGCCGAGAATCTCCCTGTCGAGAACGGAAGCTTCGATGTCGCCGTCTCCACGCTCGTCCTGTGCACGGTGGGAGACCCACAGCGCGCGCTCGCCGAACTCCACCGGGTGCTGAAGCCTGGCGGGCGGCTGCTCTTCATCGAGCACGTCCGCGCCGAAGAGCCTCGACTAGCGCGCTGGCAGGACCGGCTGAACTTCCTCAATAAGCGCATCGCCCAGGGCTGCAACTGTAACCGCAACACCGTCGCGGAAATCGCCGCCGCAGGTTTCACGGTCACCAACCTTGATCGGGACCGGCTGCAGAAGGTACCGCCGATCGTTCGTCCCCTCGTGGTCGGCGTCGCGGTCCGGCCCTAGGTGCTCGCGAACCCACGCTAAATATCCCTCTTCACTTATCCGGCAAGCGCGCGTGAATCATGGCTGAATTCCGGCGCCTGAACTATTTCGATAAGGCTCCTCTGCCAAGTCATGATAAGTCGCCCTCTCGGAATGTGGATTTGGCGGATCCCACTTTTCGAGTAGGCCGTTTTTCAATAATTTGCAGCTATGAAAAGGGGTGGCACGCTAGAACCATACTCTGCATTCAAGAACGGGCGGGGAGCTTGTAACCTGTGGCAGGCAGGGTTAGAGTGGCGTCCGGCTATGAGGCCAAAGCGACTTATCCCGGTGCAGGGGGCAAATTGAAGAGAACGATTGTAAATCCGATCTTTAAAGACAGCGTGACTTTCCTGCAGACTTCGGCCGAGACCAATGGAAGAACAACCGAACTCGAAGTGACCCTGATGCCAAAGGGACGGAATGTCCTGCACTGCCATGCGTACGCCGAAACATTCACGGCTGTCGATGGAGACTTGGGCCTGGAAAACGAAAAGAAAGAACGAAAGATTCTGAAGCCTGGTGAATCCTACATGGTGGAGTCGATGGCCTGGCATTGTTTCTACAATCCTACCGAACGCGAAATACGCTTTGCAGTTCGGTAGAACCGGCAAACGAAAAATTGGAATACTTTCTTCGCATTCTCTACGGTATGGCGGCGGACGGATTGACCGACAGTCAATCCAGGCCGAAGAGCATCAAGCACGCGGCAATCCTGTTTGGCATGGCCGAAGGTAAAATGGCCGGATTATCGTTCGTGCTTATGTCCCCCATCCTGAAAGGAATGGCTAAGAAAGCCCGGGCCAGGGGAGAAGAACAAAAGCTGATCACTAAGTATTGCGTATAGAGCGCGGAAAGCTGCTTAGGTCTGGTTGTTTGATGCTAAGTGGCCAGCTTTTGTGCCAGCCAACACTCCAACTTTCTTTTGTCTTGTCGCTTGGCATTCACTTCAATTGAGAAGACTCCCCGAGCATTGATTCACAGCCAGCGCAACAATAAATTCGCTTGGAGAACAAACCTGTACCCCCATACAATCTGCCCAGCAGATCCGGCTTGCACACAAATCGATTTTCTACTCCCTATGAGGAGATGCAAATGAAGCGAAACCTTTGGTTTCTTGCGGTTCTTTTTGTTGCGCTCATTACACTAAGCCCCAGAACGGCGTCCGCGCAGGTAGTGGACGCCCGCAAGGCCTTAGAAGCTGCTGCAAAGGCCATGGGCACCACGAACCTGAAGTCGATTCAATTTACCGCCGATGGGTTTTTATCGAAGGTTGGCGAGCAGTACGATCTGACCACGGACTGGCCGCATTTTGACGTTGCCGAGTACACGCGCACCATCGACTTCGACGCCAAATATATGCGCCTGGACTACAACCCAAAGCAGGGAAACTACCCGAGGGACGGCTACCCACCCGTGCCCGAGGATCACGTCACAACCATATTGAACGGCAATTTCGCGTGGGAAATGAAGGGTGAAACGCCCGTGCCGTACACCAGCCTGTATCTCGATGGCATGCCCTACTCCGATCTGCGGCAACTCGAGATGGTGCTCACTCCGCACGGATTTATAAAAGCAGCGCTGGCCTCCAGCGATGCAACCGCCATCACGCAACCCATCGTGGGTCCCTCGGATTTCGGCCTCTCCATGTTTGGCCATTGGGTGACCATCGTCTCCTTCCACTATGGGAAGTACAGGGTCAACGGCACGATCAACGATCAGAATCTTGTCGAATTCACGGGCACCTGGATTTCCAATCCTGTCTATGGCGACATGCCCTATGAAATGCGCTACACACAATACAAGGATTACAACGGCGTGAAGTTTCCCGGGTTAATCCATGTCCATCAGGGCGACCCCAGAATCAACACCGCGGAAAATTATTTTCAGGTGTGGATCAGGGACGTTCAGCCCAATGTGGTTGTGAACAAGGTTGCGGTTCCGGATGTGGTGAAGACGGCAAAACTCGATCCCGTCAAAGTGGAACGCAGAAGCTTGCGGACCATGTGTGGCTGATCGGCGGCGGCCCCATGAACAGCGTGCTGGTGGAGTTCAAGAACTTCGTAGCGGTGGTCGATCTCACAATCATGCCGCGCTAAATGCGGATTGAAACCAGCATGCTGCGCTTAAGTCCGCACTCGTTTTATCTGTACTCAGCATGATCCAGATGCGGTTCCTCAAATGGTGCTACACCACTCGATCCAGTCAGCGATCTCATCTCTACATCTTCGGTTTGTTTGCCAACGGCCCGAAGGCGTTCGGACCACGAAGTGCAGAACAGTTATGCCGACCCGCAAAACGCGGGTCGGCAAGCGAGGGAGTGACGTCATGGTTCGTTTCAAGGCAGCCCGAGAATGCGCGGAGAATACAATGCTCACAGTGCCACGCGAAGGCACCCTAGTCTGGGAGTCGAGAGTTGCTGCGGCCCGCGTAGCACAGAAAGCTATGTTGCCCCGCGAACTTAATCTCTCCGGTTCGGACGTTCTATTCGGCTTCGCATCCGCCATTGCCTTTACAGGCCTTTTACTGTGGGCACTTTTGAAGCTTTGGCTCTTTGGGCAATGAACCATTCGTGAGTTCAGCCGATTCGGCTAACGCTATTTCGATGCTGACAGTGGGAGCGACGAACGAAGTGTCCCCGAAGTGAGGTCTGGAGGATATCAACTACCCGCGCGTCGGGCCGCAGTCGGAACCAGAGCTTTGAGGAATCTGCGCCTCAGTTTTGTTGCCTCTGTCTGGCAAAGGCTCCGGAATCATCGTTTGCACCATCTGATGAGAAAACATCCGCATGAGCTTTATCCGTGACCATCATCGCCTCTCTCTCTGCCAGTCACGATCGGAGTACCATGAGTAGCTGTTAGGCCCCGATGCTCAAAACGATCTTGCCGCGCTTATGCGGAGCGCCGCCAAGCATCTCGTGCGCAATGCGGGCCTCTTCCAGCGGAAGGACCGCCCCCACGTCCGTGCTTAGTTTTCCGTTATCGAACAGTTCTCTGATCCTGTTCAATCGCGCTGTCGTCACATCCACATAAAAGTAGGCAGTTCGAACGTCATAACGTTTTTGCACGGACTGGGGAACAGGTGAAACGACGGAGATCAGAATCCCGCCTGGTTTCAGAACTTGAAGAGACCGCAGCTGGGTGTCTCCTCCCACGGTATCAAGGACAGCATCCACTCCAGTCACCAATTCCTCGAATCGCTCCGTTCTGTAGTCCATGACTCTTTCAGCGGCCAGATCTCGAACGTAGTCCAGATCGGCAGCACCAGCGCTCGCGACCACGTGAATGCCCGCCTGCTTCGCCATTTGTACGGCGTACGCGCCAACGTTGCCTCCGGCTCCATGAATAAGCACGGTCTGCCCTGCAGTTACACGGGCGTACTCGAAGAGCATCTGCCACGCCGTAACCGCAACAATTGGAGCCGAAGCCGCCTGGATGAAGTTCAGTGTCTTTGGCTTTTGCGCCATCTTTCTGGCAAAAGGGAGCGCATATTCCGCATATGCCCCGCTGAATTGCTCATTCGTTGCCCCGTAAACTTCGTCACCAAGCTTGAATCCCGAGACTCCCGCCCCGATTCCTTCGACAATTCCTGATAGCTCGGAACCAAGAATAAGAGGCAATGGTTGAAGTTCAACCTTGCCCTCACGAATGAGGGCGTCCCAATTACCCACCCCTGCCGCCTTTACCCGTACGAGCAGTTGCTCAGCGGCGGCTTCCGGTTGAGGCAGGTCACCGTTGGTAATCACGCTCGGGGGCCGAATTGTAGAATTCGTGCTGCCTTCATCTGCCCTCTCCTGAATGAGGTCGCGATCAAATTCCGGCCGTGCCCTCGATATGGGTTTGGACGAAGCTTCACTGCAAGGTCCTTCGTCTAAAACCTCTTCGAACAAGAGCATGCATCTATCCAACCTAAGATCGTTTCACCGACAATCCATAAATTTGGTGTTGCAGTTCTCCGACTTTTCCGAGCGGAAACTTCAGGAACGAAAGGACAACGGATCACAAATGATCCGGCCGCGTCATTCTCTCTGCATTGCTGCGCAGAGCCGAAAGGAAGTCTTGGTCGGCGGAAGGGTGTATGGCCGCCGGTTGCGCCGGCCATCCTAGAGGATCTCGGTTTCATCGGGCCGTGTAGTAGCGCTCGGAAACTACCTTACCGTTCTGCCAGCGCCGGCAGAGCACCTCGTTCCACAGTCTCGGACCGTTGTTGGTCGTCAGGTTAAACGTCCATTCGCTCATTGTGATTCCATCGCCGATTGACTGACCGTGGAGAGTCAGAGCATTTACGGTTTTCACCGTCTTGAAAAGGTGAGAGAGGTGCTCCTTCTGGCCCTTCTTGCCACCAGTGCGCGGGGGCTGATTGCCCTCTTGGTAGACGCAGTCGTCAGCGTAAAACTGCTCGACCGCCTCGATCATTTCGCCTTTTGCAATCAGGGCGTTCAATTTCGTTTCCAGTGTCTTCAGATCCTCCATGTTTTTCTCCTTGATTTGCCCAAGATTCAGGCGTTACCTCAGAGAAGCACGACTTTGGCCAAAGAAATGAGATCAAGGGCTATCGCTGAAATTCGCTTTACATGGCGTCGAACCGCGCGAGGGAGATCGTTCTCATTCTTAGGTCGGCCTTCTGCTGTCAAAATGGCAGCACGTCATCGCAACGTCTGGGCATTTTCTTGACGCCAAATGCGGTCGTGCGTTGACACAATTCGGTGGCCAGAGGTGTTCCACCAGTGTTCAAACGCTAAACGTTGAACGACCGCTGGCTAAGGCGGCCTAAACGTCTTCGACTGCCCCAGCCGCTGGGATTACGTGTGCTGAAGCTGCGTCGCAACCGCTTCAGATGTTCCTTTGGCAATTGATTGGGCAATCTGAAGACGAGAACCCGATGGCATGGTCACCGAGCGTCCGAAGACGGATCGTAGGCTTGTGTATGCTTTTTCTTCGAATCGTGCTGGGAGCGAATATCTTTCCGCTCGGCTCATGAAACTTGCGAGAAGTACAACGATATAGCGACCGCCAGCCTCATTGAGGTCTGGATTGATCAAACGGAGCGCCGGTCGTGGTTCCTCTCTCAAGGGTGTAATCAATGATCTCACAAAATCTTCGGCCCAGGCGATGTTCAATGGAAACCAAATCCGTAGCAAAGTGTTCGGAGCCTCACTGATACCGATGGAATCTGGGAGGTTTCAGACGAGGAGATTGTCAGTCATGCAGGAAGCGAGTAATCACCTACCAGCCCCTGCCCCTTCCAATGTTTCCGGCAGGAGTGGACACGCGGTGGGAAACCACAAATTGCTTGGTATGGAACGACCGGGAACGTATAGCCGAAAAACAAGAGCTCACTTACGAGGTTGCTTGGATTCCCGAGTTGGGTATCTGGCGACGGTTCCTGCGCTCGCGGCGCAAACTGCCTAGCTGAGACTCTGTTTGCACAAGCGTTCGCGCAGAGGGGCGAGTGAGAACCTTAATGTTGGCCAATTTTTGCGAGATTCACGGAATTGGCATGCCCATCTTCTTGACTAGCTGAACTTGCGCTACTTGTTGCGGGTGTTCGAGGCTCTGATCGTCGGCTCTAGGGTTGAAGGTGGGGTTTCCGGTGTGCTCACGCTCTTGCATGTTCGGTTTGCTGGCGTGCTTGATGAACGCGTTTTGGCCGGTGTGTCGAACTTTTGACGTTTTGACATGAAGTCGGGAAGTCGTCATCCCTACATCGCGCGCTATCTCCGAACTCCAGTCTCTTCCGCAATTAACAGCCAGGAAATGAGCTCCCTTGTCTTGCGAGAGAGTCATCGAGATTTGGCATGCAAGATGCATTCTCATAAAAACTGAGAGGAACGACTCCACTCAAAAGCAAAGGCAGCCGATATGGATACCAGGGGTGATCAATGACAACAAAGGGCGCACGCAGCGCGTTTCTGCGCAGTTATCACATCCCGTCGATCTTGCTGCACTATCCTCGCCTCGTCCGCTCGATGAGGCGGCTGACCATACTGGATGAAATGACAGCTGCTACGTGCATTCGTGACCTGAAGGCTGGCCGACGCTGGAGCAGTGAGGCCGTCAATCGTTACGGAGGAACTCATAAGGTTGCGACTGACGCATGCAAATATCGCAGAGCAATAAGCCTCCTCCCGGGAAGCGTTGCGTGAGCTGGACTGCGGAATGTTTGCGACAGAAGGGGGAGAAGGATGGCAAGTAAACAGATGACAAGCGGGTTTCGGGAAGAATCTGACTCGACGCTAGTCACAGCGACAAAGAACGGAGAGAGTCAGGCCTTCGAATTTCTCGTCAAGCGACACGAAGCAAAGAATTTCTTGGTTGCTTTCCGAATCACCCGCAACCGAGAGGACGCCCAGGACGTCGTGCAGCAGAGCTTTCACAAAGCGTTTATGCACCTCGACAGGTTCCAAGAGAAATCGTCTTTCGCCACTTGGTTGACGCGGATTGTAATCAACGAAGGACTTATGTGTCTGCGGAAGAATCGATCTCGGAGGGAAATCTCTCTTGACGATGTGAAATCAGAACCCGAGGAGCGGTCCCCTTTGGAGATTCCGGATCGAGGGAAAGACCCTGCAGAGATATACGAACAACGGGAGAACGAACGCATTCTTTGCGAAGCAATGGATCAGTTAAGTAGGGAATTTCGGACGGTCGTCTGCCTGCGACTGGAAGAGCGAACGGTCAGTGAAACAGCGGAGATTCTGGGCCTAGAGATCGGAACCCTGAAAGCCAGATTGTTTCGAGCGCAGCAGAAATTGCGCGTGCTGCTTACACGCAGTCCGGAATTCCGGGGTGCTCGAACAATGAGCAAGACGCGACTGCATCGTGACTGTGGCCGCAGTTCGCACCCGGCGGAAGGAGTGACGAGTCCGGACTCACGTGCTGCTGGAAGTAAAGCCAGGGTTGCAGCTGTCGTGGGCTGCCGGAAGGGCGCTCGGGAGCGGGCATTGCGAAGCACTGAGTCAAGGATGCTAGAGGTAGCATGAGCTGCGAGCATATCTCTAAAACGAAAAGGATTTCATGTGCGCCGCCATCGACGCGACGCTCGGTGCAATTTCTAGCGGCACTGTACATTCACGCGTTGGCGCTTGTGATCCTCGTGGTCTTTTCGCGAAACGTGTTCTCAACAATTTCAACGTCTGTCAATCGTTATGCGGCGGAACCTTGACACTTGCTGTCATTCGGATGGCAGGCAGGCCTGCTGTTCGGAATCAACAGCTTACGATCGGATGAGATGCCCTATTTCGGTGCAGGACACCCTGTTTGGGAGCATTTGTGCAACTATTGTGCAACCAAAATTCAACGAAAATTACAGCGGTTCCCTGGACCGTTGCGGCTAACTGTGCGGCACTGGCAAGCGTCATATTCGCCCACTGATCTCCGCAGTGTTTTCTGTGTCAGCGAGCATCCGGTCATCGTTGTAGAAGGGGTAATCGGTATATCCCCGAGCATCGTGGGTATAGAAGGTTGCGCGGTCATATGCGTTCAGTGGCAGCCCCCGCTTGATGCGCTTCGGGAGATCGGGATTTGCAAGGAAACTGCGCCCGAACGCTACCAGATCAGCAATCCCTTTTTCGACGATCTCTTCGGCGCTATCGGCGTCAAATCCGCCGGCTACAAGAATATTTCCTTTGAAGACTTTCCGGAGCTGCTCGGCTGCGACCGGCGGCATGTCTTCCAGTAGGGTTTCATTCCCTTTGACACGCGGCTCGATGATGTGAAGATAGGCGAGCCCATATTGATTCAGTCGCTCGGCGACGTATGCGAACGTCGCTTCAGGGTGGCTGTCCGACATTGAGTTGTATAGCGAGTTCGGCGACAGACGCACGCCCACACGGCCTCCACCCCATGTCATCAACTACTGCTTCCAACGCTTCAAGCAAGAGCCGAGCGCGGTTCTCGACTGGACCGCCGTAGACGTCGGTCCGCTTGTTGCTGCCATCCTGAAGAAACTGGTCGAATATGTAGCCATTCGCGGCATGGATCTCGACGCCATCGAAGCCGACCGCTTTCGCGTTTCTCGCAGCTTTCCGGAACTCTTCGACCAGTCCAGGAATTTCTTCAAGCTTTAACTCGCGATGCGGCGAGGTCTTCACCCAGCCGTTGGGTCGTATACGCAGTGCCCTCGAACGGAACGACCGAAGGTGCGACCGGCATTTCGCCGCCCACCATTTCGAAGTGGGAGACCCGGCCAACATGCCAGAGCTGCATGAAGATATATCCGCCCTTTGCATGGACGGCTTCCGTGACTTTCCGCCAGGCAGTGACGTGCTCATCGCAATAGATCCCAGGTGCACCCAGATACCCGCGGCCGCCGCGGGATACTACGGTCCCCTCTGAGATGATGAGGCCGCCCTCCGAGGCTCTTTGTCCGTAGTATTCGGCCATCAGCTCCACTGGCATATCACCAGGAACTTTCGACCGTAGTCTCGTCATAGGTGCCATCACGACACGATGTGAAAGCGTGAGCGGCCCAACCCGAACGGGGCAGAACAGCTTTTTCGTCGGAACAGTTGCTTCTTTGCCTTTAAACGCAGCCATATAACTCCTTTGTGCTTCTAATCAGGAGCTCCAGCCAGCACCTTTCAAGGCGTCCGGCGGACGCTCGTCGAACATGATGTTAGATCTTGCTAGTAATTGAACAGATACAAGGTATTCGTTTGGCGTCTGGACATGAGTGATGTATCGCGAACGTTCGCTGGCTTGCGAATGTTTCCGCTTTTGTCGACGAGACCGAATCCATTAGGGCTGTTCTTGGTTTGCGGCCGAACTTCCGCGTATCCACCCAAGACGCAAACCGAAAAAGCGATTAAGGGTATGCCCAAACGCATAACGATTCCTCCCGACGGCCGGTTTGAATCTACGAGGCCGGATTAGCGATTGCGACCATCAGTGTCGATATGCAGACCGCACTGTCCGCCGCATCGTTCTTCAATTTCATAGTCGTTTATGCAAACGCAGGGCCAATGACAGGCCCATCGCTTCTATTGTGAATAGTGGGTTTGCCGAACAAAGTCGGCTCAACACTGTCAAGCAGCGTCAAACGCCGGTCGTGTCACCATGTTGATTCGTCACCATGATGTCAGGGAAAAACCGAGAGATGAGGAAAACAAGAAAGGGTGCACATACGTAAACGCATCGGGAATGAGTCCAGT
The DNA here is from genome assembly GCA_963825365.1 of uncultured Acidobacteriota bacterium. GTDB lineage: Bacteria > Acidobacteriota > Terriglobia > Acidiferrales > UBA7541 > Palsa-360. Next base: position 12,136 of record CAWGSV010000017.1, on the reverse strand, counting down.
TCCGCGAGCGTGTGGTAGTACGTCTTGCTTTCGCCGTAACCAAGCCAAGCCAACAAGCCCAAGACAAATAAGCAAGAAAAGAATCCTTCATTCATTTGCCCTTCCTGCCAAAAGGCTGCGCCTGGACCGTCCGCTCCTTCTGTCAAGGCTCTTTCGCTTCGCTCCGATGAACGCGAAAAACACGCGGCCTTGACAGCGCGGACGGCCAGGCGCCTTGCCCCACTAGGAAGGGCATTTGCTTTTCATGCACCGCTCTACGGTGCCTGTGGAGCAAAGCCAAAAATTCAGAAGCAGGAGATTCCAATGCAACAAACCGAACGAAAACCGCTGTTTGACCTGGGGCAGCTGGTCGCCACACCCGGCGCACTGGCCGCTCTCGAAAAATCCGGACAGAACGCGATGGAGTTCCTTTCGCGCCATGTCACGGGCGACTGGGGCGAAATCCCCGACGAGGACAAGAAGGAAAACCAATTCAGCTTGGAGAAGGGTTTTCGCCTCATGAGCAGCTACCGCACAACCGCAGGTGATCGTGTATGGGTCATCACCGAAGGAACGCGTTCGCACACGACGCTTTTGCTGCCCGATGAGTATTGATTCGCAAAAAAGAGAAAAAGAGACAAACGAAAATGAATACCGCAATCGCAGTGAACGCGAGCAGTCCAATTCCTCCCGCTGTGCCTGTGTCCTCGATGCAGGAAATCCCACTTAATCGCATTCAGGAATCGAAGACCAATCCAAGACGTACATTCGACGACTTGAAGTTGGCGGAACTTGCCGCCAACATCCGCCAGCATGGCGTCTTGCAGCCCGTCCTCGTCCGGCCTTTGCCGGACGGCGAGGACGGTTTCTTTGAACTGGTGGCCGGAGCGCGGCGTTACCGCGCTTCGAAACTCGCCAAGAGAGAAACCATTCCAGCGACCGTGCGCGATCAACGGGGTCGTTGATCTCAGCGCGTTGCCGAATGGCTAAATACGGTATGCCCTCCCAGGGGCTCTTCGGTCAATGCATCAGTCGGTCCCATGCACCTCGTAGTGCCGCACATACGGCGTGCGCTCACTTTCGGGAAAATAGCGATCGTCCTCGGGATAGTAAACGGCTCTGTCCGGTTCCGGGCCCGCAAAACAGCGCACGGCCTCCATGTCTTCCCATAAGGTGATCAGGAGATACTCGGTCTTGTCCTCAATTTCCCGAGTCAGCACAAAAATATCCTTAAATCCTTTACTTTCCTGGTACTCCTTCAGGCCCGTCTGCGCCAGATATGGCATGTAGGCTTTACCCATACCTGGCCGTGTGCACCCTTGCCAGATTCTCGCAATCATTGCTCCCCCTACTGCGTGCTTGTCGTAAAGCATCGAGTTGGCTGAATTCCCAGTGGTTTGGTGGACTTCCCCAGGGCCAGAATGGATTTTCCAGTTTGACCTCTTTGCCCTCAGGTTTCACTGTCGCGGAACGTGGTGCCGTCCTCAGCTTCCCGTGCCGGCGAGGACCTGCTCAGCCATACGCCGGATCGCATGGCTGCTGCGGTCCACATCCTCGGAAGAGGTAGCCCAGGAGGACACGCTGATCCGCATGGCTCGGCGTCCTTTCCAGATTGTTCCTCCACACCAGCATGTGCCGTCCTCCTGAACAGCCTGAATTACTCGTTCCGTTTCCTCGTCTGTCCCGAATGCGACGAGAACCTGATTCAGTTCGACGTCGTTCAGGACCTCGAAGCCGGCGTTTGACAGGTATTTCGCAAACTTGCTCGCGTGTCGGCATGTGCGTTCCACCAGCTCAGCCACTCCTTCTTTCCCAAGAAAGCGCAAAGCTGCCCAAAGTTCGACAGCACGAGCTCGCCGTGAGGACTCGGGGCACCACTGCATCGGTTCGCGCCTAGAGAGTGGAGCCGTAATACGACGCAGAAATTGCCATCGACCGGCGGAGTGCTTCCCGATCTCGCACAATCGCGATGCCGCAATCATGAGGTATGTTAAGCCACTTGTGGCCGTCAGTCGCCCACGAGTCCGCCGCCGTAAAACCCGCAACAAGATGCCGCCGAGCAGGAGCCGTTGCTGCCCAGAGACCAAAGGCTCCGTCCACGTGAACCCACGCACCTGAACCTTGCGCGATCTCACATATATCGTCAATCGGGTCGCAGGCGCCGCTATTTACATTACCCAATTGCGCGCAAATGATTGTAGGACCGCGAAGCTCAGGGATGCGCGAGGCCAGCATTCGGCCCTGGGAGTCCACTGGTATTCGGATAACACGCTCGCGCCCGAATCCGAGCAGAGCGAGCGCTTTGAATATAGTGGCGTGTACCTCATCGCCTACCACAATGCTGATCGGTGGCGCTCCAAACAGCCCATCCTGTTCTACATCCCATCCAATGTCTTTCAAGAGAGAGGTCCTGGCAGCAGCTAATGCCGTGACGTCCGCCATCTGCGTGCCTGTCACCAAGCAACTGCCGGCTGAGCTTGGCAGGTTGAAGAGATCCAGCAGCCATGAGAGAACGAGTTCTTCCAAGTAAGCTGAGATCGGGGAAATTTCATAGAGACAGGCATTTTGGTCCCAGGCATCCGCAAGCCAGTGAGCCGCTACAGTGATCGGTAGTGCTCCCCCGATCACGCCGCCGTAGAATCGTCCCCCCATAATGGCGGTCGTCGCCGGAGAACCAGCCTCGTGGAGACTTCTCAAGACGACGTCGGCGGGTTCACCGACGATGGGCATCGCTCCTCCAAGGGCAAGCATTCCATTCCTCGCATGCTGTGTAACACCTACATGCCGATCGTGCATCGACGCAAGGTATTCCTGTGCGTGGGCGCAGGCTTGGTTTAACAGTCCTTCGTAGGGTGAGCGAAATGATGAATTATTGTCTGGCAAGGGCAAACCTCCATCACCATTGTAAATCATTTTGATGGTTACTCTGCATTAGACTTCCATTACAATATAGACAATGCAATTTCGCGCAAAGCTCGATTCGGCACTCTTCCAGCTTGTTGCGGGGCATCCCGCGCTGGACCTGGTTAACACCCTGGACTGGAGATTCCGGCCTTCCGGATCAGAGGAACTTCTGAATGACTACGCAGACCTCCTGCGTTTCAGTGAGCAGAGTGGCCTCATGACGCCTTCGGAGGTTCGGAAGTTCGCAACAGGTGATCCCGCCAGGAAGAAGCGGACTTTGTCCTCCACGAAGAAGCTGCGCGAATGTCTGGCATCGATTCTTTATGCCATTGCGGACGGGCAGGCTCCTGCGATCGACAGTGTGAGAACTCTGTCTGCCTTCGCGCGGACGGTACGGAGATCAGAGGACCTTGAATGGTACGATTCTCGCCTTCGCTGGAAAGCCAACAGAGATCGGACGAACGTACCGGACACGCCGTTCCGAAAACTGGCGTCGGCTGCTCTGGACCTGCTGACCTCCGAGGAGATCAACAAGCTGAGCGCTTGTTCAAATCCAGAATGTCGCTGGTTGTTCCTGGACGGCAGCAAGAACAAGGGGCGACGGTGGTGTGACATGAAGCTCTGTGGCAACCGAATCAAGGCAAGACGCTATCGGGGCAGGCAGCGTGCTGCTGCCTCGCAGTGATCGTTTCACCCAATACGAAACCCTGGAACCTTTCGGCAGCAGCTACTCATTCTCACTGCAAGGCGCAGCCTGCGCTGATCATTGAGCGGTAAATCACCAACTCACTCTTCGAGATCGAACTCAAGTGCAACCCGGATGTCGGCAAATTCTTGGCCGCCCCATCTCCACATAAGCAAATTGACAACATAAGCCAAACGTCTAACGCTCTTGGACTTCGCACAACCCGTAGCGGATGCCTTCACCGCTGGGCACATCGGTGTTGAGCACGCATTGCTGATTGCCAAGCTCGTTCCCGACATGCAGGAAAATGCTCTGGCCCATTGCTTTGGCGGTTATTTTGCCACCAACGACTCAGAGCGGAGCCTCGTACCCGCCAGCAGATTGCAAGCGTGGATTGAGCAAAACGTGTACCTCAGCCTCGAGTCGGTGCCGTTTTCGAAAGATGATGAAACGCTCTTGCCGGAAGCAGGGAGTTGTGCGAACTGCCCGAAGAGAACCGGGTTCAATACGTTGCTCTTCACCGAAGTTCGGCAAGATTCTTGATCGCGCTTGCTACCAAGCGACGGTCGAAGCCTTCGTGCAGATTCGCGCGAAGCGGAGAGACCGTCGACTACGAAGGCATTGCCCGAAAAGCCGTTCGTGAGATGAGCGTACACGATCTACAGCATTTTCTCGTGGTGTGCGCTCTCGTGTCTGACCTGTATTGTCCTGCGTACAATCCGAGCCAATCTCTGACGAAAGATTCAAACCTCGCGCGAACCGCCGCACGATACAAAATCGACACAGAGAAAATAGCGGGGGCTGTACGTTCGGCGCTGATTGAAAAAAAGCAGAAGGCCAAGAAGGAAAGTGGCGCCGCAAAGGCCCCGAAACCGGCAAAGCGGAAATAACGCTTCCGATTCGCCTCGAATGGGCTGCGTCGCAAAACGCGGCCCATTTCTTCCTTTACGCAGCTTTGGAGACCCGGCGACTGCGTTCGCCCGACACCTTCTGCGCCAGTGCAAGTAGCAATTTCCGATCCGAATCGGTCGATTTGCTGAGATACTTCACGAGCTTGTGCATGTAAATGGAATTCTTTCCAGTACTGCCCCACGCGCTCGCGTCGGACGTTCTTCGTTTGAGAAGGTTCGGGATGTTGGGAGGCTCATCGCCTTCATAAAACAACTGATACAGCGGGACTTCTGCAAAGGCGCGATCGATCGCTGCCCAGCCGAGACGCTAAGCGAGCATTCCGAGTGTGCGCAACCGTTCGAGATGCGCACCTGGCGGAGGAGACTTCCGAACGAGGAATTCCACGGCATCGCCTTCATCGTCCGTAACCAGTACGTTATCAACGTATTCCTGTTCCCGCTTGGCAAATTTGAAGAGCGCCCGCAGGAGGACCGTCGCAGGGAGCTCTTCCGACCAGAATTTCTTGCCGAAGAAAACCATCGGGCTGAACGGATCGGGCGCCGTGCGGTAGTAGTTCCGGACCGTGTCCTGGAAAATTTCCTGCAACGTGCCCGCTCTCCCGGACGCGAACACGATCCCGTGCACCGCGAGCGCGATGAGTCCGTCTTCGCGGATGCTGTTCTGAAAATACTTCGCGATGTGCGTAGCGAAAGGCGTCGTCGGCTCATGGCCGTAATACCACGTCGGCAAGGCCAGGCTTTCTCGCCGTCGCCGTCTGGCTGAGACGGTACGCCGGCATGACCCACTGATACAGCTCGCGCGCAATCTCGGGATCGACCGTACCGTCCGGCGCGATCACTTTGCCGGCGTCGCCGGGCAGCTTCGCCGCTTCGTTCGTGAGTGTCGCGATAGCACTCTTCAAACCGTCCGGATCACCGCTGAAACGATGCGCCGAGGTGCGTCGCTTCCATCGCGCCCGGCCCGCCACCGCTCGCCATCAGGAAACCTTTTCCGGAAAGCGCCGCCGAGATGCGTGCGACGGCGGAATAGACATCCGAACCTCGCGGCTCGTCGTGGCCACCCATGATTCCCGCGACGCGCGGCCATTTTTACAGAAGGGCAATCGTCGCCTGAGTAATGGAATTATCGTGCAGCGCCTCAAAAAGACTGGACAGTTGGATCCCGCGGCGCGGAACGTCCGTGCATTCACGTAGTAGGCGAAGCATTCGAAATCGACGGTGTGCTCGAATGAAGATGGTTCGCCGTCTCGAAGAGCTCCCCATCAGGTCCTGCGGTGTGTAGAGCGAGGCGCGAATGGGGCTGAATGGCAGCGGTGAAAACATGAATACCTCCATTTTCCCCGGTAGATTCGAGGGACGGAAGGTTAGCATGGAAGCACTTACAGCTTTAGTGAAAAGTTGTTTTTGCTACGATCGCAGGCCAAGCGTTCGAAGCCATTCATCCACCTGCCCGAATGCGTCCTGCTGCCACTGTTCGGGAGTCCTCTCTCCCAAAATCTTCGACTCTTCGACAAATTTTCGTACACACGTTGGACCGAATCCGTCCGCCTTGTCGAATTTCGCGTTCACGAAGTCGTAACCCTGTTTTCCGCTTTTGTGACCCAGCAAGGGCTGGCACGCATCGGCCAGCGACGGAATTCCACCGGGATAATTCCGGACGCAGTAGTAGATGTCGTATGCATCTTTTTGTTTCAGTCGCCCGTTGAGCGCATATCCTTCATCGCCAATAGCGCGGGAATGGAACACACCGCAATCTCAACTTGGTTCGTTCCCCCACCTGGCATTGTGCCTCTTACCGCCACCAACTCATTGAAATGGAGAGCGAGATCGGCACCGTCTGCACGCTGCACCGCGAAGTCCTCGATGATCGGCGGACGATTTTTCTCGATGATCGCGTCTCTCGGCATCAGGAAATCGATGATGACGTTGATCGGAGCCGACCCGTCCGCCGGCGTGATCGTTCGCACGAGTTGAAATTTACGGAGCTCCTCACTCTGTTTGTACTCGTGCGCCATCAGCGCATCCACCAATCGCGCATATTCGCCTTCGCCCAGCGCCTCCGCATCCAGCCCCAAGTCCACGTCGAGAGTTCCGACGTGCGGCATTTCGTGGTTGTCGAGCAGCAGCCAAGGCACGGCTCCTCCGATGACCGCGTATTTTCCCTGGAAACTTCCGAGAATCTGCCCGATCTCCACCAAGACCGATTTGACGGCCTCGGTGACGCGGCCGTCGTACTCGTTCGCGGATTGTGGTTCTGCCGGAATTATCTTGTCCATGACAGCCGCATGCGGCGCAGATGCTCCGCAGCCTCCTCGCCTCTCTCCCCGCTTTTCGCCAAGTCCAAATAGGTCTGCAGCGGGCTCGTACAACGTATCCGCCCTTCCGCCACAAACATGTCAAAAAAAACGCCGCTGTCCTGAGTTAAGGACACGACCACGTTCTCGCCCTTGCCGGATGGCGACAATTGGAAGCGTTGCCGGATTTCCTCAACGTCCTTTTGTTGCGACCACAGAAATAGCGTGCTTGTCCGACCGTACGGCGCAATCCACTCTGCCGCGGAGAATGAACCCAGGGCTAGATGCGCATTGGCGGGAACGATGTCGAAAAATTCTTTGACCCGACTCTCCAGGAGACTGCCGTGCAACGTCGTGTAGAAAGCCAGCCGCTCGGAAACCGGAGGAATGTACGCCTCTTTCCACGCGTTCAGTACGTCCGATGGTGCTCTCAAACACAGACCATCGTCAGTGAGTTGCCCCCACTCACGATTGAGAAGAGCAGTTCTCACATTACTTGTATGCCCCAGACTTACCGCCGCAGCTTTCGCCAAATCTGCGACTTTCCAACCTCGATTGGGATCGCGAAACAGTACCCGCAGTATTTGGGCGGATTTCGAGCGGAACAGCGACTTCAATTCACGGACATCCGGCGACGGTTTATTCGCACGGATTCGATCGATAAATACCGGTCCGAACGCCAGTCGTGCGTTTCCCTCAAAGTCGAGATAAGAAACGCCACTCTGAATGCACATTTCTCGTGACTCCGGCGAAAGATATGGCGCCACAACGACTGCCATGGCGGAAATGGGAAACTCTCTCAGATAATCTTTCAGTTGATAAATGGCGTCGCGCACGAACCGCGGCTGCCCGTGCTGCTTGGCTTCGCAAACCAAGGTGTAGCGCGTTCCCTTGATCTCAACTTCGACGACTACATCCGCGCGCGCGCCACGAGGTGGCCAATCTGTTTTTAGGGACTCGACCGAGATAGAAGGCACCTCAGCCAGAAGGGATCGAATGGCCTCTCCCGCTATTCTTTCAATCTGTTTCACTGGAATGGCTCTTTCAGCATACGCTGAAAATAGCATGAACAGTGAAAGATGGCCATGTATTTCACTAAATAAGCCTATTTAACAGTCCGCTGAAACAGTGTTTTTTAGTGAAAAACGTCATAAGATGCTGATTTTACTATGCTGTGGTGACGCACGACGAACAGAAATCGTTTTGTTGAGTGGCAAAAACTCAAACCGCCTCGGCGTGACGAAGATTACAGGACCGCAAGGTGAGCCACTCGAACTGACGAACCTCGATCGCACACTCATCGACATCGCCGTGCGACCCTCGTATGCAGGCGGAGCCCGGAATGTCGCCAAAGCCTATCGCGCCGCGTTTTCGCAAACCTCCATTTCACGGCTGACGAAAATGCTTGGAGAATTGAGCTACGTTTACCCGTATCACCAAACCCTTCGGCTTCTATTTGCAAAACGCCGGACATTCGCCAGCGACGCTAGAACCTTTGCGCGGCTTGGGCCTCCGTTTTGATTTCTATCTGGAGCATGGCATGACGCACACCCGATTCGATGCGACGTGGCGCGTCCACTACCCGGAGCACCTCAACACGAGAGCCTAATGTTTCCGGCAGCCGCTCACACGCGCAGGCTCTTCGGAATAAGATAGCTACGAGACACCTGTGCGGAAAATTGTTCACATCGACATGGACGCGTTCTATGCATCGGTTCTTGAGCAGCGGGACGATCCGCGACTCCGGGGCCAGCCTGTTGCAGTAGCGTGACTCGAATGGTACGGCTGGCACGGTTTCAGGCGTGGCATCGCGTCGAATTTGTATGAGCTGGGCGCGGACGAAAAGATCGTCCAGCGTGTCCTGCGGCATGCGAAAGCGCACGTGACCAAGGATCGCTACATCAAGGCTTTTGACCCGGCAGTCCTCGCGGCAATGAAGCGGATGGAGACGACTTTGGATGCCATGAAACTCTGTGCACCAACTGTGCACCAAATAAACTAGGGCAGTGTGGTAAGCTGTTGATTGCACGCCGCGGAGAGGTGGCAGAGCGGCTGAATGCGGCGGTTTGCTAATCTAACCAACCCTGTCCTTGCTCATCGCTGTTCACGTGTTTTGTTAGAATTACGAGCTCTCAGTTGCAGTGGAATGGTTCCTGTTGCGACCCTTTGGCCAGTGTTTGGCCAGTAACAGATAACTAACACAGCTTCTCCTGTATGCGCCGCCTATAGGTATTCATCGCGGAAGCACTCAATTCGTTGACACAAGGGCTCGTTACCTATCCTTCCAAACATTCCACAACGGGACATCCGGTCCGGCTTTCCGATTCACGTCCGTTTGACATCGCAGGAGAAGAAGATGTGATTTTATTCTTCGCGGAGGACCTGCATGGGTTCTACGCGGGAGGCGCGAAGAGAGGGGAGGAGGGAGGCGGCCGTGGCGACGACGAGGACGAGCAGGATGACGGCCGCGAGCGTAGGAAAGTCGGTGGCGGAGACACCATAGAGAAGGCTGGCGAGGAGGCGAGTGGAGGCAACCGCCAGTGCAAAGCCGGCGAAGCAGCCCACGAGGCAGACGGTCAACCCCTGCCAGAGAAATCGTTTAACGATTTGGCCGCGTAGGGCACCGAGTGCGAGACGCAGGCCCACCTCACGCTGGCGTAGGCTAACGTTGTAGCTAAGCGTGCCGTAAAGGCCGATGCAGGCGAGTGAGAGCGCCGTCGCTGCAAAGAAAGATAGCAGGACGGTTTGCAGGAGGTTTTCCGCTAGCGCATCTGAGTAGTGTTGTTCCAGCGGAGCAAAATCGTACGCGGAGCGCATTGGCTCGACGTTGTGAAGCTGACGGCGAATCGTTTCAGCCATGGTCATGGGGGTGTTGCGGGTACGCACCAGGAAGTAGGTGCCTGGTTCGGCGAGAGGAGCACACCAGTAGGCAGTGGGAGCGGGCGGGTGATCGAGGCCAGACTCGCGGGCGTCGCCAGAGATGCCGCGAATTTCGGCTGCGCCGGAATATCCCAAACCCACGGGTTGTACGTGATGGCCAATCACGGAGGCTCCATTGAAGTAAACGTCTGCGAAAGCGCGATTCACAACAACTGAAGCAGGGCCTCCGGTTTCGCGGCAAAATTCACCGGCCAGCAAAGGGATGCGCATCGTCTGGAAATAACTGACGGAGACAAAGCGATTCTCGGCGACGATTTTAGGCTCCGTTTCAGCGCGCCCTTCGATGAGCTTGACTTCGGTCTGGTATCGGAAAGGCACTCCGGGGACCCCCACAGAGATGGCGGCAGATTCGACGCCCGGCGTGGCGCGTAGTGTTTCGAGTATACGGTCAGTGAACTGGCGAAGTTTTTTCAAGTCACCGGTCTCCCCGTAGTTCATGCTGAGCTGGAAGGTGAGAATGTGGCTGGAATCGAATCCACGTGAGACGCGGCCAAGCTCTTGAAAGCTGCGGAGAAGCAGGCCAGCACCGGCCAGCAGGGTAACCGCGAGAGCTACCTGGACGCCGACCAGGAGCCATTGCACGGGATTTCGTCCGGACACCTGCGATCGGCTGGTCTGCGCGAGGGAGCCGGCCAGGCTGCTGCGGGTGCCGCGAATGGCGGGAAATAGTCCGCAGATAAAAGTGACAACAACGGCACAGGACAGTGAGTAGAGAACAATGCGTGCGTCGAGGTGAATCTCTTCGACGCGCGGGAGTTGCGCGGCGAGGGCGCGAAAAAGGCCGGATGCCCCGGCAGCGACCGAGAGACCAAGGACCGAGCCGATCAGAGCGAGAAGAAACGTTTCCGTGAGCAATTGTGCGACGAGCGTACCGCGAGAAGCTCCCAGTGAGAAGCGAACGGAGATTTCGTGCTGACGCTGGGCTGCGCGAGACAAAAGGAGCGCAACAATATTCGCGCAGGCGATCAGCAAAAGCAGAGAGACGGAGCCGAAGAGCAGCCAGAGAGACCGGCGTGAATCCCCGATGGTGCTTGCCTTGAGTGGCTGAATGCCAACGGAGAGACGCGCATCGCTTTTCGGAAATTGTTGCCCCAGCTGGGCCTGCACGGTGGCCAGATTGGCGCGGGCTTGTTCAACCATGACCCCAGGCTTAAGACGCCCAATCACAGTAAACCAGTTGTTTTCCCGGGGCTCGCCGTAAGAAATGCCCGCGGGGATGGGGCACCACAAATCCGCCTCACGATTTGGAAAGAGGAAAGAGGGCGGCATTACGCCCACGATGGGGTACACCCGCCCATCAAGTCGCAGGTTTTTCCCGATGACGTGTGGATCAGCGTTGAACCGGCGGCGCCAAAAACGGTCGCTAATAAGGACCGCATTCGGTCCGTTGAGGGCTTCCTCCTCCGGCGTAAATTCCCGGCCCGGCGCGGGCACCACGCCCCAGACTGGAAAAAAACGCGGAGAAACCCAAGCACGAGTCACTTTCTCCGGCAGAGGGCCGGTGGATTCCGAGACATCCTCGGTGTAGTAGCCGGTGAGCGCTTGAAACGTGAAATTGAGACGATTCCAGTCCTCGAGACGGGCTGGAGCAACCAGGTTGAAAGGCCTCGGATTTTTCGGATCGTATTGGTCGACGCGCACCAGTTGATCGGCTTGTGGGAAAGGTAGCGGCTTCAAGAGGATGGCGTCGATGGCGGAGAAAACGGCGCTGTTGGCGCCAATGGCTAAAGCGAGAGTGAGGATGACGGTTAGGGAGAAAATTGGAGATTTGCGTATGAAGCGGAAGCCGGATTTGAGATTAGCGAGAGTGGCGTCCAGGAGGCGGATGCGGTAGACGTCGCGGACTTGTTCCTTGAGATTTTCGTAGCCGCCGAAATCGAGGGTCGCGCGCCGATGGGCTTCTTCGGGCGACATGCCTGCCGCGATGTATTCCTCGGTGAGCTCGTCAATATGGAAGCGAAGCTCGGAGTTCATTTGCTCATCGGACGCGCGCTTGGGAAAAAGCGATTTACACCGTGACAAGACAGACTCCTATTCCACGGTTTGCAGAATGTTGACCACTGCTCCTGCCAGCCGCTTCCAGTTCGATTCTTCGCTCGCCAGTTGTTTGCGGCCCTTTGCCGACAACTTGTAAAACTTGGCCTGCCGACCCTTTTCGGACTCGCCCCACTCAGCGGCAAGCCATCCTCGTTTTTCCAGCCGGTGCAAAGCGGGGTAGAGCGAGCCTTGCTGCACCTGAAGAACGTCTTGCGAGATTTGGCGGATACGGAGGGAGATACCGTAGCCATGCACGGGGCCCAGAGCGACGATTTTCAGGATGAGCATGTCCAGCGTTCCTTGCAGCAGGTCAGATTTTTCGATGGGCATCACGTCTCCTAGACAATCGACATATTAAAACGAGGAATAGGTAGAATGTCAAGGAG
>CAWGSV010000016.1:0-11360 GCA_963825365.1 uncultured Acidobacteriota bacterium | reverse complement strand
ACTTCCGGGTCCCCTTACCCATATAAACTACCACGCCAAAATTAAGTTGCACAGGAAAGAGGCGGCCAGCTAAGTCTTTCCCCCGCTATAGCTTCAACCCTATTAGGGCCCTCGTCCAGTTGGATGCGTTAAGCGGTCAAAATACGGGGTCGAATGGCGGTTTTCCGCAGCTAACGGCGGGACAAAGGCCGGCCCGGCGTCCGAGTGCCTAGTTACCGTTAAGCCGCACAGTCTAAAGAACTTAGCTCGGAAACCGGCATTCCGACGCAGCCGCGAGTTCCATTTTCGGAATAGTATTACAGAGGTGCCTTGATCCTGGGGCTCCAGATGATGCCCCTCGGACGGTAGACTCGAGCTTAGGGCCGCTTGTCGAAAAACATATAAAGCGCTACGATCCGGCCGTCCCGCGCGATGACGAAGTCCCTCCCGGAGTAAGCCGGCACTTCACCAGGGCGTCCCGATATCCATGGAACCATCCCTGCATCGCAATATTCCTGAGGAGCGGCAGTGACTTGATATCGAAAGTCAGGATGAGTCGCCTTGACCGCGCCCGCGATGCGATCGATGGCGTCGCGGCCACGGATGGCTCCGTTGTTCGGATCGTAGAACACGCCATCTTCAGCCCAGAGCTCGTCGATGGCCGCGCGGCGACGCGCGGGATCGTTTTCGCCGAACACGTCGCGTAAATTCCGGATCATTAAGTCCGATATGCTGTAGGACATGGCTCGTCTCCTTAATTTTAAGAAACTACTACAAATCGCCTCACGGATGGTTATCAACCTCACCACTTACGGTACTTACTGTATCGAAATCGTGGCGAGTGGCGCACCCTTACGCCTCGGTTCATATTTTATTTCTCGTGAGACCACGACCAGATGCACGATACCACCGCAATATCTCACCGAGTAGTGACTTGGGGTCAGGTGTGGGTGGAGCACCCTTTGGTTTGTAAGGGTGCGATTCTCACGGTGCTGGAAATGCGTGGTGAAGGAGTCAAACCTAGTCATTCAGCGCGGGTCGCAGCATCGCAATCGCAAAATGTGCAAGAAGTTGCGCTTCGTCATCGAGCTCACCCAACGAATGGCGCAATGAAATACTTCGCCGGGTGCTAATTCCATCGTCCAATTTGTTTCCTGCGCGCGCTGATGATTCAATGGATGCTTCGCGGCGGCCACGACGATTGGCTCACTGAGTTCCCGTCCTGAAGCCGTCACGCAAAAACCATTCCGAATTCTAAGGAGAATACATGTCCGCTGTAAAATTGGAAGATGCACGCCGCATAATTAGCGCGGCAGAGAAGAAAGCGAAGGAACTCGGCCAGCCCATGAACATCGCAGTGGCGGATGAGGGCGGAAACATCGTCGCCCACGTTCGTATGGACGGCGCTTGGATCGGCAGCATTGATATCTCCATGAAAAAGGCTTACACCTCGCGTGCATTCGACATCGAAACTAAGGACTTGGCCACGCATTCGCAATCAGGCGGACAGTTCTTCGGCATTCACGCCTCCAATGACGGCAAGATCATGATCTTCGCCGGCGGAGTTCCTCTGAAACGCGACGGCAAGGTAGTCGGCGCAGTCGGCGTTAGCGGCGGCAGCGGTGATCAAGATCATGCCGTCGCAGTGGCTGGCGCGGCGGCATTCTAGTAGCAAATTTCAAACTGGCGGATAGCCCAATCCTTTGCGTGGCGCAAAGGATTGGCCAGTCACCGCCTCGTGCTAGTTTCCAGAAGGTCTTTCAATGTGATCAATCACGATGACTTCAACGGGCCCCTTCCCTAACTGCAGCTTTAAACCCAGTTGATCTTTCACTGCGGTGACAAGATCTGGGCCTAGAGGATCAGGTGCTTCCAGGGGCGTCGAACCGGTCGGCCTTTGGACCTGACCGTCCTCCGGCACGAAGCGTAGTGTCATGTCGTAATTTCCTGTCAATCCGATCGTCTTGTCGGTCACGGGCCTACGCAAATGCAAGGTTAGTATTCTTGTAAGGAACGCAATGTCAACGCGCTCGCCCCTTAGGGTTACTACTCCGTCGCGATCCGAGGTGGCCCAGATAGGAGGTCGTCGAAGATCAGGATCAGCTGAAGGCGGTTTTGACGCCTGAAATTTGGGGCCGCCCTTTGCGACGGTCAGCGTATACACCTGAAGTTCCCTGGTCTCGCGATGGAATGTAAACCCCATCCGATCCCTCAAAAGCGCCTGGATCATCTGCTGCCGGATGGGCGCACGTTCCTCTCGCGTGAGTTTCGAGAGCGCTTCACGCAAGGAGGGCTCAACTTTCGCTTCAATGTCATATCTTTCCGTATCTACCCACGATGGCATTGGCAAAAATCGAGTGCTGTCGCTGAAGCCAAACGCGTATTGAACGATCAATCTTAGCGAAATGTTCTCCGCGGAAATCCCGTCCCCCGGAAAATTAACCATGAAATGTTTACTGTCACCAGATTTATTCGGCTTGATCGACACTACGTCATACTCATAGATTGGTGCCGTTACTGCCACGGTTTGTGTTTGAGGCTGTGATGATTGGCCTTGAATTGCAAATACCGCGCCGAGAGCAATCGAAGCAGAAAGTATCGCCAATCTCACGGCCATCGGCATCACGCGCGGATGATACCACTGGCTGTATTCACCGTGAAGTAACTTAGAGCTCCGGCGGGCCAATTGGATGACGGGTAGTCCAGCAATCCAGCATTTGTCTTCTATCCCCTCGTGAGAACAACATGCGTCGCATGCTCCGTGGCCTTGTGCTCCGTCACAGAAAATCCCAACGCGCGCAGGTCAATACCGCTAAGAAGTGCCTCACCTTGACCGAGCGCAACAGGTGAAAGCGCAAAATGGAGGGAGTCAATCAATCCAGCCTGCAGATACTGCCGCACGGTGGAGACACCGCCTCCAATCTTGACGTCCTTGTCACCCGCTGCTTCTTTCGCGAGCCGCAGCGCCTCTTCGATTCCGCCGCTGACAAAGTAGAAGGTCGTCCCGCCTTCCATCACGATGGGTTCACGCTCGTAGTGCGTCAGAACGAAGGTCGGCGCATGGTATGGCGGATTGGGCCCCCACCAGCCCTTCCATGAGCCGTCCGGCCATGGGCCGCGCACCGGACCAAACATGTTGCGGCCAAGGATGAAGGCGCCAAAGTTTTCCATCGCCCGCCGTGCGAACGCGTCGTCCACATCGATCGCGTCTTCAGTATCATTAGTTCCGCCTTCCTTCCCAACCATGGCACGGAACGTCCTGGTATGAAAGAACCACTGAAAAAGCTCTGGACCGCGCTTGCCCAGCGGATCGTCGAGGCTCTGCTCTATCCCTGCGCCAAAACCGTCCAACGAAATACCAAATCCCGCGACACGAACCTTTGACATGTATGCTCCTTGCTTTGGAAATTCCGATTAGCTCCCGGCGGTGGTGACGTCTTCAACCCCCAGTTCCTCATAGCCGTTAAACTTTCACTCGTGTGCATTCGTCTAGCTACGCAGAGGACTTCCAACATGCTCACTAAACGCTTCCATCCGGCTCTCCGCCACAACGATTACATCCGCGCATCAGCATTGGTCACGATCCTTGCCGGCGCAATGAGCTTCACGCTCACGCGTCCCACCGCTGCTCACGCACAATTCAACCTCCCGCAGCAAGGGCAAGCTCCGCAAAATTTCGCTGCCGCGCCGCCAGCCCGGAAATATGCATTCGAGGTCATCTCGATCAAACCGACGCAAACACGCGGCACCAGTTTTATGTCGGGCTTCACAGCTGATGGCTTTCGCGCTACACATGACACCATCATGGTAGTCATCATGCAAGCCTTCGGTGTATCGGTGATTTCAATAACCGGGGCACCTCGTTGGCTCTCAGAAGACTTTTACGACATCGAAGCGAAAATGGACGAGGCTACGGCAGAAGCCATGAAAGCCATGAGCCCCGATCAGCGAAAGGCTGCCCAACGGCAAATGCTGCAAGCAATGCTGGCAGACCGTCTCGCGCTGAAAACGCACTCCGAGACAATGGATGGCTCAGTTTACTTCCTGACGACAGTAAACAGGGGAGCTAAATTACAAGCAGCCGATCCTGGCAAGGCGGTTCAGCTCGTGGGACCCGATGGCGGGAACGTCTCGGGAGTAATCGCAGTTGGTCGCGGATCCGAAGGAGGGCGGCGATTCAACGCCACCTCGGTCAACATGGCGTATTTTGTGAGAGTTTTGACAAACGAATTACGCAAGCCTGTAATTGACAAAACCGGTCTGACCGGCGCCTACGACTTCACCTTAGAATTCGCTCCCGAGCACGCGCCACGGGCTGCAAGCGACGACCCGGATGCACCGCCGCCTGAGCCGGGCGCCGCGTCTATCTTCACAGCGATTCAACAGCAACTTGGATTAAAACTTGAAACGGGTCGCGGCCCGGTTCAAACCTTCGTAATTGATCACATCGAGAGGCCATCGGGCAACTAAATCTCAGCCTCAATGTTATGTCGCCCCTCACTGTGCGCAACCCGAGATCAAAGACATGGCTCAGGAAGCGCCACCCGCCCGCGACAATGTCAATCTGCTTGAATCGCAAGGGCCGTGGGTGTATAAGAGCGCCCTCTGGTAGATCAAGACGGAAATTCCAGCCGAAAATGTTGAACTATGCAATGAAGTGGAAGCTTCGCGGTATTTGTCGTGGGCGCGGACTCCGCACCGGACGTGGATCTGCATTGTTGTCTGGATTCCTGGTCGTCTCGAGCATTTGTTCGGCGTTTTTATCTGCCTCCGTACAGGCGCAGCAGGCGAACCCAGCGATTCCTGTCGTAGTACAGCCGGGTGCGCCGGGTCAACCGAGCAAGAAGCTGCCTGCGTCGACAAGGGCCACGCTTCCGCGACCGTCGCAGGCAGAAATCGAATTCATGCAGGGGATGATCGTTCATCATTTGCAAGCGGTAGAAATGACGGCGCTGATTGCGTCGCACACGGAGAATAAGGACCTGCGCTCGCTGGGTGCGCGGATCAGCAGCTCGCAGTCGGACGAGATCAAATTTATGCAGCGTTGGCTTGCAGGTTGGGGAGAACCGACTTCCATGCCGATGTCGGGAATGCAGGGAATGCACATGTCAGGTCAATCGACTCAATCGATGGCGCTTATGCCTGGAATGCTGACGCCGGAACAAATAGCTGCACTGCGAAACGCCAAAGGCGCGAAGTTTGACCAACTGTTTTTGAGCGGTATGATTCAGCATCACAATGGCGCGCTGAACATGGTAAAGGATTTATTCAATACCGCCGGTGCCGGCCAGAACGCCGACGTATTCGACTTCGCAACGGATGCGGACAATTCGCAACGCGCCGAGATCAGAATCATGCAGTCGATGTTGGAAAAGAAATCGTCAAAGGAGAAACAATGAACCGAGTGCAGCGCGTAATTTTCCGTTTCGCCGGTGTGGCTGCGGCCGCTATTTTATTTGGCTCCGTCCTGAGTGCGCAGGAGCAGAAGACTCCGCCACCGCCGCCTGCGCAAGCTCCCGCCCCGCCACAGAGTCCATTCGCGCCGCAACCGGCTCCGCCGTTGCCGGCAGGAATGACGGGAGCCGACGTGAACGACCCGCGCTACAAGCTGACGCCCGGGATGTATAACGCGGGTGAAACATCGATGGGCTTGAAGCACATCCTCTTGGTCAAGAAGCCCGATGCGTTTCAACTAGGAACCGATCGGCCGGATGATCCAAAGGTGATGAAGACCATCCAGCAACTCGGTATGGGAGACGTCTCGAAGTTGCCGATGGAAATGCATTTGCCGATTGCGCAACTCGCTTTTGCGAATTCGGATATTCGCATTCCAGGGCAATCATCTTTTCCAGGGAAACTTTTCCGGCGTCAGCATCTATGACATTTCCAATCCGGCGCACGCCTGCGCTGTTGACTACGTCTGGTGTGCCCCGGCGGGCAGGGTGATGTGTCCGTGTACGGAAACTTGCTGTTCATGTCGGTTGAGATGCCCAATGGACGCCTGGACTGCGGCACGCAGGGATTTCCAGCGGAGCCTCCGCGGCCGGCAGGACAGGAAAACGACAAACAACCACGCCCGCTGCCTGTCGCCCAAAAGGATCGTTTCCGCGGCGTAAGAATCTTCGACATCTCGGACATCAAGAATCCGAAACAAGTGGCAGCAGTGCAGACTTGCCGCGGATCACATACGCATACCTTGGTGGTGGATCCGAACGACAAGCAAAACGTATATATCTACGTTTCCGGGACATCGTTTGTGCGTCAAGCGGAAGAACTGGCTGGATGTTCGGGCGACGCGCCGGACAAGGATCCGAACACGGCGCTCTTTCGGATTGAAGTGATCAAGGTTCCGCTTGCGTCGCCGCAGGATGCGAAAGTAGTGTCGAGCCCTCGCGTGTTCATCGATCCGCGGACTGGCGCGCTCAATGGTCTGAGCAATGGCGGCAGCCATGGCACAGACGAGGAAGCGCGGAAGCCTGCGGATACAAATCAGTGCCATGACATCACCGTGTACTCCGCGATCGGATTGGCGGCTGGCGCGTGCTCGGGCAACGGGATTCTGCTGGATATCAGCGACCCGGTTCATCCCAAGCGCGTCGATGCCGTGAACGATCCGAACTACTCCTACTGGCACTCGGTTTCGTTCTCGAATGACGGAACGAAAGTTGTCTTTACCGACGAGTGGGGCGGCGGCCTCGGCGCAAGATGCCGTCCGAACGACCCGAATGTTTGGGGCGCGGATGCGCTCTTCCATCTGAATAACAACAAGCTGAGTTTCGCGAGTTACTACAAGCTGCCGGCTGCGCAGGGCGACACAGAAAACTGCGTGGCGCACAACGGCTCGCTGATCCCGGTTCCAGGCCGCGATATCGAAGTGCAGGCATGGTACCAGGGCGGCGTCTCCGTCATGGACTTCACCGATGCGACGCACCCGTTTGAAATTGCGTACTTTGATCGCGGGCCAATCGATCCGAACATGCTCGTCTTGGGCGGCGACTGGTCGGCCTATTGGTACAACGGAGCTATCTACGCTTCGGAAATTTCCCGCGGCTTGGACGTCTTCGAACTAACGCCGACCAAGTTTCTGACCCAAAACGAAATCGATGCGGCGAAAACGGTTCGGATGGCTTACCTGAATGTTCAAAACCAGCAGAAGATCGAGTGGTCTTCATCGTTGACCGTCGCGAAAGCTTACTTAGATCAGTTACAGCGTTCGCAGGCATTGCCTCCAGACCAAATCGCATCGTCTGCAGAAAGCGATCCAGGGTGCGGAAAGTTCGCACATGAGTAAGGGACAAGTGGCTAAGCTGCAAGCAATGGCGGCGTCCGTGGAACAGAGCGCTGCCGCGGCGAAAAATCCGGCTGACTCAAAACGACTGCAGGCGTTGGCGGATATATTGAAGCACCCGTCCGCATAGACACATCATTGGCTTGCCTGAATACCGAACCGCCCGTAGAGCATCAGCTCCGCGGGCGGTTTGTTTTGCCAAGAATAATGGGTAGCTCGCGGAGGAAATGCACTTCGCAGCGGTAAATTCGCTGACCGCTCGACTAATCGTTCAGCGCGGGCCGCAGCATCGCAATCGCAAAATGCGCCAACAGTTGAGCTTCATCGTCGAGCTGCACCCAGCGAATCGCGCAATGATCCTTCAAGTATTTCGCCACTTTCGGTTCGGTAATTCCCAAATGTTCGGCCAGCAGTCCGCGGATGTTGTCGCCGTTTCGCGTTCTTCCACTGCGCACCAAATTCCCAATTCCGATTCGCAGCGTCTGGCAAGCCTCGACATAATAATTGTCATGCAGCTCGGAATCTGAAAGCACGAACACTCCCGGCCCGGCAGGCGCTTTGTCCGCATCATCCAGAATTGCCGGCGGCGACGCCAGCAACCTGCGAAGTCTCGATTCTAATCCTGCAAGTCTCGAAGCCAGCGCAGGTTCTCCCGCGCGCCGACGTCCCTGCCACGCCGCAGGCCCAATGTTTCCCGAAGCCGTGTCCGTAAATTCCGCTTCGGAAGATGTTCCGCTCTCCGCAACCGGTCCCGCCTCCCGCCGGCGAATATCCGAAGGCACGCTCGATCCCTGTCCACGTTGACCCGACGACGAAACTCTTCCAGATGCCCGTCCTGAAACTTGTGGACTCGGCCTCGGCGCCGCCATTCGCGGTTCTACTGGTGGCGTGCTAGCTTGCTCAACCGAAGCCGGCGTCACTGCAACCGGACTCGCAACCGTCGCCGCAGTTCCCGGCGCGCCCACAACTTTCTTCCGCCGTCCGCGTCCGCCTCTGCGTCCACGCCGACGCCGCTTCTTCGCGGCATCACCAGCAGCTCCAACTCCTTCAATCGCAGCCGATGTCGCAACATCTCCCGCGCCTTCCGATTCTCCCGGCGCGCTCATTCCCTCATCCGCATCCGTGTCAGGCTCGCCAGTCGCTTCCGCAAATTGGCTCGACGCTTCCGATCGCCCGAACAATTTATCCGTACCGGAAATTTCCCGCATCACTTCGCCCTGCACCTGCTCCGGCGAAACGCTTCCCGGCTCCGCCGCCAGCGCGCCTGCTTCCGTTATTGCCAATGGCACCTCAACTCCCAATCGCACCAACGCTTCCTGCGCCTTTGTTTTCCATTGGGCGCGCCGAAACTTCTCCGCCGCAGTCAGATACCACGTCGCCGCGTCGGCATTGCTGCCATTTTTTTCATGCAGGCGCGCCAGCTCAAACGCCACCATCGCGTCGCGCGTGCTTTCATAAAGCGCAGCCAGCTGTCCCGGAGGATCGCTACCTGGTCCGTGCTTTCCGAATTTTGCCTTGAATATGTCGCCAATCAGCCATGCGTTGCATTCTAACAGTCACAGGCCGCAGGCTCCAACAGAGAAGCCCAATTACAATGTAGCAAAATCATCTCTGAGGATGCGCTGCCGGGCGCGTAATCATCCGCGCAGGTCCGTCGCTGTTGCCACGAGTGTATCGCACTTCCGTCGAGCGCGCCGCGCGCTCGTGTAGCTTGGGGCGTTCCGCAGCCCCGAGGCTTCTCGCTGCCATTCGCCAGAACGCTGCCAAACTCAACTCAAATTCCGCCTCTTTTTCTCCAGTCCGCGAAATATTCCGATAATCAATGCGTATCACTCCCTGGAGCCATACCAGAAACTCCACTTCCTTCTCAGGGAGCCGCCGTGAGAAAAACTCTCGTTCTCTTCGCACTAGTGTCATTAGCTCCAGCACTCTATTTCGCCGCTTCGGTCAGCGCGCAATCGCCCGCTCCGCAACCACCACCCGACAAAACCGCCGGCGAATTCTTCAAAAATGTTCAAGTCCTGAAGGACGTCCCGGCCAGCGAATTTACAAACGGCATGTGGTTCATTGCTGGCTCTCTCGGAGTTCCCTGCCAGCACTGCCACACCGCGGCCAACGAAAGCGACGACAAGCAAGCCAAACTTACCGCTCGCAAAATGATCCAGATGACTCGCGACATTAACGCCGCAAACTTCGGCGGCAAACAAGTCGTCACCTGCAATACCTGCCATCAGGGCAGCATCAAGCCAAACGGCGCCCCCAATTACTGGGGCAAGGACAACAAGACTCCTGAGCAAATTGCCGCCTACATGAAAGAACGCCAGCCCGGCCCTCGACCGGGACAACCCGCCTCAGCAACACCACCTGTTTCCCCGGCGTCTGCGCCCGGGCAGGCTCTACCCAGCGTTGAAACCGTCTACGAGAATTACCGGAAAGCGATCGGCACCACACCGGTGACTTCAATGCACATGATCGCGACGGTGGACCCCGACCTGGGGCCGCCCATCAACATCGAGATTTACGCAGTCATGCCAGACAAGATTGAGCAAACCGTATCCAGTCAGGGGTTTAAGGCACGGCAGCTCGTAGTGGGAGATCGGGGCTGGAACATGACGCCGAATGGAACCGTGGATATTTCTCCCGACCAGGTGAAGGTCTTCAAATCTTCAAATCCGGCAGTTGCGCCTTTCAGAGTTACTACGCCACCCACGCCACGAACCGTCACGGGCATCGAGAAAATCGGTGACCATTCCTACTACGTTCTCGAGGCGCACATCGGCAACACTCGGGTGCGCGATTATTTCGACACTCAATCAGGACTGTTCTACAAGACTCACGGTGACGTGACCACCCCGCTCGGAACGTATCCGTTTGAGACGGTATATAGCGACTACCACGACGTGAATGGCGTAAAGTTGCCCGGCGCAACAGCCAGCTTTGGAACCAGCGGCGGCCTGCGCTACAAATTCACTGAGATCCAAGTAAATGTTCCCGTGGATCCGAAGCACTTTGAGCCACCGGCCGCACCACCAAAATAATTTATCGGCCATGCAGCGCTCGCCAACTTGGGCGTTGAGTATTGATCTCTGCCGTTAAGCCGGAACACCTTCAACGATTGAGGCCGGCGCCGCGGTCGGAACCACACGGTTCAGCTTCCAACCCGACGCCACAAAGAGTGCGCGGAACTGTTCTTCCGTGCGCTCGCATCCACCGGCGGCAATCAGCATTTGAAGATCCAGGAATTTTCCGGGAGCATAATCGTTGCCCGGCTGGATCACCGAGTCCACCACCAGCAGCTTGCCGTCAGAATTCACATTCTTCCGGCACGCCTTCAAAATGCTGACGGACCGGTCGTCCGGCCAGTCATGAATGATGTGCTTCATGATGTAAGCATCGGCGCCGGCCGGAACTGTGGAGAACATATCGCCCGACTGCAGCGTGCAACGATCCATCACTTTCTTCAGCGGCCCGTTCTTCGCGCCGGCCGTCACTTCCGGCAAATCATAAAGTGTCCCGCGCATCGCCGGATGCCGCTCAAGAATTGTCGCCAGCAATAATCCATGTCCACCCGCCACGTCCACGATGGAATGGATTCCCTCAAATGGATACGCATCAACGACGGCTGGACTGTCCAACATCGAATATGACGTCATGGCGTCGTTGAAAACCTGTGCTTCTTCCGGGTGCTGCTTGAAATACTCGAAGATCGGCATGCCATAAATCTTCTCGACGGCTGTGCTGTTTGTCCTCACGCAATACTCGAGCTGCTCCCATCCGCGCGTATTCCATTCGTGGCGATGCATGATGGCGATCGCGCGCAAGCTGGGATTCGCGTTGCTCCGCAGAACTTCGGACTCCGGCGTTTGGGAGAATTTCCCATCCGCTCCTTCCGATAAAACCCCAACGCTCGATGTCGCGCGCATCAATCTATACAGCGCGCGCGGATGAGCTCCGATCTCGCGCGCCAGTTCGTCGGCGGACTTCGGCCCCGCTTCCAGAAGATCCGGAATTCCAAGTTGCGCCAAACAGGAAACGGCGCCGGTAAGGTTTGCACCCATCAACAAATGCATCATCTTCGCTTGCGGTGGTGGAC